>NZ_CP118867.1:0-1590 GCF_029101545.1 Amygdalobacter indicium | reverse complement strand
TATTTTTTGCTTGGTATTTGCCCGGAAAGATATCGTGTATTGTCACTTCGCCAAAACCTAACACTAGTGACAGCGGCGCTTTACCAATGTTGTAAAGCTCCATTAAATTTTCAATATCAGATACTGTAACTATTCCTACAATTTTACGATACTGCTCATCTACCTCACGAATATTTTGATCTATCATTCCCGGTAAATTCATTTCTTCACCGCAATTTGACAAACTGCACTCGTAATGCTGAATGTATACTCAGTATTGTTAATCATATTTTTTATTTGCTTCTTTTGTAAAACATATTCCTCTTCTGTTCTGCAATTTGTGCAAAAATCTTTCTTTTTGAACATAATGACACTCTCCCTTCCATAAAAATTACTTGAAATAATATTTAATCGGATGATTTTGTTTGTGAAAAGATATCACAATCACAAAACCTGTAAGCAACTTATTAATTTTGATATACAAAGGTATTCGCACCTTTTTATTACCGAATCTTTCAAGTAATTCTATTTCTTTTCCGAACACATACAATAGTTCATACTCATATCCCGTACTTTTTGTTCGTCAATTACATAATAATAAAATAAGTCGTCATTGTCTTTTCTTTTTGCGCCTCTTTCTATTCGGTACTTTTTATCGCGAATTAACATTTTAATTTCTGTTAAATAGCTGTCTATAAACTGTTTGTCAATCAAAATTCACCTCGTGTATTAGCAATTGATACTTTATATTCTAACTCCGATGACGGCATTTTGTCAATATCCTATCATTTTAAGCCCGCTATTTTCACGTTTTTCATGCCAACTCTATATCACAAAAAAACACATAAACCCGTAAGGTCTATGTGTTTCATTCTCAAATTTGAACGCTGCCAAAACACTGCAAGGCGATAAGCGACTATATCTGCAAGCCTTCACTGCGCAACAGCCCGCAAGCAGCTTTGATCAACGCTTCGGTTTCACTTGCTGCCTGACTTTCAGCAAAAACACGCAACACCGTTCCGTGCCGAAAAACGCAAAAGAACGAAGCTGTCATCAACAAAGGTAATCTTCAAGCCGTCGTCCGTCCGAATTTTCTTCACTTGCTGCTTATAATCAGGTAAAGCCTTCAATTCCGTAATATTGTGTAATTTTTTCCAACATTTTGCCACCATATTTTCCAAACGTAGCAACAACTAAATCATTAATTTTCGCTCATCCTCAGTACGTTCCGATCACAGCAGCAAATGCGATGAAGCGTTTGTCTTCTATCGGATTATATTTAAGTTGCGAAACAACTCGTATACTTCCGGAAATACCGGGCCATGAACCCATGCTTGACATTGTTCTGAAAATAAAGGCTTTTCATTAATACACAAGATATACCCTGACAAAATAAGCAGTTTCTGCAACGCCAACGGGGTTATTTCTTCAAGCCGCACAATAAATAAGCAATAGATCTACGCATTTCTTCAGAAATGGACGATATAGCTTGTAACTCTTCACCGCTTCCTCAGCTTTAGCATATGCAACATCCGTTATTTTTTGTTTGTTTTCCGCCAATTTTCGTGCATAAAGTTCGGAGATATCAAAGCTTTGCGTATAATATCCGAA
>NZ_CP118866.1:530000-1553485 GCF_029101545.1 Amygdalobacter indicium | reverse complement strand
TGTCAGGGTATATCTTGTGTATTAAATGAAAAGCCTTTATTTTCAGAACAATGTCAAGCATGGGTTCATGGCCCGGTATTTCCGGAAGTATACGAGTTGTTTCGCAACTTTAAATATAATCCGATAGAAGACAAACGCTTCATCGCATTTGCTGCTGTTGAATCGGAACTTACTGAGGATGAGCGAAAAATAATTGATTTAGTTGTTGCTACGTTTGGAAAATATGGTGGCAAAATGTTGGAAAAAATTACACATGCAGAAAAGCCGTGGCAGATTGCTAGAGAAGGGTGTGCGGTTGATACACCGTCACAAAATCAAATTACATTAGCAAGTATAAGGGAGTATTACGAAGATAAAAATGCCCAATACAATTTTGCCCGGCCGGAGGGAATAAAAAAATATATTGCCGATACTATAGGCGTTGCGGCTTAAGTAAGCACTTGAGTAAGCAGAAAAAATCCTCTTTATTTTCTCAGAAGTCGGAAAATTCGGCATGCAGCGTTTTGGCAGTGTTCGAAACCCGAGAATGAAACACATAGACCTTTACGGGTTTATGTGTTTTTTTGTTGTCACTTTAGCACTATCAGTTACGTATTAATTGATATTCTACTATTGATTTTTGAATGTGCTTTTTGATATTATTTTAATACATAATATTTGATGAAAGGAGGTTATTGAAGTATGCGAAAGAGGGGACTTTGTTTGTTCTTACTGACTGTATTCTTATTTTTAGGGAGTTCAGCTTGTTTGCAGGCAAAAGATTTGCAATCTTTAACTGAATTGGAAAAATACAGCGGATACGTTTATTTTACCCGTCCTACTTGTTCCAAATGTGTTGATTTTTCTCAAGTCTTGCAGACAACTTCGGCGGCCGAAGCACGGAATTTACGTTATCTGGATACCGATTTTTGGCGGAAAGACCCTAATTTTACCACAATTATGCAAAAGTACGATATTAAGGGCGTTCCGAGTTTGTTGTTACTTGAACAGGGGAAGATTGTCAGTCGTTTTTTAACGGAAAATACGGAAGAAGAAAAGGTGAAAAATGATTTGCATTTTTTCCTGGAAGCGAATCGGAGAATTTTAGGTAATATGCAATTTATTGCTAAAGTCTATTTCTTATTGACGGCATTGTCGATCTTTAATTTGTTACAGTTGTTATTTGGTTTGCCGAGGCCTTTATTTTGGCGTAATTGGAAGCAACAATTGTTTCGGCTGCTTGGCTTGATTGCCGCTTTAATTCTACCGTTTCTTACTATGATTTTATGGCACTATGAATGGTCATGGACAGAAACATTCAATCTCTTTCAACCTGTAAGATGGCCGATGTTAACAGCGCTTATAGTGGTTAATATTGTTGCGATTGTAGCTGCAGTCAGTGTGCGGGTTGAGAAGAGTGAAAGGGAGTAAAGTGGAATATGATTACTCATAAATGTAATCCGTAAAATTGCAATTAAATAAAAATCCTCTTTATTTGCACAAAAACCGGAAAATTCGGCTTGAAATAAAGAGGATTTCAGTTGTTTAATTAATCAAAGCTCAAATCAGCGGTTTGCGATAGAACATCTCACACATAACTTTAGCATAGTAAGAGTCGAGAACACCGGCCAGCTCACGGCAGGAATGCATTGCCAGAATCGGATTGCCGATATCGACATTACTTATAGGCAAATAAGCCGTGGTAATCGGTCCGATTGTCGTGCCGCCGGGCAAGTCCGTACGATTCATGAAGGTCTGCAAAGGTACGCCGGCTGCCTCACACACCAAACGGAAAGAAGCGGCGGAAGCGGCATCGGTAGAATATTTGCCCGGATTAATTTTCAAAACCGGTCCTTCATTCAGACGCGGACGATTCGTAGCGTCGGCATATTCAGCATAGTTAGGATGCACGGCGTGCGCCACGTCGGCGGAAATCATAATCGAATGCTCCAGAACCTCGGGGAATTCAGCTTGCGGCATGCCCAAACTCAGACAAATAGCCTCAATTGTTTGCCTTAGCCAGATAGTATCAGCGCCCTGCTTGGTGTTGGAACCGATTTCTTCATTATCCGCCAAATACAGAACTTTCAAACCGTCAAACTCATTTTCCTTAAAAGTCCGGGCGAATTTGCCGTCAGCACTGTTAGCAGCGATAAAGCCGTAAACGCCGGGGATAGACATGCCCAAATCATCCATACGGGAAGAAGACATCAATTCTTCATTCAGGCCGACGAAACAAGGAGCTTCGCAGACATAGGTGCGCAAATCGTAATCGAGAATATCTTCCATGGGACAATTCAGTTTTTCACTGATCAGCTGTTCGAAGACCTGCAAGTCGGTACCGCCGTTATCGACACAGTCGGATTCCTGCTCGCAAACTGCAGCATAATTGGCAGCCCGAGTATAACTGGCAGCAGCCGTTTTGACTTTCTCGTTCCGGGACAGACCGAGGAGCGGCAGTAAAACTTTTTGCTTCTCAATTTTGACGCCGTCATTAGCGGCCCGGTTGAAGTGAATAGCTAAGCTCGGCAAAACGATTTTCAAAGGTGCCAAGTCGACTAAAACACTTTTGTAAGCTGCTTGATCACAGTGGCTGCGTAAGGTGACTATACCGGCTAAACCTAAGGGCCGGTCGAAATAACTGTTCAGCAGAGGTCCGCCGTAGACGGAACAATTGACAATTAATGTTCCCTCTTTTTCAATTAAACTGTTGGGCTTGATCTGCAAAGCCGGGGAGTCCAAATGCGAACCCCAGATACGAGCGCCTTTTTGGTAGCTGTCTTTGCCGATAGACCAGGCAATCAGGGACGAATCGTTGATGGTGATGAAATTTTTATCGCCGACTTTACTGTTAACCAGATCGCCGGCTTGAACCTTGTGGAAGCCGTTAGCTTGCAACAGTTCTCCGGCTGTAGCGCAGGCTTGCCAGGCGGCAGGACTTTTAGCGACAAAGTCCAACATGTTCCGGCCCATTTGGCGTTCTTCCGAACTTAAAGGCTTTCTATTAATGTCAAAATTGCTCATAAAATATCTCCTTTATGTGCTGCTCATATGTTCAATTAGAGTATATAACTTTTCCGCTCCTTCGGGGCAGCTTTCTTATTTTTTTAGCGGTCAAATATGAACGTCTTTGTCGACACTTAAATCGACAGGGCCGATATTCGGCAGCAGCCGGCGAAATGGCGTTAAGTCCAGCATTGCCCGCATAATCGGCAGTAGTTTCAAGCTCAAAGCTTTATGACCTGTAACCCAAACGAGTTCCGCCGCCTCATTGGCCGGAAATTTCGGGCGATTGTAATCCGAACTGCGGGCCTTAACTGCTTCGCTCAAATTTTCTGCTTCGAGTTCTTCGGCGAAAACATGGAGGGGAATTTGACCGATACTGTAATCGACATGACATTCGTAGATAAGTTGAGGTCGCTTTAGAGTGTAGCTTATTTCTTCCAGAGTTTCCCGTTTCACTGTCTGCAACAGAGATTCGCCGTCTTCTCTCTTCCCACCCGGCAGTTCGTAATAGCCGGCGGCAAATTTTCCTTCTTTGCGTCGACCTAAAAGAAATTCGCCGTACTTGTTGTATAAAAGAATAACGGCGACATCACGTACAGGTTTAATTTCAATCATTTTAATGTGCCCGAACTTTCGTTATAATGTTGACATTATTATACACTGTCGCTTGACAGGCGGCAGGTGAACGGCGGGAGTGAAAATGCTGAAATTTGTATCTTTTAATGTGAATGGGTTACGGGCAATTTGGAAAAAGAATTTCCCGGCGGATTTTGCCGCTTTGCAGGCTGATGTTTTCGCTTTGCAGGAAACGAAGTTGCAAGCCGGGCAGATGAGCGATCAGCCTTTTCCTGATTATCAGGCGTATTGGCATTATTCTACTGTGAAAAAGGGTTATTCAGGTACGGCAGTGTTCAGCAAATTACCGGTGCTTAAGGTACGATACGGGATAGGCGATGAGGCTGTTGATGCGGAAGGCCGGGTTTTGACTTTGGAATTTCCGCAATTTTTCTTTGTTACGGCGTATGTGCCGAACTCTCAAGACGGCCTGAAACGTCTGCCTTTCCGCTTGAATTTCGAGGAGAAGTTCGCCGATTATCTGCAAAGTCTGGATGTTGAGAAACCGGTTATTGTTTGCGGCGATTTGAATGTCGCGCATGAGGAGATAGATTTGGCTAATCCCGACAGCAACCACTTTAATCCGGGATTCTCCGATGAAGAACGGTCCGCTTTCAGTCAACTTCTGGCGCGGGGCTTTGTTGATACTTTCCGTTTGTTGGCGCCACAGGAGAAATGTTACAGCTGGTGGTCTTATCGTACTCGTGCCCGTGAAAGAAATATCGGGTGGAGAATTGATTATTTTCTGGTGTCGGAGCGTTTGGTGCCGGCTGTTAAAGGTGCGAAGATTTTGTCCGATATTATGGGTTCGGATCATTGTCCGATTGAGTTGGATTTGGACGAGACATTTATTGCCGCTTGTAATGAGGAGAAAGAATTGCAGTAGTTGCGTAGAGATTTGAGTTTGAATTGTTCGTCAGCCCGCGTAAGTTTTATGCGGGCTTTTTTACGTTTTTTTGTAGGTGGCAGTGGGGATAGGTGACGGAAAACGGGAAATGAGCGGGCATTGACGCAGAAAAGTTGCTAATGATATAATTTAATAAAGAAAGCTCGGAGGGAAAGAATATGAAGGGAATTAACATCCATAGGTATAAAAACGGCGATATAGTTTTCCCTGTGCGGTTAGTATAGTTTTATTCAGCTAATCGGCTGATTTTTACCATTTCAAGAAAGTAGAAGGATAATATTATGAAAATATTTGATAATTCTCGACGTAAATATCTTATTTTGCCGGCTTTATTGATAGTTGTCTTGGGAATATGCCTTTGTTACTTCCGTTTCGGCAATAAAGACACGAAAAACATACAAATACCGAAAGAATGGGTCCTGTTTGAGGGTGAAAAATTTACTACTGACGTTGTAAATCCTGATGGCGGTTACCAGGATTATGTTGAAATATATAAACTTGATCATCTACGTAGTAATGAGGATGTTTTTGCCAAAATTAAAGCGGCCAAAGATAGCGGGACTACAGATAAGAACTTGGATAAATATCCCTTACTTCACCTGAAACTGGTAGATAAAAACATCAAAATGTACCATCGTTATGACTGTTTTGTAGAATACAAGGACCAGCAGAAACAAGAATATTTGGGAGAATTGCTGCAAGCGGATGATGCACTGACTGATTTTGTTTTATTCAAACAGCAAGATAAGCAAATTATCCGGATGAGTAAAAAATGGGGCAAGTATCAGGCTTTTTATATTGTTGTAGGCGGTAAGATTTATTTAGCAAGACCATTAGCGTAATTCTTAATATTGCGTTTGTACAGGCGGGTGTATTAGTTCAATACATTACAGCTGCAGCTTGATAAATTTCCGTTTAGATATTGGCATTTATTTTATAACTATTACTTAATTGGGTTACAATCTGTAACCCAATTGTCGGATGTTGAAAGAAAGATAAAAAGTATTCCTTTGGGACACAATCAAAGGATTATGTATAAGTGTAAAGATGTCAAAGAGGCTGCTATTAATCTATGATAATTTCACCCTGTAACTAACCAATTAAAATTTCACCCCCCAGGTAACGAACTGTTGCCGGGGAGGATTATAAACAAAGTTAACTTGTTTATATTGAAACAGCGAGTGTGTGAAAATTCGAAGATAGAATAAAAAACATATTATGCCACGCAAATTATTCCTTATGACTGCGATTACTCTTTAACGGTGATAAAATATACACAAATAAAAAGCGTGGCAAAATATATAAATTATTTACAGAGAAGGGGTGCGTGATATGATTATAGAAAGAAAGCAATATTTAGATGAACTAATTAAGAAAAAGGATAACGGAAGAATTAAAATCATCACAGGTATCAGAAGGTGTGGTAAGTCATATTTGTTGTTTGAACTATACAAGAATTATTTATTGAAAAATAGTATAGCTGAAAACCAAATTATTGAAATAGCTCTTGATGACATCGAAAATAGTGGGTATAGAGATCCGTTTAAGCTCAATGAATATATAAAAAATAAGATAACTGATAATAAAAGATATTATATTTTTATTGACGAGATACAATTTTCAAGGTCGGTAAAAAATCCATATATTGATGATGAGGATGAAAAGATTACTTTTGTTGATACATTACTTTCACTTATGAAACGAAAAAATCTTGATATTTATGTTACCGGAAGTAATTCAAAAATGCTTTCTAAAGACATTTTGACACAATTTCGAGATAGGGGAGATGAAATACATTTGTATCCTTTATCATTTGCTGAGATGAGTAGCTGTTATGAGAATAAAGATAAAGCATGGGAAGATTATGTTCTTTGTGGTGGAATGCCATTTGTACTTGAAATGGAAACCTTTGAGGAGAAGAGCAGATATTTGAAAGAACTATTTGAAGAAACCTATATTAAAGATATCATAGATCGAAATCAGATAAAAAATAGTGAGGAAGTATTAGAAGTTTTACTAGATTTTGTTTCATCAGCAGTAGGTTCACTTACAAATCCACTTAAGCTATCTAATAGATATGCTTCGGAAAAGAAGATAAATATATCAAATAATACCATTTCAAAGTATTTAACATATTTTGAAGAAGCCTATGTTCTGTATGCTGCTAAAAGATACGATATTAAAGGCTCAAAATATTTTTCTACACCACTTAAATACTATTTTGCTGATATTGGTCTTAGAAATGCAAGATTGAATTTTAGACAAGTTGAAGAAACGCATATTATGGAAAATATCATTTACAATGACTTGCTAAGAAGAGGATTTAATGTTGATGTGGGTGTTGTAGAATATTTTCCTAACGTGAAGGGAAAAACAACAAGAGTACAATTAGAGGTTGATTTTGTTATTAATAGGGGAAATCTCAGATATTATATTCAATCAGCTTTTGCTATAAACAGTGAGGAGAAGAAAGAACAGGAAAGAAACTCTCTAAAACGGATTGACGATTCTTTTAAGAAAATTATTATTGTTAGAGATAATATAGTGCCAAGATACGATGAGTATGGAATTTACTACGTTGGAATCAGAGACTTTTTGCTAATGGACGATTTTCTTGAAGCATAATTGAATAATTTGGCAATGTCCAAGGTCACAATAAAATGAAACGACTAGAAGATAAAAAATCTAGTCGTTTTTAATGTTTATAAACAGGAGGAAAACTATATGCGAGAAAATAAAAATAAACAGAATACAGGAACAAAAACGATAAAGAAAATCGGTAAAGCAACCTATGAGGTTGTTGTTCACTTTAATGAAAATGCAGCGGAAACAATGCAAGACAAATTAAAACGCATAATTCTTAAAGAAATGGAGAGAGAAAAACATCAAAAAGCGATAAAAAATGATTAAAAAGTCCTTGACAAGTTGTTACAAGGGTGAAATTATCACAGATTAATAGCACAAACTAATACACAGCGTTTGACACTGCAAAGCTGCTAATGATATAATTTAATAAAGAAGCTTGGAGGGAAAGAATATGAAGGGTATTAACATTCATAGGTATAAAAACGGCGATATAGTTTTCCCTGTGCGGTTGCTGTAGTTTTGCCTAATTAGATTTCTGCACGGGGAAGATTCTATTTTATATACTAAATTATTTTGATATTGAATTAGGGAGGACAGTATGAAAAAAATAGTTTCTCTTGTGTTGATGATTTTAGTTTTATTTAGCCAATCGGCTAATTTTTTACAAGCTCAAGACAGTAGCAATTTGTTACAATTAAGAGATTTACCGGAGTATATTTGGGAGTACGAAGAGGATGCTTCCAAAGCAGAAATAGTTGAGGAAGTTGATTATCTTGGACCTTCAAGAGGAATATCCATTCCTGGAGGCGGTTCGGTCATTATTAATACAGATTTGATTAGTGATAAAACAGTTGATGTTTCTTTTTCATTAAGTTTTGGTCTTGCTTCTGCCAGTGTAACGCTTCCTCTAGCGGAGTATGCTAGAAATCGTTATGTTGGGTCAAGCGTAAATATTCCCAGTGACGGCTTTTATGTAATTAAGGTTAAAAGCTGGACTAAAGTAACTCCCATTATTGCTAAAAGAAAATTGCTGGGGTCTAATGATTGGTATGATGATTACATTTATAGTACTAAATGCGAGGTTTTAAGTCTTGAATTTGATACAGAAAGAGTAGATTAGCAGGACAATATTATGAAAATATTTGATAATCCTCGACGTAAATATCTTATTTTGCCGGCTTTATTGATAGTTGTCTTGGGAATATGTCTTTGTTACTT
This sequence comes from Amygdalobacter indicium, assembly GCF_029101545.1. Taxonomy (NCBI): domain Bacteria; kingdom Bacillati; phylum Bacillota; class Clostridia; order Eubacteriales; family Oscillospiraceae; genus Amygdalobacter; species Amygdalobacter indicium. The sequence goes on along the minus strand of NZ_CP118866.1, from coordinate 1,545,174 downwards.
CCGTTTCGGCAATAAAGACACGAAAAACATACAAATACCGAAAGAATGGGTTCTGTTTGAGGGTGAAAAATTTACTACTGACGTTGTAAATCCTGATGGCGGTTACCAGGATTATGTTGAAATATATAAACTTGATCATCTACGTAGTAATGAGGATGTTTTTGCCAAAATTAAAGCGGCCAAAGATAGCGGGACGACAGATAAGAACTTGGATAAATATCCCTTACTTCACCTGAAACTGGTAGATAAAAACATCAAAATGTACCATCGTTATGACTGTTTTGTAGAATACAAGGACCAGCAGAAACAAGAATATTTGGGAGAATTGCTGCAAGCGGATGATGCACTGACTGATTTTGTTTTATTCAAACAGCAAGATAAGCAAATTATCCGGATGAGTAAAAAATGGGGAAAGTATCAGGCTTTTTATATTGTTGTAGGCGGTAAGATTTATTTAGCAAGACCATTAGGATAAAAGAGAGGGAAAGCATATGAGAGGAATTAACATCCATAGGTATAAAAACGGCGATATAGTTTTCCCTGTGCGGTTGCTGTAGTTTTTGCCTAATTAGATTTCTGCACGGGGACGATCTTTTGGTTAGTAATATTGTTATAGAAAGTGATATCTACTTATGAGCAGTATAAAACGTAAATTAAGTGCGGTGGTAATTTCAATCTGTTTTACGGCTTGTGTCGTTGCTTGTGCCAAGCAGGATATGGGAGGGCAAATTATCCCGGTAAAAAATGCGAACTACAGTCCGATTGAAAAAATTTTGTTGCTCGGGCGTGATAAAGATTATTCCTTTTTTAAGATTAAGACGAAGCAGCCGGTGAAATATGATTTGCTTGTTAAAGTTGCTAAAGATGGAAAGTGGGAAGATGCTGCAGCTAAACGCGGTGTAGAATTAAGCGATAACACATATATAATGTTCGGTTTAAACAAGAATCAGGAAGATGCTCCTGTTTTGCAAATTGGAGTGAGCAGTCCGCAGAATACAGCTGTTATTTCGCAAAAGATAAGTGCTCCTGCTTCTAAGGTTAAAAGCGTAGAGCTCTTAGGCAATGAAAGTACCTTAGATACTAAGGAAATAGCCTTGGCGCATTTAACATATATTACTTCTGCTCAAAATGATAATTTAAATAGTTATGCACCGAATCATTATTTGGATAAGCCGGCTTTTACCGGGGATGAATATTTGTTTGTCTTGCGGCGATCTGTCGACTGACAAAAGCGAAGGTTTGCATAACAGGCGGGACGACTTCGGTCGTCTCGCTTTTTTTTATGAAAATGTCCGGGATAAGCGGATTTAGTCTGTTGGCGGTAAAGCGGGAAAAGTAAATTTTCTTTAACAAAAAGCAATTTCATCTGCATTTCATAATTGCCCTTTTCCATTTGATAAAATCTATCTATACGAAGATTTAGGTGATTTTATTTGATTTCAGGAGGAAAAAAGTAGATGAAAAAGACTGTTGCGAGTGTTTTGTTGGGTTTGAGTTTATTGTTTACGCCGTTGACTTTTAATTACAGTCAAGCAGCTGCCGTGGGAGGTGCTGCGAGTCAGGACGTTAATCAGGGGAAACAACAGCACTTGGAGAACTTGAAACAGAAGAAGCAGGACTTGGATCAAAGGTTAATCAAATTACAGGAGAAAGTAGACAATTATCACGATAAGAAGGCGCAGGAAGCTGCGGCAAGCTTTGAAATTTCGAAATTAGAGAAAGAATTGGACGCATTGGGGGAGCAATTAACTAAAGCCGGTAAAAATCCGATGGACGATCCGACATACAAGGCGAAACAAGCTGCTTTTGCTCAAAAAGAAGCGGAATATGCGCCTTTGAAAAGGGAATTTGATGCGTTGGATAAGACTTTTACGCAGGATCAGGCGTCTTTGCAGCAGGCACAGGACCAGATGCGCCAATTGGAGCAACAAATTAATCAGTTGGAACAGGAGTTGCAGCAAAATCCCGGGCAAAATCCGCCGGCCGGAAATCCGCAGCAGGGTCAAGGAAATCCGCCGCAAGCAGGACCGGCAAATCCGCAGCAGGGACAGGGAGCTGCGGCCGGACAGAGTGCCGATCAGGGGCACAAGGCAGCAGCACAGGAGCAAAGCACCGATATGGCAGCCGGAGCAAAGGACAAATCTGTGAACGGCAGTGTTGAGCGGAAAACCGGTAAAGTCGGCAAAACCGGTGAGGCGGCGCAAGTTATAAGCGGTTTAGGTGTTTTGGTAACCTTGGCCGGTACAATCATCGGTCGGCGGCAGAAATAAGCTGCTTTTAAAGAAGAGAACGAAAAAGTGGATAAAGGGGTAAATTTATGAAGAGAAAAGTAACTTTATTGCTCAGTGCTTTAATCGGTTTAAGCTTGCTCGCAGCACCGTTAAGCAATTTGGTCAAAGCGGAAAGTGCGGCGGAAACGGCTGAGAAAGCTGTTAAGGCGGCCAAGACGGAGCTTGAGCAAACAGAAAAAGAGTTGGCGAAAGAAGAGGCGAAGTTGCAAGAGCGGAAAACGAGCACGGCGAATTTAGAGGCAGCTTTGCAAGGTGCGAAGGTGAAAGAAGCGCAGCTCAAAAAAGAAGTAGCCGAGAAGAAACAAGCTTCTGCCAAAAATGATCAGGAAAAGCAAGAGGCGGAAGCAAGTAAGAAAGAGTATGATCCTACTTACGGTAAGCCGACTAAAGAAATTATTCTTAAAAGATTGGATATTATAATTGATCGGACAACTGCAGAACAGCCGAAGCTCAAGCAGGCGCTGACAGAAGCGGAAAAGGCGCTGACTGAAGTTGCTGAAGAAGTGCAGAGCGATGAAGCCAAGGTAAGCGGTGCGAAGCAGGATTTGCAACAGACAGAGCAAAAGGTGCAACAATTACTGAAAGATAAGGAACAAAAAGCGGCAGAAGTTCAAAAGAAGCAACAAGAGTTGGAGCAGGCGAAGAAAGAAGCTGAGAAAAAGCAGGGGCAGGCAACCGTGCAGGAGCCGCAAGCTCCGGCGGAGGCTCAACCGGTGTCAGCTCCGGTTAGAGTTAGATCCAGACGCAGCGTTGCCGGCGGCGCAGATGGGCAAAATCCACCGCCTGCGTTGAATCAGAATCAGCCGAAACAAGCCGAGGACGATAAGACAAAAGAGGCGGAGAAGGCTGTTAAAGAAGCAGAAGCGGCAGTTGAAAAAACTAAAAAAGAATTAGAATCCGAGCAGGAAAAATTGCAAAAAGAAGAAGCTAATTATCAAGAAAAGAAGAACGAAAAAGAAGGCTTTGAAAATTCTTTAAAGGGAATAAAGGCTACAGAAGAACAGCTGAAAAAAGAAGCTCAAGAGAAAGAAAACGCTTATAATCAGAATGAAAAAAATTTGCAAGATGCAGAGACGGAATTAGAACCCTATACAGTTAATCCTACACATGGCGGTAATGTGCGGGAGCAACGCATGAGAGAGATTAACGAAAGAATTAATAAACATAAAAAGGAAAAGTCTACATTAAAACAAGCTTGGGATGATTCAAAACAAGCTGTAACTGAGATTGGCAAGCAAGTTCAACAAACACAGGAACAAGTAACAAAAGCTCAACAATCGTTCCAACAGGCAGAAGAGGCTAAAACGCAACAGGAGCAAAAAGTTCAACAATTAACAGTTACTAAGCAACAGCAGGAACAAACAGTACAGCAAAAGCAGGAGGCGTTGAACCAAGCCAAAGCAGCTGCGCAGAAACAAAATCAGAATCAGCCGCAAGACCCGCAGCAGGATCAGGCTGCCAATCCGGCCCCGCAACAGGATCAGGCGGAAGAGAATTTTAAAAAAGAACTGGCAAAATTAAAGAAGAAAATCGAAAAAGAAATTGCCAAAACCGAAAAAATAACGGAAACAGATGCCAACAAACAGGAAAAATCCGATGTTTTAGCAGGCTTGAAGGCATTAGAACAAGCTTTGAATGAATTGGAGAAAAGTCAGGACGCAGTTGTCGAAAAACAAACAAAGCTAAAAGATAACACCAATACTTTGAAAGGCTTTGAAACAAGAACTAAAACTCTCAAGGCCCAAGAAAAAACACCGTTTGATTTAGCTGAGGAAGAAGCTAAAGCCGAATTGAGCAAAGCCCAAGATGCTCAAAAAGAATTTGCTCAAACAGCTGCTTCCACCAAAGATAAAGCTGACTTGCAGAAAGAAATCGGCGACTTGGAAGCAGAACTGGAAGAGATTCGTCAAAACAAGCACCTCGACGATGAGCAAAAAATAGAAAAGGTGCAGGAAGTAAAGGATAAAATCGCTAAGGCCCTGCAAAAGCCGGCCGAAATTAAAGCTCAGATGCAGACTTTGCAGGAAAGAGTGACGGAAATCAAACAAAAAGCTGCAACTTTGAAACAACAATTAGAGGCGGCAAAACAGCAGAACAAAGCTTTGGCTGCTCAGATTGAACAACTGTTGGAAGAGCAGGAACAAATTTTAGGCAAATTGGATAACATTACCAATGACAAAGACACCGCTATTGCAACCTTACTCAAAGATGTGCAGAAAGAACAGGAAGCTTTGGATCAGGCAGTAAATAAAGGCAACCAGATTCAAAACGACAATCAGGAATTGGCAAAACTGCAGGCGCAATATGAACAAAAATTGCAGGAATTGACCAACTCGCTGAAAGCTGCGGACAAGCGTTCACCTTCCGCTACGGAAATTGCCGCTATGCAGGAGAAAATCGACAAATTCGCGAATGATTACAAGGCTATTCTGGCAGACGGGACGAGCAGTTTGGCAGAGAAAAAGCAGAAATTGCAGGAAGTTGAAAATAAAAGCATGACTTTGGCCCAAACTTTGGAGCAGTTTAAGACCAAAACTCTCAGTCAGATAGCAACGGAGCAAGCAGATAAGCAGGCAAAAGCCAAAAATACCGACAGCAATCAACAGGCTGACAAAGCTGCTAACAAGCAGGAAGCTAATCCGACTACCGGCAATAAAACGGCGGAACGTGAAAGTAAAATGGCGAATAAACGTAAAGTTGCCAAGACCGGCCAAGCGGCTGACAGTGTCGGAGCTATCGGTTTGATTCTCGGACTTATAGCTTTCGCCGCCGAAATGAGACGGAAGGACTTGTAATTCGCCCGATCTTCTGTATAATTGAAGTTAATTAACTCGATGAAAAGAGTAAGACCTGTGTCTTGCTCTTTTCTTTTTAAGAGCGTATAGGACAGGTATGAGAACGAAGAATAAGTACGAAGAACAGGCAGTTACATTGTGTGCGGCCGCTGTTGCCGCAGCCGGTTATGAATTGTTGGAAGTTAATTATCGCCGGGAAGGGCAAGAGAAATATCTGACTTTTATTATCGACCGTCGCGGCGGTATCGGGATTGAGGATTGCGAAACGGTGAACAATATTGTCGAACCTTTATTGGATGCGACCGATATTTTCAGCGAGGCCTACAATCTTGAAGTTTCCTCAGCCGGATTGGATCGACCTTTGCAGACGGAGGCTGATTTCAAGCGCTATTATGACAGCCCGATAATTTTGAGTACTTATAAGAAGTTTGCCGATTGCAAACAGTTTATCGGCTGTCTGCAGGCTTATGCCGACGGTGCAGTGACCTTGTTGTTGGATTTTGCGGCGATGGAGAAGCTGCTGGGCAGGAAGGCGTTCAAATCTTTCCGGCAAAATTTGCAGACGGAAATGGCCGCAGTCGCTGCAGAAACGGAAATTGCAGCTGAAGCTGATTTGGCGGACGTGTCTTTGACTTTTGCCCCGAACGAGTGGAGCAGTGTCAAACGTTATTATGAATTTTAATGTGAAATATACAGTTCGGAGTGTTCCGAACAGATGAGAGAGGAAGTTACAATGAATGCGGAATTAATTCAAGCCATGAGAGACTTGTGCAAGGAGCGGGGAATTGATGCTGAAGTGCTTTTCCAAGCGATAGAAGAAGCGTTGGTGTCCGCTTATCGGAGAGAATTTAATGCTAAAAATGCGGAGAATATCCGGGCGGAAGTTGATCGGGAGACAGGTGAGATGCACGTTTTCCTGATGAAAGAGGTGGTCGAAGAAGTTCTGGACCCCAATTCGGAAATCAGTTTGGAAGATGCAGCAAATATTGACAGCGCATTCGAGCTGGGCGATTTGTTGGAGTATGAGTTGTCACCGCAGGATTTCGGACGTTTGGCGGCTCAGACGGCTAAGAGCGTAATTAATCAGAAGTTAATTGAGGCGGAGAGTAATCGTATAAGTTCCGAGTTTAATAATAAAATCGGGGAGTTGGCAAGCGGTGTTGTGCAACGGAAAGATCGGCGGGAAGTAGTTGTCGATATCGGTCGGGCCGATGCTATTTTGCAGCCGCGGGAGCAGGTGCGCCAGGATGTCTACAATTTCGGGCAGCGGATGCGTTTCTATATTCTTAAGGTGGATACGAAACACGGTCGGCCGGTTGTTTTGGTTTCCCGCAGTCATCCTAATTTGATTCGCAAATTGTTTGAGGCGGAAGTGCCGGAAATTGAAGAAGGAATCGTCCAGGTCTACAGTGTCGCCAGAGAACCGGGTTTCCGCAGTAAAATTGCCGTTTACAGTACGGATAAGGACGTTGATGCCGTCGGTGCCTGCATCGGTAATCGGAGAATGCGTATTAATAATATTATGGAAGAGCTGCACGGCGAAAAAATTGATATTGTGCAGTACGATGAAGATCCGGAAACCTTTATTATTAATGCTTTGGCCCCGGCTAAGATTTTGCAAGTTTCTTTGTATGAAGAAGACGGCAATAATGTGGCTGAGGTGGTCGTACCGGATAATCAACTGCCGTTAGCTATCGGACGTTCCGGGCAAAATGCCCGTTTGGCGGCCAAGCTTACAGGTTGGCATATTGATATCAAGAGTGCTTCGCAAGCCGGTACTTACAGTGAAAAAGCTGAAGCTGATTTAGCCGAATCGATCGATGCTTTGACGGAGCGGGCTTTGGCCAAGATGGCGTCTGCGCAAGCGGAAGAACAGGCGGCTGAGACCATGTCCGATTCTGAAACTGATGCTGCTTCGAATGACGAAAAAGCTGAGAAAACTGAGCTTGAACAGGCTGAAGAATAATATTGATTAAGCCGCATTAAGCGGCGGAGGAAAAATTTGAAGCAAAATTCAGAGCAAAATACCCCGGCAATGCAGCCGGCGGAAACTGCAAACGACTTGCAGACCTTGATTACTACGGTGCAGGGCAAGTTGGGTCTGGCGCGTAAAGCCGGGCAATTATATGCGGGTTTTACTGCTGTCAGTAAGGCCGTCGCTACCGGTGAAACGAATTTCGTTCTGGTGGCTGCCGATTTAGCGCCTGAGAGTCGCCGCAAGTTGTTCAATCTGATAAAAAGTCAGATGCGCAATTCCTATCAGACACTTTATGTCTACGGCTTGTTCAGTGCGGAAACACTGTGTGCGAGTTTGGATGCAACCAGATCGATTATGGCGCTTGCCAAGGGAGGCTTGGGGTATTCTCTCCAAAAAGAACTTGCAGCCTATTGCACGGCAGCCGCTGTTGCGCCGATAGAGGTAGGTACGGGTTCCACATCTGATAAAATAGATTGTACGGCGGAGTATCTGCTGTTTCTTCCCGGGAAAACGGCTAAGCGCAAACGACGATATTTTGCGGCGGAAAACGGGGAAAGGGAGAAGCCGGCTGCCGGTAATTACAAACGGAAGCGGGAGTACCGTAAACCGCAAGAGTACCCGCAGCGCCGGGAACATAAAGCGGACACTTCCTACAGAAGCGACAGACACGAATGGTCGGATAAGTCCGATTACAAATCCGCCGACCGGAAAAAGTCGTATAAGTTCGAGCGCGGTAAATCGACGGGCAGATCTGACAACAAGCAAAAATGGGGAAAAAGCAAATTTACAGCTGCTAAAAGCGGCGGACAAAGTTATAAACGCAGAAAGCCGAATAACAGGCAGCAACGCTCAAAAATGTATGAGGAGGGCAAGGATTGATGCCGGAAGAAGGAAAAGAAGAAATGAATACAGCGACAACTGCAGAAACTGAGGAAAATCAGGCAACGGCGTCCGAAGCCAATGCTCCGATTATTACTATGAAGGGCCTTTCGGGCAAAAAAATAGCCAGTGTAGTTAAAGTTGTTAAAATCAAGAAAAAAAGCAAACCCGAGGAAGACGGCACAAATGAAGGAACGGCGGAAAAAGGTGTTTTGGCGGGTGCCAAATCTTTGTTGGCCGATACCAAAGAAGCTGTTAAAGCTGTTGTTAAACAGAGTGTCGGCAGTCTGAGCTTACATAAAGATAAAACAGCTGCAGCGGCATCGAAAAAAGTTGCCGTCGCTACCGCCAAAGAGGCGACAGCGGCAGAGCCGAGCCTAAGTGCGACATCTGCAGCGGCAATTACACCGGAGACGAGCAGCGAACAAACTGCAAATGACAGTGTAACTGCTGCTGAAAACGTTCAGGCAGCTGAACCTGTCAATGCAACTGCAGTCGCTACGCCGGCAGCTCAAGGTGCAGACGCAAATACCGTAACGGAAACTGCCGCAGCTGCAGAATCGGCGGAAATTGAAGCGACACCGCTTACGAAAACTGTTGAATCTACGGAAAATCAAGTTGCGTCGAAGGCCCTTGAAACGACAACAGCTGTCACCGATAGTACAAACGAAAAAACAGCTGCTGCTCAGGTAGAAGAAAAACTTGTTAAAGCAACGGATAAACTTGAGAAAAATAAAGCTCGTCGTAAAGAAAATCCGAAAGCAGTCAAACCGGTGCTGGATAACGTTAATGTCACATTACCGGCGAAACTCGGCAAAATCGCCGATATTAATCAGGCTGCAATTAATCGAGCCAGAGAGCAGAGAGAAAAAGAAAAAGAAAAGGAAAGACGCAATCAGGCTTCTAAAAAAGCAGTCGAAGCAACTAAAGCTTTGGAAAACATGCGGCGCAAGAAATTAGAAAAACAGGCACCGCAGGTAAAAGCACCGGAAATCACTTTGACCACCGATTTCGTCGTCCCCAAGCCTATCGGCAAAGTCAAATTACCGCCGAAATACCCTGCAGCTAAGAGTAAAGAAACTGCAGCCGGCAATGCTTCTGCAAACGGTAATTTCACACGCGGCGGTAAACCGGGCTTCAGAAGTGAACGTAACGGTTTTGCTGCCAACAAGTCGCATGGTGGGGCGGGAAATTCCTACGCTTTTGCCGATAAGGATCAGGATGAGGAGCGTAAGCCCGTTTCTCATTCCAGGAAGCCGAAAACTGCCAGCAGGGAAACTGAAATTGTCGAGTTGTTGGCGAAAGAGGCTCCCAGACGCAATTTCCAGAATAAAGATGTTTACAAGAAACGGCCGGAGCAGGAAGAAAAAACGAAGAAACCGATTAAGGGTAATATGCGCAATGAACGCCGGGCCCGCTTCGATAACTTTGATGAGGAAGAAACAAACGAGAGAAGACGCGGTAAGCGCAAGAGCCAAAACAACGTGCAGAATGAGCAGAATAAGGCGGCTGTCACGCATGTTTCTCTGCCGGAGCAGTTGACTGTCAAGGAGTTTGCCGAGGCGATTAAGAAGACGGCTTCCGAAGTTATTATGAAGTTGATGAATTACGGTGTTATGGTCAATATGAATCAGGAAATTGACTATGATACGGCTGCGACAATTGCCGATGAGTTCGGGATCACCTGTGATAAGTTGGTGGAAGTGACAGAAGAAGATATTCTTTTCGACGATTCCGACGATGTTGAGGGTAATTTGGAAGAGCGGCCGCCGGTAGTGGTTGTTATGGGTCACGTTGATCATGGTAAAACTACTTTACTGGATCATATTCGTAATGCCAATGTCGCTTCCGGTGAAGCCGGCGGTATTACACAGCATATCGGCGCTTACACAGTCAGCTTGAATAATCGCCGCATCACTTTCCTGGATACCCCGGGACATGAAGCTTTCACGACGATGCGGGCCAGAGGTGCGCAGGCGACGGATATTGCTATTTTGGTGGTTGCTGCCGATGACGGCGTCATGCCGCAAACAGTCGAGGCTATTAACCATGCTAAAGCGGCTAAAACCGAGATTATCGTGGCAATTAACAAAATGGATAAGCCGGGAGCCAATCCCGATCGGGTGAAACAGGAATTGGCCACTTATGATTTGCTGTGCGAAGAGTGGGGCGGTTCGACCGTTATGGTGCCCATTTCCGCCAAGACCGGTGAAAATGTCGACAAGTTGCTGGAGATGGTACTGCTGACGGCCGATATGATGGAATTGAAAGCCGATCCGCATCGTCAGGCCAAGGGTATTGTGCTGGAGGCTTCGTTGGATAAAAACAAGGGCGTTATCGCATCCTTATTGGTGCAGCGCGGTACTTTGAAAAAAGGCGATACGATTGTTACCGGCTCAATTGTCGGTAATGTCAGAGCGATGATCGATTCGCGCGGTAAACATATTGCGCAGGCCGGACCTTCGGTACCCGTGCAGATTATCGGTTTGCCTGAAATACCTGAAGCCGGTGAAACTTTCTACCAGGTTACCGATGAAAAAATGGCGAAACAGCTGGCCGATAAACGGCGTGATACGGCCAGAGAAGAACAAATTCGGCAAAATCCGAAAATCAGTCTGGACGCTTTGTATAATCGTTTGGAAGAGGGTAAACTGCAGGATTTGAATATTATTGTCAAGGGCGATGTTGTCGGTTCCGTGGAAGCGATGAATCAGAGCTTGCAGAAGTTGTCCAACGACCAGGTGAAGATTAATATTATTCACTCCCAGGCCGGCGGTATTACAGAATCGGATGTCCGTTTGGCGGAAGTTTCCGATGCTATTATTATCGGTTTCAATGTCCGTCCGAACAACAATGTTACGGATTTGGCGAAAGAGTTGGGTGTAGATATTCGTTTGTATCGGGTCATTTACAATGCGATCGAAGATATCGAGAAAGCTATGAAAGGTATGTTGGCTCCTACTTATGAAGAGAAAGTGCTCGGTCATGTAGAAGTCAGAGAGACTTTCAAAGTTTCTTCCGTCGGTACAATTGCCGGTGCTTATGTGACGGACGGCAAAGCGACAAGAAACGCCGGTGTGCGCCTCTTGCGTGACGATAAAATTATCTACGAAGGAAAACTCGGCAGCTTGAAGCGTTTCAAAGATGATGTGAAGGAAGTTAACGCCGGTTATGAGTGCGGCTTATCGATCGAGAATTACAACGATATTAAAGTCGGAGATACTTTGGAATTGTTTGAGATGGTAGAGGTCAAGGAGGAATAATCTTGGCAAATATAATTAGACAGAAAAGGGTCGGAGATGAGATTTGTCGTATTTTGGCAAAGATGTGCACGGACGGCACGTTGAGGAATTTACCGCTTTTGACTAATTGTGCGGCGGTTGAGATGAATCGTGATTTGACTTATGCTCGTTGCTATATGAGTATTCCCGGTTCCGAGGCTGTGAAAAAGGCGACTTTACAACGCCTGGAAAAGCTGAAGGGTTTTATGCGGCATGAAATTATGCAGCAGATTACTTTGCGCCAGGCGCCGGATTTACGCTTTTATTTGGATACGTCTTTGGAGTACGGTATGCAGATCGATGCCAAATTGGCTGAGATTAAGGCGCAGCAGGCTGATTCGCCGGTAACGTCTGCGACTGAACCGACTGAACCGACCGAAGAGGTCAAATAAATCAATTGATTAATTAAAGGGCAATTGTCGGAGGATAGTTGTCCTTTTTTGCAGAAGATTTATATTTACGGGAGAATCGTATGGAGTTGAAAGAACCGCAACTGCAGTGGCATTGGCGCCGCCAAACTTTGCTTTTGGCGGAACATTTATTGAAAATTAAGGCGGAGGCGGCTGCTAAGGGCGAGAAGGTGCATTTTTATATTTTGCCGCATCATCGGGCGGATGGTGATGCGATCGGGTCTGCTATGGCTTTGCAGCGGGCTTTGTGTCAGGAGGGCTTTGCCGCTCAGGCTGTTTTTGCTGAACCTTTGTCCGGACTTTATGATTATTTGGATTGCCGTGATTATGCTGTGTGCGCAACGGCGGAGGAAGCGGAGTGTTGGCGGGAGCGAATTATACGGGAAAAGGCTTATGTCTGTTTAGTTGACAATTCCGCCCCGTCTACGCGTTTAGGTGCACGGGAAATTTTGTTCAATGCCTGTTTACCGGCGAGAAGAATAATTATTGATCATCATATTTCGCAATTTACGGCATCAGCCGCTTACGATATTGCGCCGGATATTGTGGCTTGTTGCGTTCAGGTAAGTGAATTACTGCTGGCGTTGGAGGCGGCGGAGAATTGTCACTTGATTGACAAAAATACAGCTGAATGTCTGATGACCGGAATAGTCACCGACAGCGGGCAGTTAAGTTATGAAGCCATGAGTGCCCAAGTCTATTTAATCATGGCAATCTTAAAAAATCGCGGCGCCGATCAGGAACTGATTAATCGTCTGCATTATCATCTTTGCTCCAGGCGGCAACTGCAAATTGAAGCTTTGGCTTTTACGCAAACGAAGTATTTTTTCGCCAATCGCTGTCTGGTTGCTAAACTGAGTGCGGCACAAATTCAGGCCGTGCAGGCGACTGACCAGGATATAGACGGAATCAGCTCCAAGTTGCGGGAAGTGGAAGGTGTTGAAATTGCCGTTTTGTTACGGCAGACACCTAAAGGTAATGTTATCGGTTCGATTCGTACTTCTTTAACGGCGGATGCACAGAAAATTGCGCTGCAATTGGGCGGCGGCGGGCATAAAAGAGCCAGCGGTTTTACTATTTATAACAGTACGCCGGAAGCAGCTGAACCGCTTTTCCTGCAAGCTTGTCGGGAACAATTGGAGCGAACGGATGAGAGTGGAGAGCAATGACACGGAACAAACAGGGTGTGTATCTTGTCTACAAAAGTATCGGGCCTTCGTCTTTTGCCTGCGTTGCGCAGATGCAGCGCTTGTTACAGGCGGATAAGGCGGGACATTTAGGGACCTTGGACCCTTTTGCCGAGGGCTTGTTGCCGATTTTCCTGAACCGGGCGACAAGGATGATTCCTTATGTGGAAAACGGGACGAAAACTTATCGGGCCCTTGCAGCGTTGGGTTTGAGCAGCGAAAGCTTGGATGTTAACGGCCGTTTAAGTGCAGCTTCCGGGGTGAGTTTCGATAAGTTTTATGAACTTTTTCATGGCAGGGCGGAGAAAGTTGTGCAGGCTTTGCAGGACTTTGTCGGGGTTAATCGCCAGGAAATTCCGCTTTATTCGGCGAAAAAAGTTAAGGGCAAAAAGATGTATGAGTATGCTCGTCGGCAAATAGATTTAGAAAAACAATATAAGACGATTACGGTGGAGAAGGTTCAACTTAACGGCTGGCAAAGCTATATCAGTGCGGCGGAGTTAAGGGATTTACCGTATGCGGAGGCCGAAAGTTTATATAATCGGCGAAAGGCGTTGTTGCAGCAACAGCAAGCTTGGATGAGGGACGGCCTTTTTCCAGCGGCGCAGGCGAAACTGGCGGATAAATATTTGCCGGAATATTTGGCACCGGCAGAAATTGCCGCTTGGAGCAAGGTACCGTGCGATGTTTATCTTGATATCGAGTTTACAGTCAGTAAGGGGGCTTTTATTCGGGCACTTGTGCATGAATTGGGTCGCCGTCTGCAGACAGGTGCCTGTACGTTGCGCCTGTTAAGGACTCGCATCGGGGAAATGCAGCTGGAACAAGCCAATTCCGAGCTGAAGTGGCAGGAGTTGGCGGCAGCGGGCCAAGCGGAACCTTTAAGTTTGCGCCGCTTGTTAGCGGCTTATCCGATATTCAATTGTGACGCTGAAAGTTTGCGCGCCTTCGTTTGCGGCCGTTTATTGACATTTTATCCGAAAAATGCAGCTGAAAGGCCGGAATTTTCTACTGAATATTTGCAGAAAAAAATAACGAACGCCAATCTTTCTAGTATAATTAAACAAGGCGGTTTGCTTGTGGCGCTCAAAGATGACGAAGTTGTCGGGATGTTGCGTCTTGCAGTGCAGGATTCTGCGACTGCCGCTCAGGCTGAACCTGTGTATGTTCTCAAAGCTGAAAGGATGTTGCTTAGTCATGAAGATATATAAATTGCGCTATGAGACGGGGGCAATTAATTTGGTGGAGGAATGTGCCAAAATTACTCAAAGTTCCGAGGAACTGGTCAGTAAGATGCTGCGGCAGTATGAAGAAATATTCCAGGAAATCGAGCACGAAGGCGAAATCCGCTTAACCGCTTTGGGCGAAGTGAATGCTGACGGGCAGAAGGCTGCCTGTGATAAAGAAGATTTGATTCAAAGCAATTCCGCTGAGATTACCGCCTGTTTACCACGAAATTCCCGTCCGGATCTGCAGGAGGCTGTCGGTCGGGCAGTCAGTAACGTCGAAAATTTCTCTATGCCTGTGCCCGATGGTAAGGCAGCCGCTGCTAAGCGGGTTGTGACTATCGGCATGTTCGATTCCGTTCATCGGGGACATCAGGAAATTATCAATCGTCTGGTTTATACAGCTAATTTACATTCTATGATTGCTACCTGTTACAGCTTCGATAAATTGCCCAAGTTGAAACAGCAGGGCAAAGTGATGAGCGAACAGGACAAACGGCAGGAATTGGCGCGCTTGGGTGTGGAAGAATATATTGAACAGGAATTCAATCCGGATTTTGCCAACCTGAGTGCGGCGGAATTTGTTGAAAAAATCTTGGTTGCTCAATTGCATACTCAATATTTATTTGTCGGCGAGAATTTCCGCTTCGCGCAGGGCCAGTCGGCCGGTGTTGAGGAGCTTGCGGCGCTGTGCCGTCAACACGGTATTGTGCTGGAAACAGTTCCTTTGATGCGCTATAACGGCGAAGTTATTTCTACTACCTGGATTAGAAAATTATTGCAGGCGGGCGAAATTCAGCTGGCCAACATGTTGATGGGGCATAATTTCAAAGTTGCCGGGCATGTGAAAAACGGCCGCGGCCTGGCCCGCTATTTTAATTTCCCTACGGCGAATACTGCCTGGAATGAGGAACAAATTAAATTACCCCACGGTGTTTATGCTACCAGAGCGACAGTTAATAATGTCGCTTATAATGCCATATCCAATTTCGGCGTCAGACCGACAGTCAGCAATGCGACGGACGAACCGACGGTGGAAACTTCGTTGTTGGATGTCCGAATGAATTTGTATAATAAAGATATTACAATTGAATTTTTGAATTTCCAACGGGTGGAAAAATGTTATCCGTCTTTTTTGGTGTTGACGGCGGCAATTCAGGAAGATGTGCAGCAGACGCGCAATTATCACGACAGCTTGGAACAATTTTATCGCTACTATGACAGCAAGGATACACCGTTTTATCATTTGCCGAGCAAACGCTTTATTTCCGGCAATCTCAGCTTGCTGCTGGCCCTGCCTTTGACTGAACGTAATGCTACCTGCATGACTTTATTGGGCAACATTTTAACTTCCTGCAGTGCCGCTTATCCGACGCATCAGGAGTATCTGAAACGCCTGGATGAATTGTACGGCGTGGAAATCGGAGCTGATACTTGCGCTTTGGGTAATGTGGAAATTTTGCAGTTGGATTTACAATCTATTTTCCGAGCGCCCGACGGCACAAGTACTTTCAGAGAAGGCACGGATTTACTTTTTGACAGTATTTTTCATCCGTTAATGGATGAAGAAGAACCGCAGTTGTTGAATCGGCGGGTTTTCGAGCAGGAAAAGAAAAATCTTTTGTCGGATTTGGAGGCTAAAATTGATGACCGGGACAGTTATGCTTTGAAGAAAGCCTTGGAAGAATTATACGCCGGAACTGATTATGCCGCCGATCCGCACGGCGCAATAGCTTGTCTGCAGGCTTTGACTTTGGAGGAATTAAGCGCTTTTTGGCAGGATTTGTTGCAGCGGGCGCAGATAATGCTTTTTACCGGCGGTAATATCGGTCAGAAGACTTTGTACGGATTGAAAAAACATCTGGATGATTTCCCGTCTTCCACCGTCCGCTATCATATGACGGCCAACGTGCAGCCACGGCCTTTCCGCTTGCAGAAATTGTTGCAGCAGACGGAATATTGCAGTTTTGTCCGCAGCCGCTATTTGCTGTTCTTCGGCAATTTACCCCGCTATTCTTCCAATGACAGCCTGGTTTTACAGCTGTTGCTGAGTTTGCTGGTCGGCGATGTGCAGTCTTTGCTGTTTAAGAAAATCCGGGAAGAATTGGGTCTGGTTTACGGAATAAATTATGACTTGCTGAATTTTATGGATTGTCTGGTGCTTATTCTGGCCTTGAACGAAGATAAGGTGGAATTGGCGAAAGTCGAAACTATGAAGATTATTCAGATGTTGCAGGCCGGGGAATTGAGTGATGAATTATTCAACAATACGAAATTACTTTTGCGCAATGAAATACTTAACACGACAGACTCGTTATTCGGACTGATGTCGTATTATATGAATCAGCAGTTGCGCAATTTAATTACGGACAAAACGTTACTTTTGGACAGCTTACAGGCGATAACGAAAGAGCAGGTTATTCAGGTAGCGCGGGAAATGACCTATCGCGGTTTTTATCATTTGATTGAAAGTCGCAAGAACGAGGAGAAACAGGGTAATGAATAATGAGCGAAAAATGATTAAGCGTGAAAGAGTGGAAAATTTTACGCATACCAGTCAGCATGTTTATGAACATTATTCCGGTTTAACAATCAGTTTTGTACCGAAACCCGGATTTAATCGTAAATTTGTTTCCATTGCGCTGCCTGTCGGAGCAGATCATCTTAACTTCTATGCTAAAGCCGGTAAGCCTGTATGTGTGCCTGCCGGAACGGCGCATTTTATGGAACATTGCGTGTTCAAGCACGGCCATGATTTTAATTTTGACGATGTGATGGCCGGTTACGGTATCAATGCCAATGCTTATACGACCAATGACCATACACTTTATTTTTTCTCATGCGTCGACCACCTTTATGAAGGTTTGCAGCTCTTTCTGGAGTCCTTGCTGAGCCCTGATTTGACGGCGGAGAGAGTCGACAAAGAACGGCGAATTATTTTGTCGGAATTGGAAATGTATCAGGACGATGTTGCCGGTTTTGCCGCCGAAAAACTGCTTTGCTCTTTGTATGTCAATCATCCGGTGCGTAATGATATTGTGGGAACGCGCGAATCTCTGGCGGCGATTTTGCCGGAACATTTGCAAAAACTGCACAGCAGTTTTTATCGCCCGAGTAATATGAAGATTTCAATTGTCGGCGATGTGAACGAAGAAGAAGTTATTGCCAAAATTTTTGCGATTCTTGAGCCGCATATGCAGGATGAGAAGTTGCCTAAAGTTTTGACGACCAAAGTCAGTGAGCCTTCTGCCGCCGGCAAAACCGTCAGCAGCTCAAGTATGCAAATCGCCCGGCCGTATTTCTGTTTCGGCATTAAAGATCCGGATGTCAACTCCAAATTCAGTATGCAGGGACGAGAACTTGTAGGCTATGAAATCGGTTTGAGCCTGTTGTTTGATCTGCTGATCGGCGAGAGTTCCCGGGTTTATAATGAATTGTTCGCTGAAGGCTTGATTGATGAGAGCTTTTATCACGAGTTCAAAGTCGGCAGCGACTACGCCTATTGGATGTGTGCCAGCTATTCGGAAGATCCGCACAAAGCGGCAACGGCAATTTATCAGGCTCTGCAACAGGCAGTCAGAAATCGGGATTTGGGCGGAGCTGATTTTGCCCTGAAAGTGAAGGCGGAAACGGGAGCGTTTCTGTTGTCGTTGGACAGCATCAGTTCCAGCGGCTATAAGATGGCGGAGTTGCTGCTGCGCAATTTGGATCTGTTTGATGAGTTATCTATTTATAATCAACTGGACGTGCAGAGTTTGTGGGAAAAAGCGGAGTTTGTTCTGAACGAAAGTCTGCAATCTTTACACATAGTCAGTCCGTTGTCGACGGAGAAGTCGGAAAAGCCGGAAGAACCGGCAGAGGCTGCCGAGACGGTATACAAGTTGTAAGAAAGAGGAATATATGGATTATAATGTCAGTTTTCCGGGTTTAGGTATCCATGATTTACCTATAAGCCGTGAATTTGTGAATATTTTCGGGTTTTCCATTAAGTGGTATGGAGTAGTTGCCGCTTTGGCCTTGGCCCTGGCGATGACGCTTGCTTTTAATCGGAGTAAGAAATTTGCCTGGAAGCAGGAGGATCTGCTCGATTACTTCCTGTTTTTAATTCCCTGCAGTCTTGTAGGCGCCAGAATTTATTATGTGGCTTTCAGCTGGCGTGATTTCAGCTCCAATTTATGGGCAATTCCGGATATCAGAAGCGGCGGTATGGCGTTTTACGGCGGCGTGATCGGCGGCTGTATCAGCTTGTATTGTGTCAGTTTGTATAAAAAGCAGAATGTTTTGAAGCTGATGGGCTATATGGCTCCTTATTTAGCTCTCGGTCAGGGTGTGGGACGCTTTGCCAATTTCTTCAATCAGGAGGCATTCGGCTGCAATACGAATTTACCTTGGGGCATGATTTCTGAAGGTACAAGGTCGTATCTGGAGTATTTGAATTTGCCGAATCTTAACCCCGACCTTCCGGTACATCCGACTTTTTTCTATGAATTTTTAGGTAATTTGCTGATTTTCGCCGCTTTGCTTGTCGGACAGAATCTGCTGTTGAAGGCGCATCATAAATGGCTGGGCTTTGACGCCGGTTTAATAATTTCGGGTTATCTGATGCTTTACGGCGCTTTGCGTTTTGTAGTGGAAGGTTTGCGGACGGACGCGTTGTATATCGGCACGAGCAATTTGCGAGTTTCGCAGTTATTGTCCTTGATTATGCTGATAGCCGGGATAATTTACTGCTTTGTCTATGTTCTTTACGGTAAAAAGTATCTTCAAGTTAAAGTAGAGGAGAAAGCGGAGTGAACGAAGCTGAAGGCAGGCTGTTGCATGTCCCGGTCCTTTTACAGGAGGTGCTGCAGAATTTACCGACGCCGTTAAATACGGTAATTGATTTGACTTTAGGCTTAGGTGGCCACAGTTCGGCTATTTTGGCTGCAATGCCGCAAGGCTCCCGCTTAATCGGCATGGATAAAGATCAAAGTGCCCTGGATTATGCAGGTAAGTTGCTTTATCCGCAAGCTGAGGCGGCCGGGGTCGAATTGACGCTGGTAAAAAATGATTTTGCCGCTTTGGGGCAGTGGGCTTCGACGCAGCCTTCGTTACAGGCGCAGTTTATTTTGGCCGATATCGGTGTTTCTTCGCCGCAAATAGATTTACCGGAGCGCGGCTTTTCGTATCGTTTGGCCGGACCTTTGGATATGCGGATGGATCAAAGTCGCGGTCAAAGTGCCGCTGAAGTTCTGGCTACGCTGACTTACGAACAATTGGCCGATATTATTCATCTTTACGGAGAAGAGCGTTACAGTCGCAGAATAGCCGCTAAAATTGTCGCTTATCGTGAAAAACGGGCAATTACGGATACTTTAACTTTGGCGGATATAGTTCGTTCGGCTGTACCGAAAGCGGCTTTGAAAGAAAAACAGGATCCGGCCAGGAGAACTTTTCAGGCTTTGCGCATTTATGTTAACGATGAATTGACGGCTTTGCAGGAGATGTTGCAGGCTGCCGTTAATTTATTGGCGCCCGGAGGTCGTTTGGCGGTTATCAGTTTTCATTCTTTGGAAGATCGGATTGTGAAACGGCAGTTCCATGCTTTTGCTCATCCGTGCACCTGTTTGCCGGATTTGCCCTGCTGTTGCGGTCGCCAACCTGCAGGTAGAGTTTTGACCCCCAAACCGCTTACAGCTTCTGCCGCTGAATGCGAGGCTAATTTCCGGGCCCATTCGGCGAAATTGAGAATATTTGAAAAAATGTAATTAGCTTGTATTACTTTTTTTGCCAAAAGAGACTAAGATAAAATGAATATGAGTGTGAAGGTAAGAGAACGAGCAGATAATGTTAGGTAGCAATGAGCGGCAAAAAATACAGGCCGACAGCGATAAAAAAATTAAACGCGGTATTAATCGTTTGTTGTTTCAACGTTTTAAGAGCAAGCGTAATCGGGTAGTACGTGCTACTTTGATTATTATTGCTATTGTGATGGCGAGCTTTGTCTTTGTTCTGTTGCGTGAAACGAATTTGGTACGGCAGCGCTATGCCAACGCCGAGTTGACGAAAAAGATTAAGGATTTGAAGCTGGCGAATGAGAGCCGCAAAGAGCAATTGGCCAAGTTGTTCGATGCCAAAACTTTAACGGAAAAGGCGAATGAAATCGGTTTGGAAAAGCCGGGACAGGAGCAGATAATTTATGTGCCCGTGCCGCAAATAAACCAACTGGCGATAAATTTACAGGCGGCTAATGCCGAGAACTGGCAAAAGAAAAATTCGGCGGTCGACTATAAGCTGATATATAAAAATTTGGCGGACTATTATGAACAGTTGCACCGAGGAAAGGCAGGGGGAGCGCAGACGCAGAATTCTGCCGGGACAAGTGACATTAACTATGCCGACGAGAGTGCTGACGGTGTTTTGTTACGGCAACCGAATCAGGTCGATGCGGAGTATTTGCGTAAAGTGAAAGAGAATGCAGCCAAAGCAACGTCCGGAACCCCGGCTACGCCTGCGGCCGAAACAGAAAAGCCGGCGCCGACAACGGACGTAACGGCAAGCGAGCCTGCAGCAAGCTCGGCTCCTGGAGAAACAGGCAGTACTGAAACGACGGCTGCTAAGTAAAGTGCAGTGCTTCGGCGAAGCTTATCTTAAAGTCCGGGCGATAATCCGGGCGACCAATGCAGCCGCGAACGAGCCGGGCGGAAGCGAATAATAAACAAAGTAGGAAACAAGGAGAAGCGCATTGATGAAATTGCCTTTTTCAAATTCAAAAAAATCCGAAAAGGGACAGGAAGAGCCGCAGGTATACGCACCTGCCGGTTATAATACGGATTTGCATTGGCGCATGCCGGCGTCCGCCGCCCGAAATTTGTCCAAGCAGGCAGCATCAAAGACGGCAACTGAAATCAAACGGCACAGTCGGACTTTGTGGAACTGGAAAGCACATAAAGGCGCGATAAAAAAATTTACCGAAGCCAATACCGCCAATCAGAATGCCTATGCTACTTATCGCAGCGAAACGGACAAAAGTCGCAAAAACAGCATCACTTATGTTTTGGTAATTTTTGCCCTGGTCGCTGTATTGTCTTTGGCCAGTATTGTCAAAATGTTCGATTTAACGGTTATTAAGCACAAAGAATATGTCGGCAAGGCGGCGAATCAACGCTTACAACGCAGTGTTTCTTATCCCGAGCGGGGCAATATTTATGATCGTAACGGCACTTTGCTGGCATTAACTACTTATGTCTACAATATCGGTATTTCCCCTTCCGCTTTGCGCTCCTATTTAATCGACCGGGCGCCCAAACGCAGCGAAATTGCCGAGCAGGTTGGTAAAATACTGGAAATAGACAACAGCAAAATGCAGGAAATAATCAAGCAGACGGACAAGCCGTATATTCAATTAAAACGTAATGTAGCGGCGGAAGTAAAAAATAAATTGCAGGAGTATTTGACGCAGGAGAACATTTACGGCATTGTTGTCGACCCGGTTATGACCCGCTATTATCCGCAGAATGAATATTTATCGCAGGTTATCGGCTTTACCTCCAAGCAGGACGATATGATTGAAGGTGTGACGGGCATTGAACGTCAATATAATGCCGAATTGTCCGGGCAAAAGGGTGTCAGTTACAAAGAAGTGGACAATTTTAACCGCCAACCGTTGAATAACTCGCTTAATCTGGATATCAATCCGCAAAAAAGCGATGATGTTTATTTGACAATTAACAAAAATATTCAGGAAGAGGCTCAGCGGCAGATAGATGCGCTGACAAATATAACCGAACCGCGTCTTGGCGCTTTTGCCCTGATTGCCAAACCTGATACGGGTGAAATATTGGCGATGGCCCAAAGTCAGACTTTTAATTTGAACAAACCTTACGAGAAACCTCGTCTTAATGATTTACGCATCAAATATTTGATTAAGGATATTGAGGACCGGAAAAAGCGGGAAGAAAAGGCGCGGAAAAAACGGGAATATGATGAGACCTGGGCGAAAATTCGCGGCGAAACTTTGCCGACAACGGCAGAAACTACGTTGGATCCGACAGAAATCAAAAAAAGAGCGGATATAGAGCGAAGTATTACCGGGGAATTCGATCCTTTCAAGAACGAACAGGATATGGCGTATTTGACCGGCGAAGTCTGGTCTAATTTCTGCGTGCAGAAATCGTACGAACCGGGCTCCATTTTTAAGCCTTTTACGTTGGCAATCGCCCTGCAGCGCAATGCTGTGGATCTGGAAAAAGATTATTTCTCGGATTCCCCTTTGTGGGTTGAGGGTTGGACGGCTTATCCGATTAAATGTTGGTCGGAAAATATGTTCGGCGTCAATCACGGGACGGAACTGATTTCTCAGGCTCTGTGGTATTCCTGCAACCCGCCTTTTTCCAGACTGGCGGAGAGAATCGGGCTGGATCCGTTCTTTGAATATGTGGTTAAGTTGGGCTTCTATGATAAAACCGGTGTCGATTTGCCCGGAGAAGGTGTGGGCGTACAACATGCCTTAAATTCGTTGGACATGGCGGATTTGGCAACTTTAGCTTTCGGCGAACAGGCGACGGCGACTCCGATGCAGATTATGAACGCCTACATTGCGCTGGCCAACGGCGGTAATATGATGGAACCGCATATTGTCAGCAAAATTACCGATACCAACGGTAATATTAAGAGAGAAATTCGTCCCAAGAACGTCCGCCGTGTTTTCTCGCCGGAAATCAGCCGTAAAGTTGTGGAGCTGATGCGCGGTACGACCCATGACGGCTATCCGGGTCAGTATATTTATTCTACCGGTTTGGATTTAGCCGGCAAAACCGGTACTTCGACTGTCGATGTCGACGGTGACGGCAAAGATGATCTGTCCTGTTTTTCTACCGTGGTTATCGGCTCGGCTTCTAATCCGGAATACATTATTTTAATAGCGACTTTGCAGCCTTTGGACAATAACTCCTACGGTACCTGGGCAGTGCAGACTGCGGCCAGAAGATTGGCATTAATTACGCACAATGAGTTGCATAAAAAAGCAGAATTTACCGATTACGATTATAGTAATGCCTGGCGTAAACATATTGTTTTGAATTATAAAGGCTTAACACTGCAACATGCTTATATGGATGCTACGGAAGTTCGCGGCCTGGAGCTGGTGTGGCCGATTGGGACCGACCCTCTGGATGAGCCGATTACCGAACAGTGGCCGGCGCCTGACGCGAGAATGATAGATGACGGCAAGGTCTTCGTCGGTACGGCCAAGCATCCGCTTTCGTCCTTAAATATTCAGGGTAATACGGATGTGCCGGACTTTACCGGTTTGAATATCGTCCAAGCCAAAGCTTTGGCGAAGGCTGCCCATATCAATATTTGTATTGACGGCGTTGACCCTAAGGGTGTGGTTATTTCCCAGGATATAAGTCGCTATAATGAAGCGGGCGTTGTCAATCAAATTCGTAAATGGGCCGTAGTTCGTTTGCGCTTTACAGCAAAACCTTATGACCCGGAGGTAGATGATGTTGTTTCGAATTTCAAGCAGGCACAAGTCAGACCGACTCAAAATAAGTCCGACGCTTCGCCGCCTGCAGGTACGGCAACAGGGAAAAAAACAGGTAAAACAGCCGGACAACAGCCGCCGGTAAAAGGCACAAAGAAGCACTGAAAGGTAAAATATGGAGACATTGACCATTGCAAAATTACTCGAAATATGGCCTGATTCCCAATTAATTTGCGGACAGGCGACACAAACTTTTGCCAATATTAAGACAGATAGCCGGACAGATTTACATAATCAGGTATTTATTGCTTTGAAAGGGGAACGCTTCGACGGGCATGATTATCTGCTGCCGGCAATCAAGCGGGGCGCGGTGGCGGTAGTCATCGATCAAAGTTCCAAGTTGGATGAAAAGCTGCAGCAGACAGCTGATAATCAGCATTGTTCAGTTGTTAAAGTTCCTAATACTTGGGCCGCCTTTTATAAATTTGCAGCATTTTGCCGCAGTGAATTTCATCGACCGGTAATAGCCGTGACCGGTTCTGTCGGTAAAACTTCTTCCCGCTGTATGATCAGCCGCAGCCTCAAAGGGCAGGGAAATATTGTCGAGACGGAGTACAACCTTAATAATGAAGTCGGCATCAGCCAAACGTTGGAACGACTCCACGAACAGGAAGCTGCTTATGCGATTGTTGAAATGGGAATTGACAGCATCGGCGAAATGGCGCGCGAAACAGCTTTGGTACAACCGGATGTGGCGATAATTACTGGTATCGGCTTTTCGCATATCGACCATTTCCAGAATCGCCAAATACTATTACGTGAAAAAACCAGTATCCTTAACGGTCTGCGTCCCGACGGCAGCCTATTATTGCCTTTTAACGACGACTTACTTATCAAGTATGCTGAATTTCATAAGTTGGCCGCTCATCTGCATCTTTATTTGTACGGCTTGGAAAGCGATTTTGTACCGGCCAAGGCAGCTGAATTTCCGGCCGATGTTACTTGGGTTATCGGCGGTCAGAGAACTTTAGCGGAAAATGCCGCCGGACAGCTGCAGCAGACTTTTAAAGTCAATATTGTTCATTTCCAAGGTGATAAGCAGGAAATAAGTCAAACGACAAGCGTTACTTTGGCTACACCGGCGCAACATCACGCCCAAAACGCCTGTTTGGCTATTGCCTGCAACGTCGCTTTGCATCTGCCGATTGAACCGGCAGCCCGTAATTTGGCCGAATACAAAGGGGCCAACGGCAGAGAACGAATTTTGAAAATTGCCAATACGGTTTTATTAGATGATTCTTATAATGCTGCCAGCAGCTCTTTCAAAGCGGTGCTTGATACGGCGGAACTGCTGTGCCGTCAATACAGATTGCCCAAGATGGTAGCTGTCTGCGGTTCAATTAATGAACTGGGAGCATATAGCGAAAGTGAACACTGCAAAGTCGGAACTTATCTGGCGGAGCATAACCTGGAACGAATTTATTTTGTCGGTCATGGAGCCTACTATATGCAGGCGGCGTATCTCACAGCTTGTGAAGATAAAGGTCGCAAAGCGGCGCGCTGCAAGACGTATCGGCAAAGGGAAGACTTGGATGAAGATTTGCTGCGGGAATTACAGCGGGACGAACTGATATTTTTCAAAGGTTCGCACAGTTTTGCTTTGGGCGAAAGTGTGGAAAAAGTTTGGGATGAGCTGAATTATCGGGTCCAAAACGGGAAATATTAAGGAGAATTGTTATGTTTATTTTGCAAGGTCAGGGAATATTGATTCTGATAGCTTTTGCTGCCGCCTTATTAATCGGTTGCATTATTTTACCTTATTTGCGCTCGTGGCATTTAGGTCAGCATGAACGATTGGAAGGCCCCAACTCGCATCTGGTCAAGGAGGGGACACCGACATTCGGCGGTTTTATCTTTTTAATTCCCTTCGTTTTCATTTCGCTTCTACACTGGTGGCACAACAATATCGCAGGCGGCGTAACTTACGAATTTGCAGCGGCTCTGCTCTGTATCGTGTTGACGGCAATCTTGGGATTCTACGACGATTATGTGAAAGTGCGCAAAGATAAGGAGGGCTTGACCCCGAAACGCAAAAGTCAATATTTGTTGGTGATTTATCTGCTTTATGCGCTGTATTTTGTTTTTGTCCAGCAAAATCCGCAAAGTTTCTTCGTTTTACCTTTTTACGGGACGGTAACGTTCAGCGCCTGGCCGTTAAAAATTCTCTTTGTTTTATTTGTTGTTTTCTATTTGTATTGTTGTTCCAATGCCGTCAATATTACCGACGGCGTAGATGGCCTTTGCTCTTCGGTAACTATAGTGGTACTGGCAGCTCTGACATATATGCTGCACTTGCAAATAGGGAAAGCTTCGAATCTCAGGGATTTTATTCAGCTGGATAATTTCGCTTTTTCAGCCGTTACTTTAATTGCCTGTCTGCTCGCTTTTCTGGTTTTCAATTTTCATCCGGCACGGGTGTTTATGGGCGACTTGGGCAGTTTAGCCTTGGGAACGGTCGTATCTCTGTATCTTTTGCAATTCGGGTGGATGCTCGCTTTCCTGTTCCTGGGCGTAATTTATTGGGTAGAAATTTTATCCGACCTTATTCAATTTATTTATTTCCGCAAAACCGGCGGTAAGCGAATCTTCAAAATGGCGCCGATTCACCATCACTTTGAATTAAGTAATTGGTCGGAAGTTAAGATTGTTGCAGTTTTTTCCGCAGTTACGGCAGTAGGCTGTTTCCTGGGGATTTGGCTTTTCAGCCTTTGAATCGGCATGCAGGTAAATTATGAAAAAAGTGAATAATAACGAGTTGGAATTTAAAGACGGTTTGGATGACGTTTATGTTGCCGGCGGTAAAAAGCAGCTTCCTAAGCGTGAGAGTGCTTCAGCCCGCCGCCCCGGTGAGGCTTTGAAGTTCGATTTTGCCGAATCTTCGAGGAAAAAAGCCGCTACAACTTCCAAACCGACAACAGATTCACCGGCCGCTATGAGCGCTGCACCGGCCGACGGTAAAACGACTAATCCCGTCGGTGCGCGCAAAAGCTGGAAATTACCGGGAGCGAAGCCGATTGACTATGCCACCGTTGACGGTACCCAACTTTTATTACAGCAAAAACATATGCATCTGGGAATCCTGTTGATGATTATTGCCATGCTTTGTTTCGGGATGGTGATGATTTTCAGCGCCAGCATGAATGTCGGCATGTACAGTCAGAACAATCCTTTCTTTTATATCAAACGGCAATATATGGCGACCATGTTGGGTTTAGTTGTAATGTTTGTCGTGGCGAATATTGATATTCGGGCATTTAATCGCGCCATTTGGGTGAAATTGTATTATATCGGCACCTTGGGCCTGCTGTTTCTCGTTTTAATCCCGGGCATCGGGACGTACTATAACGGCCAAAGAAGATGGCTGAAAATACCGTTTATGTCCAACACGACGTTCCAACCGTCGGAAATAGCTAAAGTAGGAGTACCCTTTGTTTTAGCTTTTTATTTTTCCCGCTTACAAAAAATTCGCGAGCAGGGCGGGTTGACGCTTAACGGATCATGGAAGCAGCGTTGGTTCGACGGCCTGGTCGATGTCGTAATTCCTGTCGCCATTGTCCTTTCCTGGTGTGCCTTAATCTCTATGCAGTCACATATGTCGGCAGTTTTTATTATGTTGCTTTTGACTTTTGTACTCTTACTGGCCATGCGCTTACCTTGGCGTTCCTGGCTGTTCGGCGGGACGGAGTTGACCTGCGCTTTGCTGGCCTTTTTATTAATGGTCCTGTTGGCTCGGCCGTTTTTGCCGGCTAATTTTACTCGTCGCTGGGACCATTTAACCAAGCGCTTGGAAATTTTCCGTGTGCAAAACAAGGAGGCGGATGAGGAGGCGAAAGTTTCCGTTAAAAGTGATGTTGATACTTATCACAGCACGCAAGCTTTTATCGCCATTGCCGGCGGCGGCCTGACCGGTGTAGGTTTAGGTCAGGGCAAACAGAAACTTAATTATTTACCGGAGGGACATAACGACTATATTTTTTCCAATATTGTGGAAGAACTGGGATTTATCGGCGGCGTTTTCGTTTTGGGCATGTTTGTCGTCTTTTTCTTAATCGGCTGCTCGATTGTCACCAGAACCGTCGGTATATTCCCACGCTTGATAAGTCTAGGCTATATTTTCCTTTTAACGATTCAGGGCATACTGAGTATCGCTGTTAATGTCGGAGTTATCCCGCCCACAGGTATTTCTCTGCCGTTTTTCAGCTTCGGCGGTACTTCAAATGTATTCTTCCTTTTTGCTGCCGGCTGTATATTATCTATTTCAAAATTCGCCGTTCGCCCTTCACTTGCCAAACGACAGGAAATTATGCAGGTGGAGGCGGAAATCAAGCAGAAATATCGAGATAAGGGCGTTCGTGTTTAGCAGCGGTTTCAGCAATAGTTAAGCCGGTGCAGGACAGCAATCAGGAGCAGAATAAGTGACGCAATGAAAGAGGGAAAGGCTGGAAAATGAGTAATTTCGGACAACAATTAAAAGATTTACAAAAGCGATTGGACAGCAGCAAGGCAACTTTATTATTTACTTGCGGCGGAACAAGCGGACATATTAACCCGGCGTTGAGCGTGGCGGAATATATTAAGCAAAATTATCCCGCGTTGCAAATTGTTTTTGTCGGCAGCCCGCAAGGACTGGAACGCCATCTGGTAGAAAAAGCGGGTTATCCTTTTTTTGCCTTGCCGGCTCGCCCGTTCCATAAAAATCCGACGGCTTTGATGCGCGCCGTGTGGACGTTGGCACGCAGCCACATGCAGGCAAGATGTTTGATCAAAGCACTGAAACCTTTGCTGGTCTTCGGTACCGGCGGTTATGTTTCAGCCCCGCTTATCAGTGCGGCCAAGGCGCTTCATATTAAGGCGGCCTTACATGAACAGAATGCTTTCCCGGGTAAAAGCAATTTATTTCTGGCCAAAAATATTGATTTAGTTTGTTACAGCTTCCCTGCTACGGCAGCTGCCTTCAGTGCCGCCAAGCGTACTGAGCTTACAGGCAATCCCGTGCCGGAACGTTTCTTTCATCAGGATCGCTGTCAAGCCAGAGAAGAATTGGGCTTGGACCAAAACGGTAAATATATTTTGGTCGTCGGCGGTAGTCTGGGGGCCAAACGCCTGAATGATGCGGTCTTTGAACTGGCCCGCCGCTATCGTGCGGCCCGCAAACCGCTGCCTTATCACATTATTCTGGCGCTTGGAGCTAAAGGTAGTGAACAGTATACTGCTGCAGTGCAGGAATACGGGGATCTGATTGATTGTCGCAATTATATTTATGATATGGAAAAATATTATGCAGCCTGTGACTGGCTGGTTTGTCGAGCCGGAGCTTTAACGCTGGCAGAAATAGCAGCTACCGGTAAAATGGCAATTTTCGTACCCTATCCTTATGCTGCTCATGACCATCAAACGTATAATGCCCGTGCTTTTGTGGAGGCGCAGGCGGCGCTTTTGTGTCCGGACAATGAACTTACGGCAGATTTCCTGGAAGCAACTTGGCAAAAACTGGCTGCCGATCCGCAAAAAGTAGAGCAAATGGGTAAGCAAGCTGAAAAACTGGCGTTCCCCAAAGCTGCCGAGGATATCGCCGAAGCTTTGATTGAGTTAAGCGGCTATAAGTCATAATCCGTTTTCTCCGTAAATCTGACAAAAAAAGCCTGATAAGTTTTGCTTATCAGGCTTGCGCTTTGGGGGAGAGTTTCAAAACTCAGTTGCTTTTCTAAGTGCCGGTCGCCGGGTTGACAAAAGGAGCGGGAGCGGTGGTATTATCCTTTGATTCCGGCTTTTTTACAGGCGCCGTAATTTCTTTTTCGCTTTGTTCCTTTTGTTCATCGGCCGCATTTGCAGCTTTCTTAGCTTTAATTTGCTCATCAAGCTTGCTCTTTAAGGCATTAACAGCTTGCGTTGACGTGGCAATTTCTACAGCTAAATCGTGCAAACCGGCCTTTTCAGCTTCGTCTACCAGCCTGACTTTAATTCTGGAATCCAGAATATTATTCAAAACGCCGATATTTTTGCTGCCCGCTTGACTAAGATTCTCAACTAAATCTTTGAATCCGTACTCCTCGGCACGTTTAGATAATTCAGCTTTTTTGTTTTCTGTAGCCTCTTTAGCTGCAACAGACGCATCCCAAACATTTTTCATAATCGCAAAGGGAGTATTCAGAGCGGCCTTCGTAATTATTCTACTTGCTATATCCGATTTGTTTTTAGCAACTTCTTCAGTCAAAAATATGACTTTATTTTCCTTGGCAGCAGTTTCCTTGGCAACCTCGAGAAGAGTTTTTAAAGTCGTGATTGAAGCGTTGGGCGAGCTTTTTATAACTTTAACAACAGATTCCAAAGCATTAGCTTCAGCTTCTTGTAGCAGTCGTGCAACTTCTTTCGCTCTTTGCGCTTTTTGCTCTCCAATTTGTTCCTGCAATATAGCATTCAAAGTTGTAACCGGCAGAGGAGAATTTTCCATCATTTCGGCCACATTAGGAGGCAAATCTTCTGCTTCAGCGGTTTTTATCAACTGCTCTCTGATTTTACTTTTCAATTTGTTAAGTAAACTCGGAAGTTGTTGTGCATCCGCTTTGCAAACTTTATCAGCTAAATTATTTAAATTGTAACTTTTTGCTACTTTGATAATATCCTGCTTTTGTTCTTGCATTTCAGCTGTTAATTTTTCTCCCTGGTTTCTGCCTTTTTCTACTTTGCAAGTTGTTGAGCTTGTTTCAGTTTGAGTGCATCATCCAACATTTTCTTCAATTCTGTAACAGGCTTATCGATTGCCATTGAAATCTTTTGGGCAACGTCAATCAAGCCGGCATCTTGAGCTTCGGTTACCAGCTTTTCTCGAATCTTTGTATTCAGAATTGTGCGCAAAACAGGCAAGTTTTTTGCCTCGGCTTTATTAATTTGTTCCACAAAATCGCCGTTAATACCGAACTCTTTGGCCTCATTTATTACTTCTTTTCGCTGCTCCTCGGTGGCTTGTTGTGCGTCTTGTTGTGCTTTATTTTTTTTCGCCTGATCGAGCAGATTTCTCAAAGCTTCGAGTGAACTGGTTTTAGAATTGCGGATAATTTTAGCCGTGTAGTTCAAGCCGGCAGCCTCAGCTTCCTTAGCCAGCGGTTCTCTTTGCGCTTGGTGCTCTTTCTTAGCTTCATCGAGCAAATTCTTTAAAGCTTCGGGTGAACTGTGTTTAGAATTGCGGATAATTTTAGCCGTGTAGCTCAAACCGTTATCCTTAGCTTCCTTAGCAAGTTGTTGAACTTGTTTCAGTTTGAGTGCATCATCCAACATTTTCTTCAATTTTGTAACAGGCTGATCCGTTGCCATTGCAATCTTTTGGGCAACGTCATTCAAGCCGGCCTTTTGAGCTTCGTCTACCAGCTTTTCTTGAATCTTTGTCTTCAGAATTGCGTGCCAAGCAGGCAAGCTTTTTGCCTCGGCTTTACCAATTTGTTCCACAAAATCGTCGTTAATGCCGAACTCTTTGGCCTCATTTATTAATTCTTTTCGCTGCTCCTCGGTGGCTTGTTGAGAGGCTTGTTGAGATTTACCTTTCTTCGCCTGATCGAGCAAATATTTCAAGGCTGAGATAGAACTGTGTTTAGAATTGCGGATAATCTTAGCAACGTACTTCAGATCGGCATCCTCAGCTTCTTTAGCCAAATTTTCCCGTTTTGCATTCATTTGCGCTTCTTTAGCTTCATCGAGCAAATTCTTTAAAGCTTCGATTGAACTGGTTTGAGAATTGCGGATAATCTTAGCAACGTACTTCAGATCGGCATCCTCAGCTTGCTTTGCCAAAGCTTCAACGATCAAATTTCTTAAAGCAGCATCTGAACTGTTTTTAGAATTACGGATAATTTTAGCAACGTAGTCCAAGCCGGCATCTTCCGCTTTTTTAGCCCAAGCGAGAACTTCCTGAGCTCTCTTGGCTTTTTTAGCTTTCTCGGCTTCCTGAGCTTGTTTCAGTTTGAGTGCATCATCCAACATTTTCTTTAATTCTGTAACAGGCTTATCGATTGCCATTGCAATCTTTTGGGCAACGTCATTCAAGCCGGCCTTTTGAGCTTCGTCTACCAGCTTTTCTTGAATCTTTGTCTTCAGAATTGCGCGCCAAGCAGGCAAGCTTTTTGCCTCGGCGTTAACAATTTGTTCCACAAAATCGTCGTTAATGCCGAACTCTTTGGCCTCATTTATTAATTCTTTTCGCTGCTCCTCGGTGGCTTGTTGAGATTTACCTTTTTTCGCCTGATCGAGCAAATATTTCAGGGCTGAGATAGAACTGTGCTTAGAATCACGGATAATCTTAGCAACGTAATCCAGACCGGCCTCCTCAGCTTGCTTTGCCAAAGCTTCAACGATCAAATTTCTTAAAGCAGCATCTGAACTGTTTTTAGAATTACGGATAATTTTAGCAACGTAGTCCAAGCCGGCATCTTCCGCTTTTTTAGCCCAAGCGAGAACTTCCTGAGCTCTCTTGGCTTTTTTAGCTTCATCGAGCAAATTCTTTAAAGCTTCGATTGAACTGTTTTGAGAATTGCGAATAATTTTAGCAGTGTAGTCTAATTGGGCTTCCTCAGCTTGCTTTGCCAAAGCTTCAACGATCAAATTTCTTAAAGCAGCATCTGAACTGTTTTTAGAATTACGGATAATTTTAGCAACGTAGTCCAAGCCGGCATCTTCCGCTTTTTTAGCCCAAGCGAGAATTTCCTGAGCTCTCTTGGATTTTTTAGCTTCATCGAGCAAGTTCTTTAAAGCTTCGATTGAACTGTTACTTGATTTGTTG
This sequence comes from Amygdalobacter indicium, assembly GCF_029101545.1. Taxonomy (NCBI): domain Bacteria; kingdom Bacillati; phylum Bacillota; class Clostridia; order Eubacteriales; family Oscillospiraceae; genus Amygdalobacter; species Amygdalobacter indicium. The sequence continues at coordinate 1,512,831 of NZ_CP118866.1, read as the reverse complement.
ATAATCTTAGCAGTGTAGCTCAAACCTGCAGCTTCAGCTTCTTTTACTAAATTCTCTTGCAGTTTAGCATTCAATAAGTTGCGCAACAAAACAAGACTTTGATTTTTTGAATCGCGGATTTGCTTAGCAAAATCGCTTAAACCGTTAGCTTCAGCTTCCTTAGCCAAAGCTTCCCGTGCCAAGGCAGCTTCTTCCAATTTTTCTTTTTGTTCTTTTTGCGCTTTCTTAGCTTCATCGAGGAGGTTTCTTAAAGCGGCGATAGAACTTTTACTGGATTTATTGATAAGCTCTGCTGTGTAGCTTAAACCTGCAGCTTCAGCTTCTTTTACTAAATTCTCTTGCAGTTTAGCATTCAATAAATTGCGTAATAGAACAAGACTCTGATTTTTTGAATCACGGATTTGCTTAGCAAAATCGTTTAAACCGTTAGCTTCAGCTTCTTTAGCCAAAGCTTCTCGAGCCTGCTCCATCTGTTCTTTTTGCGCTTTCTCAGCTTCATCGAGCAAGTTTCTTAAAGCGGCGGTAGAACTGTGTTTAGAATTGCGGATAATTTCAGCTGTGTAGTGTAAGCCTGCATCTTCCGCTTCTTTTATCAAAGCGAGAACTTCTTGATTTTTCTTGGATTTTTTAGCTTCATCGAGCAAGTTCCGTAATGCTGTAATTGAGCTGTGCGAAGAACGGTTGATAATCTTAGCAGTGTAGCTCAAACCTGCAGCTTCAGCTTCTTTTACTAAATTCTCTTGCAGTTTAGCATTCAATAAGTTGCGCAACAAAACAAGACTTTGATTTTTTGAATCGCGGATTTGCTTAGCAAAATCGCTTAAACCGTTAGCTTCAGCTTCTTTAGCCAAAGCTTCCCGTGCCAAGGCAGCTTCTTCCAATTTTTCTTTTTGTTCTTTTTGCGCTTTCTTAGCTTCATCGAGGAGATTTCTTAAAGCGGCGATAGAACTTTTACTGGATTTATTGATAAGCTCTGCTGTGTAGCTCAAACCGGCAGCTTCAGCTTCTTTTACTAAATTCTCCTGCAGTTTAGCATTCAATAAGTTGCGCAACAAAACAAGACTTTGATTTTTTGAATCGCGGATTTGCTTAGCAAAATCGCTTAAACCGTTAGCTTCAGCTTCTTTAGCCAAAGCTTCTCGAGCCTGCTCCATCTGTTCTTTTTGCGCTTTCTCAGCTTCATCGAGCAAGTTTCTTAAAGCGGCGGTAGAACTGTGTTTAGAATTGCGGATAATTTCAGCTGTGTAGTGTAAGCCTGCATCTTCCGCTTCTTTTATCAAAGCGAGAACTTCTTGAGGAAGTTTAAGTTCTTTGTCCGGGGTGGGTGTTACTGTCGGGTTGTCATCCGGTGTTACTGTCGGGTTGTCATTCGGTGTTACTGTCGGATTGTCATCCGGTGTTACTGATGAATTTTCCTCCGGTTCGTTGTCAGAAATCACTGCAGAGCTTTGCTCTGATTGCTCTTCGTTAACAGATTTGTCGGTGCCCATAGACAAAACCGGTTTAGCTGTTTGAGGGTTGACCTTTTTTACTGCATTAGTTTTTGGACTTGCAGTTTCAGTCTTCTTTTCGCTCTTATTTGCAGCTTCGCTATTTTTATCAGCGTCAGAGGCTGTTGGTGCATCAGCGGTTGATTTTTCTTCTTGTGTTGCTGTCACTGATGAACGATTTTTATTAACCGAAACATCCTTATGGTGACTATTACAAGCAACTAATCCGCAAGCGAGGGCCAAGGCGGTCGCCGCAGAAATGATTCTTTTTGTTTTCTTCATTACGGATTCCTCCCACTTATTGGTTGATCAATTATCCAACCGTTTGCCAATTGATATAATTGATGCATAAATTCATGTTATGCTCAACTTTCGTTATTTGTTGCTTTTTTTTTTTTTTTTTTTTTTTTATTTCTTATTTTCAAACAAAATGAGAAATAAATATTAAGCCGCTTGCAAATCAGAAGAAGTACTGAAATGATTATCGTGATAGTTATCCACCTTTAATTTAGTGTATTTCAATAAGTAGACCGTAAATCTAACAAAAAAAAAGCCTGATAAGTTTTGCTTATCAGGCTTGTGCTTTGGAGGAGAGTTTCAAAACTCAGTTGCTTTTCTCAGTGCCGGTCGCCGGGTTGACAACAGGCGAAGAGGGGGTCTTCTGTTTTCCTTCGACCTTTTGCGCTTTTTGCTCGATTTTTTCAATTTTTGCCAAAGTAGCAATATAAGTATCGTATTCTTTTTGTGCAGAAGCCCGCTTATTTTCCGTCATTTTGGCTATGGCAAAGCGACTGATTGCATTTTCGTAATCCTGAACTGTCATGTCGCTTGCAGCAAAACCGGCATTCCAGACACCTGTTGTGCCGTAAGCATTTTTGGCGTTATGTGCCAGCGTGAAACCCATGGAATGAATAGAGGGTTCGATGAAATTCAAGTAGTGACCGACTTGTTTTTGGTTATCTTGTGCCGCTTCTTTATTCATTTCTTCTTTCGTTTTTCCGGCAGCCACGGCAGCATCATAAACTTTCTTTTCGTTGCTGATCCATTGCTCGTAGAAATCTTTTAATTGCTCTTCCTTTACCGCCGCAGGATCGCCGCTGTAGTCCGCAGCAACTTGAACTTTCGGATTCCAGGCCAGATTTTCATAAACGTTATAGTATTTGGAATGGGCAATATTTTCATCCGAGTAAAAAGAATTAATCACGGCTGTAGCGACGTTGGTCAAACTGACGTTCAAGGAGTTTAATTTGCGGGATTGGCGATAATTATTCAACGTCTTCATATAAGATACGGAAGCTTTCAGATTACGCATATCATCGCCTTTATTCGGATCTTCAGTACCCAATTTGACACGCTCATCATACCAGGACGGTTTGGCAGGCGGCATGTTTTGGCGCACGATTTCTTTATCGGCTCGTCCCTGCAGAACATTCAAGGCTCTTTCGGCATCCTTTTTCTGTTGGGCGCTGAAAGAATTGTCGCTGATGACGTATTGCAGGAATTCATTGAATCCTTGAGTTAAATCGGCTTTAACGGCGGCATCCAGTTTGGCCTTGTGGGCTGTAAGTAAAGCTTTGAGCTCTTCTAAGTTCTCTTCGGTTGGTTGCGGCTGCTCCGGGATGACTGCCGGAGTTTGCTTTTGGGTTCCGGGCTGTGCACCTGTGCCGGTAGGATTGGAAGAGTCGTTCGGCTTTTGGGGAGGTTTAGCAGTTCCTTGGGCTTTTTTCGCCTGCTTGGCCAAGTCGAGTAAGTTCTTCAGGGCGGCGATAGAGCTGTGTTGAGATTTGCTGATAAAGTCGGCGAGATAATTGAGGTCGGCTGCTTTTGCTTCTTTGGCCAGAGCTTGGATTTCCTGCTTCTTTTGTTCTTCCGGCTTTACTGTTTGCTGTTCGTTCGGCGTATCTGTCGGTGTGTTTTCCGCTTGCTTGTGGCCGGGAGTTGCCGGGCCTTGCTCGGGAGTATCGGCAGGATTGGGGGTGCTTTCCGGGTCATGTTGCTTGGGGTCGACCTCAGGCTCGCTGTTGCCTGTCGGGTTTTGGCGGTCATGATCATTCGCAGTATCAGCTGAGTCCTGTGTGTCTTGCGGGGCGGAGTTATCAGTATCCGGTACGCCTGCCGGCTCTTCCTGCTTGTCTGCAGGGCGGGGCATTTGCGCGCCATCGGCGGTATTTTCGCTGCCGGCTGTGTTACCGGCATTCGTGCCGGCGTTCGAGGCGCCGTTCGAGGCGGAAACGGGCAGATCTTCATTCGCCGCTTCCTGCTCATTATTTACAGGAACAAGTTCAGTTTGAACCGGAGCACTTTTGCTTTGAGCTTGAGCAACGGGCAGACGCAAAAGCGGCTTTTTGCCGGTTTCCTCGGGCTTAAGCTTACTCGGAGTGACAGTTTGCGTAACTTGCGGCTCGATTTGACTTGTTGCAGCCGGAGCTTTTTCGCTTGCCGTTACCTCAGTTTCAGATACGGAAACGTTGGTCCTGTTGTAGCTGCAGGCAACTAATCCGCAAGTGAGAGCCAAGGCGGTCGCTGCCGAAATAAATTTCTTCGTGTTTTTCATGCTGAATTCCTTCCGATAAATAATTTTCACTTTTGTTTTGCCGGAGCAAACAATCGATATATATTTTCAGATTACAGAGAAGATAAAAACGAATTATTTTCAACATTTTACCTACCACGAAAAATAAAGTTAATACAATGTTAAGTTCTGCAAAAAAATAACAATGTGCAACTGCTCTTTTGTGTATTAGTGTGACGAGAAGATGGAATAAGATCGCTATTACGATGATTTTTAATAATTGTAAAGAGCAAAAAGAATTTTCCCTAAAAACCCTTTGTAAAATGTCAGCCTTCGACTGCCTTTGTTGAGGTACAAGTGTTATCATAGTAAAGATAAGAGAACGAGTATTTCGGGGAGACATAAATATTTCAGATGAAGAAAAATCGGCATGCAGCTAATTTTACGGTACGCAAATTGACGGACGCTGAGAGTCGGCGTCTGGTGCCTACCGTTGCGTCTGAAGACGGAAAATCGAGGAAATTGCCACTTACGGAAGCTCTTAGAACCATTGTACCGTTGGCAGAAACTGCGCCGGATAAAAACTTTGTCTCAACCAACGCCGACGAAATACCGCAAACTTCCGCCACGGGCAAGGCTGAATCGAGCCGGACGGAACAAATTGCTCATTTGCGCAAAGTTTTGCAGGAAAGAGCGAAGAAGAAAGACAAAAAGCAACAAGCTGTCGGCGGCACTTTGGCAGCTGCCCTTAATGAACAGCCGACGGCGAGCGTAGCTGATAAAATAGCGGCATTTGTTATCCCGGACAATGAAGAAGAACGGCTGCAATTATGTCGGCGCCTGAAATTATTGCCTTGCAGCCCCAAAAAAAATCTACGCCTTAAATCCTGCAGCGAACCGGTAAACCCGGCAGAAGCACGGGAAAAATTGCAGCTGGCGCGGCGATTGATCACTACTGCCGGTCGGCGCTTGCGCATTATGCAGGTAAAAGCTTATCGCAAGATAACGGATGAACAAATAAGCGCCGCTTATGCCGATTTGTTGCATAACGGCAGAGATTTAAGTATAAATGGCGAAAGTACGGCAGCTTTACCGGCAGCAGAGAGCTCCATTGTTCTAAGTGCAAACAGACGCAGACGTTTAAGGCAACAACTGAGAAACAGACGAAAATTACAGCTACTTAAGCATCGCTTTGCCTATAAACGCAAAAAACAGGAACTCAGCGGCATACGGCAAATTCAAGGTGCCTGGCACAAATTCGGTGATTATTTCCGCAAATTGCGTATCAGCGCTGCAATCATCATTTTAATCGCCGGCATAATTTTGTCTCTCGTCGCTCTGTTACCGCAATTTTACCTGCAGGAAGTTGAAATCCACGGCAATCGTAATTTGACTGCCCGGGAGATCAATTCGTTACTTGGAAAACAAAAAGGACGGCATTTAATTACCCTTATCAACGGCAATTTGTGGCAGCTTTTGCAGGGACGTAACCATAAACTGGAATTACAGCTGCAGGAACATTATCCGATTGTTGCCGCCGCCGAATGTAAAGTGGCACTTCCGGCAAAACTTGTTGTTAATTTGCAGGAAAGCACGGAAATTGCCTACATAAAAATTCCCGGAGGCTATGCCGGCCTTGATAAAAACGGCAGAATTCTGGCCATTGAAATGGGTGAACCGAATAAGAATGTACCTTTGATTAAAGGTTTGGATACTTCAGTTATTCAGGTTAACAGCCTGTTTGACCAAATAAATGACCGCCGTTTTGCCAACGCTTTGGTCTTTATCGACAGCTTGATGCGCTCAGATTCCGACAGCAGCGACCGGCAGAGACTGATGCCCTGCCTGACTTCCGTCAATCTGATGCCGGACGCTTCTTTATGGCTTGATTTCAGCTTCCCGAAAAATCAGCCGGCGGCGTCGGGACAAGCTGAAGATTCAACTAAAGTGCGGGCGGAAGAAGCAAGCAAGCCGGAACCTGTCACAGCATCGACGGTGGATGACCGGTATGATGATTTGACTGTCCATGTCGGCAATAACATCGGTAATTATGCTAATTTGATTTATTGGCTGCGCAATACGAAACAGGCCGGAGCTCTATCTAATTTAGGCCACGGATATTTGGATTTGACCGGCACGCAAAAAGTGTTTGTTAAAGCCAAAGATAATGAAACTGAGACTGCTGCGCAAAAAGGAAAATTAAAGGCTGAACCTTGGGATAATTCCGCTTGGACCTGGAAAGATATTGTGGTGAAGTCGTTCAAGAAAAAAGTCGGAGACTGAGGAAAAAAAGCAGACAAATGTAATTAAAATGTAATATAATAGAGAGGTAAATCCTTTTGCATAGGCTGTAAACAGCATGTAAAAAAGCGAACAATAAAACTTGTTTACAAATACTACATAGTGTATTATTTATAAATAGTTTGAGGGTAGACTTAAGATACGATAGGACTAAGTACCCGTTGTTAAAGCAACTATTGTGTGATTTGAGGTAGCGAATGAACATGGCAATGGATAAATCGAACTATGCTTCGATTAAAGTTATTGGTGTAGGCGGCGGCGGTTGTAATGCTTTAAGTCGTATGATAATTGATCCTGCTGACGGCGTGGAATATATTGCTGTCAATACGGATTCACAGGCTATAGATACGATTGACGCCGACGGTAAAATTGTTATCGGCGAGAAGATTACCAGAGGACTGGGCGCAGGCGCTAACCCGGAAATCGGAGCCAAGGCGGCGGAAGAATCGAAAGAAGAGATTGCCGACAAACTTGAAGGCGCCGATATGGTTTTCATTACTGCCGGTATGGGCGGCGGCACGGGAACCGGAGCAGCACCTGTAATTGCTCAGATTGCCAGAGATATGGGAATATTAACAGTCGGCGTAGTCACCCGTCCTTTCCGCTTCGAAGGTGCTAAAAGAATGATGAATGCCGAAGCAGGTATTCATGAATTGGAACAATATGTTGATTCCTTGATTGTCGTACCGAACGATAAGTTATTGGAAATCAGCGAAGAAGATACAACTATGGTTGACGCTTTCAAAATGGCGGATGAAGTTCTGGAAAGCGGCGTCCTTGGTATATCAGATTTGATTACCCGTCCGGGTATGGTGAATCTCGATATGAATGATATCAAGTGCGTGATGACCGATGCCGGCATTTGTCACTTGGGTATCGGTAAAGCTTCCGGCGAGAACCGCATGGAAGAGGCGATTAATTTCGCTATGAACAGTCCGCTGCTGGAAACGTCTATTGAGGGTGCAGGTCAGATCCTGCTCAACTTTACCGGCAATAAAGACTTGAAGCTGAAAGAAGTCAATAAGGCCGCTTCCATGGTCCGTGACGCGGTTGCACCTGAAGCTAACGTTATTTTCGGTATGGCTGTCGATGAAAGTATGGGTGATGAAGTTGCCGTGACTTTAATTGCTACATGTTTCGGTGATGATAATCGTAAGCGTGACAATCAACCGCTTACAGCTGCCAACCAACGTGATTTGTCTTTTATGAAAAAAAGTAATACCGCCTCAACGACATCCATGAACAGAAATAAACCGGCGGAAAATTCTGCAGCTTTGCCGAGCTTCCTGACAGGCAACGAGAGTCTCGGACAGACAACAACCCGTCGTTCGGCTTATGCGCAGAATAATTTAAGCAATTCTTATCAGGACAGCCGCAGCGCTTATGAACGTCCTTTGCCTAAGATCGGCAACACGTCACCTTTGCGCAGTCAGACACAGACGACGAACAATAAGAGAGAACAGACTGAGAAACACGAGAAGAGCGGCAGAATTTTGCCGTGGTTCTATGCCGACGATGAAGGAACGGAAGAATAAACTCAGCAGTCTGCCGTTGCAATAGTTTGAAACTTGATAAAGGTGCTGAGGCTTTTGCAGCTGTCGGCACCTTTTTGTTTAACGGCAAACTGATAATTATGATTATGAAGAGGAAGATAACATGCGCTGTCCGGCTTGTAAGGTAGATGATGACAGAGTGATTGATTCCCGGCCGATGGAGGACGGGTCGGTTATTCGCCGCCGTCGTGAATGCAATAACTGCAAACGACGCTTTACAACTTATGAAAAATTGGAGTATTTACCTTTGATTGTCGTCAAAAAAGACGGCACAAGGGAACCCTTTGATCGTGATAAATTGATGAATAGTGTGTTAAAGTCTTGTAGCAAGCGTCCGATAAGTGCCGAAGATATCAGTCAGATGGTGGATAATATAGAAGGACAGTTGCACAACCTGTTGAAACGGGAAATCCCCAGCCGGACCATCGGGGAAATGGTTATGGACAGTTTGAAAGATATGGATGAAGTTGCTTATGTGCGTTTTGCTTCGGTTTACCGGCAATTTACCGACTTGGAGGGCTTTCAACAGATTTTGGGCAGTTTGTACGATAACAAGAAGAAAGAAAATCCGACATAAGCAGAGGGAGGAATTTTATGAACGATGCCAGTTATGTAAAAAGAGCGTTGATTATTGATGATGATGCCAATATTTGCGAACTTTTGCGTTTGTATTTCAGTAAGGACGGTTTTGCCGCCAAAACAATAAATAACGGTATAGAGGCGTATACAGCTTTTACGGAGTACAAACCGGATATTGTTATTTTGGATTTGATGTTGCCCGGTAAAGACGGCTATGATATTTGCCGTGAAATCAGAAAGACCAGTTCCGTACCGATTATCATGTTGACGGCCAGAAGCGAAACTTTGGATAAGGTTGTCGGCTTGGAGTTGGGCGCGGATGATTATATTTCCAAACCTTTCGATGCGCAGGAGTTTATGGCGCGCGTGAAAGCTGTTCTGCGTCGCAGCAATGCGCCGGTTGAAGTTAAGCCGCAAAGTGATGAGAAAGTTACTTATCACAATTTCCTCGTCGATAAACTGAGTTATACAGCTATTGTCAACGGCGTGGAGTTGGATATGCCGCCGAAAGAATTGGAATTATTATTCTTCTTGGCTACACATCCCAATCGTGTCTTTACAAGAGAGCAGCTGTTGGGTCAAGTTTGGGGTTACGACTTCTTCGGTGAGTCAAGAACGGTTGATGTCCATGTTAAGAGAATTCGTGAAAGAATTGAATCAACCGGCGGTTCGACCGAATGGCAGATCAAGACTGTCTGGGGTGTCGGTTACAAATTTGAAGTTAATAATTTGTAAGTAGGCATTTATGGCGTGGCTTAGAGGTCAGAGATTGACAAAAATGAGCGATGGTGCATATCATCGCTTCTTTAATTTATACACCAAAACAGGATTGCTGATGTGTTTAACTTTCCTTTTGGGCTTTGTCTTGCTTACCCTGAGCTACTATAATATTCTGGCGACATCAATCAACCGCACCCGCTTGAGTGAAATGCAGAAGGCGGCCCAAAGCTTTGAAGATTTATGTGTAGATGAACACATTTATCAGGTCAGCGACCTTTATCGGATTAAGGACAAAATTATCGACCGGCTGAAAATTGTAGCCGCGACGACCAATAACAGCTATGTCTGGCTGATTGACGGCAGCGGGGAAATTCGCTTTATGTCCGATCTGCCCGAAACACTTAAAACCTCCTTGAGCCGCTCTTTGAACAGCCGTAATTATATTTTGCCGCATAAACAAAGCGGAGCGGAGCTTGCTTTGCAGGGAGCGAATTTCGATAACGGTTACGGCGGCCTGTTCAAAGGGGAAAAGGGCAAGTGGCTGAGTACGGTCAAGCCTATTTACAATTACTACGGTTCCAATCTGGGCATATTGCAAATTCACCAACGCACCGATTTTTGGCAGGATGTTACCCTGTATCTGATTAACGGTTGGTTAATTACACTGATTATTGCCATTATTGTTGCTTTGATTGTAATTTTTGCTTTTATTCATCAGCTTTCAAGACCGATGCGGGCTTTAGCGGCAGCAGCGCATGCCGTAGCTTTGGGGGATTTTGAAACCCGGGTTAATTTGCCCGAGTATATGAGCGCTAAGAATGAGGACGAGTACGAGCGGGATGATTTGAGCAATTTGATCATGACGTTCAATCAGATGATTGAGCAATTGGAGCATAACAATTCGCAACAACGTGATTTTATCGCTTCCATTTCGCACGACTTGAAAACCCCTTTAACTTCAATTAACGGTTTTGTCAGCGGGATGCTGGACGGTGTGATTACGCCGGAGCAACATGAACATTATCTGAAAATTGTTAAGAGCGAGTGCGCCCGCATGGTTAAGTTGGTGGGCGAAATTAATACGGTTATCCAGCTGGAAAATAATAAAGTCCAGTACAATTTCGGCGAATTTGATATTAACAGCTTAATTAAAGAAGTTATTTTATCACAGGAAATACAAATTAATGAGAAAAAATTGACCATCCAAACCGATTTAGCAACTAAAGAAGGTAACGGCATTAAAGTTGTCGGCGATCGGGAACAATTACAGCGGGTCTTGCAGAATTTGCTGAATAATGCCGTCAAGTTTACGCCTGAAAGCGGGATTATCAGCATCAGTACCATTTTGCCTAAGGGCCAAAAACGTTTTGTTCAGGTCCAGGTAGCCGACAGCGGCCCGGGTATCCCGGATAATGAATTGAATTTGGTTTTCGACCGTTTCTACAAAGCTGATCGTTCGCGTACAGGCAGAAGCGGTTCGGGCTTGGGTTTGTTTATTTGTAAGACCATTTTGTCGGCTCACGGTCAAACTATTTCCGCGCAAAACGGCAGTTTAGGCGGCGCCTGCTTCAAGTTTACTTTGCCTTTGGCTTAAGATGGCGGTCGGACAGGAGCGTTATATGACAAAGAAAGAATTGGCACATTATTGTCTCGCCTGCTTGCAAAAAACTTACGGGCCGGTGTTTTGTGGCCTCGATTTTCAGGGGGATACCTGGCGCCTTTTAATCATGGGGATTTTGTCGGCTCAATGTAAAGATGAGCGGGTAAATGCCGTGAGTAAGGACTTATTTCGGCTGTTGCCGGATGCCGGCTCCTGTGCCGAGGTATCGGAGACGGAAATTGCGCAGCGGATTAAATCTTTGGGTCTGTTTCGCAGCAAAGCGGCGCATATCAAGCAGACAGCCACGGTTTTGATAGAGAAGTTTCAGGGAAAAGTACCGGATGATATGGAGGATTTGCTGACTTTGCCCGGTGTCGGGCGTAAGGTGGCCAATTTAGTTTTAAGTGACGGCTTTAAGCAGCCGGGGATGGTGGTAGATACGCATAATTTGCGTTTGAGTTATCGCCTGGGGCTGACAGATCACAAAGACCCGGTAACGGTTGAAAAAGATTTATGTGCTTTGCTTGAGCCGGAGCATTGGTCCGATTACGGGCACTATATGGTGACGCACGGCCGTGCTGTCTGTCATGCCCGCAAGCCGGAATGCAGTCGCTGCGTTTTGGCCTCCGTATGTGCCAAGCGTTTGTAGAAATGTCTTTGTTCGGCTCCCGGCGACAGGTTGGACAAGACTTGACAAAAATACTTTGTGATATAAAATAGATATCATAAAGATTAAAGCGGAGAGCACGGTAATTAGACCGTATTCTTTCCCGGTTAGAGGTTTTTATGGAAGAAAAAGTTTTGCACTTGAAGAAAAACGGCATTTTTGTGCTGTTGCTCAATGTACTTTTGTTAATATGCGCAATATTGCTGATTGCTAAAATCATCAGCTCACAAGTCGGTGTTAATGCGCTTTGGACTTGGAAAGAAACAGTATATGTGATAGCTTCCGTGATTTTGCTGGTGGCTACGGTTATTGTCGCTTGCGGCTTTGTTTCATTGAGACCGCAGGAAGCAGTTGTGCTTACCTTGTTCGGCGATTACAAGGGTACAATCAAAGAGGCGGGCTATTACTGGCTGAATCCCTTCTGTTCACCTTTCAATCCGGCAGCTTTAACGAAATTGAATCAAAGCGGCGATGTTAATGAAAAGAAGGAAAAAACGGAAGTGGCAGCCGGTGAGCAGGGGAATAAAATTTCTTTGAAACGTTTGACTTTGAATAATTCCCGTCAGAAAATAAATGATTGTTTGGGCAATCCGATCGAGATCGGGGTTGCAGTTATCTGGCAAGTGGAAGATACGGCAAAGGCTGTTTTCAATGTGGAAAATTATAAGGAATATTTGTCCTTGCAATGTGACAGTGCGGTGAGAAATGTTGTGCGAATTTACCCATATGATGTAGCTGAAGGCGTTGATACCACCGGGGATGGCGTGAGCGATGACGGTAGTTTGCGCGGCTCGAGTGAAATTGTAGCGGAGAAAATTAAAGACGAGATTCAAGCAAAGGTCAAAGATGCCGGTTTGAAAATTTTGGAAGCGCGAATTACTTATCTGGCTTATGCCCCGGAAATTGCCCAAGTTATGTTACAACGTCAGCAGGCAGGTGCCGTTATTGCCGCCAGGAAGTTGATTGTTGAGGGTGCAGTCGGTATGGTGGAGATGGCTTTGAATGAACTTAACAAGAATAAAATGGTAGAATTGGATAATGAACGGAAGGCGGCGATGGTTTCCAACTTATTAGTCGTTTTGTGCGGCAATCATGACGCGCAACCTGTAGTAAATAGCGGAAGTTTATATTAAAGTGGACAATAAAAAACAGATACCTTTAAGAATTAATACTAAATTGTATAACGCTATAGCAGCGTGGGCGGCGGATGATTTCCGTTCGGTCAACGGTCAGATAGAGTACTTGTTGAGTGAATGTGTCCGCCAACGTAAGCGTAACGGAGAGTACGTCTCGCATGAGATTGATCAGCCGCCGGAATTGGATATTGAATAATTTCGATTTTCGCCGGCAACTGAGACTAAGAAAGGGACGAGCCGGGCAGGCTCGGCCCTTTCTTTGCGTTTTTGCGCCCGGGACTTTAATTTGTCAGCAGTAGGACAAACAAGTTAAAATAGCAAATATGGATGAGCATCTGCAAAAAAGTCAATATTTAGAAAATAACGGTTTAAGTAGTGAGCTGGCTCGACCTGTAACTTCCCTTCCCGGTATAAGTCAGGCAAGGATGAAACAGCTGGCCCGCCTAGATATCTATACTGTTTGGGACCTTTTACGCTTTTTTCCACGCGCTTACGAGGACTGGCAGAGCAATTTGACGGAAACGGGCGAAGCGATGGCGGACGGCTCGGAACAGGTAATAGTCGGTAAATTGTGTCAACCTTTGAGAGTCCAATATAAGGGCCGATTAAGCTATATTCGCAGTCAAATCGCTGATGCCGGCGGCAAAATCGCCGTAGTCTGGTTCAACCAACCATGGTTACAGAACAAATTGAACTTACAGGAAACTTATGTTTTTCGCGGTAAAGTTAAACTTAACGGCAACAGTCTGTGCCTGCAAAGCCCTAAAATTCAGCCTTATCAAGGACCTGTGCCGCAGACGGCGGCAGCAGCTGAAATGTCGGACAGCGTGGAAAGTGCGGTCGATTTACAGGAAACGGCCGATGCGATTAAAGAACCGCTCAGACCGGTGTGTACGCAAACGAGTGAAACGCTTAAAGCCGATGTGGCCAATCGACCGCTGTACAGCCTGACTTCCGGTTTGGCGCAGATAACGATGCAAAAACTGCTGGAACGGGTCTTGCAGGAAAAAATAAATTATTTACCCGAATGCTTGCCGTTAAATTTGTGTCAACGTTATAAATTGGCAGACAGTCATTTCGCCTATCGTCAAATCCATTTCCCGAGCTCGCCGGAAAACTTGCTGCGGGCGAAAAAACGTTTAGCTTTTACAGAATTACTGTTATTGCAGCTGGCTTTACATACTTTGGGCAAAAAGTCGGAAGCGAAAGCGGCGCAGCAGGTAGAATTACAAGCGGCGGACTTAAAGAAAATTCAAGAATTTATCGCGCATCTGCCTTTCACTTTGACGGTGGGGCAAAATCAGGCGTGGCAAACGGTTATCAAGGATTTGGCGCAGGCGCAAGGTGTCAGTCGACTGCTGCAGGGTGATACGGGCTCCGGTAAAACAATTGTCGCCGTGATCGCCATGTTCGCCTGTCAACTTCAAGGGAAACAGGCGGTTTTGATGGCTCCGACCCAAATTTTGGCCACGCAACATTATGCTACGGTCAAGCAATTGTTGGCCGGCTATGTGGCGGAGGCTGAGATTGCCCTGGCGACGGGTAATTTGACCGCTAAGCAGAAAAGAGAACTGGCGGCCGGGATAAATAGCGGCGCCGTGAAAATTGTTATCGGGACCCACGCTTTACTTAATGAAAATTATATTTGGCAGGACTTGGCTTTGGCCGTTACGGATGAACAGCACCGTTTCGGCGTTAATCAGCGCTTGCGCTTTTTGCAGAGCAAAGATAAGGTCCCGCATCTTTTAGTTATGTCCGCTACGCCGATTCCCCGTTCTTTGGCTTTGGTACTTTACGGCGATTTGCAGGTTTCATGTATTACGGAACGCCCGGCTGAGAGACTGAAGGTTCTGACTTATATGGCAAATTACAGCAAATTAGGCAAAATTTATGATTATTTGCGGGCGATGATCGCGCAGGAAAATCAGGTTTATTGGATTTGTCCGCTGGTTGAAGCGCAGGAAGAAAGCGGCGATTTGATGGCGGCAGTCAATCGGCAGGCGGAATTGCAACGCCTTTTCCCGCATTTAATGATCGGTCTCGTGCACGGTAAAATGAAAGAAAAAGATAAAGCGCAGGTCATGCAGGATTTTTATCAGGGAAAGATTCAGGTGCTGGTTGCCACGACTGTCGTGGAAGTTGGGGTGGACAATCCGGCGGCCAATCTTATAGTAATTGAAAATGCTGAACGTTTCGGCTTGGCGCAGTTACATCAATTGCGCGGTCGGGTGGGACGCGGAGACAAACAGGCTATCTGCATTTTATTGAGCGAACAGGCGACGACAGCTGCGAAAAATGCTAATACTACAGCTTATCAACGCTTGTTAACTTTATGTGAAAGCGATGACGGCTTTTACCTGGCCAACAAAGATTTGGAGTTAAGAGGTCCGGGTGATTTCTTCGGTGTCAGACAGCACGGTTTGCCGGAATTTAAGGTGGCAAATTTATATCAGGACAAAGAACTGATTGCTGCAACTCAAGCGGCGGCGCTGGAAATTCTGCAGCAGGATCCGGCACTCAGTTTGCCGGAGAATCAATGCCTGAAAAGGGCGATTGCCTGGTATTACCCGGATTTACAGGGAAATATAGTTTTATAGGTGAGGTGCGTATGCGTGTAGTCAGCGGTAAAGCGAAGGGAACGAAATTAGTTGCGCCTAAGAGCGAAAGGACGCGCCCGACTTTAGATAAAACGAAAGAGGCGTTATTCAGTGTTCTGTTGCATATGGCGCCGGATATGTTTGGCAGCGGTCAAGGTCGCTGTCTGGATTTATGTGCCGGCAGCGGGCAAGTGGGAATTGAAGCTTTGAGCCGGAATATGTATCAGGCTGTATTTGTGGAGAAAGATGCTGCCGCCTTGGCGGTAATTAAAGAAAATCTGCAAAAAACCCATTTGACGCAGGCAGCGCAGGTAGTCGGTGTTACGGTCGGGCGTTTCTTTAAAATGCGGCAAGCAACCTCGGCTCAGGCTCAGGTTCAGGTTCAGGTTCAAACCGGGCAAGCTGAGATACCGGAATTATTCGATTTTATTTATTGTGATCCTCCGTATAGATTAGCGGCGGAAATTAATGCCGCCGTTCTGGCTCACGCATCCTTAATATTGCGGCAAGGCGGAGTTCTGGTACTGGAACAGGCGGCAGAAGTGGCAGCATTGCCTGCAACAGCGCCGTTATGTTTGGTGAAAGAACAGGTTTACGGTCGGACCCGTTTATGTTTTTATCGCTGAATTTCCGCTTGTCTGTCTGTTTGCTCGTCGCTGCGTCAGTTTGCCAATTGCCGGCCGAAAAAGTACAATGAAAACATTGTGTTTACAGGAAGTTGAGTGATACATAAATATATATGGAAAATCAAGAAAAAAAGCCGAAAATTTGGCTGTATCCCGGGAGCTTCGATCCCTTTACATTAGGTCATTTGAGTATTGTCGAACAGGCGTACAGACAAGCTGATCAGGTGGTTATAACAATATTACAGCATCCTTTGAAACGGACCTTATTCACCGTGGAAGAACGTCTGCAGATGGTACGTGCGAGCGTCCGGCATCTTCCGGGTGTTATTGTCGTGGCGGATAATTGCCTGTTGGTGGATCTGTATAGAAAATTTCAGGCGACGGCGATCGTCCGCGGTGTCCGCAATTTTCGCGATTGGGAATATGAGCGGGATTATGCTTTGGCGAATCAGAATTTTCTTTCCTCCTGTCAATTCGTTTATCTTGCCGCACCGGCAACTTTGACTTATGTCAGTTCTTCTTTGGTCCGGGAATTGCTGCTGTATGACAAGAACATTGATAATTTACTGGCTCCGGCCGTAGCGCCGCTGTTATTACAATATTGGCAAAATCATCGTCGGCAGCAGAGCTGACGGGCCGGTCCGCACCGGAAAAATATCTTTTTTCAAATGCTCGGGAGTTTTGCTTTTTTTCGCTTGCAAAATTTGGTTTTGGTACTATTGTGCAAATTTTACAGTAAACTATTTGTGCAAATGTCATAAAAAGGTGCTTTTTAAGGGACTTTAATTGTGAAAAATGTTGCAAAATGCCTTTACAAACGGTAAAATGTGTTTTAGAAAGTCGCTGAGATAAACGGCGATTTCGCTAACGTATTAATTACAAGGAGAACACTTTATGAAGAAGTTAATGGCATTAGCCTTAAGCTCGGTTATGGTATTAGGTTTAGCAGCCTGCGGCCAGAAGACGGAGAAGAAGCCTGCAACAAATGCAACGACCGGAAAAGTCGCAAGCACCAAGGCGGCAGAATCAAAGAAGCCGGAAAATAAGGAAACAGGTAAGAATAGTGCCAAACCGCTGGTTTGGTGGAATCGTCAACCTTCCAACAGCTCTACCGGCGAATTGGACAAAGAAGCTTTGAACTTCAACAAAAATACGCGTTACGTCGGTTTCGATGCTAATCAGGGTGCTGAACTGCAAGGCGAAATGATTAAGAAATACATCGAGAAAAATATTGAAAAAATCGATCGTAACAAAGATGGCGTAATCGGTTATGTTCTGGCTATCGGCGATGTCGGTCATAACGACTCCGTTGCTCGTACAAGAGGTGTTCGTAAGGCCTTGGGTACTGCAGTTGAAAAAGACGGTCAAATCGTCAGCGATCCGGCCGGTACAAATACAGACGGTTCTTCCAAAGTCGTTAAAGACGGTGAATTGGAAATCGGCGGTAAAAAGTATAAAGTCCGTGAATTGGCTTCACAGGAAATGAAGACTTCCGCCGGTGCTACATGGGATGCACCGACAGCCGGTAACGCTATCAGCACTTGGTCCGCTTCTTTCGGCGATCAAATTGATGTTATCGCTTCCAACAATGACGGTATGGGTATGGCTATGTTCAACGCCTGGTCCAACGAAAAGAAAGTTCCGACTTTCGGTTATGACGCCAACCAGGATGCTGTTGAAGCTATCAAAGCCGGTTACGGCGGAACAATCAGCCAACATGCTGACGTTCAAGCTTATTTGACATTACGTGTTCTGCGTAACGCTTTGGACGGTGTCGATATGAAGACAGGTATTGACGACAAAGACGATGCCGGTAACGTTTTGAGTAAAGACGTTTTCAAATATGTTGAAAAAGATAAGTCCTACTACGCTTTGAATGTTGCAGTTACAGCTGAAAACTACAAAGATTATTTGGATTCCACCAAGACATACGCTCCTGTTTCCAAGCAATTGGACGAAGCTAAACATCCGAAGAAAAAGATTTGGTTGAATTCTTACAATTCCGCTGATAACTTCTTAGGTTCAACTTACCTGCCTTTGTTGAAGAAATATCAGAAGTTGTTGAATTTGGATGTTGACTATGTTGACGGTGACGGTCAGAACGAATCGACAATTACCAACAGATTGGGTGATCCTTCAGCTTATGACGGATTTGCAGTTAATATGGTTAAGACTGATAATGCTGCTTCCTATACTCAATTACTGAAGTAATAAGTAGGTATTGATGATGTAAGAGTCAACGGGGATTAGAGGCGGTGCTTCTAATCCCCGATTTTTAGAAGCAGTCCGTGGGGCTTAGAAATCAGAGGTAAAACATGACAACAATAAACGCTCCGGTTATTTTGTCAATCAAAGGAATGAGTAAAACTTTCGGGCGCAATCGTGTTCTGGACAAGATCAATCTTAATGTCAGAAAAGGTACGGTCATGGGCCTGATGGGTGAAAACGGCGCCGGTAAGTCAACGATGATGAAATGCTTGTTCGGAACTTATCACAAAGATGAGGGTGAAATTGATTTAGAGGGAGAAACTATTAATTTTACCGGTCCGAAAGAGGCTTTGGAAAACGGTATAGCGATGGTGCATCAGGAACTTAACCAGTGCCTGGATCGCAATGTCGTGGATAATTTGTTTTTGGGACGTTATCCGATTAACAAATTGGGCGTAGTCGATCAAACTTTAATGAAACGGAAAGCGGCGGAGATTTTCCGCAGTCTCGATATGACGGTCGATTTGACGCAGCCGATGCGCAAAATGTCGGTTTCACAAAGGCAAATGTGTGAAATTGTCAAAGCTATTTCTTATAACGCCAAAGTGATTGTTCTCGATGAACCTACTTCGTCTTTAACAGTCCAGGAAGTGGAAAAGTTATTCAAAATGATGCGTAAATTGCGGGAACAGGGAATAGCTTTTATCTATATTTCCCACAAAATGGATGAAATCTTTGAAATTTGCGATGAGATTTCCGTTTTGCGCGACGGCCATTTGGTTATGACCAAAGCTGCTGCAGACACGAATATGAATGAATTGATCGCCGCCATGGTCGGTCGTTCGCTGGAGAATCGTTTTCCGCCTGTCGATAATAAACCGGGAGAACCGATTTTACGAGTAGAGAATTTGTCGACGAAGTACGCGCCGCGCTTGCAGGATATCAGCTTTGAAGTGAAAAAAGGCGAGATATTCGGGCTTTACGGCCTGGTCGGAGCCGGCAGAACGGAATTGCTGGAGACGATATTCGGAATTCGGACCAGAGCATGCGGTCGTGTTTATTTCAAAGATCGCCTGATGAACTTCAATACGCCGAAAGAAGCGATGGAGAACGGATTTGCTCTGATTACGGAGGAACGTAAGGCTAACGGCTTATTCTTGAAAGGCGATTTGACTTTCAACACTACTATCGCCAATTTACCTCAATATAAAAGCGGACCGATTCTGTCGGACAGCAAGATGATTAAAGCCACCAATAAGCAAATTAAAGTTATGCGCACCAAATGTATGGGCCATGCCGACTTGATTTCCAGTTTGTCCGGCGGCAATCAGCAAAAGGTTATTTTCGGTAAATGGTTGGAGCGTGAACCTAAGATTTTCATGATGGATGAGCCGACGCGCGGTATTGATGTCGGTGCCAAGTATGAAATCTATGAACTTATTATTCAGATGGCCAAGCAGGGTAATACGATTATTGTTGTTTCCTCGGAAATGCCGGAAATTCTCGGTATTACCAACCGCATCGGGGTTATGTCCAACGGTCGGCTGGCGGGTATCGTCGAAACGAAAAAAACCAATCAGGAAGAACTTCTCAGGTTAAGTGCGAAGTATTTAATGCGCGAGGGCGTGTGAGATAAAAGGGAGTATAACATGGAGAACAAATTCATCTTAACAAAAGAGGAAGAGCAAAAACTGTATGAGCCTATAGCGCAATATATCGGCAAAATTCAGGAGCAGTTGGATGACTTGCGGCGTGAAGGTACGGACGAAGTAGTCTTTTTTCAAAGCAAAATTGATGCGATTAAAAGGGATAAGAGCTTGAAAGGTGAAGAAAAAGCCAATCAGCTGCAGTTGAATCGTTCCGAACTGGACAGAGCTTTGAAAGTGGAGGAGAAGAATCAACCTTTAGTCGATAAGTTGATTAAAGACGGTGAAGCTTATCTGAAAGAGCACTATGGCCAGGATTACTTGCGGCAGGTCAAGCAGGCGGTGGTAGCCGAAAAAGTGCAGGAAATTAAAGACTATGCCGTGATTTTGCAAAAATTGCAACAGGAGCATAAGGAAAATCTGAGCAAGTTGCAGGATGCCCGGGAAATTAAAGATGAAAAATATGTTTATAAAAACCGGCTTTTCGATGCCAAATTGCAGCATGAGAAAAACTTGCAGAATTTTAAGGACCGTCTGCACGATGCCTATACCAATAAATTTCACTTGTTGGATTTAATGCGCATGTCCCGCTTTACCGTGGCGCAGACTTTGGAGCAAAAATGGACAAACTACTGCTATAACTTCAATATGAAGCGTTTCTTATTGCAAAACGGTTTGTATTTAGCAATTTTGCTTGTCTTCATCGCTCTGAGTATTGTGACGCCGATTGTGAAAAATACGCAATTATTGACATTTAATAACGTGTTGAATATTTTCCAACAGGCCTCACCGCGGATGTTCCTCGCTTTAGGCGTTGCGGGTTTGATTTTGCTGACAGGTACCGATTTGTCCATCGGGCGTATGGTCGGTATGTGTATGACTGCGGCCACTATCGTTATGCATAAGGGCATAAATACCGGTAAAGTTTTCGGTTATATTTTCGATTTTACGGCTATGCCGCTAGCTGCCAGAGTTATTTTAGCCTTAGTAGTTTGTGTGGTGCTGTGTACGGTGTTTACGGCTATTGCCGGTTTCTTTACCGCTAAGTTCCAGATGCACCCGTTTATTTCAACTATGGCGAATATGCTGGTAATTTTCGGTATCGTAACTTATGCGACCAAAGGCGTGTCTTTCGGTGCGATCGAGTCGGATATTCCTAAATGGATTATTCCGAAGGTCAACGGTTTCCCGACCATTATTTTGTGGGCTGTTGCAGCCATAATTATTGTTTGGTTCATCTGGAATAAGACGATTTTCGGTAAAAATCTGTACGCTGTCGGCGGTAATCCCGAGGCTGCGGCAGTTTCCGGTATTTCGGTTTTCGCTGTTACTATGGGAGCCTTCGTGCTTGCCGGTATCTTATACGGTTTCGGTTCCTGGTTGGAGTGTGCTCGTATGGTCGGTTCCGGTTCGGCAGCTTACGGTCAAGGTTGGGAAATGGACGCGATTGCCGCCTGCGTGGTCGGCGGTGTTTCGTTTACCGGCGGTGTCGGTAAGATTTCGGGCGTTGTAGTCGGTGTCGTAATTTTCACGGCTTTAACTTACGCTTTGACTATTTTGGGTATTGATACCAACTTACAGTTCGTTTTCTCCGGTATTATCATCATGACAGCGGTAACGCTCGATTGCTTGAAGTATATCCGTAAGAAGTAATAAACAAGGCTTTTAAGCGGGCAGGCGGTGCTTACGGGTGCCGCCTGTTTTTTGCGCTTTTTTATATAAGTCGGGCGGCGGAGATGAGGAAAAATTGGCGAATTTACCTGCGGCAGGCGAAAAGCGCTCCAACTTTTCACTTCCCGGGCAGAATGTTCCGCTTAATCTTCACAAATTGCTATAAATGCTCTAAAATAAAAGAACGGTTTTGCATATAAGCAAGACAGAATGCAATTAATATTGGTGGAGATTATGGCTGAACAATTTTTTGACAATATGAGCGACGAAGAGATGATTGATCAACCTATACAGGATGAGAATTCAATTTACAGTTTGTTGAACAGAATGGAGCTTATGGTACAGAGCGCGAAAACTTTACCTTTGTCTACCAGCATAGTGCTGAATCGTGAGAACTTACTGACATTAATTGCAGCATTACAGGAGCAGTTGCCGGATGCCATTAAGCAGGCACATTATATAGTTCAGGAACAGAATTCAATTATGAAGGAAGCGAAACAGGCCGCCAATGACTACATCAGAAGAGCGGAACTGAAAGCGGCAACTTTGATTGATGAGAACAAGATAACCCAGGAAGCGCAGGAGAAAGCGCAGGAAATTGTCAATAAGGCCAAAACGCACGCCGATGAATTGCACGATTATTCCGTCAGCTATGTTGAAGGTCTGCTGACCAACGTCGAGAATAATTTCAAGGACGTGCTGGAGGTTATCAGGCATAACAAAGAAGAATTGAGCAAGTGGGACCGCGGTTGATTCCCTGTGCTTCAAAATCAAGCGGTCATTCGACCGCTTTTTTATTAATATTGTAAAACGACGAATAAAACGACGAAAACCGGCGCCGTCTGGAATTTCAGGCAGGACCAGGAAAGGATGCACTTACTTATGCGAAAGAGCAGGTTAACAACGGATTTCTATGAATTCGGCGGCAAATCGCCGCTTTACGGCCGTAATTTTACCTATGAGCCGGAAAAATTTAAGGGCAAGCACGTTTTGCTGTTTTTCGGCGGCAAATCCACCGAACATTTAGTTTCCTGCCGCTCGGCGCTCTTTATTGCGCGTACTTTAA
Source organism: Amygdalobacter indicium (assembly GCF_029101545.1). Lineage (NCBI taxonomy): Bacteria > Bacillati > Bacillota > Clostridia > Eubacteriales > Oscillospiraceae > Amygdalobacter > Amygdalobacter indicium. Next base: position 1,490,459 of record NZ_CP118866.1, on the reverse strand, counting down.
GCAAAATGCCGCTAAAATTGTCGCTTGTCGGTATTACCGTGAACGGTGATTTTTTGCCTTATCCTTTTGACGGTGAACATTTGGACAGCGAGAATTGGGTCAAAGAAGCGGAAGAATATGGCAAAAGCAGGAATGTGCCGTCTGCACCGATCAGCAGCCCGGCGGCTTTTCTCAGCAGTTTAACTGTAGACGGAAGCAAGCCGGATATTTTGTTCCCCGTTTTACACGGTATTAATTGCGAAGACGGTGCCATTCAGGGCCTATTCAAAATGGCCGATATTCCTTTTGTCGGGTCGGGTGTTTTAGCTTCAGCTTGCGGTATGGACAAAATTGCCGCCAAGACCATTTTACAGCATTATAAAATTCCGGTAGTACCGTGGTTCCGTTTGTCCCGTCGCGTGTGGCAAATGAATAACGAGGATGCGTGTATCGACATTTTGGAGAAATTGCCTTTTCCGCTTTTTGTCAAGCCGGCTAACGGCGGCTCTTCCGTCGGCGCCGGGAAAGCGAACAATCTTTCATCCTTGAATCAGGCGATTGCCGCAGCAGCCGAACTGGATAGTGAAATTCTGATTGAACGGCAATTAAGAGTTAGAGAATTGGAGTGCGGTGTTTTGGGTAATTTCCCGAATTATCTCGCCTCTCCGGTCGGGGAAATTATTGTGAAAAAGCCCAACTCTTTTTATGACTATCAGACCAAATATTTTTCGGAGCAGGGCACGGAAACTTGTATTCCGGCGACAATTACGACGCTTATGACCCGCCAAATTCACGAATTGGCCCTGGAAGTCTGTAATATTTTACAAATCAGCGGCTTGGCTCGGGTCGACTTTTTCTTTGACCGTGATGCCCGCAAGATTTACTTTAACGAAATCAATACCATGCCCGGCTTTACTGAAATCAGTCTTTATCCTCAAGTTTTTGCCGCCGGCGGCTTTGATGCGACCGAGTTGTGCGGGCGCTTGTTGTATTTAGCTTTAGCTGAACATGAAGAAAGGTCCAGACGGGAAACGATTTGATATGAAGAAAAAAACTTCGACAGCCGTAGAAGCGGCAAAAGAAATTGTTCGACGTAATATTTCCGCCAAGCAGCGGGCGGCGGAGTACTTGCAGCTGCTTTCGCCGGCTGAAGTGCAGGCGTTGCAGGAGACGGGCGAGCTTGCAGCAGATGCGGCCGATTTTTCTAAGCAGTCGGCTCGAGTTTCAAATCAAGCTCAAGCTGCAGACCGAGCTTCAGAGCAGGATGCCGGACGTCGCCGCTTGGAGTGCGCTTTATTGGAACGGGTTGACTTGAATCCTCCGGGAACAAGAGAACTTTTGCATAATCGTTCGGAAAAAAATCAAACTCTCGGCAGTGAGATGCTTTATCGGACGGCGATGGAAAATGCCGATTTAATGGCAGACGGTTCCGAGGTTGCCGATTGGCTTCGAGCTAAACCGCTTAAATCTGCGACTTGGGCAGCTAAGCCCGGTAAACAGAGTTTTTCGGTCAAGGTTTACATGCTTTCACGGCATAGTCAGGACAAGGCGGATTTGGCGGCGGACGATGTGGCGCAGGATCGCTTGTGCAGCCTGGGCGTCTGGTCTTTTGACGGAGGTAATATTTATAAATTACGTTGGAAAGAGTTGAGTGATCCGGCTCTTTACAGCACCTATACCGAATTGGTGTACAATGCGTCCGAAAAATCTCTGAATCTTAATCGTAGCGGGAACTTCGGGATGAATTTGGAGTTTCGCATCGGCAAAACTTTCAAGAGCGAGTATCATACGCCTTACGGAGATGTGCCGATGATTACCACTACCGATAAAATGGAGGCGGATTTAAGCTCGCCGCAGGAAGGCTATGTAAATTTAGCCTATTTCTTGAGCAACGATAATATGAGCGGTCATTACGTGACAATTAATATTAATTACTGTATTGACGAGAGAAAGTGACGCTTATAATCTGCTGCCTGTAAGCTTCTTTGCAACGCTCTTTTAATTTGCGTTGCAAAATGAGACGCAAATTGCAACGCAAGCGTTTGCGTTGCACGGCAATAGGTCGGATGCCGTAATTGTAATATTTAATTTGGCGGTATTTGTATGAAATTAAGAGAAACAAGCAGCGTGGAATTAAAGGCCGATATAACTGACAGCTTTCTTAAAACAGTTTCGGCTTTTGCCAATTATCGGGGTGGAACAATCTATTTCGGTATAAGTGATGATGGTGAAATCATCGGCTTGAATAATATTGATAAAAAGGCAATTTCCATTGAGAATAGGATAAATGACACAATAAGTCCCGTTCCCCAATTTTCCCTTAATATTTTGCCTGACAGTACAATTCGCCTGACTGTTTTAAGCGGTTCGGAAACACCTTATTATTACAAAGGTCAGGCCTATAAACGTGCGGCAACAGCAAGTGTGCCGGTAGACAGGCAGGAACTGAATCGCTTGATTTTGCGCGGTTCCAATATTAACTTTGAAGAGTTGGCGTCAAGTAGGCAGGATTTACATTTCCATTATCTGGAGCAGGAGCTGAAGCGAGAATTGGGTATCAGCGAATTGAACGGCGATATATTGCGCACGCTTAACCTTTACAATGCTGAAACTAAATTTAATAAAGCGGCCCGATTATTAGCTGATGAAAACGGTTTGGTTTTAATTGATTTAGCAAAATTCGGGGATTCCATTGACGTTATACAAGCAAGGTTGCGTTTGGAAAATATGTCTATTCTCGAAGCTTATGCGGAAGCAACGGCTTTTTTCCGTAAATTTTATTGCTATGAAGAAATTGCCGGAATTAAAAGAGAACGGCGGGAAAGAGTGCCCGAGCTCAGCTTTCGTGAGGCTTTAGCCAATGCTCTGGTGCATAGAGCGTGGGATGTAGACGCGCCGATTAATGTGGCTATGTATGCGGACAGAATTGAAATTACCTCGCTGGGCGGATTGCCGGCAGGCTTAACGGCGGATGATTACTTGAATCGGCAGATTTCAGCGTTATCTAATCCTATTTTAGCCAATGTGTTTTTTCGCTTGGGATATATTGAGCAATTCGGCACCGGTATCCGGCGGATTAATCAGAGTTACCGAAACAGTATAACTAAACCCGATTATTCGGTCGGAACGGAAGCAATAACGGTAATTCTGCCGCTTTTTACTGCCTCTGTAGACAATCTCAGCCCGGAGGAAGAGAAAGTTTATGCATTTATTCAAAGAAAAACTTCTGCCAATCGCAGTGAAATAGAAAGCGCTTGTGCTTTGAGTCGCGCCAAAACTTTGCGGGTCTTGAATACGCTTATAAATAAGGGGATAATTAAACGCAGCGGTGACAGCCGAAAAACGCATTATCTGCTTCGATAATCTGCTGCCTGTAAGCTTCTTTGCAACGCTCTTTTAATTTGCGTTGCAAAATGAGACGCAAATTGCAACGCAAGCGTTTGCGTTGCACGGCAATAGGTCGGACAGCGGTGCACAGCGGCAATGTAGGCAAACCGTTACAAATCGGTCTTAAATCAGTTACAAAGCGGCAGCAAAACTAATACAGAACTATTGACAGGTGAAAAAATAGGCGTTATGCTTACTTAGCTTGTCTTATTAAGAAGACAAAACGGAGGTGTCGAAGATGGCAGTACCTAAGAGAAGATGGTCAAAAGAGCGCTCTCGTCGTTCTCGTTCTAACTGGAAGCTAGTAGCACCGGCTTTAGTTGAGTGCACAAGCTGTCATGAACTTCGCTTGGCGCACAGACCTTGTCAGGCTTGCGGCTTATACAGAGGTCGTCAAGTTATTGAAGTTGAAACAGCTGCAACAGCAGAATAAGCGCAGGTGTTTTGATCAGGGCTAAACCGGTAGCAATTGTTATATAGGTCTAACGAGATTGAAGACAAAATTGTTTACCGCGGGTTTGCAGCCGGCTTAAAGAACAGCGAACGATTATTTCGCTGTTTTTTTATTATGAAAAATAGTAAAGTAACTTTAGAAAAGCATTGGAGAAAGCAGGTGAAAATATGAGTACGGTTATAGCGGTAGTAGGGCGCCCCAACGTCGGCAAAAGCTCTTTGTTTAATTATTTAGCCGGAAAGAAAATGGCGATTGTAGACGATCGCCCCGGAGTTACGCGTGATCGCTTGTATACTAAATTTACCTGGTTGGATCGGGAGCTGGCACTGGTTGATACCGGCGGCATTGAGCCTTACAGCGACGATTTAATATTGAGTCAAATGCGGCAACAGGCGGAACTGGCGATTGAAACTGCCGATATTATTTTGTTTATGGTGGATGCCAAGTGCGGCCTTCAGGCTGCCGATCAGGATATTGCCGAGTTTTTGCACAGAAGCGGCAAACGGGTGGTAATTGCCGTTAATAAATGTGACAATCCCGGTACTGTACCGCCGGAAGTTTACGATTTTTATCAACTGGGATTTGGAGAAGTTTTCCCCATTTCAGCGGCGCACGGCTTGGGTATCGGCGATATGCTGGATGCAATATGTCATGATTTGCCGCTTGCAGATGAATTTGCTGCAGATTCTGAAGTTATTAAAGTGGCCTTAATCGGCAAGCCTAATGTCGGCAAGAGCTCGTTGCTTAATTGCTTGTGCGGCGAGAAGCGGGCCATTGTTTCGGATATCGCCGGGACAACGAGAGATGCTTTGGAAACTTCGGTGAAATACGGGGATCAGGAATACTTGTTTATTGATACGGCTGGGATGCGGCGCAAAAGTAAAATTGACGATGCTATTGAGCGTTATTCCGTAGTCCGGGCAGTCAGCGGGATTGAAAAAGCGGACGTCTGTTTGATTATGATGGATGCTTTGAGCGGACCTTTGGAACAGGATACAAAGATTGCCGGTTTAGCTTTGGAAGCAGGTAAGGCTTGCATTCTGCTGGTGAATAAGTGGGATTTGGCGAAAGACAACAATTTGCGTCAGGGAGAATACGTAAAACAATTACAAACTAAATTCAGTTTTATGCCCTGGGCCCCGATTATTTTTCTCTCGGCCAAGACGGCTTTGCATGTGGCTGATTTGTACACTTTGATTAATCAGGTTTATCAGGCGGCTTCCCGCAGAATTGCTACAGGCCTGTTGAACGACGTAATCGGTGAAGCGCAGGCGATGATGCAGGCGCCTTCATATAAAGGTCGGCATCTTAAAATTCAATATGCTACCCAAGTTTCCGTTTTGCCGCCGAAATTCGTTTTCTTTGTTAATGACAGGAATTTATTGCATTTCAGCTATGAGCGTTATTTGGAAAATCAGATTCGACAACACTTCGATTTTGCCGGGACGCCGATTTATTTCCTTTTGCGGGAAAAACGCAAGCAGGACGGTTGAGCTTATTGATATACGGCCGGTTTACAAATATTTAATACCAATGTAGCGTGCAGGTGCTAGACTGAACGATTAGTAAACCGACACAACGGATATATGTGATAGTTGGAATTTTACAGAGTAGAGATAGAAGAGAAGAAGAGACAGAAAACAGTATGAAAGAAACAAGACAGGAAAATTTAAGAAATATTGCTATTATTGCGCACGTCGACCACGGTAAAACCACCCTGGTTGATGCGATGCTGAAACAGTCGGGAAGTTTCCGGGATAATGAAACCGTTAATAATTGCGTGATGGATTCCAACGACTTGGAGCGGGAACGCGGAATTACTATTTTGGCCAAAAATACGGCTATTCAATACGGCAAGACGAGAATTAATATCGTCGATACTCCGGGGCATGCCGATTTCAGCGGCGAAGTGGAACGGATTATGCAAATGGTCGATGCGGTTATTTTGATTGTCGACGCTTTCGAAGGACCTATGCCGCAGACCCGTTTCGTTCTGTCCAAGGCGATGAATTTGGGCTTACCGGCTTTGGTAGTTATTAATAAATGCGATAGACCGGGCGCGGAACCGAAAAGAGCTTTGGATGAAGTTTACGAGCTGTTTATGAATTTGGATGCTACGGACAAACAGTTGGACTTCCCGGTAGTTTATGCTTCCGGTCGGGATGGCGTTGCCGCTTTTACAGCCGAAGAAATTATCAAAGGCGAAGCGAAAAATATTTTGCCGCTGCTTGATACCATTGTGGAGAAATTGCCCTCGCCGCAGGGTGATCCTAACCTGCCGGCCCAAGTTTTAGTTTCCAACGTTGAAGCCAATCCTTATTTGGGACGACTGGCAATCGGTAAAATTGATCGCGGTACTTTGAAACTCGGGCAGGAGATTGCCGTGGCGCGTTTCGGCGAAGACACTGTCCGCAAGGCGCGCTTGAACAAGATTATGCGTTTCGAGGCTTTGAAAGAAGTGGAAGTGCCGGAGGCTGCAGCAGGTGAGATTGTCTGTTTGGCCGGTATCGAGAATATCAACATCGGTGATACGGTTTGCGCTGTCGACAAAGTTGAGCCGCTGCCGTTTGTGGCGATTGAAGAGCCGACGATTGCGATGAATTTCATGGTTAACGACAGTCCGTTTGCCGGCCAGGACGGTAAGTATTTGATGAGCCGCCACTTGTCCGCCCGCTTGGAAAAAGAGATGGAAAAAAATGTGGCGATGCGTCTGGAATATACAGATTCTCCCGACCGCTTTATCGTCAAGGGCAGAGGCGAACTGTCCATGTCCATTTTGATTGAAACGATGAGACGTGAAGGTTACGAATTCCAAGTCGGTAAACCGGAAGTAATTTTGAAAAAGACGCCGGACGGCAAAGTTCTGGAACCTATGGAAGATTTGTACATTGATGTGCCGGATGAATTTGTCGGTGCGGTTATTCAGAAAATCGGTGAACGTAAAGGCGAATTGAAGGATATGCATCCGATTCAGGACGGTTACACCCGTATGACTTTCCATATTTCTTCCCGGGCCTTAATCGGTTATCGTTCGGAATTTTTAACCGATACTCGCGGTAACGGTGTAATGAATACTTTGATTAGCGGCTTTGAACCGTGGAAGGGCGAGATAGAAACGCGTAAGCACGGCGTAATTGTCGCATGGGAGACAGGTGAAGCTGTAACTTACGGCCTGTACAATGCGCAGGAGCGGGGTGTGCTCTTTATCGATGCCGGTGTGCAGGTTTATGAGGGCGAAATTGTCGGTAAAACACCCAAGCCCGGAGATGTGGTGGTGAACGTCTGTAAGAAAAAACACGTTACCAATATGCGTGCCGCCGGCTCCGACGACGCTTTGCGTTTGACGGGACGGATGGACTTAAGTCTGGAGCAATGTCTGGAATTAATCAATGACGATGAATTGGTGGAAGTTACCCCCTTACACATTCGTTTACGGAAAAAGATTTTAAGTACGGATTTGCGAGCGAAACAAAGAGCGAAGAAGCAATAAAAAGCGGAGCAAAGAACGCTGCTTGAGTTTGCAGGAAAGGATAACAACATGATTTCGCGTAAAATAAGGACGACTATAAGTGGGATTGCGGTAGTTTGTGTATTGTTGCTGGCAATCGTTTTGGGCTTGGTTTTCGGTTATCGTGTTGTGCTGCGCCAAAAGGCCCGTTACGATTATATGCAACAAATTGCCGCGCAGCAGGAGCTTATTCAGGACGTTGTCAATGAAGAGTACTCCAAACAATTGAAGGCGGAGAAGAAAGACAAGCCGGCCGCGCAGCAAAATGCTGCTCAGACGCGGGAACAAATGCAGGCGCAGAATAAAATCAAAGCGGAAAGGTGTCTGCAGCGCCTGGCAGCCTGGAAAAAAGAGAAGCATATTCCTTTGAATTACAGTGCTCCGATTCCGGGAGAAAAGAATTTACAGGCGGTTTTTATTGACTTCGGTGATGCGACTAAGAATATTGCACAAAAACTGGAAGCAGCCGGCCTGATTAAGAGTAAAACCGTTTTTCAGCTCTTGTCCAAGTTAAACGGCTTCGACGGCAATTATCAATATGGTACGCACTATTTACGCCCTAATATGGGGTATGACGAGTTGATGTTCACGTTGACTTTGAAGCCCAATCGGGCGTTGGTGGTTATCCCCGAAGGCAGTACCTATATTGATATTAAGAATATTTTGCGTCGTGCCGGTATCAGCTTCGATGAGGCCAGACTGGACAGTTTGATGAACTCCCCTGAACTGTTCGAGCGCTATGAATTTTTATCCGAAATCAAGCGTACCCCCGGACGTAATTTCCTTTTGGACGGCTATCTTTTCCCCGATTCTTATTATTTTGACTACAATGCGTCGGAGGAGTCGATTTTGGCGACAATGCTGAATAATACCCGCTACAAGTTGCTTGACCAGTATTATGAGCGGGCTAAGGCTCTTAACATGACTATGGATGAAGTAATTATTTTAGCCAGTATTATTCAGAAGGAATCTTCAATTTCCCGCGAAATGTATAAAGTCAGTCGGGTTTTCAGCAATCGTATGAGTAGGAATATGAATCTGGAATCTTGCGCCAGCATTAATTATTTGCGGCAACAGGAAGGTTTACCGCCGGTTTTCCTGGTGAAAGATAAAGATTTGAATCGGGAATCTCCTTATAATACGTACAAAAATCCCGGTTTAACCCCAGGTCCTATTTGTAATCCCGGCGCTGAAGCTATTTCCGCCGCACTTTATCCCGATACGCAGCCTGAGAGCCGGAATTATCTCTTTTTCTGTGCCGCCGGCAAAGACGGACGCAACGTGTTCGCCAATACGTTTGAGGAACACAAGGCTAATATTGCGAAATATTTGGCACCTTTAGAGGGTAATTAAGCTATAACGGGTAGGATGAACGAGGTGAATATGCCGCAACATTCAGGTGCATGGCGGGGAAAAATCGAGCTGTTGGCGCCGGCCGGCAGTATGGAAAAATTAAAAGCGGCGGTGCTTTACGGCGCCGACGCTGTTTATATGGCAGGTCAGGCTTTCGGCTTGCGGGCTTTCAGTAAAAATTTTACAGCTGAGGAAATGTTTGAGGCGCGGCGTTATTGTACGGACAAGGGCGTTCATCTTTATATTACCTGCAATATTATGGCGCATCCGGATCATATGGCGGAATTGGATGATTATATTCAATTTTTGCGGCAATTGCGGCCTGACGGCGTGATTATTTCCGATCCGGGAGTCTTTTTGCGTTTCAGTCAGACGGCACCGGAATTGGTCAAACATATTTCCACCCAAGCGTCAGTGACTAATGCGCAAGGTTGTCTGTTCTGGCAGGCCAACGGGGCGAAACGAATTGTTTTGGCGCGGGAATTGTCTTTGCGTGATATTCGGGCTATTTCGGCAGTTGTGCCGCCGGATTTGGAATTGGAAGCTTTTGTGCACGGGGCGATGTGTATGGCTTATTCCGGGCGCTGCCTTTTATCCAATATGTTGACGGGGCGGGGAGCCAATCAGGGTGAATGCGCCCAGATTTGCCGTTGGGAATATAAGCTGATTGAACGTAAAAGATTGCGCAAAGCCCTGGAAGAGGGCAAGAATGTCGAGGATAATTACCAATTTTCTCTGGAAGAAGATAATCACGGTACATATTTACTCTCAAGTAAAGACTTATGTATGATTGAACATATCCCGGATTTGGTAGATGCCGGTGTTACCAGTTTCAAAATTGAAGGACGCATGAAAGGTGCGTATTATGTTGCCATGACGATTCGGGCTTATCGTCTGGCGCTGGATGCTTATTTAGCCGATCCGGAAAATTATCATTTTGATCCGGCGTGGAAAAAGGAATTGCTGCAAATGACGCACCGGGAATACGGTACGGGCTTTTATTATGATAAGGTGCAGGATAATGCGCAGGTAGCTGAAAATGCCGCTTATCAGAAAGAGGCGACAATCGCCGGTATTGTTCTGGGAGATTATCGGCAGCAGGGCGACTATTTACCGCTGAAGCAATATATTATCGACAGTAAACAGTTAGGTAAACGCAAACAGCGGGAGCTGGAGAAAAGCGGGGCGCAAACGACTGCCGTTTTACCGGCAGGCCGCTATGTGGCCGTCGAGGAACGCAATTTTGTCGATAAGGGTGACGAACTGGAGATTATTGTTCCGCACGGAGATATTTTGTCTTATAAGGTAACTGAACTTTATGATGCCAACGGTTTGGCCGTGGCGCGGATCAATCAGGCACAGGCGAAATTTTATTTGCCTTTACCGGAAGCTTTCCCTGTATTGACAGCCGGAACTTTTATTCGCAAAAAAGATTAAGCGGCGGCGCTATAAGTTGCCGTAACTTCTTCGGCGCAGTTATTACCGGATTTACCGGATTTGCCGGATGCCCCACCCGGGAAGCCTGAATTTTAGAGGAATTTCCAATAAATTAAGTAGTTGAGCCAGAGCAGCAGATAGGCGACAAGCAACTTGTAATCCGGCTTGCACTTGCTCAAACTTTCCCATAATTCTCCTTTTTGTCGCTTATAAGCTATATTGGCGCTGAAACGTAACCAAAGCGCTTTTTTCTCGTTTTTCTCGCCGGCAATTTGGCGTATTTGCGGGGCAATTCGCGGCATGAGATGTGATAAATAATAGAGGATACCGCTGCTGACGGCGATAATTAAAAGGTCAACCAGCAGCATCGCCTGTGCGGAAGAGTACGTAGGAATATTGCGCGTTACCGAGAAAGGTAGCGCTTGCCGCAGGAACAAAATGAAAGTGCGGGTTAGAATATTCAAAACGATAATAACGTAAATATTGTCGCAAACGGTCCGGAAAAAGAGGAGAAAGGCGAAGAAGAGCGCCAGGGTAATAAAATCCGGTTCAGCGACATAAAGCGGCACCCAGGCGGCCGTCGCCAGAATAATTGCAGTTTTGAGCGAGAAAGTGCGGCGCAGACAGGTGAACAGAAAACCGGCGAAAAAGATACTTTCCAAAGTCCCGGCGATGAGACAGTTGCTGAGAAAAATTAAAATCAAGCTTTGCAAATTACCGGCACTTTTAATCAAAAAAGGTATTTCTGTAATATTGCGTTTCCACGGCAGAAAGAGATTGAGTACCAGTAAGCGGTTGACAGCGTTGAGCAGACAGGCTGCGGTTAAGGCGATTAAAGGTAGGAAAAAACGGATTGCCGGCACGTTTATCTTTTGTCCGCTGACGGCATTGCGCCATTCCGGCGCGAGATTATGCCGGTGCAGAAAGATTAAAAGCGGCAGGATGATGACAGTCAGCGAACGATACATGGATAAGAGGACATAGCCTGAAAGTTGAGTTTTGTAGATGTTCAGGAAGCTGCCGGGTAAGAGATTCCAAAAGATAAAGGCCGGCAGGAGACAGGCAGTCATTGTCAGCAGCAGCGCGCTGTATTGGTGTTCGGAGTTGTTTGTATGTTCCTTGATATTTCGGAAAACAGCGGCGGCCAAATTGTCCCAAGCTTTCTGCCATTTCCCGTTAGCGGCAGGTTTGTCGACTTTTTTGGCTTGCTGTTCATTGACAAATAAGAGTAAATCGGCCTGAGCTTGGGCGAAAATCCGTTGTTTAGTTTGCTGTTGCTGTAATTCGGCTGCACCTTTTTCGCTTTTCGCTTTTTTCCCCGGCTTCGGCTGTTGCATATACGGCTGTAAAAATTTACAGGCTGCCGCTTTGTCCAGATGCTTGACGATCGTAGCGTCGGCGGTGGAGTTATCATGTTTAGCTGCGGAATTCGTTAAAAAATCGAGGCCGGATTGAAAAAGCGGCAGCGGTGCCGTCGCAGATTGTTCGCCGTTGATGTTCAGCGCCGTTTCGGCTGTCGCATCAGCTGTCGTTGGCAAAATGTTTGCCTTGAAATCGCCGGTATTTTCGGCATTGCGGCTGATTGTTACGGAAGGTGAAAGTCGAGGCGCAGTTTCCTGCAAGGTGCTGTTTACTATGGTATTTTTGATATCTGCAGCTGCACTTACAGCATCGGCGCCGGAACTTGCCCGGAATGAAGCCGGTTCGACCGGCTGCTCCTGTACTTGCTTTGGCATTTGTTCTTGAACGGCGGGCACACTGTCTGTTGCAGCTTCATTTTTCCGTCCCTGCAATTCAGCGATAACAGCCTGCGTTAAGGCCCGGATTTGTGCTTGCGCGGCAGCAGTGGATCGAGCTTCTCTCTCTGCCGCTTTATAATTGGTGCAAGTTGCTGTCGGCAGTAAAAGCTCGGTCGGTTTATTCGGCTTATTCGGTACATTCTTGTGTTTTTTCATACTCTAATTATACAGATAATTCAGCATAAGGGGAAAGGTAAAATTTCCGCCTCTATTTGTAAATGTGACTGTAGTAAATGCAAACTGTTGCAATCCGGACTATAATAAAGTGTTACCTTGTATATTCACTGTCGGTGATTTACAGGTGAGCTTAAAAATAAGTAAGGTGGATTAGTAATGCTTAACGTGGGAAAACTCGGAAAAAGAGCTTTAGCAACGCTTTCAGCGTTTTTACTCTTGGGACAGACTTTGCTGTTGCCGCAAAATGCGCAAGCGGCGGAGGCTGTTATACAGGTAGAAGATTTCGTCTATGATCAGAACAGTAAGACGATTGTCGCCTACCTCGGCAAGGCGGATAAGCTGACTGTTCCGGCACAGTTAACGGACAAAGAAGGACATACATATCCGGTCGAAGCGATCGGGAACAATGCTTTCAGCGGCGAGAAACTTAAGAGCGCTTTAACTTCGCTGACGCTGCCTGAAGGCTTGAAAACCATCGGGGCAAATGCTTTTGCAGCCAACAAGATTACAAGTCTTACCGTTCCGGCTTCCGTTACCGAGATAGGAGCTCAAGCTTTTATTAATAACGGGATCGGCAATTTGACTTTTGCCGCCGGCAGCAATTTGAGCAATATCCAATCCGGTGCGTTTATGCACAACTCCATCGGCAATATGGCATTGCAGTCCTTGAATAAATTACAGAACATCGGGGCCGACGCCTTCCGTGATAACCGCTTGAGCGAATTGACTTTACCGGCTTCCGTGACGAGTGTCGGCAGCGGCGCCTTCAACGCCAACGGCCGTTATGTTTATTTACAGGGCGGTTCGGCAACTATTAAGACCGATGTCAAAATGGGCGAGTTCGGTGCAATTTATCACCCGGTTTCCATTTTTGTCAAAGGTATTGACGCTGATTCTCAGAAACAGGTATACAGCTTAAATGAAATAAAAAATGATCCTTACACGGAAAAACCGTTAGAGCAGTTGTTGTTTGAAGGTAACGTTATTAATTTGCCTGCTCCGGCCATCAGCAAGTATTCTGCGCCTAATATCAGCTTGACTATAGATAAAACCAACACAAAAGATAATCCCTTTGTTGTTCAATATAAGACAAGCACGCAAAAGCCGGTAATTAGCGGCCTGACGCCCATCAGCGTCCCACTGAAAGCACCGGTTGACTTGAAAAAAGATGTCAAAGCCACTGATGCTGCGGGTAACGATATTACCGCCCGCCTGAAAATTACTCCGCCTACAATCGATACAAGTGTCAAAGCCGAACACAAAGTTACATACAGTGTCACGGATGATGCCGGCAATACTGCGACTGAAACCAGACAAGTACTTGTAGGTATCGATTTGATGAAGTTGGAAACGGGTAAGGGCTGGTTAAATGAAGATTTTACTTTCTCCGGTGCAAGCGTTACCGGTTTATCTGACAAGGGCAAAGAGAAAATTAAAACCAATCCCGATGTGGTTCTGCCGTCTTTCAATCCGACCAATGACAAGCGGGAGAAAATTACGACTTTGGCTGATAGCGCCCTGCAAGGTGTTAAATTAGCTTCTATCGTTTTCCCCGAAAGCTTACAGAATATCGGCGACTCGGCGTTGGCGGGCAACAATTTGACAGAAGTTAAATTGCCGGAGAAATTGGCAAGCTTGGGTAGAGGCGCTTTTGAAGATAATAAATTAATCAGTGTTAATTTGCCGGCGACCTTAAAAGAAATTCCTGAACGGGCATTCAAAAACAATAAGATTACTACACTTAATATCCCGGATACAGTTACAAGCGTCGGTCAGGAAGCTTTCATGACCAATAAAATCGGCAGCCTCAACTTAGGTTCCGGCGTGCAGACAATTGCCGATCGGGCTTTTGCCGAAAACAGTTTGGAGCAGATTAAATTCCCTGCGAGCTTAACGTCTGTCGGCCGGGAAGCTTTCAAAAGTAATCAGTTGACCTTCGTGGAAGTGCCGGAGAATGTCAAAACGCTGGGCGTAGGCGTCTTCCGGGACAATCGTTTAACTTCCTTTAAGTTACCGGAGCACTTGGACAGCATTCCTGATTATGCTTTTTACAACAATAAAATAAAAGAATTGCCCATAGCCCATAGTGTTAAGAATATCGGGGAATATGCTTTCGCCCAAAACCTGATTCAGGAACTGGATATTCCCGCCAATGTTGAGAATATCAAAAACAGCGCTTTTACCGAGAACTATAATTTGAAGAAAATTACCTTGCATGAGGGACTGAAGACTATCGGCGATTACGCCTTCCGTTCCACCGCTTTGGATATGGACGAGTTGACAATTCCGAACGGGGTACAAAAAATCGGCAATTACGCTTTTAACGGTGACGGCGGTGCCGTAGCTTTGCGTATCAAAAAGCTGGTTTTGCCCGACAGTTTGCAGGAACTGGGTGAATACGCTTTTACCGACGTATTTTTGGAAGACTTAACTTTGCCTAAGAATTTAACGTACATTCCTCAGTTTGCTTTTGCCGACAACAATTTGGCGGAGGTGAAAATTCCTGCTGCCGTTACGGAAATTCGCAGGAACGCTTTTTCCAACAATCGTTTGACGGCTGTTACTTTATTCGATAACTTGAAAACAATTGGCGAATCCGCTTTTTATAAAAACGCTTTGACGAATGTGAAATTGCCGGCGACTTTGACGAGCATCGGCGATTACGCTTTTCAGGAGAATCAGCTGGAGAGCTTGCAATTACCTGAGGGCTTGACAGCCTTGGGCGAATATTCCTTTTATCGAAATCGCTTGGAGCGTGTGAAGCTGCCGCAGGCGATTAAGGTTGTTCCCCGCTATGCTTTTTCCGAGAATCGTATTACAAGTTATGAATTGGCCCCCGGAACGACGGAGATTAAGGATGGCGCATTCAAAACCAATAAATTGGTTAATGCTGTGATTCCTCCGACTGTTACGACTATCGGGGAGGAAGCTTTCCGCTATAATTCGATCAACGAAGTCAAACTGCCGCAGTCCGTTACTCAGATAGGTAAGGGCGTTTTTGCATCCAATACAATCAGCAAACTGGAATTGTCCCCGAATTTGGAGAGTATTCCTTATGAGGCCTTCGCTTATAATAATTTGTCTGCAGTTGAAATACCGGACAAGGTTAAAGCGATTGAGAGCGAGTCTTTCAGAAATAATTCTTTAACTGCAGTTAAGTTTAAGCCGACAGCGACTTTAACAACAATCGGAGATTCGGCTTTCCAAAGCAACGGTTTAACCGATTTAACCGTTCCTTCTACGGTAAATAGCATAGGTTCGACAGCTTTTCTGGATAACCCCGGCAATACGGAAGATGCGAAGCATCGGGTACTTTTGTTGGCCAAAGATGCCAATTCCAAGATTGCTGCCGTCAATGTTCAGGACGGGACAACTTTTATCATCAATAAAGTTTGGGTAACTATCAATAAAAAACTTGAAGGTACTAATAAGTCTGTCGCTTTGCCGGAAAGACAGTTGGCGACGATGAATCAAACTTTTACTTATACGCCCAAAGATTCGTTCGGTTACGAGCCTGTAGACAGACAGGCGAAACAGCTGGAAGTCAAAGAGCAGGATACGGAAATGGATGTTTTCTATAAGCAGAAAGCCAATTATGATCCGACAGCCGTTATTGTCGATTTGGTGCATGCCGTCAACGGTAATGAGGATGAGGCGAAACCTTACGGTTTGAAAGAATACGCCCGTACGCAAAATATGCCCTTACTTTTGAAAATCAAAGGCAGCGGTAATACCAATGTTAATATTCCGGATACTTGGGTTAATATTGATCTGCGGCAGGAGGTAGCTAACGGTCATATTAAAGATGTGATGTTTTCCAGTAACGTCTCCGATTCGTTCACTGAACATAAGTTCGAAGACGGAATTGTTAAATTAAAGCTGAAAAACCCGATAAGCGGTTTAACAGCTATTAATATGCCTTTTTACCTGCAATTTGAGCCGGGGACGCCGAACAATTTTGTGCTCGATTTGACCGGTAAGACGTATATTGTCCAAAATGAGTTGATTGTCGCTACTTCGCAGACGACGCATCCGATCGGTTTACGTGCTCGGCAAAATTCCAATCGCAATATTACCAAGCAGATGAACGGGGAAAGTTACGGCAAGGACACCCATCAGGGTGAGCCGGACGGTACGGGCTATATGAAGAGAGGCACGGAAGCTCCGATTGAATATTCCTTCTCTTACTATCAAGCCTATAACTACAGCAGTGGGGATTATGCCGACATCAGAGAATTTACTATTACCGATACTTTGCCGACTTATGAGGGTAAAGATGTAAACGGGCAGGTTAAGTCCGACCTTAAGGCGCATTTTGATCCGAAACTGAACCCCGATTGGCAATTAAACGGCGATAAGCTGACCTTAAAACAACAAGTCAGTCCGCGAAAATTCGATACTATTCCGTCATTTAAGCTCTATCTGTCTTATCCGGGCATCAAGTCAGGAGCTTCTGTTGTTAATAACGTTGAGATTAAATCCAACGGTGACAGTAAGCATACTTTGAACGGCACTTTGGAAGAAGCCGAGAAGAAACTGGTGGGAGAGCAAACTAAGTTTGAACCGGAAGAGGAAATTGCCTGCAATGACGATGTTAGCGGCAATATTATCGCCGGGCCGGAGACACCGACACCGATTGATCCGAAAAAGCCGCAGGATACCCATGGGAACGGTATTCACATTCTGAAACGTTGTCTGGCTACAGCCGGTGATAGCAGCTTGAACATTCTGTCGCTGCCCGAAGGACCGAGACATGCTACGTATAACTATCGTAACTCCGAGAGAGATTGGTATTCACCGGAAAGAAGTATCAGCAAATACACAAATTCACACTATGAGAATGTTTTCTATGACAGTGAAGCGGATCGACATAAGGAATTTATCTGGGCTGTACAGGTTCAGGCCGATGCCTGCAATTTGCACAATCCGGTTATCAACGATTACGGTTTGGATGCCAGAATGCGCTACAGCGGGATTCAAATCCCGGCGGAATTCAAACAGGCGAAACTTACTTTATATAGTGAAGACAATAACGGCGGCGACAAGCTGTTTGAAGGCACAATTTACGGCGACCGTTTCGACTTCAGTCCGGAATTGTCGGCGAAAACCCGCAGCTTGAAACTGGAATTAATCGGCAGAATCGAGAACAACAATCCGCAAGGTCAATCGTCTTTCGCTTTCCCGATTTATACCCGCTTAAGAGAGCCGGACAAGTCGCAGTTCGACAGTAAAGATACGGATAGTGACGGTCGGTCGGATAAAAATACCTTCTATAGCAAAGTTGCTGTAAATAGTATGACGTATACCAATACCGACCCGCAGGAAAAAGAACTGACTGCCGCAGATGAATCGGAACGTATTTGTATTCTGCCGTGGGAAGAACGGGTCAATTTAATCAAAACTTTGGAAAATCAGGACAAACAGAGAGACCGGAACGAAACTTTGCACTACCAGTTGATTCTGGTAACTGTGAAACCGCAGGAGAGAACCTTGCAAAAATTCAAGGCTCTGGATTTGCTGCCGCCGTATGTCAATCCGCTGCAGGTTGAATTTACCCGCAATTTCCGGACCCGAGCAGTTAATCCGACGTATCGGATCGAGGAGAATTTCGAGAATACCGGCCGTAAAGCCATTATTATTGAAGCCGATTCGTACAATCCCGGCGGCAAAGATATGGAGGAACAGCGTACGCCTTTTGTCGATATCACGGCTGTGACGACGACGGATTTGGTGACGAAAGACGACGGCTACGTCAATGATGCCTATTTGACGGCACAAGGCAGCTCCGTTTGGGAGACGGGTGATAATCCGACGAACTTTAAGTACTTTGCCGACGCTAAGCGGGTCTTGCAGGCCAATGCTAAATTCCCGGTACTTTTGGGCAGCGAGTTGAGAGGCTACAAATACATTAAATCCGACACGGACTTAAGTTGGAACCCGTTGGCCGCTACCTTGAAAAGTGAGCAGAAATTCCAATATCGTCTGCAAATTCTCAATCCGGTAGACAGCAGTGCGCCGGGTGTCGAGATTTACGATGTTCTGCCTTATAACGACGATACACGTATTGTTAAGAACAGCAAAGATGAATATGTGCCGCGCGGAACTTTGCTTTCCGGTATTGACCGTCAAGGCCAAAGACAGACAGGCAGAATGAAGTTAACCGGACCGATTACTTTCGATCCGACGCACGCCGATGATTATGATGTTTATTACACCACAACCGATGTGAAGAATTTGAAGAGCCAAGATCCTTTCACGGTTGTCAGCAATCAGGCGCTTTGGCAAACGGCAGCCCAATTAGGCGGCGACTACTCCAAAGTTACGGCTTTCAGAATTTGCAGCAAACCGGGCAAAGCTATCGAGGCGCATACGGAGCGGAACTTCTATGTCCCGATGCAGGCACCGCTGAATAAAGATTATGTCTTCGACAATCAGCATGCCGTTAATACTTATTCCTACCATGCTGTCGGCAGCAATGTCTTCGTCGAAGGCAATGCCGTATCGGCCACGATGGAATCGCCCCGCGGCCTTATCAGATTGTGCAAAAAATCCGTCAATGATATGCATAACGCCGATCCGACGGCGAAAAACGCTTTGGCCGGCGTCACCTTCAAATTGTGGAAAACGGCGATCAACAATGTCGACCCTGCCGATAAAATCAAAACGCTCGACGGTCTGCAGGTGTACAACGAACCGGTTTCCTATATGATTAACGGTGTAGCGCAGACGGAGATGAAAACCGACGAAAACGGTAATATCGTTTTCGATAATTTGGCCTTAAACAGAGACTACATCCTGGAAGAAACATCAACGACACCGGACCATGTTATTGACAAAAAATTCACCCTTGTTAAAGGTGAAGATATTGCTAAAGGCGAGAATAACTTGATTGAAGTTGAAGTTGACAACCGTAAAATCAATCGCCAGGAATTGTTGACCCAACTTACAGGCAGCATTGAATTTTACAAAGTAGATGCCGACGGTGAACCGTTGCCGTATACGACCTTTGAAGTTACAGGCGGTCCGGCGGGCAAATATCAAGTTAAAGTCCGGGCAAGCTCAAGCGAGACGGGTCTGGTTCGCTTCAGTAATTTACCGCTGTTCGGCGATAAATATCCTTATACTTTGAAGGAAATTGCGCCGCGGAACAGCTTGCAGCCGATTCAAGATCAGGAAATTCGCTTCACTAACAACGGCAGCAAGGAGCAAAAAGTAGATTTAGGTACGATTAAGAACGACAAGGCTGTTTTGCACGTTTATAAACTTGCTTTGTTCAATTTGAAAGAGCAGGAGAAGTCGAAGCAGGCACTTGAAAGTTTGACGCTTACATCAGGAAAACATCTGCAAGGCGTGAAGTTGCAGCTGCAGGATGAGCAGGGAACGATAGTGGACGAGCAGACGAGCAATGCCGAAGGTCAGGTGACTTTCAAAGATCTGCAGGTAGATAAGGATTACTATCTGGCCGAACCGCAGACACCGCAAAGTTACAGCCCTTATGTCAATGCCGCGACACAGAACAGAATACCGGTACGGGTCAACGCCCGCGGCGTTATTTCTGTTGCCAACAGAACGTCCAACAATAATTATGTTGTTTTCCCGAATTATCCGGAACACAACACTAACAGAATCGACCTTTTGAAGACCGATGAGGCGGACAATCCTTTAAGTGACACGGAATTCTCCTTATATGAGATCGGGGCGAACAACACCGAGACTTTGGTCGCGAAAAAGACAACGAACGCTGAAGGTAAATTGAGCTTTGAAGATTTTGCCGTGACGAAGACCGGCGATCAGGTACAATCGAGCGCGAAAACTTTTGAAGTTAGAGAAACGGCCGGCAAGATAGGTTATCTCAATAACTTTAAGCCTTTCCGCTTCACCACGCAGGCTGACGATTTAACCTATTTATCTTTGAAAGTTGTCAATCCGAAAGTTCAACTCCATCTGCAGAAGACGGAAGAAGACGGCGTCACGCCGGTCAGCAAAGCCCAATTCTCGCTGTATGAGAACGCGCAGGCTGAAGGTACACCGTTGGAAACGGCAACTTCGGACGAGCAGGGACAAGTTAACTTCCAATATGCCGCTTTCGATACGAGCAAGCAGTATTCCGTGAAGGAGACGCAGGTCCCGGCCGGTTACAGCGAAATTACGCCCGACAAAGTCCAAGTTATCGACTTACCGGGTTTGAGTAACCAACCGGCGTTTAACGGTCAACTTAACTATACTTGGAAAAACCGGAAAATCGCCGGCAGCATCAAAGTGGTGAAACAGACAGAAAACGGTAATCCTTTGGCGGGTGTCAAGTTTACCTTAACTTTGAAAGATACGGATCAGGTACAAACAGCAGTGACGGACGATTTCGGTCAGTTGCAATTCAGCAATCTGGCTATCGGCAGCACTTATGTCCTGAACGAAGTTGAGACTAATAAGGGTTATGTTATTGATGAAAAGGCGAAAAATGTCGAAATAAAAATCACCGACAATAAGGAACAGACTTATACATTTACCAATAAATTGCAGACAGGCACATTCAGCTTACATAAGCAGGATGAGCAGGGCAATGCTTTGCAGGA
This sequence comes from Amygdalobacter indicium, assembly GCF_029101545.1. Classification (NCBI taxonomy): domain Bacteria; kingdom Bacillati; phylum Bacillota; class Clostridia; order Eubacteriales; family Oscillospiraceae; genus Amygdalobacter; species Amygdalobacter indicium. The sequence goes on along the minus strand of NZ_CP118866.1, from coordinate 1,469,792 downwards.
TGTTGAGTTCACCTTGAAAAAACAACTTATCGGCCCCTTATATTTGCCGCACGCTACAGCTAAAACGGATGCGCAGGGCAATATAGCTTTCACAGATTTGCCGGTGGGCGTTTATAAACTGACTGAAACAGATAACAGCAAAGCGAAGATAAACGGTAAATCGGTGCAGGAAAACGGCGCTTGGTTCGGCTTGGAGCCGGAGAAGACCGTCTGGTTGGTGACAGTCGCCAAAGATGACAATTCTGCCGACGGTTCGCCGAAGATTACGGTGCAGGAAGAAAACAAGCAGGAAGTTCTGGCTCAACCGCTGCAGGTGGTCAACAGCCGGATTGAACCGGCCAAAGTGCAGCTGACGGTCAATAAAGCCTTTGTCGGCGGCAGCAAATTGACACCGTTACCGACTTTCAAGGTTAAGCTGATTAGAAAAAATGCCGCCGGTGTTGTAGATAATACAGTTAACGCAGTGGCTGAATTACAACAGGTACCGCAGGCTGATGCTTTAACCTTACGGGCGCAGTTTAACGACTTGGATTATGATTATTACGATCAAACCACGCACAGTTGGCAAAAGTGGCAATATACGGTCAGCGAGCAGATGGAAGGCGAAAATGCCGCCCTGTTCACACCGACTGTAAGTGAGACAACTATAGCTGAACCGGTAGCTGCTGCGGCCGGAAATAACAATGACGTCCCGGTAATTGCAGGCACGATCAACGTTACCAACACTTATACGCCGGCGAAGAACAAAACTGTCAAGGCGGTCAAAAAGTGGGTAGGCGGCAGCTCAGTCCACCCGACAGTTCACTTCAAGCTGTACCGTCAGGCAGGCACGGGCGAACTTGAAGAAGTGCCGACAGCCGAAGCTCCGATTAAAGAGTTAGCTAACGGAGTTGCAGAAGTGGAATGGCAGAATTTGACTTTGACGGATCAGGACGGTAATCCTTACACCTTCAGTGTCAAAGAAGTAGACGCACAGGGAAAGGATTATGAACCGGAGAATTATAAGAAAACGGAAAACGCTCTGGAAGTGACCAACACCTATGTCGCTCCGACAGACGGCGCAGCCAAAGCGACCAAGACGTGGGTGAACGGACCTGCTGACCGTCCGACAATTTACTTGAAACTTTACCGGCAAATTGAGGGCAAAGACGTGGAGGCCGTGCCGGAGCAGGAAGCGCCGATCAAAGAATTAAAGTCGGGCACAACAGAAGTGCTTTGGAACAAATTAACGAAGACTGATGCCGCTGCCAACCCGTACACTTTCAGCGTCAAAGAAGTAGATGCTCAGGGCAACGATTTCGTACCGGAGAACTACCAAAAGAAAGAAGAAGGCTTGACGGTAACCAACACTTATATTCCGCCGAAAAATGCAAAGGCGAAAGCGAAGAAAGTTTGGGTCGGGCAGAAAGATAAATTGCCGACTATCTGGTTCAAACTTTATCGTCAGGTAGAAGGCGGAGCGGCGGAGGCCGTACCGGAACAGGAAGCTGCAATTAAAGAGCTGAAAGACGGCTTAACTGAAGTTGAGTGGCAACAATTAACGGCTACCGACTTACAGGGCAGACCTTACATTTTCAGTGTTAAGGAGACGGATAAAGACGGTAAAGACTTTACCCCGAAGAAGTTCAAGAAGGAAGAAAAAGGTTTGCAAATTACTAACCGTAAACTTTCGGAGAACTATCGCCCCTTCATTAAAATTGACAAGCACTCTATCAGCCGCAGCGAACAGGTGAGACGACAAAACGGGGAACATCAGTCCAATAAACCCGTAGTCACCAAGACCGGTGAAACTAAAGTCATCAACGGGTTGTTGCCTTTAGTATTAATTGCTCTGTTGACGTTGCGCTATCGTAAACGCAAACGCAATTAACGTTCGCAAGCACAGGCGGTACAAGCGCTGAAACGTTTGTACCGCTTTTTTATTGCCAGGATGCAGCGACTTTTGCGGACTTGTACGGGGCTTTGGCTATTTTTCATTTATTAGGTATAATGAAATTAAGAGCTATTTAGTAAAAAATAGCCAATATTAAACCGGATAAATACAAGGAGAAAATTATGAATAAGTTATCATCCCGTATCCTCGCTGCCTCTTTAAGTCTCAGCCTCCTTTTGGCAACAAGCTGCAGCCGGACTTCAACCCCGCCTGCTACCTCGGCCACGTCATCGACTGCGACCTCCTCAACTGCGACAGAAGTTGCCGCGTTGGCGCCGGCGGAAGTTATTAAGCAGGCGCAGACCATGAGCAATGCGGAATTGTTCAAGAAAGCGGTGGCAGAGCTGGACGGCAAAACCATGTACGGTATCGGCACTTCCAGTCGCGGCAAAAATGCAGCCGAAGAATTTATTAAAGAATTACAGAAAATAAAACCGGATTTCAGCGGCAAAATTGCCTGGTCGCAACCGAAGAACAACTCCATATTCGAAGCCCTCAAAGCCGATATCCGCGGCGACAAAGGCACGTATTCCATGACGATGTTGACTGACGGCAATCAAGTTAAAAGCAAAATGTTCGATACCGGGCTGCTTTTGAATTATATTCCGCATGATTTCGCTCAGGCCGCCGGCGTGAATTTGGCAGGCGACGGCAAGCCCTTCTTGAATTTATTGACCGTGGTCAAGTGCTTTATGTTTAACAATCAGGGAAACGAAAAGTATAAGAACTTCTGGGATTTTGTGCAAAAAGATAAGCACCCGATGTTTATGGGCGTCAACAGTGAAACTATCGGCAAAATTTTCCTGTATATGCTGACAAGTGAAAAGTATTCTACCTTGGTGAAGGAAGCTTATGAGAAGTTAAGCGAGGAGCAGAAAGCTTATTTTGCCCCGACTATCAAGGCGATGGAAAAGGAAGCCAAGGATTTGGGCTTGACCGCGCAGAATGCCGCTTACGGTCTGGCTTGGGTCAAATTGTGGTGCAATCAATATAATAAAGTTACGGACGACGGCCCTATATGTGCCAAACTGGTCAGTAAATCGGCCGGGGCTGAAAGCGGACTTTTAGTTTATTCCAAATTGCGCTCGGTCCAAGAGTCGGATGAATCGTCCGTCAAGAATGTCACTGTCGCAGCCTATCAGGATGATTATCAGGGTATCGGCGGCTACACATTTAAGAATTATTTGATGATTCCGAAAACTTCCCCGCTGCCGTGGACAGCCTGTGCGTTTATTGCTTACATGACGACTTACAAAGAGGGCTTTAAGGCCTGGGGTAAAGATATCGGTTCTTATGCGTCCAATCCTGCGATTAATCAGGATCACAGCAAAGACGGCGAAAAAGACGGTAAATTAATTTATCCCGCCAAAAACGACCGTGGTATTGATTGGTGGGTGCAAAAGGGCCATGTTGTGGTGGAAGATCCGGAATATTGTAATAAAGTAGCGCCCGTACTCAGCGATGTCATTGATTCCTGGTTGCAGAATTGAGGCTCTTTACGGATTCCCCGGGAGCGGTCAAATTGGAATGTTACTTTATGAGGGAAGGTATGTTTAAAGAAAAAGGTATTTGGATTTTATGTATGATGATATTTACGATAATAGGGATACTTTCTATTGTTAATAAAGACTATTTTTATTTGTCTTTTTCACTACTAACAATAGGATTCATATTATCTAATGTCATATTGAAAGATTATAAATCAAAAAGTAGAGATTCTATAATTCAAGTTTTAATGATAATTTCTCTCTTTGCGATGAAAGTATTAAAAATAGAAAATGTAAAATTATCAATAGTGATGTGTATTGTAATTTCTTTACTGTACATATATATATTAATGAATCAAATAAAAATTTGGAGGAAATAAAGGTGTGAAAGCTCTAGTAAAAGCAGCCGGTGGTGTTAGAGCTATGGCTATAGCCATGTTTAACAGATGCATTGACTTATGTTGGGGGAGCAATACTTTCTGTAACAGGCCTTGATGAGTGTACAAAAGTATTTGAGTAATGCTTATAATAAATATAAAAATAAACTCAAGCGTACTAATTTGGTGAATTTAATCTAAATACCAAAGCGGCTAAGTTACAAATCTTGGCCGCTTTTATTTTCAAGCTTTGTGCTTAAAAAGCGTAGTTGCGCAAATCTATAATCTGATCAACTGTCATGTTCAAAAACTCAATGTCGTGCGAAACCAGCATAATCAGCGATTTTTCCTCGCGTCGACTGCGGATCAAAGCCGAAATATCTGCCATATGTGCATAGTCCATACCGCTTGTCGGCTCATCCATAAAGACTAAAGGACGTTCGCTTGCAAGGGCACAGGCAATCGCCAAACGTTGCTGTTGCCCGCCTGAGAGACTGAGCGGATGCCGTGCAAGCAAGTTGTTCAAGTCCAATTGCGTCAATGTTTGGGTAATTTCAGGTGCCTGCTTATTGCGCAGCCCGTAAACAATTTCTTTTCCGACCTCATCGGTGAAAAATTGATGACAGACTTCCTGCATCACCCAGGCGGATGAGCGGCGGCGCTGCCGGCGAGAAAGAGACTGACCTTTGTAAGACAAATCCGCCCCTTTTTCCAAGCCCATAAGCAGGCGCAAAAAAGAAGATTTACCTAAACCGTTAGGCCCGACAATCCCGTAAATTTGCTTTTCCTGCAGCTTAACAACCTGCATTTGCAGACCGTGATCCGCTTTAAATTTCAAATTGAGTCGGTCGATTGTCCACGGCCCGTCCTGCACAGGATCTTTGGCGACGAGCTTGACTCTTTCCCGTGTCCGTAAACCCAAGGCGCGCAACTTTTCCGGCGCGGCCGCCAGGAACTTCACAATCGGCCAATCAAGGATAATTGCGCCTTTTTGCAAAACGACCACCCGATCGACAATATCCATAGCGTAGTAAAGCCGATGTTCGGCCAGCAGGAGACTGACTCCCTTAGATTTCAGGATTTTTAATAAATTAGCCAATTTATCAATCGAAGGCCCATCCAAATTGGCTGACGGTTCATCGAGGACAATTAAAGGCGAGCCTGTAAGATAAGCTGCCGCTATTGCCAAAAACTGCCTTTCACCGCCGGATAAGGCGAAAATATCACGATTCAGCAAATGCTCAATGGGGAAAACGGCTAACAGCGCCTGCAGCCGCCGCTCCATTTCCGCTTTAGGTATCCCCATATTTTCCAGAAAAAAGACCAATTCCATCGTTGTATTGACGTTGAAAAAAGAAGTCCCGGGATTTTGAAAGACGCTGGCAACCAGGCGGGAGATAGCATACAGCGGTAAAGTTTCGACATCCTTACCGGCAATGGTCAGCTGTCCCTGACAGGCAGCGTGATTATAATGCAGCGCCAAACCGTTAATCGCCTGGATAAGAGACGATTTGCCCGAACCGCTTTGACCGGTCAACAGCACCGCTTCACCGGCTTTAATGTGTAAATTAATATTCTTTAATGTAGCTGCTTGAGTTTCCAAGTAGCTCAAACTGAAATCGGTTAATTTAAGCACAGCATACCTCCGAGCATGACCGTAAGAATAATCACTATATACAGAACATCTCTGAATTTGAAGGACATTTCCCGATAATGCGTCTTTTTTACAGGATTCATAATACCTTTAGTTTCGGCCGCCTCCGCCAGATCATCCGCCAAACGTGAAGCTGAAATCAAAAGCGGTACCGCTAAACTTTCTAAATACTGCAGCGGCTGTTTGAGCGATATCCCTCTGACTTTCATCGCCTGTCGAATCTCATGCACCTCTTCTTTGAAAGCGGGGAAGAAGCGAAACATAACGGCCAAAGGAATACTGACAGCCTGAGGTACTTTAATTTGGGCAAAAGCGGCCAGCAGACTTCCTACATCTGTCGTTGAAATCAGCCATTCTGCAGCTAAAAGCGGCAAGTAAAGGACTTTCAGAATAACTGCAAAAGAAATTAAAAAGGTGAGAGGCCCGACATCCGTCCCGAGGTAATTGCTCTGCAAGAACGACAGGAGCGCGAAAACGATTAGGGCCTTCAGCGCTTTATAAAATTCCTTCTCCAGGCAGAAAGCTAATGCCAACAAAGCCACAATCAGCCAGGACAGCAGGCTGTTCATACTGTAAAAGGGTGTAAAGCCCAACAACAGGGTTACAGCGATTTTGGTGAGAGGATGAAAGACATTACCTTCATCGACATAGACTGTACGCATTAGACAATTCCGGCTTTTTGAAAATGTTTCTTGAGCATGAGTTTACCCAAAAATGCGCCGATAATGCCACCGATGAAAGCAATTATGATAATCGGCGCGATATTAGGTAAGGTGAAAATCACAGATACAAGCTCGCTTCCCATCTTTTTAACCACCGAAGCCTGCATCTTGGCACTCAAAATTACGGCGAATAAGGGCATCATCGTCCAAATATTGAAGACGGCATGGGCCAGCATCATGGCCGAAAAAGACTTGTACTTCCCCAAGCGCAGGATAATTTCAGCCAAAATAACAAAAATAAGGCTTCCGGCGGGAACGATCCATGTATGACCGGTCAAGGCTAAGAGAATCGGCGGAATAATGCCGAAGATGAAAAATCCCCAAGGTTTTTGTAATTTGGTCATCAGCAGAATAACTACCGGGCCGGTGAAAATACCGGAAATAAAGGGTGCCAGTGCGAAAAAAATCCAGGCGATAAGGGCGCTCTTCATAGCCATCGCCGTCAATACACCCGCCATACTGCAAATGCAGATGAGTATATAATAAATTACCAAAAAAATACCTATATGTGTGAGGTCTTTAACCTGCAATTTATGATCCATAAATATATTTCCTCTTTCTATAAACTGCCAACCCTCTTTTAAGCGCCGAAAATTCGGCCGAAAAAGCTGATTTACAATTTTCTGAATCAGCATTAAATTAGCACGACTATAATTGCTTTGCAAGTAAAAAAAGCGGACTTCTAGAAGCGGCGGCACATGTCCGGAATTAAGCAAAATCTCATTTTATTTGTGCTTATTGCACAAAAATAATCTATGAAAAAGAAGAAAATCGTGCTAAACATAGACAAAGGAGCAAAAAATCTATATACTGACTAGTATATTTTCAGCTGACTAACGGATTAGCGGAAATTTTGAGAAAAATTCATTTGCAGAATTTTTTATGGGAGGAATTATGAAACGTTCATTAGCGATAGCCTTGAGTTTGGCTATAAGTTTAGGTCTATTTACGAGCTTAACCGCTTGCAGTCAGTCCGGTCAAAGCCCGAACAAAAATAAGGCGGATGCCGGCGAGGTAGCAAAGGTAATTGCTGAAGCTCAAAAAATGAGTAATGCCGAGTTGTTTAAGAAAGCGGCGGAAGAACTGGACGGCAAAACCATGAACGGTATCGGCAATTCCAGTCGCGGTAAAACGGCGGCCGAAGGCTTTATCAAGGAATTGAGCAAGATTAAGTCGGGCTTCAGCGGCAAAATTGCCTGGTCGCAACCGAAGAATAATTCCATTTTTGAAGCTTTGACTGCCGATATTAACGGCAATACTAAAACATATTCCATGACTTTAATTCAGGACGGTAACCAAATAAAGAGCAAAATGTTCGATACGGGCCTGTTATTGAACTATATCCCGCACGATTTTGCTCAGGCCAAAGGCGTTGACCTGGAAGCATCCACCAAACCGTTTATGGCGCTGCAGACTTTAATTAAAGTTTTCATGATTAATAATCAGGGCAAAACGGTTGTTAAGAATTTCTGGGACTTCGTCGCTAAAGACAGCAAGCCGATGTTTATGGGCGTCAACAGCGAACCTATCGGCAAAAACTTCTTATATATGCTGACAAGCGAGAAATACTCCGATTTAGTCAAAGCAGCCTTCGACAAATTGAGTGCAGAACAAAAGAGCTATTTTGAACCGACAATCAAGGCGATGGAGAAAGAAGCCAAAGAATTGGGCTTGAAAGCCAAAAATGCCGCTTACGGTTTAGCCTGGGTCAAGTTGTGGTGCAATCAATATAACGAAGTTACCGATGACGGACCGATTTGCAAGAAATTGGTCAGCAAGTCGGCAGCCGGCGAGACGGGCCTGTTGGTTTATTCCAAATTGCGTTCCGTGGAAGAGTCGGATGAATCTTCCGTTAATCACGTTAATATCGCCTCCTATCAGGACGGATATGTCGGTATTGGCGGTTACGGTTACAAACACTATTTGATGATCCCGAAAACTTCACCTTTGCCTTGGACAGCCTGCGCTTTTATTTCCTATATGACAACAAGTAAAGACGGTTTCAAAGCCTGGGGTAAAGATATCGGCGGTTATTCACCCAACCCCGCATGTAATCAGGACCACAGTAAAGACGGTGAGAAAGACGGCAAGACAGTGTTCGCCGCCAAGAACGACCGCGGTTATGACTGGTGGTTGAAACAAGGACAACTTGTTATTGAAGATCCGACATATTGTGCCGAAGTTTCTCCGGTTATGAGCGATGTTATCGACGGCTGGACGAAGAAATAAGTGGCGGCTGCTGCTTATAGGCAATGTACAAAAAATGATTTGAACTCGGTATTTGCCGAGTTCAAATATTATTAGAAAGAGTTACAGTGCATGTCAATAAACTTACAGACAAATTCTACTTTTAATCACTGGCGTAATTATCTGAAAAAACCGCAAAATGCGATATTAGTACTTTTAGGAATTGTTCTGTCATTTGCTACCATTTTTCCCATGGTCACAATTTGGCTTGACACCATTTCGATTCATGCCGGTTCAGTTGATGCACAAGTCAGCGGGAGACAAGCCGGGTACACGCTGTATAACTGGATCGATATTATCAGCGGTCGGCTGGCACGCCGCAATTTCTGGATTCCTTTGCAAAATACGGTGCTGCTTTCCGTTTTGGCGTGTCTGGTTGCCATCTGTTTCGGCGGTGTTTTCGCTTACTTAATTACCCGTACCGACATGAAGGCGAAAAAGTATCTCAGCAATATTTTTATTTTCCCTTATGTTATGCCGCAATGGACTTTGGCCGTTGTCTGGCAGAATATGTTTTACAGTAAGGCTGTGACAGGCGGTTCGGACGGCCTGTTGGCAGCTTTGACCGGAATTAAGATGCCTTTATGGTGGTGTCAGGGCTTATTCCCGACAGCTTTGGTTCTGGGAATTCACTATGCAGCTTTTGCCTATATCCTTGTAGGCGGTATTTTCCGAAACATGGATGCCAATCTGGAAGAAGCGGCAACGATTTTGAATACGCCTAAATATAAAATCTTTTTCCGAATTACTTTGCCGATGGTGCAACCGGCGATATTATCGACCGTGCTGTTGGTTTTCAGCAGTGCGATGGGCAGTTATCCGGTACCGCATTACTTGAATTTCACGACTTTGGCAACTAAATATGTCGATTTGAACGTCAACCGTGCCGGTCAGGCGAGTGCTTTGGCCGTAATTATGATGCTTTTCGGCATTGCCATCCTGCTGTTCAATCAGCTGGCTACCGGCGGGCGCAAAAGCTTTACCACGGTTACCGGCAAATCCGGCCAGGCGTCCAAATTTAATTTGGGTATCGGCAAGTATGTCATACCGGTATTTTTAGTAGTCTTTACCTTCTTTACCAGTATTTTCCCGGTTATTTCCTTCGCTTTGGAAACATTTTTGCCCAACCCCGGCGATTACAGCTTCTTCAGAACGTGGAATACGAGCAACTTAACCGTTAAATGGTGGATGAACAACACCGGAACAGCCGGCAGCATGTACGGTCAGAAGGGTATATTGTTCAACTCGACTATTTGGTACGCTTTCTTCGGTACGATTTTAGTTGCAGTTTCCTGCGCTTTCTTAGCCGGAACAATCGGCCTGCTGGTCGGTTATTGCGTCAGCAAAAATCGGCGCAGCCGTTTCGCCGCCTATGTGAACAGCATTGCCTTTTTGCCGTATCTTTTACCGTCATTGGCAGTCGGCGTGGCCTTCTTCGTCTTCGGTTCCAGAGCCGGTTTATATAACACTTATATCCTGCTGATTATTGCCGGTACAATCAAATATATCCCCTTTGCTTCGAGAGCTTCACTTAACTCTATGCTGCAGATCAGCGGCGAAATTGAAGAATCGGCAATCATTCACAATATTCCCTGGTTCAAGCGGATGACCAGAATTATCATCCCGATTCAAAAATCGGCCATTTTAAGCGGTTACCTCTTGCCTTTGATGACCTGTATCAGAGAATTGACATTATTTATGATGCTGTGTGCTCAAACCAAGTTGTTAACACTTTTACTGGATTACTTTGATGAAATGGGCTTATACGCATTCTCAGCCGGTATCAACCTCATGTTGATTGTATTTGTGATTATTTGTAATATGGCGGTCAACAAATTGACCGGAGCCAGCCTGGATAAAGGTATTGGAGGAAATTAATTATGGCAGAAATTATTTTAGAGAACATTGTTAAGCGATTCGATAAATTCTACGCAGTGGATAATCTGAATCTGAAAATTGATGACGGCTCATTTGTAACTTTGTTGGGTCCGTCAGGTTGCGGCAAAACAACAACCTTGAGAATGATTGCCGGCCTGGAAACTCCCACTTCCGGCAGAATCCTGCTGGACGGAGAAGCGGTATTTGACAGCGAAAAAGGTATCAACGTACCGGCGAACAAGCGCAATGTCGGTTTCCTCTTCCAAAACTACGCCCTCTGGCCGAATATGACAGTTTATGAGAACATTGCTTTCGGTTTAAGCAACATTAAGAAGGCGGTTAAAGAAGTTGACCACGAGTATCGGCAAGCTGCCAAATTGCACCAAGCTTTCAGCCAACCGGATAACCTCAAGCTGATTTTTCAGGAAAGTCGCAACAAAGACGGTAAATTGGATCAGAAAAAAGCACAAATTATGCTGATTGATTTCTATGAAATCAGCCTCAATGATGCCAAGAAAATTCTCAGTTTTAATTTGCAGACAGAAGCGGACTTAAGTGCCAAGGCTGCAGGGTTAGCCGCAGAATATGCGGAAATTCTCAACAAATTAAAAGCTATGTACAAATTAAGCGGGCGGGAGCTGAACGAAAAATTTGAAATTATCGAGCAGGGTAAAGTCAAAAAGACGGTGCGCAAGCTGACGAAGGAAGAAATTGACTTGCGTGTCCGTGCCGTTTCCCGAATTGTTAAAATCGGCATGTTTATGGACCGTTATCCCAATGAATTGTCCGGCGGCCAACAGCAACGTGTCGCTATTGCCCGAACACTGGCGCCGAAGCCGTCCGTTCTGTTCATGGACGAACCTTTATCCAACTTGGATGCTAAATTGCGCCTGGAAATGCGCTCGGAATTACAACGTCTGCATTTTGAAACCGAATCGACAATTATTTATGTTACCCACGACCAGATGGAAGCCATGACTTTGGCGAACAAAATTTGCTTAATGGAGAACGGTGTCTTGCAGCAATATGCTGAGCCTTTGAGAATATACAATCATCCGGCCAATATTTTTGTTGCCGATTTTGTCGGTAATCCTTCCATCAATCTGGTAGAAGCTGCCGGTACTGAAACTGCCGGTAAATTGACAATGACGGCGCTGACGGACTGCAAACTGTGTTTTACCCCGAATGACGCAGACTTTGACTTCACCCGCAACTTGCAGCAACGGCAACAAATAATTGCTGATAAAAAGGCGGAATTGCAGGCCAGACAGCAACAACGGGGCTATGTGGAAAAAGCCAACCGGGATCGACTTTTCCGCTATCAAATAGCCAAAATTACAGTCGGACCGGAGCTGAAAGAGTCTAAGCCGGCCACAGATGACGATTACGTGCTCGGCATCCGCCCGGAAGCTGTTAACATCGTTTCGACCGAGAAACAAGCGGGAACGCTGGAAGCGGAAGTATATTCCGTCATGCCTACCGGTATGGAAACAACGATGAAATTGCGTTTGGGCGATTATCTTTTGACCGCAGTCTTTTTCGGCGGCGTTGTCTATCCGATCGGCAGCAAATTGTATATCAATTTCAAAGAGCGGGAAATTAAATTGTTCAGTCGCAAGGACGGGACTTTAATTACCGGCGGCAGTCTGCAAATTCTCGTTTGAGCATAACTTCAGCCGATTTTTCAGAACGGAAAGCTTGCTGCTTTCCGTTTTTTATTGCCGCAAGGCGGAGAAACAGAAAGGGCGGAAATTGCGCCGCGAAAATATTTTTTGTCCTTATTTGACTTTCACAAGAAAGGTGCTACAATATCTTTAGCACTCAGAAGATAAGAGTGCTAAGCGCAGATGAAAGGTGGCGGGAGATTTACATGGACGAGAACAAACAGACAAACAGTCAATCTCTGTTACCTTTGGACGAGCGCAAGCGTGAGATCCTGAAGGCGGTAGTTGCCGATTATGTTTTGACCGCTATGCCTGTAGGTTCGAAATCGTTGGTTAAACGCCATGATTTGCATTACAGCGCCGCTACTATCCGCAACGAAATGGCGGAACTGGAGGAAATGGGATATTTGGAAAAGCCCCATACTTCCGCCGGCAGAATTCCTTCCGATGTCGGCTATCGGCTGTATGTCGATGAGCTGATTGAACCGACGCCGCTGAGCGCGAAAGAGCAGATGCAGGTACGCAGCGAATTAACTCGAGCTTTTGACAATATTGATCATTTACTGAGCAGCGCGGCGGAATATTTATCCGGTCAGACCGGTTATGCCAGCGTTCTGTTGGCACCGGAAACGGACAACTCTTACATCAAGCATATCAGGATGCTCAGCCCGGAACCTGGAAGAATAATGATAATCGTCGTTTTACAGGCGGGGTTGGTGCACAATCGCTTGGTGCGTGTCAGCGATATTTTCACATCCGAACAGTTACGCTCGATTGCGGCGGCAATTGAAAATTCAGTGAGCCGGAAACCTTTGAACAAGATTGATTTACTGACTATCGAACAGGCGAAGGAAAATGTAGAAATACCGGGAACTTTAACAGATCAGTTGATTTACGAAGCCTGGTTGGCCATTAAACAGGCGGATAATCCGGAAGCTTGCGTCAAAGGCATGCCGAATCTGTTACGTTATCCGGAATTTCAGGACCCGTCCAAAGCCGGCAAAGTTTTTAACGTTTTGTCGAACAACAAGGCTTTGTGCGGTGTGATTAATGCCGGAACTTTACCGGAAAATGAGGCGGTGCCGGCCAACGAGCAGGCATATTATTCTATCAGAATCGGGCAGGAGCTTATCGACAGCGATTTCAGCGACTGCAGTCTGGTAAGCAGTGTGTACAGTCTGCATGGTCGGCAGGTCGGTAAAATTAACGTTATCGGACCGCGAAGAATGAATTATGAACAGGTTGTCAGTCGAGTTAATTTTATCAGCCAAACGCTGAACGAAATCTTGAATGACGCGGAAATGCCGGCGGCAACTTCGGACGCTGCCGGAACGGAAGAAACAGAGAATAAGAGTGAGAGGTGAAACTTTGAACAAGGCAAAAAGTAAAAAACAACATGAGGTCAAAGCTGAATCTAAAGCTGAATCTAAGGTAGAGAAAAAGGCGCAGCCGACGGCAGAGACAGCCGCCGATGCTGCTGCCGCTGCAGCAGCTGCCGAGCTTGAAGCTGTACGGGCGGAATTGCAGCAGGCGCAGGACAATATCAGCAAATTGCAGGATGCCTGCTTACGCAGCCAAGCCGAGTTTGAAAATTACAAACACCGTACTGCAGCCGAAAAAGAAAGAATTTACGGCGATGCACTGCAGGACTTGTGCAAGGAACTTTTACCTTTGATTGACAATCTCAGTCGGGCCAAAGATGCACACGAACAACAGTTGGCGGCGGCCGAAAACCTTGAAGATAAGGCCAAAGAACTGGTTGACAGCTTAACTAAAGGCAGCGACCTGCTTTATCAACAGGGCAAAAAATTATTGGACAAACTGGGAGTCAGCGAAATAGAGGCTTTGGGTGCAACTTTCGACCCTAACTGTCATGCCGCCGTCTTGCATGTAGAAGACGAGCAGTACGGCGAGAATGAAGTTATTGAAGTGTTTGAGCCGGGCTACAAGTTCCATGAGCGGGTCTTACGGCCGGCGGTAGTTAAAGTGGCCAACTGATTTGCCGCCATCATGCCGCTGTCTGCAAGCTGCGGACAACGAAGCCGGTGCCGACAGCTGAAGCCGGCAGCACCGACAAATAAAATAAACAATCAATTAAATAAGAATAATTAGATTAAAACGTAAGAGGCTGAGATAACAGCCGGGAGGTAATTATGTCTAAGGTAATAGGAATTGATTTAGGTACAACAAACTCATGTGTCGCCGTTATGGAAGGCTCTGATCCTGTTGTTATTACTAATCCTGACGGTAACAGAACAACGCCGTCCGTGGTTGCATTTACCAAATCAGGCGAACGTTTGGTCGGCCAGGTAGCTAAACGCCAGGCTGTTACCAACCCCGACAGAACCATTCAATCGATCAAACGTGAAATGGGTACTGATTATAAAGTAAAAATTGATGATAAAAGTTACACAGCTCCGGAAATTTCCGCTATGATTTTGCAGAAATTAAAGAGCGACGCTGAAGCTTATTTGGGTGAAAAAGTCAGTCAGGCGGTAATTACCGTGCCGGCTTACTTCACCGATGCCCAACGTCAGGCGACCAAAGATGCCGGTAAGATTGCCGGTCTGGAGGTCTTGAGAATTATTAACGAGCCGACGGCAGCTTCTTTGGCCTACGGTCTGGATAAAGAAGAAGAACAAAAAATCGTTGTCTTCGACTTGGGCGGCGGTACCTTCGATGTCTCCATTTTGGAAATCGGTGACGGCGTCTTTGAAGTTCTGTCGACAGCCGGTAACAACCGTTTAGGCGGCGATGACTTTGATAAGCGCATCATGGACTATTTGATGGAAGAGTTCAAGAAAGCCGAGGGTATCGACTTATCGCAGGATAAGATGGCCGTACAACGCTTACGTGACGCTGCTGAAAAAGCCAAGATTGAATTATCCGGCATGACTTCCAGCAACATTAATTTGCCTTATATTTCCGCTGATGTTTCCGGTGCCAAACACCTGGATATCACTTTGACCAGAGCCAAATTCAATGAATTGACTCATGATTTGGTAGAGAAGTGCATGGACCCGGTACGGCAGGCGATGAAGGATGCCAATGTTACCAACAATGATATTCACAAAGTCTTACTTGTCGGCGGTTCAACCCGTATTCCGGCAGTCCAGGAAGCTGTGAAAGAGTTCTTCGGCAAAGAGCCGTTTAAGGGTATTAACCCGGATGAGTGCGTCGCTATCGGTGCTGCTATTCAGGCTGCAGTTTTGACCGGCGATGTCAAAGGCTTGTTGCTCCTGGATGTTACTTCCCTGTCCTTGGGTATTAAGACAATGGGTGATATTAACACCAAGATTATTGAACGTAACACAACAATCCCGACCAAGAAGAGCCAGATTTTCTCAACTGCTGCCGACGGTCAGACATCCGTGGAAATTTGCGTTCTGCAAGGTGAACGGACCATGGCGCAGGACAACAAACTTTTAGGAACATTCGTTTTGGACGGCATCGCACCCGCACCTCGCGGCATTCCGCAAATTGAAGTTACATTCGATATTGATGCCAACGGTATCGTCCACGTTTCCGCGCAGGATAAAGGCACAGGTAAAGAGCAGCATATCACAGTTACAGCTTCTTCCAACATGAGCAAGGAAGAAATTGATAAAGCTGTGAAGGAAGCTGAACAATTCGCCGAACAGGATAAGAAGCAGAAAGAGAAGGCCGAGTTGCATAACTCCGCCGAACAGGCTTCTTATATGGCCGAGAAGACTTTGAAAGATATGGACGATAAACTGACGGCCGACGAAAAGACCGGTATTGAAACAGCCAAGAAGGCCCTGGATGAAGTTAAGGGTACGGATAATTTGGACGACATTAAGAAGAAAATGGAAGAATTACAACAGGCCATGTTCAAGGGCACAGAGCGCATTTACAAAGAAATGGCCGCTCAAGCTCAAGCCCAACAGGCACAGCAGGCTCAACAGGGAGGACAGCAACCGGGCAACAACGCCGGCGGTCAAAACGGTAATAACGGCGGAACTTATGAAGCTGATTTCAAAAAAGACTGATTGAGTCGATGAAGTTCGCTGTCAAATAAAAGTGAGAAGCCGCAGCAGGCAGCCTGCCTGCTCGGTTTTTCGCAATTTTACGAGATTTTGAGGTAAAGACATAGTGGCTAAAAGAGATTATTATGAAGTTTTGGGCGTGGAAAAAGGTGCGTCGGAAAGCGATTTGAAAAGAGCTTATCGTAAACTGGCAAAACAGTACCATCCTGACTTACATCCCGGCGATAAGCAGGCGGAAGAGAAATTCAAAGAGATTAACGAGGCTTATGCTGTCTTAAGCGATAGTAATAAACGGGCTCAATATGACCAATATGGCTTTGCCGGTGCTGACGGCCAAGGCTTTGCCAATGCCGCCAACGATTTTGACTTCGGCGATATATTGAGTTCGCTTTTCGGCGGCGCCGGCGGTTTCGGCGACAGCTTCGGCGGCTTCGGTGGTTTCGGGGGCTTCGGCGGCGGGGCTCACGTCAGACGACCGCAGAAAGGTCGTACGTTAGTTTATCGCTTGGCGATTGATTTTATGGAGGCCGTTAAAGGTACCGAGAAAAAAATCAAGCCGAGTCGACTGGTTAATTGTACGTTTTGTCAGGGCACAGGAGCTAAAAGCGGTACTTCGCCGGTAAAATGTCAGGCTTGCGGCGGCCGCGGCGTTTTGAGTCGGCAACAAAGAACGCCGATGGGTATTATGATGACCCAAAGTCCCTGCCCTTCATGTCACGGTCAAGGTGAAATTATCGAAACTCCCTGTCCTAATTGCCAAGGGTCGGGCCATATGGAGAGTAATGAAACATTAACTGTCAAAGTCCCCGCCGGCATCAATGACAATGAGCGCCTGGTCTTACGGGGCGAAGGCGCTGCCGGTGAAAACGGCGGCCCGAACGGCGATTTGTATGTTGAAATTATCGTCCGCCCGCACCCTCTCTTCCGGCGTGACGGCTATGATACTTACTGCGATTTGCCTTTGACTTATGCACAGGCAGCTTTAGGTGCGGAAGTGGAAATTCCGACAGTTTACGGCAAGGAAAAATATACGGTGAAGCCGGGCACCCAGGCGGGCGAGCAAATTTGCCTGAAAGGTAAGGGCATTTCTTATATTAACAATGCCAATTCCCGCGGTAATCATTATGCGCGGGTTAAAATTGAAGTTCCGCGCCACTTGACGGAAGAGCAGAAAACGGCTTTGCGCAATTTCGATAATTTGCTCAATGATGACAGTTACAGTGAGCGAAACGGCTTTTTCGGCAAGGTTAAAGATTTGTTCAGTTAAAAGTTGAATTATTTAAGTTACAAAAGAAGAGCGTACAGGTTGTACCGACCCCAAAAAGTTAGACCAAAATCCAAAGATTGGGGGGTCGGTACACCGTGTACGCTTTTTTATTTCAATTTTGCACCTTTTCCGAGTATAAGCATAGGTCGGCACTCGCTTAACTAATACAATATTATTGCATCATATAATTAGTTCATGATAAAATAAAAATCAAACAGAAATACAAGGAGATAGCTATTATGTCGAATATAAGTAAAGCTGTAAACCTTATTTTGCTATGTGCCTTTGTACTTATTACGGGCAGTTGCTGTCAGCGAACCGATGATGCGAATAAGCTTACAGCTTCCGGGCCGGCTGTCAAATCCCAACCGAGTTCGACTTTAACGCCGGTGACGACAAGCGCTGAAGACCTGAAACTGCCCTATATACAACTTAGCTATCTTAATCAACCGATTCTTAAACCCGATAAAAGAATTTGTCAGCCGCTGACTAAGAAAAATCTTAATGACAAATTAATGTTGGATACTGCCGGCGGAGGAAAAGAGTACAAGAGTGAATTCATCAGCGCAAATGGCAAAATACTCAGTCAAGCAGCTTTGGCGGAGCAAGTGCAGAGGAAGACTAGAAAGTTTTTTTATCGCGGAGAAGCAATTGAGGTTGAAGAATGTTTGTTGCCGCCGATCAAGTTGGGTGTTTTTGTTCAAGGTCAGGCGAAACGGAACAAGCTGCTGTTTATGCTTAAACAACCTCCTAATATGCCGGCAGAAATTAAGCTGTTTATGCAGGAGCATTTTGCTTATCGGGAAGAATTGCCGAATTCATTGGCATATGCTCTATACACTGTTTCCGGAACTAAGGAGGAAAGAGATCGTATATACGCTTGGGCTTTTATGCCGTCGGCATATAAAATTAAAATTAAAAATCAGACCTATTATGTCCTCAAGTCGAGCAATATGGCTTTTTCCAACCAACTGGCGGCAGAGCAACGTTATCAAGATTTTGATTATGGTGATAATACGCGCGGCTTGATCTGGGATAATTATTGTGACGGGGTTTATCAGCGCTTCAGTTTTTTTATGAAAAAATAAATTCGCCGGAACGCAATGTCGCAAATCCGGGCGGCAGGTCTATAGTCGCTGCAGAAAAATGCCTTTAGAATAGGATACCGCGGGCGCATAAGCTCAAGCGCAGTAAGCCCATAATCAGCAGGCCAAGCCGATACTTGCAAAAACTGCGGCAAAAGCTGCGGGCAAATCTTCCGGCATCACCGTCCTGGTAGAAGCACAACGCTCACTGAGAACGATTGCCGTCCGGCAGTGAACATAAACAGCTATCGACATAGCAGCAGCGGCGGAAAATCCCTGCGCCAGAAGCCCGGCGAGTAATCCGGCCAAAACATCTCCGCTGCCGGCTTTAGCCAAAGCATTACAGGCGTCCGTATTGCACCAACATTGATTATCGACCAGACAATAAGTCGGAACCCCCTTAACAACTATATTTACCTGATATGCCTTTTGCACAAGTAAAGCCGCAGTCAAACGCCTACGTGCCGCTTCGTCCTCAATTTGAGATAAAAGCGCATAATCGGCGGCAGTTAGAGAGCAGCCGGCGGATGCAAGAACCTGATATAAGCTTTTCAACTCACCATAATGCGGCAAAATGACGGGTGTAGCCAAATTAAGCCTCTGCCTTGTTGCAAGCAGCGGAGCAAGCTCCCCCTGAGCTTGTAATTCAGCTAAAAGCCTCAAAGCATCAGCATCAATTATCAAGTTATTCGCATGCGTAAGCAGGAACTTCAACTCTTGCCCGGTCGTGGAATTGATCCCCCGGCCGCAACCGATTAAGACAGCATCATAATTAGATAAAAGTGACGACAAAGTGTCGGAAAACTCGGCAGAATCGGCACTGATTCGCGGCTGATACAAAGCTCCGGGATAACGGGCGGCAAAAGCCGGTATAAGCTCCCGCGCCACATCCAAACAGGCATAACCGACGCCGCTTTTCCTTGCTGCAGCCAAACTCAGAAGCGCCGCTCCCGGATACTCAAAACTGCCGGTTAAAAGCAGAACCTTGCCGGCGATACTCTTATAAATATCGGCCGGCCGTTGCTGCGCTTGTTGTTGCAAACTTTGCTTTGTAATCTCGTTTAATTGCCACACGCGCTATTGCCCTCCCTGTCATCAGCCGCAACTATAAGTCGAAACTCCGAAAACGATAACTGCAAGTCAGCGAAATTCGGAGTTTCAAAATTTTTCAGCTTCTAAAAATTAAAGCAGACTGTCAATAATCTGTACCCAGTTTTCATACTCCTGGAAACCGACACAATGCTTGACAACTTCACCGTTCTTCAGGAAAAAGATGCTGGGAATGCTGCTGACTTTGAATTGTGCTGCCAACTCCGGTTCTTCATCTACATTAACCTTACCGACAACAACTTTACCTGCGTAAGCTTCCGCCAGCTCTTCGACAACCGGACCTAAAGCCCGACACGGACCGCACCAAGTTGCCCAGAAATCGACCATAACCAATTTGTCTTTAACATCCATTACTTCTTTTTGAAAATTAGCACTGTTTAATTTGAGTTCCATATTGCCTCCTCATTCCGCTTGACCGACCGAAAACTCGGTAACAGCAAGCGTTCTTCTTTAAGTGTAGCATGAATAACCTTAACTATTGTAAATATTCGGCTAAGGCGTGATACCGCTTAAATAATTTCGCATCCCGCCGCTCCAAGCGCAGCTCCAAACTGATTTTGTCGCCGCTCAAAGATAATTTTCCCGCAGCAGAAATTTCAAAAACTCCAGCACGCCGGCATTATAAGAACCGGAAGCATGAAAATCGGTCCAAGCGAACAATTCCGCTTGCGCATTGGCGACACAGCCGCTTATATCGGCAGCTTTCAGCATCCCCAAGTCGTTCAGAGCGTCACCGATAGCGGCAATATGACGATACGGGCTGTGCTTCTGCAGGAAAATAACGCCTTTACTTTTATCAACGTTTTTCAGCATAATATCCAGCATGTACGAGCCGTAGCGAATGATATTCAATTCCTGCGCCAAAGGTGCCAGCCAGGCTGATATTTGGTCGAAAACCTCTTTCTGTTCGCTGTGCTTTTCATCCGTCAGCAGGAAAATTTTGTAAACAGGTAAACGACTGAAAGCTGCGAAATCCAAGGGAACATAAGTTGTTGCCAAATCGTCGGTCAAATATTCCACTTCCCATAAAGCGTGGGGCGCAAAGGCCCGTTCCCGATGCGAGGAAGCATAAGAAGAAGCAATATTATTTGCAGCAGCGAAACGTAATACTTTATAAATGTAGATAGCTTTAAGCAGATCAACGCTATATTTCTGCGGCGCTAAAGCCGCTTCTCCCGTCTGCGTGTTCATGTTGGACGGAAAAGTATACGGTAAAATCAAGTTCTCCAAATGCGACCCGTATGCAGCCGTCAGCTGCGCAACAGCCGTTCCTGTCTGCGGCGCAAAGAGTAATTCCTCGTATAAAATTTCCGCGTCCGTTACATTGCTGTAAACGACAGCGCCGTTATCTCCGATTAAAGGGTAATCGGCTAACTGCAGCCGGTGGGCGACTTTGGTTAAACCTTCCAGGCTGCGTCCGGAAGCTATAGTAAAAGGTATATTATGGCGCCGGATAAAATCAGCTAAAATATCCAAATTTTCATCAGCCAAACCTTTGTTACTAAGCAATGTGCCGTCAATATCACAGGTAATTAAATCTATTTTTTGCAGCGGGGGCAAGAGTTTTTCGGGAGAAATCCGCATTTATAAAATCCTTCGCTTTATCTCATATTTGAATCTTAATTCTAACACAGCCCCGGCCTAAGCGCTGTAAACTCTTATTTTTCTATGGTGTACGGGTTTGAACATTGGAGAGTGTTGTGTTGATGTCAAAGGCTGATTAGGTGGGTGCAAGTTTGCACTTGTGTAGCAAGGCTTGGCGGTAGCTATCGTAAAAGTGCTTATAGCGATGAGTGAGTGTGACTAAGGATTGATTTTAGCTATGGTGCATTCCTCCTATATGCTTTGTTGATTTGAAGATTTTTGTTTAGGTCTCTCTTTTTTTGAAACAATCAATTTTACAGCATAATACATGCTTAATGGATAAAAGAGTCTAAATTGTATGCATTGTAATGACAAGGTGTTGAATATAAACTAATATTTGTGTATGATAAAAGAAAAGGAAGGTATCGTATATGGCTACTACGAATTTAAATATCAGAACAGACAAGGAAATTAAAGAACAAGCTGATAAGATTTTTTCAGAACTCGGGCTCAATATGACGACAGCGATAAATATATTTTTGCGAACAACGATTCGTGAGAACGGGATTCCTTTTTCTCTTAAATTAGAGGTTCCGAATGATACAACGATTGCTGCCATTGAGGAAGGGAGACGGCTTGCGTCTGATCCTAGTGTAAAGGGTTATCGAAATATGGAAGATCTTAAGGCGGCACTTGATTTATGAAATACGAAGTAAAATTCACGAATCAATTCAAAAAAGACCTTAAATTAGCTAAGAAACAAAATAAAAATACGGATAGTCTTTTAAAAGTAATTGATGTTTTAGCTGACGGTGGTGTGCTAGAAGCTAAATATTGTGATCACGGTCTGTCCGGAAAATATAGCGGAACAAGAGAATGTCATATTGAACCGGATTGGCTTTTAGTTTATGAAATTAAGAATGAAGTTCTTGTTTTGATGTTATATAGGCTGGGTACACATTCAGAATTATTTAAGAAATAAAATGATACCTTTGCGATAATTTTCCTATCGTTAAAAGGTGCACCCAATATCCATAGTGTACACTCAAAAAAGTGTAGCTATACTTGGAGTTCTCTCAATCCAGGTTGACACATTAACTGTTGACAAAACAATATCAAAAATATAATATAAAAGTATAGCAAAAAAACAACTCAAAGAGAGTGAAGGAGAGATGCTGATGCGAAAAAAATATTATTTATTTTCAATAGTAATAATAGTTGTTCTGGCGTTTGCTTTGTACTTTTATCAACGACAGCGGACTAATTTCTTTAATTATTCCGTCCGTGCCATGCAGACGCGCGTTTATTATGAAATAGATGGCCCTATCAGCGTCGGATATGAAAAAGAATTGACGCAGGCAGGAGCGGAGAACGAATTTAAGCAGGTGCAAAAATTGTTCGGCAGCTTGAAAGAAAGCGACTTTACCGAAACAAAAGAGACGAAAAAAGGATTAACGTATTTCAAACTGAAATTCGGCACCCGCAATTTCTATTTCCACAAAGCGGAA
Source organism: Amygdalobacter indicium (assembly GCF_029101545.1). Lineage (NCBI taxonomy): Bacteria > Bacillati > Bacillota > Clostridia > Eubacteriales > Oscillospiraceae > Amygdalobacter > Amygdalobacter indicium. Next base: position 1,447,269 of record NZ_CP118866.1, on the reverse strand, counting down.
ATTGCAGTCGAAGAAGCACCACAGCTCCGTCACTATAAAATCAAGCCGGAAAGCCAAGCAAAATTGAAAAATCTCTATGATTATGTTCGCACCGTCGTTTTACCGGCGGACGAAGAAGAAAGCATAAGAAAAATTTTGATTAAATACAGAGATAAGAAATACAGAGATTGGAAAGGGCAAAAATAATATGGAAAAAAAGCTGAAAATATGGAACTACATCTTAGCCGGCATCCTGTTTTGCTCCCTCTTGAGCGCTTGCGGGAATAACGGCGAGCTGAAAGCGGAAAATCCGCAAACCTTGCTGCAAAATATCGTCCCGCAAATGGACGGTTCACTTACCTGCAAAATCCGCAAAGACAAAGGTGTTATCACCTTGTCCGGCGGTTACTCAAAATACAATTTACAAACTAATGAGAAAAGCAAACAGGACTTTCAGGCTTTCAAACAGCAAATGCTGCAATTGAGTGCAATCAAATTCAATTTGCAGACCTTGACGGGGAAGGACGCCGATAAGCAAGCGGCTGTCAGCTATGTAATAGTAGATAATGCAACAGCTACCGTAAGCTTGAGCGACGACTGCTTAACTGTAACTTACAAAGGCAAAAAGTACAGTTATACTCCGGCTGAGAAGGATAAAACAAAATTTCAGGAGATTTTCAGTCAAGTAAAAGCTCGCTTCATTCCGGAATTAGTTCAGGATTTGCAAAATTATTCTGATAAATAATCATACATATAAGTGCTAATGACTAATTTTTAGCAAAATTGCAAAAAAAAGGCTTTTTGAGCTTTTTTATTCTCTCCAAGTCCGTTATAATCAGAAGTGAATTTGCTACGGTAGATTTTAGGAGGTATTGATAAAATGTTTTCAAGTTTAATCACTGAAATTCATGCTCGTGAAATTATGGATTCTCGCGGTAATCCGACAGTAGAAGTTGATGTTGTGACAGAACACGGCGCTTTAGGTCGTGCAGCTGTACCGTCAGGCGCTTCCACCGGTGCTTTTGAGGCTGTTGAATTAAGAGACGGCGACAAAACTCGTTATCAAGGTAAGGGCGTTTTGCAGGCGGTTGAGAATGTCAACACGGTAATTGCGGAAGCTCTGGTAGGTATGGATGTCTTTGATCAGTTAGCTATCGACCAAACTATGATTGAGTTGGACGGTACCGAGAACAAAGGTAAATTAGGTGCTAACGCTATGCTCGGCGTGTCTCTGGCCTGCGCCAAGGCTGCTGCCGAAACTTTGGATGTACCTCTGTATGTATATTTAGGCGGCCTGAATGCTCATACTTTACCTGTACCTATGATGAACGTTATCAACGGCGGTGCTCATGCCGATAACAACATCAACTTGCAGGAGTTCATGATCATGCCTACAGGCGCTCATTCTTTCTCCGAAGCTTTGCGTTGGTGTTCCGAAGTTTACCACACATTGAAGAGCTTGTTGAAGAAAGACGGTTATTCCACAGCTATCGGCGATGAAGGCGGCTTTGCTCCGAACTTTGAACATGATGAAGCTGCTTTGGAATACCTGGTAAAAGCTATCACAGCTGCAGGTTTTGAACCGGGCAAAGATTTCCATATCGCTATGGATCCGGCAACAACGGAATTATATGATCATGCGAAAGCTGCCGGTCATGAAGGCAAGTATTTCTTCTGGAAGACGGGCGAAGTAAAGACCAGCGCCGAAATGATCGACTGGTTTGCTTCCTTGATTGAGAAGTATCCGATTATTTCCTTGGAAGACGGCTTGGCTGAGGAAGATTGGGAAGGTTGGAAGCTGATGACCGAGAAATTGGGCAAGAAAGTCCAACTGGTCGGCGACGATCTGTTCGTTACCAATCCTAAGCGTTTGGCTAAAGGCTTTGAGAAGAAAGCTGCTAATTCAATTTTGATTAAGCTCAACCAAATCGGTACTTTGACCGAAACAATGCAAACAATGAACGATGCAGCTCAACACGGTTATACAAGTGTTGTTTCGCACCGCTCCGGTGAAACTGAGGATGTAACGATTGCCGACTTGGTAGTAGCTATGAATGCCGGCCAGATTAAGACCGGTGCTCCTTGCCGTACCGACCGTGTTGCCAAGTACAACCAATTGCTCCGCATTGAAGAAGCTTTGGGCGAAAAGGCTACATACAAGGGAATTGAAGCTTTTTCCTTCAATCGTTAATTTGCCCTTGAAATTGCTGCCCTTATTGTCGGCGGAGAAATCCGTCTGAAGGGTTGATAAAAGGCTGTCGCTCCTGCTGCTTGCAGGCCGGCAGTCTTTTTTTACTGTAGTATTACAAACGTAATATTTATCTTTTATGCTTTCCGCTTTCTCGCCTAAGGGCCGAATTAAGAAAAAATCAAGCTGTAGGCGCTTAAAATCGGCATTTTTTTGACATAATCAACAAAAAAAGCAGGTAAATTTAGTGCAGATGCACTATTTGCAGCATAATTTTCAATTAAACTTGCAGAAATTTTGTTGAACTGGTAGAATGCCTATATTAAAGCAATGTTAAATTTGTAATGAACCTGTAATCTAAAGCTGATTGTTTTCTTATTACAAGTTATCGCCGCCGATTAAGTTTAGGCTTTAGCGGCCGGCAGGAGGAATAGTGAAACAGAATAACTTTGATCATTTAGCAATTTTCGATGCAGCGCCTAACGGCGTTGTCAGAGAGCGCTTACGGGCCAGACACGAAGAGAACCGCCAACGTCATTTTGTCAGTTACAGCAGTGTGGCGGCAGTTACCGTTTCGGCTTTGTTGAGTGTAGCTTTGATTTTGCCGAATATTGCTAAAAAAGGCCATGATGATGAGATTTATGCTTTGAATGCCGGGCAGGTACAGCCGACTGCAGTTGCAAGTACAACAGTTAAAGAGAGCCTGAGCAAGCTGAGTGATGAGAATAAATTGTTTGCCGATTACGGTAAGGAATCGGTTACCCGCAGTGACTCCGAACAGGAACGGGCGCTGCTTTCCTTGTTGAACAGTGAACATAAGAGTGAAGAAGTGCTCAAGGTAAAAGAAGCTCCGGCTGCAATTACTCCGTCCAAGAGCTCGAAGACAGGCGAACAGGGCAGTAACTTGCAGAAAAAAGCTGCAGTGTCGAAAAGTGAGCCGAAAGCACAGGTAACGCGTGTTGCTGCTACCGGTAAGCTTGCAGTAACAACAGGTAAATTACCGCAAACGGTTCTACCTAAAGCGGCAATTCATTTGACAACCGGTCAATTGCCGGTCGAGTCTGCCGCCCAAGCACCTAAATCCGCAAACGCCGAAAGAGCCACCGATTCAGCTGCTTCGACTGTGACTGATGATGACTTCGCACAAGAATTAACCGATACACAGTTGATGTACTACATTGTTATGGCGGAGACGGGCTATACCGATGAAACTTCAATTTCACTGGTAGCTCAAATTATCGTCAACCGTACCCGTTATTTGCATCAGAGTTTGCGCGCGGTACTGACAGCGCCGGATCAGTTCACCTGTTATGAAAACGGCAGCTATAAGCGCTATGCCCCGACTGAGAAAGTTAAAAGAATTTGCGATGCCGCATTGGCCGGCAGACCTACAGGCGGCTATGTTTTACCGCATGACGTTATTTACTATTGCACGGTTAATTATTACAAGACAGGTCCGAGTTTCTTCAAACATAGTTTGAAACAGATTGTCTGGCATGCGTCACAAGTCTTCTTCGCTCCCGCCGGCAGTTCTACCCCGGTTATTAAGAAGTTGGAATTACCGGAAGATAATGCGCAGAGCGAAAATGATAAACCGCAACTTCAGCCGCAACCTGAGAAAAAGCGGGAACCTGTCAGAATTAATCAACCGGACGAAACTCCGACTCCGGTTATACGCAAGCCCTAAAGTCGATTAAGATTACGATTAAGATTACAAGCCGAGTGTTCATCTCGGCTTTTTTTCTGCCGCCAAGCTTCCGGGAAAGCGTTATAATATTTAGACAAAGCGGGAGTAAGTTTATGGCAAAATTAACACCGGAAATATATAAAAATTTAGATCGAAATTTTTTAGTTGTCGATTTGGCACAGGCGGAGAAGAATGCCGCAGCTTTGAAACAATTGGCCGGTAAGAGCAAATTGGCGGCGGTGGTGAAGGCGGATGCTTACGGTCACGGCCTTTTGCCTTGTGCGCGTGCTTTTTTGGCCGGTGGAGCTGATTATTTGGCAGTGGCTACAGGGTCAGCTGCTTTAACTTTAAGAAAAGGTGGCATTACCGCCCCGATTTTACTTTTTTCCGAGGCGGAGCAGTTGCATTATCCCGAATTGGTAGCTGCCGGTATTAACATATCATTGTATTCGGCTGCCGCCGGGCGCAAGTTGCAGGCAGCGGCTCAACTTACAGGTCGGCAAGGTTTATTTCATCTGGCAATTGACACGGGAATGAGCCGGATCGGCTTTGACAGCCGCTTGTTGCTAAGTGCTTTGCCGCAGACTTTAACATCTGAGCAGCAGGATGCCTGCCCGAATTTCAAACTTTTGCAGAAACAGGGATTTTTGTTGGCGTCTTTAACGCCGGCGGAAGCGGAAAATGCAGCTGCTTCCTGGACGACGATTTTAGAAGTTTTGCAAGCCCCGGAGTTACGTTGCAACGGGATGTTCTCCCACTTGGCATTTGCCGATTGTGTCGGAGAAGAAGCGGCTTTAAGAACTGAGAGACAGAGATTGCTGTTTTCGGCTTTTAAGGAAGTTTTGGCGGCTATGGGGTATAAAATTCCTCTTTGTCACTTGGCTCAAAGTGCCGGAGCTCTGCGCTATCCTGCCTGTCGCTTCGATATGATCAGACCCGGTTCTTTGCTTTATGGTCTGCCGCCGGCTAATTGCCTGACGCCGACATTAAGCTTGGTGCAGCCTATTGCTTCCTGGTATGCCAAGTTTGCCCGGATATTTCGCTTACCGCCGCATACTCCTGTCAGCTATGGCGGTTTGTGGCAAAGCGAACGGGAAGTTCTGATCGGGGTGTTGGCTGTCGGTTATGCTGACGGTTATCGGCGCAATTTAAGTTCCAAAGCTTATGTGATTTTGCCGCAGGGCGAAAAGGCGCCGATTCGCGGCCGAATCTGTATGGATTATTGCATGGTGGAGCTGCCGGAGACATATGCCGTTTATTTACAGCGGGATTTGAGCGAATTACAGCCGGCAGAACTTTTGGGAGACGGTAGCCGGGGGGAGATGACGGCCTGGGAAATGGCTGCAATGGCCGATTCTTTCGATTTGGAAGTTACGTGCAGTATTACGGCAAGAGTTCCGCGGATTTATCTGCGTAACGGTCAACAAATACAGGCCGGACCGTAGGTGTAATTTTCTGTGCAGCCGGCATTTTTGGCGCGCAGCTTGTCCCGAAGCTGAAATTCCCCGGAGACGGATAACTGAAATTAAGAAAAAAATGATAAAATTAAGCAGCAAATTGATAAATGCATGCAATAATAACTTGGGAAAATGGCGATTTTATTAGCCTGATTGCATAAAAATTCGGGAATTTCATGTTGTAATTTCGCTAAAAGCACCTTATTACACAAAAAAAAGCCGATTTTTTTGTTACTTTCATTAATTGTTTAATTCCCTTAGTTCAGGTAGACTTTTATTAGAAAAACATACATGCATGCTTGGAGGCAGATATGGCAAAAGTTTCATTGAAGAATGTGTATAAACGCTATGAAGGCGGTTTCGTAGCGGTTTCCGATTTTAACTTGGAGATTGAAGACAAAGAATTTATTATTTTGGTCGGTCCGTCAGGTTGCGGTAAATCGACTACATTGCGTATGGTTGCCGGTTTGGAAGATATTACTGAAGGCGAGATTTATATCGGTGACAAATTGGTTAACGATGTACCGCCCAAAGATCGCGATATTGCTATGGTTTTCCAAAACTATGCCCTGTATCCGCATATGACCGTTTTCGACAACATGGCTTTCGGTTTGAAATTGCGTAAGATTCCTAAAGATGAGATTAAACGTCGCGTTGAAGAAGCAGCCAAGATTTTGGAAATCAGCCACCTGTTGGAACGTAAGCCCAAGGCTTTGTCCGGCGGTCAACGTCAACGTGTCGCTTTAGGTCGTGCTATTGTCCGTAATCCGAAAGTCTTCCTGATGGATGAGCCGTTGTCCAACTTGGATGCTAAATTGCGTGTTCAGATGCGTGTTGAAATTACTAAGTTGCATCAACGTCTGGCTACAACTATTATTTACGTCACTCACGACCAGACGGAAGCTATGACCATGGGTACAAGAATCGTCGTTATGAAAGACGGCGTCGTCCAACAAGTTGACGATCCTACCAAGATTTACCAACATCCGGTCAATACTTTCGTTGCCGGCTTTATCGGTATGCCGCCGATGAACTTTGTCGACTCCACTTTGACAGAAGAGAACGGCAAACTCTACGTTTCTTTCGCCGGTACCCGCTTAGCTTTACCGAGCGCCAAGTATGACAATAACACCGTTCGAGCTTATATCGGCAAAAACATTATTTTGGGTTTACGTCCTGAAACAATCAGCGATGCGCAGGAAGAAGTAGCCAAAGGTCGTGAAACACACGCAACTTTCCAAGCCAATGTTGACGTGCTGGAACGCTTGGGCGCCGAGACTTACTTGTATGTTTCCGTTGATAACGAGAATTTGGTGGCTCGCGTCGATCCGACCACTTCAGCGACCAAAGTTAACGACCAAATTGAATTGGTTGTAAGTACCGATCGCATTGTTCTCTTTGACAAAGAGACGGAAAAAACGATTATTTCATAAGTAAAATTTGTAAATATTGTTCTTTATGACCCGCAACTGCCGTGAAAAAATGACGCTGCGGGTCATTTTTTCGGCAAAATGAGCGGAAAAAGGTTTAATATTATATGGATTTTTGTTAAAATAGACAGAGTAATGATAAGCGAAGAACAAAGGAAGTACTTAATATGGAATTAGATGTACTGGAGAGATGTATGCACGAGATGCAGGTTATACTGGATCGCACTGTAGCCGTAGTCAGTCCTGACGGTAAAGTTATCGCCGCGACCAACGACGGTGAAGTAGGCAGAGTGTATCCCAATGTGGCCGTGTTTTTCGCCAGCGCCGACAAAATCGCCGTCCAGGATGAAACAACAATGATTAAGCTTTATATTAACGGTCAGCCTAAGTTTGCCATAGTCATCGACGGTACGGATAATCAGGCCCATACCTATGTCAGCTTGATTAATCGTTGGTTATTGGCGGAGTTGGAAGATGAAGTGCATGAAGCTGATTTTAATTCCTTTTTGAAAAATATTCTTTTGGAAAATGAATTGCCGGGAGATATCCCGCTCAAAGCTCGTGATTATAAGATTGCCTATGCGACGAAGCGCTGCGCCTTTTTAATTTGTGTCAAAGAGAATGATTGCCAAAGTGTCGTCGATATTTTGCGCAATATGTTCCCCAACCGCCAACAGGATTTCATTTTACCCCTCGATCAGGAGAATATTGTCCTCTTAAAAGATCTGCAGCGGGATCAGGACGGCAACTTTTCCGTCAACGTGACCAGCGATTCTGTGGCTGAGAGCGTCCTCGGTACTTTGAAAAGTGAATTAATGACAACTTTCCATATCGGTGTCGGCTTGGTGATTGAGACTTTGAAAGATGTGGCCAAGTCCTATCGGGAAGCAACTTTGGCTTTGGTTATCGGTCGGATATTTTCGCCCGAAAGCGATATTATGAAGTACGAGCAATTAGGTTTGGGACGCTTGATTTACCAGTTATCGCCGACTCTGTGCAAGATGTTTCTGGATGAGGTTTTTCCGGACAACTCCTATTTTCAGTTAGATAACGAAACTTTGCTGACAATTGACAAATTCTTTGAAAACAACCTGAACGGTTCCGAAACTTCAAGGCAGCTTTTCGTCCATCGCAATACTTTAGTTTATCGTCTGGATAAAGTGCAGAAACTCACCCGCTTGGATTTGCGGAAATTTGACGACGCCGTTCTGTTCAAGCTGGCCAGTATGGTACGCCTGTATTTGGAATATCAGGAGCGCCAAAGTTTCACGACGCCGGAAGATTTGAATCGGGAATAAAAAGTTACAATGTCATAATATTCGTGGGAAAACTCCATTCTCATGTCCGCCCGTCAACGACTTGACGGGCTTTTTTTGCCAAGCGGCATTTTACGGTCTAAAATTAGAGAAATGCAAAATGTCTTTTAAATGTTGCGTTTTTGTCCAATTAGCGCCGGCCGTTTGTGCCACAATATACTTTGAGATTCGAGTATTAATACAGGAGGTAAGCATGATAGAATTTGATCACGTCAGTATGGCTTATCAATTAAGTGAAGATTTAGCACTGAAAAATGTCAGCTTCAAAGTTGAACGCGGCGAGTTCGTTTTTATAATCGGTTCCAGCGGTTCCGGTAAATCAACCATTATTAAGCTTTTAACTTGTGAAGAGCGACCGCTGAAAGGTGAGATTATAGTTAACGGTTTCAGCTTAAATACGATTAAGAAAAAACAAATTCCTTATTTACGCCGGAATATCGGCATGGTTTTCCAGGACTTCCGTTTGATCCCGTCCAAAACCGTTTTTGAAAATGTCAGTTATGCTATGGAAATTGTCGGGGCCGGTAAAAGGGCTATTTTGCACCAGGTGCCGATGGTTCTGTCGATTGTCGGTTTGCGCAATCGGCAAAATGCCTATCCTTACGAGTTGTCCGGCGGCGAACAGCAACGCGTGGCTATCGCTCGGGCGATGGTTAACAAGCCGATGATGATTCTGGCGGATGAGCCTACAGGTAACTTGGATCCGGCCAACTCTGAAAGTATTATGGCTTTGTTGGCGGAGATCAACAAAAACGGGACGACCGTTCTTGTCTGTTCGCACGATAAAGAGTTGGTCAATCGGATGAAGAAACGGGTTATTTTAATTAATGACGGTATGAAGATTCGTGACGATGCCAACGGCGGCTTTTATGAACAGCAGGACGGCCAATATACGCTGCCTGACGGCTTGACTGCAACGCCGAACTTACAGCCGCCGGCGCCGGTAGAGACGCCGACTAATAAGCAGTCTATGACGAGCAATTTGAACGCTGAACAGCAAACGGCAGCTGCTTCTGCACCTGTCCGCCCGTTTGCCGCAAGAGCTGCAATTTCGAGCGACGACGCGGCAAGCACTGTAACTTCAGAAAGTACCGTAGACTTGCAGTCGCCTGCTGCCGCAACGGAAAATTCTGCCGCCCGCTTCAACAACGTGCCGTCAACATCGCTGGCACAAGCGGCAACACCGGCCCTGCAAGCGACAGATTCTGTCCATAAACAGCCGGCATCGGCCCCAGAAGCGACAGTGTCGGAAAACAAGCCGGAGCGTTTGCATATCAATCGGATTGATACTGCAAGCTCGCAGCCTGCTGGCGCAACAGCCGCTACCGAAACTCTGAAATCAGCAAATTCGGCAGCCGGAATTATGAGCGAACCTGAAATAACTTTTAAGCCGACTAATAACGGCACGGACGAAAAACAGCAGGAGAGCGCCGGTTTAAGAAGACCGGAAATTGCAGTCCCGTCCCTGAAACCTTTCAACCGGGTCGAACAAACGGCGCAGAATGTTCCGGCAACTTGGACTCAACGTACGGAATTCGAAGAAGAAACATATCGCCGGCAGGCGAATGAGGCCGGTAAAGAAACGCCGGCGGAACACCGTAACTGGTTGCAATCAGTGAAACAAACTTTGTACAAAGATGAAGTAAAATATGAAGAACAGGCGGAAGCTGCAGCCAAAGCCGAAAATTCACCCAGTAACCTCAGTGCCGAAAGAATCGAGCGTTGGGGCAAAAGACGCTTCTGAAACAGCCGGAGCGCTCTTTTACTTTTTGCACAAAATCAGCTTGCAGTCTTTGCGTTTATTTGACTTTAATCGCAGCTTGTGCAAGCATAATTAGACCGGTAGCAGCCTTGTAGCCGGTTCAGTTGTATTTGAATAGGTAGGATTATGAGGATTAACACAGTAGGAAATTTATTTAAGGAGAGTATCAAGAACAGTATCCGCCATCCGTTGGTCACCATCGCTTCCATCACGACCGTGGCGCTGATGCTCTTGATTTTAGGCATATTTACGATATTTTCCATGAATATAACGCAAATCCTTTATCGCGCCGGTCAACAGCCGACAGTCGAGATTTATGCCGACTACGACATCACGGAGGCGGAGCTGCAGGGCATTCAGCAACGTTTGCAAAATTCTCCGAACGTTCAAAGTTCGCAGATGCGTTCTCCTTCCCAGAATTTGGAAATTTTCAAGAAAACTTTGGGTGACAAAGCCGGAGCTCTGGATCGTTTGAAAGCCGACAGACTGCCTTACAGTTTCAGCGTCAAACTTAAAGATCCGTCGTTGTTGGATAATTTTCGGGTAGAAATCAGCTCGCAACAAGGTGTGCGGGATGTGCGCTATGCCGGCGAACTGCTTAATTTCTTCGCCAAAGCTCAGAGAAGTGTGAATATCGCCTTCATTGTCGCTTTTGTCGCGCTGGCTTTGATTGCTATGTTTATTATTTCCAACATGGTACGTGTTTCAGTTCTGGCTCGGCGGGAAGAAATTCAGATTATGAAGTATATCGGTGCCACCAACCTTTATATCAGAATCCCTTATGTTTTTGAAGGGGCGATTGTCGGCTGCCTGGGATCTTTTATCAGCAGCATATTTGTGTATTTTATCTATACCGGGGTGTATCATAAACTGATGAACGGTGTAGATGTAAATTCGTATTATGCCTTAGTACAGATAGGCGCGGCTTTTTGGCCGGCAGCCTTGATATGCCTGCTTTTCGGCGTGTTAATCGGGGCCGTCGGCAGTGCCGTTTCTGTGAAACGTTATGTTCGGGTGTAAGAAGGAGTGAAAAATGAAGAAAAGTAAGAGTCGTCTGACGGCGGCGGTTTTAGCTTTACTGGTAGCCTTGGCAACAAGTTGGCCTTGTAAAGTCAGCCGGGCAGCGGATGATTTGACGGCGAAAGAAAACAAAATTAAGCAAAGTAAGCAGCAGGCTTTACGTAATTTGCAACTGGCAAAGCAAAGAGTCAGCAGCCAAACGAAAAGTTTTGAATCTTTGAAGAAAGAAGTCGAAGAGTTGAAAGAGAAGGGCAAAGCCACGGAAGGTGAAGTGGAATATTTGCAGGGAACTTTCGATAAAGCTTTGCAGGAGCTGACACAGGCGCAGGAAGTTTACGAGAAAGCCGTAAGTGAGATGGAACGGCAGCAGAAGCTGTACGAGGAACGCCTGGTAGCGATTTTTGAAACGCGTAATGACAACAGCTGGATTAATATTTTGATAAGTTCTAAAAACTTGGAATCTCTGCATACTCGTTATGAGTTAAGCCAGATTATCGCCGACAACGATAAACAGGCGCTCGACAGTCTGGAATCCAGTATGGAATATGCCAAACGCAATCAGGATAATGCCAAAAATGTCCAGGATCAGGCGGACAAGTTGCTGAAGAATGCGAAGAAACAGCTGGAAAACTTGCGGAATGATATCAGTCTGCAGGAAGAAAACTTATTGGAACAGCAGAATAAACTGGCGCAAGCTCAGGGTTCGATCAAATCATTGGAAGCTGCCAATGCGAGCTTTGATGCGCAACTGAAGCAAATCGGGCAGCAGCGTAAAGCACAGGCGGAAGCTTTGCTGAAAATGCAACAACAGGCCTTCGCTAAGAATCAGGTCAATTCCGGCAATTTCAAAAATGCGCCCACCCCTCCGCAAGGCGGTATTATCGGCGGGGCCGCTCCGGCAGTCGGTGGCGGCGGTTGGGTTTTCCCGAACACTTACAGTCATACGATTACCTGCCCCTTCGGTTACGGTGATAATGTGCTGGGCAATTCGTCTTTCCATCGCGGCGTTGACTTTCAGGGAGCTTTCGGTTCTAAAATTGTGGCGGCGCGCGGCGGCACGGTAGTCAAGGCGTACAATCCTTTTGAAGGCCAGAATTATTCCGGCGGTTCGTACGGTAACTATGTAGTAATTGACCACGGCGGCGGATTGTGCACTTTATACGGCCACATGAAGAGCGTGCTGGTTTCGGCCGGGCAGCAGGTACAGGCCGGACAAGTTATCGGACTTTGCGGTTCTACGGGCAATTCGACCGGTCCGCACTTGCATTTTGAAGTGCAGGTAAACGGCGAACTGCAGAATCCTTTGGGTTACGTCAGTTGATAGAGAAATACAGGAAGACCGGGTCGTCGGCTGCATGTCGGTGGGCCGGTTTTTCAGTTGCAGCTGCAAAGGCGGGAATGCCGCCGAAAAAGTTAAAATGAAGGAAAGTGTAAAAATGACGGAAGAAAAAAATACATTTAATGATATACGTGATCAACAGGATATTCATCAGAAAGGCGACCATGCTATTTTCGCTGAAGCTTGTAACGGTCAGCTGCGTCTGATTGCCGTCGATTTGACCACTTCGATGAAATCTCTGCGTGACCTGCACGACTTAAGTCCGGCAGCCTGCGTAGCTATGGGTGAACTGGCGTTGACCGGCATGATTCTGGCCGGCGATTTGAAGGATAAAGATGCCTGGCTGTCTTTGATTTTGCAGGCGGACGGTGATCTGGGAAAAGTCGTAGTTGAATGCCGGCAAAACATGACTTTACGGGCCAAAACGTCATCGCCGCATCCTGAAGTGCACCTGAATGCCGCCAAACAATTGGACATTAACGCCAATATCGGCACGGGCAGACTGGCGGTTTTGCGCAGTTTCGGGGCGGATGAGCCTTTTGTCAGTCGTATTCCCTGGCAGCAGCAGGGCTTAACCCAGACTTTAGCTTATTATTTGGCCAAGAGCGAACAGCGTCGCAGCTGCCTGATTTTGCAAGTCGGTATGGATAAAAACGGCATAACTTTCGCCTGGGGCTTTCTTTTGGAAGCTTTGCCGGCAGCGACGGAGCAGACTCTGAATTACTTGGAACAGAGAATTAACAATATGCCGGCAGTCAGCTGGTTCTATGAGAATAAATTCGATCCGGCACAGGTTTTGGATATGCTGGTCATGGATCCGGCGATTAAATACTTAGCCTGTCTGCCGATATCTTTGAGCTGTTCCTGCAGCGTCGCCAAGATGAAGGCGGCTCTGGCGGCTTTGAATAGGCGGGACTTGCAGGATTTGGCGAAAAAAGAACATTTGACTCTGGCCTGCGAATATTGTCACCGGCAATACACCTTCACGGCGGCGGATTTGCAAGAACTTTTGCAGGCGGCGGAACAGAAACCGGTGGAACAGAAGGCGGCGGAACAGCCGGTAAAACCGGGGACGGAGGCAACAACGGATGCCGGAAAGTCGGAAAAATCCAAGTAAAACACAGCGGTGAAAGCCCGACACGGCAAAATTAACTGAATATTTACAAATTTGCGGGGTGAAATCGCCTTTTACGGACAAATCACCTTGCGCAGTTATGGCAAAAAAACTATAATATTCGAGTATGTTTTTACATACAGCAGATGATGTTCGAGATGGCTAAGCGTTAATACTGCAACGACTTAGGGAACTTGAACGGATGCAGCCGGACTTTTAAGTCCGACGACGAACTTTAGTTTGAGCAGGGTATAATGTCGAAACAGACTTCCGCGGCAACAGTAGTTGACCGAGCTGTAACAGCGATTGACGGAAGCGACTGTGACTGAACCCAGACACAAGTCATGTGAACTGGGTTTTGTTATAGGTTGAGATTAAACACCCGGCAAGAATGAAGAACGAAAGCAGCAAAGGAGAAAGAAAATGGCTAAAAGTCAAAAAATCAGAATTCGTTTGAAGGCATTTGATCATGAGATTCTTGATTTGTCCGTAAAACGTATTATTGAGACGGTTGAGAGAACCGGTGCAAGCGTTTCAGGCCCCGTACCGTTGCCGACACGCAAGGAGATTGTGACAATTTTGCGTTCCCCGTTTAAGCACAAGGACTCCCGCGAACAGTTCGAATCACGCACGCATAAGCGTTTGATCGACATTTTCGCACCGAATCAGAAGACTGTAGAGGCATTGATGAGTTTGGATATGCCCGCAGGCGTTAATATTGAAATCAAGCTCTAACGAGCTTTGGTCAAGTTCGATTATTCGAACCAATAACCAGGAGGTATAGAAAGAATGAAAGCTTATATGCTTGGAAGAAAAGCCGGTATGACCCAGCTTTTCAATGAAGATGGCAAAGCCGTTCCGGTAACTGTCATTGAGTGCGGCCCGATCAAGGTTGTACAGAAGAAGAGTGAAGAAGTTGACGGTTACACAGCTGTTAAGTTCGGTTTCCTGGAGGCTAACGTCCATCAGGTTAACAAGCCGGACAAGGGACAGTTCGACAAGATTGAGTCCGAGCCGTTGAAACTGTTGGCAGAATGCCCGATGGAATCTACCGACGAGTTTGAACTGGGTCAGGTAATCAGCGTTTCCGACAACATGAATTTGGGAATGTTGGTTGATGTCAGCGGTGTTTCCAAAGGTAAAGGTTTTGCCGGTAACATTAAGCGTCACGGCCAAAAGGGCGGTAAAGAAGCTCACGGCTCCAAGTACCATCGTCGTGTCGGTTCGTTGGGTGCATCAGCTTATCCTGCACGTGTTCGTAAAGGCAAGAAGATGCCCGGTCATATGGGTGCCCGCAATGTAACAGTTCAGAACTTGGAAGTTGTGCTGGTTGACGGCGAACGTAATATTTTGGCTGTCAAAGGCGCAGTGCCCGGTCCTCGCGGCGGCTGGCTGGAAATTCGTGCTGCTGTCAAGGGCGGCAAGCAGGCGTAGGAGGAACTGAAGAATGGCTAAATTAGATGTATACAACAAGTTGGGTGAAGTAGTCGGCCAAATTGAGTTGAGTGACGCTGTTTTTGCAATCGAACCGAATGAAAGTGTTCTGCATCAGGTGGTCAAACAACAATTAGCTAACAAACGTCAGGGAACAAGCTCCACCAGAACCCGCACTGAAGTTAGAGGCGGCGGTCGTAAGCCGTGGCGTCAAAAGGGCACAGGTCGTGCTCGTCAGGGCTCTATCAGAGCAGCACAATGGGTAGGCGGCGGAATTATCTTCGGACCGAAACCGCGCGACTATTCTTTCACAGTTCCCAAGAAACAGCGCCGTCTGGCTTTGAAGAGCGCTTTCTCAAGCAAGTTGACAGCTTCCAACATTAAAGTCGTTGAAGATTTGCAATTGCCGGAAATTAAGACCAAGTCTTTCCTGGCTGTTTTGAAAGCTTTGAAGTTGGATCAGACAAGCTCTTTGATTGTTGAAGCCGGCGATAATAAGAATTTGCAATATTCCGCCCGCAACTTACCGCAAGTTGCAACCACACGTGTCAATACTTTGAATGTTTATGATGTATTGAGCAAAGACGTTCTGGTTTTGACTAAGGAAGCTGCCTTGAAAATTCAGGAGGTATATGCGTAATGAAAACTGCTCATGATGTAATCTTGAAACCGATTATCACTGAACATTCAAGCAGTGAAATGGCAGTTGGCCGTTATACCTTTGAAGTAGCGGTTGATGCCAACAAAACGGAGATCAAAGACGCGGTTGAGAAGCTTTTCCAAGTTCAGGTACTTGATGTTTGCACAATGAACAAACGTGGTAAAGCAAAACGTGTCGGCGTCCATCAGGGAAAGACAGCTGCTTGGAAGAAAGCAATTGTCAGAATTAATCTTGAACCTAAGCAACCGGCTTACCTCGCTAAGGGCGGACAGGCAGTTGCAGGCGACAAGAAATATAAAACAACCATTGAAGAATTCGGTTTTAATCAACAGTAACCGTTAGGAACAGGAGTGTATTAATATGCCAGTAAAAAGTTATAGACCTACTTCTCCAGCTGTTCGTAATATGACGGTAGCTGATTTCTCAGGTCTGACAAAGAAGGAGCCGGAAAAGTCGCTTTTGCGCAGCAAGAGCCATCAAGCCGGTCGTAACTCATACGGTCGTATCACCGTTCGTCATCATGGCGGCGGCAACAAGAGTAAGATCCGTATTATTGACTGGAAGCGCAGCAAAGACGTTGTTCCGGCAAGAGTTGAAGCTTTGGAGTACGATCCGGGTCGCACAGCTCACATTGCTCTATTGCATTACGCAGATGGCGCCAAGAGCTACATTTTGGCACCTGCCGGCTTAAAAGTCGGTGACACTGTAGTCAGTGGCGTAGAAGCCGATATTAAAGTCGGCAACAGCTTACCGATGAACAATATTCCCGTCGGTACAGTTATTCACAACATTGAAATGAAACCGGGCAAAGGCGCACAAATGGTTCGTACAGCCGGTGCTTCAGCTCAATTGTTGGCTAAAGAAGACGGATACGCAGTTTTGCGTCTGCCTTCCGGTGAAATGAGACAAATTCCCTTGAATTGTCGAGCAACAGTCGGTGTTGTCAGCAACGCGGAACACGAAAACGTCAAAATCGGTAAAGCCGGTAAGACCCGTCATTTGGGTCGTCGCCCGCACGTCAGAGGTGTTGTTATGAACCCGAACGACCACCCGCACGGCGGTGGTGAAGGTAAATCTCCGATCGGTTTGCCGTCGCCTGTAACACCTTGGGGTAAACCGACATTGGGTTACAAGACACGTAAGCACAATAAGAAATCAAATCGCTTTATTATTAAGCGTTGTAAAGACTAAGGGAGGCCGAGGAAATGAGTCGTTCAACAAAAAAAGGTTACTTTGTAGCTGAATCTTTGATGAAGAAAATCACAGCTATGAATGCCGCCAATGACAAAAAAGTAATTAAGACCTGGTCCCGAACCTCAACCATCTTCCCTGAAATGGTCGGTCACACGATTGCGGTACACGACGGCCGGAAACACGTTCCCGTATACATTACGGAAGAAATGGTCGGTCATAAATTGGGAGAATTTGCTCCTACACGTACTTACCGCGGCCATGCCGGTTCCGAGAAGACAACGCGTTAAGAGGAAGGAGAAAGATTGTGGAAAAGAAAGTTATGAGTAAGGAGTACATGCTCAATAATCGTGAACAAATTTTGAGCACCGTTTCAGCTCCTCATAAACGTTCAAAGAGACCCCAATTGCTGACCAAGAAAGAGCGTAAAGTTCTCGGTGTCGGCAAAGATCAGGGTGTTGCAACAGCCAAGAGCATCCGTATTTCTCCCAGCAAGGTTAACATCGTTTTGAAGTTAATCCGCAGAAAGTCGCTCAGAGAGGCTTTAGCAATTTTGAAATTTACACCGAAAGCGGCGTCCGAAGTTTTGATTAAACTGTTGGAGTCGGCAGCTGCCAATGCCGTTAACAATAATTCACTTGACCGTGATAAGTTGTATTTGCATGAAGCTTATGCCAATCCCGGTGCTCTCATGAAACGCTATCAGCCGCGTTCCCGCGGCAGCGCTTTCAGCATTATGAAGCGTTCCAGCCATATTACAGTCGTTTTGAAAGAGAAAGCATAAGGAGGAAGCTATGGGTCAGAAAGTTAATCCGCATGGTATACGTGTTGGTGTAATTAAAGACTGGAGCACCAGATGGTATGCTGACAAAAAAGATTTCAGCAAATATCTGGTCGAAGATAAGAAGTTAAGAAGCTTCGTGAAAAAATATGCTTTCGCTAGCGGCGTGTCTCATGTTGATATTGAGCGTAAGGGCAGCGATAAGACTATTATCACGATTTATACAGCTAAGCCGGGTATGGTTATCGGCCGTCAAGGTGCCGGTATCGAACAATTGAAGAAGGATCTGCAAAAAGAATTCAAGAAGAACTTCTTCGTCAATGTTAATGAAGTTAAGTCCCCGGATACCGACGCTCAATTAGTAGCCGAGAACATTGCCAATCAGCTGGAGAGACGTATTTCTTTCCGTCGGGCGATGAAACAATGTATCTCAAGAGCTTTGAAGAACGGCGCCAAGGGTATCAAGACTAAAGTCAGCGGCCGTTTGGGCGGTGCCGATATTGCCCGTTCCGAGCACTATCATGAAGGTTCCATTCCGCTGCAGACTTTGAGAGCCGATATTGATTACGGGTTTGCTGAAGCCTTGACAACATATGGCCAGATCGGTGTTAAGGTCTGGATTTACAAGGGCGAAGTTTTCGCACATAAGAATAATTCAGCTAATGCAACAGAAGGAGGCAAAGCCTAATGTTAATGCCAAAAAGAGCCAAGTACAGACGCGTTCATCGCGGCCGTATGACAGGTAAAGCTTCCAGAGGTAATACTCTGGCTTATGGTGATTTCGGTATTCAAGCCGTTGAACCGTGCTGGATGAAGGGTAATCAAATTGAGGCTGCCCGTATTGCCATTAACCGTTTCTTGAAGCGTGGCGGTAAAGTTTGGATTAAAGTTTTCCCCGACAAGCCCGTTACTAAGAAACCCGCCGAAGTCCGCATGGGTTCCGGTAAAGGTGCTCCGGAATTCTGGGTTGCCGTTGTTAAACCCGGCCGTGTTTTGTTTGAAGTTGCCGGTGCAACAGAAGAGCAGGCTCGTGAAGCTTTGCGCTTAGCCCAACATAAATTGCCCTGCAAGACGAAGATCATTGCTCGTAGTCAACAGGAGGTTCAAGAATAATGAAAATGAATACTCTAATCGAAAAGACGGATGTTGAGCTGAAGGAAGAGTTGGCAGCTTTGAAAGAAGAACTTTTCAAGCTCCGTTTCCAAAGTGCGACTCATCAATTAACCAACACCGCAAGATTGCGTGAAGTTAAGCGTGATATTGCACGAGTTAAAACGGTTATCCGTCAACGTGAACTGAAAGAACAAGCATAAGGAGGACTAATGTATGGAAAACAATAACGAGAGAAACTTACGCAAAGTCCGTACCGGTTTGGTTGTTTCTAATAAGATGGACAAAACAATTGTGGTTGAAGTTGCCGACTTGGTAAAACACCCTTTGTATAAGAAGTATATTCGTAAAACTATCCGCCTCAAGGCACATGATGCCGAGAATACCTGCAACGAAGGCGACAGAGTCCAAGTTATGGAAACTCGTCCTTTGAGTAAGGACAAACGCTGGCGTTTAGTTAAAATTGTGGAAAGAGCTAAATAAGCTATCGGAGGTAAGAAATGATTCAAGTCCAATCTTTGCTTCGTGCAGCTGATAATACCGGCGCTAAGGAATTAATGTGCATTAAGGTTTTAGGCGGCTCGTGGCGTAAATTCGCCAATATCGGCGATGTAATCGTTTGCTCCGTCAGAGAAGCTGCTCCCGGCGGCACAGTCAGTAAGGGTCAAGTAGTTAAGGCCGTTATCGTCCGCACCAAACGTGGTGTCAGACGTGCTGACGGTTCCTATATCAAATTTGACGAGAACGCAGCCGTAATTATCAAAGATGATAAAAACCCGGTTGGTACCCGTATTTTCGGACCGATCGCCCGTGAATTGAGAGACCATAACTTTATGCGTATTCTCTCATTGGCACCGGAAGTACTTTAGGAGGAACGCATGGCACATTTTCGTATTAAAACAGGTGATACAGTTTACGTACTTACCGGTAAAGATCGTGCGATGACAGGCAAGGTTCTGCGTGTTATTCCTGAAAAGGAACAAGTTGTCGTCGAAGGCGTAAACATGGTCACAAAACATCGTAAACCCGGTAATTCTTATCAACAGGGTGAAATTGCTCATATGGAAGGACCTATCCATATTTCCAATGTTATGCTCGTCGATGAGAAAACCAAACAACCGACCAAAGTCGGCGTGAAGACACTTGAAAACGGTGATCGCGTGCGTATCAGCAAGCGTTCCGGTGAAGTGATCGACACCTTGACCAATAAGCGCTGATAGGGGGTAAACATGGCTAGATTAAAAGATTTTTATCTGAAAACCGTTGCTCCGGCAATGAAAGAGAAATTTCAATACAAGAGCGTTATGCAAATCCCTAAGTTGGAAAAAATTGTTATTAACGTAGGTGTCAGCGAACGTGAAAACAGCAAGGGCTGTGAGAATGCGGCAAACGATTTGTCCGTTATTACAGGTCAGAAGGCTGTTATTACCAAAGCTAAAAAGTCCATCGCTAACTTCCATTTGCGTGAAGGTATGAACGTCGGTACGAAGGTTACCTTGAGAGGCGACAGAATGTATGAATTCATGGATCGCTTCATTAACTTGGCTATTCCCCGTGTCCGTGACTTCCGCGGTATGAATCCCAATTCTTTCGATGGCCGTGGCAATTATGCTGTCGGTATGAAGGAACAATTGATTTTCCCGGAAATTGATTACGACAAGATTGATAAAATCCGCGGTATGGATATCATCTTCGTCACAACTGCGAATACTGATGAAGAGGCCCGTGAACTGTTACGTCTCTTCGGTATGCCTTTCACACGTCAGGAGGCTTAATTAAATGGCTAAGAAATCACAAATTATCAAATCGCAAAGTGAGCAAAAGTTTTCAACACGCAATCACAACCGTTGTTTGTTGTGCGGTCGTCCGCATGCTTTCATTCGTAAATACGGCATTTGTCGTTTGTGCTTCCGTGTGTTGGCTTACAAGGGCGAAATCCCCGGCGTTAACAAAGCCAGCTGGTAAGAGAAAGGAAGAATAACAATGGTAGTTACAGATAGTATTGCTGATATGCTTACAAGAATTCGTAATGCTTCATCAGCGCATAAGGAAACTGTTGATGTTCCCGCTTCTCGCGTAAAGCAAGCGATTGCCAACATTTTGCTCGATGAAGGTTACATCAAAAAAGTTGAGGTTTTGAATGAGGATGTTCAGGGTACTTTACGTTTAACCTTGAAGTATCAGGAAAAATCCCCTGTTATCGCCGGTATCAAGCGTATCAGCCGTCCGGGTTTGAAAGTTTATGCCAACAGCGAAGAATTACCGCGCGTTTTAGGCGGTTTGGGTATTGCCATCGTTTCAACATCTCAGGGCATCATGACTGCAGCACAAGCTCGTGCCAAGCACATCGGCGGTGAAGTCATGGCTTATGTCTGGTAAAATAATTAGAACACTCTGAAAGGAAGCGTCAGCTTCGTAATTTTAAGGGTAGGAGGAAAAACAATGTCCAGAATTGGTAAAAAACCAATCGTTATTCCTGCAGGAGTAACAGTAACTGTTGAACCGCACCTTGTCACTGTTAAAGGCGGCAAGGAGACTTTGACAGAAAAAATCCATCCGTTGATCAATGTTGCGGTTAAGGATAATGAAGTTATCGTTACAAGAAACGGTGAAACTAAAGAAGAACGCGCACTCCACGGTTTGACTCGTGCTTTGATTCAGAACATGGTAACAGGCGTAACTCATGGTTATGTTAAGGAATTGGAAGTTAAGGGCACAGGTTATCGTGCTCAATTATCCGGTTCCAAATTAGTCTTGAACTTAGGTTATTCTCATCCTGTTGAGTATGTCGCACCCGAGGGTATCAAGATTGAAGTACCTAACAACAATAAGATTATTGTTAAGGGTGCCAATAAGCAACTCGTCGGTGAAGTTGCAGCGAACATTCGTGGCTTCCGTGTACCGGATGCATATCATGGCAAGGGCGTTAAGTACCTGGATGAAGTATTGCATCTGAAGGAAGGCAAGACGGGCGCTAAGAAATAAGTGAAGGGAGACAAGGTGAAATTATGATTACTAAAACTTCAAGAGAAGTCATTCGTTTACGCAAGCATGCCAGAATTCGCAAAAAAATCAGCGGTACACCTGCATGCCCCAGACTTTGTGTCTTCCGCAGTAACAAGCAAATCTATGCCCAGATCATTGATGATGTCAACAAAGTCACATTATGTGCAGCCGGCAGCTTGGACAAAAAATTGAACTTACAGCTCGGCAGCAATGTGGAAGCTGCTAAGGCGGTAGGTACCGAACTGGCAGAAAAAGCATTGGCCAAGGGCGTCAAGGAAGTTGTCTTTGATCGCGGCGGCTATGTATATCATGGACGTGTTGCAGCATTGGCTGAAGCTGCTCGTGCAGCCGGATTAGAGTTCTAAGGGAGGAGCTTTGCATGAATAATAATTACAATGATCCAAATGGTTTAGAGCTCGAAGAACGTGTTATTCACATTGGACGTGTTTCTAAAACTGTTAAAGGCGGTAGAAATTTCCGCTTCGCAGCCCTGGTGGTAGTAGGCGATCGTAAAGGTAACGTCGGTGTCGGTAGCGGTAAAGCTCACGAAGTTCCCGATGCTATCCGTAAAGGCGTCGAGAGCGCTAAGCACAATTTGATGGCTGTACCTTTGGACGGTACGACATTGCCGCATGAGTATGTCGGTGATTTCGGAGCTGCCAAAGTACTTTTGAAACCGGCCGTTCAAGGTACCGGTATTATCGCCGGCGGTGCCGTGCGTGCTATTTTGGAATTGGCGGGCGTACAGGATGTTACAGCTAAATGCTTGGGCACCAACAATCCCAACAATGTGGTCAACGCTACTATTGTTGCTTTGAAAGCTATGCGTTCGGCTGAAGAAATTGCGAAGAAACGCGGCAAGTCCGTAAGTGAGATTCATTAAGGGAGGCTTAACTCATGGCAAAATTAAAGATTACTTTAATCAAGGGTACAAGTAATTCCTTGAAGAAGCATCAATTAACAGTTCAAGCCTTGGGCCTGAGAAAAATCAGTCAAGTTGTTGAGCAGGAAGATAATGCAGCTATCCGCGGCATGATTCAGAAAGTTCGTCACTTGGTAAAAGTTGAGAAAGCATAAGAGGAGGCAAGATATGAAATTAAATGAATTGAAGCCTTCAGTCGGTTCCAACAAGAAAGCATGGCGCAAAGGTCGCGGCATTTCCACCGGTAACGGTAAGACTGCAGGTCGCGGTCAGAAAGGCCAGATGGCTCGTAGCGGCGGCAGCACTCGTTGGGGCTTTGAAGGTGGTCAGACACCGTTATTCAGACGTATGTCCAAGCGTGGTTTCAATAATTATAATTTTGTTCCTCAAAGTGTCGAAATTGTAGTTTCTCGTTTGAATGCATTTGAAGACGGCGCTGAAGTTACTTTGCAGTCCGTACATGACTTAGGTATTGTGAAATTCTCTAAGGCGGTAACAAGCTTAGTTATTTTAGGTGGCGGCGAATTAAAGAAAAAGTTGACAGTTAAGGCAAATCGTTTTACTGCATCAGCTAAGGCGGCTATCGAACAGGCCGGAGGCACAGCTGAGGAGGTATAACATGGGTGATATGTTGGCAACATTAAAGGCTGCCTGGCGCAATGAAGATTTGCACAAGCGCCTGTTGTTCACAATGTTCATGCTTGTCCTGTTCCGCATCGGCGGTTCAATTCCGGTTCCCGGTATTGACCGCGTTGCTTTTACGGAAATTATTAAACGTTTCGGTACTTTAGGCAGCATGATGGACTTAATCTCAGGCGGTGCGTTGACTTCCGTGTCAATCTTCGCTATGGGTATTCAACCGTATATCAACAGCTCGATTATTATTCAATTGTTGACAGTAGCTATTCCTGCTTTGGAAAGAATGAGTCAGGAAGGTGAAACGGGACGTAAGAAAATTCAGAATATTGTGCGTATTTTTACAGTAATTCTGGGTTTGTTCCAAGCTTTCGCTTTCTGGTATGCTACAAGTGAAGTTGCTGTCAGTTCAGTACCTAAGTGGTTGACCTGCCTGGTTGTTGTCGGGACGTTTACCGCCGGTACGGCCGTGGTTATGTGGATCGGCGAATTGATTAATTTGCGCGGTATCGGTAACGGTATTTCCATCTTGATCTTTGCCGGTATTATTGCCCGTTTGCCGCAGATGATTACATCCGGTACAGCGTACTTTAATATTTGGACGGAGCAATCCAACTTCATTATGGCTGCTGTTTATGTGGTGATACTGATTGCCGTTGCTTTGGCGATGGTTTCCTTAGTCACCTATATCAACATTGCCGAGCGTCGTATTCCGGTACAATATGCCAAACGTGTTATCGGGCGTAAGATGATGGGCGGTCAAAGTACTTATTTGCCGATTCGTGTCAATCAATCGAGCGTTTTGCCGGTCATCTTCGCTATGGCTATTATCCAGATTCCGTCGATGATTACCTCGTTCGCTTTCATAAATTCGGACAGTCCGATTGTGATGTGGTTCAGAAATTTGGAGCGCAATCCCGTGCAGTATGTTTTCCATGTGTTACTTATTGTCGGCTTTACCTTCTTCTATTCTTCCATTCAATATAATCCGACCGAGATTTCCAATAATATGCAGAAGAACGGCGGCTTTATTCCCGGTATTCGTCCGGGGCGTCCGACGACCGATTTTATTCGGACCTGTGCTAATCGCTTGAACTGGTTCGAGGGTCTGTTCCTCTCGTTTGTTACGGTTTTCCCGATGATTATCGGTGCGGTAACTAAGACTAACGGCTTATGGTTCGGCGGTACGGCAATTATCATTATTGTCGGCGTGTGCATGGATACTTTGGCTCAGATTCAGTCGCAGATGTCGTCCAGACGGCTCAAGACATTCTTAGATTAATTCATTACCCTTGGGGGTAATAGACAAAAGCAGAGCAAATGACTCTGCTTTTATTTTATGGAGGTTACCATGAATTTGATTTTATTAGGCGCCCCCGGTTCCGGTAAGGGTACAATGGCGGAAACCATCGTGAAGGACTATCATTTGGTGCATATTGCGACGGGTGATATTTTCCGTTATAACATTAAAAATCAGACGGTTCTGGGTTTGGAAGCGAAACGTTATATTGATGCCGGGCAACTTGTTCCTGATAGTGTTACTATTAATATGGTTGCCGATAGATTGCAGCAGGATGATGTCAAGCAGGGATTTTTGCTGGACGGTTTCCCCAGAACGTTGGAGCAGGCGGAGGCTTTGGCGAAGATGTTGCCGGAATTGGGCCTGTCTTTATCGGCCGTGCTGGCAATTGATGTGCCGGAAGAACAAATTGTCGAACGCTTGAGCGGGCGTCGAGTTTGTGTCGATTGCGGTACAAGCTATCATGTACAGAGTAAGAAACCGCAAAGTGACGGCGTTTGTGACAGTTGTCAGGGTGAAGTTGTACAAAGAGCGGATGATGAACTGAAGACGGTGCGTGAACGTTTGGCAACCTATCATAAGCAGACGGAGCCTTTGATTGCTTATTATACGCAACGGGGTTTGGTGCAGCATTTGGACAATAGCGGTGATTACGCTTCATCGTATGCCAAGTTGGCTGCAATTCTGCGCAATATTAAATAGTGGAAGCGCGATTGTATGAGTGTGGTTTTGAAGACGAAACGGGAAATGCAGAAGATTTGGGAAGCTTCGCAGGTTTTGGTCGACATTTTCGAGCAAATTCCCGCCTATATTGTGCCGGGAAGGAGCACGCAGGATTTGGCCGATTTTGCCGAGAAAATTATTTTGGCGCACGGAGCAATCCCGACCTGTAAGGGTTACGGTGATCCGCCTTTCCCCGGAGCTATCTGTGTTTCGGTGAATGATGAAGTGGTGCACGGTATTCCGCACCCGGAGCATTTTATTAAAGAGGGCGATCTTGTAACGTTGGATATGGTGGCAACTTTGGACGGCTATTGTGCCGATGCGGCCAGAACTTATGCGGTAGGCGAGATTACAGCGGCCGACAGACAGTTGATGGAGGCGGCGGAAGAAGGCTTTTTCGCCGGTATAAAAGAAGTTCAGGTCGGCAAGCGCCTGGGAGATTTGGGCCACGCAGTGCAGAAAGTAGCGGAAAAATACGGTTACGGTGTGGTGCAGGAATTGTGCGGTCACGGAATCGGACAGGAGATGCACGAAGACCCGAACGTTCTGAATTACGGTAAAGCGGGGCACGGTTTGCGCTTCGAGCCGGGGATGGTTCTGTGCTGTGAACCGATGTTTACCGCCGGTAAACGCTATATTGAAGTTATGGATGATGATTGGACGATTGTTACAGCCGACGGTCGTAAATCATCCCATTATGAAAATACGTTCGCTTTGACGGATCAGGGAGTTTTTATTTTCACTTTGACGCCGGCAGAACGAGCGAAATACGGGGTGCCGATATGGAAAATTTAACGCAGGAACTTAGTCCGGAAAGAAAAGCTGAAATTTTGCGCAATGTCCGTTTCGTTGAATTGCGCAGATTGATCAACCGTCCCGACGGTCAGGAGCCGACGGAAGAAGAGTTGGAGCGGGCGGAGCATAACTACTATGTTGTCTATTCGCGCAACGGTTACAAAAGAATGCTCGATAGGTATCAGGAGCAGGTAATTGCCTCAGATAACCCGGTGGAAGTCGATATGGCGGAATATTGTACGCTTGAAGGTTTCTATTTGTCGATGATCGGCAGTGATAAAGGCGATTTGCTGCTGGAAATTATAAATGACGAGGACCGCAAGTATTTGGAGACTTTGATCCGGGAACAACTGTTGAAAGTGAACAAAGGCCGCGAGCGGAAGCTGAAACCGGCAGAGGCTGAGCCGGGATATAGGAAGTATCGCTACTTTATCGCTCCGAGCGAACAGACAATTTTGCAGGAACATCCGAAAAATATCAATCATTGTATGAAAGCTTCTTATCTACTGCTGATGGCGAAAGGTACGGATGCTTGGGCAAGATTGACAGAGAAAGAGCAGGAGTATCTGAGCCGCAAAGCTGATATATTGGCCCTGATGATGATAACTTCGAAAATTCGTGTCGCTACCGCCTGTCGGGAGCATAAGAATCTGCAGGAGATTGCTGTACCGCTTAATAAGCTGGAACAGATGATGCAGGAATACTATTTATTGTTGTGTGATTTTATTTGCAGAGAATAGAAACTGCAAACTGAGAAAAAGGAGGTAACTTTAAGTAATCAAAATCATTGTTAATGGTAAGACTTATAAAACATCAATAAGTCGGCAAGAGTAAAAAATGAAAAAGAAATTGCGCAGAGAACAAAGATGTCTCTCACGCAAGTATGAGAAATTAAAGAAAGGAGAGTCCACTCAAAAGAATATACAACTCTTAATCTAAGAGCTGCTTTAACTTACGAAGTTGCATAATGAAAGCAAACGTAAGTATGTACTGCGGGCTATCGCAGGAATTTACGACTGTGGAGTGTACAAGAACTTGTGAGTAGCGTATTGTTTACAATCGCCAAAGCATACACGTTGAAGCAGTAAGAAGTATCCGCAAGGACTTCAATTTCTCGATGTGTTTGAGTATATTTCAACACATTTTGAGTGGCAGATAATATGTCTAAATCGGATGTGATTGAAGTTGAAGGCGTGGTGGAGGAAGTTCTCCCGAATGCCGAATTCAAGGTGAAATTACCCAATGATCATATTGTTTTGGCCCACGTATCGGGACGCTTGCGCCAGAATTATATTAAGATTCTTAAAGGTGATAAGGTGAAAATGGAGTTATCGCCTTATGATTTGGATCGGGGCAGAATTACCTGGCGTGACAAATAAGTTTTGGTGAACGGACGTAAAAGAGCAGAACAAAGAGCGGAACAAATTACAAGCGAAACGCAAAAGTGTTAATAAAAAGTTAACACAAGCGGATAATAGCCTCGATATAGGGTTATATCGCTTGCAAATGCCTTTTTTTCTGCTAAAATATTAGAGCATATGTCAAAAAAGCACTTTTGCGCTGCTTTGACAATGATGGAGGTGACTCAAATGAAAGTAAGACCATCTGTAAAACCTATGTGTGAAAAGTGCAAGATTATTCGCCGCCATGGCCGTGTTATGGTTATTTGCAGCGACCCGAAGCACAAGCAACGTCAAGGTTGATTAAGGGCGCCTGAGTGCCCTTTATTTTGAATAATGGATGAGCGCGGCATATAACTGCTCATCTTCTATATAGATACAATATTTTTAACTCGGAGGTATGTAGAATGGCTCGTATAGCAGGTGTTGATCTGCCGAACGAAAAGCGTGTCGAGATTGCCTTGACTTATATCTATGGCATCGGCTTGACAAGCTCGAAGGAAATTTTAAGCAAATGCGAAATTAATCCCGATACACGCATGAAAGATCTCGGCGAGGCTGAGATTTCTAAAATTCGTGATATTTTGGAAAATGAATACAAAGTAGAAGGTGACTTGAGACGTGAGGTGGCTATGAATATTAAGCGCTTGACTGATATCGGCTGCTATCGCGGTCGTCGTCACAGAGCCGGTTTGCCGGTTCGCGGCCAACGCACCAAGACCAATGCCAGAACACGCAAAGGCCCAAGTCATACGATTGCAGGTAAGAAGAAGTAAAGGAGGTAAATTGCCATGGCAACAAAAACAAGCGTTAAAAGTCGGCGCGTAAAGCGCAAGGTTAAGAAGAATATAGAGCGCGGTCAGGTGCATATTCATTCCTCTTTTAATAACACAATCGTCACCGTATCCGACATGCAGGGCAATGTAGTAGCATGGTCCAGCGCCGGTGCTCAAGGTATGCACGGTTCACGTAAGTCAACTCCGTTCGCCGCTCAAATGGCTTCGGAAGAGGCTGCTAAAGTGGCTAAAGACAACGGCATGAGAACTGTTGAAGTTTACATTAAGGGACCCGGTTCAGGTCGGGAGTCTGCCATCAGAGCTTTGGCAACAGCCGGTTTGGAAGTCAGCTTGATTAAAGATGTGACACCTATTCCTCATAACGGTTGCCGTCCGCCGAAGAAACGTAGGGTTTAATCATTACTTTATTTGATGATAACTTTATTTACGTTGGTGATGGGAGGAAATGAATGTTAGATACTAATAGGCCCAATATTGAAACTGTGGAATTGTCAAGTGACAAGTCATATGGTCGCTTTGTGATTGAACCGCTGGAGCGGGGATACGGCCAGACTTTAGGCAATTCTTTAAGACGCGTTTTGTTATCTTCCTTACCAGGATCAGCTGTAACTTCTTTAAGAGTTGATAATGTATTGCACGAATTCTCCACTGTTAAGGGTGTCGTTCAGGATATGACCGAAATCATTCTGAATGTAAAAGGAATTCGCACCAGAATGCACGTTGATGCCCCGAAGACAATTTACTTGGCTCGAGCTGAAGGCTTCAAGGGCGATGTTTACGCCGGCGATATTACGACGGATGAAGAAGTTGAGATTATGAATCCGGATCATTTGATTTGTACGATGAACGGCAGCGAGCGCTTGTTCGCCGAGTTTACCGTTACGAACGGAACCGGATATAATACGGCTGAACAGAACAAATGGGTTAATCAACCGATCGGCGTTATCGCCATCGATTCAATTTTTACTCCGATTAAGCGAGTGAAATATGCGGTTGAAGATACCCGTGTCGGTCAGGTAACCGACTTTGACCGTTTGACGATGGAAGTTTGGACAGACGGCACGATCGAAGCTGACAAGGCTTTGGCGATGGCGGCATCCATTCTGATTGAACAGTTGAGCCTGTTCAAGGATTTGAGCGGTAATATCGTTATTAACGAACCGAGCGGTAAGCCCGTTGCCGGTCCGGAATATAACGAGGTCTACGATACGGCTATTGAAGATTTGGATTTCAGCGTCCGGACTTATAACTGTTTGAAGCGTGCCAATATTAATACGTTGGGCGATTTGGCAGTTAGAAGCGAAGATGAGATGATGAAAGTTCGCAATCTGGGTAAAAAGTCGTTAGAAGAAGTTATGCAGAAGATGAAAGATTTAGGTTTTGCCCTCTCCAAAGGCGAGACTGAGAACGAATAAGCGAATATAGGAGGAAAGTTAAATGCCAGGTCATCGCAAATTAGGACGCCTGACTAGTCATCGTTTGTCGATGTTGAACGGAATTGTTACCCGTTTGCTAGTTGACGGTAAAGTTGAAACTACATATATGCGTGCCAAAGAAGCACAGAAGATTGCCGAGAAATTGATTACTATTGCTATTCCGGTACATGATAAGTTCACAACTCGTGAGGTTGTCGCTTCTCATGCCAAGTTGGACGGTAAGGGTAAGAAAGTTTTGGAGCGCAAGAAGGTTGAGCGTAACGGTAAGACGGTGGAGTATGATGTTGTCAGTCGTGAATTGACGACTAAGACTGTCAAAGTTGACAGCCCGGCTCGTTTGGCTGCCAGACGTAAGGCTATGTTGCATGTTACATCCATGAACGATGCGGACGGTAATAAGGTTTACACTTTGAATCATCTTTTCGATGTTGTTGCTCCCCGCTATGTTGATCGCAAGGGCGGTTATACAAGAATTACCAAGTTGGGTGTGCGCCGCGGTGATGCAGCCGAGATGGCTTTAGTTGAGTTGGTGTAATGCAGCTTTAACTAGTCATAATAGTTGTATCAGCTTTGAAGAAAGTGAGAAAAGTCGCAATTTTTTCGGTTGCGACTTTTTTTCTGTGTTAAAATACGATGAAAACTGAAGCGGGAGAGTGAATTGTGCAGTCGGATATTGCTTTTGAGCTGAAACATGTTAATTTCAGTTATGAAGAGGGGCAGGTGACATTGGCTGATGTTACTGCTTCTTTAGTGCCGGGTTCTTATACGGCTTTGATCGGGCGTAACGGTTCGGGCAAGTCGACTTTGGCACGCCATTTGAATGCTTTGCTGTTGCCCGATAGCGGCAAGGTACGCAGCTTCGGGATTGACAGTCAGGATGATACGCAGCTGTTTGAGCTGAGACGTTTGGTCGGGATGGTTTTTCAAAATCCGGATAATCAGATTATCGGGACTACCGTGACGGAGGATATGGCTTTCGGGCCTGAAAATTTGGCGATTCCGCCGCTTGAGATTGCGGCGCGGATTAAGCGGGTGCTGCAGTTGTTACATATGGAGGCTTATAAAGATACGGCGCCGAGCAATTTGTCGGGCGGTCAAAAGCAGAAATTGGCCGTCGGCGGTATTTTGGTGATGGAGCCGCAAGCTGTCGTGCTGGACGAGGCGACAAGTATGTTGGATCCGTCGATGCGGCGGGAACTTTTGGCTTTTATTCGGCAGTTACGTTTGTCCAAGGGTTTGACGATTGTTAATGTGACGCATCATCTGGATGAAATTTTGACAGCCGATAAGGTTCTGGTTTTGCAGCAAGGACATTTGGTGCGGAATTATTCGCCGTTGGATCTTTTTAACGATGCGGCTTTGATTCGGGAGCTGAAGCTCAGCGTGCCGGGGGAGATTGCGCTGTTGAAAGTTTTGGAGACGGTACAGGGACGAGAGCTTTTAACTTTGCCGGATTTGTTGCCGGCGACGGTGCAAAAGGCGTTGTTGCAAAGTGCGGCGGCGTTGTTGCAGGCGGCGACCGATAAAGGTGAAGGAGCGCTTCTTATGCAGCGCTTGCGCGGGCAGATGGCGTTGTTGGCGCAGGATGAACAGGAGCTTGCGGCTCGTTTGGCGGCGAAGGTTAAGTCTTTGATGCAGGTTTTTGCGGCTGCAGGCGCCGTAGGGGCTGTGCAATCCGCTCAAGCTGAGCCTGAGCCTATTATTAAAGTCGAACATCTTACTTATCGCTATGAGGAGCAGGAGAAAAACACGCCGCCGGTATTGGACGATATTTCGTTCGAGGTCAAGCGGGGCGAGGTGTTGGCGATTGTCGGCCATTCCGGTTCGGGCAAATCGACTTTGATTATGCACCTTAATGCGTTGTTGGCGAATAAGCCGGGAGAAGTAATTATTGACGGGCTTGATGCTTCCGTGAAAAGTAATTTGCTGGCAATTCGGCGCAAGGTCTCATTGCTCTTTCAATATCCCGAGCATCAGCTTTTTGCCGAGACTGTTTATAAAGATATTGCCTACGGGCCGACGAAATTGGCGTATTCGCCCGCTCAGGTGGATAATATGGTCAATCTGGCAGTAACGATGTTGGGCTTTGACAAAGATGTTTTGCAGAAATCGCCTTTCGAGTTGTCCGGCGGTCAGATGCGCAAGGTGGCCTTTGCCGGAATTATTGCTATGTGGCCGGAGATTCTGGTTTTGGATGAGCCGGCGGCCGGTTTGGATGATTTGGGGCGGAAAGAGATGTTCAATTATATTAAGTTGTTGCAAAGTTTGGGCAAGACCGTTGTGGTTGTGTCGCATAATATGGAAGATGTGGCGGAGTTTGCCGATCGGGTTTTAATTTTGCAGCATGGTAAGGTTGTGAAGTTGGCAGAACCTGAGGTGATTTTCCCGGATCGGGATTTGTTGGCGGCCAATGCTTTGGAGCAGCCGACGTTTACGGCGTGTCTGCAGCTTTTGCAGGCGCGTTTGGGTTGGCAGCTGCCGACGTATGCTCCGACTTTGTTGCAGACTTTGCAGGTTATTCTGGATTTTGTTGCCGCGACAGTTGCTACGACAATTGCTCCGTCAGTTGCCGAGGCGCAGCAGGTAAAGCAGCAAGTAAAGCGGCAGGAGAGTAGCGCTGCGACGGAAAGAGGCAAGATACAGTGCGTATAACATTAGGTAAATATTATCGAGCCGATTCGCTGATTCATAATTTTGATCCGCGGCTGAAAATTGTCACATCTTTCGTGCTGATGATTTTGATTTTTTGTCTGCAAAGTTTGTGGGCGCTGGCGGCATATGCTTTGATTTTGTTGGCGTTGTTCGCCTGTGCCAAGTTGCCCTGGAGCTGTTTTTGGCAAAGTTTGAAGCAGATTGTCGCTATTTCGGCCGTTATTTTTCTGATGAATCTGTTTATCGGTACGGGCGAGACGGTTTTGTGGCGTTGGCGTTTTATTGTGATTTATCAGGAAAATTTGTTGCAGGCGGTTAAGATGCTGCTGCGGATTGTTTATCTGGTTTTGACTTCGACTTTATTTTTGACGTTGACAACTTCGCCATTAGTTATTGCCGCCGCTTTGGAAGATTTGTTTAAGCCTTTTTCCAAATTCGGGTTTCCCGGCCACGAGATTGCTATGATGCTGTCGATTGCGTTGCGTTTTGTGCCGACGATTGCCGAGGAGATGGAGACTTTGGAGAAGGCGCAGTTGGCGCGCGGGGCTGATTTTGATACCGGCGGTATTATTAAAAAGGCTAAAGGTATGGTGGTTATTCTTGTGCCGTTGTTCGTTTCGGCGATCAATCGGGCGCTGGATTTGGCTACGAGTATGGAGGCTCGCTGTTATCACGGGGGGGAGCATCGGACACGTTTGCAGCAGTTCAAATTGCAGGCGCGGGATTATTTGTTGGCTTCTTCGTTGATCGGAGCTTTGGTGCTTTTGTTGCTCGGGCAAGTTTATTTGTGAGGTGAAATGTGTTGTTGGCGGATGATGCGGTGAAAGCGGCATTTATGCCGGCTGAGACACCTGAGCTTGCAGCTTTTTTGCAAGCGGCGCCGCAGCCGGTTTTTAATTGTAATTTCCGTGATTATCACAGGCGGCGGAATATTGCTTTGCTTTTGCAGTATGACGGGCGGGATTTTGCCGGTTTTCAGCGGCAGAAGAATGCTTTGTCGGTGCAGGAGGTTTTGGAGCGCTGCTTAAGTCGTTTGTGCGGGGAGGATATTTTAATTTACGGTTGTTCCCGGACGGATGCTAAGGTTAGTGCCTTGGCTTATGTGGCGAATTTTTATACGGATGCGGCAATTCCGCTTGCCGCTTTTCCTCTAGCCTGTCAGGCGCTGTTGCCGCCGTCCGTGTCCGTGTTGGAGGCGGTGGAGGTTGAACATGATTTTAATGCCCGCTTTTCAACTTTGGCTAAGACGTATTATTATGATTTGCTTTTGGCGCGTTTTGTGCCGGCTTTGCTGCGCCCAAGTCTCTGTCGCTGCTATTATCAGTTGGATGTGAATAAGATGCAGGAAGCGGCGGCGCTGTTGGTCGGGGAGCATGATTTTCGGGCTTTTTGTGCGGCGAAGGCGCAGGTGACGGATTACAGACGGCGGGTGTTGAGTTTGCAGCTGCGGGAGTTTACGTTGGCGGCGCCTTTTAATTTGCCATGTTTGCGTTTTGTTATCAGCGGTGACGGTTTTCTCTATAATATGGTGCGTATTATTGTCGGGACGTTGACGGATGTCGGCCGCGGGCGGCTGTCTGTCGCGGAAGTTGCGGCTTTGCTTGCTGCCGGTGAGCGGACACGGGCGGGGATGACGATGCCGCCTGAAGGTTTGACTTTAGCGCAGGTTTATTATCCTGAGCGCCTTTTTGCTTCTCTTTCAGATTCTCCGGCAGCCGGCGGCCGGCGGAGCTAAATTTCAAACAGGTGACGGAAACGGGATTTATGTGCACAAATGTGAAAACGGTGTGAAGTTAAGGTGAGACAAAAGTGAGGTTGCAGGAAAAGTTGTTTCAGGGGTAAGAAGCTGTGCTAAAGTATGCGTGTACTGAGGCGGGCACATCAACCACCGTACTCAATAAATTAAATGGAGGAAATAACCATGAAGAAAATTATCACATTGGCTTTGGCTGCTGTAATGACATTAGGTTTGACAGTATTGCCGAAGGCAGATTCCAACAACTATGCTTCGTTGCAAAAGAAAGTAAAAGACGCTGAGAAAGCTGTAAAAACAGCTGAAGAAGCAGTCGAAACTGCAAAGAAAGACAAGACTACAACTTTAGAGAAGCTTGGTCAATTAGAAAAAGCAGTTGAGACAGCTAAAAAAGCTCTCGAAGATGCCAAGAAGAAGTTACAAGCTAACGATTACGGTTATGTAACAATCAAAGATGAAGAAACCGGCAAAGTATACGCTGATGCAGTAGAAGTACCTGCAGGCACATATACACCGGCACAATTGATCGAATTGACAGGCGCTGAGAAGAACTCCAAAGACGGTTTGGTAGCTGGTAAGGAAGCAAAAGCTGTTTATGTAATCAAGGATCACGAACATTCTTATTTTACAGTTAAGGTACAACCTTTGATCAAGTACACAATCCATCCTTTGGATAAAGAAGGTCGTTCATTAGGTCATACTTTTGATGTTACAAAGAAGACAGTTGCAGAGTTCGTTACAGCTGCAGGTAAAGATGGTGTCGCTCCGAAAGAATTGACATTTGATGCAGCCGGCGTTAAAGGCGTAGATGTAAACGGTTACTTCGTATTGGATGAAGAAGATGCAAGAAACCATGAGCATGTTTATGTAGGTAACTACACCAAGGGCGGCGTTGTTGATGTTTATGCTTACTACAAGCAAGCTACAGCTAAGAAGTACACAGACAAGAACGGTAAACCTGTTAAGGGCACAAAGAACGGCCAAGTCGGTAAGACAGGTGAAGTTGCTACAGTTGCTACAGGTATCGGTGCTTTGATGACATTAGCCGGTGTAGTAGTTGCTACAAAGCGTCATTAATTGTCGAACAGACAGGAAGTTCGCTGAACTATAACAGCCGCCTCTAAGGCGTTAAACAAGAGTTGATGAGAAGACACCGCCTCAGGCGGTGTTTTCTTATTTACCGGAATAATTTAATTACCTATAGAATATGCACAACTGTGAAAACAATGTGAAGTTAAGGTGAGACAAAAGTGAGGTTGCGGGAAAAGTTGTTTCAGGGGTAAGAAGCTGTGCTAAAGTATGCGTGTACTGAGACGGGCACATCAACCACCGTACTCAATAAATTAAATGGAGGAAATAACCATGAAGAAGATTATCACATTGGCTTTGGCTACTGTAATGACATTAGGTTTGACAGTATTGCCGAAGGCAGATTCCAACAACTATGCTTCGTTGCAAAAGAAAGTAAAAGACGCTGAGAAAGCTGTAAAAACAGCTGAAGAAGCAGTCGAAACTGCAAAGAAAGACAAGACTACAACTTTAGAGAAGCTTGGTCAATTAGAAAAAGCAGTTGAGACAGCTAAAAAAGCTCTCGAAGATGCCAAGAAGAAGTTACAAGCTAACGATTACGGTTATGTAACAATCAAAGATGAAGAAACCGGCAAAGTATACGCTGATGCAGTAGAAGTACCTGCAGGCACATATACACCGGCACAATTGATCGAATTGACAGGCGCTGAGAAGAACTCCAAGGACGGCTTAGTAGCTGCTGAGGGTTCAGAAGCTGTTTTCGAAATCAAGGATCACAGACATGCTAATGTCCTGGTTAAGGTTCAACCTTTGATCAAGTACACAATCCATCCTTTGGATGAAGAAGGTCGTTCATTAGGTCATGCTTTTGATGTTACAAAGAAGACAGTTGCAAAATTCGTTACAGCTTTGGAAGTTGCTCCGAAGGAATTGACATTTGATGCAGCCGGCGTTAAGGGCGTAGATGTAAACGGTTACTTCGTATTGGATACAGAGAGCCCCGCAAATGCTAAGCACGTTTATGTCGGTAATTACACCAAGGGCGGTGTTGTTGACATTTATGCTGTTTACACAAAGGCTACAGCCAAGAAGTACACAGACAAGAACGGTAAACCTGTTAAGGGCACAAAGAACGGCCAAGTCGGTAAGACCGGTGAAGTTGCTACAGTTGCTACAGGTATCGGTGCTTTGATGACATTAGCCGGTGTAGTAGTTGCTACAAAGCGTCATTAATTGTCGAACAGACAGGAAGTTCGCTGAACTATAACAGCCGCCTCTAAGGCGTTAAAGTAGATAAAAGGGCACTGCTTCAGGCGGTGCCTTTTTTCGCTTAAGTGCAGCGCTGTAACTGTCAGCGGTTGCCGCCTGCCTCATTACACCACTATTACAAAAAGCGCCGAATTTTGCATAATTGAGACAAAATGCTGCGAAATATTAGGCTTATATTATAGTTTGCGAACAGCCCGAAATTTCGGGCAAAATCGTGTTATATTGTAGTTGTAGTTAAGTTGCTCCGACAGGACATATTCTCTGAAGCAACTTTATCTTTGGAGGTAGGTAAAATGAAACGTATTTTAACAGCAACCATGGCGATGGCGCTAACTGCCTGGTTAAGCATTTGTCCACAAGCAGCGTCCAACAACGGTGCAGTACATCTTAACGCTCCGCAAGCAGGACAGACTGCAACCTTAAACGGTGCAAGCACTAATAAGAAGGCCGGTACGGCAACAGTGAAGGTTGTTGATATTGCCAGCAATCAGGATGTAGCTAACTTCAATATTACAGAAGGTGTATACACACCGGCGGAATTACTGGCAAAGAGCGGATTGAACGGTTATGTTTTGGCAGAACGGCAGACAATGCCTTTTGTCGGCGGCAAACTGGAAGTTAAGGCGGGGAATATCAATGTTTTGGCAGTTTCCAAGGTTATTGCTATTAACGTTGAAGCTTATGATGCTAACGGTAATCGTTTAGGCGTTTACAGCACAACTGTCAGCCGCAATTATATCAGCGTCCACGGTTTCGTCACCGCTTTGACGGTAGCTAATCCGAGTATGGTGGTAGAAGCAGGCTCCAACTTGCCGCAGAATTTGCTCGGTTATTATGCTTTAGCAAACGATGCTCGTAACCAACAGCCTCAGAAGTCCGAACAATGGGCTAACAATATTGATGCTGCTCCGGCCTTTACAGTTAAAGCTTATTATGTGAAGACGACAGCTCCGCAGAATAACGGTGCCGCTTCGACTATGAAACAAGGTCAGGTCGGCAAGACCGGTGAAGTTGCCGGTGTTGTCAGCGGCTTCGGTTTGCTTTTGACTTTGGCTGCTGCTGCTTGCAGTAAGCGCAAGTAATTTTTAACTAGCGTTCATATTAATTTTATCCGCGCCTCGGGAATGTCCTTTTCCTGAGGCGTTTTTTTGTGCTATACTACCAAAATAAAGGTCAAAAGCGCAGGCTTTTCTATGAGTTTTGTAATAATTAGATAGGATAGGTGAGAAAGTGGCTCTTAATCCCTTTGGTTTCTCTTTTTCCGACGAACCGGATATAGGATTGCAGATTGACTCATTTATCGAAAATATTTTAATTCTTAAATAATTTATGCTTTATTCAGACTAAAATTTATATACGGTCTGAAAATATGCATTATGCACAAAATAAGCGCTTAAAAAAAGAAAAAAGATGTGAGATTTTACCTGAAAATATAATATAAATACTAAATTGTGCTATAATCAAAAATATAATGTAATGGTGGGATTGGAGATTAATTTATGAGAAAAAAATTAAATGTTGGTGTTTATTTACTTTTTTTAATAGGTTTCCTTTGCTCCGCTTTTAGTGTTCAAGTTGCGGCGGAATATTCTATTAATATTTCTATTCCTTCAAAAGAACAAGCTTGTGTTATACCTCCCGGTAAAGATTTTTATGTTTTGGGAGACTTATATGGTGTCAATACTAAAGATAATTTAACTTTAACAGTGGATTTACTCACGTTAAAAGGTGATGCTGTACGCAGCTTTAGGTCAACTTCATTTCATAAGCCGGAAAATACGAACGTTAATTATAAATTTCTTAGCTATTATGCCGGAACAGATCGCAGACCGTTATATAGTTCTTTGATGCCGGACTTAGTATATGACAGAAATAATCCGGATACATTTAAAGATGCTTGGCGTAAAATTTGCTTTGATACACACCATTTTGCCGTTTTAGTTTCAGGTGGAGCATATAATAGAGATCTAAATCTTAATTCTGAGCGGGGAAATAGTTGGAAAATACTTCCCGAAGGAGAGTATAAGATTGTGGTTAAGCTGCTTAAAGATGGCTCAGAAGTAGCAAAAAACGTAAAAAATATAAAAATTGGAGTCAGCAAGGACATTGCATGTTTTCGTTTTTCTCCGGCTAATCATTACCGCCAAATTGAAAAATATGCGAAAAGAAATGGCATAAAAATTCTTTCGGATCCTTTAGTGGGATTTTGGCATCCTGCTGATAATTTTTCAGAATTTCATAATAGTTCTCTGTTTGCAGAAATATTGCCGAAATGGCGTTGGAACGACTTAACTGAATATCAAAACAATCATATCCATTTGTTTGATTATAATATTTCTGAAACTTCAGCAACTTATCAGGTGGAAATAGGTACAGCTCAAAAGCAAGGAATTATTGAAAACAATGATAGATTTACGTCATATTATTATAGTTATGGCGAGCCACAGATAGAAGGTGCTAAGTCGGCTGAAATTTTAAAGTTTAATCGTGATGAATTTTTAGCTTTAACTAGATTGGATCTTAATAGTGATGGTAATGATAATATGCTGGAACCGAGCAAGTTGAAAAAATCTACTTCAATATTATCACCCAAAGAGAATGAAATTATTTCTGTTGGTCGAAAATTTGCTATTACCGGTTTAGTTAAGCCTATTCAAAATGTGCAATCTTCTATAATTAGCAATTCTGATAATACTTTTGATTTTAAACACCGCTTGTCTGCAGTGCGTTATATCATCAGTAAGGGAAATCAGAAAGAAATTATAATTAAGAATATCGGCTTAACACGTGTATTAGAAGGCAGAAAGAGACAATCAATATTGGAATTTGAGCATGAGTTTAAGTTAGACTCTAAATGGCGTGGAAATGTGGAATTAAGAGCAGAGGCGCTTGATGAAACAGGCAAAACTTATCATTCCAGACCTGTGAAACTTAAATTACAGATTGCATAGAAAATGTATGATGGAAAAATCACTTAATTGGATGAATGGGTTTAACAACATCTTGCAGAAGTATAAATTGAATTTTGACCCTGTAGATATTTTCTTTCTAGCTTTGAGCGTGTATGGTATTTGCTCAGATACTAAAGAAGCGGAAGAGTCTGTTACAGATTATTTGCAGAATAAAGCTAAAGAATTGTCTAATGTGAATAGGATTTGGGAGCAAGCTGTATTTGCTTATTTATGGCATAATATTAATTATCAAGTGGCATTGGCTTGGGAGAGATTCTGTTTTGTTCGCGGTGTTGTTTTATTCACAGTGGATAAATTGGATCAACTGCGTAGAGGATATATATGCCAAAATAATTTTGAACGTAACATATGTAGAATATTATTTGAATTGGATAACGTTAATGACTTAGATGAGCAGCTAAAGTATTTAAATGATTATGAATATCGATCAATTAAAG
The DNA here is from genome assembly GCF_029101545.1 of Amygdalobacter indicium. Taxonomy (NCBI): domain Bacteria; kingdom Bacillati; phylum Bacillota; class Clostridia; order Eubacteriales; family Oscillospiraceae; genus Amygdalobacter; species Amygdalobacter indicium. Next base: position 1,407,673 of record NZ_CP118866.1, on the reverse strand, counting down.
AAAAAATTGCTGTATTTTGTCCAAATTGAATAGGATAGAAGGGCTTATTGTTATGATTTTAACCACATCAACGAATTTGTGTTGGGAACGTCCGGATAGATCTATTATGCCTTTAGAGAAGGCAATTCCACTTTTGGCTCAGGCCGGTTTTAAAATTTTAGATATGAATTTTTATGATTGGGCTTTACCCGGCTCGCCGTTTTTAACTTCAAACTGGCGTAGTTGGATTGATTCTGTTAAAAGAACAGCGGAACAAAATGGTGTTAGTTTTATCCAAGGACATGCTTATACTTTTGATTATGCCGCTTTATCTGAAGAGAGTAGCGAATATCAGTCTCAACAGGAATTAGTCGAGCGCTCACTTGACTGCTTAGCAATATTAGGAACTAAAGTTTGTGTAACCCATCCTTCTACTCGTAGAACTATTCATTTGGTTAAAGATTCTAAGTCTTTGGCTTTTAGATATATGAAACGATTGGCGGATTATGCAGAGAAGTATGGAATGAGAATTGCAGTTGAAAATATGTGCGATAAATTTTCTCCATATCAGCGAAAGTATTTTGTAAGTTTTGAAGAGATTTCTGATTTCTTTGATACGGTTAATGATTCGCGGCTTGGTTTGTGTTGGGATTTTGAACATGGATTATTGATGCGACATCAGCAAGAGGAAATCCTTTATGAGTTAAAAAAAGTGTTGATTGCTACTCACGTTTCAGATAGCCTGAGTAATGTAGATACGGATTTGATGCACGTTCCTCCTTTTTTTGGCAGAGGTAATAATTGGGGCTCCATTATGCCTGTTTTACATAAAATTGGGTATAAAGGTTGCTTTAGTTTTGAATCTCATAATTTTACTAATTGGTTACCGGATGAAGTTCTAGTTACAGGACTTGAGTTGTGTCATCAAATTGGCCAAAAGTTATTTTGCCTGGCCGACTCTTCCACTTTGATTGTCGACGATAGTAATAATGGCAGGTGAATAATGGTTTTATATGATCTAGTTGCTTGTGACATTGATGGTACTTTACTTGATCATGATGAGCAATTGACGGATGTTCATCAACAACTGAAGCAATTTATTAAACTGAAAAAAATTCCTTTTACATTCGTTTCCGGTAGATCTTGGCCGGGTTTGAAGAAATTAATTGATTTTTTTGAGCCGGAACTTCCTGTGCTGGGGAATAATGGTGGTACAGCCTATTACAATGAAAGGGTACTTTGGACACATTCATTTTCAGCACAACCTTTGTGGCAAGCTATTTGGACAGCTTCTCAACTTGATATGTTGATCGTTTATACTGTAGGTATGAATGAATATGCTTATAAGTATAATGACTATTTACAAAATCAAATAGACCGTTTTGATCGTTATAAAACCATTTGGACAGCGAATAGAACTGAATGGTCGAGACTAAATTTGGATAAAATTATGATTATTGATCCCCAAAAACCGGGTCGAATAGATTCGGTATTGAAGACAATTCCCATTAATTTTAGAGAAAAACTAAATATTATTCGTTATAATGATCGCTCTGTGGATATAACTGCGGCACAATCCGATAAAGCTTTAGGATTGAAAGATTTGATGGAATATTTAGGTGCTAAAAGCGCAATTGCATGTGGCGATGATCTTAATGACGTGGATTTTTTGAAAGCTGCCGACTTAGGAATAGCTGTTGCTAATGCACATCCTGATTTGTGCTCGGTGGCAGATGTTTTGTGCGAGAAAAAAGGAGCAGAAGGAATACTGAATTGCTTACGAAAAATATATGAATCGTAAATTAGGGTTAAGAGAGGTATTTAGTTTGAATATAACTGTTAAGCGTAAAATTGAACCTTATTTGTGGTTGGCACCAAGTTTTGTGCTGTTTGCTTTATTTGTCTTTTATCCATTCTTTATTACGCTTTATAAGAGCTTTTATATTGTTGATTCATTGGGAGCGGTACGCAAGTTTGTTGGTGCCGGTAACTACTTATACATCTTGAAGGATAAGGAGTTTATACAGGCAATTTTGAACACACTGTATTTTGCATTGTTGACTGTACCTGCTTCGAAAATTATAGGATTATTATTAGCGATGCTGGCTTATCATAAACATAAATTGTCAATTTTGTATGAAACAAGTTTTGCTATTCCGATGACTATCGCTTCTTCGACTGCAGCTATGATTTTTCAGTTATTATATGTACCGACTTTAGGTTTTATAAATGGGATTACAGGGTTGCAAATAAGGTGGTTAACTGATCCTAAAGTAGCTATGTTTTCTATTGCTTTGATTCAAATATGGTTGTCATCAGGATATGCTTTTGTTTTCTTATTATCCGCTGTTAGAAATATTCCTGAAGCAGTATTGGAAAGTGCTTCTATAGATGGAGCAACCGGCTGGCGAAAAATGATATTCATTATATTACCTTTGATTTCACCAACTATGTTTTATTTAATAGTCATGGATATTCCCTTTAGTATTATGATGGTAAGTTTGAACAACGTTTTGACGCAGGGCGGTCCTAATAATTCAACTATGACCGTGATGTTGTATATTTATAATCAAATTGCTTTAGTAGGAAACAATACTTATGCAAATGCCGCAACGATGATTGCTTTTATAATTACACTGGGATTTATTTTATTAGGATTTGCATTTGAAAAGAAAGGAGTTCATTATCAATGATTAGGCAAAAATTAAATAACTATATTTACCAGATGTTCTGCTTGCTCGTTGCTTTTGTTGTTATTTTCCCAATTTTATATGCTGTTTTTGTATCTTTTATGAGACCTGAGGACATCTTGACCAATCCTCCGCACTTTTTTCCGGTGAGTTTTACTTTAGATAATTATAAAGAAGCTTTTTCCAGGACTTTGTTAGGCAGATATATTTTTAATTCATTCGTTGTAGCTATGATTTCCAGCTGCTCCAGAATTGTACTGGGTGCAATGGCTGCGTATGCTTTTGTGTTTTTTGAATTTAAAGGTAAGAAAATACTTTTTATGTTGGCTTTATGTACAATGATGGTTCCGACCGAAGTGGTTATGGTATCTAATTTTACAACCGTGTCACGATTGGGTTTAATTAATACTTATTTAGGTATATGTGTCGTGTTTTTGGTATCAGCTAATAATATTTTTATTATTAGACAGTATTTTATGTCAATAGATAAGTCGTTGTGGGAAGTAGCGCAGATTGATGGATGTACTAGATTTAAGTTTTTTAGTAGAATTTTATTACCCGTTGCTAAGCCGATAATAATTACAATTTTTTTATCTTCATTCGTTAATTTGTGGAATCAATATGTTTGGCCCTTAGTTGTAACTAATAGAAATGAAATGAGGACAATTCAAGTCGGTATTACGATGCTTAAGGACCGTGAATCAACAGCTTTTGGCCCGGTAATGGCCGGTGTAGTTGTTTCTTTAGTTTTTACCGCTTTAATTTTTGCTTTATTCCAACGTAAAATTGTAGCAGGGATGATGTCAGGTTCTGCTAAAGGATGAATATTTAATTAAATTATTAAATGCCTCTTGTAGGGGTAGAAAGGTAATAAATTATATGAAAAAGTTTTTTTCAACTGTACTTAGTCTTATTTGCATTTGTGGCTTAGTTGCATGTTCGAGTGTTAAACAGCCTAATAAGCAAAATGACTTAAATCAAACATCTGTTGCAGAGAAAAAACAAGAGCCGAATTCAGCCAATGACAAAATGACGGAACTTACTTTTTGGCATTCGATGGATGGAGCTTATGCGGAGGTGTTGAATCGTCAAGTTAAGACTTTCAATGAAGGAATCGGCAAAAAGAACAACATACATGTCACAGCTGTTTTCCAAGAGTGGCCGGGTACAAACGCTTTAACTATGGCCATGTCTTCCGATGATATTGCTAATATGCCTGATATAATTCAATTGTACGCTGAGAATGTCAGCTTAATTCGTAATTATAAACGGACTGTTTGGGCCGAAGATATGTTTGCTAAATATTCTGAGTTAACTAAAAAGCAGGATTTGTTAGCCAATACAATTTCTTCATATTCTATAAAGGGGAGAATGATAGGTGTGCCTTACAATATATCTGCTTTGTTGATGTATTATAACGAAGATTTATTTGATAAAGCAGGTATAAAAGAAGTTCCCAAAAATTTAGCAGATTTAGCCCAAGCTATGAAAGAACTTAAGGATAAAACAAATGTTAAACATGCTCTTAATGTACAGGTAAGTCAGTTTGAATTGGAAAACTGGATTGCAACACAAGGAAAGAAAGGTACTTTCTTTGGAAATAATGATAGTGGACATGCAGGACCTTTGAATAAATTTGCTGCTGCCGAAAACGGCTCGCTTACTTCCTTCTTGAAAGCATGGCAAAACATTGTTTCTACTGATGCCTATAAGCCACAGAATGATAGTATAAAAGAAGAGTTTGCTAATAAAGACAGTGCAATTGTTATTATGACCAGTTCACGTATTCCGGCAATGAAGAAACTAATTGGTGATAAGTTTAAATGGAATGTCGCTCCTATACCTACCGTTAATGCTGATGATAAACAGGGAGCTTTTCCTAGCGGTGCCGGTCTGTACATTATTAATCGTGATGATAAGAATAAGGTTAAAGCAGCATGGATTTTTAATCAATTTATGATTAGTAATGAGGCACAATCAATGTGGTTAGAAAAGACGGGTTATGTTCCGGTTAATCAAAAAGTTTTAGAGTCTGAAGCGTATAAAAAAGCGCTGACAGATAATCCACAAATTGCAGTTGCTTTCAATACGTTGAAAAACACAGGCGAAAATGTTGTTTCTGCTTTTGTTCCGGCTCAAAATATTGTTAATAAGATTATTAAAGAAACAATGTTGAAATTTGGCAAGCACGAAATAAGTATGGATGAAGCACAGACTCAATTAGCTTCCGGTGTTCAGAAAGCTTTTGATGAATATTACAAATTGAATCCGGAATCATAGATAAATCTTCTTAGTATGTGTTAGAATTATTTGCCTCAATAGTAATATTGCTATTGAGGCCTTCATGTTTCTTAGAGGTAGCGTGTGCAAAATAAAGGAATAGTTATAGATTGTGATCCCGGATTAGATGATTTATTAGCTTTATGTGCAGCAGCATATTTTTTCCCACATAGAGTTAAAGGAATTTGTAGTACATATGGTAATACTAATGTAGAACAAACGTTGCGTAACAGTCTTATGGCTTTGAAAATTTTACCTCAAATCAATTGTTCTATTTACAGGGGTGCTGCTTGTGCCGATTTTTCCGGTATAAATACTAAATTAAAGTTAAATTGGCAGGGATATGGTGATAATGACGGTTTATGCGGTGTACAATTAACTACTTTGTTAGAACAAAGTAAAGTGGATTTATTTAAGGACTTTGAAGCAGGTAAAAAATCACTAACTAATTTAAATCCTGAAATAAGAGATATTACTGAATTAATTGTAAAATTGAAAGAAAAAAAAGACGGATATGATCTAATTTCCATTGCACCTCTTACAGATATTTCTGCACTTTATCGAGCAATGTCAAATGAAAATTTTTCCATCTATACTCTAGGAAGCTACTTTAATCTTTGCCCTGTAGAACGAGCAAGATTAAGTTATAACATAAAGTTGGATCCGAATGCGGCCAATAAAGTATTTACCGAATGTCCAAATTTAACAATTACAGGTTTGGATATATATGGTAATTGGTCAGAGCATGATTTTTTTAAATTGTTTAATGCATCAACTAAGATAAATACGGTATCTTCCCGATTATTAAGAAATTCCGTATTTGCTTATAATTGCCATAAAATGGATGCATCGGCGTTACTTGTGGATAGCTTACCGATATTTGCTATTGCTCATCCGGAATTATTTACGTGGACCTATGGTACAATCAAAGTAATAGCTGAAAACTATCCGAATGTTGATTTTATGCAATTTCAAGTAGAAGAATTTATTTCTGAAATTGATAAAAAAACTAAGGCTAAAGTTGCTACCGGAATAGATTTATCAGCGTTTATAGATTATTGGTTAGAGATAATATGCAAAATATAGTAAGTATGATCATAAATTCAACTGTACAGTATTTTTATACGGCGGTTGGATAAAATTTATGATTTCATTTACACTTACAACTAAACTGAAGGAGTACCAAATGACAGCACAGGAAAGATTGGAACAATGTTATACAAGCGTGCGGGAACGCTTACCATTTCTCCCGAAAGTCGGCCTGATTTTAGGCTCGGGCCTGGGAGATTTGGCAGAAAAACTCGAAATTGTCGCTTCTATACCGTACAGCGAGATAGCGAACTTCCCTATCTCGACCGTAGCCGGGCATAAAGGCCGTTTCGTTTTTGCCTATATCGGCGAAGTACCGACAGTAATCATGCAGGGACGAGTCCACTATTATGAAGGCTACAGCATGGAAGAAGTCGTTTTGCCGACCCGCCTGATGCACCTTATGGGCGCAGAAACCCTTTTCTTGACCAACGCGGCCGGCGGCATCAACCCTGAATTTGCAGTCGGCGATTTCATGCTCATAACCGACCAGATAAGCTCGTTCGTTCCATCCCCTCTAATCGGCCCCAACGCCGATAAATTAGGCGAGCGCTTCCCCGATATGTCGCAGATTTACGATCTTGAATTGCAGAACTTAATCAGCAAAACGGCGCAAAATAAGGGTATCCGCCTGCAGAAAGGCGTATATTTGCAGACAAGCGGCCCGAACTTCGAAAGCCCGGCAGAAGTCAGAATGTACAGCATGTTGGGAGCAGACGCCGTGGGCATGAGCACGGCCTGTGAAGCTTTAGCGGCCAACCACATGAAAATGCGAATTTGCGGTGTTTCCTGCATCTCCAACTTGGCAACCGGCATTTCAAAAGTTCCTTTGAGCGATGATGATGTCAAAGAAATAGCGAACAAAGTCGGCGCACAGTTCCAAGAACTGGTTTTAAGTGTCATCCGTCAAATGGCTTAAACGTGCGCGAAACTGCCCGCGAAAATTGCCGCTTGAAGCTTGAGATTTGAAGTCGCCCCCCAAGCGACCCGAAAGTCGGCTCGAAAGTCGCCCCCCAAGCGGCTCAAAAGTCGCCCCCAAAGCGACCCGAAAGTCGCCTCCAAAAGCGCCTCCAAAACCGGCCCTAATCACCCCAAAATCGGCCGAAAAGAAGAAAGAAGTAACATGAGAATCAGATTTTACAATGCCCGCATCATCACCTTTGCCGAACAACAAACGACAGGCGAATTGGACCGAAATATCATTGACGGCGAATTGTGGACCGAAGACAACAAAATTATTTATGTCGGCAAAACACCCGCCGAGCTGTCAGGCTCAGCGCAAGACCCGGCAAGAGCAACTTTACCGCCATTCAATCGGGAAATAGACGTTCAGGGCAACTTAATTCTGCCCGGCTTCAAAGACGCCCACACCCATTCCGCCATGACCTTCTTACGCTCCTATGCCGACGATTTACCGTTATTGGATTGGCTCCACCAACAGGTTTTCCCGTTAGAAGCCAAACTGCAGCCGCAGGACGTATATTGGTGCAGCCGCCTCGCCGTGCTGGAGTACTTGAGTTCCGGCATAACGACAATTTTTGACATGTATTTTTATCCGGAGAACTTTGTTCAAGCGATGATAGACTCGAACTACAGAGCAGTATTGGTATCCGCTTTGAATAACTTTTATTCTTCCGTCGCTAACATGGAAGAGGAATATCACCGCTACAACAACACTAACCCGTTAATCTCGTATTTCCTCGGTTTCCATGCCGAATATACAACGTCTCTTGATTTGCTGCGTCAAATCGCCGCCTTAGCGAACAAATTGCAGGCGCCCGTGTATATGCACAGTTCCGAATCGGCGCAGGAAGTAAAGGACTGTTTGAGCCGCTACGAGCTGACACCGACAGTTTTATTCGACCGCCTCGGCATTTACAACTATGGCGGCGGTGCTTACCATTGCATCCACATGAGCGACGAAGATTTGCGGATTTTCAAGGAGCGCAAATTATCTATCGTCACCAATCCCGCCTCTAACTGCAAACTTGCTTCCGGCATAGCCCCCGTTTGCAAAATTCTGGAGCAAGGCATCAATTTGGCTATCGGCACGGACGGCCCGGCGAGCAACAATGCGCTGGATATGTTCCGCGAAATGTTCCTTGTGACAGCTTTGGCCAAAATTCGGGAAAAAGACGCTGCCTGCGTGCCGGCGCAACAGGTTTTGCAAATGGCGTGCGTCAACGGTGCCGAGGCTTTGAACTTAAAGGCGGCAAACAGCCTTCAAGTCGGCAAACTGGCCGATTTAATCATTCTGGACTTGCAGCAGCCGAACATGCAGCCTTTGAATAATATTGTCAAAAACGTGGTTTACAGCGGCAGCAAAAGTAATGTTCTGTTGACTATGGTTGACGGCAAAATCCTTTATGAAAAGGGACAATACGCTGCCAATTTTGATGTCGAACGTATTTATTATGAAGTCAACAAAGTTATTAAGAGGGTAAAATCTTAAGGCGATAAAAAGTTTAAAATCCGACAGACAGAGTGATGAGCAACTTCCTGCCGCCGCTCTGCCTGCCGACCGCTAATCTCTCGCCTGAACACCCGACAGGCAGAAATTAATAAACAATAAACTGCCGGAAGCTCGCCTGAGCCTTTACAGACGGCAACTTATCCTTTAGAATAACAAGAAATGCGGAGGGATGATTATGCCGAGAAGAGAACTCAACGGGCGCACGACAGCAGCTGCAGTTTATATCTCCAATCACATAGGCGATTGGACGGCGGCGCATTTTCCCTTTGTCGATACAGTTAATAACAGGACTGAGTTGATGGTTTTATCATCGTTCAGTCCTTTATTTTTGCCTTGCAGCCGAGTTTGCATTGCTGCTAATCGGGTATACCGCCGCTACGGCAATTGTTTCCTCGAACAAATGCAAACTCCAATTCAGATTCATATGAACAATAATTATAAAAAAGCAATAGAAGGAAATGATTTTTTCATTTCCTTTTTTTTAGGAGGAAAACATGCAGAAAATCAGAAGTTTGGTAACTAACGCCGACTTAAGCCCCGCAGAAATGCTCGAAATAGTTAAATCGGGCGCAGCGATTGCGGCAGAACCGGCCAAGTATGCGGACGTTTGCCGCGGCAAAGTTTTGGGCTCACTTTTCTTCGAACCTTCAACCAGAACCAGATTAAGTTTTGAAGCGGCCATGTTGCGCCTGGGCGGCAGCGTCGTAACTATTCCCGAACCTAACGTTTCTTCGACGACTAAAGGCGAAAGCTTGAAAGATACCATTCGCACGGTTGCCTCTTACACCGATGTTATCGCCATGCGCCACCCGCATGAAGGTGCCGGTACTTTAGCGGCGGAAGTCAGCTGCGTGCCTTTCATCAATGCCGGTGACGGCGGCCATCAGCATCCGACTCAGACTTTGACGGACTTATTGACCATTTATGAGAATCGACACAGCTTGGAAAATTCCGTCGTCGGTTTGTGCGGCGACTTGAAATTCGGACGCACGGTTCACTCTTTGGTCAAAACTTTGAGCCAATTCAAGAACAACCGCTTCATCTTCATCTCCCCCGAAGAATTGCGCATCCCCGACTATTTACGCCTCTATCTGGACGAAAATCATATCCCTTATCAGGAAGTAAACAAATTGGAAGACGTCATCGCCGACTTGGACATCCTTTACATGACTCGAGTCCAGAGAGAGCGCTTTTTCAACGAGGCTGATTATGTCCGTCTGAAAGACAGTTACATTCTGAATCAAAGCAAATTGCTGCAGGCGAAAAAAGACATGATTATCCTGCACCCTCTGCCGCGCGTCAACGAAATAGCGGAAGAAGTGGACAGTGACCCCAGAGCGCAATATTTTGCCCAGGTCAAATACGGCATGTATGTTCGCATGGCCTTAATTAAGTTTTTGTTGGAGGAAAAATAATGTTACAGGTAAACAGCATCACAAACGGAGTAGTAATTGACCACATCAAAGCCGGTTCGGGCTACAAAATTTTCCAACTGCTGGAATTGGACAAATGCGGTGAAAGCGTCGCTTTACTGATTAACGTGGATTCCTGCAAAGAGGGGAAGAAAGACATGATTAAAATCGAACAGGCGCACGATATTGATTACAGCGTTCTGGGCCTGCTTGACCCGAACATTACAATCAACGAAATTGCCGGCGAGAAAATTATTCGCAAATACAGCGTCAAATTGCCGACGGAAGTTTACGATTTTATCAAGTGCAAAAACCCCCGCTGCATCACCAACCATCAGAATATCGGCAACCGCTTCAGCCTGCTGAGCGCAAGTGCCGGTTTGTACAGCTGCCATTATTGTGACAATTTATATAAGTGCGGAGGTTCGCAGTGCTGACTGTTATTAAAAACGCCCGCTTGGTCGACAGCGAAATTGACCGCCAAGGCTCGCTTCTGTTGCAGGATGAACGCATAATCGCTACCGGTTCTATCGACGCTTTCAGTGCCTTGGAAGCGGAAGCTGCAGTCATAGATGCACAGGGTCAAACATTGATGCCGGCCTTTGTCGACCTGCACGCCCATTTTCGTGACCCGGGCTTGACTTACAAAGAAGACTTACTAACCGGAGCGCAGGCAGCATTAGCCGGCGGTTACACGGCAGTCAATTTGATGGCGAACACCAAACCCGTATGCGATACAAGCGAGAAGCAGGCGGCCGTTATGCAAAGAGCGGCAGCCTTGGACTTAATCGACATTTATCAGGCACAGGCGATAACTGTCAATATGCAGGGAGAAGAATTAACCGATTTCAGCAGCTCCCTGACTCCGTTATTATCCGATGACGGCAAAGGCATTGCCGACGACAAACTTATGTACAAGGCCCTCGAACAAGCAGCAGCGAACGGCAAAATATTACAGTTGCATGAAGAAAATCCGGAATTTGCCCCCGATATTACCGGCTTAGCTGAAGAAACCATGGTCGCCCGCGACTTAACTTTGGCAGCTGCCGCAAAAGCACCTGTCTACCTTTGCCATATCAGCACGGCTAAAGCCTTGAAAATGGTGGAAATTGCCAAACAAAACGGCGTGCAGGTGATTTGTGAAGTTACGCCGCATCATCTGGCCTTGGCCGATAACCCCTACAAAGTCCATCCGCCGCTAAGAAGCGCTGCAGATTGTCAAGCTTTAATCGATGGTATCAGAAAGGGCACAGTTGACATTATCGGTACCGACCATGCCCCGCACAGCGAAGCGGACAAAGCAGCCGGCGCTCCCGGTTTAGTCGGTCTGGAAACGGCCTTCAGCGTTTTATACACCGTCCTGGTAGAAGAGAATAAAATCAGTCTCTCAAAGCTGTCACAGCTGCTAAGCTTGCGCGGCGCAGAAATCCTTAACTTGGAACAAGGCCGAGTTTTACCGGGCTACAAGGCGAATTTGACTCTGGTCGACTTAACGGCAAGCCGGACAATCAAACCGGAGAAATTCCATTCTAAAAGTCATAACACCCCCTTTGCCGGCCGCACATATCGGGGAGAAATCCTCTGGACGATGCATAACGGCAAAATTAAATGGAGAAAGGAAACGGACAAATGAGTTACATCAGCCGCAAATTATACGAAACTATCCGCGAAAAAGGTTTTGTTTGTGTCGGCCTCGACAGCCACATGGACTATATCCCGACTTATATCAAGAAAAAGTACAACAATGATCCGGAAGCCTGTTTAACGGCATATAATCAGGCTATCATCGACGCTACAAGCGACATCACCGCCATTTACAAATTACAGATAGCTTACTACGAGGCTAACGGCATTGCGGGACTTAAAGCCTACCGCAACACTTTGCAATATCTCAAACAACACGAATTGCTCAGCATCGGCGACATTAAGCGGGGCGATATAGCAGCCACGGCCAAAGAATATGCAAGAGCCCATTTTGACGGCGAATTTGCCGCCGACTTTGTGACCTTAAACCCTTATATGGGCCTGGACAGCATCACGCCTTATTTGGATTACCTCAAACGGGGCGACAAAGGCGTTTTCGTTCTGTTAAGAACGTCCAACTCCGGCGCTGAAGATATAGAATGTCTCGACTATCAGGGCAAACCGCTGTATTTTCATATCGGCGACGCTTTGCAGGAATTAACAGCAGAATTTGACAACGAACCTTATTCACCCTTGGGCCTGGTTGTCGGCGCCACCCACGCTGAAGAAGCAAGCGAAATCAGACAGCGCTACAGCAAGCAGTTCTTCCTCCTCCCCGGTTACGGCGCTCAGGGAGCCAAAGCCGAGAATATCAGAAATTATCTGACGGATTTTAACGGCGGCGTGGTCAACTCTTCCCGCGGCATTATTAAGTACTATCAAAAATTCGCCGACGGTGACACGACAGAGGCAAAATTTGCCAACTACACGCGCGAAGCTGTCATCAAAATGCGTGAGGATATTTATGGCGCATAAAACAGCTTATGAAAAAGTGGAAATTATCGGCAATTATCCGATTGCCGGCGAAGTTTACGAGTTGACCGTAGCCTGCAAAAGAGAAGTACAGCCGGGACAATTTTTCATGCTTAAAGGATTCAGCGACATTAACATGCTGCCCCGTCCCATAAGCATCAACACCTGTACCAAAGATACTTTGACTTTTCAGTATGCAATAGTAGGCAAAGGCACGAAAGAACTGGCACTCAAAAAAAGCGGCGATTATTTGGAAATCTTGGGCCCTTTGGGCAACGGCTTTCTCCAAGAAGAACTGAATTTACCGCATTTGCCGCACCGAAAGATAAAAATAGCGATGGTCGCCGGCGGTATCGGTATCGCTCCCTTTCGTTATCTCAGCCAAAAATTGGCAGCTGTTAAAAGCAAGTTGCCGGCCGACTTGCAGGACAATTTACAAGTTGATTTGTACGCCGGATTTAGAAGCGAAATTTACGGTATTACCGGTATGGAAGAATACGTCGACCATATCCACATTGCCACCAATGACGGAACTTGCGGCCATCGCGGCTACATCACCGAAATTTTGCCGGCAGATTATGACTATATTTACGCCTGCGGCCCGACAGTCATGCTGCGCAGCTTACAGCAGCAAGCTTTCAAAGGCCAACTGTATCTTTCTTTGGAAAATCGCATGGCTTGCGGCATCGGTGCCTGTTTAGCCTGCAGCTGCCGGACAACAGCAGGGATGAAAAGAGTCTGCAAAGAAGGCCCGGTTTTTGCGGCAAGAGAGGTGTGTTTATGAGTTTGGCAGTAGATATTTGCGGTGTTAAGTTGAAAAATCCGATTATCGCCGCTTCCGGCACCTTCGGCTTCGGGCAGGAATACGCCGATTACTTCGATTTGAACGTCTTAGGCGGCATAGCAAGTAAGGGTCTGACTTATTACGGCAAGGACGGCAACAGCGGTATTAGAGTCTATGAAACGGCAAGCGGCATTATGAACAGCATCGGCCTGCAAAATCCTTCCGTCGAGACTTTCATCCGGGAAGATTTGCCTTTCATGCAACAATTTTCGGCTGAAATCATCGTCAATGTCGGCGGTGCGGCCTTGGAAGATTACCTTTTGTCCATCGACCGTTTGCAGCAAACATCCGTCAGAATTATCGAATTGAATATTTCCTGTCCCAATGTCAAAGAAGGCGGCATGGCTTTCGGCATAAAGTGTGAAAGCGCCTATGAAATTGTGCGGCAGGTGCGGGCCCATACGGATAAAATCCTGATGGTGAAACTTTCACCCAATGCCGAGAACATCAAAAAGATGGCGCAAACTTGTGTAGAAGCAGGAGCCGATTGCCTATCTTTGGTTAACACTTTCAACGCTTTGGCGATTGACGTCAAGCGGCGCAAAGCCGTGTTCGACAACATCACCGCCGGCTTATCGGGAGCCTGCATCAAACCGATAGCCTTACGCATGGTGAGAGAGGTTGCACAAACTGTAAACGTGCCGATTATCGGGATCGGCGGCATCAGAACTTATGAGGATGCTTTGGAATTTATCATGGCGGGAGCTTGTGCCGTTCAAGTCGGAACAGCCAATTTCCTGGATTTACAGACCATGCCGAAAATTATTCACGGTCTGGAAGAATATATGCAAAGAGAGCATTTGACCGACTTAAGTGAAATTAGAGGAATAATATAGCAAAAAAGAGCTGCAAGTAGCAGCAGAGGAGGAAACTTTAAGTAATCAAAACCATTGCTAAGGGTGATTAAACATGTTAAAATATACTTATAGAGTATATTGCTATGAACACATCTAATATCACTAACAACAAAAAACGATAATCGTCAGATTGTTATTTATGCCAAAGTATCTACAAGAAACTTTCGTAAGTAAAAAAACAAATAAAAGGGGATGAGGAAATTGCTGAAGAGCTTCAAAACGGAAATAAATCCGACAGTCGAGCAAAAAATCAAGATTAACAAGACTATCGGCACTTGTAGATACGTTTACAACTTCTATCTTGATCATAACAAAGCTTTATACGATAAAGGTGAAAAGTTTATGACCGGCAAGAGCTTTAGCGTCTGGCTCAATAATGAGTACATTCCTAATAACCCTGAAAAAGTCTGGATTAAAGAAGTGTATGCAAAAGCTGTAAAAAAGTCTATTGAAGATGGCTGTACTGCATTTACAAGATTTTTTAAACATCAAAGTGCTTTTCCTAATTTCAAAAAGAAAGGTAAATCTGATGTAAAAATGTATTTCGTAAAGAACAATCCTAAAGATTGCAGCTGCGAGAGACATAGGTTGAACATACCAACTTTAGGTTTGGTACGCATTAAAGAAAAAGGCTATATACCGACAACTAAAGACGGCTGGAAAATCAAAAGCGGTACAGTATCCATCAAAGCGGGCAGATATTATGTGTCGGCTCTTGTGGAAATGCCTGCCGCTAAGATTGCTGATAACAGCAATGACGGTATAGGAATTGACCTTGGATTGAAAGACTTGGCGATTGTTTCTAATGGTAAAACCTATAAAAATATCAACAAGTCGGCAAGAGTTAAAAAGTTAGAAAAGAAATTGCGCCGAGAACAAAGATGTCTCTCACGCAAGTATGAGAATTTAAAGAAAGGAGAGTCCACTCAAAAGAATATACAAAAGCAAAAGCTTAAAGTGCAAAGAGTTTATCATAAAATGGATAATATCCGTACTGACTATATCAACAAATCAATAGCCGAGATAGTGAAAGCCAAGCCGTCTTATATAACTATTGAAGATTTGAATGTATCAGGAATGATGAAGAACAGACATCTATCCAAAGCCGTTGCATCACAAAAGTTCTATGAATTTAGAACTAAGCTTAAAGCAAAGTGTGATGAAAAGGGTATTGAATTAAGAGTCGTAGACAGATGGTATCCATCGTCCAAAACGTGTCACTCCTGTGGAGCTATTAAGAAAGATTTGAAGCTTTCAGATAGAATATACCGTTGTGATTGTGGCTATGTCGAGGATAGGGATTTTAATGCAGCACTTAATCTGAGAGATGCTTTAACTTACGAAGTTGCATAATGAAAGCAAACGTAAGTATGTACTGTGGGCTATCGCAGGAATTTACGACTGTGGAGTGTACAAGAACTTGTGAGTAGCGCATTGTTTACAATCGCCAAAGCATACACGTTGAAGCAGTAAGAAGTATCCGCAAGGACTTCAATTTCTCGATGTGGTTGAGTATATTTCAACACATTTTGAGTGGCAGGAATTATGGAACAAGTATTGGAGTTGTTGAAAAAAAGTGAGAGCTTACTGGAGGGGCATTTTTTACTGTCTTCCGGCAAGCACAGTAATCGTTATATTCAGTGCGCCAAAGTCTGCATGTACCCGGAGCGCATTGCCGCAATCTGCCAAATAATCAAGGGTAAGTTACAGGCGGACAATGTGCAGGTTGATTGTGTTGTCGGACCTGCGATGGGCGGTATAATTGTCGCTTACGAGCTGGCAAGAGCCTTGGATGTGCGCGCTATGTTCACCGAGCGGGAGAACAATATTATGACTTTGCGCCGGGGCTTCCAAGTACATAAGGGCGAGAAAGTGCTGATTGTAGAAGATGTTGTCACCACAGGCAAATCATCTTTGGAGAGTATCGCTGTCTTAAAAGAACAGGGAGCGGAAATTGTCGGTATTGCCTCTATTGTTGATAGAACCAACGGCAAGTTGCAAGCGCCGTATAAGTTGTATCCGGCTATCAGTCTACAAGTTCAAGCTTACGATGCGAGCGAGTGTCCTTTGTGCGCCGAGGGAAAATTGCAGTTAGTGAAACCCGGCAGCCGCAAAATGCCTTTAGTTTAAGTACGTTTGTTACTTGTGAAAAAAGTATCCCGCTATTCTTAATTTACATCGCTAAGTACGGTGCTAAGGAGAGGAGGCGGGATGATTTTTTTGCCGGGAAAATTTTACCGTGTCGACTACAGTGTCGGCGCAAAAACCAATAATTGCCCCGGCTGATTATCCAAGGTGTAATCCGTCACGACTTTGGAGCCGTAGCGCAGGTGCAAATCAACAATTTGAACTTTAATTGTTCGACTTTCACTTCCGGCCTCCGATTGCTTGTAAAGTATATATAAATGTTCACCCTGTTTATGTGCTTGCACGAAATGACCGTTCGGTTGCAATGTATACAGTTCTTTTTCCAACTTGCCGGCAGCAGATAGAGGCTGTATTTTGTTGCCGATTAAAAGATGTAGTTTTTCATTGAATTCAAAAAGGGTATCAGCTTCTTCCGGTAAATAGATTTTTTCGTTTAATTTCAATGTTTCGGAATCATAAATGTGAATTTCTTTATGAATAGCGTTCCTATCTCCGCTTAAACAATATAACTTTCCGGCACAGGCTATGACGTCTTTATATTTATGCTCAGCTTCAGTCTCGTAAGTAGTAGCCGTTTTCGCTTGCAAATCTACAACGGTTAAGGCGCAGGCAAAATTACCGTCATTTTTAACGGCAGCCCCGACAATATATGCTTTTCCCCCGTTGACAACTGCTTTTTGGGCAAATAGCGGAATTACCTTTTGGAAAAGTAAATTACCCGCTAAATCTTGAACAACCAAAAGGCTTTGATATCCTTCTTTTGTCATATTACCGTTCATTACGGAAATCAATTGGTCCTTGCCGTAACAAATGGCTGTTACGCCGCTGTAAGCGGGATTATCAAGTAGATGGAATTGTTTTTGCCCTTTTTCTGTAATTTCCAAAAAGTTATTTGCCCGCTCGCCGGCAAACAAAATCCGCCCGGAAGTTAAAGCAACTTTGCTTATATCCTGTAAGTTCAGCCTTTCTTTGCTGATTAAATCATTTGTGCGACTTATGAGCGAAAGTTGAGCACCTTTATTAAGCATGCTTGAACTCATCAAATAATAAGCCGGCTTAGGCTTTAAACTCGGAGCGGATAAATTAACGTTTGTCAGGTAACGGTAAGCAAGAATAGAAATTGCACAGCTTAAAATAAAGAGGACGTTTAGTATTATTAACTTTGTTTTAGCTTTTTCAATTTTAGGCATTCCGTTCTCCCTTAAAGTCTCTTTTTCATAGAGAGCCTCCTTAATAAAGTTTTATTTATTGTATAAAAACTTGCAGTAATTGTCAACTAGTTATCTTTTAGCTGTATAAATTTTAGTAAGCTGAAAACATCAACTTGTAAAGTAAGGTGCACAAGCCGGAATTTGGGAGAGCTGTTGATATGTTGTGAAACATAAGTTACAATGATATCATTATTTACAAGACGGCTGACGCAAAATGCAGGAGGAAAGCTTATGACAGCGACATTTAATTTCAGCAGCAATCTAATCAACTACATCGGCTTAGCTGCTTTATTCACGGCATCTTTACTTTTATTGTTGACAGGCGAAAAAATTAAACACCCGTTTCTCTTCCTTATCGGTCTGCACGGGGGGACGAAAATTGCACAAATGACTGTTATCCTCAGCGGTGTCACGCCTTTCTATAAATATGTCTCGTTGGTGACCGCCGCCCTTCTGCTGGAAGTTATCCTTGTTACATTATTTTGTACATTGGCCAAACGCTTGTCTTATGCTTTAGCAGGCGCAATTACGGCTTTTTATCCCTTTTTGCTTTTGCGAAGATTTTGGCCGACGGATTTTCCGGTATATTTCGTACCGTTTTACATACCGTTGATGTTATTGGCTTTAATTGGCGCTTATGTGTTTTACAGTCGACCGCAATTGTTGCTGCATCTTATGACTTCCTGTTGCGGTACACTGGGAATTTTTATTGTTTTCTATTCTTTATTTATGCGCTTAAGCCTGAAAAAAGCTGTTGTTTTTGTCGCCGGTTATTCACATGATATGCCTTTGCCATACTTGGCAGCTTTTTTAATAATCTTATTATTAGGCACAATTTTCGGTTACTGCTGTCAAACCGGCCGCATCAAATTGGCCTCTGCAACTTGAAAATTTCCGGTGTTACTTCGCTTTCGGCAGACAGCCGGCCGAAGAAATTGACTCGATAGAGCCCTAAGTTTGGGCGCTACAACGATAACTTTACACATTAGATAGTCCGGCGTAAAAGTTGGGAAATAATCATGTGTTATAATCGCGTAATACAATTGGATTTTTATAGCTTGCCGGCGAAGTAGCGAAATCAAGGAAGCGCAAAAAAAGCGAACTGCTCAGCTGCGAAACGGCTGACCGACGAACGAAAATAATTGCATCTACATTGAAGCTTACGGCATAATTTGAGGCTTAAAGCATATTGAACGGAGTTTTAATGAATAAGGATTATTTATTGCAGCTATTACGGAACGAGCAGGAGGCGACTGTCAGCAGACGCCGCTATTTACACGCTCATCCTGAACTTTCATTCAAAGAAAAAGAAACGGCGGCATACATCACCCGCTTTTACGAAAATTTGGGCTTGCCGGTACAGCACTGCCGTAACAATTACGGTCTGACCGTTTTAATTGATTCCGGCAAACCGGGCAGAACTTTGGCCTTACGGGCCGATTTTGACGCTCTGCCGATACAGGAAGATACAGGCCTACCTTTTGCCTCTGTCAATCAAGGCGTCATGCACGCCTGCGGACATGATGCCCATACAGCTTATTTGATGACTGTGGCTGCCTGCCTGGCGCGAGTGAAAGACAGTTTCAACGGCAAAGTTTTAATTATTCACCAACCGGCGGAAGAAATGGCTCCCGGAGGGGCCAAAGGGATGATTGCCGAAGGAGTACTTGACGGTGTGGATACGGTTATGGGTTGCCACTTCATGAGCACCATGCCTTGCGGTAAAGTTTTCTATCATGCGGGAGCTGTCCAGCATGCCCGTTCCAAATTCACCATTCAAGTTATCGGCAAAGGCGGCCATGCTTCCTTGCCGGAAGAGGCGAACGACGCTATTTTAATTGCCAGTGAATTGGTAGTTAATTTGCAAAGTATTATTTCCCGGCGCGTAGCGTCCAAACAATCGGCAGTATTAACTGTCGGCTCTTTTGACGGCAAAGGTCAATTCAACATAATTAAAGATCAGGTAACGCTGGAAGGCGATGTGCGTTCCATGTCGGATTATACCTGTCAATTGATTGAAGAGCAGGTCAAACGTATTTGTCACGGGCTGGAAGAAGCGTATGGTTGTACGATTAAAGTTGATTATGTGACAGATTATCCGGTGCTTGTCAATGATAAGAATGTCACCGGCGAAGTTGTTCGTATTTTGCAGGCGGAACAGGATCTGATACCGGAGATTACGGGAATAGAGGATTGCGGCGTTTTGAATCCGTCGGAGGATTTCGCATATTTTGCAGCCAAAAGACCCGCTTGTTTCTTCTATATCGGCGCAATGTCGGAAGGTGAAGTGTATCCGCACCATCATCCGAAGTTCAGGCTAAATGAAAAATCGTTACAAGTTGCCGCATTGGCTGTCGGCAGTGTTGCTTGGGAATATTTGCAGCAAAAATAATTTAGAACGGGGAATGTTTTGAACCTTTTAATTCTGATTGTTGCGGCTTTACTTGTCGCCAGTGTCCTTTTACAGAAGCTCTTTGTTCGGATCGGCATGCCGGTACTGTTGGGCTTTATTTTGCTGGGTCTGGCAGTTGGACAGGGGACGCAATTCGGCAATCAGACGGCCGATTATGAACTGGTCGGCAATATCAGCACTTTAGCTTTAATTTTTATTATGTTTTACGGCGGCTTCGGCACGAATGCCAAGCGTTGCCGGCCGATTTTGGCGCAAGCGGTACTGTTGGCAAGTGCCGGCGTTATATTGACGGCAGTTTTTCTGGCGGCTTTGTGCTATTACCTATTTCATTGGCACTTTATGCAGGCAGCATTGATGGGCGCGGTTATCGCTTCGACCGATGCCGCTTCGGTCTTTTCCATTTTACGTTCGCGCCGCCTGAATTTGCGCTACAATACAGCTTCGCTGCTGGAGGTGGAAAGCGGCAGTAACGACCCGACGGCGTACATGCTGACTTTAATTATTTTGTTGTTGGATAAAGAGGGATTTTCCCCGCTCGGCTTGATTAAAATTATTGTTTTGCAGTTATTTGTCGCGGCGGCCGTTGCCTTTATCTGCAGTCGCTTATCGACTTTTTTGTTGCGTAAAATGGCGCCCGATAGCGATGCCGGCCGTTTGATTTTGACTGTGGGTGTGGCGTTGCTCAGTTACGCGTTGCCGACAACTTTCGGCGGTAACGGCTTTTTGTGCACTTACTTGTGCGGCTTGGCTCTGGGCAACAATCCGTTAATTGTGAAAAAAGATTTGGTTACTTTCTGGAACGGCTTTACCGGCTTAGCGCAAGTTACGCTTTTCTTCCTGCTGGGCTTTTTGGCCTCTTTCCCGAAATTGGCGGCCGTTGCCGTCGACGCTTTGGCAATTATGCTGCTGTTGACTTTAGTGGTGCGACCGGCGGCTTTGAGTCTGCTGCTTCTCCCGTTCCGCCCGAAATTAGGGCAAATTATTCTTCTTTCCTGTGCCGGCTTGCGCGGCGCTACGTCGGTTGTTTTCGCTATTATGGTGATGACGGCGGGAGCTATGGGCCAGGAAATTTTTCATCTGACCTTCTTTATCGTGCTGCTGTCTTTGACTTTGCAGGGCGCATTTTTGCCCCAAGTCGCCAAGTATTGCCGGATGTTGGACGAGAAAGCTGATGTCATGAAAACTTTTACAGATTATTCGGAGGAGTTGCCTGTTGAATTTATTAAGTTCCGCATTCCGCCGCAACATAAGTGGGCCGGGAAAAAAGTGGCAGAGTTGGTTCTGCCGCCGCAAACGCTTTTAGTTTATTTGGAGAGAGACGGCGATATTTCGGTGCCTAACGGGCAAACAATGTTACATAGCGGTGACAAGTTGATTTTAGCTGCTTTGGAGGCGACTCCGATTAAGGGGATTTCTTTGAGTGAAATTAATGTCGGTAAAGGGCATGATTTTGTCGGTAAATCTTTGCGGGAGATTAATGAGACGGCGAGCGCCACGGCTTTGATTATGTTGGTCAAACGCGGCCGAAAGGTTTTAATTCCGCGCGGCGATACAGTAATACAGGAAGATGACATTTTGATTAAGAACACGGCGATGTAGATGTTATATAATATGAAGATACTGGAAGGATATATAAGGATATGGTTAAGAACAGTTTGAGATGGCAGGCTTTGGTTGTGGCGATCGCAATGGTTGCAACGACCTATTTGCCTTTTAATAGATTGCTGGCGGAGGAAAATTCGACCGTCAAGCCCAAGTTGCAATTGCAGGATGACAGTATCACTGCAAGCTTACATGCTGACGGCATGCAAGGCGGCCGAGTGCAGCCTGCTTCTGAGGATAGAAGTGCAAGTCCTGCTGCCGGGCAAAATGCCGCGCAAACGCCTAACCAAAATCCCGGACAGCCGGGCCAAACTCCGGGCCAACCGGCTCCAAATCCCGGACAGCCTGGACAAACCCCGGGTCAGCCGGGCCAAACTCCGGGCCAACCGGCTCCAAATCCCGGACAGCCTGGACAAACCCCGGGTCAACCGGGCCAAACTCCGGGGCAGCCGGGTCAAACTCCGGGCGAGCCGGGCCAAAACCCGGGCCAACCGCAGGACAATGACGATCAGGGCAAAGAAGAGGACGAAGAAGAAATCAACACCGAAAAAGAAGCACCGGAAGTCTACCTTAACCGTCACTTGCCCAAAAATGCCCGCATAATCCCCGGTGACGATCCTGAAACTGTAGAAGAAGCGAACAAACAGCTGGAAGAACCGCCTGTAGGTCCGACATATTCCTATACCATGAACTTCAAAGCTTACCGCTTGGATAAAATCCAGCCGTTCTATCAACCTTACCGAATAACTGTCGGAGAACACGATTCCAATCCGCCCGTAAGCTATCGCTTCGTCTTCCCGGACCTGCAAGGTTACAAAAAACCGCAGGAAGATTTGCAGATGGACTACAACTTCATCAAAGCAAAGAACAACAAAACAGAGGACTTCATCTACACTTCAGGCAAACAGAAAGTCAAAATCAAACATACTTTCCAAAGCTTGAACGATAAAGAAAAGTTCCTGGAAGATGATACGAAAACTACTTATACCGAAGGCAATATAGGCGCCGAAATTACAGTGCCTTATTTGCCGGAAGATCAGCGCATCGGCTTTGCCCCCGAAAATGTCGAATTAAAAGTAACCGTACCGGAAAACACGACCGATTTCTTCGTTGAAGTCCGTTACAAACGTGCCGCTTTCGACGTGGTCTACGACTCTGTCGGCGGTAGCGGTGTACCGGCTCGGCGTTTGTATTTCGGCCAGACAATCCCGCCCATCGCTAAAAATCCGGAGAAAAAAGGTTCCACACTTAAAGGCTGGCGCTGCGACAGCGATATTTACGAACTGGACGAATCGGGGAAAATCAAAGTTGATCAGGCAAGCGGCCAACCGAAGAAGCTTTACACCGCAGGCGACTTGATTCCCGATTTGACCAAGGTGGAATATGCCAATGCCATGCCGGCCAAGAAAATTACTTTCACCGCTGAATGGCAGGAAGCAACCAAGGCCGATTACACCTTGCAATTTTGGATCGAAAAACCCGACCACGATCCGAATCCCGCTAAATGGCAGGATAATTACCTGTATGCCGGTGCTAAATTGATCAAAGGCGGTCTTGTCGGCACTGTCCCGCTCTATCGCAACTTCGATAATGAAAGAGGACAGATTCAATTCCCGGGAATTGATCCGGAAGATTTACAGGACAAGGACAAGTTCAAACGTTATTACTACCTGAGCGAAGACATGTTCAAAGTTGCCAATCTGAACCAAGCGCAGGAAGTGAAAACTATCGACTCTTCCGGCAACACGGTCTACAACGTCATTTATAACCGCCGGGAATATACCTTGGTCTTCGAGCAGCGTTACACTTTGAACGGCGAAGAAACAATACAGCCGACTTTCAGGAAAAACGGCGTGGAATATGACTGCGTCAACAAACGCTACAAAGTCAAGGCCCGTTTCGGACAGTTTTTACGGAGCTTGTGGCCGTTGGACAGCGAATTGACGAACTGGGAACATGATACAGACGGTAAATGGGATGACTATATGTCCCTAGGCTGGACGATCAATATGAAGACAGGCGAGAGAGAATATCGTGATATGCCGCATTATCGTCTGACGAAGAAATTTATCGGTCCGAAAACCGCTGAGTTCCTGCGGCACAGTTCTGTTCCCGGTGTCAACGAACAATATGATGAATATACAATCAGTTTCGGTCTTGATGTTTCTAATCAGAGCGGTAAAGTGGGACCGGTTCATATGGTTTTCTACAAACAGTCACTTGCTGATGCTGTTGCCGGTAACGATAATAAGGATGACTTTGTGTCGGATCTGGATATGTATTATGTAAAATCGGACACTTTCAGCGAGGATTATAATTATACACCGCCGGAGCTGCAGGGCTTTACGATCGTCTCGTCTGAAGAAACATTAAAATTGGATAAGCTTGATGAGGGTGATCTGGATGAGCTTAAGGGTGATCCGGATGATCCTGATGTTGTTCCTGAATTGCCGCCTAACGCGGAGTTCAAGATTCACTTTCTGGGATGTAAGGAAACGGAATATGACGAGAACGGAATTTTGAAGATGCATTATTTGCGCAATAAGCATTCTTTGAAG
The DNA here is from genome assembly GCF_029101545.1 of Amygdalobacter indicium. Lineage (NCBI taxonomy): Bacteria > Bacillati > Bacillota > Clostridia > Eubacteriales > Oscillospiraceae > Amygdalobacter > Amygdalobacter indicium. Next base: position 1,383,621 of record NZ_CP118866.1, on the reverse strand, counting down.
ATGTGTTCCGATCCTGCCAAATATAATGATAACGCCTTTTCTCAAAGTGTTGAGGTTTACTATGATCAGCCGTTAGCCGCTTTGGATTTGGACCACAAGTACAAACCCCAAAGACCGGCAGGAATCCCGAATAATTACGAATTCTTCGGTTGGGCATATGACACCAAAGGCGTCAAGATGGTCAAAGACAGTAACGAAAAAATGATCGACTATGATATGTATATCTATGCCATCTGGCGTGATCCGCATATCTGGGAAATGACATTTGACCCTAACGGCGGTACTTTGCAGGAAATTGACCCTAACAGCCTGTATGAATGTCAGAAGGATGATATCTGCTTATCCGTGCAGAAATTACCGCACGCTGCGCCGACCGACAAACAAATTTTCAAAGTTCCCGACGGCACGACCATCAAAGACCCGAATTTCGTCCCGCAAAGAGACGGATACACCTTCTTAGGTTGGGAGCATGTGCGCTACGATGCCAACGGTGATGAAGACAAAACTTTTGTGAAAAAGTATACCGTGCCGGAACTCTACGCTTTCGGTAACCAGGTTTTCGAAAAATCAACCTTGCGGGCAATCTGGCTCTCCAATAACTTTTACGACATTTGGTACTTGCACCATTACTTCGACAAAATGGGTAAAGAAATCGAGGTTAAAAAGAATCACCGGAAAGTCGGGCGTGAAGGCTCTTACGTCGCCGCCGTGGCTTCTCAGGACGAAAATTATATTTTGCGGACGGACAAAAAGTTCCTGGCCGAATTGAAAGATCCGGGTAAGAACAAGTACTTCCAGACGCTCAAAGTCGTTAAGCCGAAAGCTTCTGATAAGCCGGGCGAGGGTGCGAATGTTTTCAATTTCTATTATCGCCCCTTCAGGCACAGAGTTTATTATGCCGACCACCTCAGTCAGGATGAAGACGGACAGGAGTATGCAATTTACAATCCGGAGAAGATTGTGAACGAAAACCGTGACTACGACGTGCATAACTATGTGCATATAAACGGCTATAAGCTGACAAGTCAGGCCCAGCTGAACGTGCATTTCAACTTGGATAAATATGATCGCTTCATCGGCATTAACAATACGGGCAAAAAACACATTAATTATCGTTATGATGATTATCGGGTTATTCGCCGCCAAAGTGAAAGTGCCGCTACGCCTAAGGGCTACCATAGAGTGGTGGTGAAGCTGACGGAAGATGAGCGTTTCAACGATGATTATCCGTATTCTAAGGAAGATAATCGGCGCAAGTACATTGTCGATGTGGTTGACGGCTTCAAAGATGAGAATATTCCGCTGCCGGAAATTGTCCCCGTGCGCAAAATCAAGGTTGAGAAAATCTGGCGCAATCAAGACGGCCTGAATCTTCTGACCGGCGTTCCTTACGATACGCAGTTGGAGCTGCAGAAAAAGGCGGAAGAAGAGGCAAAGAAGAAGCAGGAGCAAGAGGCCGAGAACGGCGGTGCCGCAGACGGTAACGCTACAGGAGCAAATGCCGGGGCAACAGGCGGTGCGACAGGCACCCCGACCGGCAACGGCACACCGAACGGCAACGGCAGTGCGACAAGTACTCCGGGCGGTAATGGCGCGGGTACGTCGACCGGCAACGGCAACACGCCGGCAAATCCGGCCAACCCGGCAACTCCGGCAAACCCGGCAAACCCGGCTGCACCTAAACCATTAACAACTCCGGATAAACTGGCAAAAACGGAAGTGGAGCTTTATCGGGACGGCGAACTGTACGAGCCGGAGGACACAATAACCGTGAATCATTTGGAATTGACACCGGACAATAAATGGACTGACACCTTTATCGAGCTCTTACGCTCCCCGTCCAAGTGGAAGGGCACTAAGGGCGAATATGACAGCCTCAAAAAACAAGGTAAGTTTTTGCAGGGCGAAGAGGAAGCAAAGAACGAGTTCAATTACACGGTCCAAGAGAAAGGCGTCAAGGACGAGATTATCGAACTCAATAAGGTTTTGTACAGTGTGGAATATGACGGCGATATGACCAAAGGTTACACGGTCGTCAACACGCAGGTCCCCTTCGGCGAAATTAAAGTGCATAAGGTCTGGCTGGACCGTGACGGCAAACCGGTGGAGATGAAATTCGAGGGCGACTTGAACAAGCCCGGCAAACAGGGAAAAACCGACCCTGCGAAGCCTGCTAATCCGGCTGACCCGAACAAGCCTGCGGATCCTGCGAACCCTGCAACAGGTGGAACACAGGACAACCCGAACAAGCCGGCAAACCCGGCTGACCCCGGAAACCAAGGCACACCGGCAAACCCGGCTGATCCGGCGAACCCTGCAGACCCGGCAAATCCGGCGAATCCGGCCGACCAAGCTGACCCGGCAAATCCGGCAGACCCGGACGACCCGAACCAACCGGCAGAAACAGACCCTGAGGCTGAAATCAGACGCAACCGCAACGAAATACAGGCCTATCTGACCTTGAATGACGAAGCGATGCCGTATAGAACAGCCGTCAGCGCCGCCCAAAACTGGCAAAGCAAGTTCAAAAAAGTACGTCTGGCTTACAAACGCGGCGACAAACCGTATGAATACGGCGTCAAAGAAGCAGGAGAAAATTACGGCATGGTTAAATTCCGCAACAAAACCTACACCGTAACTTACCAAGGCAACGCCAAAGACGGCTTTGAGATCATCAACAAAGAATACGTTCCGCCGCTTGGCAAACCCGGCATCGTCGTCGAACCGCAGGAAGAAATCCATCATTGGGTTGTCGCCAAGACCGGTGAAACTGCCGGCGCAGCAACCGGAGCAAGCAACTTTGCCGGCGCATACAGCCTGATACTCTTAGTTCTGAGCTATATCAGAAAACGCTTCAACTGAGATAGCAAGCGTAGAGGGAAACTCAAGTTAGCCAAGCAATCGCTTGAACTTGTAGCTACATGAAATGAAAAACGGATGCCCCAATCGGAACATCCGTTTTTTTATGCCGCAAATGGCGCCGCAGTCGGCGTCGCTCATGCTGCCGTACTCAACACTGCTTCAAATAACGATAAACTGTCGGCGGTGACACATGCAACAACTCCGCCACCTCGTTAACCGCATTTTTCATATCCAAAAGACCGGCCTCTTTCAGCTCCTTCAAAATCGCAACCTTATCACTCGTATCCAGCTGTTCCTTGCCCTTTTGATACTTTTGCACAGCCTGATCAACCCGTTCCACCAACAAACGGTCAACCTGACTTTTCAAACTCTCCTCGTACAAACTCAGTTCCGGCTGCTTCAAATTAAAAGCCGTCAGCAAACTGTTAAGCGCCTGCTCCAACTTTTTTTGCGCTTTCATATCTTTATTGATACACAAAAAGCCGATAATCTCGCCGGCATCGTTGCGAATAAAATAAGTCGAATCGAGGAAAATATTATTATGGTCTCTACCGATATAATCAAGAATAAAAGGTTTATCCGTCTTGTTGAAACGCTCATAAAAGTTAAGGGCCAAATCGGTAATCGGATCGCCCACTTTACGACCGGACAAACTGTTCTCAATTGCAATCAAAGACTGTTGCATACGCCTTGCATCATGCAGCGCAATTTCCACACCCTCGCCCATTACTTTCGATAAAAAGGGCAAAAATCCCGCATAGCAATCCAAAAGTTCCTGATCGGTCATTATATCTACCTCATATTCTTAAAGTCCGGCCGCCGGCAAGTTATTAAAGTCCGGCCGCCGTCGCAAATCGCGGCGCAAGATGCAAACAAGCCGTCCGCAAGCAGCACGCGGTCCGCAGCACGCAAATCGCATGATAGCTGTGCACAGTTCTTGCGAGCCGCGCACGAGCCGCATCCGAGCCGCGCGACATCTTCTATTATATTATCTTCAGACAAAATAAACTATATTTGTATTAGCACCGTAAGCACGCTATGCGCGCAACACCCCCCTTTGTTGCAATTAACAATAAAATTGTGCAAGCTGCACAAATTTGCTCGAATATATGCCGAATGCCTGTTTACAATGAACAAAGACAGTGATAATATTTTTATTAGATGATAATTATTTTATCACCGCTGAGCACTCGATCTTAGAAATTAGTAGAAAACACGAAAGTAAAGAGCATAGCTAATCCAAAAAACTTACTCCCCGATTACCTGAGTGACTGATTTAAAAGACAGTGCTTAGCATCATAAAAAATATGGAGGAATTAATGAGTATTAACGTATTAAGCTCGGACAAGGCGCCGGCAGCAATCGGACCTTATTCGCAAGCAACACAAGTAGGAAACACGGTTTATGTTTCCGGCCAATTACCGATCGACGCTCAAACGGGTACCATGCCGCCAAGCATCGCAGCCCAAACGACTCAAAGCCTGCAGAACATCGCCGCCATCCTGAAAGAAGCGGGAATGACAATGCAGAATGTTGTTCAGGCCACAGTTTTATTGAGCGACATCAATGATTTCGGTGCCATGAACGAAGTGTACGGGAAATTTTTCCAAGCACCGTATCCGGCAAGAATGGCCTACCAGGTAGCCTGCTTACCGAAGAACGCCAAAGTGGAAATCGCGGTAATCGCCGCCGAAAAATAGGGAAGCTGACCGCTTGGATGGTTAGTTGACAACAGGAGCTTTGCTGTATCGTATAAATGGCAGAAGCATAAAAACCACCAATTTATATGATAAATAGAATCAGCAGACGGCGCAAGAAAGCAACAACACGCTACATTCCCCGGAAAATCGGCCGGGAACGAAAAGCGTAAATAAATAAGAAATAGAGGCAAGAAAAATGACAGGAATTAATACCGGCTTATTACACAATTATCCGGTAATAGATAAATACACGGGAGCATCATCCATCCCCAAATACCAGACATCGACATTCAGCCAAACAAAACTGAATGACGAAAGCAGACAATTTATGTACACCCGCTTCGGCAACCCGACCGTCAAAGCCTTGGAAGAAGGCATGGCCTACTTATTCCAATCTAAATATGCACTAGCATTTTCATCCGGAATGGCAGCCATATCCAACGTCTTAATGCTGGCCAAAACAGGCAGCCATATCATATTGCCGTTGGAAGTTTACGGCGGCACTTGCCAATTTGTCAGCACCATTCTCCCGCGTTTCGGCATCACAGCCTCCTTTGTCGACATGTCATCCTTAGCCGACATCGAAGCCCACATCCAACCGAACACCTGCATGATATACATCGAAACACCTTCCAACCCTTTGCTCAAGGTCACGGATATCAAAGCCGTATGTGAATTGGCCAAAAAGCACAAATTACTCACAGTCTGCGACAACACCTTCATGACGCCGCTCTACCAACGCCCCTTTGAACTGGGTGCAGACGTAGTCTTGGAAAGTGCCACCAAATTCATTAACGGCCACAGCGACGTAGTAGCCGGCGTTGTTGCCACCAATGACCAAAAAATTTACGAGCAAATGTACCTGTACCAGAAAAATTTCGGCGGCATCTTAGGCGTAGAAGACGCCTGGCTGATTTTGCGCGGCATGAAAACCCTGGGCATTCGCATGGAAAAATCCGTTTATAATGCGCAGAAAATCGCCGAATTCCTCGAAACTAAAAAGAGTGTGAAAAAAGTCTACTATCCCGGCTTAAAGAGCCACGTCGGTCACGCAATCCACATGAGCCAAGCGGCAAACGGTGGAGCTGTGTTATCATTTGTAGTAGATGAAAAATATGATTGTGATGAATTCGTCAGTAAGGTGCATATCCCCATTCTGGCAGTAAGTCTGGGCGGCGTCGAGTCGATTTTGTCACATCCTGCAACCATGTCTCACGCCTGCCTGACCCCGGAAGAACGCGCCAAAGAAGGCGTCACAGATAATCTCTTCCGTCTCTCATGCGGCATCGAAGACTTGTCCGACCTGATCGACGATTTGGACCGGGCATTAAAGTAAGGAGGGGATGGAAATGTTGACTAAAAAGGAAAGATTGGAAAAAGTTTTTAGAGGTGAAACTCCTGATAGAATGCCTGTATCAGCTTGGCGTCATTTTACAGAAGATGAACATAGCGGGGCGAAACGTTGGGCAGATAAGTTGTTGGAATTTCAAGCAAAATATGATTGGGATTTCTTAAAGTTGCAGCCGCGTGCTTCACTGTTTTGCGAAGTTTGGGGCCAAAAATATGACTATGATAATTATGGAAAAAATGTAGTTGCACCTTGTACGGAACACTTGTTGGATTATGAAACATTGGGTTCGGATTTGGCAAAAATTAAGCGAATTGATAACTCTACTGTTTTAGATGAGGCGGCAGAGGGTGTCAGTATTGCTGTAAAAGCATTGCCGGATGTGCCTGTTTTTCAAACTATATTCTGTCCGGGTGCGATTTTTGAAATGTTTTTCGGAGCGTTGCCGTCAGGTAGATACAGAGCAACTTCGCGTACCGGCGGTATTGTTGAAGCGATTACAAGATATCCGGAAGAAACAGCACTTGCAATGCAGAATATTACTGATACTTTAATTGCCTATGTGAAAAAACTGAAAGAGATTGGAACATACGGTATTTTCTATAGTTCAGCCGCTTTAGCAAGAGATGGTTATTTGACTTTGCCTGAGTGGGAAAAATATGTCAAGAAATATGACATTCAATTGATTGAAGCTATGAAACCTATGAAAGTTATGCTTCACACTTGCGGAATACATGCTAATCCTGAGCGCTTTGTTGCTTATCCGATTGATATCCTGCATTGGGCGGATTCGGCTGACGGTAATCCGAAATTGGCTGATTCAGCAGAATGGATAAAAAACATTGTACCGGCAGGCGGTTGTGATGAAAGACTCTTCGGTCAGAATAAGGCTGAGGAAATTGCAGAGCTGTCAGCAGCTACATTAAGAAAAATGGGAAAACGTCCTTTTGTTTTATGTCCCGATTGTTCCTTGTCGGTAAAAACTACGGATGAAGAAATTAAGGCTTTTAGGAATTCAGTTGAACGCTGAAATTCAATTGAATTAATAAAAAAATAATTAAATTTCGGAGGATAAAATGAGTATTGCAGCAATTATTACCTGCATTGTATTTGTACTAACGGTACTTTTACTGGTCTTTCAACCTATATCTGTTATTATTACAGGTGCCGCTATACCGGCTATTTTAGCTTCATGCGGTATTATCAGTCCTAAAACTGCATATGCGGATTTTTCTAATACGACAGTAGTTTTTGTAGTTGTATTTTGTATTATCGGCGAGGCTTTTTTCAAAACCGGTCTGGCAGACTATTTAGGTACAAAAGTTATTGGCCTTTTGGGAAAAAATGAAAAAGGTTTATTGTTGGGAACAGGTATTGTTACCGGCGGTTTATCGGGATTCTTAAATGATACCGGTTCTACAGCCTGCATGATGCCGATTGTCAGCTCAATGGCTAAGAAGTCCGGAATAAAACGTTCGAAGCTTCTTTTGGCTCTTTCGTTTTTCGCTTCTTTAGGCGGTACATTGACTTTGGCAGGAACTACTCCTCATATTGTTGCTAACGGAATTATGAAAGAGGCTGGTTTACGCGAGTTTACGTTCTTTGAATATACTAAATTCGGTATTCCTTTGTTAATTATCGGTATTATATATATGATGTTTTGGGGTGCTAAATTATTGCCCAATACGGATGATGGCATAACTATTGAAAATGATAAATTTGAAAAACGTTATAAAAAGATGCCTATTTGTGCCGCTATTTTCGTTTTGACGATCGTTGCTATGGCTTCAGGCGTTGTTCCTATTGCTGTTGCCGGTGTTTTCGGTGCAATTTTAGTTGTTTTAACCGGATGTATAACGGTAAAAGAGGCCTTAAAGGTAACTCCTGTTTCCACTATATTCCTTGTCGGCGGAATTTTTCCTCTGAGTTCAGCTTTAGTTAAGACCGGTGCGGCCAAATATATTGTGGGTATTTTAGCGCCGTATCTTTCAAGTTTGCCCCCGCTTTTACTGTTGTTTGCCATTGCAGCTTTGCAAATTATAACAACTCAATTCTTAATGAATTCTTCTGCGACAGTTTTGGTTTTGCCGATAGCCATTATGTGCTGTGAAGCTGCCGGTATTAATCCGTTGGCAGGAGCTATGATTGTTAGTATCTGTGCCTCTGCAGCCTTTGCTTCACCTTTCGGTTCGGGTAATAACTTGATTGTTATGGAAGCCGGTGGTTATTCCATAAAGGATTACGTTAAATGCGGGTTGCCTCTGTGCGTAATCTTCGGAATTGCTACAACCTTACTTTGCTATTTCTTCTATATCTGATATTATGCTCGAAAAAATTTCGGAGTATAGCCGTCGGAAATAGGCTCCCCAATTTATCTGAAAGCTTCTTATCTTAATGATGAGAAGCTTTTTTCTTGCCTGAAAAGTTGCAGAAACACCCGCTCCGGAAGTGCTCTTGTGGAAATGGATAATTGTATATATTACACAGCAATCTTGTGCCAATTGTATAAAAATTACCAAAAAGTAGAAGATATATTGTATATAACGCTCATTTGGATTATCACGACGGTACACCGGCAACAGTAAACCATTCAGAGCCTACGAAATTAGGACAGGAAGTTGCACGAGAAATTTTCCATGAGGGGTTAATTACCGATTTCCCGCGTGTCATGGGCGGCGAGGATTTTGCTAAATATTTGACGCATATTCCCGGTTGCTTTATGTTGCTGGGATGCGCTCCGGCATCAGGACATTTTGCCCAACATGATGAACATTTCAATTTGGACGAAAAAGCTTTACCGCTGGGTGTAGAATACTTTGTTACTTATGCGAAAAAGTATTTAAGTTAAGGCTGAATTTATTAGACTTTATCAGGCTTTTTGCTGTCCGAACTATCTGCAAAACTAAACTCCCTGCCATTTGGCGGGGAGTTTTGCATTGGTTTATCAGCTTAATGATTGATTCGAAAAATCAGCCGTCATAGTAATTAGCTTGTTTTTGCAAACACTGCTTGCGGAATTCGCTCGGGCATAAACCGTATTTCTTTTTGAAGACCTGCGAAAAATAAAGCGGATTGTCAAAGCCGACTTCCTTAGCGATGCTTTTGATCGGCACATCTTGATTGTTGAGAAATTCCAAGGAACGCTCCAATCTTAAATTGTTGAGGTAGGTGCAGGGGTTAAGGCCAATTTCGTCGGTGAAAAGATGACTGAAATAACTTCTGCTCAAACTTAGACAAGCGGCGACATATTCAATCGTTAAGTTCTTTTTATAATTAGCACGCATAAGTTCTACCGCCCGCTTAATATACTCCCTTTGCGGCGAAGCGGTAATGAATTCCAATTCTTCGTGAATAGGCTGGGTTTTTGTCAGCTGATCAAGAATTAAATAGGCGAAACCGATCAACTTGAAATACGAGGCTGAAGCATTCTGCATTATTCCTTGCATCAACGATTCCAAAGGATAGACATCGTTCTGGTTGGACAAATCAGCGTATACAGGATTATTCATGTCAAAATAATTTCCTTGCAGCAACTTTTGCAAACAAGTACCGTCAAATTCAATCCAAGTATATTCCCAGGGATTGTCATTAGTGAAATATTTTACTTGCACATCAGGGATAATCAAAAATCCTTCGTGCGCCGAAACCGGATGCGTGCAAACAAGCTTGTCGCTTTTGGAATAAACTTGGATGAATCCGTTGCCGGAGTGCACATAGTGAAATAAAAAATGTGATCTTATATATGGTCCGAAACTATGTCCGGGTCGACATTGCTCTTTACCGACATTATACAATATCAGGTCGCTATAATTTTGGCGAGCATAATTAAAAGTTATGCGGTTACTTTCCTGCTTTAACATATCTTCTAAGTGCCTTCTTTTTCCCTAAATATCCACCATATTCCAACTTTATTATAATATAGAAAAAGTGCAGAAGAAACAGGAATAAGCACAAATTTTTATATGGAACATACATTTACATATACTCTGTATTATGCACTTAGTATAACATTCAAGGTGTAACAAGGCTTGTAATTGTGCAAATGCTTGAAAAATTATGCAATTTATCAGATGTGCTGTTCGAGCAAAATAAAAAAGAGATTACAAGTTAAGCATAGGAGGTCCTTATGAAGTGCTTAAAAAAGTTATGTGCTGTTTCCATGTCCTTGCTATTAGCTTTAGGAATAACCGCTTGTTCCGGAACAGGGAAAGCTAAAACATTAAATGTAAATATTTGGGATGAGAACCAACGTCCAGGCATTCAAGAAATTTTGAAAGATTTTACAGCTAAAACAGGCATAAAAACGGAAGTAACCGTTGTTGACTGGCGCAATTACTGGACACAACTTTCAGCAGGCGCCAGCGGCGGTCAATTGCCCGATGTATTTTGGATGCACTCCAACGAATCGCAGAAATATATGGCAAACGGTTTGCTTATGGACTTGACAGATAAAATTGCCAAATCTAAGTTGGTGAAAATGGAAAATTATCCGGCCGATGTTGCCGGCTTATATTCTCTTAACGGTAAGCAATACGCTGTACCGAAAGATGTAGACACAATTGCCTTGTGGTACAACAAAACCATGTTTGAAAAAGCCGGTGTAGCATGTCCGACAGATGATTGGACATGGGATGACCTGTATAAGGCAGCCCAAAAAATTACCGACAAGAAAAACAATAAATATGGCTTCGTTATGCAGCCTGATAGTTGTCAAGCCGGTTATTACAATTTGATTTACGACAAAAATGGTACCGTTATCACCGAAGACAAGAAAAAATCAGGATTTAGCCAACCTGAAACAGTAGAAGCTATTAAATTCTGGCAAAAAATGGTAGAAGAAGTAATGCCGCCACTAAGCATAATTACTGAAAATAGAGAAGAAGGCTGTATGCAAAACGGCTTAGCAGCCATGAGCTTGCAAGGATCTTGGATGTTACCGGCTTTTGAAAAGAATGAGTATATTGCCAAAAACTTTGCTATTGCTAAATTACCTAAAGACGCTAAGACCAACAAACGTGTATCTATTTACAATGGTTTAGGCTGGGCGATTGCCGCTAACACCAAGTTACCGAATGAAGCTTGGCAATTAGTCGAATATTTGGGTAGTAAAGAAGCTCAATTGAAACAAGCGGATTTAGGCGTTACTATGTCTGCTTACAAGGGCACATCCGACAATTGGGTAAAACGCGCCAAGATATTCGATATTAAACCGTACTTAGAAATGATGAAAGACACAGTTATCCGTCCATATTCCAAGAATACGGTTGTTTGGGAGAACAGCTTAATCGAATTTATGACAAAAATGTATAACAAGGAATTAAGCCCGGAAGATGCATGTAAGCAATTCGCCGAGAAAATGAACGGCATTTTAGCAGAAGAAAAATAATAATAATGGAAGTTACCTTTAAGGTAACTTCCTCCTTTTTTATAAAGGAGGAGCAGAGGAAATGTTAACTTTAACTAAGAAAAAAGCTAGGGAACAATTTGTTTGGGGTTGGGCGTTAATATTGCCAACAATCATCGGATTGGTAATCCTGAATATAATTCCAATATTTCAAACTATTTATTTAACTTTTTTCAAGACAGGCGCCTTTGGACTTAATAATATATTTATAGGCTTAGCGAACTATAAAAAGGCCTTTAACGATGTCATAATATTAAAAGCTATAAGAAACACTTTTATTTATATGCTGCTGGAAGTTCCGGCTTCAATCATAATTTCCTTGCTGTTAGCCTTTATTTTGAACCAAAAAATGAAATTACGCGGATTTTACCGTACAGTGATTTTCTTGCCGATGGTGGCAGCTCCGGCAGCCGTAGCCATGGTGTGGAAATGGCTGTATAACACGGAATTCGGCTTGATTAATCATATTTTTCATATAAATGTCAGTTGGCTGACCGATTCTCGCATTACCCTGGTTTCAGTTGCTATTATCGGAATCTGGTCGGCAATCGGCTACAATATGGTCTTATTCCTCGCGGCCTTACAAGACGTTTCTAAAGACTATTATGAGGCGGCGGAATTAGACGGTGCAAGTAAGTTTATGACATTTTACAAAGTGGTTTTGCCGATTATTTCACCGACTATCTATTTTGTTCTGGTGACGCGCATAATTGCAGCCATGCAGGTCTTTGATAACATATACATGGTCATGGATATGACCAATCCGACAATAGATAACACGCAATCTTTGGTTATGCTGTTTTTCCGCTACTCATTTGTCGAAGGTAACTGGGGTTACGGTTCAACCATAGCAATTATATTGCTCATAATCGTCTTGTTTATAACTCTATTACAACGTGGATTTGAAAGAAAATGGGTGTTCTATGATGACTAACAAAGTAAATTACAAATTGATTTCACAAAACAAGAAAATCATCTTACATATAACCTTAATTTTAGTAAGCGTAGTAATGATACTGCCGTTTCTGTGGATGTTTTTGACGGCATTTAAGACTCAAACGGAAGTTACGCAGATCAACCCTTTCGTCTTTTTCCCGAAAAAATTTCAGACAGAAGCATTTGTGAATGTTTTTCATAATTACGATTGGATCTTACTTTACACCAATACACTATTATTTATGTTTTGGCGTTGCATATGTGCCGTCGTTACTGCCAGCATGGCGGGATATGCCTTCGGTCGCTTGAAATTTCGCGGTAAAAACATCGCATTCAGTTTGGTTTTGCTGCAAATGATGGTACCGTCGCAAATCTTCGTCATTCCGCAATATGCCATGGTCAGCCGTCTGGGTCTGAACAACACGATGCTTTCGTTAGTTTTCCCGGGATTAGTTACAGCCTTCGGCACCTTCCTGTTAAGGCAAGTTTATCGCAACTTACCGAAAGAATTGGAAGAAGCAGCAATCTTAGACGGTTGTAACATCGGCCAAAGATTCCTTTTCGTCATGGCGCCTTTGACCAAACCGACATTGATTGCTCTGACCATATTCACAGCTTTATTTGCCTATAAGGATTTGATGTGGCCGATGGTTGTCGCTTCCAAGAAAAATATTTTGACGTTAGCACCTGCGCTGGCTAAAATGCAAGGTCAGTTTGCTACAAAATATCCTGATTTGATGGCAGCTGCATTATTGGCCAGCATACCGATGATCGCAGTATATATCTTATTCCAGCGGAAATTCATGGCGAGTATCGCCAGAACCGGTGGCAAATAAGCTCAAAATAAAGTTGAATTATTCCCAGCATAGCGTAGGAGGCAAAAATGAATGCAGTAAATTCCCAATCATTCCGCAATATAGTGTATAATCCGCAAGATGGAACAATAACTTTATACACCCAAAATACCGGTTACCAAATGAAAATAGATAAGTACGGTAGCTTGTTACATACTTGGTACGGGGCCAAACCAAGCGGCAGAGATTTGTCCTATTTAATCGATTACTCCAATCACAGCTTTTCAGGTAATCCGGCAGATGCAGCCGCTAACAGAGCCTATTCTTTTGATACATTACCGCAAGAATATCCGCAAGAAGGTACAGGAGACTTTAGAGTCACAGGCTTGCAAATCAAATGGCCGAACGGCAGCAGAGGAACGGATCTGCGCTACTATTCTCATCGGATTTATCAAGGCAAAAATACGCTGCCCGGTTTGCCTTCTTTTCGCAATGCAAACAATGTTGAAACACTGGTAGTAATATTGAAAGATAAATATTCTGAATTATATGTTGAATTATATTATTCAGTGTATCCGGATAGCGACTTAATCACGCGGAGCAGCAAAGTAATTAACCGAACGGAACAGTTGCTGAGTATAAACAATTTATCGTCAGCAACTTTGGATTTTATACGGGGAGATTATAATTTAGTTCATTTTGCCGGCCGACATAACCTTGAGAGGCAAATCACGGAAACGCCGCTTAAGCAGGGAATCTTCAGCATCACAAGTTCACGTGGAACCTCCAGTCATCAACATAATCCTGCAGCGATATTAAAAAAGCCGGAAACTACGGAAAATCAAGGAGAAGCTTATGCTATAGCGCTGGTATACAGCGGCGGATTTTATTTCGATTGCGAAAAAGATCAAATCGGCCAAACCAGAATAGTCGTCGGGATGGACAAACAAATTCTTAATTGGCCGTTGAATAGCGGCGAAAGTTTGCAATCGCCGGAAGTAGCGTTAACTTATAGCTGTTCAGGTATAAACGGTGTAAGTCAAAATTTGCATACAGCCATTAAGCAAAACTTATTGCCTCCAAATTCTTCCCTGGTCAAACGTCCGGTTTTAATCAACAACTGGGAAGCAACTTACTTTGATTTTACGAAAGAAAAACTCTTAGAATTAGCCGGGATTGCCAAAGAACTTAATTTGGATTTGTTTGTTTTGGATGACGGCTGGTTCGGCAAGAGAAACGATGACACGGCAGGTTTGGGAGACTGGACGACGAACGAACAGAAACTTGGCGGTAATTTAGCCGATTTAGTACGAGAAATTAATAAAATCGGCCTGGATTTCGGCATTTGGATTGAACCGGAAATGGTGAATGAAGATAGCGATTTGTATCGCAAACATCCCGAATGGGCAATTCAAATACCGGCAAGAAAACCTAACGTTTCGCGCGGCCAACTGGTCTTAGACTTTGCCAATCCGGAAGTGCAGGATTATTTAATAAACTGTATAGATTCAATTTTAAGTCAAGCACCGATAAAATATATTAAATGGGATATGAACCGCTCGATCTGCGACTGGTATAGCGGTACTTTGAGATCGGCAGAGCAAGGTAAGCAGGCACACCTATATGTATTAGGCGTGTATCGAGTGCTGGATTACCTTGTGACCAAGTACCCCAAGCTCTTACTCGAAGGCTGCAGCGGCGGTGGCGGGCGATTCGACTTGGGCATGCTTTACTATCAACCGCAAATTTGGACAAGCGACGACACGGATGCTGTCGAACGCCTGAAAATTCAAGCCGGTACTGCAAGCATCTACCCCGTATCTACTATCTCCGCCCATGTATCCGCTGTACCTAATCACCAAAATCATCGTATTACACCGCTATTTACTCGCGGCCTTGTGGCGATGCAGGGTGCCTTCGGCTATGAGTTGGATTTAAGCAAATTAAACGCAGAAGAAAAACAAACAATTAAGCAACAAATTTCCTTCTACAAAAAACATGAGGCCCTGATTCGAACCGGTATATATTATCGCCTTACAGTACCGCAAATGGCTGCTTGGGAATTTGCAGCAGCTGATGCCACTCAAGCTTTATTAGTCAGTGTTTATCTCGAATTGCCTACATCCGCCATGAGTAAAACGGTTTTATGGAAAGGCTTGAAAAAAGAGGCAAGATATCAAGTTACTGAGTATATCGCTTCAGGCAAGCGAGTGCTCGGACAGTTTTATGGTCAGGATCTTATGCTTGCCGGCACTGTTTTGCAGCAACCTGCTTGTGAGCATGACGCAGTTTGTTTGTTAGCTGAGATTATTAATTGAATGCTGCTGTTAAAGCTGAAATT
This sequence comes from Amygdalobacter indicium, assembly GCF_029101545.1. Taxonomy (NCBI): domain Bacteria; kingdom Bacillati; phylum Bacillota; class Clostridia; order Eubacteriales; family Oscillospiraceae; genus Amygdalobacter; species Amygdalobacter indicium. Next base: position 1,368,236 of record NZ_CP118866.1, on the reverse strand, counting down.
CTTCGGCGTTAACAGCGAATTGAAATATGTGTTCCCCTTGGAGGCAGTGCGTTTCGGCGCTCTGCCTTTTTACGGGGGAGGGGGGATATGTCAAAAATTCAGCTCCGCTTTCGCTCTTAATTTTCGCCACCTTTTCGTTTGAGGAAATGGAAAAATTATATGGCATGGAAAATTGAGCTTGACAAGAAAGTCAAACTCAATTTTTACTCAGCTAAATAAATTCTGCTTCTGTGTCCCACATCAACAAACACCAATACAAGCTCGTTATCTTGTATGTCTGCCAGTATGCGATAATCACCTACTCGGTACCTCCATTGCCCACTTCTGTTGGCTGTCAATCCCTTCCCGTGAACACGGGGATTTTCACATCCAACAAGGTTCTTCTCAATCCAAGTCTTGATTATCTTTTGTGTTTGCCTATCTAATTTTTTGAATGCTTTATCAAACTTGTCTGTTGTTATTATCCGATATTTCATAACCCTAATTCTTCCCAAAGCTGATTGATAGGTCTTGTTTTCAATGTACCGTTTGCTCTTTCAGCTTCGTACTCCTCAAACACTTTAAGGTCATACTCATTCTCAATATGGTCGAGCATAGTAGCTCTAATAACTTCAGACAGGCTTGCGTTGTTGAGCCTTGCGTAGGCCTTGAAAATGTTCAGTTCATTCTCCGGAACTCGTAAACTGATTGTTGCCATAAACATCGCTTCCTTTCTTTTGTAATACAATTGTATTGCATTCTACACGATTTATCAAGGGCGAAGCCCTCAACCTCCAAGATTAGCTCCCTGAGTTGAATTCTCTAAAAATCTTTCACTACGTTCAAATTATTGATAGCTTATAAACGTACGCTATAATGTGCATGAGGTGATTTATATGATGAATACAACTGCAACAAGCTTTCGCAAAAATCTCTTTTCGCTGCTTGACCAAGCTATAAAATTTAACGAGCCCATCAATATCAGCACCAAAAATGGTAATGCTGTTATTTTAAGCGCAGATGATTATAACGAACTTGTAGAAACTCTTAAAGTATCTTCAAATTCCGTTATGCGTGAAAAAATCATAGACGGATTGAACACAGGTGTTTCTGATTGCGTACCTGAAACTGAGGCCATTTGGTAGATGTATCAGATTGTCTATACTAAAAAATCTTTGAAAGATATTCCAAAGCTCAAAGAAGCAGCCTTAGCTACCAAAGCGCAAATTAAGAGGGGACTTACAGTTTTAGAGTAGTGCACTTCAATCAAAGGCTGTCGAAGCCACGTTAGCCAAACAGCTGCTTTGCTTGAATATCAAGAGGATTAGTTAACTTTAGTCGCTGGAAGCCGCTGGAAAAAGGCCCCCAATTTATCTGAAAAGTTTCTTATCTTAATGCTGAGAAGCTTTTTTTGCCTGAAAAGTTGGAGAAGCACCTGTACCTGAAGCGAGCTTATGGAAAATTGATAATTGTATATATTACACAACGTGATTGTGCAAATTGTACAAAAATAAGCAAAAAGCAGAATGTATATTGTATAAAGTGCTTAAATATGTGATAATATTTTTATTAGATGATAATTTTTTATCGTTCCTGCACGCCCGCACGCTGCAAGCCCGTCGTACAGCCGCAAGCTGTACGCAAGGCGCTATAAGCCTGCCGCCCGCCTACCTGTGCGCCCGCCCACACACCCGCGCCAATTCCGCCAATTCCGGTATTAACGGCAATTCCGGCGATACCGCCATCTCCGGCGATAACGGCAATTCCGGCACTAACTTTGAACAGCTGACAAAAGACGTGTTAAACTTAGAAAATTACATTTACAGCAGGAGGATTATATGAGTAAACCGATTGTAGGAATTTCAGGTTCTATTGTGGCGGAGACTGACGCGGCATTTGCCGGCTATGAACGGGCGTATGCCAACGACGATTATGTCGATTCAGTCATTCAAAACGGCGGCGTCCCGTATATAATACCCGTCAACAGCGAGGAAGAAATAATCAGAGAACAAGTTGCGCATATTGATGCCTTGATTTTAAGCGGCGGCCAAGATGTTTGCCCGCAATTTTACGGAGAAGAACCGCACAAATTACTCGGACGAACCTGTTACAGACGGGATAAATTCGATTTTAAATTGTTGCAGCTCGCATTAAAGAAAGACATTCCGATTTTGGGAATTTGTCGCGGCATGCAGGTAATTAATGTTTATTTCGGCGGGAGCCTGTATCAGGACCTTTCCCTGGCGCCCGGTTCTTATATCAAGCATAACCAAGTGACTGATTGGCAGGTGCCGAGCCATTATGTCAAGTTGCAGAAAGGCACGAAACTCTTCGATATTTTCCAATGTGAAGAGCTGGAAGTCAATTCCTTCCACCACCAAGTGGTACATGAAGTTGCACCGAGCTTTAAAGTTACAGCCAGAGCCAAAGACGGCGTAATTGAAGCTTTAGAGAGCCAGGATTATAAATTTTTGCTGACAGTTCAGTGGCATCCTGAGATGCTGCATCGAACCGAAAAGCAGATGAACAAGGTCTTTGCGCGTTTAATTGCCGAAGCGCGGACAAATAAATAATTAAAAAGAGGTATTGTATGACTACCACGACCACGACTACCACGACCAAAAAATTCGGTTTTTATTCGATTGTTTTACTGACAATCAATTCGATTATCGGCTCCGGCATTTTTCTATCGCCCGGATCCGTTGTTAACAAATCCGGAGCACTGGCACCGCTTGTGTATTTTTGTGCCGCTTTTTTTGCCGCTGTACTGGCCATAACCTTTGCAGCTGCTGCCAAGTATGTCAAAGCCGGCGGGGCTGCCTATGCTTACAGTAAGGCTGCCTTTGGCGAAAACACGGGCTTGTATATCGGCATTACCCGCTATTTTTCAGCAGCCATCGCTTGGGGCGTTATGGCAACCGGCGTGGTGCGTACAGTTTTCTCTATATTCGGCTTGCCCAAAAATGACTTAAAACTTTTAACCCTGGGATTTTTCTCCCTGATGGCAGTTTTGTTCATCATCAATGTCATGGGACCGGCGGTACTGGAATTTGTCAGCAACCTTTCGACTTTAGCTAAATTATCAGCATTAATCGTGTGCATCGTCGCCGGGGCCTTGCTCGTTATTTTTGGCGGCCGGAATAACTTTACGGCAGTTTATCAATTGGAAATTGCACAAAAGGGAAGCTTGAGTGCTTCGGAATTCGTTATGGCTACAGTTGCCGCTTTTTACGCTTTTACCGGCTTTGAAAGTGTAGCATCCGGTTCGGAAGATATGGAAAAACCGGAAAAGAATTTGCCGCGCGCCATTCCTTTAGGTATTTTGATTGTCGCTATTATTTATATTGCGATAGTTGTAGTCGGGATGATGCTTGATCCGGTTAAATTAGCTACTACGAAAGAAGTTATCGCTTTGATTCCCTTGTTCGATAATCCGATTATCAAGAATATTATCTTGTACGGTGCCTTGATTTCCATGTTCGGAATAAATGTGGCAGCTTCTTTCCATACACCCCGGATTCTTGAGGCGATGGCGAAGCAGGGGCAAGTTCCGGCGCTTTTTACCAAACGTACTAATCGCGGCTTCCCGGTTACGTCAACGATTATTACTGTCGTAATTGCAATTTTGATTCCCTTTTCTTTTTCGTACAATATGGGCTCGATTATGATTATCAGTGCCATTGTTCGCTTTGCCCAATTTATCGTCGTGCCTTTGGCTTTGATCGCTTTCTATTACGGTAAATGTCGGGAAAAGGTGGAGCCGGCTTGCAAAAATTTTGTTACGGATGTTGCAGCTCCGTTTGTTTCTTTGTTGCTGACAGTCCTTTTGCTTGTAAAGTTCAATTGGGTAGGGCAATTTACCGTTGAAGTTGCAGGCGCCAGAGTGCCGAATACGTTGGCAATTGCAGCGATGATTGTCGGTATGATTGTCAGTCCGGCGGCCTTGTATCTGTATAACAGGCAACGTCAGGCGAAGAGGTAACGCTAAGGAAACGGGAAACAGGCGGCGAGCTTAAAAGGCTAAGAACATTAGCACTTTAATCGCTGCCTGCCATGTATGAATAAAAGCTCTGCAGCAGTTTGTGCTTTGTTTCGGACCGAAAGGTTCGCGGCACAAACTACTTAAGGAGCTTTTGATGTTTTGAGGCTTTCAAGTATAAAATTTTTAGTCGTAAATAGGGTAGTCCGGTACTTCGACCTTATCTACAGGTACATATGGCGCCAGTGTTGAAATCATGCGCATCGGTTTCTGACCGCGATTTATACAATAATGAACTTCACCCGGTTCAACATGGATAAAATCACCCGTAACTAAGTGGTTTAGATGACCGTTAATGTATATGTCTATTTCACCTTCCATGATGTAAAAATTTTCTTCCATCTTTTCGTGATAATGAGCCGGAAAATCTTCACCGGGTTTAAAACGGACAATGGCAAACTTCATATTGGGACCTTCCATTAAATATTTCGGCCCGCTTGTTTTGAAGCGATATTCTTTTTCGCTATCATTTAATTTAAACATAATATCTCCTTATATTAATAAAATAGTCTTTTGATTTGTGCGTAGCATCGAGCTAATTATCGGAATCAGTGCGATCGGCACCCGGCGCACACCACATATAATCAGTTATTCCGGCATCGCTTAATTCCAACTCTTTTTTATATATTAGCTTCCACTGTTTGAAAGCTGATTCATATACTTTGTTCGCAGCTGCCGCAGGATAGAAAGTTCTGTCGAATTTAATGAGTTTTCGGCAAGTTTCCTGAAGATCGGGATATAATCCGACGCCGTAGCCGGCAATTAAAGCTGCTCCCAAGGCTGAAGCTTCTCTTACTATTGGACGTCTAACTTCCAAGCCGGTAACATCTGCCAGAATTTGACAGCATAAGTCGCTTTGACTGGAACCGTTGGCGAATATTAAAGCCTTAGGTTGATAGCCTGTCAGTTCACTGATTTCTTCTATATGTCCTTTGCTTACCATACAGGCATTTTCCAGCAAGGAACGGTAAAAAGTGAAAATGTTGAATTTTTCGGCATCCGGTTTGAAGTTTATAAATGAACAGGCGGCATGACGCCAGTCTATAAAATTCATAATATCTGAAAAAATTGCAAACATATTATACGAACCGGCAGGTATTTCGCCGGCGCCCTGATCTAAATAAGCATAAATATTCATATCCTTTTTTTGACCAAGTTTTTCTAAGGGTAGGACGAAAGCGTTCTTGAACCATTTGATAATCAGCCCGGGTTGAAAAGCTATTGCTTCATATTGCCATAAATCAGGTTTGATGTAGCAATTCATCCTTACTCTCGCATTCGGATCTAAAACGGCTTTATCTGTGTTGAATTCATATTGCCAGAAACTTCCGCCTAAGATAACTGCATCATTGACGGAAGAAGCGCCGACACCCAAACAACCTAATTGAGCATCACCGGCGCCGACTACGATTGCAGTCTTAGGTGAGAGTTTAAGTTCCGCAGCTAAATCCTTTTTGATGGTACCTATTATACTGCCCGGTTCTTTGATTTCCGGAAGAATGGCAGAGGGGAGGTCGAATTTACTAATTATCAGGTCGTCCCATTTTCTTGTTTGCAGATTTATTAAACCTAAGGTTGAACCGTTAGTCGGTTCGATAACTAATTTACCGCTAAGTTTGTAACTCATCCAGTCATTGAACATACCGAGATGAGCAGTTTGAGCGTAAATATCAGGTTGGTGCTGCTTGATGAAAAGAAGACGGGGAATGGCAGATAAAGCGTAAGTTTGACCTGTTCTTAGGTATACCTGTTTTTGCAGAGTCGGATTGTTTTGCACCAGTTCAACTGCCGTGCGGGTGCTTCTGGCATCAATATTGGCACAGGACCAAATTTCTTTCCCGAATTTATCATATAAAACGATGCCTTCGCGCATGCAGCTTGTTGAAATTGCCAATAAATCTTCGGAATTTATCTTGGCATCGGCTAAAGCTGAGATAATACATTTCTTGCAGGATTTCCAATTTTCCGTATAATCGAAATCCATGCTGCCCGGGAAACGGGGATCAGCTTTGTGCGACCACTCTATTTGTGCCTCGGATATTTGTTCGCCGAATTCGTTAAATATGACGGCACGAATACTTCCGGTACCGGCGTCCAGAGCCATTAAATATTTCATAAAATACTCCTTTATTGTAAGAGTTCATTTCCGGTAGCTTCATCAGAAATAAGAACATCAATATATTGACCTTTAAGTACACCCTTAATTGCTTCGACTTTTTCCAAGCCGCCGGCAACACCTATAACATTGTTCAGCTTTTTTAATTCATTCAACGAAGTTGAAATCAAACGTTTATCAATAGATGAGTCGACCGTTTTTCCCTCAGCGTTAATGAAGTGACAAAGTAAATCTCCGACAGCTCCTTGGCGTCTCAGCATGGTAAAGTCATCTTTATTCAGAATGTTGGAAGAGAGGATTGTAGCTTCGTCGTTCATGCCGCCGATACCGACTACCGACAAACCTGATAATTTAATCATTTTATTTATGGTTTGAATTGAACTTTCGTTTTTTATAGCAGTTGCCATTTCTTCCGAAGATATAATTAACGGTGCCGGTATCAGATGTAATTTGGCATTGAAAACTGTTGAACGGGTATCAGGAAGATAGTAATTAACGCCGCCGGTCAAAGAAATGCATTTTAATGTGTTTTCTGTCATGCTGGCCAAGTTGTTCAGAACTTTACCCGGAGTATCACCGTAGCCGATGTTTATATAACCGTCAGACGGGAGTCTATTAAAAATATACATGGAAGCGGCGCGTGCAATAGATTCGTTTATTTCACTTTTTTTGCCGGGAGTAGGAATTATAATTACATCCTTCAAATTGAACTTTTTAATCAAATCCTGCTCCAATTCCATCCGCTTGGTGTTGTTGGGCCAAAAATTAAATTGAACAACACCGTATTTGCGTGCCTGCTCAAGAATTTTAACGACTTTAATACGCTGAAGACCAAGTCTTTCGGCAATCGCTTGTTGGGTTAATCCTTCAATATAGTAACACCAGGATACTTTGGTCATTAATATTTCTTCATAAGTCATGCTGTTATTTTCGTCCATAAATTTAACTCCTGAATGGCTGATGTAATTATTATAAGTAGGATAAAGCTTCATGTCAAATGTTTTCAATAGAAACAATTGTTATAAACTAAGAGCTTTTTATTTAAGTATAATTGTTGAAAAAGCACACTATTTTTGTGCAAATTGACTTTTGTTTGGCTTTTTGCAATTGCTGTAGTTGACAAAATGACACATGGCAGATATTATTCTAGTTAACAAATGTAATGCGGTGTAACAAAAATAACGAATAGGCGGTATGTGAAACATGGAAGCTGAAAAAAGCGACCAAATTATTTTGGAAGTCAAAGGAGTAGTTAAATCTTTCGGCAGTAACAAAGTGCTGAAGGGAATTGATCTGTCCGCTCAAAAAGGCAAAGTGTTAGCTTTGATTGGCGGCAACGGAGCAGGTAAATCTACTCTGATGAAGATAATAATGGGTTTATACAAGGCTGACTTGGGTGAAGTTAAGGTTAACGGACGAACTGTTAATATTTCTTCAGCCGGAGATTCTTTGGCAACGGGTATTTATATGGTTCCGCAGGAACCGTTGCTCTTTCCGCATATGACTATATTGGAAAATATACTTATAGGCATCAAAGGTAATCGGAAAGAATTGAATCGCCGTGTCGATGAACTTCTGCATAAATATAAGTGGTCGATTAATTTGAATTCTTTGGCGGAAGGGTTATCTGTGGCCAAACAACAGATTGTTGAATTGATGCGGGCTTTGATTCGGGACGCTAATGTGCTGATTTTAGATGAACCTACCGGAGCTTTAACTTTTGATGAAGTCGAAACGCTGTATTCGATAATCGATGAATTAAAACGTAATGGAAAAGCTATTATTTATATTACCCATCGTCTGGGAGAAATATTCCGTATTGCCGATACCATTGACATTATGCGTGACGGAGTCATTACTGTTTCCGGTAAGGTCGCCGATTTTACTGAAAAAGATCTTATAAAGGGGCTTTTGCCTGATAATCCGGAGAATAAGGTGCAGGAACAAAATCTAACTGCTTTCGGTAATAGCGAAGAAGATGCGGATAATTCGGCAGATGAAGAGATTTATCGCCAAAAGCCTGTTTTGGAACTTCAAAATTATACGGGCTACGGATTTTCGGATATCAACCTTAAAATTTATCCCGGTGAAATATTAGGCGTTGCGGGCGTTGTAGGCGCAGGTCGCACTGAACTTGCAATCGGCATATTCGGCTTGGAAAAAGCAGTTTCCGGTAAGTGCCTTTTAGAGAATAGAGATATTACGAATTTATCCACTAAAGAGATATTGTTGGCGGGAATTAATTATGTTACTGAAGATCGCAGCGTCAACGGCCTGTTCAAAATAAGATCGGTGCTTAATAACTTGTGCTCCTCTTTTCTCCTGTTGGAAAAAAAGAAGGGTGCTTTTGTAGATGAACAGGCGGAGAAGGAATTAACCGATTATTATGTCCGAAAATTCAGAATTAAAATCAGCTCGCAAGAGCAGGAAGTTGGAGACTTATCAGGCGGTAATCAACAAAAGATTATGATTGCACGTGCGTTATCGACTAAACCGAAATTGGTTATTTTGGATGAACCGACAAGAGGTATTGATGCCGGAGCACGGGCGGATATATATCGAATAATCGGGGAATTGCGCAAAGCAGGAGTAGCTGTGATGCTTATATCATCCGATATGGAAGAAATTGTTGCTTTATCGACCAGAGCGGTAGTTATTTGCCAAGGGAGAATTCTGGAAACTTTGCAGCGTACGGAAATAACTCCCGAAAAATTAATGGCTGCATCATTCGGTGTTAAGTAGAGGTTGTTTATGCTGAAAAAATCAATTGGTAAATTTGTGGAATTACGTAGTCTGGCTTGTTTAATCGGTATGTTGTTAATTGTAGGTGTTATCAACCCGGAGTTTCTAAGCATCACCAGCGTAATGAATTGCTTTAATGACAGCGTAGTTTTTACTCTGCTTTCAGTCGGAATAGCTTTCGTGATTTTTACGGGCGAAATTGATGTTTCGGTCGGAATGACTTTGGGACTTAGTGCGGCCGTTTCGAGCAGTTTGTTAAGGGACGGTTTCAGCTTGCCTGTAGCTGTTATTGCGGCTGTTGTTATAGGCTTGATTGTCGGGCTGGTTAACGGATATTTGGTGGCTTATCGTCATATAGCTTCTTTGATTTTAACGCTAGCAACAAACGGTATCGGTCGCGGCCTTATATATGTGTATACCAAAGGATCGTGGGTGGAAAATTTACCGGCCGATTTTACCGCATATTCACAGATGAAAATATTCAGTGAGTTGACAACATTTTACTTACTGGCCGTGCTGCTGGTTTTCGTGTTGGATTTGCTGGTTAAAAAAACCAAAAGAGGAAGGCAGTTCATAGCTGTCGGCGATAATTATAACGGTGCTTTGCTGGTTGGAATAAAAGCTGCCCGAATTAAACTTCTGGCATATGTTTTGTGCGGAGTATTTGCTGCTGTTGCCGGTGTTATTTATTCCTCCAGAATCGGATTTATTACCCCGTTGGCAGGCAATGCTTATGAAATGAAAGCTATTGCAGCTTGCGTAATCGGCGGCGTCAGCCTGATCGGCGGCCAAGGCAGCATCCTGGGTGCGGCTATCGGTGCGGTAATAATGTCTTCAGTTAATAGAATATTGGTCTTTATCGGATTGTCGTCCAACTTCGATAATACGATTACAGGAATTTTATTAATATCGTTGGTCGTTATAGATGCGCTTTTGCAAAAAAGAGAAGCATTCAAATTGAAACGCTATAAATTCATGTTACAAGAAAATAAGAAAGAGGGTCGCTGATGATGAATAAAGATAAGATGGGTAGATGGGAATTTGTACTGCTGGCAGTCATCTTAGCTGAGTTTGTTATATTCGGTCTAGCTAATCCCAAATTTTTAATGCCCCGAATTTTATTGGGAAGTGTCAATGATATTATCTCTATATGTATAATTTCTTTGTTTGTTACTTTAGTTATGATAACCGGAGGCATAGATATTCAAGTAGGTTCGATTGTCGGATTAACTTCTATAACTTTAGGTGTACTGTGGCAATCTTTCGGAATTAACATTTGGATTTCCTCTTTATTGGCAGTAGTTTTAGCAGCATTGTGCGGTGCTTTATCCGGATTTATTGTAGCTTATATCAAGGTACAGGCGATGATTGTCACCTTAGGCGGAGGCTTTTTATATTCGGGCTTGGCTTTGGCGATTTCCAACATATCGGGCAGCGCCAGCTACAAAGGCATCAGCGGATTTCCTGCATCTTTCCTTTCTTTCAGTAAATTCAGGCTCTTCGGGTTTATTCCCTCACAGCTGATTGTATTTATTATTCTTACGATATTACTGTACATTGTTTTGGAAAAAACTAAATACGGGCGCAAGATATTCCTGGTGGGCGTTAATGAGAACACGGCAAGATTTTGCGGTATCAATACTCGATTGGTTATTATGAGTACTTATATTCTGGCTGCTATAAGTGCAGCAATTGCCGGAATAATATTGACCTCATATATCGGCACGAGTAAGAGCGATATAGGTTCGACATTCACTTTGCCGATTATCACCTCAGTTGTGTTGGGCGGAACATTAAGCACCGGCGGTAAGGGAAGCGTCATCGGTACGGCGCTGGCTTCAGTTGTTATAGGTTTAATGCGCTTCGGCCTACCGCTGTGTTTCAAAGTTAATAATCAATATTTGGATATTCCTTTAGGATTATTGCTTTTAATTATTATAGTTGCCAGATCTTTATTTAAGGGTCAATTCAATTTTAGAAAATTAAAATTTTTTAGCACAAAAGCTAATTAATTGATTTATGGAGGTTTATATGAAAAAACTTTTATCTGTCGGTCTGAGTGTTTTACTGATGACACTTTGCATAACTGCCTGCTCTACCCCCAAGGAGAACAATAAGCCTGCAAAGCAGAAACCGGCTGAATCTTCCGCTCCGGCAGCTGCCGGTAAGCAGGACAAGGAAGCCAAAAAGGCGACTAAGGATATCAAAGGCAAGACTGTTGTTTTTGTGCCCAAGTTGACCGGTAATGCTTTCTTTGAATCGGCCAATGCGGGAGCACAAAAGTTTGCCAAAGAACAGGGATTTACCGTGGACTACCAGGGCAGTGCCAATGCCAGTGTTGCCGATCAGGTGCAGGTTATTAATAATGCTATAGCTACCGGTGCAGATGCAATTTGCGTTTCATCCGTTGACGTTACAGGATTGGATGCTGCTTTGAAAGAAGCCAAAGAAAAAGGAATTACTGTTGTTACATGGGATTCAGATGTTACACCGTCATCAAGAACTTTGATGGTTTCACAAGGAACACCTGAAATTCTCGGAAAAATGTTGGTTGAGATGGGCGCCGATTCTCTCAAGAAAAGAGGCAAAGATGCCAAGAAAAAAATAAAATATTGTTGGCACTACTCCCAAGCAACAGTTGCCGACCAGAATTCATGGCAGGTAGCCGGCGAAGAATATATCAAAAAGAACTATCCGGAATGGGAAAATGTTGCCCCGGGTAACTATTATTCAGAACAGGATGCAGAAAAAGCTGTAAGCATCGGCGCTTCAATTTTAGAAGCACATCCTGATATCGATTTGATAATTTGCAATGACTCCACCGCACTGCCGGGACAATGTAAGGCGGCACAAAATGCTAAAAAGACTAAGAAAGATATTACAATTACCGGTTTCGCTTCACCTAACTCAATTAAAGATTATTGCAAGGCTGATATAATCGAACAGTGGGGCTTGTGGGATTGCCAAGTTCAAGGCGCATTAGGATGCTATATGGCAGCATATTTAGCCGCAGGTAATGAGGTTAAATTGGGCGACAAATTAACAGTTCCGGGAATCGGTGAAATTGAAATCAAGCCGAATGACTGCTTGACACCCGGTGCAAAAACGGAAGCTAAAAACCACGGTGTGGTCTTGTTGCCGGAACGTGTTGTTTTCAACAAGAGCAATGTAGATAAGTATAATTTCTGATTTTCTGAAAAGATAATAAAACTGTAGGAGGAAAAATGGCAGATTTAGACGGAATGAAAGTAGCAAAGAATTATCACTTGAATGAGGAATTTGCGAATAATAAAGCTTTTTTTGTGAAGGGCGCCAATGCTTTGGACTGGGGTATGCAAAAACATTTAGCCAGAATATTTAATCCCAAGAGCAAGAACACTGTAATGTTCGCATTTGACCACGGGTACTTTATGGGTTCAACTTCAGGTCTGGAACGTTTGGATTTACTTATTCCGCAATTAGCGGATACTGTCGATGTATTCATGGGCACAAGAGGTGCTTTACGCTCCTGTGTTTCACCGAGCTTCAACAACGCAATTGCTTTAAGGGTAAGTTCCGGTTCATCCATTCTCAATGATGATTTATCGCATGAAGTGGTAGCGGTTGATATTGAAGATTCTATCCGTATGAACGCCGATTGCTTGGCTGTACAAACTTTTATCGGAGCTGACGGACAATTGAGCAGCTTGGATAATTTATCCAAATGCGTCAACTTGGGTTATCGCTATTCCGTCCCGGTTATGGGTGTTGTAGCGGTAGGTAAGCAAATGGAAAGAACATCAAGATTCTTCAAATTGGCTACTCGTATGTTGGCTGAATTAGGCGCTAACATCATTAAAACTTATTACTGTGAAAACTTTGAAGAAGTTGTTGCCGCTTGCCCGGTGCCGATCGTCGTCGCCGGCGGCAAAAAGTTAGCTGAAAAAGATGCTTTGGATTTGGCCTATAGGGCAATTTCTGAAGGTGCACACGGTTTGGACATGGGCAGAAATATTTTCCAAAGTGAAAAACCGCATGCTATGGCTAAGGCAATCAGCTTAATCGTGCACGAGGGCTATAATGCCGCTCAAGCCTACGATTACTATCTTAACAACTGATAACTTCGTTTAATTATTACTCCCCTGAAAGGGCAGACGAGTGTAGCTTGTCTGCCCTTTTGTTATTTTAAAGGGCTGCTGTCGGTGGATGAACGACGGGAAAGCGTGAGTGTAAGCTGTCTTTTGGTTGTTGAGATCTTTTCACCGTTTATTTGCCTAAGCAGCATATCTACCGCAATACTCGCCATATTGGCTACATCTTGTTTAACGCTGGTGATTCCTGTGCCGCATATGTCGGCAATCATACAATCGTCAAAGCCGGCAAGTTTTACTTGCTCGGGAACTTTTATACCGTATTCTCTTAAAGCCAGGTATGCACCTGCTGCTAATGTGTCGGTTGTGGCGATAATGCCGTCAAAAGATAATTTTTTTTGGATGATTGATGTAATAGAGGCTTTACCCGCATATATTGAAACATTTTCGGTATTTTGAATATACTCTATTCTTTCCTGCATTCCGTGTTCTTTCAACGCTCGTAAATATCCGTTGTATCTTAATCTTTGGTTTATATCTTTTATTTTAGACATGAGAAAAATTATATTTTTACAGCCTGCACGTAAAATTTCGTTTGCGACTATATAACCGCCATATTCGTTATCCGATTCTATTATTACTGCATCATCGTCATCTCCAAGGTGAGGACGATCAACATAAACTACCGGATATTTACGTAACGCGGCGTGATATCTGTTGCCGGAAATTAGTATTACTCCGGCTACGTTTTGAGCTTTCAGTGTCTTAACATGTTTCTGCTCCAGTATTTCCGATTCGTTAGTATTGCAGATTATGGTGGAATATCCGCTATAAAAAAGAGCCATTTGCATTTGCAGAATCAATGCAGAGAAGTGAGGATTGGTAATATCAGGCACAATTATTCCTATATTGCATTTTTGCGCTTTCCAGATATTAGAAGGGGAGCTGTCAATACTGTAATTGTATTCTTTAATTATTTGATTGACTCTTTCTTCGGTAGCTTGAGAAAAACGTCCGTTTTGATTGATTATACGTGAAACTGTGGCGATGGATACGCCTGCAAGTTTAGCAATTTCCTTCATGTTTATGTTTTTAGTCATTTTTCACCTCGATAGGAATAATTGTAATACGATATTGCGCAAAATAAAAATGACATTTTGCATAATTTACTCTTAAGTTTACTCAATATTATATAGAAATGTGCATAAATTCTTTGACATTATAATGAGTGAGAAATATGCTAAGGAAAAACAAGAGTAAATGTTTACTCTAATTTACTCAAGATTGCGGAGGCGATTTATGAAACGGTTAAAAAGAATGTTTTTAGTATTATTTGCAGCAACACTTGCAACATCATTAGTTGCCTGTAGTTTGAAAAAAGATTCCGGAAAATCCAAGGAAAAGACCGGTGCTACCACTACTGCTGCTGTTATGCAGGGCGCAGAAAAGTATGCTGTTGTTTTGAAAACTCAGTCAAGTCAATTCTGGCAGGATATGAAATCCGGTATTGAGACAAAAGCTAAAGAGTTAGGTGTTACTGTTGATATTCAATCAGGAAATACAGAGGATGATGTAGAAGGACAAGTCCAAGTTTTGGAAAATTTTATCAGTACGGGAAAATATAAAGCTATAGGTGTGGCCCCTATATCAGATGTGAACTTAAATAATGCCATAGCGGAAGGCTGTAAAAAAGGAATTATATTTGTGGATGTTGATGAGAAAATCGATACAAAAGCGTTGAGTGCATTGGGCGGCTCGTTGTATTCATACGTTGCTACAGATAACAAAGAAGTTGGAAAAACAGGTGCTCAGGAACTTTTGAAGCAAGTGGGTAAAAATGAAATAGAAGTTGCAATTGTTGAAGGTAAGGCAGGAGCATTATCCGGAGAGCAGCGGAGAGACGGAGCTAAAGCAGCTTTTGAAAAAGCAGGTGCTAAAATTGTTGACAGTCAACCGGCTGATTGGGATAGGACCAAAGCTATGGACGTTGCAACTAATATTATAAGTGCACATCCAAATGTGAAAGCTATTTACTGCTGCAACGATACAATGGCTATGGGTGTTGTTGAAGCTGTGAAAAAGTCCGGTAAAGACATTAAAGTATGTGGAACAGATGGTAACGATGACGCTATAAAAGCAGTAGCGGACGGTATATTAGCGGCAACTGTTGCACAAAATCCTAAAGAAGTCGGCGCAAGAGCCTTGGAAGAAATGATTGCAGCTGTTAAAAAAGGAATTACAGCGAATAAAGAAATCCAACAAATCGGTATTAAAGCGGTTTTGATTACTAAAGATAATGCTAAGAAATTTCTTAAATAAGAATTGATTAAACACTTACTGCGGGCGGTATAACCCGCCTGCAGTATTTTGAATCTCGGTACATTTATGTAAGGAGAAGAGTCGTGGAAACTGTTGTTTCAATGCAGGACATAACAAAAACTTTTCGCGGAGTTACCGCTTTAAATAGAATAAATTTTGAAGTTAAAGCCGGCGAAGTTCATGTTTTATTAGGAGAAAACGGTGCAGGTAAGTCAACTTTGATGAAAGTTTTAAGTGGCGTATATCAACCTGACAGCGGAACCATAGAATTGAATGGAAAAGTTTATAAAAGACTTACACCTCATATTTCAGCAATGGGAGGGATAAGCATAATTTATCAGGAATTGAGTGTAGTTAATTGGCTGGATATTAGAGAAAATATTTTTATGGGGCGTTTACCGCTACATAAAATAGGTCTAATCAGCGATATTGATTATGAAAAACTTAATCATGAAACAAGTGCTCTGCTTGAACAGGTTAATTTACAAGCATACAAACCGACAACACTTTTGGGAGAATTGGGTATAGGCGAAAAACAAATGGTTGAAATTGCCAAAGCAGTATCATTCAATGCCAAGGTAATTGTTATGGATGAGCCTACGTCATCGTTAACGGAAGAAGAGGTAAAAAAACTGTTTGCAATTATTCGGAAACTGAAAAAAGAAGGCAAAGGAATCGTTTTTATTTCACATAAGCTTTCAGAAATAAAAGAAATAGGTGATCGAATTACGATTTTGAAAGACGGCAATTATGTCGGTACATATCCCGTAAAAGACTTATCAACAGATGATATGACAAGATTGATGGTCGGTAGAGATATAAAGAAAAATTATCAGAATGCAGAGGCAGTTTTCGGAGAAACAATTTTTGAAGTTAGATCTTTGACAAGAAAAGATAAAAAAGTAAATAACGTGTCGTTCAGACTGAGAAAAAGAGAAATATTGGGATTCTCCGGCTTGGTCGGAGCCGGCAGAAGTGAATTGATGGATGCGGTGTTCGGAGCAGCTCCGATTGTCAGCGGTGAAGTTATTTTATATGGTAAAAAATTGACTATAAAAAATCCTTATACAGCATTAAAGCAGGGCATAGGTATGCTTACAGAAAATCGAAGAGAAACCGGATTTTTCGGCAATTTCAGCAATAGAAAAAATATTTCTATAGCTAATCAGCTTAAATTATCTAAAGCTGACGGGATCTGGGGCAAAACTGATGACCGGCGTGAAAATTTAATGGCTGAAGAAGAAAGAAAAACGTTACAAATTAAATGGGCTGATGCAGAACAGCTAACTGCCAATCTTTCAGGCGGCAACCAACAAAAGGTAATTATCGGCAAATGGATTGCAGCAGGAATGAAAGTGCTTATTTTTGATGAACCGACTAAGGGAATCGATGTCGGAACTAAGAGTGAAATTTATAAATTGTTGCGAAAATTGGCGGATGAAGGTATAGGAATAATTGTTGTTTCCAGTGAAATGCCTGAATTATTAGGACTGTGCGATCGAATAATTGTGATGCGGGGCGGGGAGATAACTGAAGAATTTCCTATAAATGAAGCTTCAGAAGAAAAATTGGTAAAAGCAGCTACAAAAGAAATAATATAGGAGAAAAATATGAGCAGCGAAAGCGTGAACAAAAAGAAGAAAAAAGGTTTTGGAGAATTTTGGGATAGGTACAGTACTATTTCAATATTAATTATTATGACTCTGGTTTTCGGCATTATGCGTTTCAGCAGTTTCTTTACAGGTAGTAATATGCTGAAAATTTTAGAGCAAAGTTCCATTACGATTTTACTCGGCTTAGGAGAATTTTTTGCCATCTTGTTAGGCGGTATTGATCTTAGTGTCAGTTCTATTATGGCCTTGTCGGGTGCTGTTTGTGCTAAGCTTATGTCGGATTTCGGAATGCATCCGTTAGCGGCAATTATCATAGGTATAGTAGTTTTAGGTGTGTTTGTGGGATTGGTTAACGGACTTTTGGTAACAACTACAGGGTTGCCGCCGTTTATTATAACTTTAGGTACACAAGCTATTTTAAGAAGTATAGTTTATATAATTACAAGCGCAAGGGCAGTATCAAATTTGCCTATAACATTCAGCAGAACTGTAGGTGGAAGTGTAGGCTTTATTTCCGCTCCGGTATTGATTGCACTCATAACCGCCATAGTATTGACGTATTTTACTAAGAAAACGCAATGCGGCAGAAATTTATATGCAATCGGCGGAAATCCTCAAGCTGCCTGGTATGCGGGCATTACGGTAAGTAAACATACAGTTATTGCTTTTATAATTTCCGGTTTATGTGCATCAATGGCAGGAATGGTCAATATTGCCAGATTAGCTGCTGCTGAACCTAATGCCGGGACCGGTTATGAAACATTCGCAATAGAGGCTGTAATAATCGGCGGAGCATCATTTTTCGGAGGTGTAGGTAAAATTCCTAAAGTTGTGATCGGCGGATTAATTATCGGTGTAATTAATAACGGCTTAAATATGTGCGGTGTTTCAAGTTATTATCAACAATTGGCAATGGGATGTCTGTTAATAATAGCTGTTACTCTTGACAGATTTTTCGGCGCAAGTCGTAAAAATTAGTTTATTATCGGAAAGGAAAAATTATTATGAAACCATTTTTCAAAATAAGTTTAATGTGTATGGATTTTTTAAATATTGCCGCTCAAATAGAGGTATTAAATGAAGAGTTTGACGGTTATCATATGGACATTATGGATGGCCACTTTTGTAAAAATATAACATTAAGCCCGGATATAGTGAAAGCAATAGGAGCTATTGCTAAAAAGCCTATGGATATACATCTTATGACAACTACGCCCAATGATTGGATCGATTCCTGCGCTGCTGCCGGCGCACAAATTATCAGTCCGCACGCTGAAACTATAAATAGTGATGCATTCAGAATAATAAATAAAATTAAAGGAAAAGGATGTAAAGCGGGAGTTACGTTGAATCCTGCAACCCCGTTAACATATTGTCGAGAATATCTCGGTAAAATAGATTACTTGACAATAATGACTGTAGATGTAGGATTTGCAGGTCAACCTTTTATTCCGGAAATGTTGGATAAAATAAGAGAAGCAAAAAAATTTAGAGAAATGAATAACCTGAATTTTAAGATAATGATTGACGGTTCATGTAATAAAAACACGTTCGGGAAATTACATCTTGCCGGAGCGGACGGCTATGTTTTGGGAAGTTCAGGTTTATTTTCCTTAGACCCGGATTTAAGAAAAGCATGTAAAAAAGCAAAGGAAATATTTATGGAGGAAACGGGTGTAAAATTATAAATATGGAGGAAGAATCAGTGACACAAAATGTTGTATTGGGAATGGACGTAGGCGGAACGAATTGCAGGATAGGATTAATCACCGAAGATTTGCAGGTCCTTGAATTTGAGATATTTCCTACAGAAAAAGTTTTTAGTAAAGATTTAAATGCATCTATAAATATAAGCAACTTTATTAAAGCTTATCTTCTGAGAAATTTAAAGGACATGAATTTACTTGCTGTTTCCATAGGATTTCCTTCTACTATAAGTCGTGATAAAAAAACAGTTATTCAGACGCCGAATATCAAAAATATAAGTGATAATTTCGACGCAGTAGACTTGTTGGAAAGAGAATTGAATTGTACAGTGTACGTAAATAAAGATACTAATAATTTGCTTTTGTACGATATGAACGAACTTGATATTAATGATTATCAAGATGTTTGCGGTATCTATTTCGGCACAGGTGTAGGCAATGCTGTGATGATAAACGGAAAAATACTGACGGGACATAACGGTGTAGCTTCGGAATTGGGTCATTTACCTGTATATGGCAACCGTAATAAATGCACTTGCGGAAATATCGGTTGCTTGGAAACGGTAATTTCCGGTTTAGCATTGGTACAGTTGAGAAATGCAAATTTTCCGCAAACCGAGTTAAATGAAATTTTCTTGAAAAAGAGTAACACGCCGGAAGTATGCAATTTCATTAAAGGAATGGCACAAACAGTTGCGTTACAGGCAAATATTTTTGATCCGGAATGCATTATTCTCGGCGGCGGATTGCTTATGGACGGATATTTTCCTTTTTCAGACTTTGAAAGAGAAATTCATGCTTCTACAAGAAAGCCTTATCCTGAAAAAAATATGCTGCTTAAGTATTCGCATCCGACTCAAATTAACGGTGTTATCGGCGCAGGAATATATGCTTATAAACGATTAAAAGATGTAAATTATAGATAATATGAGAGGTGACTTATGAAAATAGTTATTGGCAGTGATCATGTCGGTTATGATTACAAAGAAGAAATTAAAGAGTATTTAGCGGATAAAAACATTCAAGTTGTAGATGTCGGGACTTTCGGTAAAGAGCGTTGTGATTATCCGGTGAGCGGTTATAAAGCGGCAAAGAAAATTGTTGAAGGTGAAGCTGATGCCGGTATTCTGATTTGCGGAACAGGGGTAGGAATTTCATTAGCAGCTAACAAAGTTAAGGGTATTAGAGCTTGTGTTTGCAGTGAACCATATACAGCTCAATTGTCGAAAAAACATAATAATACAAATGTTTTAGCATTTGGAGCCAGAGTCGTGGGAATAGAATTAGCAAAAATGATTATAGATGCTTGGTTGGAAGCCGAGTACGAAGGCGGCCGTCACGCCAAAAGAGTTCAAATGTTAAGTGAAATTGAAAATTCGGGAACATTGACGGAACTTTAATATTTTGACAGAGTGTTTCTCTCCTTGGAGGCGGAGCTTTTAGGAGCTCCGCCTTTTTCTACCTTAAAAATCAGGCGAGTATAGTCATTTCTTGTTGAAAAGTTCTGAGCAGGTCTAAGCTCCCTCGTGTATATTATTAAAGACAGTGGAGCAAAATTATCCTGAATTAATAGTCAATTCTCAGCCGGAAGATTTCTGTATTAGTTAAAAAAGGAAACCGAATTTAATACTGCAAGAAAAAGCAGATTTCCGTTAAAATAAATAAAGACAAAATATTTAGATAGGAAATCTACTATATGTTATTTTACACGGAAATTTATCAAACTGCCAGTGTAATGCCGGAAAAAGATTTAGTTAATTTACGCAAAAAAGAAGTCGTAAAATTACGCTTGGAAAGCCTGAAATTCCGGAACGAATACGGTTTAAGAGCGGCAATAGCACATGTCAACGACAAGACAAATAGACGATTATTTAGCGTTTTATAACAACTAACGATCTCATTTTGCTCTACCCCTTCCGAGGATGTGCTAGAATATTTTAAACGGATTTCCTAAATCCGGAATGTATTAAATTAATACAACTTATTTGAATGGATGCTGATGATGTTTTAGTTTATATTAGTTTTCCAATAGCATATTAATGTAAAATTATACAAAAATAAAAATACTAAATTTCGTCCCAATTCTTAAAATGTTGTCCCAGATGTGATAAAATGTAAATATAAAAATTGGGCATGCAAGGTGACAAAAAATGAAAAAAGCAAATATCATTAATTTAATAAAATACTATGCTGAAAGTAATGACTCGGGGTTTAGAAATGAAGCTTATCAAATTGCAAACGAATTTGATAAATTGGGAGATTATCAATTGTCGGAATACATAATGGCACTTCTTTCTAATGCAAATACTTTTGTTCCGCAAATAAACGAAGCCGATTTAAAATTTGTTAGAAAAGTAGAAGTAAATGGAGGAGAACCATTGCCATTACCTGAGGAAATAAAATCGGATGTTTTAGGCATAGTAAATGCAACTGAGCACGGAATAGGCGTAAATAAATTTTTATTTCAAGGAGCACCAGGTACTGGCAAAACAGAAACGGTAAAACATATAGCACGAATATTGGAAAGAGAGCTTTTTATAGTAGATTTTGCTCTTTTAATAGATAGTAAATTAGGTCAAACGGGGAAAAATATTGCACAACTATTTGATGAAATCAATAATTTGCTTATTCCTGAGAAAGCTGTTGTACTATTTGATGAAATTGATGCTTTAGCACTGGATAGAACAGACTCAAAAGACCTAAGAGAAATGGGAAGAGCTACAACTTCAGTATTAAAAGGCTTAGAAAGTTTAAATGATAAAATTTTGTTGATAGCAACAACTAACTTATATAATCACTTTGATAAAGCTCTAGTACGAAGATTTGATTCTGTTATAGACTTCAATAGATATTCAAGAGAAGAATTGGTTGATATATCAGAAGTAATATTAAAATACTATTTATCGAAATTCAAAAATGCTACGAGAAATATACGCTTGTTCAGAAAAATTATTTCTTTGATGCAAGTCATACCATATCCTGGAGATATAAAGAATATTATTAAGACATCGTTAGCATTTAGTAATCCGAATGATGAGTTTGACTATCTAAGAAGGTTATATGCATTTGCTTCTAGTGATGAAGATAGGAATTTGAAAAAACTTCAAAATCAAGGATTTACTGTTAGAGAAATAGAAATTTTGACAGGTGTTTCGAAAAGTCAAGTATCAAGAGAATTAAAGGAGTAATTTACAATGAATGAAATTCTTCAATTAAAAGGCAGATTCGAACAAAAGGATTCTGGAAATAAACCCGGACCGTCTAATATTCCTAAAGATAAATTTGTTACCGTTGAGCGTTTAAATAATTTAAAAAGGGATTTGACAGGAGTTAATGCCTTTTGGGAAAAGGAAAAGTTGTTAATAAAACCACTGATAAGTGCTTACTATACAGATGTTGTGGCAAAAAGTAATAGGATAAAAGGAATACTAGAAAGTGGAAGTAAGAAAAACAATAATTCTGTTGTCGGGGCAAAATTTACAACAGGTGAAATAAAAAAACACATTATTACTCATTGCGTGAGTCAAAAAACCATATTAGATGCGACGAGAAATATTGAAAGGGTTATTTCTATAATAAAAGACAATTTTGGTAATCAAATAACTTATAATAATATTTCTGAAATTAATCTTAATAAGTTTAATTACCTTTTTTGTAATGCTGGTGAATCAGGAATTTCTAAAAGTAGATTTGTTAGTATTGTTGTAGATGCTTATTATTTAGAAAAGTTTGGAGTTGAAAGAGATACCAGTGATTTGCAAGAAAATGCTATTATAACTATTTATGATACTGGCACTAAAACTGCAGATATAATGAATCAATTAAATATAGATTTCTCAAGTGTCAGAAGCATTGATGAAACCACACTTTTACTTACTCCTGATCAGTATAATTTATTGAAGTCTAAAGCCCCCTATTTGATTTCTATGGCGGTGAGTGATATTTCTATTTTGGAAAAAGACGATATCAGAGAAGGAGAAAATTTAGTAATGTCTATTCCCAAACCAAGTAATGAGCCAATTATTGGGGTTATAGACACTATGTTCGATAAAGAAGTATACTTTTCCGAATGGGTTGAGTTTAAAAACATGCTTGATGATGAAATTCCATTATCTCGAGAAGATTATAATCACGGAACAATGGTAACATCAATAGTGGTTGATGGGGCTAATATAAATCCTGATCTAAATGACGGATGTGGACGTTTTAGAGTAAAGCATTTTGGAGTTGCAACTAGTGGCGCATTTAGTTCATTTACTGTATTAAGAGCAATCAAAGAAATTGTAGTAGCCAATAGAGATGTTAAAGTATGGAATTTGTCGTTAGGATCTTTTATGGAAATAAATGATAATTTTATATCTCCAGAAGCAGCTATTTTAGATAAAATTCAATATGAAAATGATGTTATTTTCGTTGTAGCCGGGACAAATAAGCCAGATAATTCGAATATAAGAAAAATTGGAGCACCAGCTGATTCTATTAATTCGGTAGTGGTTAATTCAGTTGGATTCGATGATAAACCTGCAACATATTCAAGAGAAGGTTTGGTATTGTCATTTTTTAATAAACCAGATGTAAGTTATTATGGAGGAGATAATACTAAAAAAATAAGAACTTGTTCTCCAAAGGGAGAAACACTTGTTTCTGGAACGTCATTTGCCGCACCATGGATTGCAAGAAAACTTGCATATTTAATACAAGTATTGGGGCTAACTAGAGAATTAGCAAAGGCATTAATAATTGACTCTGCAGCAGGTTGGAGTGATAATATATATAGTCCTCAATTGATAGGATATGGAATAGTTCCTGTAAATATTAATGATATTGTAAAAACACCAGATGATGAAATAAAATTTATGATAAATGGTATTTCAGAAAAATTTGACACATATAATTATAATATTCCCGTACCAGAGGATAAAGGGAAACAGCCATTTGTATCAAAAGCCACGTTATGTTATTTCCCTAACTGCTCGAGAAATCAAGGTGTCGATTATACCAACACAGAGATGGATATTCACTTTGGAAAATTGGGCAAAACTAAGCGTGGAAAAGAAAAAATTTATTCGATTAATGATAACAAACAATCAGATGAAGGGCTATTATTACTGTACGAAGGTACTGCACGTAAATTGTATAGAAAATGGGATAATGTAAAGCACATTCGAGAAAATATAAAGACCCCTACAGGTAGACAAAAAAAGCCAAAGCAAGATAATGGATTATGGGGTGTAAGTGTTAAAACAAAAGAACGTCTAAATACAGGCGATGGAGAAAATCTTAAATTTGGATTAGTAGTAACACTTAAAGAAGTAAATGGTGTAAATAGAATACAAGAGTTTATACAACAGTGTTTATTTAGAGGCTGGTTAGTGAATAGAATTGATGTTGAAAATAGAATTGATATTTATAATATTGCAGAAGAAGAAGTTGAATTTGAATAAATATTCGAAGATGATAGAAAGGAGTGTTCAGTAAAGAATTAAAAAGAAAACCGACTGAAAGCCTTTAAGCGGGAACATAAGAAAGCCTACATAGTGCGCATTGCATGAAGTGAGTGTGTGAATAAATCTCTGTAAATAAGATTTCCTGTGATATAATTTCCTGCTAATGAGCCCAGATGTTTGCTATTCCAACTACTTAGCAGTTATTTATTATATAATTCATGTGAAATTGCATGTCAAGAGCAGGTAGGTGTTTCTGTCAAGCACAAATGAAAATGTTCCGAAAAATGAAATATATGGCTCGAAAAAAAGGCATAAATAATGAACTTAAGCGGGGAAATGGTCTTTATCCGACCTATGAGCTTGAGAGCGAGCTTTTATTTCTTTGTTTAGCGCTGAATATGACTTTGTGATATAATTTGCTTAGTGTTCTAATGGCTATTAATTTATTTGAGCTGCGATAACTTGGTTTTAAGTTCTATTTTGAAACAGCTATGAAATATGTGACAGTGTAAATGTATAAAAGATAGTGTTCTTGTAGCACGATTAATGATTCTGATTAACTAAAATTAAGATAAGGAGTTATATGCATGGAGCAATTGTTAGAAAGATTAGTAGTAGCTCTTGAGCGACATTATACATGTTTCCCTTGGGATACGTTTATATCGGCTTTGCTGTTGATCTGTTCTTGGATTACAATTTTTTTATTACTAAAAGAGCGATGCGAGAAAATTCGCCCTTATATGCAAATATCATTTGAATTAATTCGTTCATCTTTAGCTTGTATTGTTATTAGAAATGTAGGTACCGTTCCTTTAGAAATTAAAAGTCTTATTTTTGATGAAGAGTTTATTGGGCAATTAAATGCAGAAAAACAAGAAGCTTTAAAGAGTAAAGTATCAACAAATATTTGCGTTTTTCCGGAACAAAAGTGGGTTATATCGTTAGATGTAAACGTTTTTAACATTATAAAAGATTTCAAAAAAAAGAAGATAAGCATAGATTATAAGTATACTAAAATCAGAAAAAGCAGAGTTTATACTGAAAAAGTTGAAATCAATTTTTTAGAGTACAAAAGCTTTCTAAATTATATTTCTAAAGAGGATGAATTAAAAAGAAGCGTTGTTGATTTGAAAATAGCAATCGATAATCTTGATAAAGATGTGAGAATTAGCAATGCCAATCGAGGATAAAAATATGTCGAGCTCAAAATCGATTGTTACGTCCTTAGTGCAGCTGATTTCCTTTGTTTAGCGCTGAATATAGCATCGTTTTATCTACCTTTCAGAGTTGAAGAAAAAATACAGTGGTAGTGTGAAATTAGCATAGATTAGTAGAGACTATCATGTGAGATTGAAAACAGTACAATAAATACAACGGATTAGTTATACAAATAACAGCTGCTAAAGTTCACGTGCGTGTTCTTCAAAATTTTCTACCTGCTCTATCACCTTTGTGAACACTTCAGGACTATACTGTGGCGGATAACCGTTTTTAATCAAACAAATTTTGATATTCAACTTCAATTGATTGTGGATATTTTGGTTGTTAAGCCAATCAGCAAAGGCATACTTCGCATCAATGATTTCTTTAACCTTTTTAGCAAGTTATTTGCATTCGTCATTGACAATAATACACCTTAATTCAGTTTCTTTTTGATCAAACATAACTCCCCGCTTGCGTATCTGCCCTTTTGCAAATAAAAAACCCAACAAGAAAATCTTCTCGTTGAGTCTTAAATAACTGGAAATTCCAGCAACCGGTTGATTAGACCGGCAAGATTACGGTTCCAGCTTTATAAAGCTGACCTTATTTTATTGTAGTGTTATTTTGAATGGAACTACGCTATAATTATAACATTGATTCGCAAGAATGCAATACAACAATATTAGCCGGACATTATATTTCTCTGAGGTGCACTTATGGAACAAGTAGAACAAGAAAAATGTGAAAACAAGGATTATACTTTGGCGTTGGATATTGGAACCAATTCTATCGGTTGGGCAGTAATTAGATCGGACATGCGCTTGTTTAAGAAAAGAATGGCGGTGTACAACTATACTGACGGCAAAATTATAAGCTGGAAAAAACGAGACCTTTGGGGGAGCTTATTATATGAAAAAGCTCTAGATAATAAAAGAACAAAAGAGACTCCTGCTAAAAGTGCAAGAATTAAAAGAGCGTCCAGAAGAAGATTACGTCGAAGAAAATGGCGCTTAAGAGAACTACGCCGAATATTTGAACCGGAAATTAAAAACATTGACCCTGACTTTTTTGATAAATTAGACAAGAGTTTCTTAAACAAGTCGGATACGGATGTCTTTAAGGATGAAGAACAAGCTGAACGCTATAAATATCCTATTTTTAGTGATAAATTGCAAGAGAAGCAATATCATAAGGACTATCCCACAATTTACCACCTGCGTAAAGCTTTAATTGAAAAGGATGATAAAGCTGATTTGCGTTTGGTTTTTCTGGCATTGTCGCATATTTTGAAATATCGAGGACACTTTTTGCTGCCTGGTGATCCGAAAAATTTTTCAACAGAAGACATTTTGCAAATTGGTAAAAAATACAACGAATTTTTACGGAGCTTTTGTGACAAGTTTAATCTCCAAGAAGTTACAGTGGAAAAAGATTTTGATGTTAATATAATCGACGCAAAAAAGCGAAAAGATATATTTGATGAAGTTGTTGAGTCTTTGAGTAAACAAGAAGGAGAAAATATCGAGGAAGCAGTAAATATTCTTAAACAGTTAAATAATCTTATTTTAGGTAAAAAAGAAAAATTTTCGTTAGGCGATGAAAAAATAGAGCTGTCTTTTGATAAGGACGACGCTGAAATAGAAATGGAGAAATTAAGCAATTGCATATGGAGTGAATTGTTAATTCCTGCGAAAGCTTTATTTTTTAACCTCAGATTAATCGACATTTTAAAGCTTAATCCACAACATGCTGCATCTACAACGGCAACGGCGTTATTCTCTGCTGCCAAAGTTGCTCACTATAATGAGCTGGATAAACAAAAACAACGTTGCAAAGATAACGCATGTATACCTTATCAGGTGCAGTGGTTGGAAATGAAAGAAATATTAGAAAAGCAAAAAAAGCACTATCATTTTTTAGAGAAAAATGAAGATAAAATATTGCAATTGTTAGCTTGCAAAATACCTTATTATGTTGGACCGCTAATACAAGCAAACAAAAATAAAAGTCGTTTTGCTTGGCTTGTAAAAGAAGAGCAATCCGGTCAAATAAAGCAAGAAATAACTCCATGGAACTTAAATGAAACTATTAATAAAGAAAAAACGGCCCAAGCTTTCATCGATAAATTGGTAGGCAAAGATACATACTTGCCTAATGAACGTGTTTTGCCGAAAGCAAGCTTGATTTACCAGAAGTTTTGTATTTTGAATGAATTAACTAAAGTTCGTTATAAAAACGATGAAGATAAATTGCGCTATTTTGATAAAGACTGCAAAGAAAAAATAATACAGGGGCTATTTTGTCAATATAAGGAAGTATCGGAGAAAAAACTACAAAGTTTTATCAATAAGAACTTGAATTTAACCAAAAATAGCAAGCCGGAAATCAGAGGTGTTGACGGAAAGTTTAATTCGCAATATTCAACTTATATTGATTTGAAAAATGCCGGTATAGATGATGATTTCCTGAAAGTAGAGGACAATACAGGCAAATTAGAAGTTATAGAAAAGATAATTCAATATTTAACAGTCTTTGAGGACCGAGATATTAGAAAAGAAAAAATTAAAGAAGCTTGTAAGGAAGCAGGAATAAAAGATGAAGTTGCTGACAAATTGGTGGCTAAACATTATAAAGGCTGGGGAAATTTGTCAAAAAAACTTATCTATGATATTAGAACAACAAACGAAGGAAAAAACATTATTGACCTATTATTGGAAGGCAAGCATAATTTTATGCAATTAATTAGCGATGAAAAATTGCCTTTTGCCAAAGAAATAGCTGATGCAAAGTTGTTGGATAATCAGCAATTAAGTCGGGAAGAATGGCTGAATTCCTTGTGTGTCAGTGCTAATGTTAAGCGTGGTTTACGTCTGTGCGATAAGCTTATAGATGAGATTAAAAAGGTAATGGGCCGCTATCCGAAAACTGTCGTAATTGAAATGGCCCGGGAACATCAAGATACAGTCAAGACAGATTCTCGTTATTCTAAAGTAAGTAAAATTTTACAGGGCTTGAAAAAAGCAAAAGAAATGGTGCCCGAACAATTAGAAAAAAATTTGAAAAACTATGAAAAAAATCCCAGTTACTTGCTCAACGATAAGCTCTACTTATACTTTTTGCAGGAAGGCAAGGACCTGTATAGTGGGGAAGACATAAACTTTGGTAAGCTCTTAACTGGTAATGATTATCAAATTGATCATATAATGCCTCGCTGTAAAATTAAGGATAATTCCTTGGATAATAGAGTATTAACCCATACTGCTAATAACCAAAATAAAGGGGCTGAAAGGCTTGATGAAAAAATCATAAATCAAAACAAGCCGTTGTGGCAAGTACTACTTCAAAGAGGATTTATGAGCAAAAGAAAATATGATTTGCTTACTAATCCTGCATTTTGCAAGCGAGAAGAAGAAAATTTCGCCCAAAGACAATTGGTTGAGACCCGCCAAATTACCAAGAATTTAGCAGATTATTTGCACACTAAATTTGATCTTAACGGTGCTAAAAACACAAAAATTTTTATGCCCAATGCTAAATTAGTCAGCAATATTCGGAATGAGTTAAATTTGTACAAAATTAGAGAACTGAACGATATGCATCATGCTCAGGATGCCTATTTGAATGGTGTTGCTGTTTTAAAACTTAATAATGCGTCTAAGTACGCTTATAAATGCTATTACAAAGATTCTAAGCAGGGTGCTTCAGATAAAAAGCAAGAAGAAATAGATACTATTAACAAGCTTATAAAGTCGCTTGAAAGTAATAGGGGTAACTTGATAAAAGTATTGAATGAAAGTCAAGTAAATGTTGTAAAGCATCCTGCTTTTGCCAGTGGCAAATTTTGGGATGAAACGATATATTCTAAGTCATCAACCGAAAAAGAAAAAAGAATACCTATAAAAAAGGACATGAATGTAAAACTGTATGGAGGATACAAGAGTACGAATAATGCTTATTTTGCTTTAGTTAAAGATGAAGAAAGCGATAAATTGGAGCTGGAGTCAATTCCAATTGTAGATAGAAAAATCTATGAGCAAAATCCACAGCAATATCTGGAGGCGAAAAGTGGTAAAGGTAAGAAAGTGAAAGTTATAGAAAAAGCTTTACCATATAATACGCTATTTGAATATGCCAATAAAAATTCTGCTTTACGCTGGAAAGATTGTCCAAGATTTTATTTAAGCGGCGAGAGAGAAATGCATAATGCCAGACAATTTGTCCTCCTTCCCCAATTCTTGGAATTACTTTATTGCATATCTAAAATATATGATGATAACCAAGGAAAAGAAAAATTTGAAGTTGATGAGTATTTGTGGGAAATGTTCAAAAAACAGGTGAATCAGTTGGATAATTTGTACAAAAGTATCTTAGAGTTTTTGGAAAAATATAAGTTGGTTAAGTCACAAAAACGCGATTTGTTGACATCTATTTGTACAGAGTTGAGCAATAAAGCTAAGGATTTGGTCAACGCCAACGCCTATGACTATCAGAAAGAAGATTTCAAAGATGTTATATATATAACAATAGATTTGCTGAAATTGACAACAGCAGCGAAGTCTATCAGTATTTTAAGCACAATGTTTTGCAAAAAGCTTGGGGAAAAGAGCAAGAACAATGCTAAGAACAAGCCTGCTAGCAACCGAGTACGTTACAATAGCATGCCTACATCACAAACAAATGGCTTTAGAATAATTTTTCAATCTTTGAGTGGCTTAAAAGAGGTAATATATGATCCGTTTCCACAGCTAGAAGAGGAGAAAAATTAATGGGGTGGCGAACAGTAGTGGTGCGAAACCATTCTAAATTAAGTTATCGCAATAATCATTTGCTTTATCAGAGTGCGGAACGCAGCGAACAAATTCATCTCTCTGAAATAGATAGTCTTATTTTGGAGACGACCAATATAAGTATTACGACAATGTTGCTTAAATGCCTAGTTGATTGGAAAATCGCTGTAATTTTTTGCGATGAAAAAGCTTTACCTATAGCCGGATTAACACCGTTTTGCGCACGTTACGACAGTTCATTGGCTTTAAGGCAACAGTTATCTTGGGCACAAGAGAGGAAAGAGGCAGCTTGGATTGCTATTCTTAAACAAAAGATATCTAATCAGTCCTCATTTTTGCTAAAAGCAGGATATCAAGAGGCTGCCGCTAATGTTAAGCAATATCAGGAGGTTCTTACGACTAATGATGTTACTAATTGTGAAGCACATGCAGCGAGAATGTACTTTGCCACTTTATACGGCAATCAATTTTCCCGGCAATTAAACAACGATCTTAATGCTGCTCTTAATTTCGGCTATAGCTTGATTTTGTCGTTGTTTGCACGCGAAATTGCAGTTTGTGGTTGTGCATTACAATTAGGCTTACAGCACAGTAATCAATTTAATCCTTATAACTTGGCGAGTGATTTGATGGAGCCGTTTCGGGTTTTAATTGATGTGATAGTCTTTGCAAATAAAGAAGAAAGTTTCTGCTTGCTTAAGCCAAAACTCCTCTCGGTGTTTGAGGAAACTTATCTTTATAACGGGCAACAGTGTTATTTAACTAATATTGTTAGAGAGTACGTACGTAATTTCATTAAATTTTTAAATGGTGTTGAGGAAAATATTCCCATATTTACTTATGAGTTTTAGATATATGCGCTTGTTAATAATGTTCGATTTACCTACTGTTACAGCTAAAGAACGCCGAGCTTATCGCGATTTTAGAAAGTTTTTAATACAGGAAGGATTCATTATGCACCAGTTTTCTGTATACAGTAAAATATTTTTAAATGATACGAGCAAGAATCTGCTTATCAATAGGCTAGAGAAGGCTAAGCCGCCTGAGGGATTAGTTACAGCTTTAAGCGTTACGGAAAAGCAGTATGCACGAATGATTTATTTGTGTGGTGAGACTGACAAAAGTGTGGCTAATTCCAATAAGCGCGTCGTTATTTTGGGAGATGAAAATGCTTAATTTGAACTATTACTTTTTGGAAGAACCTATAAGCATAAAAGGTATGACAGTGTTGGCAGTTGAAAATACAAGGGCTTATGTTCGCTTGGTGGAAGATTTTTATAAATATAATTTAGCTGAGACCGATGAGTTAAAGTTATTTTACAGCGATCAAAAAGACGTTGCGCCTAATAACGTGGTTTTAATAAGTGATGTTTGGAATTACAAAATAAATTCTGTATCTTTGTTGAAGAAAATATATGAAGATTTGCAGCGGCAAATTAAAGTAAATGTTGAATTGAAGGCGAAAATTGAGCAAATTCTATTTGAATTAGATAGTTTGTTGCAAGAAGAATTATTGGAGCATGAGTTGGATTTAACAAGCCGGGTGCCGGAATTAACGAGTATATTTAAGTTTTTCGAGGTTCAATGTGCAGCACGGGAAGAGACGGTATTTGGTAAAATTCAAGAAATTATTTCTGTTTATTCTTATTGGCAGAAGAAATATTTATTAGTGTTTGTAAATTGTTTGGCCTATTTTACAACTGCTGAAATCAAAGAGCTGGAGAAATATATTGCGCTTAATGGCTTGGATATTCTTTTTTTAGAACCACGAAAAGTCCCTGAATTTAGGGGAATTTACCTTGATGACGATTTGTTTTTGCTTAAATAGATGGTATAATATATTCGTAACCTTGAAAATTTATTGTTTAGTTCCATTCAAGTTAATAGTACTTGGAGCGCTGGCGTTTGGGCCTGCGAGGTTTTAGAGTAGTGTTGTTTTGAATGGAACTAAAACATCTTGCTATTGCTATCGCCTCATTTCTAAGTTTTAGAGTAGTGTTGTTTTGAATGGAACTAAAACAGCTTAGCTTGTCGCCTTTGCCGCACTCGGGTTTTAGAGTAGTGTTGTTTTGAATGGAACTAAAACGGTTTGCTCGGGTCACTTACTTTGCAGGTTGTTTTAGAGTAGTGTTGTTTTGAATGGAACTAAAACAGATTATGAACTCAGAACTAAGCTTTTTTAGTTTTAGAGTAGTGTTGTTTTGAATGGAACTAAAACTGTCATCATCTTATACAACACCATATCGTGGTTTTAGAGTAGTGTTGTTTTGAATGGAACTAAAACAAGTTACTCTTCCCATCTCTCTAACATCATGTTTTAGAGTAGTGTTGTTTTGAATGGAACTAAAACTTAAATTTTCTGCAAAAGAAAACAATGAAAGTTTTAGAGTAGTGTTGTTTTGAATGGAACTAAAACCAAAAGCAGGGGTGACTCAGTGTTTTTGAAGTTTTAGAGTAGTGTTATTTTGAATGGAACTAAAACGAACAGTTCGGCTATGTTGAACCTATTATCGTTTTAGAGTAGTGTTATTTTGAATGGAACTAAAACCGCCGCAACAGATGTTTTCTTTTAAGCTGCGTTTTAGAGTAGTGTTATTTTTAATGGAACTAAAACAGACGCAGGGGTGACTCAGTGTTTTTTGAAGTTTTAGAGTAGTGTTATTTTTAATGGAACTAAAACACGTAAAGTTGACTCGACAAGTGTTTCCCGCCTACGCGGGGTGATCCTTGCATTTGTTATTCCAAATGCCTGATATACTCGTCCAGGCGGAAAAATGGCGTTGCAAGAGCCGGAGCCGCTTGTTTTGCGGAAAAATCAGATATAAATAATCCGCTAAACTGCTGAAATAATTTATTTTTGCATATGATATACTGTAAGTAACCTTGGAAATAAGTACGAGGTATGTGAACAGAAGTAAGAGATCTTGGGGTTATGTTGTACCTCTACCCTGAGCTGAGGGGTCAGAAATATCAGTGACGGAGAAACACTTTACCGTTTGTAGGTTAGCGGTAGGCAAGTATATGCGGGCTAAGAAGCAAATAATCAAAAGTTATTTGGGGAGTGAAATATACGAAAACCTACTTTTTGACATTATCAACAAATGCCGGACGAATTCTTATATATGAATATGTTGAAGAAGGCTCTTAATCAAAACTTAGTTTTATTTACGCACAAAGAAAAAATCCAAAGTGCTATTAATCTATGATAATTTCATTTCTCGGATAACGAACAATTGTCGAGAAGAATGAGATGCTGAAAAGCAAATTTTGTGGTAAAGTAAGATTACAACAGAAGTAGGAGATCTTGGGGTTATACGTACCTCTACCCTGAGCTGAGGGGTCAGAAATATCAGTTATCGGAAAACGCATTACCTTTTTGGGCTAAGGTAAACCAAAGTGTAGGTGATTATAAATGTACACTAAAGTCCACGTCAAAAATATGATTTAATTATCGTAGAATTGATGTAAACAGAAGCAGGAGATCTTGGGGTCGTGCGTACCTCTACCCTGAGCTGAGGGGTCAGAAATATCAGTGACAGCGAAACCGCACTACCTTGTGAGCTAAGGTAGACCGAAGCGTGGGCGGGGATGCCGCTAGGCTCGAAACACGTTAAAGCTCTTATTCAATTAAGCCTTATAGAGTTTTTCTATAAGGCTTTTTTATTGCCGGGAAGGGTAGACTGAGTGAGGATGTAAAACTTTCAATGTATGCTGTAGCTGCAAGATTTAATTTAGGTTATCCGATGGACTATGAGCTTTTAAGAAAAAATCTTCAAAGACTTGACAGTATATCTTTAGTGAGCATTGGTAAATGTGTATCGGATATTAGCGAAAATATTATTAATCTGACCTTTCTAAAAAGCAAAGAGATAGAGCTTCAAAAAGAAGTTGCAACAGGTAAAAGATTGAGATATAATAATATAAAAGAAAAGTCCGAGGAGGTAGAAGAAAATGGTGTACTTCGAGGAGCTACTAGAGGAAGAAATAAAAAATCCACAACCGCACGAGTTCAGCGGACTGGAGAGTACGGACGAAATAGTGGAGAAAATCAGGGAGAATACGCTAAACAGCTTGGAGGAAGAAACGAGCTTTATGAAGGAATTTCCGAACCCGATTTACGCATTCATGAGGTTGGATTACCTTTCAGAGAGCGAGGAGGAGAGCCTATACGAGATGTTAGTGGATCTATACATGGAGAAGAAACTGCTATCTCACTTGATGGAAATTCAGAGGCGAGCAAGCAGATTTATGAAATTAGAGAAGCCGAATTGGATGAAGGCATGGAACATAGAGAGCGAGGACGATCCAACGTATTGGGCGATGATTTCAGCCTTAAAAGAAGTGATAATCAAAGAAGTATTCGAAGCGTAGAAGAAATGCAA
This sequence comes from Amygdalobacter indicium, assembly GCF_029101545.1. Lineage (NCBI taxonomy): Bacteria > Bacillati > Bacillota > Clostridia > Eubacteriales > Oscillospiraceae > Amygdalobacter > Amygdalobacter indicium. The sequence goes on along the minus strand of NZ_CP118866.1, from coordinate 1,333,833 downwards.
ATTATGATAATGCTTTTCAAGATAGGCTAGCCATATGTGGTGCTTGCTACTCTGTATAGATGCAAATATTATAACATGAAAAATGGTATACTAATATCCATGGTATAGCTTAGCTTTATCAAAAAAATTAAGATTGTGAGATTGAATATTATGATAACTCTTGCATTGATTTTGATTATAATTGCTGTCTATTTATTGGTGAAAATTATCAAGGGAGCGTTACTTTTATTTGATTGCTTTTTTGCTTTTTCAATAGGTGCTGCGATAAGTCATCTATATATTTCACATGTCATTGCTGAAGGTCCATGGGCAATATTCTTTTGGGATTTACTTTTCTCTTGCTTAGCTGCTTTATTGTATTACAATCTACTTTTTTTTACTCGAAAAAAGTTTCTGTTAATCGGAAAAATTCTCAATGCTATATGTTCTTTCTTTAACGCCTTCCTAGTCTATATTCTTTTGTCAATGATGGTAACGAAAGAGCCTTTTTTGCTGTTTCTAAAAAATACGGGAGCCAATATCATATTCAATTTTTTACTCATCATTTTAATAAGTTATTATATTTATAAGCAACGTGAGGATTGGTTTATTGAACGTGAAATGGAATTGGATGATGAAGAATATGATTACATAATAGTAAGAAAAAAGATTAAGTTAAGTTAACTTAGCTTATTTTTCCCTGAAGTTTCTTTGACAAACACACGACTGTGAGGTAGTATTTTATTGAATTCAAAATCCGAATGGAAAGCCCGAAGCAATTGGAGCTTCGCACCCTGCCTAGGATTTTGAATTTTTCTTTATCAGCATACAGGAGTATATTTTATACGTGTTTCCCGCATACGTGGGCGTGATTCTTGTTATTAGGGCTAAAAAGGTTTTTGATGCGTTTTGCCGTTATTTGTACTTTAGGCTTATACATAAAATTCATTTTGCAAAGAACAAAAAGTTGTTGTAATATGAGCGCAAAGCATTTACTGCTTTTACCTTGCAAGCCGTGCAAGGCTTGCTTTCCTTTCTTTTTTCTTTTTTAGAGTGGTACTGTGCCTCAGTGCCACTTTTTTCAGTATTTCCCGCATCCGCGGGGGTGATCCTTGTGCCGACGTTTCACAAGGTACTTCCGGCAACTCTTTCCCTCATACGCAAGTGCGCTCCTGTTATAGCACCAAAAATATAAAAGATAGTAAGACAATCGAATCAAAATATGCTATACTAACGCTAACGGTAAGGTTTATCTTTATCAAAGTGTTAAGCTTTAAGAGCTAAGTGTTAAGCGTTAAGCTTATAAGATTGTGAGGTAGAATAATTATGGTAATTTTGGTATTTATTTTGACTGTATTTGCTGTCTATTTCTTAGTAAAATTCATCAAAGGAGCAATCAAAGGAGCATTCCTTTTATTTGATGCTTTTTTCGCTTTTTCAATAGGTGCGGTGATAAGTCATCTCTATATTTCAAAGGTTATTGCTGAAGGCCCATGGGCAATATTCTTTTGGGATTTACTTTTCGCTTGCTTAGCTGCTTTCGTGTATTACATTCTACTTTTCTTTATTCGAAGAAAGTCTCTGCTAATTGGGAAAATTCTCAATGCTATATGTTCTTTCGTTAACGCCTTCATAGTCTATATTCTTTTGTCAATGATGGTAACAAAAGAGCCTTTTTTGCTATTTCTAAAAAATACGGGAGCCAATATAATTTTTAACTTTTTAATCATGGCCTTAATAAGTTATTATATTTATAGGCAGCGGGAGGATTGGTTTATTGAACGCGAAATGGAATTTGATGGTGAAGATGATGAATACGATTGTATGATAGAATTCGTAAAAAAAGAAGATTAAGTTAAGCTAACTTAGCTTATTTTTCCCTGAAGTTTATTTGACAAACACGCGACTGCGAGGTAGCATTTTATTGAATTCAAAATCTGAACGGAAAGCCCGAAGCAATTGGAGCTTCGCACACTGCCTAAGATTTTGAATTTTTTCTTTATCAGCATACAGGAGTATATTTTATACGTGTTTCCCGCATACGCGGGGGTGAAATTATCACAGATTAATAGCAAACTAATACAACTCTCTTGCTTAAACAGCAGCAAAGTGCCAGAATATGTTTTTGAAGAAAGAAGCGGCAAAAGCGAGTTTCTTAAAAGGATGCGAGGCGCCGGAAGAGCGCTGCCGGGCACGAACACTTCTAAGTTTGTACGAATGTTATCGAGTTCTCCCAACGCAAATAGCACCGCCTGCACAGCACAGGTCCACCCTATGAGCGCTGTTCAAACCCGGCCCCGGAGCCTCGGCCCCCAAGCGCTATCTGCCCCCAAAAAGAGACGCGCCGCTGAGAGGACAACAAATGAGTAAATCGGAAGATATAGTAATTAATTGGGCACGCAGATTGCAAAGCTTGGCCCAGGCCGGCTTAACATACAGCAAAGAAAAATTCGAATTGGAACGCTATCAGGAAATTAGAGACATTGCAGCAGACATGATGGCCTACAAGAGCGATTTGCCATTAGCCAAAGTCAAAGACCTTTTTTGCAACGAAACAGGCTACCAAACCCCGAAAATTGACACCAGAGCGGCAGTTTTCCAAGCCGATAAAATCCTGCTGGTACAGGAAAGTGACGGCCGTTGGGCTTTGCCGGGAGGCTGGTGCGAAGCGGAATTGTCCACAATGGAAAATTGCATCAAAGAGGCCAAAGAAGAAGCGGGAATAGATGTGACGGTAGAAAAAGTAATAGCTTTGCAGGACTTACAAAAGCACAGCAGCAAAATATTCCCTTACGGCGTGCTGAAAGTTTTCTTTCTCTGCCACAAAACGGGAGGCCATTTCCAAGCTAACAGCGAGACAATCGCCACCGATTATTTCAGCCTCGATAACTTGCCGCCTTTAAGCGTAAACAAAACGTGCGTTGAGCAAATTAAATTGTGTTTCGAGGCGCAAGCTGACAAAAATTGGCAAACTCGCTTCGAATAGCAGATAAACTCCGCTCATTCCTGCGCTTCCGCTCCGTCCCGCCGCCGTGCCCAACCACTCAAAGTTCAGCCGCGTTTGCGGAAAAACCTGTTTTCCTCACAAAATATGACGGAAGGTTTAGCAAAAGTTCGGCACGCTTGCGAGAAAACAACTATAATTAGAAGACAACGAGAGAATGCGAGAAATTTATGCAGGAGAAAAATAATTTAACCAAATCTTACAGCAAAGGCATAGCAGCAATCATAATATCCGCTTTCGGCTTTGCGACCATGGCATTTTTTGTCAAACAGGCAGGGGACGTACCGGTACTGCAAAAAGCGGTATTTCGGAACTTAATCACGATGATAGTTTCCTTTTTGCTGCTGCTTAGGAGCCGGGAAAAGTTTTATTTGGCACCGAAAAATCGTTGGACGATGTTCTGGCGCTGTACTTTCGGCACCATCGGTTTTGTTGCGAATTTCTGGGCTATTCAGAACCTGTACTTGGGTGATGCCAGCATTTTGCAGAAAATGTCGCCTTTTTTCGCCATTCTGATGTCGGTAATCTGGTTGCACGAAAAGCCGAATAAAATTGCCGTGCTGAGTATTTTTGTGGCTTTGCTCGGAGCCGTTTTTGTGGTTAAGCCGTCAGCCGGGCTTGTGAGTTTGCCGGCGATGGTAGGACTGTTCGGTGGTTTCTGCGCAGGTTCCGCTTATACTTTGGTGCGCAAGTTGGGCGTCGGCGGCGTGCCGGGCCCGTTGATTATTTTCAGCTTTTCTTTGTTCTCGGTTCTGGCAATTTCTCCGGCTGTTATTTGTCATTATCAGCCGATGACTTGGCCGCAGACGGCAAATTTGCTGCTGGCCGGCTTTTGTGCGGTTATCGGTCAAGTCTTTGTGACTAAGGCTTATACATATGCGCCGGCGAAAGAGATTTCCGTTTTCGATTACAGTCAGGTGATTTTCGCGGCTTTGTTGGGCTTCATTTTTCTGCAGGAAATTCCGGATACGTACAGTTTAATCGGTTATGTGATTATTATTTTGACGGCGGTTTTGAAATGCTATTGGGAAGGAAAAATTGCGCAGTCGCCTAAGAAAAGCGTCTAAGGAGGATGCCTAAGAAGGGCGCCTGATAAAAGCGTTTAATAAAAGTGCTTAAAAGGCGGGCTCCTCAAGGCAAGCTCCTCAAGGCGGCCCCAAGCACCCCCGGACGGCTCCTAAAGGCGCCCCGAAAAGTCACCCCAAAGACGCTCCACAAGCGGCCTCTCCAAAAGCGCCTCCCCAAACTGCCCAACAAGGCGTCCACCCAAAGCAGCCCTCCAAAAAAAGCGCCTCTAAAAAAGGCAAAATCCGGGTGCCGCGTGCAGTGCCGTGCATGAGCGGCGATGTGCTTGTTCAAATATTAATAGCGAAAGCCAGATAGAGCTTAATCAAATCCATGATATTTTGCGGATTGAAGCCCGTCAGCTGATGCAACTTGGTCAAACGATACTGCACCGTGTTTTTGTGAATAAAGAGCTTTTCGGCGCAAGCAGAGAGGGAACAGTTGCATTGCACATAAATTTTCAACAAATTAGCGTAGAAATCGTATTCCGACTTATCAGCCAGGCGGCCGAGAATAATTTTTTTGTACTGCTTCAAAGTCTCCTCCGGCACGGAACTTAACAACAGCTCAATATCAAAATGCCGATAATGGAAAATATTGCTGTCCAATTGCGCCAAATGCCCCCAGCGCCAGGCAATCTCAGCTTCCTTGTACATCCTGCCGGCTGCTTGCAGGTCGCTGAATTTTTCGCTGACGCCGAAACTGAAATCGTAGCCGATTTTGTCCGCAATTTCCGCACAACAGCTATTTAAAAGTGCCGATAAAGTTGCGGAAGTATTCTGATAGCTGTAAATAATTATTTCGTTGAAGAAGACGGAAAAAAGGCAGCTTGCTTCCAAGTTGTTCTCCAAGATTTCATAGAGCTTGTCAATTTGTTCGATTGCGATGTCGCCGCTGCCGATTTTGCCGATACAGATGAATTTGTCGTAGATGGAAGGATTGCCTTCGGGGAGTGTTTGCCCCGGGAGGCGGGTGCCGTCGGCCAAATCGTGTTCATTTTTGCTGATTAGATTTTCCAGGTAATATTTCACGCGTTCCCGCTTTTGCTTCAGAATTTTTTGGGCATAAGTTTCTTTCAGCAGGATTTCGGTCATTTTTTTGATGATGGCGCCGTATTTGTTGACTACGGTAATTTCTCCCGTTATGCCGATGGCCGCGATGATTTCGCCGTTAAAAGTCAAAGGCATGTTGATTCCTTTTTTGGAGCCGGCGTATTCGTCATCATTCGTGACGGCGACGGTGCGGTTTTCTTTGACGCAGAGCAGGCCCGCCTGATGGAAGGTGGCGATGCGCTTGGTATCGGTGGAATAGATGATGATTCCGTCTGTGCTGATAAAATTGATATGTTCGTTGATTACTTCCCGTAATTCGTCAACGATTAATTGTGCTGTGTGTTTACTTATTTTCATAATTCTGTCCCTGCGTTTCATTGTAACATGTTCTTTGCTGACGGTGCGTCGTTTTTGTAATTAGTTCAATATGCATAGGGGTGAGTTGGCAAAGGGAGCAGGTCAATTGCGGTAAAGGACGCCGGTCCGGCAGCTTCGAGTCTGTGTACTCTTTTCGGCGGCGCTCCTTTTAAAGTAGAAGTCCCGAAGTTTAATGCTGAAACACCGGCTGTTATGGAAGACTTTAAGGAAGCGTATAGCGTATGGTTAAAAGGGAAATCAACGACTAACCGATATCCACAACCGGAACCGGACTTTTTCATTTCCACTTATCAGATAAAAGAAAATCACGAATGTTTCTGTGATTAATGCCATTTCGGCTCATATCAAACTCATCGAGAGAAACAACATATTTCGGGAAATTATCGCGAATAGCGTCATACACTCCAAACTCGCGGCTCACCGTTTCCTCTGAAGCCAGCAAATAAGTGACCTGAACATACAACTTTTCACCGCGCCGGCTGCATACAAAATCAATTTCCTTGTCACCCATTCTGCCAACAGTCACTTCATAACCACGGCGAAGCAATTCCAAATATACGATATTCTCCAAAATGAGATTAATATCTCGCATATTGCCGCCGAAGATAGCCTCGCGGATACCATGATCAGCAATATAATATTTTTCATTAGAAGAAAGCACTTGCTTGCCTTGCAAATCCTCTCTTTTCACCTGATAGAATAAGTACGCGTCGCAGCAGTATTTTATATAATTCAGGATTGTTTCCGGAGCGACAGTCCGATGCTCGTTTTTCAAAAACTTGGCAAGAGACGTTGCAGAAAAAGTCGTTCCAACATTAGCAATCACGTAAGCAATGATTCGTTCAAGCAAATCAACATCACGAATTTTATTACGTTTCACAATATCCTTAAGCTGAACCGAATTAAACAAATCATGAAGATACTGCTTAGACGGCGCATCTGCATAATGTAGATTTGCAAGATAAGGCATGCCGCCGGCAAGCAAGTATTCTTGAAAACACTGCTGATTTGACGCATCGGGCTTGACCGAGCGATACAGCTCTATAAACTCCCCGAAGGAGAAAGGATATAGCACAAACTCCACATATCTACCGCCCAAATAAGTCGCAAGCTTGCCGGATAGCAACTTTGCATTCGATCCGGTAATGTAAATATCACAATCCAGAGAAACACGTAGAGAATTGATGCACTTTTCCCAGTCTTTAACCTCCTGAATCTCATCGAAAAAAAGATAAACCTTGCCGCCAATCTCTTTTGCCCGTTTGACAATCTCGTCATTCAATGCCTGAGCGCTTAGAAGATGGGAATAGCACATATCTTCAAAGTTGATTGAAATAAACTGCGTCGAACTAATACCGGTTTCTGTAAGCTCCTGCTGAATCAGTTTCAGCATAACCGACTTTCCGCATCGGCGGATACCGGTCATAACCTTAATCAAATCAGTTCCAATAAATGGACGAATACGACTCATATACAGTTCGCGCTTAATCATAAAACTTCACCCTCATTTCTTAACTAATCACAGTTTATCACACTTATAAGTGATATTTAATATTGAAAACTATGATTTATAAGTTATAACTGATGAAATGACAGCTTTATCCGACATGTTCATCAAAAAGAACAAAAAAGTCTATGAGGAACTTGCCAAATTTTGTTGCTTGACAATGTATACCAACTGTATCAAAGCAGAAGCAAATGAACTGTTTAGCGAACTCGGCATCGATATGTCAAGTGCCGTAAACATCTTCTTACGCCAGTGCATTTTACACGGCGGTCTTCCTTTTAAAGTAGAAGTTCCGAAGTTTAATGCTGAAACACTGGCCGCGATGCAAGAAGCACGCGATATCATGTCAGGTAAAATTCAAGCAACATCCTATAACACTACAGATGAGCTGCTCAAAGCCCTCAATGCCGAGGATTAGGTTATATGCTTAAACTTCAAGCAACTTCCTGATTTATTTAATATGTAGCAAAGTCGGAAGCTTAAAATACATCCACCTAATCCACCTTTGACATCAATACGACACTCTCTATGTGGATTGAGAGAACTCCTAGTATAGCTACACTTTTTTGAGTGCACACTATGGATACTGGGTGCGCTTTTTAACGATAGAAAAGCTAGCATTAAAAGGTTTGAGATGGATTATCTCGCTGAAATAAATATATTGCTTTCGTCGGCTTGCAATTGCTTGCTATCACTTGTAAAATGAAGACAGAAAGGAGTGTGAATATCATGGCAAATACCAATGTTGTATATGCACGAATCGACACCACACTTAAAGAAAATGCTGAAAACATTTTGAACCGGCTTGGCATAACACCGTCTTCTGCGATTCAAATGCTTTATAGTCAAATCGTTTTACAAAAAGGCATGCCCTTTGAACTTCGCCTGCCGGTAAATAAACCTACTGCTTTAGGCAACTTAACAAGAGATGAGTTGGATAAGGAATTGCAGAAAGGCTTAGACTCTCTAAGATCCGGCAAATCTTATAGTGCAGATGAAGTAGATCAGTTCTTTGCAAAGGAATATGGTGCATGAGTACAACTTATAACATAATCTATTCTCCGCAAGCGTTCCTTGATCTTAGCGAATTATACGAGTATATCCGCTTTACTTTGCAAGTTCCTAAAACAGCTGAAAAACAGGTGAGTCGCATTAGAAAAACTATCCGTTCTCTTAACACTATGCCTATGCGCCATCCGCTTGTAGAGTGGGAGCCATGGCATTCTATGGGAATACGCAGGGTTCCCATAGATAACTACACAGCTTTTTACCTCGTAGATGAGGATAAATGTAGCGTGACGGTTGTTCGTATCTTTTATGCAGGCAGAAACATCGAAAATATTATCAACAACAAATAATGGAAATTCGACAATATGTGACATATCTTTCTAAACGCCCAATGTAACGTTTTATATGGTCAAAATCATGGTTTGGTGCCAATGAAATTTTTTGACGCATACGTCAAAAAATTTCAGTAGACTGGCCGGATGCAAAGAAAATGCATTTTTATATGTGTGTAAAAATCGAATTTCATTTCTTATGATCAACTGCCATGTAAAAACACTAAAAGCATGTACAAAACCCGGAAAATAAAAATCAGGAGAATGCGGAAATCAAAACCGAAAACCACATTCTTCTGACCAATTCCCGGCAAACTACCGGTTCTTACTTATCACGCAACTTACCAACTTGCGTAAATTCCTTATCCCCAATACACATCTTCTTATCAGTGAACTTTACTCGCATCATTCTGCTAATAATATGCTCATCCGTTATCAGCACAAAAAATTGCTTCTCTTTTTTATTCACCAAGTAATACTGTTCACTGCCAATACTCTCTACCGCTTTACCGAATGCAAACGTATCAAACAAAGGAATATCACCGAACAAAGTAGTAATAAACCCGATAAAATTATCCATAAACTTTTCAGACGAATTTGGAATAAACTTCGTCACCGTGAGCATAATAATTTCAGCGTCCGGATATTCATCGCGAATAATTTGGTCCTTCATCTTGATTTTTTTACGAACACCCAATTTTGCATTAAGACCATACTTCGCTAAATCAATAGGCTTCTTAATGATTGACAAATCAATAGCATTGTCTTTATCCAACAAATAGTCGACAGTAACACCCAGCGCATCCGCAATCACCTTCAAATTTGCAACATCCGGCAGACCGCGACCGCCTTCCCACTTCGCTATCGCAGCACGCGAAACCATAATCATTTCAGCAAGTTCTTCCTGAGTTAAACCCGCTTCCACGCGCGCATTTCTAATTTTTTCTCCTAACAACATCGTATAACTCCTTTCATTGGCTATGAGTTTTCGTTCTTAACGATTATTTGTTTTGCTCGTAATGCAATTAATAATCGCACTGCGTAATTACATGCTAACGAGCAACATATGAATAGAAAAGGAACGAACGAGAACACAAGCGTTACGAATCGTAACATGGCATTTTCTTGGCACACGCACACGTAATTATGTGAAAATAGCTGGTTCAAAAGAAATTTATACAAAACCAACAGAGAACGTACAAAATCCAAGCGCGCAACAACAGCTGCTAATCAGCCTTTGTCATCAATACGACACTCTCCACGTGGCTCGAAATGCCCTGATTGATAACAGCATAATCGGGATATTCCGCGATAGCCCATTTGTCTACGGAAACATATCAACTCATTTCTGTAGTAGAATTATTTTCTCATATGTGGTTATCCATATCGCAGACTAGACCTCGACTGTATATGGTAACTGGTCCACTTTTTCTTTATGCTTGAACTGAAATCCGGTGTCAGCATCAATGTTGATGCATAACTCCATAGATGCACGAAACACTCCTGACTATGATGGCCGGGAGGTTTCTTTTGTAAAAAATGCTATATTTCTCCCTGATTTCCAACTCCTTATTGACGTTATATATATATGTATATATAATTGATGCATCTTTTTATGGAGGTGTCGTAATGAGCAATGTAATCGTCACAACAGGTGACTTAAAACAGGATTATGAAATTCTTGGCCCTGTGTACTTTCAGGTGTCTAACAAAGGACTATTCGGAAGTGCGTTAAGCAATTTAAGGAAAAAATACGTTAGTGAAATCAAACACATGAAAAATAAAGGAACAATGTCAGCAGATAGAGCCGACTGGGGATTCCTATATGGTGAATGGTCTGTTGGTCAGTCAGATTTTGAAAGTGCCTTTTTTATTGCAACAGAGGAATTAAAGAAAAGAGCCGAAATGGTTGGGGCTGATGCTATTATTGCTATGAGGCAAGATATAGATATGGATACAAATGGATTTGCATATTTCTATCTTCAGATGTATGGGACAGCCGTAAAATTAAAATAATTAGTATATTGAAACTCTCCTGACCATGATGGCTGGGAGGGTTCTTTTGCTTTATTCTGCTTCTGTTTCTGGCAAATAATAAATTTTTCCATCCCTAGCAATAAGCTGCACATTCTCTGAATACAGCTCTGATTTGTCAATTGATGTTTCCATATAAGGAAGCCGTTTTCTGGCACTTATTTATCTTTTCTTGACATCAAACAGACTGTCTCCACGTGGATTGAAAGAACTCCGAGTATAACTACATTTTTTTGAGTGCACACTATAGATATTGGGTGCACTTTTTAACGATAGAAAAAGCTATCATTAAAAAGTTTGAGAATCTATTTTCTACAAAACAATTTTTTATTCTGGTAGAAAATTAAAGCACCTTTTTGTAATGATCCCCAAAAGTTAGATTTTTGGTCCAACTTTTGGGAGCACTACATTAGTTAATTAGGTGTTTTTAATCAATAAGTCGATTATAAAACTTACTTGCAATAATATTCGATTGCCTTTTTGACAAATACTGATGTCCCTTCGCCTGCAAACGCATCTATATTTTTCGTAAAATCACCACCGGAAGCATACATCTTGCCAAGTCCGGCTAAAATCTCATTCGAACACTTATAGAAATTAGCTGTAATAAAGTCCTGCAGTTTCTTTACCAAAGCCTGAACTTCAACTGAATCGCTGGGTTGTGATTTTACCTTGCCAAATTCTGCAAAAATCAGCATGAGTTGGTGATGGAGCATTTTTGTTTCCTCGCTGTTTCTCCTTTGTCCTTGAGCTTCAAATTCCTTGAATTCCGGTGTATCTCCCCAATACTCTTTTGCCTGTTTGGCATACTCATCAATTTTGCTTGTGTCAAATGCTGTAAAGTTCATATAGTTACCTCCTAATGCTTTTAATCCCTTTGCAAAAAGAATTAAATTTTCCAAATGCTCTTTTTTCAGGATTAATAATTTGATTTGTTGTTCCAGCGCTAAATCTTTGTCGAAATGCTCACTGGTTATTATTTCTTTAATTTCTTTGAGCGGAAATTCCAAAGCTTTAAACAGCAAAATGGATTGTAGTACCTTTAGATCCTCATCACCATACAACCTATATCCTGACTCCGAATAAGCGGACGGTTTTAACACACCGATTTTGTCGTAATACTGAAGAGTACGAATACTAATTCCTGCCATCTTGCTGACTTCATTCACTGTTTTCACTATCTCACCTCCTTCCTTATCACTAGAATAAAGTATTACGCAACGTCATAGTCAAGTATTTTTTGCTAGCGTTGCCGTCTAATGCTCAATCTAAGACTGTTGTATTTATACAGCCTCAATCGGCAAACCATGACTTCCGATTGACACCTGTCACATCTTTTCTGAGTTAATAGTTATGACGTAGATTTGAAATGCTTAGGATTGATTCATCCTAAAATATAGGGTATAATCCTCTTAAAAGGAGGCTATCGTTATGAATGTAAATACAGATACGCTGATTTCAATTTCTGAAGCCAATCAAAACTTCTCAAAGGTTGCTCGTCTTGTCGATAAATACGGCTCAGCTGTAATACTAAAAAACAACTCTCCGCGCTATGTGATTTTAGAGTTCCCTAAAGCCGAAGAGGTTTCTGCTCCAGCTGATGATGAGGTCATGGCTTTATCCGCCATGTTCATCAAAAAGAACAAAAAAGTCTATGAGGAATTAGCTAAATGAAGCATCTAACACGAGAACCGGTGATTAAACTTCACTAAACTCTTATTGAAACTAGCGGTGCTTCTTCAGGTAGATTCTGCACTAAAAACTCAAGTTACATCAGGCAAGGCAGATGAAAATGACCTTTACAGCTTCCTGCCCACGCCTGAAAAAATTAACAATACACAAAATATTAAAGAACAAAGAAGAAAAAAGACACAATGATGTTATCCTACTGTGCATTTACTGTTGTATAAAGAAAATTATAGGTTTCTCGCTTGGCGGGAAATTTCGGGGTTGTAATGCCGTAATCGGATTTTAATTACCCTCCGGCGGCATTCTCCTTTATTTTTATATTTTGTTTTATGGGAGCAATTATGAAACGAAGTAAGAAGAAAGCAAAAGCAGTTTTACCGGTAATTATAAGCGTCGGTATCTGTGCAACTTCTGTCGGTGTAAGTGTAAACGCCCTTCCTCAAGTTGCCTATGCAAGCAGTACTGCAGGTGTTGCAGGTGCACAAGCTGTAAGCGCCAACAATGCTCAGGCAGGCGAACTTCCGCCGGTGCGCACAAGCTTAACCAAAGAAGAAGCAGAGCAGATGGCAGGCTGCGAGGCCTATTTTGATCAAGCAAAGCATGAATTCGTTATTCGGCCTAAGAACGGGGCGAACGAGGGCGTTATTTCCTATTCGATCGCTAACAAAAAAGACGATTTTGAAGCAATAAGAAACGTACTTATCTTTGATGACACCAGTGGTGATGTGCCGGTACGCTTCGATAAGCGAGTGTATATTTACGGTTCTACCAATGCCTCTGCCAACGATACTTTGTTTTACCAAGCCCACGTCAAAACCATTAATATTACGGATAATTTGAGCATTAAATTTGCCAAGGATTTGGCCAAATTCTTTATGCAAAATTATAATAAGGCTGCCGATCATCTGCACTATATTAAGGGCATAGAGAACTGGGATACGTCGAAGATTGAAAGTATGGAAAAGATGTTTAATCTGGCCAGTCAGCTTGAAGGCAAGATTGATCTTTCGCGCTGGAACGTATCCAATACCGATAAGCTTAATTTGATGTTCTCGGGCGTCGGCAACGATAACTTTATCCTGGATTTCAGCAATAAAAACTTTAAGAATGCAGCTGATGTTACCAACATGTTCAATTCTTTCCGCGGCGTGCTGGTGGCCAATAATTGGACGGTTGCGGATCCGAATGGGTCGAGCAATCCGATTCAAAAATTGATTAATAGCACAAGCTCTATTCTTACGCACTGGAACGGTTCTGCATACACCGGCCCTAGCTGGCACTTGCTCATTACCGACAACCCGACGATTCTTGAAAAGAATAAGACTGAGAAGTACAAGTTCTACAAAAAAGTCAAAGTCATATACAAAGTGAACGGTACCGAAAAGTCGGCAGAGCTTGAGCTTCCGGCTGTTTACGATTCCCGCATCGACGCAGATGGCAAACCCGATGCAAGCAAGGCCGCTTCCAACGACCCTATGCAAGTCGTCAGACCGCAGATTGACGATGCTATTAAACAGGCTGTAAAGGACTTGCGCGACCAAAATCCTAGCCTTAAATTACCTGAGAATGTAATTCCTGTGCCGGTTCACGACCTTAAGGACGCTAAGTCACCGATTGAACTTTTCCAGGATTACTACCTTGGTCTTGTAAAAGAAGAAGTAACAAAAGCTAAGACAACGTACACCGCTGATCCAAAATTGGAATACAAGAAAGTTGAATATGATACTCAACCTCAAGACGGTAAAAAACAAGTCATAACCGGCGCAATGAAGGACGGCGCTTGGGATCCTGATGCCACATCAGAAAAAGAAATAACGAAGGCTGTGGATGGTAAAGCCCGCGTAGGCAATAAGGAAGTTAAAACCGAGGAAATTCAGCCCGATACCAAGTATGAGGCCGACGGCACCCTCGATTATAAGAAAGAGCAGCCGACAGAAGGCACCAAGGGAACTAAAACTACAACTACAATTTATAAAGTTGATGAGAATACGGGACTGACGAATACTGTTCAGTCAAGCGAAAGCAAAACAACAACGCCCGCTAAAGACAAAGTCATCAAAGTCGGCAATGTTGAGAAAAAGACAAGCGACATTCCTTGCAAGAAAACTTATGAGGGGAATGAGGCTCTTACCTACAAAGAACAGAAAACTAAAACTGCCGGTAAAAACGGTAAAGAAGAAGTTACCTTAACTTACAAGGTAGACGCTAAGACCGGCTTAACTCAGGAAGTTGAAGCGAAAAAGGGTTCGTGCACCAAGCCTGTTAATGAGGTTGTACAAGTCGGTAACAAAGAAGTTATTCAAAACAACGACGGCTCAACCACGACTAAGACTTACAAAGTTAACCCCGACGACGGTACTTTAAGTGATCCGACAGTAGTAACGGCACGCCCGTGGACCAATATCGCAGGTGGCGCGTCAGTCTCTGAAGTTTTAAAGGCTAAAATGACTTATGTTGCCGATGAATCACTGCCTTATGGCCAAACTCAGAAAGTAAGTGACCCTAAAGATGGGGAGAAGATCACTACTCCGACAGGTAAGGTGGAAAACGGCAAATGGGTCGAAGGTGACCCGAAAGTCGAAATTAAGGCAGCTGTAAACGGTGTAACTAAAGTCGGCAATAAGGAAGTTAAGACTGAGGATATTCAGCCTGGTGTAATCTATCAAGCCGACAGCTCGCTCGCTTACAAGCAGGAGCAGACGACAGAAGGCACCAAGGGCACCCAAACTACGACAACTATCTACAAGGTTAATCCGGACACCGGACTTACAGATGAAGTTGAAGGCACGCCGACTGTAAATACTGTCAAGGCCAAGGACAAAGTTATCAAAATCGGTAACGTTGAGAAAAAGACAAGCGACATTCCTTGCAAGAAAACTTACGAGGGAAATCCGGATCTTACTTACCAAAAACAGCAAACAAAAACAGCCGGACAAAACGGCAAAGAAGAAGTTACTTTGACTTACAAGGTAGACGCTAAAACCGGCTTAACGTCGGAAGTTGAGGCGAAAAAAGGCTTGTGCACGGAACCGGTTAATGAAGTTATACAAGTCGGCAACAAAGAAGTTATCAAAAACAACGACGGTTCAACCACGACTAAGACTTACAAAGTCAACCCGAATGACGGCACTTTAAGTGATCCGACGGTGGAAACCTCGCGTCCGTGGACCGATATTGCAGGCGGAGCAGCAGTCTCTGAAGTTTTAAAGGCTAAAATGACTTATGTAGCCGATGAATCACTGCCTTACGGCCAAACACAGAAAGAAAGTGACCCTAAAGACGGGGAGAAGATAACAACTCCGACAGGTAAAGTGGAAAACGGCAAATGGGTCGAAGGTGAACCGCAAGTCGAAATTAAGGCAGCCGTAAACGGTGTAACCAAAGTCGGCAATAAGAAAGTTGAGACTGAGGAGATTCAACCGGGCGTAAGCTATCAGGCCGACGGTACCCTCGATTATAAGAAAGAGCAGCCGACCGAAGGCGCCAAGGGAACTAAAACCACAACTACAATTTATAAAGTTGATGAGAATACAGGATTGACGAATACTGTTCAGTCCAGCGAAAGCAAAACAACAACGCCCGCTAAAGACAAAGTCATCAAAGTCGGTAACGTGAAAACCGAAACTGAGGTTATTAAATTTAAGACTACCTATGTTGCGGATGACACGCTTGCTTATGAAGCAAAAGAAGACAAAACTGCCGGTAAGGACGGTTCCAAGACGGTTATAACCACGTATAAAGTAGATAAAGCTACCGGTCTTAGCGCAGACGTTGAAAGCACTCAAGAAAAAAAGGTCGATCCGACAGACCATGTGGTGCGCGTCGGTAACAAGCAGGTTACGCATGAGGGCGATAAGACCATTACTACTACGTACGATGTCGATCCGAATACAGGAAAATTAACCAATCCGAAAAAGCACACCTCGATGCCTTGGGGAAATGTGACACCGGCTGATCAGTTACAAAAGACGGTAACTTTCAAGAATAGCGATGACAGTCAGATTACGAGCGTTAAGGTTGAAAAGGGTAAAGCGATTGCAACTGACGGTTTTACCGACCAATCTATGCCGGAAAATCCGACGAAAGACGGTTTTACTTTCAAAGAGTGGAATACGCAAAAGAATGGTCAAGGTACACCATTTACCGGTACAACGCCTGTAGATAATGATTTGACCGTGTATGCGATTTATACGAAAAATACTGTGACTCCGCCTGCACCTGAGCCGCCGGCACAGAATCAAAAAACAGTTACATTTAATAAGAAAGATGGAAGCCTGTTATCTACGGTTAAAGTAGAAACGGGTAAGAAAGTAGCGGCTGCTTCCATGCCTGCTGCTCCTGTTGAAGAAGGTTTTACTTTTAAAGAGTGGAATACTAAGCAGGATGGCACCGGTACAGCGTTTAACGCTGATACTGTTGTAAACAATGATTTGACTGTGTATGCGGTTTATACGAAGAACCCCGTAACGCCGCCGACACCGCAGCCTCAACCGTCTACACCGACGCCGACTGTTTGGGAAGAAACTTCGCCCGCGCCGACAGCGACAAACGAGCCGAGTGAATCGACTACAAGTGAAAAGTCAGGCAGAGCCGGGGGACATATAGTAGCAAAGACAGGCGAAACACCCTCATTTGCCAACATGTTGGCAGGCATCGGCCTGGCAATTGCCGGCTTTGTCACAGGCTTACACAAGAAAAAGAAAGAAGACAAGTGATCCGGTCCTTTGACCGTTGAAACTCAGCGCAGCAAGCCGCCGAATTGAATCGGCGGCTTTTTTACATGAAATCAGCCGAACTTGCGGTCCTGATCTGCCAAGCACACTTTGAGCCAACCTTGCGCCCCGGTTTGAATCCCCGTCACGCTACCGTTTAACCCTTTGACTTTCCGTTGGCATATAGACCAATTTAATAACGCCGAGAGACAAATAATTTGTTTCAAAACACATTGTAACATTTCAGGCGCCGCACCTATACTAAAGATAAATTAAAAAATCTGAGGCGATAAAATGAATGTTTTAATTATGATGGATTCTTTCAAAGGCAGCATCTCCTCTTATACCGCCGGTTGCACGGTCAAAGAGGCAATAAAAAAAATCAACCCTGCCGATGAAATTACAGTTTTGCCGGTAGCAGACGGTGGAGAAGGAACGGTATTCGCTTTTCAATCTTTCCCGAATCATCAAAGTGTGCAGGTAACTGTGAATAACCCCCTATTTGAAAAAACGCAAGCTACTTATGTCATTGCGCCGGACGGAAAGAGCGCCATTATGGAAATGAGTCAGGCTTCGGGCATTACGTTGATCCAAAACCGTTTGGCACCGTTGAAGGCTTCCACCTACGGCGTGGGCGAGATGATTATTGACGCTTTGAACAAAGGCATCCGCCATTTCATAATCGGCATCGGCGGTTCAGCCACCAATGACGGCGGCGTGGGCATGCTGCAGGCTTTAGGCTATCGATTCCTGAATTATCAACAAAAGGAAATCCCGGCCGGCAACTCCGGCTTAAGCCAACTGGTCAGCATCGACATCAGCAAGGCAGATGAGCGCTTGGCCCAATGCACCTTCGACATAGCCTGCGACGTTGACAACCCTTTGAACGGCGAACGCGGCTCAGCCCGTGTCTTTGCCCCGCAAAAGGGCGCAAGTGCGGAAGAAGTGGAAATCATCGAACGTAACCTGCTGCATTACCACCAAGTAACCCAAACCGTCATCCCGAGCGCCGACAACATTTATCCGGGTGTCGGAGCAGCCGGCGGCCTCGGCTATGCTTTCAAAAATTATCTGCACGGTAATTTACAATCGGGCATAGAACTGATACTGCAACTGATTCAGGCGAAAAATTATATCGAGCAGGCTGATCTGGTCATCACAGGCGAAGGCAAAATGGACTTCCAGACAGCCATGGGCAAGACGCCTGTAGGTGTAGCGAAATTTGCCAAAAAATATGGAAAAAAGGTAATTGCTTTTGCCGGAGTGGTGGACAATGACGCCGTTAGTGTCAATCAGGCCGGAATAGACGCCTTTTTCCCGATACTTGACCAATTAACAACTTTAGAAGAAGCTTTGTCGGAAGAAAAAGCCAAAGCCAATTTAAGTAGAGCTGTCAGTCAAGTAATAAATTTAATTAATTTGTGGAGGTAGTAGTTATTATGGATAACTCAGCGATGTTCAGCACCTTAGGTGCAGTTATCGGATTGGTAGTAGCGATAGTCTTAATTGTCAAAAATTATCATGCTACATATTCCTTAGTCATCGGTGCCTTAGTCGGCGGACTAATAGGCGGCGGCAGCTTGGTACAGACAGTATCGGCGATGATTAACGGATCGGCGACAATGATGAGCGCCGTCTTAAGAATTATGGCCAGCGGTATTCTGGCAGGCTGTCTGGTCAAAACCGGTGCGGCAGCCAAAATTGCCGACACGATTGTCAAAAAATTGGGCAGCAAAAACGCCTTGCCGGCAATCGCCATTTCAACCATGATTATTTGTGCAGTCGGTGTCTTCATTGATATTGCCGTCATCACAACAGCCCCGGTAGCCTTGGCCGTAGCGAAAAAAGCGAACCTGAGCAAGTCGGCAATTTTGTTGGCGATGATCGGCGGCGGCAAAGCCGGTAACATTATCAGCCCGAACCCCAACACCATTGCTACAAGTGAAGCCTTCCATTTAAGCTTGAACAGCTTGATGGCCGTCAACATTATCCCGGCAATTTGCGCCTTGATTTTCGTCGCTTTATTAACCAACGCTATTAAAAATAAATTCCACGATTATGTGACCGAAGAAGACTTGGAAATGAATGCCGACAAAAAGTTGCCGTCGTTCTTGCAATCTATTATCGGTCCGGTTGTAGTTATTGTGCTTCTTGCCTTGCGCCCGTTGTTCAACGTGGTGGTCGACCCGTTGATTGCTTTACCTGTCGGCGGCTTCGTCTGCCTGTTGGTGACCAAAGAATTTAAGCATGTAGCTGCTTATTCTCAATACGGTTTCAGCAAAGTCATCGGCGTTTGTGCTTTGTTAATCGGTACCGGTACAATTGCCGGCATAATTTCTCACTCCAATTTGCAAGCTGATATGATCAATTTAATCGGTTTGCTGCATCTGCCGGCTTTCGTTTTGGCCCCTGTTTCCGGTATCCTGATGGCAGCCGCCACCGCTTCAACCACCGCCGGTTCCACTATTGCCGGTCGTACCTTTGCACAAGCTCTGACAGCTGCGAATGTTACTCCCCTTAATGCCGCAGCTATGTTGCACGCCGGCGCTACGGTCCTGGATTCTCTGCCGCACGGCTCTTTCTTCCACGCTACAGGCGGCTCGGTGAAAATGTCGATTAAGCAAAGATTGCAGCTCATCCCTTATGAGGCTCTGATCGGTTTGGTTTCAACCGTTGTGGCTACAATTATTTATCTTGTTTAATTCCCTGCGGATTTGCAGAGAATTTGCGGAGAAGTCTCGGAGAATTTGCGGAGGCGTCGCGGAGAATTTGCGAAGAATTCCCGGAGCTTCGACTTGAGCCCGATTCTTCGCTGCTAATCCCGACAAAAGGCGGTGTAAGCTACCAATGTAGTTTATGCCGCTTTTTCATGCCCCAGCAAAAAAGTGAACGCGTCGCTCTACAGGCAGTAAATTGTGAACGCGTCGTCGCACTCAAGGAAAAAAAGTGAACGCGTCGCTCTACATGTCATAAATTGTGAACGCGTCGTCGTTAACAGGAAAAAAGACCATGTGTTGCGCGCCCCACTGTAAAATTTATATATTATAATTATTTACTTTTGCGCTTATATAACGTATGATAAGAGCGTGGAAGGAAACAATTTAATGCAATGAACCGATTAGAACAGATTATGGAAATTTCAACTGCAAACAATGGAGTTTTAAGAACATCAGAAGTTG
Organism: Amygdalobacter indicium; assembly: GCF_029101545.1. NCBI lineage: Bacteria > Bacillati > Bacillota > Clostridia > Eubacteriales > Oscillospiraceae > Amygdalobacter > Amygdalobacter indicium. Next base: position 1,313,894 of record NZ_CP118866.1, on the reverse strand, counting down.
TCAGTAAAGGTATTTCTAAAACAACTTTGGCAAAATTTGTGGAGGAATATAATTATGAGCGTACCTCACAGGGAGTTTACTGTTCTTCAGATGTGTGGAAAGATGAAATGTATTTGTTGCAGCTTCGTTGCCCTAAAATCATCTTTTCTCACGATACAGCCTTGTTTTTACTTGATATGACAGATCAAGAGCCGTTACAATACACCGTTACGGTAAAAAGTGGATATAATGCTACTAACTTAAGAGAAGCGGGACTTAAAATATATTCTATCAAAAAAGAATTTTTTGAACTTGGGACAGTGAAAATAAAAACACCTTTTGGAAATGAAATTTTAATCTACAATCCCGAGCGTACTGTTTGTGATCTGATTCGTAGCCGTTCGCAAATTGAAATTCAAGTTTTTCGAGATGCGATGAAACGCTATATTAAGCGTAAGGATAAGAATTTGCACCTTCTTATGGAATATGCACAAAAACTTCGTGTCAACCATTTATTAAGCAAGTATTTGGAAGTGTTACTATAATGATTCATTCATCAATGCAATTAAAAGATTTAATACGAAACCTGTCAAAAGAAGTAGGGATAGAGCCCTATGTGTTGATTAGAAAGCATATGATGGAGCGTTTCTTGGAGAGAGTATCTAAGTCCAAATATAATAGTAGTTTTATCCTAAAGGGAGGAATGTTGGTATCAGCTTTTGTGGGAATAGAGGCAAGAGCTACGATGGATATTGATACGACTATCAAAGGCGTTTCTGTAACAGCAACTGAGATGGAGCGTATGATTACAGAAATTTCAAACATAGACTTAGAGGATAATTTGAAATTCAGAATCAAGAAAGTATCGGAGATTATGGATGAAGCAGAATATTCAGGAATACGCTTTAGCATGGATGCGGTTTTAGATGGAGCGGTTATTCCTTTAAAAATTGATATTTCTACAGGAGATGTGATTACCCCAAGAGAAATATCGTATTCCTATAAGCTGATGTTTGAAGACCGAACAATTCCGATTATGACTTATCCTGTTGAAACTGTTTTAGCAGAAAAATTGGAAACTGTAATTTCGAGATCTATAACCAATACCAGAATGAGAGATTTCTATGATATTAATTTGCTTTTACAATCACAAAGAATAGATGATGATACATTAGGGCTGGCGTTAGAAAGAACCGCCAAGAAACGAGGAAGCTTAAACCTTTTAGAAAATGCGGAGAATGTATTAAAAGCGGTGAAATACAGTGATGATATGAAAAAAATGTGGAATACCTATCAGAAAAAATTTAGATATGCCGGTACATACACGTGGAATGATATTATGCGGTCTGTTAGGGAATTATCTGTAAAAGCTAAATTAAATGTTGAAAAACCGTCTGTTTTAGAAAAATAAAGCAGATACAAAAACAAGAAAAGACTAGTATAAGTACAATATCAAAAGACACAAATCCCTTTTCATCTTCGGATGCCTTTTATACTTTAGCTCAGGTAGAAATTTGTGAATGCGTCGTCATACTCAAGGAAAAAAAGTGAACGCGTCGCTCTACATGTCATAAATTGTGAACGCGTCGTCGTTAACAGGAAAAAAGACCATGTGTTGCGCGCCCCGGCAGGAAGCAGCAAAAAAGAATTTGATATGTTAGAATGTTAATATTTAACGGCCGACAAAACCGAATTCCGGCGCGTAACTGAAAGTAGGTACTTATGAAAAAAGCACAACACTTAAGGAACATCTTAGTTGCAGCGGCAATAACATTATCATTGTTATCTGTAACTTGCCTTAACAAGCAAACAACCGGAGCGGCTATCGGCGGCGGTGGAATCGTATCAGTAACTAATGGCGCAGTTAATTGCAATGCCGGCACTACTTGCGTGAAAAAAATCGGTGATATAGCCCATCTTTCTTACACAATACAGAGCAGTAAACTTTTAAGCAGCGAAGGCGTAAATATCCAAAAAACGGTAATTTTTGTCCCTAAAGTACTGCAAAATGTTAAGCTGACTTTAGTAAGCGTCCCCGATCGGGAAAAATACGAGCAAATATTACAAAATTCCCCTGCAAATGTAAGCATGACAGCTGCACCGGAAGTTCCGGTACAGGCTGTGAATAAAGAACTTAATATAGTTGAACTTAAAATTGATGCTGCAGGAAATTTTGTCGATGCTGCAGGCAAGATTGTTTATACTCAAGGGGATAAGGCAAACCCGCCTGCTTACGGCGGACAATTGAGTTCCAACTTACAAAATCCTAATTTGGGTGTTTTCAAAAGCTCTTCTTATGTAAATACGGAAGAGGGGCAAGTTTCCTACCTTTACTACAGTGATATAAGCAATAATATGACCAATCACGAACTGTATGACGAGTACAGTTTTACAATAAATGAAGATGGTGTATTTACATTGAAATTGGAAGGTGACGTCAAAACCGAGTCTGAACTTACCGTCCTGCCTATCAGAGTAACTAATGCAGTTTCCATCGACCATTCGGAAGGCGGCTACAATGATTCGCAAATGTTAACAGATTATTCCGAAGCGGTAAGAGGAGCTTTACCCAAATATTCACTCAGTGATGCAGCAATTAACCGAGCGTTATTAGCCCAAAACACAAAAGATGGACTTACAGGTTGTGCCCAATGTGCTGTAACTAAAGAAATTAATTCCAAGACACTTATAGGCGCCGATGTTGACGCCAAGCAAAAACCTTATGCTAAATCCTTTTTCGATTGGTACATAGAAACCTTCCAACTTAAAAAGAATCCGGCAATGTCTTATAAATTGAACGGTGTTGATGAAGATGCTTGTGATCAGGCGGCCGCCGTTATAACTTTATGCCCGGATGCTGAACCCAATCCCGGACCAAACCCCGGACCTAATCCCGAGCCGAACCCGACACCAACCCCGACACCCAATCCTGTACCGACCCCAAAGCAGACTGAAACTTCGCCTGCGCCTACAGTAACGACTACAGTAACAGAACCGACGCCGAAACATCGTGTAGTCAAAACAGGTGAATTGAGGCAAATCCCCGGTATACTCAACGGTCTGACTATTTTATTTGCCGGACTTGTAGCTCGAAGGAAAAAATAGGCGAAAAAAGTGAACGCGTCGCTCTACAGGCAGTAAATTGTGAACGCGTCGTCGCACTCAAGGAAAAAAAGTGAACGCGTCGCTCTATATGTCGTAAATTGTGAACGCGTCGTCGTTAACAGGAAAAAAGACCATGTGTTGCGCGCCCCACTTTACATTTGTCATATGTTATAATCTTCTATGACTAGATGAATGTTTGTTTTTAGAAAGGACAAATTGCCATGATGTTAAAGAATAAAGCCATCAAGTTATTGGCTGCTTTCAGCGCTTTGACAATCGGTTTAACTGCTTGCAGCAGCGCTACCGGAAAACCGGCTGACAGTCAGAAGAAGGATAGCGGAAAACCGGCCAAGACGAGTGAGTTGGTCATTTATTCCAACACGGTACAGGACGGCCGTGATGCCTGGTTGACAGAAAAAGCTAAGGCGATGGGAATTGATTTGAAGTTTGTGAAAGTTCCCGGCGGTGAGGTTTACAATCGTCTGGTAGCTGAGAAAAAAGCACCGCAGGCTGATATTGCTCTGGGTATGGATGAAGGTTATTTCACCAAGTTGGCCGACCAGGGACTGTTGGAAAAATATGAGCCGAAGTGGTTGAAAGATATTCCGAAAGAATATGTTCAGGGTAACGGCTTGTTCTCGCCGGTTTTGGAAGTGCGTATTTATTTAATGTATAATCCGAAATATATCAAGGATGCGCCCAAGGACTGGGATGATTTGATTAACAATGAAAAGTTCGTGAAAAAATATCGTCTGTCGCAGGCTATCAGCGGCGGTACGGATCAGAAGGCTGCGATGAGTATTCTTTTGAAGTATCGTGATGATAAGAGCAAGAACGGTATTTCCGATGAGGGCTGGAATCAGTTGAAGAAGTTCTACGAGCACGGTTATATGCCGCCTAAGGGTGAGGATTATGTGAAGAACTTTGCAACGGGTAAGGTGCCCATCATGTATTTCTTCTCCACTGCTGTACCGAAATCGGAGAAAAAGTTCGATTTCAAGGCTGATGCAGTTTCCATCGACCATTCGGAAGGCGGCTACAATGATTCGCAAATGTTAACAGATTATTCCGAAGCGGTAAGAGGAGCTTTACCCAAATATTCACTCAGTGATGCAGCAATTAACCGAGCGTTATTAGCCCAAAACACAAAAGATGGACTTACAGGTTGTGCCCAATGTGCTGTAACTAAAGAAATTAATTCCAAGACACTTATAGGCGCCGATGTTGACGCCAAGCAAAAACCTTATGCTAAATCCTTTTTCGATTGGTACATAGAAACCTTCCAACTTAAAAAGAATCCGGCAATGTCTTATAAATTGAACGGTGTTGATGAAGATGCTTGTGATCAGGCGGCCGCCGTTATAACTTTATGCCCGGATGCTGAACCCAATCCCGGACCAAACCCCGGACCTAATCCCGAGCCGAACCCGACACCAACCCCGACACCCAATCCTGTACCGACCCCAAAGCAGACTGAAACTTCGCCTGCGCCTACAGTAACGACTACAGTAACAGAACCGACGCCGAAACATCGTGTAGTCAAAACAGGTGAATTGAGGCAAATCCCCGGTATACTCAACGGTCTGACTATTTTATTTGCCGGACTTGTAGCTCGAAGGAAAAAATAGGCGAAAAAAGTGAACGCGTCGCTCTACAGGCAGTAAATTGTGAACGCGTCGTCGCACTCAAGGAAAAAAAGTGAACGCGTCGCTCTATATGTCGTAAATTGTGAACGCGTCGTCGTTAACAGGAAAAAAGACCATGTGTTGCGCGCCCCACTTTACATTTGTCATATGTTATAATCTTCTATGACTAGATGAATGTTTGTTTTTAGAAAGGACAAATTGCCATGATGTTAAAGAATAAAGCCATCAAGTTATTGGCTGCTTTCAGCGCTTTGACAATCGGTTTAACTGCTTGCAGCAGCGCTACCGGAAAACCGGCTGACAGTCAGAAGAAGGATAGCGGAAAACCGGCCAAGACGAGTGAGTTGGTCATTTATTCCAACACGGTACAGGACGGCCGTGATGCCTGGTTGACAGAAAAAGCTAAGGCGATGGGAATTGATTTGAAGTTTGTGAAAGTTCCCGGCGGTGAGGTTTACAATCGTCTGGTAGCTGAGAAAAAAGCACCGCAGGCTGATATTGCTCTGGGTATGGATGAAGGTTATTTCACCAAGTTGGCCGACCAGGGACTGTTGGAAAAATATGAGCCGAAGTGGTTGAAAGATATTCCGAAAGAATATGTTCAGGGTAACGGCTTGTTCTCGCCGGTTTTGGAAGTGCGTATTTATTTAATGTATAATCCGAAATATATCAAGGATGCGCCCAAGGACTGGGATGATTTGATTAACAATGAAAAGTTCGTGAAAAAATATCGTCTGTCGCAGGCTATCAGCGGCGGTACGGATCAGAAGGCTGCGATGAGTATTCTTTTGAAGTATCGTGATGATAAGAGCAAGAACGGTATTTCCGATGAGGGCTGGAATCAGTTGAAGAAGTTCTACGAGCACGGTTATATGCCGCCTAAGGGTGAGGATTATGTGAAGAACTTTGCAACGGGTAAGGTGCCCATCATGTATTTCTTCTCCACTGCTGTACCGAAATCGGAGAAAAAGTTCGATTTCAAGGCTGTTCCTATTAATCCGAAAGAGGGCGTTTTCTCGGTTTGTGAGCAAATCGGTATCGTCAATAAAGGTAAGGATCATGATTACAGCAAGGCCAAGCAGTTTGTTGACTGGTTCGGCAGTGCTGAGGCTCAGAAAGAGTGGACGGCGAAGTTCGGTACTTTCCCGGTCAATCCGAAGGCGCAGGAAGCTGCCGATCCGAGATTGCAGGAGATTATGAAGGCTACCAAGCCGATGAAAGTTGACTGGAAGTTCATCAATCAACACATTGATGAATGGGTCGAAAAGGTTGAATTGGAAATTTTGAAGTAATTCAGTAAGACCAAAACGGGGAAGAATTTTCTTCCCCTTTGTTTTAATAAGGTGCAATTATGTTGAAAATTAAGGATCTGCGCATTAATTACGGTCAGTTTGTCGCCGTCGACAATTTGAATATCACGGTGAATAAGGGCGAATTTTTTACTTTTCTCGGACCGTCAGGCTGTGGTAAAACAACTACTTTGAGGGCGATTGCCGGTTTTATTAATCCGAGTAACGGCCGGATTTTTATTAATGATGAGGATATTACGGGTGTTCCGGTTGAGAGACGCGGCTTAGGCATGGTTTTTCAGTCGTATGCGTTGTTTCCGACGATGACGGTTTTTGACAATATTGCTTACGGTTTGACTGTTGATAAGATGCCCAAAAGTAAGATTAATGAGCGGGTGCTGGAGTTGGCGACGCTGGTTGATTTGGCGGAAAATCAGTTGAAACGCAATGTTTCGGAGCTTTCCGGCGGGCAGCAGCAAAGGGTGGCGATTGCCCGGGCTTTGGCGCGTAAGCCGTCGGTGGTGCTTTTTGATGAGCCTTTGTCGAATTTGGATGCGAAGTTGCGGAAGCAGTTGCGCTCGGAGCTTAAGGCTATTCAGCGGGAAGCGGGGATGACGGCTATATATGTGACGCACGATCAGGAAGAGGCGTTGGAGCTGTCGGATCATATTGCTGTTTTTAATAACGGGTTTATTGAGCAGGTGGGGACGCCGGAGGAGATTTATGATCATTCGGCTACCGAGTTTGTTTGTACGTTTATCGGTGATTCCAATCTTTTGCCGCCGGCGCTGATGGAGAAGATTAATGAGCAAAGCGGATCGAAGTTCGATTTGAGTAAGCGGCATTATATTCGCCCGGAGAAAATTAAAGTTTATCAGCTGCCTGACGGGAAGAAGTGTGTTAAGTTGCCGGCTGTGGTGCTGGCGGAAGTTTATCAGGGGACGTTCAGTACGGTTTATCTTGATGTTTACGGGCAAAAGTTGAAGATGATTAATAAAAAAGACGGTAATTTCAGTTTTAAGGTTCAGGATCGGATTGAAGTGTATATTAATCTCGAGCATATTTTGGAGTATGAGGAGAAGAAGCAATGAGCGGCATGAGCGACATTATCCAAGGTAAACGTCGGCAGTTGGGGCAAGCAATTTTTTTAATTGCCGTTATTTGGTTTGCTGTTGCTTTTATGATTTATCCTTTGTGGGGCGTTCTGGTGCAGACGTTTTATGTTAACGGTCAGTTTTCCTGGCGGGCGTTCGGCAAGATTATGACTTCGCAAAGGGCTTTGAAGTCGATTGAAAATTCGTTTGTTTTGGCTGTTGTTCTTACTTTTACGGTTAATTTCGTCGGGACGTTTTTGGTTCTGATTACGGAGTATTTCGATTTGAAAGGCGCGAAAATTTTGCGCTTGGGTTATATTTCGACTTTGGCTTTTTCCGGTTTGTTGATTGCTAACGGTTGGATTAATCTTTACGGGCAGGAAGGCGTGATTACCACTTATTTGGCGCGTCTGTTTCCGTCTTTGAATCGCGGTTGGTTCGTCGGTTTCCCGGCGGTTTTGTTGGTGATGACATTTTCTTTTACTTCCAATCATTTGATTTTTCTTTCAAGTGCAATTAGGGAAGTGGATAATAATACAATTGATGCGGCCAAGAATTTGGGGGCCGGTCAGTGGAAGATTTTGCGGCAGGTGGTTTTGCCGACGCTGAAGCCGGTGTTTTTGACTTTGATTGTTATGACGTTTGCTATCGGTCTGGGTGCTTTTTCGGCGCCGTTGATGGTCGGCGGGAAAGAGTTTCAGACGATTGCACCGATGATTTTGACTTTTTCGGGGCGGCCGGCGTCGCGCGATATTGCTGCGTTGTTGTCCGTGATTTTGGGTGTTTCGCAGATGATTCTGCTTTTTTCGTTGACTTTGAATGAGCGGAAGGGCAATTATTTATCGACGGCCAAGACGAAGACGCGCTTGGTGAAACAGAAAATCAACAATCCTTATTTAAGGGTTTTGACTAATGTGATTGCTTGGATTTTGTTCGCTATTTATACGATGCCGATGTTTTTCGTCGTGCTCTTTTCTTTCCAGGATACTAAAGCGATTGCGGAGCAGAAGTTTTCTTTTGCGCACTTTACGTTGGCGCACTATATTAAGATTTTAAGTGATGTTAAAGGTTATGTGCCGTTGTTGCGGAGTATTTGTTATGCCGGTATTGCGGCGGTGGCGTCGGTTTTGTTTATGCTGTTGTTGGTGCGCTGGATTATGAGACAGAAGCAGAATGCTTTTGCGCAGACAATTGAGTATATTTATTATATTCCGTGGCTGGTGCCGACGATTATGATTGCTTTAGGCTATATTTTGGCTTATGACCATGCCAGCCCGCTGCTTTTGGGGCAAATGGTTGTGGGGCAGCAGTGGATTGTGCCGGTTGCTTATTTAGTGATTTTGTTGCCGAAAACGTTGCGTTATTTGAAGAGTGCTTATTATTCTTTCGATCATAATTTGGAAGATGCGTCCCGAAATTTGGGAGCTTCGAGTTTTCGGACTTTCAGGCGGATTATTCTGCCGGCGTTGATGCCGGTGGTTCTGGCTTTGATTGCTTTGAATTTTACTTTGAATTTGGCCGAGTATAATATGTCGACTTTCCTGTATCAGCCTAATCAGGAGACTATCGGTATTTTGATTCGTTCCAATTCCGATCCGGCAGCGACGGTTGATGCCAGAGCGATAAACCTTGTGTATTCCGTTATTTTGGTGGTTTTTAACGTGATTATTCTCTATCTTGTATACGGACGAGGTTCGAAGAAACAGCTGCAAAAAGGCGGCGTAACGGAGTTTTAGAGGCTGGCCGCATTCGGCTGCGATGTAAGATGCGATGTAAAATTAAAACCGCTTTTCTCAAGCAAGTGCAGGAGAAGGCGGTTCTTTTTTTTAGAAGCGAGACGGCCAATTGCTACTGTTCAGTACGGGCAATCAGGTGCCGTAGCAAGTGACAACGGCCGGCGATAACAGCCGGAAACAGCGCAAGCGACACCTACCGGAGCCGGATAATTATTCGTTCGCTTTGGCAGCTTTGGCCAATTGTGCCTGTAAATTGCTGATTTTCTCAGCCGGCAAAAGGCCCGCTAAACAACCATAAAGGGCGGAACGACCGTTTAACTTCGGTAAGGTGATATATGTTGCTGCCGGCGGCAACGGCAGATAATTGCCGGCATAGGCCGTGAAACGCTCCTGCACTTGAGGCAAAAGCGCGGGATTTTGCATGACGCCGCCGCCCAGACAAATTCTTTCCGGGCGCAAAACAACAGTGTACGTCAGCAGTGCCTGCGCCAAATAATCGGCGATATAGGACCAAACGACATGATTGGTTCCCAGCTCCGTCGCCTGACAGCCGTAACGGTGCATAATAGCCGGACCTGAGGCCATCCCTTCCAAACAGTTGTGATGATAGGGACAGCAGCCGGCAAAATCGTCGCCCGGACAAGGTTTAACCAAAACATGCCCCATCTCCGGATGACTTACACCTTTGAAGATGTTGCCGTCCTGCACAAAACCGCCGCCAACCCCGGTGCCTACCGTTAAATATAAGGTCGAGCGGGAACCTTCACCGCGACCGAAATAATATTCACCTAAAGCGGCGAAATTCACATCCGTATCGAAAATCAAACTGTCAATCGGCAGCTGTTCGGCCAAGTTCGGCACAATCGGACAATTGCGCCAGGCAACTTTCGGGGTGTCGGTTATATAGCCGTAAGTCGGCAAATCACGATTCAATTCCAAAGGTCCGAAGCAGGCCAAACTCAGACCGTGCAATTTAACCTTACGAAAATAATTATAAATTTGCGGCAAAGTCAAATCCGGCGTTTGAGTCGGTATAGTTGTAATATTGTGTAAATTTCCTTGCGCATCCGCCTGCGCCAAAACGAACTTTGTGCCGCCGGCTTCAATTAATCCGTACATAGTAGTACCTCCGTGAAAGCTGAAATGAGCCTTTACAGCGTCATTTTAGCATAAAAATCAAGATTTAAGCGTCGATGCGGGAGCTTCACCTTTTGCCGGCAAAGACTGCAGCATTTTGTCATAAAGATATTCATAGAAAGGCGGGACACGGAGAAATTCCGCTGTCATGTAAGCCAAAAGACTGACTAAAACCAGACAGAGCATATAAGCCAAAGCCCCGCCGCTGATTTCCCAAACCAGAATAATCGCTGTTAAAGGTGTTCTGACGATGGCGGCAAAGTGTCCGCACATGCCTAAAAGGACGAAGAAAAAAATCATGCTGTTGTCAATCTGCCCCAAGTTTGCCAGTAAAGTGCCGTAAATGTTTCCTAAAAGGGCGCCGCTGACCAAGAGTGGAACCAGGGTGCCACCGGGGACGTTAATGCCGAAAGCCAAGGCCAAAAGCAGCAGTTTCATGAGGTAAAAGTAGATTAAAGTTGTCAAGCCGACATTTTCTTTTAACGAATATTCCAACATATTCTCGCCGACGCCGAACAGCCGCGGGTCGCAAAGAATCAGGAGAGCGATTAAGGTGAAAGGCAGGACGAATTGCCGGGGCAGGTAGCGATAAAGGAAATTGCTGTTAAGAATCAAGAAGTTGAACAGGCAACCTGAAAGCCCGGCCAAAATACCGATGAGAGCGACGATGAAATATTGCCGCAAACTCAAAAGCTGAAATTTCGGCACAGCTTGCAGCAGCGGCACATTCGGCAGCAGACAGTCGGAGGCGATGACGGCGAAGAACACGGTGACGATACTGCCGCAAACAGCTTTTTTGTTGAAGCGTTTAATCATTTCTTCCAAGCTGAAACAAATACCGGCGAAAGGCGCGTTGAAAGCGACGGCCAAAGCGGCCCCTGCTCCTGCCCCTATGAAATAACGCGGTTCGGCTTCTTTGGCATAAAGTTCGCGGACGCCTTGCCCGACCAGGCCGCCCATTTGCACTGAAGGGCCTTCACGTCCCAAAGTTAAACCGGAGCCGACAGTCAGTAAACTGGTGATAAAGCGCAGCGGCAGGGTGCGTTGCCATTTGTTCTTTTTTTTGCGGTCAATTAAGGCGTAAAGGACGGGGATGCCCGAGCCTAAGCTGTCAGGGTCATGTAAGGTCAACATGTAGACAATTAAGCCGATAAGTAGCAAGGCTAAGACAAAGAGCCAGGAATATAAAGGATTGTTCTGCGTAAAAGTCAAAAGTTGTCGCATTAGGCCGCTTAAAATTTTCAAGCCCGATTTGTAAGCAGTTATTATCAGGCCGGTGAGGATACCGGTTAAAGCGAACAAACACAATTCGCCCCATGTGAGTATTTCATCTTGTTTCATAAGTTTCATTGTCATTCTCCGCAACAGAATACCCGGAAATGACGTTCCCGGGCACAAAATACATATTCATTATAATTTATTTGTCAATGTTTTACAGGTAACTTGTGCTTGACTTGCAGCAGTGCCGATTCATGCGCCAAGACCATGATCAGCAGGAAGAAAGCGAGAAAATAAGGGAAAACTTTGCTTGTGCAATAATTGGCAATTAAGCCGAAAAGCGGAGGCATCAAAGTACTGCCGATATAGGCGCAGCCCATCTGGATACCGATAAGCGCCTGGGATTTGTCCGCGCCGAAATTGGCCGGGGTAGAGTGAATTACAGAAGGGTAAATCGGAGCGCAGCCGAAGCCGAGAATAGTCAAGCCGATTAAGGCGATTTGGCCGTTATTTGTTGTTGCCAGAATGACAAGAGCGACGGCAATCAGCCCCTGTCCCCAACGAATCAACGACGCATCTTTCAGTTTGAAGGCGATGAAGCCGCTTATAAGCCGGCCGCAAGTGATGCCGAGGAAAAATCTGTTAGCGTATTGCGCGGCTAAAGCGGCGTCAAGTTGGCAATGTAAGACCAGATAGCTGCTGCCCCACAAGGCGGCGGAATGCTCCAGGGCACTGTAACAGAAGAACGTCAGTAAAACTGCCTTGGCGCCGGGTAAACGCCACAAATCTTTGAAGCCGAAAGTCCGAGAGCAGGCGGCGGAAGTGCTAGGCTGCTTACAGGCAGTTTGCCCGGATGCGTGTTTTTTCCATAAAGGTAAGGTCAAAAGGAGGCAAAGGCAAAGCAGTGTCTGGATAGAGCCGACGATAAGATAGCCGTCGTTCCAAGGTAAGTTTTTATGCAAAGCAAAACCCAGTATATACGGTCCCAAAGAGGCCCCGACGCCCCACATGCAGTGCAGCCAGCTCATATGGGAGCTGCGGTAGTGTAAGGCGACATAGTTGTTCAAAGAGGCGTCCACGCTGCCGGCACCTAAGCCGTAAGGTAAAGCGAAGAGGGCAAGCAGATAGTAATTGTGGCTCAAGCCGAAACCGAAAAGAGCAACGGCTGTCAGGAATACACTTATTGTCGTGATTTTACCGGTGCCGAATTTCCGGGTTAAGCGGTCGCTTTGAAAACTGGAAATGATTGTGCAGGCGGAGATAATCATGGCGATTATGCCGGCATAAGATACAGGGACGGCAAATTCTTTGTACATTAAAGGCCAGGCTGCGCCTAATAAGGCATCGGGTAGACCAAGGCTGATGAAGGCCAGATAGATGATGAATAAGAGAATAAAAGCCATATCGACTGAATTTCCCACTTTCCTGTTCTTTACAGCAGAATTATAGCAGAATTGCAGCAGGCGGCCGTGCCCTTGGGCGAGATGCTGTTTCCGGCGCCGCTTTAGCGGGCGAGCGGGGAAATAAGTGCAACTTGCTGAAAAATTGTATTTCGGTTCCGGCTTGGCTCCATTTATATCACACTTTTACAATTTGTTAATAAATAAACTGCTTGCAAAGATAGAATGGTCGTATATGTAACAAATTTAATAATTACAAAGGAGCGGATGCTGATGTTTATTAGGCGTGCGTTGGCTGTTTCTTTAAGCTTACTTTTTGTTCTTTCGTTGTTTTTCCCGTTAAAAACGGTTATGGCCGCTTCTTCTGTCGCTCCGGCTCCTGCGCCGCCGGCGGTTGTGCCGCAGGTTGGGCCAAGTGCTGATAACAAGCAGCCGGGTGCGAATGGTGGTAAGCAGACAAGTACGCCGCCTCCTGTGCCAAGTGACGATAATAAGCAGCCAAGTGCGCCGCCTGCTGTGCCTAGTGACGATAATAAGCAGCCGAGTGTGCCACCATCACCGGCCGGGCCTAAAGCAGAGGCAGGGCTTAGCCAAGAACCGAAGCAAGCTGTGTCGCCTGAGGCAGAGCAGAAAAAGCCGGAAGCACAGCAGCCAAGTGTTGCCGCTCCGCCTGTAGCCAATGAAGAAAAAAAGAACGATTCGAGTGAGGCTAAGGTAAAGGTGCCCTCGAAGGTCCAAGCTGCCGGGGCGGCTTTAGCGGATGATGATTTGCCGCCGTGGCGGGAGAAGCTTGATGAGGAAGCTGTGATGCAGATGGCCGGCTGTGAGGCCATAGCCGATCATGAGCACAAGCAGATAATTATTCGGCCGAAGAACGGGGCGAAAGAGGGGGTTATTACTTCATTTCCTAGCCCTTATTCGAGTGGTATATCTCCAGGTGATTTTACTGATAAATTTTGCCAAAAGGTTTTAAATGACGCGATGGCTATGTTGGAAGTCATTAGCTCTACAGAAGGTTATACGCTTAAATTTGAAAAAAGAATTTATTTTTACGGGATGCTTACGCCATATGCGGATCAAGGATTTAAATTTAATTTTTTAAATTGCAATCCTACTGGCTACATGCATTCTATAGATGAAATACCTGTTATGATAGATCTAGAAATACCAAAATACGGACACTTTATTAAAGACCGTTACAAAGTTAAAGGAGGAGGTTCTACCTTAGCGTCTCTAGGAAATATTGCTGATGTTAATGCAAAATTCTTAAGCAATTTAGATTCTTTTTTGCCGAATAGTAAAAATATTAAAGATATCAGCCCCCTGGCAAAATTAAAGTGTTCAAAAAATTTATCAATGTGGGAGGCTTTTAAGTATATGAAAGCTCTTACCGGCTATGCGGATTTCAGCAATTTTCAGGCAGGAACTGATAAATATATTAGAGCAATGGCCGGTATGTTTGAAGGTGCGGGCACGGATGATTTCGTGCTTAATTTCAGCAATAAGAAGTTGTTTTATAAAAGCGGTAAATTATTCTCTAGTTGCTTTGTAGGGCGGGCTTTTAAAGACTTTAAGGGCGTTTTAATAGCTAATAACTGGGAACATGAAAAAACTTATGAATGGGTGGGTAGTAGGACCGGAAAGAAAAAAATAAAGACAGTAAATTCCCTTTTATTTAATCAGCGTTCTGAGTTCCGCAGTCCGGATCAGCTCTTCGGCGTAAAGAAAAAAGATGCCGAAAAAGGCTATAGCCTGAGCAGTCTGGTCGTAACGGACAACCCTGAGCTCCTTAAAATCAAAAAGAATTCCAAGTATTACAAAAAAATCACCATATCTTACTTGGACCAAAAAGAAGAACTGGAACTGCCGGCAATATACGATTCCCGCATCACGGCAACAGGAGCTTGCGACCAAAATCAACCGGCTTCCGCCGATTACATGAAAATTGTTAAATATCAGGTGGATGAGGCGATTCGCGCCAAAGTGGCGGAAATCAAGCGAAAGTGCGGCTTACCCGATAATTTCCCCTTAGAGGCCGTGCCGACTAAGGCGATCAGCTCCACACCTACGTCCTTATTTCAGGAATATCGTCTACCTATTAAAATTAATGAATTAATGGTTTCCCCGCAGAAACAAGTCGTATGCGAGAATGCGCCGATTGAAAAAATTAACATCAACTTTATTTATGCCGACAATAAAAAATTGCAGCGTTTCCACCTGGATAAGGCAGCACTCGAGCAGCAGTTACCGCAGGGGCTTAAACTGCTTGCAGCCGGCAACAACTTGCTTAACAGCGCTTGGCTGCACTTTTTCCCGTTAGCCGTAGGCTTCAACGGCTCACCGCTTTTACAAGTATTAACACAGCCTGTAGCTACTATCAGCGGCACGATCCAATGCGATGACAGCAAGGTAACGAAGAAGAAAGTCGACGGCAAAGAAGAATATTACGTTTATCTGACAATAAGCGGCACGGCAGAATATGCAGACGGCAGCTCCGGCGTATTAACCCAAAAGGCTGAAATTCAGGTCCTTCCTAATATCCCGGTCGGCAACAAACCGGAAACAAGCTCGACTTTAAGTGCCTACTTAATATTGGCGGGCGCCTTGAGCGTGATACTTACAGGCCGCAGCTTAGCGAAAAAATAAAGAAACAAAGGCAATGAGGAACACAGCAGAAAAAGCCGCCGGATAACCAAGCCCTCGAAACGAGGGCCGGCCGCCCTTGCCCTCAAAGCCTTCAAATTACTTAAACAATCTTAGTCGTATAATCCTCGATATTCCAAACCTTAGAAACAATATCGTTATAAAACTCAGGCTCGTGCGACACCAGAATCACCGTCCCCTTATAAGCCTGCAAAGCCCGCTTGAGCTCCTCTTTCGCCGCCACATCCAAATGATTGGTCGGCTCATCCAGAAACAACAAATTAAACGGCCGATACATAATCTTCGCCAACCGCACCTTCGCCTTTTCCCCGCCGCTTAAAGCGAACATCATCGTTTCAATATGATTTTTCGTCAAACCGCAGGCGGCCAGCATCCCGCGCACCTCCTGATTGGAAGCGTGCGGATAAACGGCCCAAAGCTCGTCCAAAGCACTGTTTTCGTTCCCGTTATCTTCCTGCGCGAAAAAACCCGGCTGACAGAACTGGTCCATTTCCACCGTTCCGCTCAAAGGCGCAAGGTCCCCGGCCAGCGTGCGCAAAAGTGTCGTCTTCCCCAGACCGTTAGTCCCTTTAACAGCAATCTTCTCATTCCGCTCAATTTGTAAATTCAAAGGCTTAGTCAGCGGCGTGGTATAGCCGATAACCAAATCCTGCAACTTAAGCACAACTTTTCCCGGCGTTCGGGCCGACTGAAAATTAAACACCGGCTTAATTTGCTCTTTCGGTTTATCCACCAAAGCCATCTTATCCAACTTCTTCTGCCGCGATTGCGCCATATTGCGGGTAGAAATTCGCGCTTTATTGCGAGCTATAAAATCTTTCAGCTGACTGATTTCCTTTTGCTGGCGGACATACGCCTGCTCCTGCTTCGCCTGCTCCAGCGCCGAAAGACGCAGAAAATTATCATAGTCGCCGACATAGCGCTTAAATTGCCCCTGATTGACGTGATAAATAACATTGACGACAGCGTTGAGAAAGGGGACATCATGGGAAACAAGAATAAAAGCATGCGGATAATTCTGCAAAAAAGAAGTCAACCAGGCGACATGTTCCTCATCCAGGAAGTTGGTCGGCTCGTCCAAAATCAGAATCTTAGGATTTTGCAGCAACAATTTGGCCAGAAGAACTTTGGTCCGCTGCCCGCCGCTTAATTCGGCAATTTTGTGCTCAAGCCCCAAGCTGCTGAGCCCCAAACCGTTAGCCACCTCTTTAATTTTAGCATCAAGCGTATAAAAGCCGCTATGTTCCAAAGTTTCCTGAATTTCGCCGACATCTTGTAAAAGCCGCTCCAATTCCGCTCCGGAAGTTTCCGCCATCAGCTCATAATCGTGCAGCATTTCCTTTTCCAGAGCGTAAAAATCGCTGAAAGCGGAGGCCAGGACGTCATTAATTGTCTGTTCTCCGTCCAAGAGGGCGTATTGGTCCAGGTAACCTCTGGTAATACGATTGCACCAGGTGATTTTGCCCGCATCCGGCAGCGCTTGGCCGGTAATAATGTTGAGAAAGGTACTTTTGCCTTCGCCGTTGGCCCCGACTAAAGCGACGTGTTCGCCATTCAGGAGACGAAAAGATACGTTGTCCAATATTGTTCTGCCGGCGAAAGACATGCTGACATCGCTGACTTGTAAAATGCTCATAAATTACCTCTTGTATACTTGTTGCTCTTGCTGCTGCTATTGCTGACTTGCCGGCGCACGCACGCCAAGCGGCTGCAAATAATTAGTAATATTAACATCCTGCAGTGATTTTTGCATTAAGCGCGGGAGCGGGAGGGGGAGGCTTAAGTAGTACCACGCTCGATAATTTGTGGAAGAGTAGTATATGTCTGCAATAATTGCGCGGGATTTTTGATTTTATGAATCAGCATGGAGGCTGCTTGTTTCCCTAATTCGTACAAATCAATTTCTATTACACTCGGGGTCGGGACAATTAATTGTGAATATGGATAGTCATCAAAAGTCAAAACGGCAACATCATTCGGCATCGTAAGCTTCAAATCATTGAGACAAGTGATTACGGCATAGGCAATTAAGCTGTTGTTGCAAACAATTGCATCGGGCTTTTTCCGACTTTGCATTAATTGCATAGTGCAAGAGTAAATGCTCTGTACATTCGGCTTATTATAAATAATTTGGCTGGACTTATTATCATTATATTGCAGCAAAGCCTGCTTGAAGCCTTGAATACGTTCATCGCTGATTTTATCGCCAAGCATTCCGCCCATGAAGCATAAGGCGTGATAACCTTTGTGCTTGAGAAAATTAACAGCCTTGGCTACACTGTGGCGATGATTGGTATCTATCCATGACAGCATACTGTCAAATTCCAGTTTGCCTATACAGACAGCCGGCAAATCATAACGTAAAATAATTTTTTCGATTTTCGGGTTCATACAGGCACTATTAATTAATATACCGTCAAATTGTTTAATTGCTAATTGGGCTTCCAAAATTTGATTGACAGTCTTCTTGCTTGCCAAATTTACCAAAGAAATACGATAATTTTTATTTTGCAGCTTGTTTTCAGCGCCGAGCAGAATGTTGAACATATGCGGATTTTCAAAAGGAATATTACGGATAAATTTGTCTAAATAAGCTATGTCATGTGTTTTGCTTTGAGCTAAATTTCTGGCAGTAGAATTAGCCTGATAGTTATATCTTTTAATTACATCCTGCACATGCCGACGAGTTTGCGGAGCAACATATAGTTTGTTATTCAATACTTTGCTGACCGTAGAAATAGATACCCCTGCCAATTGCGCAATATCTTTTATTGTCATACGAAAAACCGCCATTTCTATTATCTTTTATTCGGAAAACGTTTTTATAAATTGTGCATGTTGTTATATTGCATAATTTGTACCGATTTTCTAAGATGAATGTATAGATAATTATATTGCATAAATTAAAAGTTGTTAAGTGATTGTTGGCATAATTGCGTAAATAGAGCGAAATTAGCTGATGAAAAACGTTTTCTTAATTTATGCAGTTAGAAGAGGTGCAGAATGAAAAAACTTTTAAGTTTATTTGTGGTAGCCGCATTAACTTTGGGCGGCTTAACATCCTGTGCGAAACAGGAAGAAAAAAATGATTCGGGGAAAAAGCCGGTTAAATCTACTGCGGCGGGAAAGTCCGAGCCTGCAAAAGCTGAAAAAACGACGATTACAGTATGGCATTCAGCAGATGCTTCAATTGCAGACACTTTAGAAAAGAAGCTTAATTCATTGTTGAAAAATACAAAGGTGAAATTGGAACGTAAAGAAAATTTATCCGATTCATTGAAATTAGTCAGCAATGATCCCAAGTCGGCGCCCGATATGTTCTTATGGGCCCATGATAAAGTCGGTGTTTTTGCGGAAATGGGTATTATTGAACCGGTGAATAAGCTGATAAGTGACGATCAAATGAAAGACTTAATTCCTATGACCTTAGCAGCCGGTACATACAAAAAGGAAAAATATCAATTGCCGCTGTATTTTGAATCTTTGCTCTTTATCTATAATAAAGATCTGATGAAAAATCCGCCTAAGACGACAGATGAATTATTGGCCGCAGCAAAAGCGGAAACTAAAGACAATAAATATGTATTTGTTGAACAACACTCGACATCTTACTGTATTGCCCCGTGGTTACACGGTTTCGGCGGATATATGATAAATTCGGAAAAGAAACCGGGATTAAATTTACCTGAGACACAAAAAGCCTTGGAATATCACAAACAATTCGTGAAATATATGCCTGCAGACGGCGAGTATAATACCGTGACTACTTTGTTTACAGAGGGTAAATCGGCAAGTATCATCGGCGGACCTTGGCTGATTCCGGGATTAAAAGCCGCTAAATTGAATTACGGTATAGCGCCGATGCCGAAATTACCTAACGGCGAACCTTTGAAACCGTTCTCGGGTGTTCAAGGCTTACAGGTTGTAAAACAGGCGGCCGAAAATAAAACGGCAGCAGTTAAAGAAGTTTTGGCAGCAGCGATTAATCCGGAAGTCGGTATTGCCTTGGCCAAAGTTGCCAACTGTGCGCCGGCAAACAGTCAAGCTTATAAAGATGCAGAAGTTGGCAAAAATGAGATGATTTCCACTTTACGTGAAATGGCCAAGACCTTAGTTCCTATGCCTAATATCCCGGAAATGGATGTAATGTGGGGAGCAACAGACGGTTTGTTGGCTGAAATCAACAAAAACGGAAAGGATGTAGCCGGTTCTTGTGAAAAATATCAAAAACAGGCAACAGAGCAAATTGCAAATATGAAGTAATTAATCGGACCGACAAGTATAGTCCCCTTTTATACTTGTCGGTTTTTAAAAGGTTAATGTATAGTGGAGGTAAAAATGCAGAAGATAAATAAATTTAAGCCATGGATACATCAGCTGCCCTTTCTGGTTTTTATTTTATTGTTGGTTGTTTTCCCGCTTGCTTATACAATATATATTTCTTTCACCAATATGAGCGTTTATCATTGGCAGAATTTTCACTTTGTCGGAGGCGCAAATTATGCTAAAGCCTTATTCAAGCTGGACTCGGGATTTGTGCCGGCTGTATTGCGGACTTTATTGTGGACAGCTTTGAATCTTGCTTTGATGCTGTTCTTGGGCTTTATGATTGCTTTAGCTCTGAATGCGGAAGGCTTGAACTTAAAACGTGTTTATAAAACTTTGTTGATTTTTCCCTGGGCAATGCCCGGTTATGTTTCTATTCTGCTCTGGCGAATGGGTATGTTCAATACTGAATTCGGCTTCCTTAATCAAATTGTCAAAGCGTTCGGATTACCGCCGATAAATTTCTTATCGAGTAATACTAATGCTTTTATAAGTTGTTTAGTTGTTAATTTATGGTTGGGCTTACCGTATATGTTTACGATGATTGATGCAGCGATTCAAAGTGTCGATCGCAGCATTTACGAGGGAGCTAAACTTGACGGGGCAAGTTTTTGGAAAATGCATTTCTCTATTACTGCACCGATTATTTTACCGATTCTGTCTCCGGTTATTATTATGACGGCTTTTACCAACTTCAAACAATTCGATATTGTCTATTTGATGACTATGCAAACCGGTTCCAAGACAGGAGCAGACATAAACACCATTATTACTTATGTTTATGACAAAGCCTTTATCACGAGCAATTACGGCTTTTCAGCAGCCATTACAGGCTTAGTATCATTAATAATCATAATTCTGTATTTTGCAATGCAGAAAATTACCAATAAAAAGAAGGAGGTGGCATAAATGTTCAAGTATCGTCGCTTAAAATTGTGGATGGTTAATATTTTTCTGCTGTTGATGTGCGTTGTTACCTTAGTGCCGATTGTATATGCTTTTTCAGTTTCAATTAACGGTTCCAACAGCTTATTTTCCAGTGAATTCAGTTTATTCCCCAAACAGTTGACTATTGCGAATTATATTGCAATTATCAAAGATAAGCCTTTCCTTTCCTGGCTGAAAAATTCAATTACTCTCAGTTTTTTAACAGTTATATTGACGATGGGAATTACCATTCCGGCTGCTTATTCTTTTTCCCGCTATAAATTTAAAGGTAAAACACAACTGGGAAATTTGTTGCTGTTATTAAATGCTTTCCCGACAATTCTTTCTATGTTTGCCATTTATCGGATGATGAAGATTATGCATCTTATTAATACAATGACAGGCTTAGTGCTGATTTATTGCGGAACAATAGCAATTTTTGCTTTTTGGAGCATGAAAGGTTATTTCGATAGTATATCAATTGACATGGAAGAAGCGGCAAGGATTGACGGCGCTAATGATCTAAAGTTAATTGAGAAAATTATTTTACCACTTGCTATGCCCAATATAATAGTTACCTCAGTTCTTGTATTTATTACGGCTTGGAATGAATATATTTTCGCTACAATTTTTATTACAGGTGAAGCTAATTATACTTTGGCACTCGGTCTTTTTTCCTTACAGGCAACTGATTATTCCAGAAACTGGCCGTTGTTTTCAGCTGCTGCAATTTTAACTTCAATACCTGTTCTGTTTGTTTTCTTTTATATTCAGAAACATGTAGTGTCCGGCTTGGCAAGCGGCGGAGTTAAAGGCTGATTTAATAAAAATGAAAGGGATAAGAAGATGATTAATAGACAGGCCGTACGGCATAGACCGCTATCGGAATTTGCTTATGCACCGGCAGAATATTGCTTAACAATCAGACTGCAGGCAGCAAGAAATAACTTAAAAAGATGTACTTTATTTTACGGAGATCGAGTTGACCCGCATCCTCAAGTACGATTTCGTCCCCAAAATATGGAAAAAGTAGCAAGTGATGATTACTTCGATTATTATGAAACCACGATAAATAGTGAATATGATCGAGTATGTTATTATTTTTCCTTGGAATCGGCAAAGGAAACGTTGTATTTGTATGCGGACATTATGGCAAAAACTATACCGACTGAGCGCAGTGAGTTTTATCAGTACCCTTTTATACGGCGAGAAGAAATAAGCGATGTGCCGGCATGGTTGAAGAAAGCTGTTGTTTATAATATATTTCCTGATAGTTTTGCCGATTCTGCAAGAAATCTGAGCTGTCAAGCTAAATCCTTTTTTGACCAAAAGACCGGACAAACATTACATTCCCGTTTGGGCGGTACGATAAGAGGAATAATTGCAAATATCGATTATATTACCGAGTTGGGTTTTAACTGTTTGTATCTGAATCCTATTTTTACGGCAGCAGAATATCATCGCTATGACTTGCTTGATTATTATCATGTATCTCCTAATCTGGGCACTGATGCCGATTTTAGAGAACTTGTACAAGCTGTACATGCACGAGGAATGCACATAATTATAGATGGTGTTTTCAATCATTGCAGTTGGTATTTTTTCGCTTTTGATGATGTTGTCAAAAATGGTGAAAATTCACGTTATAAAGACTGGTTTTATAATTTGCAGTTCCCGGTAAGGCGACCGGAAAGCGGCGAGAAACCGCAATATTCCTGCTTTGCTTATGAGCCGAAAATGCCGAAATTGAATAGTTCCAATCCGGAAGTTCGTAATTATTTTTTGGATGTTTGTCGTTATTGGATTGAAGAATTTGATGTAGACGGGTGGCGTTTGGATGTTGCTAATGAATTGGATAAGGACTTTTGGCGAGCATTTCGAAAAGTAGCTAAAAAAGCCAAGTCTGACAGTGTTTTAATTGCCGAAATTTGGGAAGATGCTGCATGCTGGCTGCAAGGTGATATGTTCGATTCAACTATGAATTATGATTTTCGCAGACATTGTCGTGACTTTTTCGCAAGCGGTAAAATAGATGCGGCCGAATTTAACAGCAGATTAATAAAAATGAATTGGCGTTATCCTTTTCCTATCGTTCAAGGTCAATTAAATTTGTTGGATAGTCATGATGTCAGCCGTTTCAGAAGTTTGTGTATTTGCCCTGAGCGTTTTTATTTGGCGGAAGTCTTTTTATTTACGGCTGTCGGAGTTCCTTGTGTGTTTTACGGTGACGAATTGGGGGTACAGGGGGAAGATGAATACTCGTGGCGAGGCGCTATGCCGTGGGATAAAGCTATAATTGATGATCGGAACTTTTTTCAGCATTTGATCCGAATTCGTCAAAATAATGAATGCTTAGTAAGCGGGAGTTTTCAGGTCCTTGATTATTCTCCGGCCGGTAATTTTGTTTTCGCTCGGGCAAGGGGGAGAAAAAAAGTAGTTGTAGCTCTTAATGTATCAGCTTGTGTGAATGAACAATTTGTCAATTTACCCTCTGAAACACCGATATTCAGCTACGGTTACAATCAGGACGAACATACGATGATGCCATATGCTTATGCAATTTGGGAGATTGAAGAAGATGAATAAAGGAAAAATTTCAAAACTGCTAGTCAGCTTAGGACTTGGATTGCTAGTATTAAATTTAATGATACGGCCTATTTCTGCGAAAAATAATAGTTTGCAGGGAGAACGCATATATCAATGCAGCTGGTAAAATCAAGCCGCTTCTCGGAAGCGGCTTTTCCTTACTCGTCGCTAAACGCTTTGCAGCCGGTAAATAACTGTTGACAGCCGAAAGTCGGAGGTATATGGTGAGGGAGTCGGGAGATAAATGTATAATCGACACGGAGAGTATATGCGTAAACTTGGATTTAAGACATTCGCTTTCAGTATTGCGATTTTAATGATATTAACCACAGCTTTCATACGACCGCTTGCAGCAACAGCAACAGCCGATGCGAAAGACAAGAGCAAACAGTTGCAGAACCTGCAGTTTGTTTTCAAACAGGGCGGAGCGGAGATTGCAAGCGACAAAATAGATTGGACCAAACCTTTTAATTTGCAGTTTGCCTTCAGCTTTGCCATCGTCGACAACCGTAACTTGGAAGCCTATAAAGAACAGGGCAAAACGGCGGCCATGCAGGTTGACGAGGGAGATTATGCCGAAATAGTTTTAGGTAAGAATTTTTCTTACAAGGGAGATGCAACTAAAGCAATTCCGGTGTATTTAGCCACCAGCAAGCAAACTATCGGCAACATCGTTATCAGCAAGGATAATGACGGCGTAACCAAGGCCAAAATTAAATTCCAAAGCTTGGAAAACGACCCTAAAGGCAAGTTCAATTATGAACAAAACGCCTGGACGGAACTGACAGTCAGCTTTGAAGCCCCGTTTGCAGCGGACACTAAGCCGGATAAACCGGATGAGCCGGTTGACCATATACAGGTTTTGGACAAGAATATTCCGGTCAAATTGCCGGCAGACCCGCACGCGCCGAAAGCAACATACAGCATGAACAAAAGCGGTACAGTTGTAGATGAACATACGGCAAGTTGGACTTTGACGCCCCAAGGACAAAAAAATAATAAACAAGTCTCTTTAGCCGGCTTGACAATCAAAGAAGATTTGAGTCAGGTAGGCGATTACATTGCCGACACCTTTACCGTAAACGGCCAAAAAGTTAAACCGACTTATGATGCCGCGAACAAATTGTTAACTTACACTTTAACAGAAACAGACTCTGCCCAAGCAGCGACACCCGGGCAGCCGGAAATCAAATTTAACACGCAAATAATTTGGAGCGAGACGGATAAACAGGGAAAGAGCAAAAAAGTCGAAAATACGGC
The DNA here is from genome assembly GCF_029101545.1 of Amygdalobacter indicium. Classification (NCBI taxonomy): domain Bacteria; kingdom Bacillati; phylum Bacillota; class Clostridia; order Eubacteriales; family Oscillospiraceae; genus Amygdalobacter; species Amygdalobacter indicium. Next base: position 1,289,527 of record NZ_CP118866.1, on the reverse strand, counting down.
GCTTTTATTGCAGGGACAGGAACAGGTAGCGTCCGCCGCAGCTTCCATCACAGTTGAAAGAAACTTAACCGTGACCAAGAAACTGGCAGGAGTTGAGGAAGATAAAAATACGCATGATCAAATTGTCAACTGGACGGTCGATTTTGGCAAAGACAAGCAAAAGCTCGGTAATGCCTGGATTATCGATACACTGCTGATTCCCACCAAAGCGAACTTGCCGAAACCGAAAGCAACCAAATTGACACTGCAAAGAAAAGTCGTCAATAACGGCAAAGAAGAATTACAGCCGGTGACTGTTAATACCGTCAGCGAGATTCCGGCGCAGCCTGACAAAACACAGGCCTATAACGTAGGTGAGAAAGCACCGCAAATAGCCATACCGAAAGATAAAAAACTGTTACAGGCGACAGGTATATTCCTGCCGGAAATGACGGGCGAATATGTCCTGCAGATCAGCCATGTGTTTGCTCCCGACGTGAATTTGAGCCAAGCGATTTTACTTAACGCCGATGATGAGGATGATGGCCTTTACAAATCCTATGAACAGGAATTGTTGAAGAACATAGCGACAGTTACTGTCGGCCCGAAAGACTGGGCGAACAAACCTTTACCGCAGGACGCCTTCAGCGCCGACTCCTCCGCCTCTTATCAGGCAGCACCGACCTTGACCAAAACGACGATTAACGATCCTGATGCCGACGATTTGCGCCAGGGAATATTGCCTTGGAAAATTAACTTGGAATACGACAATATGTTCCCTTCCAAGGACGGCAAATTTTACGAAATATTCTATTACGGTGATTACAACGCCTTAAAAGCGGATTATAAAAGCTCCAAAGGCCTGCAGGCCGAGGGCTTCGACAGCAAGGTGCTGAACACTTATTTCCGCTTGAGTTACAACTACGGTGATGACCCGGTAGAACTAAGCTGGCCGATTAACTGGAATATCGCTTATGTCAAAAACTCATTTGCCTCGACCACTTTGAATTTGGACAAAATCGTGCCGCTGAAGTGCGGTGACAAAAAAGTCGGAGAAATTCTGGTAATCAGTCCCAAAGCATCCGAGCAGAAAGCTTTGAAACACGAGTTTACCCTCAAAACACAGCTGCAAAATTTGCTCAGCGGCAAGGAGGGCGAATTCTCTACGGCGCATAAATTGTCCATGCAAGCTAATAACCATGATGTATATTTGCATCAGAGAAATACCGTAGTTTTCTCCGGCGACCCTTCTCTCAAAAATATACAAACGAGCGAAGAACGTTACCATCTGGAAGGCGATATTCTCAGCAAGCGGATTTTGCCGCGCAACGTTGATCTTGAAAATGTCGGCAGCATCAATAATGCCGGTGCTGCTCAGGATAAATTATTGGATTGTCAGGATCACGCTATCTATTTCCGCGTGACAGTCAACGCCATGGGCATAAACTTTGCCGATTATCAGAAAACGCTGGCGACCGACAGCCTGAAAAATGTTGATTTCAGTCAACTTGTCCTCAAAGATAAGCTGCCTGCAGGTTGGAAGATTGCCCCGATTAAAGATCAAGAGAATTTCGTGCTTTATCAGGCGCAAAAATCCGCTTACAAGCTCGGGCAAAGGTTCTTCTTTAGCGGCCTCTACGATAACTCCAACGGTCAGTACCAATACGGTGAGGATGCACAGGCTGTCAAACGCCTGAGCGCCGCCGAGGCAGCCCAAATTCTCGATTTTACCCCGAATACTGCAACTTGGAAATTTAAGAACTACAACAGTCAGACTTATATCCTCGTTTACAAATTGCAGGTGCCGGAGGCGGATTTCGCCGAACTTTTGCAAAATTCAATCCAAGGAGATAACGGCAGCACCATGAGCAATGAAGTGGAATTAAGCTTCAACGACAAGCTGCCCCATACCGCCAAATGCGATTTCGATGCCAAAATGTTGTTATTGGAAAAGACTGTACCGACTTTGCAGACAACGGATAAAGGAAATACCGTCATCACTTGGAAAATTGATTATCGTCCGTACACGGCGAATTTGGAGAAAGTGGAGCTGATTGATACTTTGGATAAGAATGTCGGTGTCTATGTTGATGCCGCCGGACAAGTGGATTTGAGCAAATTCAAAATTACCTGCAACAGTTCTCTGGAAACTTCAGGCTACGATCAGACCAAGTTTACAGCTTGTGAACTTGTGCACCAAGCGGCCGCGGGCAAAGTCGTTGTCACTTATGATCGGAAGCAGCATCAGTTGCATTTCGTTCTGCCGCAACCTGCAAACGATAAGAAGATTGCATATCATATTGAATATGAAACATCGTTGGTTCCGACCGATTTGACTGCCGATACTATTTCCAATAAGGTCAATGCTCTGGTTAACGGAAAAGAGATCAAGGCAACCGGACAAGTTACGGCCGATGTGAAAACCTATGCCGCCTGGGCGGATATGAAAAAGGGCAATTTCTTCGTCTTTGCGAAAACGAATGCGAAGGATGCTGCAATTCCGGTGGCCGATGCGCAGTATGTTTTGAAGCAGGGCGATAAAGTTTTGCATAATTATACGACCAATGCTGCAGGCCGGATTTACATTTTTGATTTGGCCGACGGTGATTATGTTTTGCAGGAAACTGTTGCCCCCAAAGGTTACAAGTTGAATTCCGAGCCTTTGAAGTTCTCGCTGCAGCAAGGAAAACTGAAGCTGCAGGCGGCGACTGTAAGTGGTACGGGTAAGTTGGACAGCCCGATAGGTTTGAGCGATGAACCGCAGCCTGCGCCGCAACCTGGCCCTGGTCCTGCACCACAACCGGGGCCTGGACCTGCACCGCAACCGGGACCTGCACCGACTGCAGGGGAGTCCACGCCGATACAGGAAACTACAACTGTGACCAATAATGAGAACAAGAGAAAAGCACATGCCGTCAGCAAGACAGGCGAAGTAGCCGGCTCGAGTTTATCCTTGGTCACCTTGGCCGCACTTCTGTTCTCGCTTGTCTATAAGAAAAAACATTAATTTGTTAGCTAATTTGTTGATCGCTTAATCGGCGGCGTCGGGGTGAAAATTACCGGCGCCGTTTTTCTTTCATTCTGTAACTGCAACTGCAGGAAAAGGCTAGTAGAGCAGCTTAATACATTTTTCTCTCCGGCCGATAGAATCACTGTATATTGCCACTTCATCAGCATATTTCGCTTGAATTAAAGAATTAATAATCCTATTGGCCGAACGTTTGGTTAAACCTAAAATCTCAGCTAATTCAGCCGCCGTGACCGTATCACGCTTATTAATTTGTAAATAATTGAACAGCTTGTATAAATGCTTGCGCAAAATTCCGGTTTTTCCGGAAATTTCACTTACAATATCAATAGATATTGCCTGCGTATCGGCAGAAAAATTCAAGCGCTTAATTTTGCGCTCCGTGTAAATTGCCAAAGGATAATCAGCATCAGTAAAAGAATGAGCGTAAATGGAGTTGGCAATGCAATTCTGAATATTGTTGCCGTCGGCAATACTTATTCTCAGCTTACTTCTAGTCGCTTCATCCAGACTGTTTTGCAGATAAAGACATAATTGATCGATGTTGGAGCAAAAATTACTTATTACTAAATGACGCCCGTTACTATTCAAATAAATACCTTGTACGAAAGAGGCATAATCGTTGAAAAAACGTTCTTGCTCATCAGGAGAGGCAGCAAAAATCAAGTTGTGGACCGTGATGTTTTTATGTTTATTACTTTCCAATTCAATTTCCCGGATCAGTTTTTGAAAATCGGCCATCAAATCATATTTCGTAACCGGAATACGATAACAGGGAATATTTAAACTCTTCAATGTATCATAAGTGTAACCGAAAGCTGTAAAAATTACGTCAACTTTACCCTGCTTATAAAGCTCAATGTAGGATAGAAGATAGTTGCTTTCACTTACCTGTTGATCATACTCGATGACAGTTGTTTGCTTAAAATTCAATTCATATTGGGCAATTAGATATTCTACCAGCTTCTTGTCTATAATATCGAAAAGCGGTTTTTCATAACGATTTTTACTGTGTAAATAAGACACTATACATTTACTGAAACCCAAGACCAAACGTTTGGCATAAAAAATAGGGACGGTAGGATGAAAATTATTGATCACTTCGTAGTATACAGCCTTACCGGTAGCGAAGATGCCGTCAATATTAGAGGGTAAAGAGGCAATCTGAAATTTTATGTTGGATGTATCTTCGGCATAGCAACAGACAATTTCTACCGCCAAATCGGCTACCATATCTTTAATTTCCTGTACGGATTTTTTTGTTCCTATCAATAATATTCTCATGTGTGAATTATAACAAAAAAGAAGGTGTTCCGCAGTAAAGCACTTTAATGAATAACGAAAAAACGATATTTGTGAAAATGCACAATTTTTAATTGACAAGAAGCAGCCTTTGTGTATAATTCTAATTAAAGACGTAATAAAGACATATAAAAGACGCCTTTAAGAAAACGTTACAGAAGAGCTTATCAAGGAAAGTGTGGCTGAATGTTAACTGATGTTAGAGCGTTAGCTTTAGAATATGAGAGTTTGTGTATAAAATTCAGACGGGATTTACACGAAATACCGGAGTTGGAACTGAATTTACCGGAGACAAGTAAGTACTTACAAAAGGTCTTACAAGAATACGGAATTGAATATCAGCTTCTTTTGGCCGGCAATGCTGTAGTTGCCCAAGTTAAAGGCCGAAAAGCTTCGGACCGGCAGCAGGAAAAATGCCTGGCAATCAGAGCTGATATGGACGGATTGCCGATTAACGAAGAAACCGGATTGCCTTTTGCCTCGAAACATCCGGGATTAATGCACGCTTGCGGCCATGATACGCATATGGCCGTTGCTCTAACAACTGCCGTTATTTTGCAGAAACATCCGGAATTGTTCCACGGCACGGTAAAATTCTTATTCCAGCCGGGTGAAGAAATTCCCGGAGGTGCGCTGCCCATGATTAAAGAAGGTGCTTTGGCAAATCCTCGCCCGCAGGCTGTTATCGGCTTACATGGAGGCAATTTGCTGGAAGGTGTTCCCAATGGCAAAATCGCATTCAAAAGCGGAGCATTAATGGCAGCCATGGATAAGTTTACTTTGACCATAATCGGTAAAAGCGGTCACGGTGCCAATCCTGACAGAAGTATTGATCCGATTGTGATTGCGGCAGAGGTAATATTAGCTTTACAAAAAATTGTGTCACGTGAAATTCCGCCGGTAGAAAGAGCAGTTGTTTCAGTTTGCAAAATTGTAGGCGGATTTACACAGAATATAATTCCCGATAAAGTTGTTTTGACAGGGACCAGTCGTAGTTTGAAAGCCGAAGTGCAGGATCTGATTGAAAGAAGAATCGGCGAAATTGCACAAGGAATTGCTCAAACTTACGGGGGACAGGCAGAACTTAAGTATGAACGTTACTATCCGATTTTGAAAAATGACCCGAAATTTACGCAAAGAATTGAAGAGTTGGCGCGGGAATTATTCCCGGACAAAGTAATAACTTTAGAAAAGCCGACAATGGGCGGCGATGATATGGCGTATTTCTTAGATGAGATACCGGGAACTTATTTCTTTCTGCTTAATTCACTGACAGATGCTCAAGGTCACTATTATTCCAATCATTCGTCTCACTTTGATGTATCTGAGTCAAGTTTAACTTCGGCTGTGGCTATTTATTTAGCTGCAGTTTGTGACTTTTTGCATTAGTAAATAGCCTGAAAATCTTGTCTGTTTATTGTCGTCGAGAAAACGGAAAGATGGAGCAGGTAAAAATATAGCTACGGCTAAATGAAGGAGTTTTTTATGAACAATCAGTGGTTTTATGCTAACCATCCTTTGATGTATTTAGTGTGCGGATTAGGTATTTTGCTTGTGTTGTTTCAAGCGACGATTATTCTGCAAAGGTCATTGAAATGCTCGAAGGAAATCGGAATGGATCAGCAGCAGGTAAAAAGAGGAATGAAGACAGCTTTTTTGAACTCTGTAGGTCCGGCCTTGGGCGTTGTGGGTTCCATATGGGCGTTAATTGTAACTTTGGGCGCTCCGATTACCGCTTTGAGAATGAGCGTGATTGGAGGTACAAATTATGAAACGATGGCGGCCAATTTCGGCGCGATGGCAATGGGCGGAGAATTGGCAACCGAGATGAATCCTTTGGTATATGCCAATGCCTTATGGACACCGGCTTTAGGTGTAATGGGATGGCTGATTTTCGCTTTCTTTTTCGCTCATCGGATGGATGCTGTGAATAACTTGTTGACAGGCGGTAGAAAGGCACTGTTGCCGGCAGTAAGTGTCGGTGCGATGTTAGGTGCTTTTGCTTATTTCAATGTTGACAGTATCTTAAAAATTACAGTAAAGCCGGAAATTACTGCAGCCGGAATTTTAGGTTTGGTGATTATGGTTGTTTGTCAAATTTGCGGTAAGAAAATTCCCTGGTTAAAACAGTGGTCGTTAACCTTTGCTATGTTCGGCGGGGCCATAGTTGCTGCTTTGATAATTTGATGGAGGTGGAAAATGGATGCTTTTGCTAAATATAATCGTAGTATTGTTCGAGTAGGACGCAGTACAATGGTTCTCGGCGCTGTTGCCTGTTTATTGCCGCCGCTGCTTATGGCTGTATATTTCGGCTTCTTCCCCGGTTGGGCAGCTGTAATTGCCGGTGCAATTTCTCAGATTTCAGTTTCAGGCGCTTTTTATTTCAGTGAGCCTATTTCTTATTACCCCATTGTCGGGACTTCAGGTTTATATCTTTCGATATTATCCGGTAATTCTGTTAATATGCGTATTCCGGCTGCAGCTACATCTATCGAAGCTTCAAGTTTTAAAACCGGTACTAGAGAAGGTGCGATTATGGGTACTATCGGAATGGCAATATCCGTTTATGTCGGCATTTTGTTCGTGTTTTTAGCTACCATTATGGGACAGACTATCATTTCCAATTTACCGGGAAATGTGCAGAGAATTTTGGGCTTAATCATTCCGGCTCTCTACGGCGGAATTTTCGGACAATTTGCCATGAAATCGTGGAAAACGGCAGTATGGGCTTTGGGCATTTCATTGGTTATGACTAAAGTGGTGCAGTTTTTACCGGGAAATCTTTCCTTTGTCGTTACTTTAACGGCCGTTTTCAGCTCGATTATGATTGCCAAAACTCAGATTGCAGAAATTGAAAAACATAGCTGATTGCTAAGTTTTCTTAAGAAAAGAGGTTTTTTATGGAAAATTTGAACAAACAGGAGTTAGTTGACTTATTCAAAACGATGGTTAACATTTATTCGCCGGCTCGGCATGAAAAGGCGATGGGCGATTTTGTGATTAAATTCATGCGCGAGTTGGGCGCGGAAGTTTATGTTGATCATTCGAATGAAAAATTCGGCGGTGATTGCCCGAGCATCTTTTGTAAATTGACCGGAACAGTTCCCGGAGAAGGTGTTACAATCTCCGTTCACTTGGATGTTGTTGAACCGAATAAGGGTGTCAAAGTAATTGAAGACGGAGATATTATTAAGACTGACGGTACGACAACTTTAGGCGCGGATGATAAGGGTGGCGTTGCCTGTGTTTTGTATTCTTTGAAATATCTTGTGCAGAAACAATATCCGCATGAAACCATTTGGGTGATTTTCACGCCGGGTGAAGAAACGGGCTTAATCGGTGCCAGAAATATTGACTGGCCTGAAGTTTATAAAAATATGCAACCGAGTAAGCGTGTCATTGTTGTGGATAATGCCGGTCCATCCAAATATGTTGCTTATAAAGCACCGACAGCGACGAATTATCGCCTGATTGCGCACGGCAAAGCGTCCCACGGCGGAATTGAACCGGAAAAAGGTATCAATGCGATTATGATTTTAGCGGAAACGATTTTGCAGTATAAGACGGCCAGAATTGATTCGGAAACTACAGCTAATATTTCGACATTCAAAGCTCAAGGACCTACAAATGTGGTGCAGGATTATGCGGAAGCTTATGGTGAAATGCGCTCACATTCAGAAGAGAAACTGGAGAATTATTTGGCGGAGTATGAGAAAATCGGTAAAGCTACAGCTAAAAAATATGGCGGTACATTTGAACTCATTAAGGAATGGCAGTATCCGACTTTAAACTCTCCTGATAATTGTGCTTTTGCGCAGGAGTTTATTGAAGTTTATAAGCGCATAGGTGTTGAGGCTGAGTTACAAGTTATCGGAGGCGGTTCTGATGCCAATTTCTTCGCTTATGAGGGCTTTAATTCGATTATTATAGGTGTAGGTATGATTAAACCGCATACATTGGAAGAAGCCATTGATACTAGGGAAATGTTGACGGCTTGTCAGGCTTTGTTGGCATTTTGGAAAAAGTAAGTTCAAGCTGAATATACTGAATCATATGAATAGGTCGGTTGCTGCGGCAATCGGCCTTTTTTGCTTTGCGTCGTATGCTGAGTCTAAAATGTTTTATTTGGCTTTTGCCTGACTCTTTGAACAAAAATGAAATTAAATGAACAGAATAGTGGGCTGAAAAGCTTAAAAAGCCAAAAAACGTTTCAAATGTTTCGTCAAATAGTGCAATATGCTATATTATTTTTGTTGTTAAACAACAAAAAATGTGCAAAAAAGCAAGAGGAATTTGGCAAATAATTGGACTTGCTTTTAATCGGTTAGGAGGAACATATGAAGAACTTATGCCGTAAAATGCTGGCACTTTTATTAGCGGGTGCTTACGCTTTCACTTTAACAGCGTGCAGTAATTCTACCGGTAATAAACAGACGAAACCGGAGGATGCTGCGGTACAATTAAGCAAAGTAGGGACATATCCCATTGCAGAGAAACCGTTGGCTATGACTATGGTTCGCCTGTCAATGCCTAATGTTGTTGATTTTGCAAGTAATGATTTCAGTAAATTTATTGCTCAAAAGACCAATATTAATTGGACGTATCAAACGGTAAATATGGATACGGCGGATGAACAAATCAACCTCATGATGTCCAAAAAGCCGTTGCCGGATGCTTTTTTATTTTCTACACCGAAAGTCAGTAAATACGGTGTTTCCGAGGGCTTGCTTCTGCCTTTGGAAAAGCTGATTAAAGAAAATATGCCCAATTTTATGGCATATGTCAAAGAAAAGCCGGAATTGTGGTCTCAAATCACACAAGCCGACGGTCATATATATGGCTTGCCGACAATTAACGATTGCTATCATTGCAAGTATCGCAACAAAATGTGGGTTAACATGCGCCATTTGCGGGAATTGAATTTGCAAGTTCCGACAACAACGGAAGACTTGCGTCAAGTTATGCAAGCTTATAAAAAGGCGCATCCGCAAGGAATACCTATGTCCGGATCAATAGACGGTTGGGGACACCAATTCTATGATTGGATCACTAATGCGTTCATTTTAGACCCCGGAGTTCAAGCCGGTAAACTTGTTATCAGCCCGGATAAGAAAATTGAATCAATCGCTGTAAAAAAAGAATATCGTGCCGCTTTGCGATACATGAACAGCCTATATAAAGAGGGCTTGATTGATGATAGTGCTTTTACACAGACAGCTGACAATTATCGTAAATTGATGAACAATGAGGGAGAACCTGTACTTTTCGCTCCCTTCGGTACAATTTCCGATGCTTATGATGCCAATTCCAAACCACAGGCGTATGCCGACTATCGAGTTATGGCTCCGGTCAAAGGACCTGAGGGCAAACAACATGCTACTTATTTCCGTTATGACGGAATTGCTGAGAATAAGTTTGTTTTAACTAAAGATTGCAAAAATCCGGCAGCAGCCTTACGTTGGATAGATTATTTTTATACGCTTGAAGGTTATTTAAGTATGCAGTTCGGTGCCGATAAAGACAAAGACTGGCGCCTTAATCCGACGGATAAAAAGGGCTTGGATGGCAGTAAAGCACTTTACGAAATAATCAATCAGTATTCTTCCGATCCGCAAAATCATGACTGGCAGGATGTCGGTTTGAATTTTGCTACTGAGAAAGTCCGCTTCGGTCAAGCAACGGATAACAGTGTTGATATCAAATCGGCAGCCGGTTTGGAAAAATTGCTTTACACGGAAACTAAAGAAAAGTGCGAACCTTATGCCCAAAATCCGAAAACCGATTATGATGTTTTACCTGTACTGAAATTTACGGCGGCTGAAACAGATCAGCTGAATCAAATTACAGTTGATGTGAAGAAGTATTTGGAAGAAAATCGTGCTGCTTTCATTCGCGGCGTGCAAAACCCTGATGATGATCAGGCTTGGGATAATTATGTGAAAGGCTTTGAATCGGTAGGCTTGCCGACTTTGATTAAGTTATCTCAGACGGCGTATGATCGTACTATAAAAAAATAAGCAATGTCGCAGGAGCATTACATGACTTATACAGAATCCCTCAAATCAGTCGGATTGTTCAGAAAAGCGCCGGGAGATTCATCTCGGCGCCTTGAACAGAAGCGGCGGTGTAAGAATTATAATTGGCAGTTTTGGTTGATTATTGCCTTACCCTTATTATGGTTAATTATTTTTTGCTATGTACCTATGGCGGGTATCGTTTTAGCTTTCAAGAATTATTCGCCGGCTCAAGGTATCTTTGCCAGCAGATTTGTCGGCTTGCAATGGTTTAGACAATTTTTGTTCGGACCGTACGGCTTTCGCACAATTATTAATACTTTGCGCTTAGGTGTTTATTCACTGATTGTCGGATTTCCTTTGCCTATAATTTTGGCGGTGTTCATCAATGAAGTTGGTTGTAAGCGCTTCAAAAAAGCGGTACAGATGATTACCTATGCTCCGTATTTTATTTCTTTGGTTGTTATGGTCGGTATGATGATGAGCATAATGGACATGCGCAGCGGCGTTATCAATCAGATTATAAAAATGTTCGGCGGTAAGGCACTCAATTTTTTCGGTGACCCTAATATTTTCCCGCATCTTTATGTTTGGTCAGGTATTTGGCAAAATATCGGTTATTCCTCAATTATCTACATCGCCGCCTTGGCCGGCGTCAGCAAAGAGTTACAGGAAGCAGCTCTAGTTGATGGAGCGGGCAGATTTCAGCGAATAATCCATGTCGATTTGCCGAGTATTGCTCCGACTATAGTGATGATGCTTATTTTTAATGTCGGTTCAATTATGAGTATCGGCTTTGAAAAAGCCTATTTGATGGGTAACAGTGTTAATGCTTCAACTTCAGAGATAATTTCAACTTATCTTTATAAAGTTTCGGTACAGCAAGGAAATTACAGTTACGGTGTTGCAGTCGGTTTATTCAATTCATTGGTAAGCTTGATTTTATTCGTTGCCGTTAATAAGATTTCGCGCAAATTAACCGATACGGCGATTTGGTAAGGAGGTAAATATGCTGTTTAAGCACAAGAAAACGCAAATTACAGATAATTTCCGGGACCGTCTGTTCCTTTACTTTATTTACGGCGTATTGACCTTGCTTACCGTCATTATTCTTTTACCGTTGATTTATGTTGTAGCTGCGTCATTCAGCGATCCGCAAGCGGTTATCAGCGGCAAGGTCTTCCTTTGGCCGGTTAAACCGACTTTAAGAGGCTATGAGGCGGTTTTGACTTACAAACCGATTTTAATTGGTTTCAGGAATTCTTTGATTTATTTAGTGTTAGGTACAACGGTTAATATCAGTATGACGATGTTGGCGGCCTATGCGTTATCTCGCAAAGAATTTAAAGCAAGCAGATTTTTATCCGTTTTGTTTATGATAACTATGATTGTCAGCGGCGGAATTGTTCCCCTCTATTTACTGGTTAATGCTTTACATATGGACAATACTATTTGGGCTATGATTATTCCCAATGCTATTTCTGTTTGGAATTTGATGATTGCCCGTACCTATATTCAAAATCAGATTCCGAATGATTTGTATGAAGTTGCTGCTATTGACGGCTGTACGCCATTCGGTTATTTTTGGCGTGTCGTTTTACCGCTTTCCAAACCGATTATCGCCGTTTTGTCTTTGTATTACGGCGTGGCGCAGTGGAACTCGTATTTTAATGCGATGTTGTTTATTAATAATCCTAATTTGGAACCGTTGCAGATTAAGTTACGTCAACTTCTAGTTTTGAATACGGTAGATCCGACGATGATTACAAATGTTGAACAATTGATTGCTAAGCAGGGAATTACCGATTTGTTGAAATTTTCGACAATTGTAGTCGCTTCTTTGCCGGTGCTGCTGATTTATCCGTTAGTACAAAAACACTTTGTCAAAGGAATGATGATCGGCTCGGTTAAGGGTTAATATTAATCTTGCTTTTAATTAAGATGACGGAAATAAACAAGGACTGAAACAATTACAACTACAGGAGATATTATGCAGAAAAATTGGTTTACAACAGGAAAATTCGGCTTATTCATTCATTTCGGCCTATATTCGCTTTTAGGAGGAGAATATAAAGGCCAAAAAATCAGAGGCTTGGCGGAGTGGATATTGAACAATGCCGACATCCCTTTAGAAGAATATCGCAGCTTAGCCGGAGAATTCAACCCGCAGGAATTTCAGGCGGAAAATATTTGCCGTCTTGCTAAAAGTTGGGGTATGCGCTACATCTGCCTGACCTCCAAACACCATGAGGGATTTGCCTTATTTGATTCCAAAGTCAGCTCTTATAACTCCGTGCAGGCCAGCCCCTGTAAAAGAGATTTCGTTAGGGAAATGCAGGAGGCGTGTGAAAAATACGGCTTAACATTCTGTGTGTATTATTCCCAAGCTCAGGACTGGGACGACCCGGACGCTTATCGAGCTTATCATTACAACAGTCAGAAGAATTTTGCCCGCTATTTTTACGGAAAATGTCTGCCGCAGGTAGAAGAATTGCTGACTAACTACGGCAAAATCGGCATGATTTGGTTCGATACACCGATTGACATGAGTCAACAACATTGCCGGGAATTAAGCGAACTTGTCCATAAATTACAACCCGAATGCTTGATAAGCGGCAGAATCGGCCATGGCTTGGGCGATTATATCAGCACGCAGGATAATAGAATACCGGCCGCACCGATAGAAAAAATGTGGGAAGTTGCCGGGACGATGAATGACAGCTGGGGCTTCAGAAAAGGAGATGAAAACTGGCAGACTGCGGCGACCACCATCCATAAATTGCTGAAAATTGCAGCGCGCGGCGGCAATTATTTGTTGAATATCGGACCTGACGGACATGGCAGAATCCCGTCAGCTTGCCTGACAGAACTTAATAAAGTCGGAGAATATCTGGAAAAAGCGGGTGAGAGCGTTTATTCAGCTTACACTTTGCCCTTGTATGTTTATGAGATAAACGAATACTGCTTCACGGCAAGAGACCATCAGCTGTATATTACTTTCTTCAACCCGGAAAAATTGCAGGGGCGTACTTTTGATATTCCGAATATTTGCAATCATGTCGTTCAAGCAAAATGGTTGAATTTACCTGAGTCGTATAATGAAAAACAGATGTTTCGGGAGACTTCAACTTTGGAAGGAGACCCGTGTTATATTGTTACTTTACCGAAAAATTTGCCTAATATCCCGGCGTTAACTTTGAAGCTGACGTTGGCAGAGGCTGATTATCGGCAAAATCCGCTGTAAAAGTGTAAGTTTGGAAGGTGAAAAATGATACTGGCAATTGATATTGGAGGCACCGGAATTAAGAGTGCTGTTTTTCAAGCAGGAAAATTAATGGATAAGGCTATTTGTCATACGCCGCCGACGTGGGATTTGCTTTGTGTCTGTTTGCAGGACCTGGTGAACAAATACAGCTCCAAGTATCAGATTAGCGGCTTGGCGTTCAGTGTTCCCGGAATTCCCAATCAGGCAACTGGCAGAGTAGAAGGGGCCAGCTCGTTACGCTACATTCATCAAGTGAATTTTGTGGCTGAGTTGACGCAACTGCTGCATTTGCCGCTCAGCTTTGCTAATGATGCCAATTGTGCCTGTTTGGCCGAGATGAACCGGCCTGATATGTTGCAAGTTAAAAATTTCTTGATGCTGGTTATCGGTACGGGTATCGGCGGTACTATAGTGTACGATCGTAAAATTATTGCCGGCACGCATAATTTTGCCGGAGAATTCGGTATGATGTTGGTTGACGGCCACAATGAATTGGCTATTTTAGGTTCGCCGGTCCATACGGCAGAACGTGTTTCCCGGCAAAAAGGTCGACAACTTAGCGGCGAAGAGGTTTTTGCTTTGGCTGACGCTCATGATGCGGAGGCGGAGGCGGCCTTAGCGCAGATGTATCACTATTTAGCTTTGGGGATTTACAATTTGCAGTATATTCTTGATCCGCAAGTTATCGTTTTGGGCGGCGGAATTACGGCCCGACTTGATTTGACGGCAAGAATTAATTCAGCGCTGCAGGAGATTATGCACTATGGCCAAAGAGCGCCGCTTACGCCGATAATCAGGACGGCAACTTACGGCAACGATGCCAATTTGTTAGGGGCGGCTTATTATTTTACTGAGAAGTTTGAATAAGGTTTACGGCATGCTTAGAAAGAAATATCGGAATTACTTATGTCAACATTATATGTAAAATTATCGACAACAACTATTGAAATGCCGCCGGATTCGATTGAGCATCACATTGCTCGAATAATACGGGACTAACGGGATTTTTGGTTGGCTTCAGGTAATTAATCCGCAAACAGGCTTTGACCGCACTGTAATAGCAACGATTATAGCGTGTATAGTCAGCTTTGTCAGTGCAATAATATTGATGCTTATATTTGGGAAAAGTGTTACAGATGTAGATAAGCAATAAATTGTCGCTTGGCAATAATCTTTCATTAAAAATCGATGTAAGCGAAAATTTCGTTTATACCGATTTTTATTTATGTCGCACTCTCATTCGTAAACGATTTTGCAACCCTCTTCACTAATAATTTGACTTAGCGTTGGTGACAAAGGCTGACTAGTCAGCAACAAATCAATTCTTCTGTAATCCTCCAATTTGAAAAAACCGCTTGTACTTTCTTTCGTGTCGTCACATAAAAGATAAATTTTTTTTGCTTGTCGCATCATTGCTCGTTTAATTAAAGCTTGAGCATCATCACCTTCAAAAATACCGTTCGGCAAAATAGCTTTGGATGACAAAAATACGGCATCGGCGGTGAAGTTGCCAATAAAGTCGATAGCGTATTGGCCGATAATTGAGAGGCTTTTGTGCTTGACGGTGCCGGGACAAATGTAACAAGTAATATTTTGATAAAAATTAAGCTGTTCAGCGATGTTGATGCCGTTGGTAATGACTGTGATATTTTGAAAGTGCCTGATTAACGGACATAATTCATTGACTGTTGAGGAAGAATCCAAAAAAATTACCATATTATCGTGTAAGAGCTTACCGGCTAAGTGAGCAATAAAAGACTTTTTAATCAGATTTTGCATACGGCGTTTACTTATAGGCGACTCTGTAGCTCCACTTTCTACCAAGCCCACACCGCCGTGAAAACGTTGCACAACACTTGTTTTTTCCAAGGAAATTAAATCCCGGCGCAAGGTAGATTTGGAAATATAAAGTTTGGTCATAAGATTGTCAATGGTGGCAGAACCACCTAAATCTTCCAATAAACGAATGATTTTCTTTTGTCTGATAGTCAACATTTGTTACAACTCCTTCTTTTGAAACAAAGTGAACATATGTGAATTATTATGACACTTAAAGTGAAATAGAACCAGTATTTGCACCAACGGTTCTCAAAAGTCGTGCAATATGCTATATTTTTGACATGAAAAAGCATATAAGCTTGTGCAATCGGTCAAGCGAAAGTGACTTAAATCACATGATTTGACTGGAGTTCAGAAAAGTTCATTGCTGAGCAGGAGCTACGGATCCCTTAATAAGGGTGAAGATAAGCAGTACGAGAAAATCTTATGAGGAGCAGTGTATGAAAAAGATTTTAGCAATTGATATGGGTGCTACATCTATTCGCGGTATATTGGCTTATGTCGATAACAACGGACTGCAAATGCAGGAGGTTATGCGTTTATCCCATAAGATGGTTAAAGTCGACGGTTGTCTACGTTGGCAATGGTCACGCCTGATTACGGCTATTAGTGACACTGTTATAAAGTATGCTTCTGAAATAAGTGCTGTTGCCGTCGATACTTGGGGTGTCGATTTCGGTTTGATTGATACGCAGGGTAAGCTACTGGCTGATCCTATAACTTATCGTGAGCCGAAACATTTGAAAGGTTTGGAGATTTCGCATCGCTACTTTACAGATGAAGAATTATTCCGTTTAACCGGCAATCAAGTATCGCCTATCAATACACTTAATCAGTTACTTGCATTGAGAGCGGAAAAACCGCAATTATTAAAACAAGCAGCTAAAATCTTATTGATTCCCGACCTGGTACAGTATTACTTATGTGGTGCCATTCTGGGAGAGAAAAGTATTTGGTCAACAACGGCAATGTTGGATGCCCGAAATAAAAATATTTCGGAATATCTGTTGGATATGTTCGGCTTGGATCGACATTTGATTCCGGCATTTCGAGCGGCAGGTACAGTTAGCGGTTCAACTCTTAATAGTATTATTCCGGCTCTGCGGGCCTATGATATTAAAGTCATTAATGTTTTGGGGCACGATACTGCGGGTGCTGCTTTAGTAACAAGAGCAATGAGTGAATCTGATTGTATGTTTATTTCTTGCGGAACTTGGTCTTTGGTAGGAGTTAGCACGGACAAAGCGTTTGTCGATCAGGCGGCGTATCGTGCTGGGTTGACTAATGAACTTGCCTATCAGGAACGGACTTTACTTTTGCAAAATATAACCGGTTTGTACGTTTTGGAGCAATATAAACAGCAATTAGAAAATAAAATGGCAAGAAAAATTGCTTTTTCCGAGATAACTGAGCATGTTGAGAAGCATCAAGGAACTTATTTGACTATTGATTTGGGTAACAGTGTTTTTGCTCAAGCAGATACGGATTTTGCCGCCGCGATGAAGGAGTCTTTGTGCCACAGGGCAGTAAATTCCGGTTCGGATGATTACAGGCAATATGACGATTTCGATTACTTTGGTGTTATTTATCAGAGCTTGGCGGAACAATATCGGCAAACGCAACAGCAACTTCGGCAAATTACGCAGAATAGTTTGTCAAAGGTCCATCTTATAGGTGGCGGTGCAAAATCAACTTATTTATGTCAACTGATTGCTGATACTTTGCAAACACCGGTAATTGCCGGACCTTATGAAGCATCCGCTTTAGGCAATATTTTATTACAACTGAAAACTTTGGGCGAGATTAAAGATATTGCTCAGGGCTTGGAGCTCAGTGGAAAAATTTGTCCGACTGTCATTTATCAACCGCAGATGGCAAACAGAACTGAGAACAAAAAAATTAATTAAGTATATGAGGTTATCAACCGAAATATAAAAAATAAGGAGAGCGATTATGAAACATCCACGAATTGGTATTAGACCTATTATTGACGGCCGTATGGGCGGTGTCAGAGAGTCTTTGGAAGAGCAATGCCTTAATATGGCGGAAAGTGCAAAGAAGTTGATTGAAGCTAATTTGCGCTATCCTGATGGTGAAGCGGTAGAGTGCATCATTTCACCTTGTACAATCGGCGGTGCAAAAGAAGCAGCAATTTGTGAAGAATATTTTGCTACACAAAATGTTGTAGCAACTTTAAGCGTTACACCTTGTTGGTGCTATGGTACAGAAACTATTGATTTGAACCCGAATACAATCAAGGCTGTTTGGGGCATTAACGGAACAGAGCGCCCGGGTGCGGTTTATCTGGCTTCAGTTATGGCAGCTTATGCTCAACGCGGTTTGCCGGCATTCTCAATTTACGGTCAGGAAGTACAGGATAAAAGCGATAAGAGCATTACTCCTGATGTACAAAAGAAAATTTTGGATTTTGCACGCGCTGCAGTTGCTGTCGGTGTTATGCGTGATAAATCTTATGTCAATATCGGTGCAGTAGCGATGGGTATTGCAGGTTCAGCTGTTAATGTTGATTTCTTACAGAAATATCTCGGTATGCGGACAGAGTGGGTTGATATGACAGAAGTTCTGCGCCGTATTAATTTGGGTATTTATGACCATGAGGAATTTGTAAAGGCAAAAGCTTGGGTAAAAGAGAATTGTAAGGAAGGCTTGGACATTAATAAAGGCAAGAAGTTGGCCGATATTGTTGTAAAAAGTCGTTTTGTGCCGGAAGCTGAACAATGGGATTTTGTTATTAAGCATGCAATGGTTGTACGTGACATTTTGTTCGGTAATCCTAAGTTGAAAGAAATGGGCTGGATTGAAGAGTCTCTGGGACGAAACGCTATTGCCGGTGGTTTCCAGGGTCAAAGGATGTGGACAGACTGGTTGCCTAACGCTGATTTTACCGAAGCTATTATGGCTACAAGTTTTGACTGGAACGGTAAAAAAGCTCCGACGGCATTTGCGACAGAAAATGATACTTTGAACTGTATCTCCATGTTGTTCGGTAATCTGGTTACAAATAAAGCTGCGATTTTCTCGGACGTGAGAACCTATTGGTCACCTGAATCAGTTAAACGAGTAACAGGTAAGGAACTTACAGGTGCAGCGAAAAACGGTATTATTCACTTAATTAATTCCGGCGCCAGCTGCTTGGACGGTTCAGGTGCAGCGAAGAATGAAAAGGGCGAAGGTTGCATGAAGGAATGGTGGAATTTAACTGATAAAGACGTTAAAGATTTGCTGAATGCTACCGACTGGTGCCGTGCCAATTATGAGTACTTCAGAGGCGGCGGATATTCTTCTCACTTCAGAACAAATGCCGAAATGCCGGCAACGATGATTAGATGCAATATTATCGAGGGCGTAGGTCCGACTTTACAAGTTATTGAAGGCTATACCTGCAAGATTGATGATGAAATTCATCGTATTTTGGACGAAAGAACTGATAGAACTTGGCCTACAACCTGGTTTGCCCCGATTTTGAATGAAGATACAGCACCGACAGTTTATGAAATGATGTCAAAGTGGGGTGCCAACCATGGCGCAACAGTTTACGGCCATGTAGGTGATCGTTTAATCACGTTAGCTTCTATGTTACGTATCCCGGTAGTCTTCCACAATATCTCGCGTGATAGAATTTATCGGCCGCATACATTCAACGGTTTCGGTACAAAAGACTTGGAAGGTCAGGATTTCCGTGCTTGTGCATATTACGGTCCTATGTATCGCTAAATATATTATTACTCCCCCAGCCGGCAAGGTATAACAGCTTTGCCGGCTCATAAGAAAAGGTTAGGTTAAAAATGTTAGAAAAAGAAAAATTGCAGTTAATTGAGTACGGTAACAAATTGTTTGACACCCATTTGACCAAAGGAACAGGCGGTAATTTAAGCGTCTGTGATCGTAATCTCGGTTTAGTTGCTATTACACCTTCAGGTATTAGCTTCCATGAGATTCAACCGGAAGATATAGTTGTTTTGGATTTGGACGGGAAGGTTGTTGAAGGCAAAAGAGTTCCGTCTTCTGAATGGGAAATGCATCTTAATCTTTATCGTACCAGAGATTTTAACGCCGTTATTCATGCTCATACTATGTGGAGCACGGTTCTGGCTTGTTTACGTCAGGAATTACCTCCGACTCACTACATGATTGCCGTTGCAGGTAAAACTGTTAGAGTTGCAGATTATGCCACATACGGAACACATGAATTGGCGATGAATGCAGCCAAAGCTATGGAGGGCAATCGTGCCGTTATTTTAGCTAATCATGGTATTTTAGCTGGAGCTCAGGATTTATTAAATGCATTCAATATTATTGATGAAATTGAGTATTGCGCAGAAATTTATTGCAAAGCAAGGGCTATTGGTAAGCCGGTAGTTTTGCCGGAAAGTGAAATGGATTTGATGTTGGAAAAATTCAAGACTTACGGGCAAAAGAAGAGCGTACGCAAATAATAAGAGTCAGGCGACGGGAGAAAGACAATGGGTGAAGTTATACTCAGAATGAAAAATATTAAAAAATATTTTTCCGGCGTCCAAGCCTTAAAAAATGCTGATTTGGAGCTGAAATCAGGTGAGGTAATAGCCTTAGTCGGTGAAAATGGTGCCGGTAAATCAACGTTGATGAAAATATTGACCGGAATTTACAAGCGTGATGGCGGCAGCGTGGAATATATGGGGCAGGAAGTTGAGTATAACGGCCCCAGAGAATCGGAAAAAGCCGGTATTTCTATTGTTCATCAGGAATTAAATATGATGAGCGATTTAACGGTGGCGCAGAATCTTTTCATCGGCCATGAAATTATGCAGGGAGCTTTGATTAATGACAAGCTGATGGTGGAAAAAGCTAAGGAATTTTTTGCCAAGCTGCACATTGCTATTGATCCGGAAGTCAAAATCGGTGATTTGACGGTAGGTAAACAGCAAATGGTTGAAATCGCCAAAGCAATCAGTAAACAAGCACGGGTAATTATTTTCGATGAACCGACAGCAGCCTTGACTGATGCTGAAATTGCCGAGTTATTCAAAGTTATTGCCGATTTGAAGGCGGATGGTGTGGGAATTATTTATATTTCTCACCGTATGGACGAGATTGGAGCAATTTCCGATCGTATAGTAGTTATGCGTGACGGCGAGTATGTTGGTACTTTGGAGACTAAAGATTGTACCAAAGCTGATATTATCAAGTTGATGGTAGGCCGAACTGTTTATACTGATCCGAAAACGAAATCTTGTGTTCCGCCCGATGCTCCCGTAGTTTTACGTTGTGAGAACTTGAATCGTGGTAAATTTGTCAAAAATGTTTCCTTTAATTTACGTAAAGGCGAAATTTTGGGCATTGCCGGCTTGATGGGATCAGGTAGAACTGAAACAGCTCGTCTGCTTTTTGGAGCTGATAAGAAAGATTCGGGTAAGATTTTTATAAACGATAAAGAAGTTCGGATTGACTCGCCTGAAGATGCGGTTAAAGCAGGAATCGGTTATTTATCTGAAGACCGGAAACGCTACGGCTTAATTGTTGATAAGAGCGTGGAAGATAACACGGTTATGGCTTCTGTTGATAAATTTATGAAAGGTTTATTTATCGACAAGAAACGCACTAAGACGGTTTCTGAAGACTTCGCGCGGGAGCTTAGGACTAAAACCCCTTCTGTCGACCAGATTGTTAAGAAACTGTCCGGCGGTAATCAGCAAAAAGTAGTTATTGCAAAATGGCTTTGCCAAGATTCAAATATCCTGATATTTGATGAGCCGACACGTGGTATTGATGTCGGAGCCAAGAGTGAAATATACCAGCTAATGGATACTTTAGCTAAAAAAGGCAAGTCCATTATTATGATCTCTTCCGAATTACCCGAAGTTCTTAGAATGAGTGACCGTATAGTGGTTATGTGTGAAGGTCGGGTCAGCAAAATTCTCAATATTGAAGAAGCTAATCAAGAAAATATTATGGAAGCGGCGACAAATCGCCAGGAGAATTAAGAATATGAACAGTAAACTGAAGAAAATATTCGCCAATCAGCAGGCAGTTGTAGTACTGGCGTTGATTGTTATCTGCGTGGCTTTCTCATTAATTACCCCGAAATTCATGCAGCCCACAACATTTACAAATATTGCTAAATCAGCATACTATGTTTCGTTTATGGCCATAGGTGTAACATTTGTTATTTGTACAGGTGGTATTGACCTGTCAATTGGTACCGTTGCTATTTGTGCCGCATTAATCGGCGGTACATTGATGGAAGCGGGATTGCCGATGCCTTTGGTGATTATCGTTACTTTGTTGGTCGGAGGACTTTTCGGCTTGCTGAACGGTGTTTTGGTTTCAAAATTCGGTCTGCCATCTTTTATTGCCACTTTAGGTTCAATGATGATTTCCCGCGGCTTGGGTTCCATTGTTTCCAAGACGAAAACTATCTCTTTCCCTCAAGGTGATAGTGCCGGAGCTTGGTTCAGAGAGCTTTTTATGGTAACTAAAGATGGCATTTTACCTAAAAATTTCCCGACAGGATTCGTTTTGATGGTCGTATTGGCTGTTATTATGGGTGTTATTTTGAACAAAACACGTATCGGACGTTATATTCTGTCTATTGGCTCCAATAAAGAAGCAACTAGATTGTCCGGAATTAACGTCGCCAAATATGAGTGCTTAGCCTATATTTTTGCCGGACTTTTCGCAGCTTTAGCAGGTATTGCTTATGTTGCTGTTTTCACAACCGCTCAGCCGAATACAGGTAACGGCTTTGAACTTGATGCGATTGCCGGTGTGGTTATCGGCGGTACTTCACTAGCCGGCGGCTCAGGCTCCATTTTTGGTACGATTATCGGTGTTTTGATTATGACCGTACTTAAGATCGGCTTCCCTTACATCGGTGTACAGTCTCATTATCAATTGTTCATCACCGGTATTATCTTAATTTTCGCAGTTTACATGGATATTCTCAATCGTAAACGTAAGAATGCGTAATAGTTCGATTGTTCCGAATTTACGCGGATTATTTCAAAAAGTAAGTTAAAAGATGGCAAAAGTTCATCTAATAATTTTAAGGAGGAAAAACATATGAAGAGCAAGCAAGTTTTAACGGCTCTCGTATTAGCAACAGCGATGATGGCCGGTTTGGCAACAGGTTGTCAGAAGCAAAGTGCGCCTAAGGAGGAAGGTAAGAAGACCGAGTCCAAGGCTAAGGAGGATAAAGCTAAAAAGACTGAGTCCAAGTCGACGAACAAAGTCGCAGAAAAAAATACGGACGGCAAAAAAATGCACATTGATGTTATTGCTAAAGGCTTCCAGCATCAGTTCTGGAAAGCAGTTGAACAAGGTGCCAATCAGGCTGCGAAAGAATTCGGTGTGGATATTACTTTCCAAGGCCCGGATAATGAGTCGGCAATTGCTCAACAAATAGAGTATCTTGATGCTGCAATTGCGAAAAAACCTAATGCTATTTGCTTGGCTGCATTGGATACCAAAGCATCTTTGAATTCTATTAAGACAGCAATGAATAGTGGTATTCCGATTATCGGCTTTGACTCAGGTGTACCTGATGCTCCGAAGAATGCGGTTAAAGGTAACGCGGCTACTGATAATAAAGCTGCCGGTGAATTGGCTGCTAAAGAGATGTATAAGATGATTGAGAGTAAATTAAAGAGTGACAAGCCTGTTCGTATTGGTGTTGTAGCGCAAGAATCCAATTCTCAATCCATCGTTTCCCGTACTAAAGGCTTTGTTGATAAAATGGTTGAATTAATCGGTGCAGATAAAGTTTCTGTAGAAGGCCATGATAGTTTGAAGAAGGAAAAAGCTGGAGCTAAAGTAATAATTGATGTGGGTATTCCTGCAGAGGTTAAAGATGTTGATGCAGCAGCTGTTGCAGCAGCTATTTTGGAAAAAACGGATTTGATTGCTATTTACGGGTCCAACGAATTTGCCGCTAACGCTATTATTACAGCAAATGAAGGCTTGGACAAAATCGGTGAAGGTAAAGTTGTCGCAGTCGGTTTTGATGCAGGTAAAAAATTGTTGGCAGCTATTAAATCAAAACTGTTTGCCGGTGCTGTTACTCAAAATCCGGTACAAATCGGTTATCAGGCAGTGAAGTTGGCAGTCAGCGCCGCCAAAGGTGAAGCTGTTAAGGATGTCGATACAGGTGCTTTGTGGTACAACGCCGATAATATGAAGGATCCTAAAATTGCTCCGTGCTTATATGAATAAGGAGATGGGAATATGTTAAAAGGTATTCCGGCAATTTTAAGTCCGGATTTGTTAAAACGCTTATGTGAAATGGGTCATTCAGATCGTCTGGTAATTGCTGACGGCAATTTCCCGGCAGAATCGTTAGGTAAAAATGCTCATGTTGTCCGCTTAGACGGACATGGTGTTCAGGAAATATTACAGGCAGTATTACAGGTTATGCCGCTTGATCAATATGTAGAACAACCGGTAAGTTTAATGGCAAAAGTGCCGGGCGATAATGCACCTACACCTATTTGGGATGTAGTTAAGGCGGAAGTGAAAAAAGTTGATGAGCGTGGTGAAAAGGTAGTAGGATTTTTGGAGCGTTTCAAGTTTTATGAAGAAGCAGCGCAAGCCTATTTGATTATTACCAGTTCGGAAAAAGCTTTGTATGCCAATGTACTTTTACAAAAAGGTGTAGTTTGAATACCCTTCCTTGACATGACATAATCGCACAAAAGCGGTCCTTACAGCTCTTTTATCCTTGTAGGAGCTGGATAAGGACCGCTTATTTTTGCTGCTTACGCTGTCAGATAGAGAAGCTGCCGGGCAAAAAGCATATTGCTGCGAGAGCAAGCTGCTCCGGTCACCTTAAAGACACTGCTTGCGCCCCCAGAGCCCAAATAGCCCCCGGAACTCTAGAACCCTCGAACCCTCGACCCGGCCGCCGCAAATCCGTCAAAACCTCGCCCTCTTTCGAACCTTCGGCCGATTAAATCCCTGGAACTCAGGATTCAATATAATATTTATAGAGAGCTTGAGTCCCTTCATCACTCAGACCTAACTTGGCCAAAGTCTTAAATTCTCGTAGAACCTGTTGCAAAATCGGCAAAACCAACTGATTCTTCAAAGCACAGGTTTGAGCAATCTGCATATCCTTAATAAAATGCTTGACGAAAAAGCCCGGCGCATAATTTTGCGCCATAATCTTTTTAGAACAGTAATCAAGTTGGAAAGAAGCAGCCGACCCGCCGGAAATAGCATTCAGCACCGGTTCCAACGGCAAGTTGTTTTTCTTAACATAAGCTAAAGATTCCATGACACCGGCAATAGCACCGGCAATAGCAATTTGATTAGCCATCTTACAATGTTGGCCGCTGCCGGCCTGTCCGATGTAAGTAATAGTTTCACCCATAGCCTGAAACAGCGGTAAAGCGCTTTCGTAATCTTTTTCCTTGCCGCCGACCATGATTGTCAATTTACCGTTCCTTGCCCCCACATCGCCGCCGGAAACAGGAGCATCCAGCATTCGCAAATCGGCCATTTCCGCTTGGACTGCCAGATTTTGCGCCAAAATAGGAGAAGAAGTGGTCATATCGATTAATAAAGCATTTTTGCGTGCTGAAGGTATAACTTTTTTATAAGTATTCTGGACGTCAATCGGATACCCTAACATCGTGATAATTACATCCGCATCTTCTATACAGGTGGATAAGTTGGAGTAGACAACAGCGCCGTCTGCCTCCAAAACCTTGGCCTTAGCATATGTGCGGTTGAAAACGCCAACCGAAAAATTATTCTTTAATAAATTACGTACCATTCCTTGTCCCATGACACCGGTACCGATAAAAGCTATTTGCATAAGCCCTGCCACTCAAAATGTGTTGAAATATACTCAAACACATCGAGAAATTGAAGTCCTTGCGGATACTTCTTACTGCTTCAACGTGTATGCTTTGGCGATTGTAAACAATACGCTACTCACAAGCTCATGTACACTCCACAGTCGTAAATTCCTGCGATAGCCCGCAGTACATACTTACGTTTGCTTTCATTATGCAACCTCGTAAGTTAAAGCATCTCTTAAATTAAGTGCAGCATTAAAATCCCTATCCTCGACATAGCCACAATCACAACGGTATATTCTATCTGAAAGCTTCAAATCTTTCTTGACAGCTCCACAGCAGTGACATGTTTTGGACGATGGATACCATCTGTCTACGACTCTTAATTCAATACCCTTTTCATCACACTTAGCTTTAAGCTTAGTTCTAAATTCATAGAACTTTTGTGATGCAACGGCTTTGGATAGATGTCTGTTCTTCATCATTCCTGATACATTCAAATCTTCAATAGTTATATAAGACGGCTTGGCTTTCACTATCTCGGCTATTGATTTGTTGATATAGTCAGTACGGATATTATCCATTTTATGATAAACTCTTTGCACTTTAAGCTTTTGCTTTTGTATATTCTTTTGAGTGGACTCTCCTTTCTTTAAATTCTCATACTTGCGTGAGAGACATCTTTGTTCTCTGCGCAATTTCTTTTCTAACTTTTTAACTCTTGCCGACTTGTTGATGTTTTTATAGGTTTTACCATTAGAAACAATCGCCAAGTCTTTCAATCCAAGGTCAATTCCTATGCCGTCATTGCTATTATCAGCAATCTTAGCGGCCTTAGCGGCGGGAATTTCCACAAGAGCCGACACATAATATCTGCCTGCTTTGATGGATACTGTACCGCTTTTGATTTTCCAGCCGTCTTTAGTTGTCGGTATATAGCCTTTTTCTTTAATGCGTACCCAACCTAAAGTAGGGATGTTCAACCTATGTCTCTCGCAGCTGCAATCTTTAGGATTGTTCTTTACGAAATACATTTTTACATCAGATTTACCTTTCTTTTTGAAATTAGGAAAAGCACTTTGATGTTTAAAAAATCTTGTAAATGCAGTATATCCATCTTCAATAGACTTTTTTACAGCTTTTGCATACACTTCTTTAATCCATACTTTTTCAGGGTTATTAGGAATGTACTCATTATTGAGCCAGACGCTAAAGCTCTTGCCGGTCATAAACTTTTCGCCTTTATCGTATAAAGCTTTGTTATGATCAAGATAGAAGTTGTAAACGTATCTACAAGTGCCGATAGTCTTGTTAATCTTGATTTTTTGCTCGACTGTCGGATTTATTTCCGTTTTGAAGCTCTTTAGCAATTTTTTCATCCCCTTCTATTTGTTTTCTATACTTACGAAAGTTTCTTGTAGATACTCCGGCATAAATAACAATCTGACGATTATCATTTTTTGTAATTAGTGATATTAGATGTGTTCACGGCAATATCCTCTGTGAGTATATTTTAACGTGTTTAATCACCATTAACAATGGTTTTGATTGCTTAAGGTTGCCTCCTAAAATATCCGATAAGTAAATTATAAGCTATTAATTATAATAATAGGACTAATTTTGCCAAAAACATCGCGCCATATTACAGAATTTACATATTTAACGCTTCGACCCGGCATGCAGTCCCGCTTCGATCCGGGCAAGCACCCCGGCCCGGCCTGATTCAACTCAGCTCACCCGGCCCCGGCATGCAGTCCACCTCAGCCCGCCTCCGCCTCCGCAAGCCCGCCTCCGCAAGCCGCAAGCCGCAATCTGAAATTCGCTCCGTTACCGGCATAATATAATTGTAATTAATTGTTACAAAAATCCAATTATCTTATGCTATAATCAATTAAATCGAACGAGAGGGGAAAAGAAAATGTTGGAGGAAAAATCATGCGGAGCGGTAGTATTTACGCTCATCAACGGTCAACGCCACTATGTGATAGTTCGCCAGCTTGACGGCCACCACGGCTTCCCCAAGGGCCATGTCGAGGGAGAAGAAACGGAATTGATGACAGCAGGCAGAGAAATCAAAGAAGAAACAGGTCTGGAACCTGAATTCATCAAAGGATTTCGCTATGTCGATGAATATCTGCTGCCGCATAACAACAACATAAAAAAACAGGTAGTCTATTTTTTAGCGGAATACAGTCAGCAGAAATTGGTACCGCAGGCGGCGGAAATCAGCCAAATTGAGTTGCTGCCTTATAATGCGGCTTATAAGCGCCTGGAATTTCCGGGGATCAGAGCCGTTTTACAGCTGGCGGAGCGCTATTTGCAGCGAAAAGCGCCGAATTAGCCGAAAAAATCGAAATTTTGTTATAAAATAATATTGTGAATACATCAAGATAAGAAAAGGAGCGGATTTTGTGCCGAAACAAACTTTTTTTAATTTGAGCAATATCAAGCGGGAAAAAATCATCAGCGCTTTGGAGCAGGAGTTTCAAAAGCACACGCTGGAGCAGGCGACGGTCAAGGATGTTGTTGAGTTGGTAGGCTTGTCGAGGGGCAGCTTTTATCAGTATTTCGACAGCCTGGAAGAGAGTTATTTCTATATTCTATTAAGGCGCTTCCATAATATTCATCTGAATTTCCTGAAATTCTGCAAACTCGGGCATGTCGATTTGCAGGCGGCGATGTATGATTACGGTGATTTCTTGGCGGCGGAGCTTTATTCTGCCAATAATTACGATTTATTCCGCAATCGTTATTTATATTGGAGCTTGCAGTTGGAGATGCGCTGGCGGGAGTATATGGGCAAGCAGAACCCCGAGCAGCAGTTGATGCTGATTTATACGAATGAACGTCTGCAATTTATCGGGGCAGTATTTCACTCTTTAATTCAACGGCTTTATTTGGAAGGGTGGTCGAGAGATATATTCTTAAAGCATTACAATGAGACGGTGCACTTTATTTTGAATGGTATAGATCGTATTTGACGTATAAGTCTTGCAGGTGCGGATTTACTCAAGTAGCTGCAGGCGTGCGTGGGGCGCTTTTATTTGCCGGCATTTCTTCTGTTGACGGAGATGCCGGTATTTTTTTGCTTTTCATCAAGGTTTCATATCGCAGTTATATACTGGCTTTGCCGGTAAGAAATTGGAGGACTGAATCATGCAAATATGGCAACAGGCAGCCTTATATATTTGGCGACGCAAGCAGCAGTCGTGTATGTGGCTGGCCGTGTTAAGTATAGCGCTGGCAGCAATTTATACTTGTTTGACCGTTAATCGGACAATCGGCGAAATGCTGCGGCAAATTGAACAGGTGACGGAAGCTTCGGCTTCTTTGAGTCGTAAGGACGGGCGGCGCTTTTCCGAGGCGACATTAAATGAGTTACGCCGAAATTTCAACTTGGAGCTGATTAATCGGCTGGCTGTAAGTCAGGCAATGTTGCCGACAGGTGCGGGCAAGGTTTTTGCCGGCAAGCAGACAGTGCAATTGGATAATCAGGCGGAAGTTAATAAGTTGTTGGGTGTATATGCCGTCGATGACAGCAGTCGCCGAAGCGAGTTTTTAAGCGGCCGTTTCAAGTTAACAGCCGGACGACATCTGCAAAGTCGGGATAGAAACGAGATCATGGTGCATGAGTCTTTGGCACAGCTGAACGGGTGGAAGCTCGGAGATACTATTTCTTTGTCCGAATGGAAATTAAAAAATACCGTTTCCAATTCGGAGGGAAAAGCAGAAAGCGACTTGCCGCCGGGAAAGGTGCAAGGTGAGGTGCAGGCTGCCGTTAAGTATCGCTTGGTCGGCATTTTTGCCGGAGTTAAAGAAGAACACTTTCAAGGCTTTTCGTCGGACTTGAGCGAGAATACCGTTTTTACGTCCTATAACATGGACGGCGGGGGAGAGCCGGCAGAAAGCGCTAAAGCTGTAAAACAGGTTGATTTTTGGAGCAAAGATAAAAATTTCCTGCGGCAACTACAGGAAAATTACGCCAATTACCTCGAGGATGCTGCCGCTTATCAGGTTTTGCCGGTCATAAAACAGGCCAATGATACGCAAGATTCTTTCAGGACCTTACAAACGTTGGTTCGACTTTTAACCTTGGGTGTAATCATTGCCGCCTTAAGTGTTTCAGCTTTAATCCTTTTAGTGTGCTTACGCAATCGCATCCGAGAAATAGGCATACTGTTGGCCGTCGGGCGGGACGGAAAAGGAATAATCCGGCAGTTGATTACGGAACAGCTGTATTTAAGCTTGCCGGCAATTTTGTTGGCGGCAGTTAGCGGACCTTGGTTGCAAAAACAACTGGCAGCCGATCTTATGAGTCGGGCAGACACGGGCGGAGCGTGGACTTTTGCCGTCGGCAGTTGGCCCGAGCCTATGACGCTGCTTGCTTCTTACAGTTTGCTGGTTGGCATCATTATTAGCGCCGTAATTATCGGGGCGGGCATCTTTTTACGGAGAAAACCGAGAGAAATATTAGCAAAAATGAGTTAATGAGGAGTGAAATATGAGTGTATTGAGTTTGGAAAATGTCGCTTACAGTTATCGCGGCAGCAAAGAACAGGTTTTGCAAAAAGTCAACAGTCGCTTCGAGGCGGGAAAGTTTTATGCCATTGTCGGGCAATCAGGCGGAGGTAAATCGACTCTCCTGTCACTTATGGCCGGTTTGGACAGCCCGAATGAAGGGCAAATTAAATTTGATGAACGGGATATCAGTTTGGACGGTTATGCCAAGCATCGTAAAAAACAGGTTTGTCTGATTTTCCAAAATTATAATTTGATTGATTATTTGACGCCGTTGGAGAACGTCCGATTGGTGAATAAAAAGGCATCGGCCGATTTGCTTCTGAGCTTAGGCTTGAATGAAGGGCAAATTACCCGCAATGTTCTGCAATTATCCGGCGGTCAACAGCAAAGAGTGGCAATCGCCCGGGCTTTGGCGGCAGAAGCGCCGATTATTCTGGCTGACGAACCGACAGGTAATCTTGACCCCAAGACTGCCGCCGACATTATCGCCATCTTGCGGGAAGCGGTCGACAAACACGGGAAATGCGTGATTGTGGTTACGCACAGTAAAGAAGTGGCAGCTTCGGCGGATGAAATTTGGGAATTGAAAAATCATACTTTGCATTTGAGCAATAAAAGTCGTTAAAGGAGAAGCTTATGTGGAAAAATGCCTTTGCTTACGTTACAAGACAAAAATTCAAGTCTTTATTGCTTGCTCTTATTATTATGGTTATGGCAACCTTGAGCCTGCTGAGTTTATCGTTACGCAGCGCCGTTAAGGCTGCCGGCAGAAACAACTTTAAGAACATTACCAACAGTTTTTCGCTGCAAATTAATCGCTATTATAATCAGGGAACAGCCAGAGGTGCCGGCAACATAAAAGGTGAGGATATCAGCAAGATTGAACAATCGGAATATGTTGCTTCTTCAACCAAGCGCATTAATGCCGTCGGCGATCTGGTCGACAATGAAATCATTGATATTGACCCGGTAAGCGGTCGAGCTTTAGAAACGAAGGAACATTTTGAAAAGGCCTTGATGGTTACCGGGGTAGGTGATTCGGAGAAAGAGACGAAATTTGTCGGCAAAACTTATGTTTTAACAGCCGGCGAACATCTTAAACCGACAGATAAGCATCAGGTATTGGTGCACGAAGAGCTGGCCAAGAAAAACAATTGGAAAATCGGTGATAAATTCAAGTTGCGTTCCAATATTTATGATGCGGATAATGAAAAAAAGGCTGAAGAAACAGTCGAAGTCACAATCAAGGGCTTTTTCAGCGGAAAAAATAAGCGTGCGGTCACTTTTGCCGCCAATTATTATGCCAATGAGATAATTACGGATTTAACAACAGCGGCGGCTATGTACGGTTATACACCGGAAAACGCTTTATATCAGGACGCCACCTTTTTTGTGCGCGGCGAAGAAGATTTGGATAAGGTATTCAGTAATTTGCAGAAATTATCCATCGACTGGCGGGCTTATAAACTTTTGAAGAGTGCCGATAATTTCCCGGCGCTGCAGGCCTCTATTAACGGCGTTAATAAAATTTCCCGTAATATGGGCATCTTGAGTATCAGTCTGGCGATGATTATTCTTTCCCTCTGTCTGCTGATTTTCTTACAGGCACGGAAACGGGAAGCGGCAATTAAATTGGCGTTGGGTATGAATAAATTGCAGATAGTCGGCCAATTTTTCATGGAACTTTTATTGTTGGCGACTTTCGCACTTCCGGCAGCTTACGCTGTGGCGTGGAGTATCGGCGACAATATGCAGAAATTTATTCTGCAGCAGGTTAATCGCGGTATCCAAAGACAGTTATTACAGGCGGCGGCCGCCGGCAATTTGGGCGGTGGAGCTGAAAGCGACAGCTTCAATCAAACTCTGCAAACTTTAACTTTAAATATCGGCGCACAGGATGTTGTACCGGTACTTATCGGCAGTATTGTCGTGATTGTCATTTCTTTGCTGCTGGCAAGTTATTTCATCCTGCACAAGAGTCCGAAAGAATTATTGAGCGATGTTCTGTAAAAGCTCGCCGCTGCCCCGCTGCAGCAGTTATAGCAGTTGACAGCACTTGAACGTATAAATTAGTATTTAACTGTGTTGCCCGGGAAATTGGCGACCTGAACGGTAACAATCCGGGCAAGCAGTTTTTCAGGGAGAGAATATGAGAATTTTAGTTGTAGAAGATGATGAGCTGATATTGGAAGGTGTTTGCGAATATATCCGTGATATGGGCTATGAGTGCAAGGCTGCCAAAGACGGTTTGGAAGCCTTAACTTTGTTCAGACGGGAAGAGTTCAACCTTATACTTCTGGATATCATGCTGCCGAAATTGAACGGTTTGGATCTGTTGAGCCATATCAGAACGACCAGCAAAATTCCCATTCTCATGATGACAGCCTTCGGCGATGAAGAATATAAAATCAGCGCCTTTGCCCATATGGCGGACGGATTTATCGAGAAGCCTTTTTCTCTGCCCCTTTTAGGCACCAGAATTAAAGCTTTGCTGCAGCGTTATTATTCCAACTATGAAGTCTTTATTTATAAGGACTGTCAGGTGGATTTTTCGGCGTATGAAGCGACGTATAAAGGGGAAAAAGTGGCGATTAATCCTAAGGAACTGGAAATCTTGAAATACCTTTGTCAAAACAGCGATAAGGTTTTGACCAGAGCACAAATTTTGGACCACGTTTGGCAGGAAAAAGATGAAATCCCTTATGACCGGGTTATTGATGTTTATATCAAAGAATTGCGCCGTAAGTTGAACTTGGATTGTATCGTTACGGTCCGCAACGTCGGCTATATGTTGAAGAAATCGTGAGCTTATGAGTAAAATGCGCTTGAAACTTTTTCCGAAAATATTTATTCTGACCTGCTCTCTGATGCTGGCGCTGGTTGCCGTGATGCATTTTATTTTTTACAGCCATTTTTATTACAGCAACATAGATAATCAGGAGAAATTACTGCAGCGGCAGGCCGGTTTGATCGCCCAGACATTCGAGGGCTTCGATGAGGATTTGCTCAAACAGGCAGTTGAGGCTTTTTCCCGCAATAACACAATTAAGGCGCTGGTGCGTGACCCGAAGGAGCAGAAAGACGCGGAATTGGCGACGGAATTCAATTTCGCCGGGCAAAGCAAAAGCAATTATGTTTTCATTGTTGACAGAACTATTCATACAGCTGCCGGCAAGGAATTATTGTTGCAGGTTATGTCCACCGAAGATGTCGACATGGCGGCCAGAGACAAGAGCTTCAGCTTCCTGCCTTACACTTTAATTGCCTGTGTTTTATTCGCCCTGATAACTTCCTATATTTACGCCAAAATTGTAACCAGCCCGATTTATCGCAGCATGCAGGTGACAAAGCGCATGGAAGAACTTGATAAAAGCGCCTATTTGCCGGAAAACGGTCAGGATGAAATTGCCGACTTGAACCGCCAGATAAACAGCGTTTATCGTAAGTTGCTGACCACAATCAGCGACCTGGAACAGCGCAATCAGGAAATGTTGACCTTGGAAAAAATGAAGGTTAATTTTCTGCGCAGCACTTCGCATGAACTGAAAACCCCGCTTGCCGGTTTGAAAGTTATGCTGGAAAACATGCTTTATGATGTCGGACGCTACAAAGATCATAAAAAATATCTGCAGCTGTCGATTGCCGTTGTCGATCGCCTGCATGCCATGATTCGCGGAATTTTGGTTATTTCCAAATTGGCGGAGCTGAAACCGCCGACTGAAAAACTGGAATTGGCCCCCCTGTTGCAGGAATTGGTCAAAGAACATGAAGTTCTGGTGCAGGAAAAACAACTTGATTTACAGATCGATGTCGGTGATACCTGTATTTATTTACCGGAAATAGCTTGCCGCCAGGTATTGGCCAATCTGATCAGCAACGCCGTCAAATACACGCTTGCGCAGGGCAAAATCCGCATCTACATTGCCGCCGGCTGCCTGTGCGTCTTCAATACCTGTCAACCTTTGAGTCAGGAAGATATCCGGGATGCCTTCGCGCTGTTGCCGCAAAAACTGTCAGAACACAGCACCGGTTTGGGCCTTTATTTAATTCGCAACATTTTGCAGACATATAAGATAAAATATCAATTTGCTGAAGTTGAAGGCGGCATGTGTTTCTCATTACAATTAAAACCGGAAGAACGTGATATATCGTCTGAAAAAGCGGTATAATGCTGAGATACGGAGGCTTATATGGCAAAAACAATAGTTTTCAGTGACTGCGACGGTACTTTGCTGAACAGCAAGCATGAACTTACCGTACCGACTTATCGGGCGATTAAACATTTGCAGGCGGTCGGAATACCTTTTGTTATTATTTCAGGACGCAGCCCTTTGGGACTTTATCCTTTGTTGGAGCGCTATCAGTTCAATTGTCCGCTGATTTGTTACAGCGGGGCGTTGATTTTGAACGAAGCAGGGGAAGTGTGGCAAAATGTCGGCTTCAGTGCCGCTAAAGCGCAGGAAATTGTGAATTTTATTGAGATTAACGACTTTGACCTTACTTGGAATGCTTACACGGCGGCCGAATGGTATGTGCGTAAATTTGACGAGCGGGTCAAAAATGAGATGAATATTGTGCGGGCGACGCCGAAAGTTATCAACGGAAATTTGGCGGAAATTTTACCGTCGACTTTGCCGGTTAATAAGATTATGTGTATTTGCGCTCCCGGAAAAATTACGGCGATCGCCGCTGCAATTAAGGCGGCTTTCCCGCAATTATCAGTCACCAGGTCTTCGGCAAAATTGGTGGAAATTATGCACAAGGGTGTCAACAAAGGTCGGGCGATGCAGCTCTTTTGTCGCTATCTGCATGTGCCGTTGAAAAATACTATCGCTTTCGGCGACAGCTATAATGACGTGGAAATGTTGCAGACGGCGGGCAAATATTACTTGATGGCCAATGCCGAGCCGGAATTGTTGGCGAAATTTCCTAAACATACTTTGAGTAATGATGCCGACGGCATTTGCGCGGCACTTAAACGGCTGAATTTAATTAATTGACTGTTGAGTTTGAGCCGGTTGTAAAGAAGACCGCCTGATATTCAAGGCGGTCTTCGTTTAACATATATTTGCTGTCGCTTAATTCGGACGGCTCAATCCTGAACGATTTATTTAATCCAAATTCAGACGTCTTAAAGGCATCGACATGCAACGGGGGCCGCCGCGCCCGCGTGAAAGTTCACCGGAGCGCAAAACATGTAATTTCACCCCGTAACGGTCCAGTTCTTCATTTGTATAAACATTACGATCGTAAACAACAGCCTCGCCCGGACTGATAGCCAAAGTATTATAACCGTCGCTCCACTGCTCCCTGATCGCATCCATTACCGTACCTTTACCTTCACGAATCAATCTTACGGCCGGAATATGCAAATAACGCTTCAAAACTGCCTGCAAATCATTACCCAGAAAATCGGTGTGAATTTCTTTCCCGCGCAAAGTCAGGGCATAAATCTCCAAAGTTTCATCCACCTGCGGATGCAAGGTGAACAAGTCCCGATCAACCATGGTGAAAACTGTATCAAGATGCATAAAAGCGTGCGATTTAGGAATTGTAAGTGCCAGAACCGTCTCGTAACCGCTGCCGCTTGTAAGCAAATTGTGCGCTAAACGCATAACACCTGCAGCTGTTGTCCGCTGACTGACACCGACAGCCACAACTTTATCGGACAAAACAATAATATCGCCGCCTTCAATCGACAAACCGTCGTGCCGATCGTACCACAAGGGCAAATTTTCCTGCCGAAATAAAGGATGATAGCGGAAAATCATCCGCCCGAACAAAGTCTCCCGCCGTCTGGTTACAGACCACATATGATTCAAACTGACACCGTTACCGACAAAGGCGAAAGGGTCACGGGTAAAATACAAATTCGGCATCGGCTCGGTCACGAAAAAGGAACGTTTCTCCGTCATTTCAACCAAAGTCGTTTTGTTGTACAACGGCAATTCGTTTTTGCGCATACCTTCCATCATCTTCAATACCAGGTCATAATTATTCAAACTGTAAAGGTACTGCTGCAGAAGATGCATTTCACGCGGCACGGCAATATCAGCCTCTTGCAGATAGGTGTCGATAAATTCCTGCCTGATGGATTCATCTGTAATTGATTCCGCCGCCAAGTCTTCCAAATAATAAACTTTACAACCCTGTTTCTGCAAAATCTCGGCGAAATTATCGTGTTCTTTCTGCGCTTCGTCCAAAAAGGGCAATTCATCAAACAATAAGTCGGCCATGATTTCCGGCGTGATATTCAACAATTCCCGTCCCGGCCGATGCAGAATAACTGCCTGCAATTTACCAATTTCCGATTTAATATTAACTAAGGGCATAGACACCTCCTCGGTCTGAAACTTATTCTCTATTATACCTTGATTTGAATATTTGCGGAATGTTTGCGCGCAACAACTGCGCTCATTGCCTAAATTTCGGTCGGTAAAAGTGCGGCAAAACAGGAAATACTCGCTCCGCTACGTAAGCTGTATTTGCCCTATTTCTTACTAAAGATTATCATGGTTTCAGACAGCT
Organism: Amygdalobacter indicium; assembly: GCF_029101545.1. NCBI lineage: Bacteria > Bacillati > Bacillota > Clostridia > Eubacteriales > Oscillospiraceae > Amygdalobacter > Amygdalobacter indicium. The sequence goes on along the minus strand of NZ_CP118866.1, from coordinate 1,253,254 downwards.
TCAGACGATGGAAGACGTGTAGAAGGCGGAGCAGAAGGAGAAACAGATGCGGGAATTTTTACCGAATATAGATACAGAAAAATTGAAACGGGCTTTTCAAATAAAAGAAGCCTATGATCGGGGCGAGTTGACTTTGGCTCAAGCGCAGGCGCAGCTGCAATTGCAAGTTAAAAGTCTGCAACCGTATGAAGTTGCCCTGATTGAACAGGAATTGAAGCCGGAAGTTGAAGATGAATGTCGGAAAGAAGATATTCAGGCAATGATTACTTTGTTCGACGGCGTTCTGGTGCGGGAACGACCGGATTTACCGCCGGAGCATCCTTTAAGTTGTTATTATCGGGAAAATGACAAAATTCGTGAAATATTGGGGCAAATTCAGGAGCTGGTGCAATATCCGGCAATTAAAAATCAATGGTTGGCCCTGTATGAGCCGCTTTCTGCCTGGCGCAAGCATTTACAACGCAAACAGAATCAACTGTATCCGCTTTTGGAACGCAAGGGTTTTACCCGCCCGACGACAACGATGTGGACCTTGGACGATTTTGTCCGGCAAGAAATCGACAGTGCGTATAAATTACTGCTGAGCGCCGAAGAGACAAGTGTGGATGGCAACATGAGTTTGCTGACAGCGGCGAACGAGGAAAAATTCATCAGCTTGCAGGCTGATATTGTGGCGGATGTCTTGGATTTGATGCAAAAAGAAGAGACGGTTTTATATCCGACATCTTTAGCGTTAATTACCCCGGAGGAATTTGAATTGATGCGCCGCGGCGATCAGGAAATAGGTTTTGCCAATATTACTGTCAATCCGCCGGATGCTGCTGCCGAAACGACAACAGCAACGCCCGGCACTGCTGCCGGCACTAATGCGGGCACTGCCGCCGACATTTCGAATTTTGCCGCTGATTTAGCGGCCCTGGTGGGAAAATATTATCCGCAGCCGCAAGCAGGCGGCGAGTTGGAAGTCAGTAACGGTAAAATGACTTTGGAACAAATTAATTTGCTTTTCCGCCATATGCCGGTAGATTTTTGCTATGTCGATGAGAATGAAATTGTTAAATTTTATAATGACACGCCTAAAAGGGTTTTCCCGCGCTCGCTTAATGTTATAGGCCGGAATGTGAAAAATTGCCATCCGCGCAAAAGCGTCCATATTGTGGAGGAAATTATTACCAAGTTCAGAAGCGGCGAACAGGAACAGGCGGAATTCTGGATTAATAAGCCGGATGTTTTTATTTATATTCTTTATACGGCTGTCCGGGATAAAACGGGGAAATTTCGCGGTATTCTGGAAATGATGCAAGATTGCACGCACATTCGCTCTTTACAGGGTTCCCGCACTTTATTGACTTGGGAAAAGGAGGCGGCGCCCGCAAACAACGAGGCGTCTGCTGCGCCTAGCGTCGGGCAGGCAGCTGCCGTCCCGCCTGAAAAGGTGCAGAAAATCGTGCCGGAGGAGATTAACGCCGAGACGATGCTCAAAGATTTGTTGGCGGCGGATAAAAACTTGAAAAGTTATTTATTCACTCTGAGCTTCAAATTCCGGGCGTTGGATACGCCGTTGGCCCGAATTATGCTACCTAAGGCCAAGGTCAGCGATATGAGTGAGCGGTCGGGAATTCCCCTAAATGAATTGTTAGCCAAGTTACGGGCTTATTTCGCCGATAGGCAAAAATGACGGCGAGAGAAGATAACGGACGTTCTCAGTTTGCGGAGTCAATTCCCACAAATAAATTTAATCAAGTATAATAGAAAAAAACGAGCAGGAGGGGCGATTGTGAATATTACGGTATTTTGCGGTGCCAAAATGGGCACGAAAGAGATTTACGCCCGAAAAACGGCAAATTTAGGTAAATGGATAGCGACGAACGGTCATCAACTGATTTACGGCGGCGGTAATGACGGCTTGATGGGTCTGCTGGCCGATACAGTATTGCAGAACAAGGGCAGAGTAATTGGAATTATGCCCGGCTTTCTGATTGAACATGAAGGTGCGCACAAAGGTTTAACGGAATTTTACGAAGTGCCGGATATGCTGGAACGCAAGAAACGTTTAATCAATATGGCCGACGCTTTTATCGCTTTACCCGGCGGTTTAGGAACTTTGGAAGAAATAGCTGATGTCGTATCTTGGGCCAAAATCGGGCAGAATGATAAACCTTGCGTTTTTTACAACATTGCTTCATATTATGAACCTTTGAGGCAGCAGCTGGACTTAATGGTACATGAGGGTTATCTGGGGCAGGCGCAAAGAAATAATGTTTTATTCTCCGACAGCCTGAACGAGATAGCCGAATATATCAACACTTATCATGTAGTGGCGGAATTTTAACGGAGGAACGCATGCATATTTTAGCTATAATTTTCGGCTTTATGCTGGTTATTTATTTGGTCCTGCTTTTGGGCAAGATTCAGATGCAACTTTGGGAAGGTAAAGAGCCTGAGAATACCTTGAATATTTTCTCGATTTATTTGAAGGTTGCCGGCGGCAGGAACAGCGACAGTAGAGTGCACGAGATGGATTTGTCCACATTAATTCAAACGATGAAGGCGTCTATTGCTGAAAAAAAAGAGGCTAAAAGAGAAAAAGCCGCTAAGGACAGCAAGCCGAAGGCCGCAGCAGACAGTGCTGATGTGCAAGTGACGCAAGCGACTGCAACGGCAACCGAGCAGCCTGCTTCGGAGCAGAAGCAAGAAGAGCCGAAAGTTGCCGCCGCATCCGAGTCGAAAGTCGCTGCTGCCGAAACACGAGCAACGAAACCCGTCGCCACTGAAGAACTGAAAGCCGTCGCTGCCGAGCCGAAAGAGCTGAAAAATCCGGAAGTCGTCACATCCGAGCAGGAACCGGCTGCTGCCGAAACGCAAGCAACGAAAGCGGCCGCCACTGAAGAACCGAAAGTCGCCGCTGCTGAGCCGGAGTCGAACGAAACGGCCGGGGAGACAACGCATACAGAGGCCGAGAGCAAAAAAGCTTGACATATCAGCGTAACAAAAGGCATTTATAATGGGCAAAATTACTCTTATTTCAGGAAGGTCACATTATTATGCCGACAACCTTAATTAATTCAGAACAAACTTGGCTTATTTGGGGATTCCTTTTAATTGTTACAGCTGTAGCCTTAAAATTGGAACAACGCTACAATTGGGCCCAAAAACTTTCAGCTGCCGTTATCGGCTTGTTAGGCGCTGCCATCTTAACCAATTTACGCATCTTACCTTTGGAATCGCCTGTTTACGATAACATTTGGACATATGTGATTCCTTTGTCCATACCGATGTTGCTTTTTCAAAGTAATTTACGGCGTATTTTCCGAGAATCGGGGCGCAGCTTAATTCTTTTCGGTATCGGGGCGCTGGGAACTATTGTCGGAGCTGTGGCGGCACATGCTCTTTTAGCAGGCCTCATCCCTAATTTGAGAGAAATTGCCGGGATGATGACCGGCTCTTATATCGGCGGCGGCGTTAATTTCGTCGCTTTAGCCCAAGTCTTCAAGCTTGACAAAACTTTAGTTTCCGCGACGACAGTTGCGGATAACTTCAATATGGCACTATATTTTATTATTCTGGTGACCATCCCGCGCTTAGGCTTTTTCCAAAAACATTTTCACCATTTGCCGCAGGTTGAGACGGCGAAAAAGGCAGAAAAAGCTCAAGCCGGTTTGACGCCGGTGGATTTGGCTTATTTGTTTGCCGTTTCCGCTGCGATTGTTGCCGTCAGCAATAGTGCCGCCGACTACTTTGCCGCCGTGATTCCGGCAGACAATTTTTGCAGCAATTTAGTGCGGCAGTTATTAGGTAATTCATATTTAATTATTACAACTGCTACCATGTTGTTGGCCACGGCCTTTCCGCGTTTTTGCGAACGTATTAAAGGCGCCGATGTGGTCGGTAATTTCTTAATTTCCATTTTCTTCGTCGTTATCGGCGTCCCGGCCAGCTTACCTTTAATCATTAAAACGGCACCGTTATTATTGCTTTTCTGCTTTATTATGGTTTGCTGTAATATGCTTTTTTCTTTCGTCGGCGCCAAAATTTTCCATTTCAGTCTGGAAGAGGCTATTATTGCTTCCAATGCCAATATCGGCGGCCCGGCTACAGCTTCCGCCATGGCTATTTCGCAAGGGTGGAACTCTTTAATCGGCCCCGGTATTTTTGTCGGCTTATTCGGCTATATTATCGGCAATTATCTCGGGACAATTGTCGGCAATTTGCTGTAAGCGGGCGTCAGGCGGCAGCTTTTGTGTCGCCTGACAAACTCTGAAAACAGGTATTTTTTACAAAAAACGATTAAGGAACAATGGTTATTATGAGCTTGGAACAATACGCATCCCTTACCGATGATATAGAAAGAAAGCTTGATGAAGCAGATAGGATTGCTGCCGAATCTTCTGTGCGCCTTTCTAAGGTTGATGTCTTTGAGCATGTAAGGAGCAGAATCAATGATAAGCAAAAAACGCTATAAATTAACATTCCTTCAGATTCACTCTTGCGTGCTGCCTTCAGATAGCGTAAGCAACTTTGGAGAAAAATAATCCATACAAAAAGCCCCCAGAGGCGCAGTGATCAGAATCGCCAGAACGGCAACAGATAAGATAATCGGACCGCAGGCCAAACCGCAAGCTGCCGGAACGGAACCGATAGCAGCCTGAACTGTTGCCTTGGGCAGATAAGCCAAAGCGCAGAAAAACTTTTCCCGCAAGAGGAGTTTGCTTGGCCATAAGCAGATGAAGACCCCGACAGTGCGAATTATAAGTGTCAGGAAAATCAGCAGAACTGCAGCTAAACCGGCATTTAAGGTGTATTTTATATCGACGGCTGCACCGACAAGAACAAATAAAATCAGCTCGGCCGCCAACCAAAGCTTCCCCAATTTAGCAGCTAAATCGGCAGACAGTTGAGCTTGAGTACGTTGCTTGAGGGTCACAGCCATACTGATAATTGCTAAAAGACCGGAAAAGGCAATTATTCCCTGCAGTTCTTTTTCTACAGCTAACAATAGCAAAGATAGACCGAGAATAATAATGAGCTTCAGGCTGTTACGCAGAGAACGCTGCCGCCGCTTCAAGTACTGAAAAACAGCGTGCAGGAGATAAGCGCAGATTATGCCGGCAATAATACCTAAGACGATGGCAAGGGGTACATTAAGCAGCTTGCTGAAGTCGGAACTTCGGCCTTGGAGCATACTGAGAAAACAGCTGAATAAAACAATGACGAATATATCGTCGCACGAGGAGCCGGCGATAATCATAGCCGGGATCCCCTTGTTTGTACCCAAACCTTTTTCCATATATTGCACCATGCGCGGAACAACGACAGCCGGAGAAACGGCGCCCAAAACACTACCCATCAGGGCAGCTTCCTGTATATTAATATGCAACAACAGGGGAGCGAAGAGCGTATAAGCGGCAATTTCGCAGGTGGCCGGAACAAAAGATAGTAAAATTGCCGGCAAACCGACTTTTTTTAAGTCCGCCGAATTTAAAGAAAAACCGGCTTTGAGCAGAATAATCAGCAAGGCTAATTGGCGTAAATCACCGGAAATATTTAAAATTTTCGCATCAAACAAATTAAGTACATACGGACCTAAAACAATACCGGTGAACAACATACCTATAAGTCCGGGTAAATTAAGTTTGCGACAAAGTGCAGCTGCGGCTAAGCCGCCCAAGAAAATAAATGACAATGATGTTAACATCAAATTCTCCCTCCTGCCGCAGGAAAACGACAACTTCCTGCGACCAACAAAATTCGCAGAAGTCATCAGCTTAAAGCGGTTCAGGTTTCCCTTGGGAGAACTTCATTCCCATTAGGAACATTATACAACAAAAAACCTCCAAGTTCTATGAACCTGAAGGTTTTAAGAAGCACGATAATTGCGGACGAATTAAGCTTCTTCGCCGCCTTTACCTTTTTCCGTCGTATCGACACCGGAGAAGTTAACACCGGTATCTTTCGGCTGATCAACCGTGAAGATATAATCTTTACCGGGCAGAATGGAATTCAACACAATACCCAAAATAGCAGCCAGCGCAATACTCGACAAAGTAATTGTGACGGAGGAGATATTGAAAGTTAAACCGTTTTTGAAACCGAGAGAAACAACTAAAATGGTTGCAGCCACGATTAAGTTTCTTGATTTGGTGAAATCTACCTGACTTTCTACCAGGTTACGAACACCGATAGCGGAAATCATGCCGTAAAGAATCAGGGAAACACCGCCGATGATAGCACCGGGAATGGTTTGAATAAAAGTACTCAGGACGGGGAAACAACCCAGAACAATGGCAATAACGGCAGCAATCCGGACGATTTTCGGATCGTAAACTCTTGTTAATACCAGAACACCGGTATTTTCACCGTAAGTAGTATTGGCAGGACCGCCGAAAATAGCGGAGAACGAAGTGGCAATACCGTCACCCATTAAAGTTCTGTGCAAGCCCGGATCGGCAATGTAATTTTCTCCGGTTGTCGCGCTGATAGCTGAAATATCACCGATATGCTCCATCATTGTCGCCAAAGAAATCGGCACAATCGTTAAGATGGCACTCAAATCAAAAGCCATAAACTTGCTCGGTTCAACCGGCAAAGCCAACCATTGAATATGTTGAAAGGCGGAAAAGTCGACATTATTGGTTAAGACAGCCAGAATATAGGAAACGCCGATACCCATAATAATCGGAATGATTTTCAACATGCCCTTGGCCCAAATGTTACAAATTACCACCACGGCGATAGCGACAATAGCCAATAACCAATTCTTGGAAGCACTGCCGACAGCGGAAGGAGAGAGGGTTAAACCGATAGCGATGATAATCGGACCGGTAACCACAGGCGGGAAGAAACGCATAACTTTGCGGGTGCCGAAAGCCTTGATCAAGCCGGCCAAAACCAAATAGACCAAACCGGCGACAAAGACACCGCCTGAAGCTAAAGCAATTTGATGACTGTCGGCTTTACCGTTAACTAACGGGGCGACTAAATTATAACCGCCGATAAAAGCGAACGAGGAGCCTAAAAAAGCGGGAACCTTACCTTTCGTGAACAAATGAAAGATTAAAGTTCCCGCACCGGCCATCAGTAATGCCGTGTTAATGTTCAATCCCGTCAGAATCGGAACTAAAACAGTGGCTCCGAACATCGCGAATGTATGTTGGAAACCTAATAAAAGTATCTTGCTTTTCGGTAAGACGCTAATGTCGCGAATCGGTTCATCACCGATTTTGACTTTACTCAAAGTTGCCATGCAAACCTCCTGAATCAATGCTGTAGGTTAAATTACTACGCAAATTGAAGGTATTATGAACTAGAAGTGAAGAAAATGCAAGTCGAATTCTGACGAACTGAGAAAGTTAGAGAAGTCGGACGGGATAAATTTACCAAATATCTGCTGCTTTAGGGCGGTAAACAGGGGAAAATTTGCTTTCTATAGACAAAAAAGCGGCGAAAATCTGTCCCTTCCGGAACTGCAATTTGTCAAATTAACAAATTAAGCGCCCAATCAATTTTTCATCTCGTAAACACTGACACTGGGGAAAGCGAAGTCCAAATGCAGCTTGTCGGCCAGTGCCATGGCCTTATATAAAGCTTCAGCTCTGGTCCGGACCATCACATCGTATTCTCTTTCGGCATAAAAATCGGCCGTAATAATCAAAGCGGAATCAGCCAGTTGGGAAAGGTAAACTTTATGCTTGCCGAATTTCGCATAATTCTCAGCCAGATAAGCGTCATAGCGGCGGCAGAATTCTTTAATTTCCGGTAATTGACTGGCATAAGTGAAACTGAAAGTCAGCTCCAACCGTCTTCTGGTCCGCTGCCCGGCTGTGTTGATGGCGGATTGGGCAACGAGAGAATTGGGCAACGTGAAAATTGTTTCATCCAGAGCTTTGATGCGGGTGGAACGGATACCGACTTTGGTTACAATCCCCTCATGTTCACCGATTTTGATCCAGTCGCCCAGTTCAAAAGGCCGATCCAGCATCAGGGCCAAAGAAGCAAATAGATTACTGATGGTATCTTTCGCCGCCAAAGAGATTGCCAGGCCGCCCAAGCTCAAGCTGGCCAGCAAACCGTTAATGTTGTAAACCCAAAGAGACAAAATGGAAATTGCGCCGACGACAAAAACCAGAATCTTCACGGCAATGGCAGCATAATTCAGAAAAGAAGGATTATTGAGCACTCCGGCATACGTCGCTTTTTCCGGCCTGTGGGATATTTGCTCCAGTTTAACAGCATGAACCGCATCAATCAAAATATAAATTAAATAATAAAAGCAAATTTCACTGCTGCTGCTCAGAATCTTCCGTAAAGTCGGCCAAAAAGGCAAATCTGCGCCTAAAATTTTGCAGAAAAGCTGAATCAGATACAACAAAATTAAAAGGTAACAGGCAAAAATTAAACTTAACTTGTAAGAAGCGGTAAGTGTGGCGATTACCTGAAATTTCTGCTCGATTTTGCGCCACAGAAAATGGAGAAAACGTTGACCTTTAACCAGAAAAAGCAGCAACAATAAAAGATAAAAGGCAATTAAAGGCAGCATATTGTCCTTAGCCTCTAAAAATTTCAGCCAAGACAGCCAATGGACAGCAATCAGATACATAAAGTACAACGCCTTTCCGCTTTCTCAATTCCGCTCGCGCTTGCGTTTACTGCAGCATTCGCAGGCAGCTTAAAGCAATTTTTTTTAATATATGCAATAATAGATAAAGCATACCATAATGTGATTTCAAAGAGAAATAATTTTATGAACAGTAAAAAACGAATTTTGATTTTAGCAACCGGGGGAACGATAGCTTCCGCTCCCACTAATGACGGCTTGGCCCCGCGTTACGGAATTTCGCAAATTTTGGGCGCCAACTCGCTTTTACATAATTACTACGATTTGACGATGCGGGATATCCTGCAGTTGGACAGTTCTAATATTCAAATCCCCGAATGGCAGCTGATAGCCCGGGCCATATATGAAGAACGAAATAATTTTGCCGGCATTGTCGTGACGCACGGGACGGACACGATGGCTTATACATCGTCAGCTTTGGCTTATATGCTGGGAAATATTAATCTGCCGGTAGTTTTGACCGGTTCACAATTCCCGGTAGATGTCCCATTAAGTGACGCCCATGATAATTTACAAACCGCATTGGCTATGGCCGCTTCAGGTGTCCCGGGCGTGTTTTTGGCGTTTAATCGGCAGGTCATACTCGGAACAAGAGCCGCCAAAGTCAGAACCTTGGACTTTCAGGCCTTTGAAAGCATTAATTGCCCGCCTTTAGCGAAAATCAACTCCGCCGGTTTATGTTTCAATCAGCAGGTTTTGCAGTCGGTGCAAAAATTACGGCAGGCGGACGAGCCTTGTACATTACGCTTGGAATTGTTACCGGCAGCCTTCCTTTTGAAATTAACACCGGCATTTAATCCGGAACTTTTGGATTGCTTACCGGGTTTAGGCTATAAGGCGGTACTTTTGGAAGCCTTCGGCATCGGCGGCATTAATTTTTTGCATGCCAATATGTTGGAACGGATTGAAAAACTCCTGCGCGCGCACATCGCTGTCGTGGTAACCAGTCAATGCCTGTATGAGCAATCAAGTCTGAAAGTTTATGAAGTCGGTCGGAAATTGCTGGATTTAGGCGCAATTGAAGCTTTCGATATGGTGACGGAAGCGGCAGTGACGAAACTTTATTACATTTTGGGTCAGGCGGCCAAACTTAATTTAACGGGCAGTGAACGCCTGAAATTTGTCCGCAGCTGCTTCCGCCGGAATTTAGCCGGTGAAATTAATTTACCGCCAAGTTAATCAGGGGGAGAAGCAGGAGGCAATATGAGAGCAATTAATCAGGATATAAGCAAGCATTTGAATGCGGCAGCCGTTTTGATTTTCCGCCAACTGCTGGCAGCCGGTTATACCTGTTATCTGGTCGGCGGTTCCTTGCGGGATGTGCTTTTAGGCCTGCCTTTACATGATTACGATTTTACAACTTCCGCCAAGCCGGAAGAAGTGGAGCGGGTTTTTCAAAATTACAGAGTGATTGAAACGGGAATTAAACACGGAACGGTGACGGTTTTAATCGACGGGCAAACTTACGAAATTACTACTTATCGGCTGGAAACGGTTTACAGCGACCATCGGCATCCTGACAGCATAACGTTTGCTTCCGGGTTGGAGGAAGATTTGGCCCGCCGGGATTTTACCGTTAATGCTTTAGCTTGGTCTCCGACAAGCGGGCTGGTTGATTTGTATGACGGCTTGGCTGATTTGGAAAAAAGGCTTATCCGCGCCGTTAATGTGCCTGAACAGCGCTTTCAGGAAGATGCTTTGAGAATTTTACGCGCCTTACGTTTTGCTGCCGTTTTACGTTTTGATATCGCGCCGACAACAGCCGCCGCCATTCGGAAAATGCTGCCTGATTTGGCATATGTTTCGACGGAAAGAGTGACGACGGAATTGGATAAATTGTTTAATGGCGCTGCTGCCGTTAAAGTCTTGCTCGCTTACCCGGATTTAGTAAATTACAGTTGCCCGCAATTAAATTTGCCGCCGACTGAGAAATTGCTGCCTGCCTGTACATCCAAAGTATTGAGAGAATTTCGCTGTCAGCACGACAACAGGCCGCTTATTGCCCGCCATTTGGCGGAAATGGCTCCTTATACTTCTGCAGGCTTGCGTGTTTTGCGCGATTATTTTGTCGACAAACAGGCTGATCCTGATAAAGTTGAGGAAAATTGGCGCAATTATCAGCAGGAAATGCTGACAACTTTCGCTTGGGCGACATTTTTACGCACACCGGCGGCGAACGCTTTATCCGCCAAGGAAATTGCCCGAATTTTGTGCTTTTCCAACTTAAGGCGGCATTTCCTTGGAATTTGCCTGGAAATTTTAACACCGGAAAAATTGCAGACGATCAGCAAAGCCGTTAATGTCTCCGATGTGAACGAACAGACGGCAACTTATCCCTGGGGACAAATGTTACTCGAATATGGCGTAGAAACTGTAACTGTCGGCTTGCTTTTCGCACTTACCCTCGTTGTTGTTCCGGACAGCTGTTTGAAAAGTTGGCAGAATTACTTGCAGACACATACCTGTTGGAGCTTGAAAGATTTGCAGTTCAACGGAGCGGATTTAAGAAAAAATCGGCCGGAACTGCAGGGGGCGGAGATCAATAAAGCCCTCAAGCAGCTGCACGCAGCAGTACTTGAAGGCCTTGTACTCAACGATAAAGAAGCTTTAACAGCCTATGTCCTTAAACGTCTTTAAATGTCTTTGAAACAACTCCGCTACTAATATTTCTGATGGAAAAAAGGATTGCAGGCTAAATCTGCCGGAATTTTCCAAGAAGAAGTCAAGTTGAAGGGCGTAAAATTCAAGCCGGCCGGTGCAGGCAGACGCTTAAATTGCTGACTGATATAACGCTTGCTGAAAATAGCCAACGTCGCTTTAATTTCTTCCTTACTGAAAGTTCGACAGGCGAAAACATTGGAATAAGGTGCGAAAGATAAGGCGCTTTTTTCAAGTGCGGCAATATTCTCCGGGGAAAAAGTTAAATAAGCCAAAGTCAGCAAATCGTCTGTACAATAATTCGCATCCGCCAAGTGATAAAAGAAGAAATCATGCAGAACATAAGAACCGACTTGCTTTTGTGTCGCTTGCTGCTGTTGTCCCTCGGCATCTAAAGGTAGAAGCTCCGGACTGATAGCGTGCGCGGAGATAGCCTCCAAAGCTGCCTGCAAAGCTGTAGAAGAAACACTTGTCTTAAATTGCTTTAACCAGGAGGGGAAAGCTGCCAACAAAGGCGGCATCATGCTCTTGGGAATGCCGATATTAGGATTGAACATACTCATCTGATCGCCGTTATAAGTACAAAAACCAAGGCACTCTTCGCTTAAATCTCCCGTCCCGACCACAAAGCCGTGCACCTGATTCGCCTTATCCATGAGAATTTGTGTCCGCTCTCGAGCCTGAGCATTTTCAAAAGCCACATCATAACAGCCTGCCGGTTGCTCAATATCGCTGAAATGCTGTTTACAGGCTGCTGTAATATTGATAGTTAAATCACGCAGCCCTAAAGCTTTAACCAAATCGTCAGCTTGTTTGCAAGTATCGCCGCTACTGCCGAAACCGGGCAATTTCACGGCATAAATATAATCAGTCGGTAACTGACCGAGTAAGCAGGCGGCATAGCAGGATAAAACGGCAACCGTCGAATCCAAACCGCCGGACAAACCGAGCACCAAAGCCCGGGAACGGGTCAGACGCAGACGCTTGAGCAGACTCAAACCTGACAATCTCCATAAATTGCCGTAAAAATCAGTCTGATCGGCAGACTGAGAATAGCAGGGAGCAAAACCGCGGAAATTAACGGACTGCAAAGCGGCATAACTTTGAAAAAGATACGGTGCCGGATTGAAGAGCCGATTTACAGGTGCATGCAAATCGAAATAAGCGTCACAGGCGCAAGTCTCTGCCGGAACTTCACCCTTAGAGCTTAAGAAGGCTTGCAGGCGGGGGACGGAGAACGAACAGGTTAAGGAATGCTTATAAGAAAGAGTAGCGGCCTTGGCCAAGTAATCCGCACTTCTATCGTCGGCATAGCAGTTTTCCGTGAAATAATCGCTGATATCCGGAGTTTCTTCTGCCAGACACAAATCACCCTCATAAGCACTGTAAGCTGCCTGCATCAAATAATTGTCGGAAGCACTGAAAGCGCCGCTGTTAACGCTTATTAGAGCCAGTTTCGCATTCTCGGCCAAGGTGGCGGCAGTCTTTTGCAATTTGGCGGCATAAGCGTAATTATAGGGAGCATCGGCGACGTGAATTAATACATTTGCTTTACAGGCAGCCGGCTGATAACTGAAAATATCATCACCGACTGCAAGTTCTATTCTTAAAGGATTATAAGGTCCGAAAATCGGCAACAAAAAGATGTTTGAGGCCGGCAAAGCTGCGGCAGCAGCGGAGACTTGCGCAAAATGCGCCGACTCACGGCCGCTTGGCTGCGATTGAGCGGCGGTAGCGACGATTTTACCGTGACAAATAGCTACAACTCCGTTATATTGGGCCGTCGGTGTAATAATAGGAGTACCGAAGATACAAACAAAATTGGTCGGCCAGGTGATAGAGGCTAACAGTATGTCTTGTAAATAATGTTGAACCTGATCGATGATATCGCCGGAATTGTGTAAATCTTCCAGATAACCGCCGGTTAAAGCCAAAGCCGGCATAACGGCCAGAGCCCGTTTTTCCGCGATAGCTTTTTCGGCCGTGGCGATGATTAATTTACTATTAAAGGCGATATTTCCCGGTTTGCAGGCCGGAGAAATTAATTGACAATTCAAAAATAATTTTCCCTGTTCTGATTGTTGCATATATTAAATCCTTTCATATCCTTTCACTCACATGATAACTTAATATTATAACAAAGTCGGACGGGAACGGATGCGGCAGCTCGCTGAACGAAAAATATTATTTTTTCATTACAATAAAAGATGATAAATATTATTTCTGCTTTGATGTAAATTGTTTTATATCCCGACTTTTCGGGAAAACAGGAGGTTACGATGACGGAAAAATCTGCTTTTAATTTGAAAAATAACTTGTTGCCCGTGTAACTTTCGTGTAATATAAGAGGCATGAAAAAAACACTATCTTATCTGTGTGATGTGTGGAGTGCATATGGAAAGCTACAATGAAAATGATATAACGCCGGCTGCTTCTGCCGGTATTAGAAAGACTTCGGTACCGGGTTTACAAAGAGAGCCGCAGGCAGCCAAATTACCTATTCGTCGAGTCGAAGATACCTACGATACAACAGCTGCGCCGACAGATTCGGCTACCAAGCGTTTTCAGCCTATAGAAGATAATCGCCTCCGGTCAGGCGAAGGTGAAGTCCGGGGATTGCGACAGACTTTGCTTAATTTTACACATAAAGCCACGCCGGCTGCTCAGTCTGCGCCGGCCGCACCGCTTGCAAGTTCCGCACCGATGACATCGGCTGCAACTTCTGACGCTGCACAGGGAAACGGGACAACTGCAGGCGGCTTACGCAGCTTTGCGCCCGGTATTATTAAGCACCTTGAAGCGCAGACAGCAAGCAGACAAGCGGAACAGCCTGATTCGCTTGACAGCGATTCGGAACAGGATTCGGGCAACGGCAAGGATTATCGGAGTAATATTGTGCATTTAACACGCCGGCAACCGCTCAATCCGGAGGTAGCAGTGACGGATAATCAGGGCAGTTTGCCTCAGGAACGGACAGCACGCCCGGCGGAAAACACACAGGATAAAGAGGCTTTGGAGTTGGCTCGGGCCAGAGAGGATGCTTTCCGTTTGTGGGAAGAACAAAGCTCACCCAAGCGACGCCCGGATATAGATAATGGCGCTAATAACGCCAGATTGTTTGCTGCCAGACAGGCTACATTGCGCAGACAGGCGGCTTTGCCTAATTATGCTCAGGCAACGGACGGCAGCAATGCTTCCGAGTTCAATCATGATATGTTTAATCAGTCCAACCAACTTGACCGCATTAATCAGGTCTCAAACCGGACTCCGATTAATCGACCGGTACAAATGGCTGAAGCTGAGCAGAATAATCAAGCTCCGATGACGTCAATACCGCAAGTGCAACAGATGCCGCAAGTGCAACAGATGCCGCAGGTGCAACAAATGCCGCAGGTGCAACAAATGCCGCAGGTACAACAGATGCCGCAGGTAGAACAAATGCCGCAGATGCAACAGATGCCGCAAGCTGCGCCGTTCCCTTATGTGGCCGATAATTTTACCGACGGCTTGGAAAACTCCGAATACCAACCGGTCGGCGGCTTTTATCAACCCGGATCGATGACGGAAGATAACATGGAGCGTATGCCCCGTATCCCGGATCCTGATAAAATGCCGGATTTGCCGGGAATGATGCCGCAGACGGACAACTATAATTCCGTTGCCGAGAATTTGCCCGAAAACAATCAAACACCGAATATTAAACGTCCGGACTTACAACGAAATTCACAGCCGAATTTACAGCCGGACAGTGAAAATGTAACAGAAACGGCTAACGGCAAAGAGAACATTCCGCCGGCTTATATGAAGGCTTTGAACAACGATACGGGACTGGTGGGAGCTTTATTGACATCAGGTCAGGACTTATTGGAAATAGCAAGGAACCTGTTCACTAATTTCCCGGAAGACTCATGTCGCCTCATCAATCAGTCGAAATCAATGGCCTTTGTTCCTGTCAGCGTGCTGTACTTTATTTTATCTTTAATTTACGGTTCGACAGCATCTAAAAATATCGGCTGGCTCACCTCGATGGGCGGTGAAAGCGTTTGGTACACTTTGCTGATGACGGTTTTGACAACAGTTTTGCATATTGCGCTGTTAATCGGCATCTTCGCTTTGGGCAATTATTCCAGTTACAAGAAACGTCCGTTTATGGCGGTTTTGAACAGCGTTGCGGCAGTTTTGCTCTTGCGTTCGGTTTTCATTCCGGCTTACTTGATTTTCGGACTCTTTTCCGATGGTCTGGTCAACATCTTTCAGACGCTCTGCTTCGTGTTCATCGTGCTGTTTACCGATAAAACTCTACGAGGACAAGGCAGTCTTAAATTCAGCAAACAGGCAGATTTGGTCGCTTTAATCGCTTCCTGTCTGGTCAGTCTGCTGCCGGTAATTTTGGCTATTTTAATTTAATAGTAAATGTTAAACTCGGCGATAACTTGAACTTGTCGGGAATAATAGTACAATAAGTGTGTATAGATAAGCGGATAAGATATTTATCCCTTATATTTGGAGGTTAAAATGCTGACATCACTTAAACCATTACTTAAAGTTGCGCGTGAACGTAATTTCGCTTACGGTGGCTTCAATGTAAACTCCGCTGCTCAGGTTAAAGCAGCTATCAGAATTCATGAGATTATGCGTAGCCCGGCTATCTTGCAAGGTGCAGAAGCTGCCAACGCTTTTATGGGCGGTAGAGCGGACTTCATGAATGCTACATTGGAAGACAAGAAAAAGGGCATGAAGCAATTGGTGGAATTGGCTCATCGTTACGGCGATAATGCTACAGTTCCGGTTGTTTTACACTTGGATCACGGCCGCAGTTTTGAAGTTTGTAAAGCTGCTGTTGATGCCGGTTACACTTCAGTTATGATTGACTGTTCTTCTTTACCTTTCGAAGAGAACGTCGAAATTACTAAAAAAGTTGTCGATTATGCTCATCCTTTCGGCGTCAGTGTCGAAGGTGAAATCGGCGTTATTGCCGGTCAGGAAGACCATGTTAAGGCTGCAAACTCAACTTATACCAATCCTTTGGATGCTGTAGAGTTCGTTCGTCGTACAGGTGTCGATGCTTTGGCTATCAGCTACGGTACGGCACATGGTGCTGTTAAGGGCAAGAACATTGTTTTACGGAAAGAAGTTCCGATCGCTGTTAATGAGTGCCTGATGCGCTCCAACTTGGTCGCTTCTCTCGTTTCTCACGGTTCATCTACCGTGCCGCAGGAAGTTGTCGCTGAAATTAATGAATTGGGCGGTACAATCAACGGTTCAGGCGGTATTCCTTTGGATCAATTACAGGCAGTAGTTAAGGCCGGCGGTATTAACAAGATCAATGTCGATACTGATATCCGTATGGCTACAACCCGTAACTTGCGCGAACTTTGGGTGAAACATCCGGAAGTTTTGCAAAATCCTAAAGTTAAGGCTATTTATGAATTGATGCAGGCCAACACCAAGGCTTTCGATCCGCGCCTTTATTTGACACCTATTCTCGATGTTGTCATGACCGGCGAAACAAATGAACCGGAAGTTCAAGTTGTAATGCAAAAGGTTGAGGATGCTATCCAGGAAGTACTTTGCCAATTGGTTGTATCTTTCGGCAGCTATCATAAGGCACAATATGTCGAAGCTTTGAGCTTGGAAGAATTGAAGAAGACTTATTGATCAGTCATTGATAAAAACTTAAAAGTCGCTGTGAAAAGCAGCGACTTTTTTAATTATTAGATAAGGAAGAGCTTATGCAATTACTAAAAGACCGTATTATTAAAGATGGCACCGTTATCGGGACGGAAATCGTCAAGGTTGATTCTTTTTTGAATCAACAATTGGATGTGAACTTATTTCAGGCAATCGGCCGTGAAATTCATCAGCGCTTCAAAAACGACAAGGTTGATAAAATCTTGACTATTGAAGCATCCGGAATTGCCATTGCTACCGTGACGGCGATGGAGTACGGCAATATTCCTTTGGTTTATGCGAAGAAAGCTAAACCGAATACCATGACGGATGACTTTTATAAAGCTGCGGTCAAATCGTTTACCAAGGGAACAGTATCGGAAGTTGTTGTTTCCCGTAAATATTTGCAGCCCGGGGAGAAAATCCTGATTATCGATGACTTTCTGGCTCATGGAGAAGCTATGCAGGGGCTGATCAGTCTTTGTCGGCAGGCGCAGTGTGAAGTTGTCGGCTTGTGTGCCGTGATTGAAAAGTCCTTCCAGGGCGGCGGCGATAAGTTGAGAAAAGCCGGTTATCATTTGGAATCCTTGGCCCGTATTAAGGCCATCGCTGACGGTAAAATTGTTTTTGCCGATTAGGAGAGCATGAGGTTTAAGTGACTAAAAGATTATTAAGTGCGTACAGTAGTGAAATTGCAGCATTGGCCGGGGCTGAGCTGAAACAGGCGATTTTAGCCAGTGAAGGACGTATTATCGTCGGTGAAACGGTGGTGACGGCAGCGCCTTTGTTGGCCGGAGTCAGTAATGCCGAGGTTATGCGGGCTTTTGCCGCCGATATGGTTATCCTGAATGAGTATGATGTGAACACTCGTTTCGTTTCAGGTTTGGAAAATTGCAGCAATCCGATTGCTTATCTCAAAGAATTGACGTCCATGCCGTTAGGCATTAATTTGGAGCCGGTCGATGCGCAAGTTGGATGTGCATCGGCGATGGAGGCGATGGGGACGGTGCCGGGGCCGGAGGAGCTCAGGATGATGAGCGATTTAATTACCTTGCCGCCGGGCCGGCAAGTCAGCCGGGAAACGTTGCAGGCAGCAGAAAAGCAGGGCGCTGATTTTATCTGTTTAACCGGTAATCCCGGAACAGGTGTCAGTAACAGCTCACTGAAGGCAGCGGTCAAATTGGCGAAGCAATATTTTTCCGGCTTGGTTTTTGTCGGTAAGATGCACGCTGCCGGTTTAGCGGAAAAAGTTGTGGATGAGCAGGCCGTATTGGACTTTGTCGATGCGGGGGCTGATGTTATTTTGTTACCGGCAGCCGGGACAGTGCCGGGAGTCGGGGAAGCGGAATTAACCGCTCTGGTGCGTAAAATTAAGGCTAAAGGCGCTTTGACGATGGCCGTTGTCGGTACCAGTCAGGAAAGTGCCGATGCGCAAACTATCAGAGAAATTGCGCTGGCTAATAAGCGCTGCGGCTTCGATATCCACCATTTAGGGGACGGATCGTTCGGCCGGATGCCCGATCCTGAGAATTTATTGACACTATCTTTGGCTATTCGCGGCAAAAGACATACTTATTTCAGAATGAGTCAGTCGTTACGTCGCTGAAAGCTGCAAGCTGCTGTTAGAACACACAAAAAAGACCATATCTGCTCGATATGGTCTTTCTCTTTAATTACAACGATTAATCTAATCGCATGCCTTTATTTTTTATTAGCCAATGCAGCCTGCACAAAGCCTAAGAAAATGGGATGCGGATGATTCGGTCGGGACAAGAATTCCGGATGGAACTGGCTGGCAATAAAGAAAGGATGATTTTTCAATTCGATAATTTCCACTAATTGTCCGTTAGGAGAAGTGCCGGAGAAAACCATGCCGTGTTCGGCTAAAGTATCTCTAAAAGCGTTGTTGAATTCGTAACGATGACGATGCCGCTCGGTAATTTCAGCTGTTTGATAGAGCTTGGAAGCCAAAGTGCCGGCTGTTAAGACACAAGGATAAGCACCCAAACGTTGCGTACCGCCCATTTCATTAATATCTTCCTGATTAGCCATGAGCGAGATAACGGGAGCGTGAGTCTCTGCATCCATTTCCGTCGAATTGGCATCGCTCAAACCGCAGACGTTGCGGGCGAACTCGATACTTGCCAACTGCATACCCAAACAGATACCCATGAAAGGAATGTTATTTTCCCGGGCATAACGGATGGCCTGAATTTTACCTTCAATTCCGCGCACTCCGAAACCTCCGGGTACGAGAATACCGTCAGCCTGAGCCAGACGGGAAGCGACATTAGCCGCTGTAATTTCCTCTGCCGGTACCCAATCAATATGAATTTCCGCATCGTGTTGATAGCCGGCGTGCTTCAAAGCTTCAGCTACGGACAAATAAGCGTCCTGTAAAGAAACGTACTTACCGACCAGTGCAATATTAACCTTATGCTTAAGATTGAATACGCGTTTGGATAAATCGGACCAGAAAGTCATATCAGCTTGCGGCAGACCTTCCAAGTTTAAAATTTTGCATACTTTATCGTCAAAATGTTGTGCCTGTAAGTCCAACGGCAACGAGTAAATTGTATCGACATCCCGATTTTCAATAATATTTTCCGGTTCTACATCGCAAAATACGGACAACTTCTCGCGCATGCCTTCCGGCATCGGATGCTCTGTTCTGACAACCAGCAGATTAGGTTGAATACCGAGCGAGTGCAATTCTTTCACCGAGTGCTGCGTCGGTTTGGTTTTTAATTCTCCGGCCGCGTGCAGATAAGGCAGGAGGGTTGTGTGAATGTAGCAGGTATTATCGGGGCCGGCGTCTTTTTTCCATTGCCTGATAGCTTCGATAAACGGTTGTGACTCAATATCTCCGACCGTGCCGCCGATTTCCGTAATGACAACATCAGCATTTTTAGACTCACCGGCACGTAAGATTTTTTCTTTGATGGCATTGGTAATATGCGGAATAACTTGGACTGTTGAACCTAAATAGTCGCCCCGCCGTTCTTTGGCGATAACTTCGGAATAAATCTTACCGGTAGTTACATTGGAAAATTTATTTAAGCGCACATCGACAAAGCGTTCGTAGTGACCTAAGTCCAAATCCGTTTCGGTACCGTCATTCAGGACATAAACTTCACCGTGTTGATAAGGGGACATGGTGCCCGGATCAACGTTGATGTAAGGATCGAATTTCTGCATTGTTACCTTCAATCCTTTGTTCTTGAGCAATCTGCCCAAAGAAGCGGCAACTAAGCCCTTACCTATGGACGAGACCACCCCGCCTGTTACGAAAATATATTTGGTATTCTTAGCCATCCTTAAACCTTACCTTTCTGTAATTTCAGTTTCGGCAAATACACACCAAAAGCTCCTATTACCTAAAGAGAGAATAGGAGCTTCTACGTCTGCAACATTTTCAACAATTATTTTGTTATGATAGCGCAAAGCAAGCGGAGGGTCAAGCAAAAAAGCGCCTTAAATGCAAATATTGTGAGCTTATAACCTACTATTAATTTGCTCTTTTGTTTAATTCGGCGAAAGCAAGCGCCGCCAAAGAAATTAAGCAGATGATGCCGCTGCCTTGGCTTGCAAGTTCACCTGTTTTGGCAACTTGGAATTTGTCTTTCTGTAAATTATTGCGCTGAACTTTGGGTGCGCCGGTAGATATCTGACTGCCTGCAGCTTGCGTCGAAGGGTCAAAGGCAAGTGGTAGATTCTGTTCTGCCGTCGGTTTTGTTTTCGGCTCAGGCTGTTCAGGTTGAGGTTGGGGCTGCGGCTGGGGGTTCTGCGGTTGGGGCTTCTTTTGGGGATTAATATATTCGAGGTTAATACTTACATCCATAGGCAGCGTGTAAAGCGGATTGTTAACATCTCTTAAGTAAGTAACTTTGGCTAAATTCTTCGCCGCCGCTTCACTTACAGTTAAAATACCGCTATCTTTCGCATAAGTAACACCTTGAGGCAAATTATTGAGGACAGCAGCTTCATTCGGCTCGTTTTCAAAATGCGGGCTGTTTGCCGGAATAATTCCTAAATTTTTAATCTTGGTAATATCTATGCCGGCAGCGCGTAAATCAAAAGTATAAGCGCCGTCTTTTAATGTTGCCTGCATTTTTTGCGGTAAAGTTTGGCGATAATAACGATTATTATCATTGATATTCGAATTGGCGCTTAAGTCCAATTCGGCTAAATTCATGTAATGACAACGTAAGTTCCCCAATTTCGTATTGGCATGTAAATCCAGAGCGCTGATGGCATTATATTCACAGAACAAACTTACCAAATCAGGATTATGACTGAGGTCAAGGGCGGTAATTTTCGTGTTGTTGCAATGAACGGAATGCAATTTCGGATTATGACTGAGGTCCAACTTACTTATAGAAGTGCCGCTACAATCTAAAAATTGTAATTCGGGATTTTGACTTAAATCAAGTTCGGTAACGGGAGCGACGAGACAATAAAGATGCTGCAAATTCGGATTATGCGTCAAATCGATTTTATTTACTTTTGTGCGTTCTAATTTCAGGATTTTTAAATCAGGATTATGGGTGACATCCAAACTGCTGACGCCGGTATCGCTGATATCCAAGGCTTTAAGCTGCGGATTTTGACTGATATCAATAGTGTCAATCAGACTGTCATTAATATTCAAAGTATCAAGTTCAGGAAACAATTCGATGCCTTTGACGCTTTTAATTTGAGGACGAAGATCTTCGTTCGGCATGATTTTTTTAGCAAACTTCATTTCGCTAACGTCAACTATATTGTTGCGATTAAAGTCAAAGGTTTCTTTGAGATAGTCGCGGAAAATAGGGTCCGGGAAATTTGTCTCGTTCAGTTCTACCGGTGTTGCGGCGGCAGCTACCTGTGGTGTAAGCGGAGAAAAATTAAGTGACAGGCAGAAAAGTGAAATGCCGGTCAGCAGGGGAAAAACTTTAAGTTTTAATGATTTATGCAGCATAAATACTCCTAAAAATGTAATTCGCTTATGTTAACTTATGTTTACAGAACGGTCCAGAGTTTAAGTCACATTTTGGCAAGAAGTTGTCTGACTGGCGCAATTTCCGCCCGATAATTTTACCTGTACTTTACATAAGGCGAAGTTCAGACTTTACATAGACTGCTTATCCTAAAACTGCAAAACAAAAAACTTTGCACAACGTTTTTGAGAAAGAGGATAATGTATGAAAAAAACATTGATCAGCATCCTACTGATTTTAGGACTTGTGGCCGGTTCAACCACCGCCTGCAGCAAATCTGCAAGCTCCGGGAAGAGCAAAAGTGTAAACGGCACTGTAACATTGGCCGGTTCAACTTCAATGCAGAAATTATGTGATGCGCTGGTAGACAGCTTTATGACTGCCAATCCGCAGCTGACAGTCACGGTTGAATATACAGGCTCAGGCGCCGGTTTGGAGGCTTTATCCGCCGGTTCAGTTAAAATCGGTAATGCTTCCCGGCCTTTGAAAGCAGCTGAAAAATCTGCAGGTTTGGTAGAAAATATTGTGGCCATTGACGGTATTGCCGTGATTTCAAATAAAGAAAATCCCGTCAAAAATATTACAACTGAACAGTTAGTAAAAATCTATAAGGGTGAAATAAAAAATTGGCAGGAATTAGGCGGTAAGGATGAGCAAATTATAGTTCTCGGACGGGAGGCGGCCTCAGGTACGAGAGATGCTTTTGAAGAAATTCTCAAAATTAAAAATAATTGCAAATACGCGCAGGAGCTGGATTCTACCGGAGCGGTATTAGCAAAAACGGCAGCAACGCCGGGAGCTATCGGTTATGTGTCATTGGATGTTGTTGACAAAACGGTGAACAGTCTCAAATTGGATGGTGTCTCGGCGACGGAAGCGGAGATTTCGGCCGGCAAATACAAATTGCAAAGGCCTTT
The DNA here is from genome assembly GCF_029101545.1 of Amygdalobacter indicium. NCBI lineage: Bacteria > Bacillati > Bacillota > Clostridia > Eubacteriales > Oscillospiraceae > Amygdalobacter > Amygdalobacter indicium. The sequence goes on along the minus strand of NZ_CP118866.1, from coordinate 1,230,416 downwards.
TGTTATGGCGACAAAAGGTGAAATAAGCGCTCAGAATGAGGCGGTACAAGCTTGGTTCAAATATGTACAATCGCCCGCCGGTAAAGAAATTATTAAAAAAGTCGGTTTGATTATTCCGGAGTAAGTAGGAGCAGATAATGCGTAAAGAAAAAATTATTGAACGCTCGGCAGCTGCAGTCTGTCTGCTCTGTGCGACAATGGCTATATTTGCAGTTATGGCAATAAGTATTTATCTCCTGCTGAAAGGCATCCCGGCCTTTAAGGAAGTCGGTATCGGTAATTTGCTGGGACAATCAGTCTGGCAGCCGACTGCAGCGCAGCCTGCCTACGGTGTGCAATATATAATTTTAACTTCGTTGCTCGCTACATGCTTATCTGTAGTAATCGCTGTGCCTATTGCTTTGTTGACGGCTGTCTTTTTAACCGAAATGGCTAATAAAATGTTGGCGGCAATCGTTGCCGATGCTGTGGAACTGCTGGCTGCCGTGCCGTCAGTTATATATGGTCTTTTGGGCATGATTCTGCTTAATCCGTGCTTATACAAACTGGAAAAAGTCTGCTTTGCCGGTGATAAAACGCATCAATTTACCGGCGGAGCAAATTTATTGGCAGCTGTAATTGTCTTAGCAATTATGATTTTGCCCACTGTAATTAGTGTCAGTACCGCTTCTTTACGCTCAGTATCGGCAAATTTACGTGCAGCAGCCTTGGCCTTGGGTTCAAGCGAAGAACAGACAATATTTCGGGTTGTAATTCCGGCTGCAAAATCCGGGATTTTAACCGGAATTGTCTTAGGGACAGGTCGAGCCTTGGGTGAAGCGATGGCAATTAATATGGTCGCCGGAGGCACTGTTAATTTCCCCCTGCCCTTTAATTCGGTACGTACTTTAACTACACAATTAGTCAGCGAAATGAGTTATGCTTCCGGTTTGCATCGCCGGGTACTGTTTACAGTCGGTCTTATTCTTTATGTATTTATTTTATTAGTGAATTTTGCTTTGTTGCGAGCAAGGAAAAAGGTGAATGTATGACAGCGCTCAACGGTCGAAAACAGAAGGATTATCTGTTGCGTATATTAGTTTATCTCTGTGCAGCCTTTACCGTTTTCCTGTTGGCGGGAATAATTCTCTATGTATTTTGGCGCGGCAGCAAGACAGTTACGTGGGAATTTCTGACCGGTGTAAAAAGTGTACTGACGGGAAAAGTCGGTATAGCCGGGAATATTGTCAATACCTGTCTGATTATTATTTTAACTATGGTAATAGCCGTGCCGTTAGGTATAGGTAGTGCGATTTATCTTAATGAATATGCCGAACGGGGCAAGGTAGTTGCGTTAATTGAATTTGCCACGGAAACATTGGCCGGTATACCCTCGATTATCTTCGGCCTCTTCGGAATGCTGTTTTTCGGAGAAAAATTAGGACTGGGTTATTCTTTATTAACCGGTGCGCTGACCCTGATTTTGATGATTTTACCTTTGCTGACGAGAAATACCCAGGAAGCATTGAAAGCAGTACCGGCTATGTATCGCAGTGCGGCAATTGCTTTAGGCAGCGGCAAATGGCATATGATACGGACAGTTTTATTACCCGCTGCTCTTCCGGGTATTTTAACAGGCATTATTTTAGCCGTCGGACGTATTATCGGTGAATCGGCGGCCTTATTATTTACAGCCGGCAGTGCCAAATTTTTACCTAAAAATTTAGCGGCTCTGTTGCATAAGCCTTGGCAATCGGGAGGGACGCTGACCATACAAATGTATTTATCCGCTACCGCTGAAGGCGATTTTACTACGGCCTTCGGGATAGCAGCAGTTTTGTTATGTCTCAGTTTGGCAAGTAATTTATTAATAAAAATTCTGCTTAAACACTTAATTAGCAAACGAAAGGTATGATGAAATGCAAACTGATAAAATATCTGTACATAATTTGAATTTATATTATGGTGCCGTTCAGGCGCTGAAACAGGTGAATATTACCATTCCTGAAAAAAGTATCACTGCTTTTATCGGTCCGTCAGGTTGCGGCAAATCGACCTTTCTCAAGACCTTAAATCGTCTGAATGATCTGATTGCTAATGTTAAAATTACCGGTCAAGTGCTGATAAACGGAGTCAATATCTATAACTCAAACATCGACTTGAGCAATTTGCGTAAAAAAGTCGGCATGGTGTTTCAGCAAGCCAATCCCTTTCCCATGAGCATTTTTGATAATGTAGCCTATGGACCGCGGGTACATGGAATTAAAGACAAGCGACAACTTAATGAGATTGTAGAAAAGAGCTTACAGGGAGCGGCGCTTTGGACAGAGGTCAAAGACAGATTGCATACCTCCGCTTCCGGTTTATCAGGCGGTCAGCAGCAGCGCCTTTGCATTGCAAGAGCCTTAGCGGTTGATCCGGAAATCATTTTAATGGACGAACCGACATCGGCACTTGATCCGATTTCGACCGCCAAAATAGAAGAACTCATGCAAACATTGAAGCAAAAGTATACGGTAGCGGTTGTGACCCATAATATGCAACAAGCTGTACGGGTTTCGGACTATACAGCCTTTTTCTTAAGCGGTGAAATTGTGGAATACGGTAAGACAAAACACATCTTTACCTATCCGCAGGACAAGCGGACGGAAGACTACATTACAGGTCGTTTCGGCTGAGACAAATAAAGTGAAAAAAGATACGAGGCAGATTATGCGCAGTAAATTTACAGAGCAATTGCAGACATTAAATAATAAAATTGTTGAAATGGGCGAGAAGGTTACACAATCAATCACCTTGGCGATTAAAGCTTTAGTCGGGAAAGATGTGGAATCGGCGAAGCAAATTATGCAAGCTGATACAATTATCAATCATTTGCAAAAGCAAATTGAAAATATTTGCTTTGACCTTTTAATTCAGCAACAACCGGTGGCCAAAGACTTGAGGTTGGTGACGGCGGCTTTGAAAATGGTCACGGATATGGAACGCATCGGCGATCATGCTGCCGATATTTCTGAAATGACGATTTTGCTCGGCCAAAACAGTCGGATTGATCTATTTCCGCATATCAGTAAAATGGCCACGGAAACGATGCTGATGTTGAACGCCGGTATCGAGGCTTATGTTACCCGAAATATTGCCATGGCGCATGATGTTATTGCTTACGATGACGTGGTAGATGAATTGTTTAACGTTACTAAGGCTGATATTATCCGCTCAATTGCTAATCGGCAGACAGAAGGCGAAGACGCCGCCGACTTATTGCTGGTAGCTAAATATTTGGAAAGAATCGGGGATCATACCACTAATATTGCCGAATGGGTAATTTACGCTTTACAAACCACTGAATCTGTCGATGCCGATACCGATCAGGTATAATAAAACAAAAGAGGTGAAGAGGTGAAAAAATGGCGCTTATTTATATCGTAGAGGATGATGATAATATTCGTGAGATTGAGAAATTTGCGCTGTTGAACGCCGGACACCAAGTATGGGAATTTGCCTGTGCAACTGATTTTTATCGCCAATTGGAAAAATTACAGCCGGAACTTTGTGTGCTTGATATTATGCTGCCTGATGAGCCGGGAGATGCCATCTTAAAAAAGCTGCGAAGAGAGGCAGCGACAGCAAGTTTGCCGGTAATTATGGTGACAGCTAAAACAAGTGATCTTGATTTGGCCAAAGGTATGGAAAACGGGGCGGATGATTATATCAAAAAACCGTTTTCAGTCCTGGAATTACTGGCTCGGGTTAAGGCTTTGTTACGCCGGACACAGAAAAAGTCGGCTGTTGAACTGCAGCTGGATGATTTGACTGTTAATAGTGCCAAACGCGAACTTGCGATCGCCGGTAAGTTGGTCGATTTGACTTATAAAGAATTTGAATTGATCTATTTTCTTTTGGCTAACAAAGGCATTGTTTTAAGCCGCGATACTTTGATGGATAAGGTTTGGGGAACTGAGCATGAGTTGAACTCACGCACTCTCGATATGCATATAAAAACATTGCGACAAAAGCTGGGCAGCTACGGCGGCCGAATTTGTACAGTTAGAAATGTGGGCTACGTTATCAAATGAAACAGAAAATCAATTTGCGGCTAATCGGTATTGCTATTCTGGCAATTGCAGCTACTGTCATTGCTATGATCAGCGTGTATTATCGTCTGCTGCAAGTACAAGTGAAAAAGGACTTGCGCCTGAATGCTCAACTTTTGCAAAGCAGTGACTTATTTACCGATCCTGAGCATGTTGAACGGTGTAATGAACTTAAAGATTTGTGCCAATCATTACGCATAACCTGGATAGGTACCGACGGCAGAGTATTATTCGACAATGATTTTGCAGCGGCCCGACTCGGCAATCATGCTGATCGACAAGAGGTTAAAGCGGCCTGCAGGACAGGCGAAGGTCAAGCTGTTCGATATTCCAGTACGTTAAATAAGGACACTTTTTATTATGCTTTGCGCTTAGCTGACGGCACGATTTTACGTTTAGCCGCAGAATATGAAAGCATAGGTAGAATTATTATCTCGGTCATACCGATAATTGCACTTATTTTGCTGCTGATTCTGCTTGTCTGCATCGCTTTATCACATATGCTGACAACTCAGCTGATTAAACCGATTGAAGCCATGGCGCGGAACATAACTGATAAAGATTTTCAGGCCCCTTACAAAGAATTAGCGCCGTTCAGTGATATTATCAGAACTCAACATATGGAAATATTGGCAGCAGCCAAAGACAGGCAGGATTTCACGGCCAATGTTTCGCACGAATTAAAAACGCCGCTGACAGCTATTTCCGGATATGCTGAATTATTGGCGGCAAACATGGTCGCGCCGGAACAAAAAATGCATTTTTATCATGAAATACAAAAGTGTGCTGCTCGCCTCCTTAGACTTATTAACGATATTATTCGCTTGGCGGCATTAGATCGCAGTGAGCGCGAATCCTTATTTAACGAGGTGGATTTGGCGGAAATTGTCGAGGAATCTCTGAATACCCTGCAACTTAACGCCGAACAACATAAAATTAAGCTGAATTTGCAATTGGAAAAATGTATTGTGCACGGCAATCGGGAAATGTTGAAGGAATTGGTAGATAATTTAGTTGTTAATGCCATTTTCTACAATTCACCGGGCGGATATGTGTTGATAAAAGTCGGCACTGATAAAGGCAGACAGAAGTTGCTTGTCAAAGATAACGGCATAGGTATTCCGGCAACGGAACAGGGCAAAATTTTCCAACGTTTTTATCGTGTAGATAAGAGCCGCTCCAAGGCAACCGGCGGTACGGGCTTAGGTCTGGCAATAGTCAAACATATCGTTGAATTGCACTCTGCCGAAATTATACTCGATAGTACACCGGGTGTCGGTACAAGCTTTACAATTGTTTTTTCTTGCTAAAAATGTTGCCCTGCTCAGCCGATCGGCAGAACGGCGGAAATTTCCCGGCAATTGTTCGTTACACGGGAGGGTGAAATTTTAATTGGTTAGTTACAGGGGTGAAATTATCATAGATTAATAGCAAAAAATGAAATATATACTTGCAAAACTTTATCATAAGCGGTATACTTAACTAAAAGAATGAGATTCCCATAATATTAAAAATAGAATAAAAGAATAACACAGCAAGAATTAGTTGAAGAATTGAATATAACAAGGCAATATATAAGCCTTTGGGTAGGTATTGAAAAAACGGAGAATCTGAGTCACCGTCATTAAAAGTGGCAAGTGAGATTGCAAATGTTTTAGGTGTTTGTATATATCAGGTTTTTGACTTGGAGGGAGAAGAAACGTACAAGTGTCAGAACTGCTTAAAAACAACTTAATTATTTGGCCGTATTATTTGATTAGGAGGTGGTATTGATGAACTACAATAATCCTCAGAGGTATAAAAATGGCGATAAAGTTTTTGAGTTTCACAATAAAAATGAGCTTAAAAATGCCTTATAGTAATATTACTAAAACAGAGGGAGGGCTTTAATTATGAAAAAATTATATCGTTAGGTTTGGCATTTATATTAATGATGAGTGTTAGCGTTTTTGCTAAAGAAAATAATAATGATGTTGATTTAGATAAAAATATGAACGAATTTGATATAGCTTTTGCAGCTGCTATAAAATTGAATTCAGATAATCCTGAAGATGATATTTTACCGAGTGGATCAAAAGTAAAAAAATAGTTCCTTTATTTGATAGTGATGAAAATTTAATAGCTTTTTATGTTTCTTTCAATCCAACAGGTTATGCTGTTGTAAATAATAACAAATTGAATCCGTCGTTGATCGAATATGGGCGAGGGGACAAAAAAGATATTAAAAAATTGTTAATGATAAACAGAAAGTGATTTATAATAACCCGGTTGATATTTACTCCAACAATTATGTTGAAAGAAGTTTGAAAAGTGAAAAAAATCTTTATGATTTTTATCCGGAATTATTAGAAACGGATTTAAAATTGCATGACGAAATTACCGTAAAAAAATCGGAAATGATAAAAGGTAATAGAACTACTAGAGGAGATGGAGACTATGGATTTATCGATTGGGGAGATATGCCATCAGGAACATATTCATCTCAAACAATTACAAGTGCATCTTCAACAAGTTGGATAACCATGTCTGATACATCGCACTTGGCAGATAAGCATTGTGGTGCTACAGCGGCTACAAATATTGCCTTATATTATGCTAATAGAGGATATAATAATTTAAAAATCAACAACAGCGAAATAGATACTTTTAAAGCAGTTCATAAAATTATAGGAAACGGACCGGTTATGATGATTGCCGAGGGAACAAAGCAATATTTCAAAGACAGAGGATACTCTCTATCATCATCTTCTGTAGATGATTTTAGTAATATGAAATCGGCAGCAGACAACGATGAAATACAAGTGGTTCTTTTAGCTGATGGTATTTTTAATTGGCATTGGATACTCGCAGTAGGATATAGACAGTATAATAGTGGTGGTGATTATATGAGAATTGTAAATGGTTGGGATAATACTATTGACATTTTTTATAAAGTTAATTCCGGTTCAGTATGGATCTCAGCAACGAAATATTGGGTGAATTAAATGAATAGAAATAAAAAAACAAGTTTTTTAATTCCGTTATTTTCTTGGATTTTTGCATATGCTTTTTTGGGAATATTAACTAATTCGCATTATTTATTTCAATGGATAGAGCATAACAAGTTTTTTTACATTGGATTAGGGCTAATTGCAATTTTGCTGACTTTGGTTAAAAAGAAGTTAGGATATTCAATGGCTTTAGGAAATGTTTGTGGATTGTTTTTAGGTGAGTTTTTAGGTGAGTATCTTCGAAAACAATCTATGCTGAGGATTACGAAAGATATGAGTGCAAAAACAAAATGTGAATTAAGTAGTTCTCGTGGTTTTTTAATATGGGTAGGCTGTATTATTGGATCAATTTTTGTTTTTGTAATAATTGAATTTTTGGTCTTTGTAATAATTAAATTCAAAAATAAAAGAAAAACATTTAACAGCAATAACTGATTAGGGGGTGGTATTGATGAGTTACAACAATCCTCAGAGGTATAAAAACGGAGACTGAGTTTTTTAGAAATAATACAGAATCAGTGGTCCTTCTTCTTTGCAAATCGCACTGAATCAAGATAACGTTTTGCTGATTTTTACTGTACTTGCAGCCTGTTGCAGCGTTTTCGTACATTTTGTGCAAGGCTAGGGCTTAGCGAGGTTTATAGTTAAAAGGCTTAATGCTAAGCGACTTCAGACTTTTTTGCAATATCGGTGTATTAGTTCAATACATTCCGGACTTAAGAAATCCGTTTAAGGTATTCTAGCACATACTCCCATTTTCGTCCTCTGCAGTGCTTAGGTCCGGTAGTTTGCGGATCTAAATTTTTTAAACTGAACGGCCTTTGTTTACTTTCTTTTTTGCCGACTGTGAAGCTCTTACGCCAAGCATATAGAGTTGATCTTGATACATTCGCATGTGCTATTGCCGCTCTTAAACCGTATTCGTTCCGGAATTTCAGGCTTTCCAAGCGTAATTTTACGACTTCCTTTTTGCGTAAATTAACTAAATCTTTTTCCGGCATTACACCGGCAGTTTGATAAATTTCCGTGTAAAATAACATATAGCAGATTTCCTATCTGAAATATTTATTCTTTATTTATTTTAACGGAAATCTGCTTTTTCTTGCAGTCTTAAATCCGGTTTCTTTTTGAACTAATACAAAGCCCTTGCAAATGCTGCGATTAAATGTTATCATCCAAGAGATTGACCGCATGTAACAGGCAACTAATACTTAGTGAACTAAGAGCCTCAGGCAGCGAGTCTGTTGAAAAAGACAGGAGGAAATAACATGTACGCAATTATTGCAACAGGTGGCAAACAGTATAAAGTTGCTGTAGGTGAAGATGTATTTGTGGAGAAGTTGGAAGCGGAAGCCGGCAAGAATGTAGAATTACCGGTATTGGCTGTTTCCGATGAGAACGGTTTACATTTACAGGATCAATTACGGAACGCTAAGGTTGTTGCTTCAGTAGTTAAGCAAGGTAGAAACAAGAAGATTTATGTTATGCGCTATACCCCGAAGAAGAGAAGTAAGCGTAAACAAGGTCATCGTCAACCTTACACACGTCTGCATATCGAGAACATCACACTTTAAGTTGCGGTGATGAGATGATTCAAGTTGAACTTGAGTTACAAACGATCTTTGAAAGCAAAATTACGCCGACGCAGGTAGCGGAAATCAGTTTCCTGTTCGCTACTGCCGGAAAAGCTTATTTGCCGGCTGCAGATACTTTGATTAAATCATTCAGTATAAGCGGCCATGCGGATCAGGCTGAGTACGGGCAGGACATAATATGCGCTGCAGTTACAACACTGGCAGCAACCTGCATAACGTCATTGGACGATTTGGCGGAGATTACAACATTACAGTATCGCTTAGCAAGCGGCGATATAATGTGCGAATTACCTCCCTTATCCGAATTGTCGGCGAAACAATTATTGCTGAGTCAAGTTCTGTTACGCAGTTTTTGCTTGGGTCTGGAGCAGATAGAGTGGAGTGAACAAGCTAAAGCCGGTAATTATATACAAGTAATTACCGTTAATTCCAACAGAAAGAGGTAGCAACATGATTTTGAATTTGAATTTACAATTATTATCATCTAAAAAAGGTGTCGGTTCATCACGTAACGGCCGTGAATCTCATTCCAAACGTTTGGGTGCCAAACGCGGTGACGGACAGTTTGTTTTGGCAGGCAATATCTTAGTCAGACAACGCGGTACCAAGATTTATCCGGGGACCAATGTCGGTCGCGGCAGTGATGATACATTATTTGCTAAAGCTGAAGGTAAGGTCGCTTATGAGCGTTCGGGACGCAACCATACTAAGGTCAGCGTTTATCCGGTTGAAGCTTAATTGCAACACCTGAAGAAGTAAGAAGAGCCTGCCCGGAAACAGGCTCTTTTTTCATATCCTGTCTATGTGAATTAATTTGAAAGTATATTGTGAGGACCTATGTTTATTGATGAAGCTAAAATTATGATCCGCTCAGGTGACGGGGGCGACGGCAGAATTTCTTTTTATCGCGGCAAATACATCCCCAAAGGTGGTCCGGACGGCGGTAACGGCGGCCGTGGCGGTCATGTTTACTTCGTCGGAGATGCCAATTTACGAACTTTACAGGATTTCCGCTATAAGCGCCGCTATGTGGCGATGAACGGCGAAATGGGCGGTAAAGGCAAGTGCTTCGGAGCGAAAGGGCAAGACCTTTATATTCGTGTACCTTTGGGAACAATTGTCAAAGATGCCGACGATCTGCATGTAATTGCCGATATTGTGCGGGACGGCCAAAAAGTGATGGCGGCGGAAGGCGGCCGCGGCGGAGTAGGTAATACTGCCTATGCTACTGCGACCAGACAATCGCCGAACTTTGCCAAAGCCGGTGCGCGGGGCGAAGAACGTAATATCCAATTGGAGCTTAAACTCCTGGCCGATGTCGCTTTAATCGGGATGCCGAATGTCGGCAAATCGACGTTGCTGTCGGTTCTAACCAAAGCAAAACCGAAAATTGCCGATTATCATTTCACGACTTTGGAGCCGCAGCTGGGAATCGCACAAGTAGGAGAAGAAAGCTTTGTCCTGGCCGATATTCCCGGCTTGATCGAAGGTGCGAGCGAAGGATTGGGCTTAGGTGATCAGTTTTTGAAACATATCGAACGGACTCGTCTGTTCGTTCATGTCCTGGATGCTTCAGGCTCCGAGGGCCGCGATCCGTGGCAGGATTTCCAAATTATTAACGAGGAACTGGTCAAATACAGAAGTGACTTAAAAGACCGGCCGCAAATTGTTTTACTGAATAAAACGGATTTGGCGACAAGTGAACAGATTGCCGCTTTAACGAAAAAATTACAGACGGCAGGGTATAATACGGTTCTGCCGATTTGTGCGCCGATTCAGTCGGGGACAAAAGAAGCTTTGTATGCGATGAATAGAGAGTTGAAGAAAATGCCGACTGTCAAAGCGGTTCTGCCGGAAGAGGAAACGGAAGTTGAGAAAGTTTATAATCTGGATCAACAAAATGTGCGTGTACGGCATGACGATTATGGCTATCATGTTGAAGCGCCCTGGCTTGATCGCTTCTTGCGTTCCATTAATTTCGATGATACTCAGTCCATGAGCTATTTCCAGAAAATGCTGGAAAAACGCGGGGTTAATGCAGCCTTAATTGCCGCCGGTATAAAAGAAGGCGACACGGTAATTATGGAAGATTTGGAATTTGAATATATTCCTTAACTTAAAAAGAAAGAAGTAGTTATGACAAGTAAAGAAAGAGCCTATTTAATTAAATTATCCCATGATTTAACAGCCAATTGTCAAATCGGCAAAGCCGGCCTGGCAGCAGAAAATATTGCACAGGTTGACGGGATGTTGCGCAATACGGAATTGATTAAGCTGAATGTGATGCGCTCCTTGGCTTGCGATATTAGAGAATTGGCACAGGATATCGCCGCGGCGGTGCAGGCGGAAGTAGTTATCGCGTTGGGCCGTAAAATTGTGCTCTATCGCCATTCAGCGGAACTTGCCAAAAAAGGAAAATCCATAAGTTTTAAGTAGTGATAATTACTTACGGCACTAGCGAGACAGCTTGGCGTTGCGGATAATTTCCTCTAAAGTTGAACGCGCTGCTTTCGGCAAAGTGGCGTATAAACTGCGTAGAACGTTTTGACCGGCATTTGTCAACCGATATTTGCCGGCATTTTTTGCAATCAGGCCGCTGTTGCATAATTCCGCCAGACAGTCGGCATAAGTGAAATAATCTAAATAAATGCTGCTCAGGCATAAGTTACACAGTTCGCTGTTGTCGAGATTCGGCAAATCCTGCAGAATTCGAAGAATTATCAATTTCTTATCGGCAAGATAAAATTCGCTTTTGTCTTCAGCGCTTAAAGAAGCGGTGGCGTTAACGTCGGCTTCCTGTTCGGGCTTGTGTTGTTTGTCGACAGCGGCAGCGGTATCGGCAGCCAGGAACTTGCGGCTGTCAAAGGCGATATTTTCATAAGCCAACGCCGGATTATTCGTTTTGGGCTTATCTTGCTTGTTATCTTCCGCCATGTTGCACATTCGCCTTTCTTTGAAATCCTTTTATTTAATTATAACTTAATTTGCCTCATATTAAAAAACGACCGCTTTACTCAATTTCAATTGAGCTCGGCGATCGCTTCTAGGCCCGAATTTGCAGCTTATTCCACTACATATTTTTTCAAAGACGGATCCAAAGTTGTTATATCGGTCGTGACAATGCCGTAGATTGTGGTGTTGGTCTGATCGGATAAGGCAGCTAATTTCTCAACAAATTCAGTCAAATTGACTTCAGTAATCTTAACACCGGCAACTTTGCAGATGCTGTCGATAAAAATGTGGGTGATATCATAATCACGGGCGTTCATACCGGCGATAAAACTTAACAGTTGGTCAAGGGAATTAACAGGATACTCGCTGATATCAATCAGACGAATGTGATGCTTAACTAACAAATCCAAACGATTGCCGCGCTCTATACAAATAACATTGCGCTCAGCATCGCGAGCATGCGTGTTCAATTCATCAACCAAGCGACTGGTTTTGCCGCTACCTTTAACACCGACAATTAATTTGAGCATAAATATAATCTCCCTTGTTTCTGATTGGTCACCGATTAAGGTAAACTCTTTTGTTGTCTATATTATACAATATCGGCGGCTGTAAGCCAACATAAATGTATCATTTTGCACAAAATAGAGATTTTTTGCGTTATTTCATACAAGATTGTACTGACTGTAACAGCCGAATTGCAGCCGCTTTTATTTGCTGATGAAGCGGTAGAAATTTTTCTTGCCACGTCGAACCATGATGCCGGAAGCCAATTTGTCTTTATCGAACTTGGCGTTAATATCGGTACATACGGTATCATCAACGGAAATACCGCCTTGTTGGAACAAACGTCGACCTTCACTCTTGGACGGAACCAATTTGCACTGCAGCAGAATATCCAAAATGCTCAAATCCGGATTTTGTACTTCATAAACGGTGGCCCCGGAGGCGGCATTACCTGTGAACAGGTCCTTGGCTTTGGCGCGGGCTGCTTCAGCCTTGGCTGTGCCGTGGATAATTTCTGTCAAGCGGAAGGCCAGAAGCTCTTTAATCGGATTCAATTCCGCACCGCTCAGACTTTCATAAGATTTAATTTCATCCAAAGGGGTGAAAGTTAAGAGCTTCAGGAAATGCAGAACATCCTGATCGCCGACATTACGCCAGTATTGGTAAAAATCGAATACACTGAACTTGTCTTCGTTAATCCAAACGGCACCGTTGGCAGTTTTGCCCATTTTTACGCCTTCCGAATTAGTTAAGAGGGTGAAGGTACAGCCGAATACTTCCTGCTGCTCTTTGCGCCTTACAAGGTCGATGCCGGCCAGAATGTTGGACCATTGATCATCACCACCCAGTTCCAGGCGTAAATCATAACGCCGATAGAGGCTGAGAAAATCGTAAGCCTGTAACAACATATAGTTGAATTCCAGGAAAGTTAAGCCCTTTTCCATTCTCCGCTTATAACATTCCGCCGTCAACATTTTGTTAACGGAAAATTGTGAACCTACATCTCTCAAGAAAGAAATATAGTTAAGATTCAGCAGCCAATCGGCGTTATTGACTAAAACGGCACCATTGTCGTCAAAGTCGAGCAAAATCCCCATTTGTTGCTGAATACATTCTACATTGCGGGCCACGGTTTCTTCCGTGAGAACCTTGCGCAAATCGGTTCGACCTGAAGGATCGCCGATCATTCCCGTTCCGCCGCCCATTAAAGCAATCGGATGATGTCCGGCAGCATGGGCATAAGCCATAACCATGATAGGGAGAAAATGCCCGATATGAAGACTGTCTGCAGTCGGATCAAAGCCGGTATACAGATAACGTCCGGAAGTGCCTAAATATTCTCTGACACTGTCAACATTTGTACATTGCATAATATAGCCGCGTTCCTGCAGAACGTCGAAGACATTGCGCCCGGCAATTATCTTCTTGGCTAAAGATAAGCTGTGTTCACGAATTTGTCGCTGTTCTTCTTTAGTTATCATATTAACCAACCTCTTTCAAAATTTATGATGACCGAAATTATACCACATTATGCCGAATTTGGGGGAGTTTAATAAAAATCGCGCAAATAGTCGGAGGAAAAATCCGGAAGTGTGCTGCCTGCGGTAAGTCCCGTTGAAGGTCCTTGAAAGTTAATTGTTTGTGACAGTGCGTCAGTGTTGTGTGAAAGGTGTATAATAAGAAGTAAATAATTCCTCTTTCCCCATTTTGTGTATATGTTGCACATTGAAATGCAAGTATTTTTGCAATAATTCTACATTTTGCACAAATTATTATGCAAAAAATTATTAAAAAGACGAAATTATTCGATAAAAGCCGTTTTTTCTTTGATTTTTCGCAAATTGTGCTAATTTATACATAAAACAGTTTGAGACTGTTGGGATTAGCATTTTAGGAGGCTCTTTATGTTTACCTTTATTGGATCTCTGGTTATTTTGATCCTAGGTTATTTATTCTACGGTAAGTATGTAGAGAGAGTTTTCGGCGCGGATGATTCCCGCAAAACTCCCGCTATCAGAATGCCGGACGGTGTTGACTATGTACCTTTGGGTGCATTTAAGTCATTGTTCATTCAGTTCTTGAATGTCGTCGGTACAGGCCCGATTTTCGGTGCTATCGCCGGTGTTGCATTCGGTCCGATGGCCTTTGTGTGGATCACATTCGGTTGTATTTTCGGCGGTGCAGTTCACGATTATTTCTCCGGCATGCTGTCGGTCAGACAGGATGGCGCTACAGTCGGTGAGATTGTCGGTAAAAACTTGGGTACGGTTGCTAAATATGTTTTGCGTATTTTGTCCTTAGTACTGTTGGTTTTGGTGGCAGTCGTCTTCTGGCGTTCCCCGGCTGAAATTTTGCATACATTATTACGCGGCGCTGTTGATTTGAGAGTTTTGTTGGTCATTATTTTGTTCTATTACCTCTTGGCAACAGTTATGTCCGTCGACAAGATTATTGCAAGATTGTACCCGATTTTCGGTTTGTGCCTGTTCTTTATGGCGGTAGGTATTTCTGTAGTTTTGATTTACGGTAATATCACCGGCAAGTATTACACTCCTGAAATTACGGAAGTTTTCAAACAGCTCAACTATCATAAAACATTGGATATTTTCCCGTTCCTCTGCATCTCCATCGCCTGCGGCGCTATCAGTGGTTTCCATGCTACACAGTCGCCGATTATCGGTCGTTGTATCAAGAAAGAATCCGACGGCGGTCGTGTCTTCTATCTGGCAATGATCGGTGAAGGTATTGTTGCTACTATTTGGGCAGCTGCCGCTATTACCCTCTTCCCGAAAGCCGGTTTGGGTCTGCAAAGCCAGTTACAAGGTTTGGCTGCTGCAGGTACGGCTCCGCAAGTTGTTAATAAAGTAGCGCAGATGACTTTAGGTGGACTTGGATCTGTTCTGGCTGTCTTAGGTGTTGTTGCAGCTCCTATTACTTCAGGTGATACGGCTTTCCGCGGTGCTCGTTTGGTTATTGCCGATATTTTACATATGGATCAGAAGAGTGTGAAGAATCGTTTCATGATTGCTATACCGCTCTTTGTCATCGGTATTATTCTGGCCCAAGTCGACTTCAGTATTATTTGGCGTTATTTCGCTTGGTCTAACCAGACTTTGGCTATGTTCGGTCTGTGGTCGTCTTCAGTTTGGTTGATGAAGCGTCAACGCAGATATTGGATTACTTTGGTTCCGGCTATCTTCATGACTTTGGTTTGTGTCGATTACATTATTTTGGCTCCGGAAGGATTGGGTGCTTTGATGCGTCCTTTAGGACCGGAAGTCGCAAGAATAATCGGTATCGTTATCGCCGCTGTTGTAGCTATCGTGGTAACTGCCGCTTTCTTCAAAGCTCAAGCCAAGTGCAAAGCTGAAGATAAATTCATCAAGGAATAATTGACGAAATTAGGACTTTAATTAACCGCTTCATCTTCGGGTGAGGCGGTTTTTTTATGCTGAAATGTAGGGGAGCTTAAGCATCGGGCTGTACCGTGCTGATATATCTGCGTTGACAACTACAAAAGTATTTGATATTATAGTCGCAAATTAAAAACGGGGGTTTTAGTGTGGCAAATAAAGCGAGTTGTTTAAGGAAAAAAACGATAGATTTACTGAAAAAGCTGAAAGTTAAATATAAGCTGTTTTTTGCAGTTCAGCTTTTATCTTTGCTTGCAGTTAGTGCCGTGAGTATCTTTTTGCCCTATGCCGAAGGACGGATTATTAATAGTATGGTAGACGGCAGCTTCGTCAATTCTGTGCTTAAGTGGGCGGCTGTTATTATCGGGCTTTTCCTTGTTCGGATGGTTCTTTCCTACATTTTAAGTTATTTTGAATATTATCTGCTTCCCTACAAAAGCGCTTCAGCACAAATTAATTTTATTCAGGCTTTGCTGGGAAAGAAGTTGACCTCGCTTGCCGATTTTGAAGGTAGCTATTTGCACAACCGTGTACAGCAGGATATTGAATGTATACTTGATTTTATTTTGCTGAAAATTCCACAGATGATAAATATGGCTTTTTCGCTGCTTGTATTAATTTTCACGATATTCTATATTCAGCCGCAAGTCAGCTTGTTAATATTTTTGATCGTGATTATCTATGTCGTACTGTATAAGTTTTTTAAGAATTCTTTGTATAACATTTTTTATATTTTGAGTGAGGCGCATAATAAGTTTTATAACGACTGTAATTCCGTGTATGAACGCCTTGCAGAAATAAAAGCAAAAGAAAATCGCTCTTTTGAACAGAATCATTTGATATGCTCACAAAATCATTTGTTTTCGCTTGTTTTTAGAAACTTTAAGCTGAAATATTTAGTTTCCGGCGGTCAGATTGTCCTGAATTTTTTCGCCCAGATATTTATTCTTATTGTAGGCGGTATCTATGTTTCAGCCGGTAAGTTAACAATCGGCCTGCTTACGACAATTATGCAGTACTTAAGTTTGTTATGGCAGAATATAGAAGGTATTTTTGCACTGGCAGTCAGTTATCAGGCTTATCTGGCAGCTAAGATGAGAATGCTTGAATTATACGAACTTGCAGATGATGTTGTCGGCTGCGAAAACTGTACGAATATAGATGATTTGGAATTAAAGGATTTTAACATTAAGTCCTTAGGAACGAATAAATTGCTGTTCAGTAAGAATCTTAATCTGCATTTCAAACGGGGACATATTTATGA
Organism: Amygdalobacter indicium; assembly: GCF_029101545.1. Lineage (NCBI taxonomy): Bacteria > Bacillati > Bacillota > Clostridia > Eubacteriales > Oscillospiraceae > Amygdalobacter > Amygdalobacter indicium. Next base: position 1,213,622 of record NZ_CP118866.1, on the reverse strand, counting down.
GCTGCGCGGCAAAAACGGCATAGGCAAATCAACGCTGTTTATGTATCTTTTAGGCTTGTACACGGAACCTGATTCCGGTGAGATTATTTACAATCGGACACGGGCTGAAGAAATTAATTTTAATTTGCTGCGTGCGAAAAAAATTGCCGTATTGCTTCAAAATGAAGCTGTTTATGATATTTCAGTCGGAACATATGCCCAAATTTATCTTTCAGAGGCTGCAGATACCTCTCAGAACGTATTGTGTGAGATCGGACGCCTTTTTACGAAGCTTAATAATACCCCGTGGACTGAGGTTGTTGACAAAAGCTTATTGGAACTGTCCGGCGGTGAAAGACAGCTTTTGCGCATTATAGTGACTTTGCTGAAGCCCGAGGCGGAAATGATTTTGTTGGATGAGCCGTATAATAATTTGGCGGTGAACGTTATGACGCAGTTGAATGATCTGTTGTTAGAGAAAAAACAAAACAAAATTATTGCAGTTATATCACATGCCGCTGAGCTTATACCGGGGGCGGAAGAAATAGTTTTAGAATAAAACGCTGTCGGCACCGACGAGCGGAATTTATCAGATATTCCAATTGGCGCTTCAATTGGCGCTTCATAAAGATTAATAGCAGTACTTGGCGTCGGGCAGTTGGCTTTCGGGCAGGAATGCTTTAGAATGGAAGAAAAACATCCGGGAAGGTTTGACATGACTACAACTTTTACATTCAATCAAAATCAGGGCCTGAGCGTGGAGCTTGTAAATAAGCAACATCTTGAAGTTTGTCAGGAGGGGCGGAAGTTACAAGCTTGTGCCTGCTTTGACGGCAAACTCGGCGAAACTTATTATCAACCGAATTTTAACGGTGCGACGGAGAAATTTGTCGCCGGAACAACGACGCAGGAGCCGTTGACGGTGGATGATTATCGCCTGTTGGCTTTTAAAATTGGTCTTTGTGCCCGTAAGCATCGGCTGCAGGCAATTAAGCTGGAATTGGCGCCGGATAATTTGTGCCTCGGTTTGACGGCTCAGGCAGTCTTCGAAGGCTTTTGGCGGGCAGAACATCAATTTGACGATTATTTGACAAATAAAGAAGAGCAGCTCCCTTTGCAGGTGGATTTAAGCGTGCCGGCGGAAAAGGTGCCGAAGTTGCAGAGCCTTTTGCAAGAAATGCGGGATATTATGAGCGGTATTGAGATGACTCAATATTTGGCCAATCAACCGGCTAATGTTATGTATCCGGAGAAAGTTTGCGAATTTGCTCGGGAAAAACTGGAAAAAGTCGGCGTGAAAGTGGAAGTTTTAAGTCAGGCGGAGTGTGCGGCTTTAGGCATGCAGGCTTTTTTGGCTGTAGCGCAAGGTTCGGATAGAGAAGCGAAATTTTTGCTGATGACTTATGAAGGTAATCCGGCGAGCGAGGAACGCTTAGGTTTAGTGGGTAAGGGTATCTGTTATGATGCCGGCGGTTATTCGATTAAGTCGACTGAAGGTATGTCCACGATGTTTACGGATATGACCGGCGGAGCAACCGTTATCGGCGCCATGTATGCGATAGCCGAACAGAAGTTGCCTGTTAATGTGGTCGGAGCGACAGCGCTTTGTGAAAATATGCTTTCAGGCAGCTCTTATAAACCGGGAGATATTATCGGTTCTTTGGCGGGCAAAACAATTGAAGTGGCCAATACCGACGCGGAAGGCCGGGTTACTTTGGCCGATTCAGTTAATTATGTGACTTCCCGTTGCCATGTTACTAAAGTTATTGATATTGCTACTTTGACCGGGGCCTGTCTGGTGGCTTTGGGCGAAGAATATACGGGCGTTGTGAGCGACAGTGACGATTTTTATGCCGAGCTGGTTAAGGCGGCGCAAAGAGCAGATGAGAAGATTTGGCGTTTGCCCGTTTCTCAACGCTTCAAGGATATGAATAAGAGTAAAAGGGCCGATATTAAGAATGTCGGCGGCAGATTGGGCGGTACGATTACAGCCGGTTTGTTCGTGCGGGAATTTGTAGCCGGAAATATTCCCTGGTTGCATCTGGATATAGCCGGTACGGCTTATTTGTCCCAAGCGGCCGGATATTTGCCTTTGTTTGCTACCGGTACCATGGTTAAGACTTTTTATTTCTTAGCTAAGCAGGAGGCCGGTTCCAATTCCGTTTGCCGTCACTGATTCCGGTACAATTTCAATATAAGTAAAAACCCTTGCTCCTGTTTTTCAGGCGGCAAGGGTTTTATTGTTTCGTTTTTTTGTAACGCTGCAACTTGGCAATTTTAATATTCTAAAGTGCTTTCAAAATCGTCGGCGGCGGAAGCCAAAATCGGAACGTAAATTTTATTGTCTTTAATTTGTGTCCCGTGGACATTGAGTGAATGCCCGATCAGCGATTTGAAAAGCTCAATATCCTCAAGTTTCAGGGTATCGCCCGGCCATAAAAGGGGAATTCCCGGCGGATAGGGGATGAGAGCTTCGGCGACGTGCCGATTACAGGCTTGGTCGATTTCCACCCACTTTGTATCCAAATGCCAAGCTAAATTGAGGCAGGCAGCCGGATGATACGGCTTGGTACTGAAGGAGGGAACTGTTAAACGATGGCGATAGTGACGATCCAGACGCCGCAAATTTTCCGTCCGCAAATCTTCCGGCCAAGAAGTTTGGCGATATTTTGCGCATAACTTGTTGAGAACTTCCAAAGTCCGGGAAAAATCGCTCCAAGTTTGACCGAAGTGAGGAATTAAGACGAAACGGCACAAATCGGCCATTTCCGGATTGATTTTGTTAGCCATCAGGTCTTTTACAATCACAGGTCCGGGGCAAACGTCGGCGCAGTCGATAACGATTCTAAGCGGGTCATGCAAAGGTCTTGTCGTTGATTTCCGATTAGCCGGTAAATCTTTGCTGTCACTGCTGATGCCGATTTCCACCCGCTTCAAGCCGGCAGGTAATTGCGAAATGAATTTATCAACTAACTGCAAAAGTTCGGAAGTGGCACTATAACCGTAAAGATCCATGTAAGAAATAGCGTAATCGAGGCCGACTCCGAGCATTAAAGGTGGACTGGTGGAGGTGAAAGTAGCGGCGATTTTTCTGATTTTGCGACTGTCAAGATCAGGTCGCTTTTCCTGTAACTTTTTGCCGATCAGAATAATGGAGGTAGGGGTAGGTGCAGGTAAAGTCTTGTGTGCCGAACAGACTACAAGGTCCGCTCCCTGTTCAATAGCACCGGCCGGCATGAGCTCTTTACCGAAAGGAAAATGAGCACCGTGAGCACTGTCAACAATCAAAAGAACCTTAGTTTTTTCCAGAACACGGGCAATTTTGGAAATGTCGTAACAATGGCCGTAAAAATCGGGAGTAGTCAGATAAACAGCTTCAACTTCCGGATATTTTTGCAATAAATCGTGTAACTTTTCAGGATTTTCAATAACATCCAAGTTCAGAAACAACAGGCCCAAATCAAGCAGTTCCGCAGCCTGCAGCGCCGATTTATGCACATCCAAAGCGGTTAAAAGCGTTCCCTGCCGTCCGCAGGCACCGCCGATAACGGCTTTAATGGCGACGGAAGATCCCAAAGTGACGAAAATAGCATCCGCTGCCCCGTAACAGGCGGCAGCATTAGCCTCGGCCGCCTGCAAAGCTGCACCCGGATCATTAAGATCCTCGGTTACCGGCAGTTCGGTCAAATCAAAAGCTAAATAGTCACGTTTGAGGAATTCCGGGTAAAGCAGGCCGTTGTTATTACCCGGCAAAGCAAAGGAAATGCGCTCACGGTGTTTACCGTTGCGCAAATGCATTAATAGAGGTGATCGTAGAGCTGCTTTTTCAGCTCTTTGTTCTTGGTTTTCGTCGTTCATAAGTGTTGGACGATCCCCCTTTCAGATAAAATTTTCAGCTAGTTCATTATAGACTTAAATCACGTTTTTGAAAGCGTTGAATGACAAGAAAAGGTCCTTCAATGTGAAATTTTTGTAAATCATATCAAGCTGCCCGCTTAGGTTTAATTGGCAAAAAAATCCGGAGATTCAGACTTTTTTCTTGCTTGCAGAGGGTATATAATCAGATATATTAGGTATTTTGGTGATACGGACAGGCAAAGAGATGAAGGACAAGCAGAATTTTTGGACAAGAAAATTTTGGCAAAGTGCTTTGCAAAGTAATTCGCCGGAACAGCAGCAGATGTCGGACGCCTTCGGTTTATATTTACTCTTGGCGCTTTCAGGCGGTAGTATGGATGCCTATTCCTATTTGTTTCGGGGTAAAGTTTTCGCAAATGCACAAACGGGCAATGTGTTATTGATGGCGGTGCATTTGGCCGGCAGAGAGTGGAAGCTGGCAGGACGTTATGCTACTCCGATTTTGGCTTTTGTTGCCGGTATTATATTGGCCGATTGGATCAGGCACTATGTGAATCGGGAATATCTTGATAATTGGCCGCAAATTCTGGAAGAACTTAATCCCAGCTGGCATTGGCGGCAATGTACCGTCCTTTTGGAAATTATTGCTTTAAGTTTGGCCTGTATAATGCCTTTGAATCTGAATTTTTTGGCAAATATGTTGAGCTCCTTCGCCTGCGGTCTGCAGGTTGAAAGTTTTCGGGCTTTAAGCGGTCGTTCTATCGCGACGACTATGTGTATCGGTAATATGCGCAGCGGCACGTATTATCTTGACCGTTATTGGAAAACCGGTGAGGGTAAATATTTAATTCAGGCAATTGTTTATTATGCGATTATTCTGTTTTTCGCTTTGGGAGCGGTTATTGAAAGTATTCTGATTGCTTATTTCGGAGCGGCGGCATTACTGTTCTCCGTTGTAATTTTGATAATTGTCGCCTTACTGATGTTCCTGTAAAGCGGAAAATTTCCCTAAGCGGGGCTTTTGCAAGCCGGCTGTGAGCTGTACTGTCCGGACAATCGGAAAATGACTTTTGCAAATTGTGCTATAATTGAAAACAACTGAAGTGCGATTGCCCCCGATTCGTTTGATTCGGTTCGAGATAGAATAAAAATTACAGTGAAAGATAATTATGGCTATATTCAAATATAAAACTAAACAAAGGGAAGCGATTCTGAATTATTTGCGGCAAAATCACGAGCCGATGACCGGTATGCAACTGGCGGCTGTTTTAGCTAAAAAAAATTTACAGGCCAGTTTGACTACCTGTTATCGTCATCTGGAGGCCTTATATCATGAAGGACTGGTAGAGAAATATTTTTTGCCCAATGAAAAATCGGCTTATTATCGTTATGTACCGGAACAGGAAAATATTGAAGTACATTTCCATTTGAAATGCACCGCTTGCGGGCGCTTGGAACATATGACATGCGACCGGACTGTTGAAATAACGCAACATATTTTTAACGAACACGGCTTTCAAGTTGATTTTGAAATGACATTCATTTATGGTTTGTGTAAATATTGTCAAAGCAGGCGGACGGAAAAATAATTCGCCTGAGGCTTGAGGTGAACAGCAGTGCGATTATTATTCGGTTATAGAAGGCGGATGCAGGCAGCTTTAAGCTTGCTTCTGTCTCTGACGTTCAGTCTTGTTGCCTGCCGCGGGGGAAGTTTCAGCGGCGGTAAGAATTATTTGGCGCAGCCTGAACCGTCTGAAAGTAAAATTTGCGGCACGGTAAACTTGTTGGCGACAGCTTTTCCGGCCTATGATTTGGCTTACAGTTTGTTGTTCAGCCGCCTTGACGCTGCCGGCAACTTGCAAAAAGGCCAAAATCCGCCTTTACCTCTGTATTTTAACTTACAGCTGCTGGGCAGCGGCGGCGATTTACACAGCTATGAACCGTCTTTGCAAGATGTTAATCAGATGAAGCGTGCCGATTTAATTATAAGTATCGGCCTGAGCGCCGACTATTCCCTGCGTCGCTTAAAAACCGAATTACAAAACGAAGATGCCGGAAAATTTTGGCAATTGACACAGCATGTTGACCTGCTGCCGCTTACCGGAAATGTGAGCGGACAGCCTGCTTCCAAGGATGAAGCGGAGCAGCTTTATGATGAACATGTTTGGCTTTCCTGTAAAAACCAGGTGAAACTGCTGACAGCTTTGAGTCGGCGCCTGCAAAGTCTGGTAGAGGCAAAGTTTCCCGCTTATGCGGAGGACTTTCATAAGTTTATTACCAAACAGCTGCAGGAACGTTTGCAACTTTGGCGGAATCTGGATGCGGATTATCAACGAATTATCGAGCGGGCGCCGTTGAAAACTTTAATTTTTGCTGACCGTTTCCCTTTACGTTATTTTTGTCACGATTATCAGCTTAAGCATTATGCCGCATTCAATAATTGCGCTTTGAGTCAAGATCCGTCGATGAAAACTTTGTTGAATTTACAAAATAAAGTTAAGGAAACAGGCAGCAGGATAATTTTTTATACGGAATATGCCCGGCCGAAATTAGCTGCTGTGGTTGCTGCCGATTCCTACAGTATTACAGCTCGACAGGCGGCAGCATTGCTGCATTCCCAATGCCGCATCGATGCCCGCTTCTGTCCGGAATATAGGGCAATTGACCCAAGTGTGGCGGCAGCGGACTGCCCTTGTAACGGGCCGCAGGAAAAAGCTGAGCCTTCGAGGATAAAAGACGCGGCGACGGACGATCGCCCGATAAACTATATTGCTTTGTGGCGCAGCGGTCATAAAGTGAGCTTAAAGGAATTACAGGCCGGAATTTCAATGTATGATTTGTTACGGGAAAATTTAAGTCTGGTACAGTTGGCCTGCAATCGGCTCTATGATTCAGTGCAGTTGAATTTGCAGCCTGAAGCACGGACTTCCGGCAATGAAGGGGAATAAATATGATTCAACTGGAAAAAGTTGATTTTGCTTATAACAAAGCTGAAAGAGCGATGGAAATACCGATTTTGCAACAAGTAGATTTTACTTTTGCGGAAGGTAAACGTTATTTGCTGAGCGGGCAAAACGGCGTGGGCAAGAGCACTTTGTTGCAACTTCTGGCTCGAAATTTACGCCCGACAGGCGGGAAAATTATTTATCGCCGGCCGCAGCTTGAACAATTGAAATTGGCTGCAGTTACACCGCTGAATACCGTTAATTCGTCCTTAAATTTCACAGTTGAAGAATTTTGTCGAAATATAGTGCAACTGCGCATCCTCCGAGACAGCAGACAGCGAAAATTTTCAAGGATAAAAGACTTATTCGGGCGCAAACGGCAAGAAGTTGAGACGGGCGGAAATTCTGTCGCTTATTTCCGGGAACGCTTGTCCAAGTTGACGGAACGTTTGGATTTAAGTGCCTGTTATCAGCGCCAGTTGAAAGAATTATCCCAGGGACAGTATCAGAAGTTATTGTTAATACGAGCGATATTGGCGGAGGCTGATGTGTACTTATTGGATGAACCGACAGCTTTTATGGACAGAAAGTCGGCGGAGCTTTTGCCGGAAATTTTGCAGGAATTTTTGGCGCCGACCTGTTTATTGCTGCTTGTAAGCCATGAAGATCCGAGCTTATTTGCCGCTTATAACAAAATTAAGCTGCAGAATCGGCAATTGACGGCGGAGGTGTAAAATGACGGAATTCTTGCAAGTTTTACAATATGATTTTGTCCGGCGGGCTTTGCTTACAGGGTCGCTTTTGGTTATTTGCGCTGCTTTACTGGGAAACTTGTTACTCAGTAAAAAAATGGCAATATTGTCTTATACGCTTTCCAACATTGCTTTTTTGGGGACAGCTGTTGCTTATGTGTTTAATTTACCTTCATTTATCTGTAGTTTGCCGCTGGTAGCTCTGAGTTCATTTGTTTTGGTGCAGCAGCCGCAAGCGACGACGAAGAAACAGCCGAAGGATGCAATTCTCGTTTTAACGGCTAATGTCGCTTTAGCTGCCGGGATTTGCCTGATTGCTTATGTCAGCGGTATGAGTTTGGATATTTGCAATTTTATGTTCGGTTCGGTTCTTATTGTTAACGGCGGTGAGATGCTTGCTATCATTTTTATGTGTCTGATTATTTTGTTCACTTTTATTCACCTGCATCCTTATATTTTCGCCTGGCAATTGGACAGCGGCTTTTATCGCCAAACTCGACTTTTACCGCCGACTGTCAATCTTATAGTTACTTTGCTTTTAAGTTTCCTTTTGGCTGCCGGTTTAAAATTGCTGGGGACCCTTTTACTTTCGGCCTTACTGATTTTACCGCCTCTAAGTGCGAATCTGATTACCCGCAGCCTGCGCATGTCTTATTGCCTGAGTGTTTTACTGGCTTTAGGCAGCTTTGCCGGCGGCATGGCAATTTCTTACGCTTTCTCTTTACCTTCAGGCGCGGCAATTGTCACAGTTCAAGCCTTAATTTATCTCCTGCTTCGCGGCAGCCTGAGTTTGCTGCACAGCCGTAAGCGGCGGCATACGGCCTTGCTTGTAATAGTTGCCGGTTTGCTGCTTAATTTAAGTGCCTGTGCCGACAGCGGACGGCAGAACAAGGTGCTGACGGATTATTATGCCGCCGAGAAAAAGGAACAGGGCGCTAAGATGCAGGCGAACGGTGAGGCGCGCGGCAGACGCTTGGGGGCGGACAGTAAAAACGAATTGCGCACGGAACATCTGGCTTCAGGTCAGGCGGCCGACGGCAGTGAATATCTGCCGATTCCGGAAAAACAATTTGTCCTTTTAACCAATGAAATCTATGCCAATTACAAGCAATATACGGACAAAACAATAGCGATGGAAGGTATTTTTGTCATTTTAGAGGATAAAAAAGCCAATAAGCCGCGCTATTTCGTTATCCGTTACGGTCCCGGCTGTTGTGCCTATGACGGCATGCCGGGATTTGAAGTCGTTTTCCCGGCCGACTATGAGGTCGACAAGTTAAAAGAGAACGATTGGTTATATGTCGAAGGCAAACTCAAAGTCAGTCGTGAAAACTCGATTGATTATCTTTATTTGGAATTGAGTAAGATTGAGACGGGCAGACCTTACGGTTTGAGCCGAGTCATACATTAACGATTGCCATTAACTAATCTTGCGTTTCTTCCTCTTCTACCGGTTGCTTCAACCAATCTTTATGCAGGAACTTATTGCAATAGAATTTTGAGTTTTGTGAGAAAGCTTCATTGATGGCCGCCAAACCGACACGCTGTGCCAACGGCGCTTCCGCACTGAACAAGTTGGTGCCAAGTGCCAGACGATTGCCCGGAATTTTGACGCCCAAAGCGGCTAAAGTTGTCGGGAACATATCCATAGTAATGGCCTCTTTTTGCCTTTGAAACTCGTTTTTCTCTGCTGTTGTCAAACGGGGATTGATGATACAGTTATAAACCGAAGGCCTTAAATTCGGTAAATAATGGCGATGATAATCGGGAGCCATGGTGAAATGGTCACCGACGATAATTATTGTCGTGTCTTTATAAAAAGGTTGAGCTTTAATCCAATCGACGAATTCATTAATCATTTTAGAAGCCCCGATTAAAACGTTGGCATACTGATCATCCGGATACTTGGAGGCTGTATAGCCGGCAGTAGGCCAACCTTCCGGCCCGTGCGTATCCATTAATTCCAACTGAAAATTAAAAGGTTGAGAAGATTTTGCCAATTCCGTTAAGCGTTCTTTGGCGAAGGCGAACAGCTTAATATCTTCAATTCCCCAAAATTTCATATAATCCTCCGGAACTTTACCGGTACGCTTAAACCAATTCAAGTCGCAAACTTCATAATCGCCGTGCTGTAAGAACCAGTTTTCCTGTCGGCCGAATTTGGCGGAAGCGCCGGAATAAAAGACATTTTTATAACCTTCTTTGGCCAGAATATCGCCCAAATTGTAAGCGCCCGGCAAAAAAGCTCCCGGCGGCGTGTCGTTCGGTTGACGGAAGGGGACGATATAAGGTAAGCCGCTCATTTGCGCCACCATGGAACCGAGGGTATAAGTTGCCGTTTGCACAGGCGAAAAACCGCCTAAATCTTTATTAACGGAGAAAGAATAGTTATCTTTTGCCAGCCGGGTCAGTTCCGGGATTAAATTTTCCTTCATACAACCGCCGCTCGCCGGATCCTGATAAGAGGATTCCATGGATTCGGACCAGATGTAGATTAAATTTTGTTTCTTTGCCGGAAAAGTCAAAGCTACATTTTTAGTATCGACATAATTATTTTCGATTAACGGATTATCGTAAAAATTGTACCAAAAATGACGGGTTACGTGCGTATAACGTTCAAAATTAGTGAATGCAAGTAGCATAACGATAACAACCAGAACGTGCAGACAAGTCCGAATTTTACGATGCTGCGGCTGTTTATAACGCCGGAAAGCGTAGATTGTCAGCAGCAGGACAATCAGAGCCGGAATGAAAGCGAAAATTGTGTACTTGATGTAATAGGCAGTCGGCGTTCCGGATTGGGCGTTGAAAAATTGGTTGACCAGAGCGTCGGGAGGAACCTGGCCGAAAACATTGTGCATATAAACAGGACAAAATCCGAGGTTAAGAATACCGAAATAAAAAATAACGGCGATAAGTAATAAAAAACTTCGACAAATTTTCTTAATGTTCATGGTCGTTTCCTCTTCGATAAAATTCACCTTATTTTAATGCTTTTTGCGTAAAAAATCGAGAGCCCCGGCGTAACTTTTGTCGTTTTCTGCTGCTGTGTTGACAGTTGCTTTTCGAAGGAAAATGTGGAAATGTGGATAATTTCCGTGCATAAGTAGGCTTATTGCCCGCTTTTTAGGAGAAATTCCATGTAGAAAAAAGTAACAATTTGTGGATAACTGTTTGTCGACGGACGTTGATACAGACTTCACAATTATTTAACGCCAACGGAAAAACGGGAAGTTATTATAGAATCAGAGTGAGCAGGAAGGGGTGAGAAAGATGTTAAAAGGAGCCTTGGTTCTGGCTGCCGGTACAAGTTCGAGAATGGATTCGCGGATCAGCAAACTGTTACAACCGGTAGCGGGTAAACCGATGATTTTATGGGTTAAAGAAGCTTTGACCAAAGCAGGAGCACAGGATCAGGTCTATGTCGTCGGTTATCAACAGGCTGAAATTCGGAAAACCGTCGGCGAAAATATGATTTATATGTTGCAAAATCGGCCTTTAGGTACGGGACATGCGACGGCTAAAGCCGCCAGTTTCCTGGAAGGGGTCAAGGGAGAAGTGCTTGTCTGTCCGGCTGATATACCTTTGATTCGGCCGCAGACTTTGATTAATTTGGTTAATAATTTTTCCGATTGTGCCTGCGCTTTTATTTCCGCCGAAATTCCCAAGGCGGCCAACTTGACTTATGAAGAAGTTATTCGTTCCGCCGATCACAGGATTATCGGCCTGAAAGCGGCGCCTACCTGTAATTTGATCAGCGATTTTTTCGATGCCGCCTCCGGTCCTTTGACCAGAAGTCGTTATCTGACACCGCAAAAATTAAAAGAGACCGTCGAAGTTTCCAGCGGTATTTATTGTTTCGATACCAGCCTACTCCTGTCGGCCTTAGGTAAAATAGGGGCAAGGATGGGCAACGATAAGACTTATGAATTGAGCGATATTATTCGTCTGCTGCTTGCCGACGGCCATCAGGTAAAAGCTATTCCCGCCAATTCCTTGGAAGTTTTGGGTGTTAAGACCAGGCCGGAACTTGATGATGCGGCGTATTTGATGAATCAAAGAATTTGCGCTTATCATATGAACCGGGGCGTAACTATTATCGACCCCGACAGCTGTATTATCGACTATAATGTCAGTATCGGTTCGGATTCCGTAATCGGACCGCAAGTGGTGCTGACCCAAGGTACGCAAATAAGCAATAATTGTCGAATCGGAGCTTTCAGTTCGTTGCAATCGGCTTTTATCGGGGAAAATACGAAAATAGAGAGAGCCGTTTTGCAGGAGTGTAAGTTGGGGCAGGATAATTTAATTGAACCGTTTACGGAAATCCGCCAGTCGGTTCTGGGTGATAATTGCCGGGTTGAAAGTTTTACTTTGCTGAAAAATTCGCAGTTGGCCGATAATGTTATCGTTCATGATCATTCTTCGCTGGCTTTTGTGCAGGCGGAAAAATTGCAGGAATTTAAAAGCGGGACGATAATTAAAGATTATCGCAGCCAAAAGTTACAGGAGCGACAGGAATTAGAGAATAGGAAATATAAATGGTAGATAGATTAATTGTCGGTTTAGGTAATATCGGTCGGGAATATGAAGATACGTGGCATAATTTAGGCTTTTATATGCTCGATGCCGTAGCTGCGCAGGCGGGGGTAAGCTTAAGTCAGATCAAATTTCAGGCCTTTTTTGCACATTATAAGCAGGACGGCAGAACCGTATATCTTATGAAGCCGACAACTTATATGAATAATTCGGGTGTGGCCGTGCAGGAAGCCTGCGCCTATTTCAAATTGAAACCGGAGCAGCTTTTGGTAATTTATGATGACTTCGAATTACCGTTCGGCGATTTGCGCTATCGTGATAAAGGCGGAGCGGGAACGCATAACGGGATGAAATCGATTGTACGGGCACTCAAAAGTGAGAATTTCCCGCGCTTGAGAGTCGGAGCCGGTCCGATTCCGGACTATATGAGTATTGTTGATTTTGTTTTAAGCAAAATTCCGCCGGCTAAGCGGCAGCAATTACCGGAACTGGCCGAACGCATTAAAACTTTTATCGCCAAGGCGGATAGCGGCAATGCTGCCAAAGCTGTCGGTGATTTGCATGCGCATAATTTGACCACTTTGAAGAAATTGGCGCAAAGAGAGGCTTATTCGGCCAAAAGGGAGTTAAAGTAATGATGTCACAGCTGCTTGAGCAGGCCCTGAATGATCCGGCATTTGTCAAATTAAGCACAGGTTTAGCAGCCCCTGAGGCATTATTCAATGTTTACGGGACTTTTGATGCACAAAAATGTTATTTGACGGCGGCCTTAGCCGTAAAAAGCAAGCAAGCGCTGTTGGTGGTGTTGGAAAATGATTATGCGCTGCAGGAATGGCAGGCGGCATTAACTACTTATTTACCGGATAGTGTTTATTGTCTGCATCATCGGGAACCGGATTATATGCCGGCTGAAAGTGCCGATTCGGCGGAAACTCAAAGACAGGCAGCGGAGCTGGATAATATTATGCAGGCTTTGAAAGCAGAGCGGACTTGCATAATTTTAACTGAAATCAGAACCTTTTTCGATCACTTCTTGCCGCCTGACGTTTATTGCAATATGGCGTTGCATTTACAAGCGGGCGCCGAGTTTAATCTTATGCACTTGCAGCAAAAGTTGCAGGCCTTGGGTTATCAGCGGCGGGAACGGGCCGTGGTGGCAGGAGAGTTTGCTTGTCACGGTGATATTATCGACCTGGTTACGCCGAAAACGGCAGCAGCCGGTCAGGGCCTGCGCCTTTCTTTCTTCGATATCGAGCTGGATCAAATTAAACTTTTCGATTTGGCAAGCGCCCGGGCGGTACAACAGTTGAATTCCAGTATGATTAATCCCGTGCGTTCCTTTGCTTTGAATGAGGCCGATTGGGATAAATTAACCGAGTTGGCGCAGGATAAAGCGGCAAGTTTCGAGCGTAAATTAAAAATTAAGCAGGCAAGCGGCCGGGGAACTGAGGCGGAACGGCAATTTTTGTCGGAACAGATAGCTTTAATGCAAACGGCAGCGGATAAGTGCCGGAATCACTGCTATTTTGCCGGCATAGAGGCCTATTTGCCTTTATTGTATCCGGAGAAGAACGACCTTTTCGCTTATCTGGAACAATGGGGCTGCTGCTTGGTTATGGATGAATTTAATTTACTGAAAAAGGCGGCGGAGGCCTACGCCAAACAAAGTCTGCTCGATTGGCAAAGCTTTGAGCAGGAAGGTAAATGTCCCTCCTGGTGGGCCGAAACTTTACCGACGGCGGAAAATGTCGTTGCCAATTTACAAAAACAAAGAAAAATAGTGACTTTAGCAGTTTTCGCTACGGCAGCTAATATCCTGAAAAACGGTATTGAGCCGGTAAATATTACAATCGGCGGCCGTGAAGCTGAAAGTCTGAAAGTCGGAGAGAAAAATCGCAGCCTTGTAGATAAAATTGCCGACCTTGACGGTTATCGGCAAAAGGCTTATCAATTTTACGCTTTTGCGCCGACCGAGAAACAGGCGCAGGCTGCGGCAACTTACCTGCAAGAGGAAAACGACAGGATTTTATGGCAGGTGAAAGTCGGGAATTTGCGGCAGGGATTTAATTATCCGGCGGCAAAATTGATGGTTTTCGGCAATAACGAGTTGAGTACCAAGCGTTTCCGGACAAATACCGTTAGACGGAAAAATGATGACAAGCGGCGAATTATAGACTTTTTCAATGATTTGCACAGCGGCGATTATGTGGTTCATGATATTCACGGTATCGGTATTTATCGCGGCATTAAAACTGTCGTCAATGACGGCGTCAAAGGCGATTATCTGTATTTGGAATATGCCGATTCCGCCGCCCTGTATCTACCTATGTCGGCAATTAACCAACTGCAAAAATACATCGGTTCTCAGGATAAAGCGCCCAAGCTGTCCCGCTTCGGCGGCAGCGACTGGGAAAAACTGAAAGAACGTTCCCGCCGTCAGATTCGTAAATTAGCTACCGACTTGTTGAATTTATATGCCGAACGTTTGCAGATTAAAGGCTTCGCTTTCCCGAAAAACAGTCGGATGGAAGCGGAATTTGCCGCCGGTTTTCCCTATATTGAAACCGATGATCAACTGCAGGCGATGCAGGAAGTGGAAAACGATATGTGTAAAGCGCAGGTTATGGATAGAATTATTTGCGGCGATGTCGGCTTCGGCAAAACCGAAGTTGCTTTTCGTGCCTGCTTCAAAGCAATATTGGCCGGCAAACAGGTAGCTTTTATCGCTCCCACTACGGTTTTAGTTGAACAGCATTATGATAATTTTTGCAAACGGGTTGCAGAATTCGGGATAGAAGTCGGCCTGCTCAGCCGTTTCAGCCCGCCTTTAATGCAGAAAAAGGTTTTAAGTCACTTGCAAACGGGAGAATGTCAAATTGTTTTCGGTACGCACAGATTGTTGAGTAAGGATGTGAAATTTCAGAATCTCGGTTTGTTGGTAGTTGATGAAGAGCAGCGCTTCGGCGTTGACCACAAAGAGCAGCTGAAAGCGGCCTATCCGACCGTAGATGTTTTGACTTTGTCGGCTACGCCTATTCCCAGAACCTTACATATGGCCCTTTCCGGTATCAGAAACATTTCGCTTTTACAGGAAGCGCCGGAAAATCGTAAAGCTGTCAGAACTTATGTGTTGGAATATGACGAAGACTTGTTGAAAGCTGCAATTTTACGCGAAAAAATGCGCGGCGGCCAGGTTTTTTTCCTACATAATAATACGCATACTATCTATAAATTACAGGAGCATCTGCAGCAGATTATGCCGCAGGTAACTTTCAATGTCGCGCACGGGAAAATGCCGGAGGGGCAACTGGAGGAGGTAATCTTCGATTTCATCAATCATGCCTTTGACGTATTATTGTGTACAACAATCATCGAATCCGGGATTGATATGCCCAACGTTAATACTTTGATAGTTACAGATGCCGATCGTCTGGGACTGGCGCAATTATACCAGATAAAGGGACGAGTAGGCCGCTCGACCAAACAGGCATATGCTTATATAACTTATAGACCGGAACGGATTTTAACGGCAGATGCGGCCAAGCGGATCAAGGCAATCAGCGAATTTACGGAACTGGGTTCCGGCATGAAAATAGCTTTACAGGATTTGGAAGTCAGAGGCGCGGGTAATCTCATAGGTGCGGAGCAGCACGGACAAATTGCCGCTGTCGGCTATGATATGTATTGCCGGATGCTGGAAGAAGAAATTCAGACCGTAAAAGCTGAAAAAAGCGAAAAAACTGAAGTGCCGTTGAAAATCACCCGGCAGCAGGCGGAGCCGGAAGATCAGGCTTATTTGAACAGCTTGAATTGTCAAGTTAACCTGAAAGTCAGCGCTTATATTGAACGGGAGCTGGTGCCGGTTGACAGTGAACGCCTGGATTTGTATCGCCGTATCGGCAGAATAAATTCGTTTGCGGAATATCTTGACTTGACAGATGAAATCCTGGACCGCTTCGGTGATGTCAGCCCTAATGTCCGGAATTTACTGGATATTGCTTTTGTGCGCAGCAGCCTGAATTCTTTGCATGTTAAAGCGGTGGAGAGTCAATTTAATAAAATCGATTTAATCTTGTCTACAGACAGCGCCCTGAATATGCAAAAAATAAGTCTACTGATGCAGGATAAAACTTTACAACGGCAACTGCACTTTGTTGCAGCCAATCAGCCTTTTATAGAAATCAGCGGTTTGCACGGCGTCAGTGAACAGAATCGTCTGATTCTCCTGCGTAATTTATTGCGGCGCATGCAGGAAAATTAAACTTCCGCCGCCGCTTGTCGGCAACCTTATTTTCAGTTATATTCAAGGTGCACATTCTACAGGTCACATAAAATTTTGCTGTTAAGGGAGACGGAAAAATGGCTAAACCTGCATTTGACAATCAGAAATATTTGGAACTGCAATCAACTTATATTAAAGAACGTATTGCCGCATTCGATAACAAGTTGTATCTTGAATTCGGCGGTAAATTGTTCGACGATGAACATGCTGCCAGGGTTTTGCCCGGATTTAAGCCCGACAGTAAACTTAAGATGTTGCTGAAACTGAAGGAGCAGGCAGAAATAATCATTGCGATTAATGCGGCCGACATAGCCAAAAATAAACTGCGCGGCGATTTGGGCATTACATACGATGTGGAAGTTTTGCGCCTGATTGATGCTTTCCGATCTGTCGGTTTATATGTAGGTTCAGTTGTAATTACTCAATATGAAAATCAGAGCGCCGCTTTGAAATTTCGCACGCTTTTGCAAAAGCAGGGAATTAAATCTTATGTGCATTATAAAATTGCCGGTTACCCGAATGATGTGCAAAAAATCGTCAGCGACGCCGGTTATGGCAAAAATGAGTATATCGTCACGCAAAGACCTTTGGTGATTGTCACAGCTCCCGGCCCCGGTTCAGGCAAAATGGCCACCTGCTTATCTCAACTTTATCAGGAATTTCAGCAGGGTGTAAAAGCCGGGTATGCCAAGTTTGAAACCTTTCCCGTCTGGAATTTACCTTTGAAACATCCGGTTAATTTGGCTTACGAGGCGGCGACAGTCGATCTTAACGATGTAAATATGATTGATCCTTTGCATCTGGAAGCTTATGGCAAAACTGCCGTCAACTATAATCGTGATGTTGAGATTTTTCCGGTTCTGAAAGCCATAATGGAGCGAATTTCCGGCAATTGTCCTTATAAATCGCCGACAGATATGGGCGTTAATCAGGCAGGTTTTTGCATCAATGATGATGAGTTGTGCCGTAAAGCCGGTCGGGATGAAATAATTCGGCGTTATTATCAAACGGCGGAAGCAGTAATGCGCGGCAATTTGGCGCCGGAATCTCTGGCTAAAATCAAGTTGCTGTTATCACAAGCCGGCACTTCTGCAGCGGACAGAAAAGTTGTTCAGGCTGCATTAGATAAAGCCGAGACAGCCAAAACCAATGCTATGGCTATAGAACTGGCCGATGGGACGATAGTTTGCGGGCGGCGGACAAGTTTATTGGATGCGCCGGCAGCCTGTCTGTTGAATGCCTTGAAAGTCTTAGGTAATATTGCGGACGAGATTCCTTTAATTTCGCCGGAGGTTATTGAACCGGTGGCCGAATTGAAAACCGGTTGTCTGGGCAATAATAACCCGATGCTGCATGTTGATGAAGTTTTATTGGCTCTGGCAATTTCCGCCGCTTCCAATCAAGTCAGCCGCCGGGCCTTACAATTATTGCCGCAATTGCGGAATACGGAAGCTCATTCAACGGTTATTCCGGGGGCGATGGACAGAAATATTTTACATAAGCTGGGAATTAATGTGACAAACGAAGCGCAATTTCGCACGAAAAAATTGTATCATTAATAAGAATGTCGCCGACTGCCTAATGCCGCCGGACGGAATGGGTAGATGCAGGCAGCAAAATAAGTGATAAAATCAAGTTCAGCAAGAGGTAGCAGAAAAATGGCACGGGCAGATGATTTATTTATCAAAACATGTAAAACAATATTGGAAGACGGATATATGGATACAAGTGCTAAGGTTCGTCCCAAGTGGGCGGATGACGGCAGCAGCGCTTATACGAAAAAAGTTTTCGGTGTAGTCAATCGCTACGATTTAAGTCAGGAATTTCCGGCTTTAACATTAAGACCGGTACCTTTCAAAAATTGTGTGGACGAATTGCTCTGGATATGGCAACGCCGTTCCAATAATGTGCATGATTTACATTCTCATATTTGGGATGCCTGGGCCGACAGTGACGGCAGCATAGGCAAGGCTTACGGTTATCAATTGGCCCAAAAATATGAATTCCCCGAAGGCTTGATGAATCAGGTTGATAAAGTTCGCTATGATTTGCGTCATAACCCGCAATCTCGTCGCATAATGACCAATATTTATAATTTTGCCGATTTGCATGCGATGAACTTATATCCCTGCGCCTACTCCATGACTTTTAATGTTGTTGACCATAAGTTGTGCGGTATTTTAAACCAACGCTCCAACGATATTCTGGTTGCGAACAATTGGAATGTCGTGCAATACGCCGTTTTGTTACATATGCTGGCAATCGATGCGGGCTTGGAAGTAGGAGAATTGGTGCATGTTATTGCCGATGCGCATATTTACGATCGGCATATTCCTTTGGTTGAAGAATTAATTAAACGTCCGACATTCAAGGCACCGAAATTGGAAATTGATCCGGCCGTGAAGAACTTTGACGATTTCAGCGTTGACAGCTTCAAGTTGAGCGACTATGAACACAATCCGCAAATTAAAGGTATTCCGGTAGCTGTTTGAGTTCGGCAAAGCTTGGAAAAGGTTGGAAACGGAAGGAAAGCAGGATGCGTAATTATCATTTGACGCCGGTGGCGGCGATCGACAGCAATTTCGGTCTGGGCAATAAGGGTGATTTATTGGTCAGAATTAAAGAAGATTTGCAACATTTCAAAGCTTTAACTCAGCATCAACGAGTTATCTACGGCAAAAATACTTTGTTGACCTTTCCGCAGGCGGCACCTTTGCCGGAGCGGGAAAATATCATTTTAACGGACAGTGAGATAGATTATCCGGAAAGTTCAGCTTATAGCGTTAAAATTTGTCATTCTTTAGCGGAATTGTTCGCTTATTTGGAAAGCGTAAATACGGATTTGCGGAATTTCGTTATCGGCGGGGCTTCCGTTTATCGCCAGCTTTTACCCTATTCCGATTGCCTGGAATTGACGGAGATTGACCATGCTTTTGCGCAGGTTGATGTATATTTCCCCGACTTTCGCAGAGATTTTTGCCTGCAAACGGCGAGCGAAATGCATTTTGACGGCAAAAGCGGCTTGAATTATCGTTATTGCACTTATGTTCGTCGGTAATTAAAATTAATGATAACCGGTCAATCAGCTTCCGGCGAAAGAAAAATTCGTACGGGATAAATTTTAATTGACATTACGAGGTATTATGAATATTTGGCATGACATTGCAGCGGATAAAATCAAACCCGAACAATTTGTCGGTGTAGTAGAAATTCCGAGTGGATCCAAAAACAAGTACGAGTTGGATAAAAAAACGGGTTTATTGCGCCTGGATCGCGTTCTGTTTACATCAACGCACTATCCGGCCAACTACGGCTTTATTCCTCTAACTTATGCTCAGGACGGCGACCCGTTGGATGTTCTGATTCTCAGTCAGGTTCAGCTGGATCCTTTGGTAATGGTTGATTGTCATCCGATCGGTGTTATTCGCATGATCGATCAGGATGAAATTGACGATAAAATAATTGCCGTACCGGACCATGACCCGAACTATTCTCCGTATCATGAAATCAGCGAATTGCCGAGTCATGTAGCGAGTGAGATTATCCATTTCTTTGAAGTCTATAAGAGTCTGGAACACAAGTCCACGACAACCAGTGAGGCCATGGGCGCCAAAGTTGCCCGTGATATTATCAGCGATTGCATGGAGCGCTATCAGGTACATTTCCGTGGTAAGGAATTTACGGCCAAAATGTTGCAGCAGGAAACGGCTTTGGATGAAAATTTACCCGAAGTAGAACATAAGACAAACAAATAAAGTTCCGGGCACTTGTGCCGGTAACTTATATCTGCTATTTTATTTTGCCCGCTTGATCGGTCATCGCCGGATTGAGCGGGTATTTTTTGACGTTATACATGGCGATTGAAGCGGCGATTGCCAAATTCAAAGAATCGACAGCCGGACTTTGCTCGATGATGACGGGCGTATAAGGCTCTCTTTCAAATTCGGGAGCTAAACCCTGACCTTCGTTACCGAAAATTAAACTGCGCGGTTCATCTTGCTTGAATTGCGTTGCAATAGCGCTTAAATTAACGGCAGTCGGGCTCAGACAGAAACTGAAAAGTTGCCGTTTATTTTCGCTTGCACAGTATCGGCGGAGATAATCGCTCATTGTGGGGAAATACTCAATATTCAAAGCGAACATCGCTCCCATGCTGGCTTTCGCTATTTCCGGCAGAAAACAGCTGACACAATTGCCGATTAAAGCGATGTCGGCAAAGTTGAAAGCCAAGGCCGAGCGCAAAATTGTCCCGAGGTTGCCGCTGTTGGCAATACTGTGCAGGACTATATGGTCGGCAGCGGGAGAAAGTGAACGGAAAAAACCGTCTTTACGATAAATTACGGCAACATAAGGTTCTTTTTGCCCGTGGGCCAATTTATTGATCAGTTTCGGGGCAGCTTCAGATTTAATGCCTGATTTTTCAGCCAATTTACAAAATTTGTCGATTTCCCTGAAGGCCGGATCATAGTAAGCAGCCAGCAGCAGGTCGGGACGCCATTTGAGACATTCAAAGGCGGGAAAAGGGCCGAGGACATAGGAATAATCGGCATCTTTATGATAGAGTTTGTAAGCCATGTTTTTCTCCAGTACAATTCATTTCCGAATTAAAGATATTATAGCAATATTATGACCGGTGAAGGTTATCCCGGATAGGCTTGCCGTCCTGTAAGTTATATTTCCGGCTGAATATTTTCCAATTCCTATTGACAAACTCACAAAATCTAATAGAATAATAGTGTAATTGAAATTGAAAATCGTTTGCAAAATTGAAGAAGCCGAATACAGCTTGACTTGCTTGGAAAACAAAAGCCCTTATTTCAGCTTCAATGATCAAAACAGGGCAAACAACAGGAGTGAAAGTGAAAATGCGAAAATTAGTTAAGACTTTAAGTTTAGTTTTGAGTTTAAGTCTATTGTTCGGTCTTGTCGCCTGTCAAACTAAAGACAAAGCGCCGACAGAACAGAACGGTAAAAAGTTGATCTATACAACATTTTATCCCGTCTATGACTTAACTAAACGCATTGTCGGCGACAAAATGAATGTGAAAATGCTGATCAAAAGCAACGAAGAACCGCACAGCTTCGAACTTAAATCCAGTGATATGGCGGCCTTGAACAAAGCAGATTTAATTGTTTATAACGGCGCCAATATGGAAGGTTTCATCAAAGACGTTGAAGCTGCAGTTAAAAATAAAGAAAAATTTCTGAACTTATCGCAGGGCTTAACTTTATTGGAAGCGGCGAGCGATTTGGCGAGTGCCAACCACGATGCAGTTAACCCTCATACTTGGTTGAGTGTCAAGAATGCGATGGAACAGTTGGATACAATTTGCCGTAAATTGTCGGTTATTGACCCGGCCAACAAGGCTTATTATGAGCAGAATCTGCAAAAATCGCTCAAAGAATTTAAAGCTCTGGACGACGAGTTTACTAAAGTTCTGAGCGGTATTAAGAAAAAGGACAAATGCTTTATAGTTTCGCATGCGGCCTTCAATTACTTGGCCCGTGATTATGGCCTGAAACAGATAGCTGTAACCGGAATTTCCCCGGAAGATGAGCCGACAGCAGCCCAACTGAAGAAAATTGCCGATTTCGTCAAAGAGCACGGAATAAAAACAATTCTGTTCGAGGGTAAAGCTACCCCGAAAGTTGCTGAAACTTTGGCGAAAAATACCGGCACAAAGACAGGAACTATATATACATTGGAGAATTTGACGGAAGAAGAAGCCAAACTCGGTTATATTGAATTGATGCGACGTAATTTGCGGGAGTTGGAGAAAGTCCTGAGCGAGTAAGAGAAAGAGAAAGGAAAACTGTGATGGTGCCGGTAATTTCAGCCGAGAAAATAGATTTTGCTTATGAAAGTAAAACCGTACTTAAACAACTTTGTCTGACAGTAAAAAAAGGCGAGTTATTGACAATTATCGGTGCTAACGGCAGCGGCAAAAGCACCCTGCTGAATCTGTTGTTGGGCAACTTGTCGCCGCAAAGCGGGACAATCGAATTGTTCGGGGACGATATTTGCCAAGATCGGCATTACCGCGACTTAGCTTATATTTCCCAAAACTCCTTTTCCTCTTATCGCAATTTTCCGACAACGGTAAAAGAGGCACTCAAAATTCACTTGGCTTATTTGCACAAGAAAGTTGATTTGCAACCTTATTTGCAGCAAGTTGATTTGGTTGAACAGGCGAATCTGCAACTGAGTCAGTTATCGGGAGGCCAGTTACAAAAGGTAGCCTTGATGTTGGCTTTGGTCAAAGAAGCAAAATTGATAATTCTGGATGAACCGACAGCTGCAATTGACCGTTGCTTCGCCAAATCGTTGATGCAAAAGCTGAAAGAGTTGACGCTTCAGGGCTGTACTGTATTATTGGTAACTCATAATTTGACGGATGTTCTGGAATATACGGATAGGGTTTTACGCTTGAAAAACGGCAGTTTGCAGGAAGTGGCACTTGCCAAAGCTCAAAATGTGGAGGAGTCGGACTTATGAGTGCAATATTTGAATACGAGTTTCTGCAAAGAGCTTTTATAGTCGGTACACTTTTAGCCGTTATCCTGCCGTGTATCGGATTGACTGTACTTTTGAAACGTCTCTCCATGATGGGTGATACCTTGGCGCACGCTTCTCTGGCCGGCGTGGCTTTGGGTTTGTTGGTAGGAATTAACCCGCTGTTTTTCGCGGTTGCAGCCTGCGTGATCGCCGGTTTGGGTATTGAAACGATAGCCGCTAAACTTAAAGCCTATCAGGAAATTTCGACCGTAATAATTCTCTCGGCGGCTATAGGTCTGGCCGGTATATTTACAAGCTATACAAGCGGCAATGCGATCAGCTCGTATCTGTTCGGTTCGATCGTAACCATCAGCGATGCCGAATTTTACCTCGTTTTAGCAGTTTCAGCGCTGGTAGTAATCGTATACACCGTTATTTACAAACAGCTGTATTTACTGGTCTTTGACAGCAAAGCGGCGGAAATTCTGGGAATAAAGAGTCGTTGGCTGAATTTTATTTTTACACTGTTGGGCGCGATTACTATTTCCATCGCCGCTAAAACAATCGGTTCCCTGATTGTTTCCTCGCTTCTGGTTTTGCCCGTCATTTGTGCGATGCAATTCAGCAAAACGTATAAACAGACTTTGTTCATTTCAATAGCATTATCTGCAGCCTATGTTTATATCGGCTTGATCTGTTCTTATTATTTTGACCTGAAACCCGGTTCGGTTATCGTTTTGATTGCAGTTATCGTTCTGTTGGCAGTGATGGCGGTTAAGTACAGACGGCGAGCCTGATTAAGTTTTTTGCAAGTTTTTAATTTGAAAAATTCCTCAGAATAAAACTCTGAGTCATTAATATAAATTATGAAAAATCAAAGGAGATGACTATATGCGTCCGGCAAAAATTATTTTAAGTGTTTTAATTACAGCTTCATTGTTGGCAGCTTGCAGCGGTCCGAAAAGAACCGTGCCGGCAGTGACGGAGGCGAAGACAACTTTTGTAGAAAAAGCAACTAATTATCAGAAAGACAGCACGACTGAAGTTCTGGTGGACAGCGAGATCAAAAAGGAAGATATTGTTAAAGTGATTAAACACGGAGATCACTGGCATGTTTTCACCAAGGACGGCCGGGAGAGAATTACTTATTCTGATCCTAATGCTCAAACTGCAGGAGAAGATGAGTTGGAATTTGTCAGCGTCGTAACTTTGAATCAATTGAGAAAATTGAATATTGTCGCGATCAAACAACATGGAGATCACTACCATTGTTATACGGCCGACGGAACAGAGTATATTACGCATGATAACCCGCAGGCGGCTTTCCCGAACATTAAAATCACGCAATACGTCGGAACACATGCCGATCATGCGAAACATAAACATCAGCACCGGGAAACTGCAGACGGCGAGAGCGGTGTTATGGGTGAAGAAACTTCCGGCATTTTCGCAGGCGACGGAAGCGAGGCGGGTCCTTCAGCTTCAGGCCGTAGGGCGAATCGCAATGAAATCGTGGCAATTTTACAACACGGTGATCATTATCATTGCTATACAGCCGACGGGCGGGAATTAGTTACTTACAGCGACCCCAGATCCATGTATCCGCATGCTTCTTTCGGTATTTACACCGGTAAAAACTGTCCGGTTAATCCGATAAAGCCGAATAGCGGTAGCAGCGGTAATTACAATGTTCCGCAGGCTGCACCGGATTATAGTAGTGAAGAAGGTTCCGGTTCCGGCAGTGATTATGAGCATAATTCTCCTGATTACAATGCTTCAGGCACCGGCAGCGGCAGCGGACAAACGGACAGCTCTTCTACAACTTCGGAAGAACCGAGTGTTCCGGGTTTGAAGTTCGTTGATGTTATTTATGCCAGTGAATTGCCGGGTAAAGGCATTGTGACGATTTTGAAGCACGACGATCATTACCATGTATATGACAAAAACGGTAAAGAGTATGTTGTCGGCCACGGAGCGACGGATGAAGATATCAAAAAATATTGTCCGGGTGTAACAATCGGCACCTTCCAAGGCAAGCACGGCGATCCGCAAAATATTAAGCCGAATGTTCCTCGGAAAAAAATCAAACAGGACCCCAATGACCCCAAACGTATTGTCAAGTCGTTGCAGCACGGGAACCACTGGCATATTTATCGGGCCGACGGAACCGGCGGTATTGCTTATGAAGACCCGAGCTTAATCTACGAAGATATAATCGTCGGCGATTATGAAGAAGAAATCAAAAAGCAGGAAGGAATTGTCGATGATCAGAGCGTCGATTGGATGAAAAAATATCTCGAAGAATACTACGGCGTTGATGGTAGCGATGTTATGAATATTGGACCTGATTTCTATATCCACAAAGATGATCAGGACATAAAAGTCAGCAGTCACGATTTGGAAGTCAAAAACGGCAAAGTCAGCCCGAAAGAAGGCTATGTTATGCCGCAATTAAAACCGGTGGAGCCTAAAGAAAATGAGGATACAGATAGCGACGGCGCCGGCACGACGGCAGATACAGGTAAGTCAACTGCAGCTGTGACCGAGGACAAGAAGAATAAGCCGGATAAGGAAGCCGACAAGAAAGCCGCCGTCCAACCGGGCGGAAGCAGCGCACAAGCTGACAAGAAAGCCGACAAGAAAGCCGACAATTCGTCCGATAAACAGCTAAATAAGGCAGCTGAAAAGCAGCCTGATAAGGGTTCTACCCAACAACCTGAGGGCAGCAGCAAGAAGCAGGCCAAGGAAACTGCCGAAGAAGTTGCCAAAGAAACTGATAAGAAGGCTGAGAAGAAAGCTGCCGACCAATCTACTAAGCCGGTGAATACGGCCGCTGAAAAGCAAGCGGACAAGAACAATTCGCAAGTTGCAGCAATCCCGGCCGACAGAAAATAAGTCGCCTCGCAACTGAATAAAACAAAGCGAACTTATAACTAACTAATAACAAACGAAGCCTCTTTACCCAAATAAGGAGGCTTTGCTTTTGCCGTCGACGCTGCTGTTACATCGCCCACCGCTATATCACCGGAAAAGGACACAAAAAAACCTGTATATCGAAAGCGACATACAGGTGATATACGTCCCGTATAGGAATCGAACCCATATCAACAGCTCCGGAAACTGTTGCCTTATCCGTTAGGCCAACGGGACATCATAGTTATTATATAGGTATGGCGACTTTATTTCAAACGGAATGTATTAGTTCAAATACGCCGATTAAAATAAACACGATAATAATTCAAGCTGCCGCATAAGATCAGTACTTATTTAGACAGCTTGAATAGATTAGATTAGTTAGGCAATTTATTCAGTTTGAGCCTATGCTTGCGATGTAAATAGACAAGCAACGGCACGAGAAAGAACGGAATATTTGCCATCAGAGTTAAATGGAGATTGAACATACGAGGATAGAAATAGAAATACAATGGCCATATTAATATAACTTGTAGAATTGAAGGACAAAATGAACCTAATAAATATGCTCGTTCAATTTCTTTCGTTTCGGACAAATTTCTGGCTTTGTAAGCAATAAGTAAGGTAATCAGTGACCACACGAGAGGTATCCAGAGCGTTTTTCGCTCTTTAACAAGTGCTAATTCCAAACCACTCAATATTATAAGAAAAACAAATACAGAAAGGTGTGATTTGAAATTTTCCTTAGGATCCATTTTATACATTAGCAGATTCATAAGGTAAGCCCTCCCACAAATGCTTAATTTGATATCTTTATTTTAACATAATGAACATTTTTAAAGTTATAAAAACTTCAACTATCAATAAATAATCTACAAATTGAACAAAAAAGCACGCTATTTTTAGATAACTTGCCTTTAATGGACTTACAGTTGCAAATGTATGCAGTTAGCAACTTTGAGCGAGCGGCAGCGGCGCAATAATAATAATGTCGGAAAAGCGATACTATGCTAAACTGGTGCATGTTAAGATAAAATTTACAACAAGGATGAAATTATGCGCGTCAGAAAGAAAAAATGGGCTGAAACAGCAATACAGGAGAGCAATATCTGCTTAACAACAGCAGAAGCCGCGAAAAATCGGGGCAAGTGGCGAGAAATTTTGCAGCGGCAGAAAATTTATTTGGAAATCGGTTGCGGCAAAGGCAAATTTATTACCGGCTTAGCTCGCACGCAGGAGAATATCGGACTGATCGGGATGGACAGCGAAATTAACGCTTTATGTTTCGCCGTTAAAAAGAGTGAAGAACAACGCCGAACTGCAGAATCTGCAGCTCCGCTGACTTTAATTTACGGGACGGCGGAACATTTGGAACAAATATTTGCGCCGGACGAAGTCGCACGAATTTATTTGAATTTTTCAACGCCCTGGCCCAAAAGAGCGCACCACAAGCGGCGCTTGACCTACCCGGAATTTTTAGCAAGCTATTTGCGGATTTTAGCTGTCGGCGGAGAGATTTATCTCAAAACCGATAACTATGATTTTTTCAACGCTTCTAAAATTTATTTGCAATATATGGGCTTTACGTTGACCTTCGCTAAGGAAAACATAAGTAAAGAAGAGGACGTTACCGGTATCAGCACGGAATATGAGGAGAAATTCCGGCAGGACGGTTTGGCGATTTATCAGCTGATTGCCCGTAAAGGCGAAGAGGCGGAGATTAGACGTTTGCAAGCTTATTATCAGGCACCCGACTCACCTTTGAGACAGGAGGAAGAGATTAATCGGGATTTGCAAAATTGCGAAATTTTCCGTTCCCGCGCTTCTGCTTATCACCAAAATAAAAAAGATGAAGAAGAAAAAGGGCGATTACAGGAGAATTAAAGAGAAAAAACAGGAAAAATATAAATAATAAGCCGAAAACGGCGAAAATACGCTTGACATTGACGATAAATGTGTTATTCTAGCAGAGCGTTATTTGAAAAAGCGTAAAGATGAATAATATCTATGGAGGATTTAGGAATGAAAACTGTTGTTGCTAAACCTTTGGAATTAAAGCGTAAGTGGTATGTTGTGGATGCTGAAGGTCAGACTTTAGGTCGTTTAGCAGCCAAAGTTGCCGCCGTTTTAATCGGTAAGGACAAGCCTATTTTCACACCGAATGTCGATTGCGGCGATTATGTAATCGTGATTAATGCCGAGAAAATTTCAATGACCGGTGATAAATGGCAACAAAAAGAATATCGTCATCACTCGAATTATCCGGGCGGCTTGAAATGCGTACGTTATGCCGATTTTATTAAAAAACATCCGACACAGCCGGTTGAATTGGCAGTTAAAGGTATGTTGCCGCACACCAAGTTGGGACGTCAGATGTATCGTAAGTTGAAGGTTTATGCCGGCGCCGAACATGAGCAACAGGCCCAGAAGCCGGAAGAACTGAAGTTATAATTTGGGGAGGTAAATCATGATTGCAAAGACATTGAAGGCCCCGAATGGCCAAGTTTATTATTATGGTACCGGTCGCCGTAAGAATGCGGTAGCCAAGGTCCGTTTAATTGCCGGTGAAGGTAAAATTACAGTTAACGGTAAGGACATCGATGATTATTTCGGCTTGGATACATTGAAGCTGATTATTCGCCAACCGTTGGAAACAACAGATACAGCGACAAAATTTGATGTTATCGCTGAAGTTACCGGCGGCGGTATTTCCGGTCAAGCCGGTGCTATCCGTCACGGTATTGCCAGAGCCTTATGCTCCAATGACGACGCTACTTTCCATACACCTTTGAAACGTGCAGGTTTCCTGACTCGTGATTCCCGTATGAAAGAACGTAAGAAGTACGGCTTGAAAAAAGCTCGTAAAGCACCGCAATTCTCCAAGCGTTAAGCTTCGGGTGTTGTTGCTTGCAAAGGACCATGGCCCCGAAGCTGTGGTCTTTTTTAATATTTTACCGTTATTTAACTATAATCGGACTTAGAGGAGATATATATGGGTAAATTAAAATTAAGTCAGGCCTATTTTCCGACTTTAAGAGAGGCTGTGCGGGACGAAGATTCTGTCAGCGGCAATCTTCTGGTGCGAGCCGGCTATATAAAAAAAGTGGGCGCCGGTATTTATACTCTTTTACCTTTGGGACATCGTATTTGCCAAAAAATTGAGAATATAGTGCGCGAAGAAATGGATGCTATCGGCAGTCAGGAGCTGGTGATGCCGGTTTTGATTCCCAGCGAAGTTTATGCTGCCAGCGGCCGTTTGGAAAATTTCGGACCGTCGATTTTTCAGTTGCATGATCGTTACGGCAAAGATTATGTTTTGGGTCCGACACATGAGGAATTATTCACGGAAGCCTGCAAACAGGCGGTAAATTCATACAAAGATTTACCCTTGTCGCTGTATCAAATTCAAACTAAGTTCCGGGATGAACCCAGACCGCGTTTCGGCTTGATTCGGGTGCGGCAATTCGTGATGAAAGATTCCTACACTTTTGCGCGGGATTTAGAGGGCCTGGATGTGCAATACAAGGAGATGTTTGACGCTTACAAACGGATTTTCGACCGCGTCGGCTTACATTATGCTATTGTACGGGCCGATACGGGAGTGATGGGCGGCTTGTTGTCGGAAGAATTCCAGGCTATTTGTTCTATCGGTGAAGATATTGTCGTTTATGAACCGCAATCGGCTTATGCTTCCAATTTGGAAGTAGCAGAATGCCTTGCAGAAACTGACAACTTGCCGGTGTGCACATTGCCGGGAGACGATTTCACTTTATTGTCCACACCTGACGGTCATACTATCGACGAATTGCAGGAACGTTACGGTATATTGCCGACTTCAATTGTCAAGAGCTTAATTTATGCCTATAATTCCGCTGAAAGTGAGCAAACAAAGTATGTTGCCGTGCTTGTCCGCGGCGATCGGGCGGTGAATGAAACGAAGTTACAAAAGCTTTTACACGCTGTTAATCTGAATTTAGCGGACGAAGAAAAGGTTAAAGAGCTCACCGGTGCCAATGTCGGTTCTGTCGGTCCCTTCGACTTGAATTTACCGCTTGTTGTCGATCAGGAAGCAGCTTGTCTGGATGATTTCGTTGTGGGTGCCAATCAGGACGGACATCACCTGATTCATTGTCATTGGACGAAAATTGTCGATTTGCAAAAGGCCTTAACAGAATTGCAGACGGAAATGGCGCTTGCTGATTTCCGGCACTTGAATTTGGAACAAAAACAGACTTTACAGGCGAGTTTGCCTTACGTCAGCGGACGCGTAACAATTGCCGATGTGCGTAATATTGCTGCCGGTGATACTTGCGTCAACGGTAAAGGAAAAGTGGAATTCAAGCACGGCATTGAAGTCGGCAACACTTTCAAACTCGGTAGTAAATATGCCAAGGCTCTGAATTTAACTTACGTCGATGAGAATAATCAGCGGCAATATGTGGAAATGGGCTGCTACGGCATCGGCATCGGTCGAACTTTAGCTGCCATGGTTGAACAGCAACATACGGAAAAGGGCTTACTGTGGCCGAAACATTTAGCGCCGATTCAAGTGGCAATCGTGGTTGTCAATAATACCAATGCGGAACAGATGCAGGTGGCCGAAAAAATTTATGACAGTTTGGACGCTCGCCGTTACGACATTGTTCTGGATGATCGGAAAGAACGTGTCGGTGTTAAGTTTAACGATATGGAGCTGGTCGGAGCTTATTGCCGAATTACTGTCGGCCGCAGTATTGCCGACGGCTTGGTGGAAGTGAAGCTTAACGGTACGGATGTTCCGAGCGATTTGCAGGATGTGCAAATGGTTAAAATTACGGAAATTTCCGATTTTGTCAGCCGTATTTTAGGCTGAAATCTCCAGCGCGGGGAAATCGGCCGGCGGCACTTGTGACCGCCGGCTTTATAAATTTTACGGCTAAATTTGCTTGCGGTTAAATTTATTGCCGTTTCTTCTCTCAGTTTGCCTGTTAAACTTTCATGCAGGTGCTATAATTTAGACATTAATCCTGAATTAATCGTTATGGTATGGGAGCTGTTGAGACAGCTGAGACGCAAGGACCATCATTACCTGATCCGGATAATGCCGGCGGAGGGAATCATAACGGCTGTTTATTTTGCCGTTCTGTTTTTGCGATTTTGCCGTTTCATTTTTGCTTTTCCCGTATTTCAGCGGTTGATTAATATAAAAGGATTGGGAGAAAGAGGTTTTTATGCCTGAAGAAAGCAGTAAAAAAGTCGGCAGCAAGCAGATATATGTTCTGGTTGAAGGCGCAGTTATGTTGGCATTGGCTCTTGTGCTGAGTCGGTTGAAGTTGTATCAAATGCCTGCAGGCGGTTCGATTAATTTGTTCGGTTATTTACCTTTGTTTGTTTTTGCCGTTCGGCACGGCGTGGGCAAGGGCATGTTGGTCGGCGCAATATTCGGCTTCCTTGATTTTATTATTAATCCTTATTTTGTTAATGTAGTTCAAGTTCTGTTGGATTATATTCTGGCCTACGGCAGCTTGGGCTTGGCCGGCTTTGCCTGTACGCTTAATCGGAAATTTCCGGTTTTTAACAGCCAAAGAGTTAATATTGCCAATGTCCTTTGCTGTTTAATCGCCGGCTGTGTCCGGATCCTCTTTGCCATTTTTTCAGGAGTTTTCTTCTATATGGCAGGTAAGAGCTGGTCGGTAGCTTTCATCGCTTCGGCAGCTTATAATATCCCTTACGGCATCGTGAACACGCTGTTGGCTATTTTGGGTATTATTCTCTTACAACCGGCTTTGAACCGCCTGAAAAAATAGACGGCTGCCAAGCTTCAATTGCCCTGTTGTCCGTAATTAGCGGTGACAGGGCAAAATTTATATACCGTCAGATTGAAAGCGGTTGAAATACTCCGATTTGTGGTATGATAATCGAAGTTATACATGGGAGTGAAAAGATGCAGCGTTATCGACGATTAATTATTACCTCAATAGTGGTGCTGGTGCTGTTTTTAGGTTTACAGGCGGTACAGGCCGGAATTAATAGCGGATTTAGAGCATATTTGAATAAAACGTACCCGAACAATAAGTTCGTTTTGGCCAAGCCGATTGTCCGTCTGTTCCCTTTACGCTATGAATTATCTGTTCATGATATGCAGGATAAAGTCGACTTTTTGGCTAAATCCACTTATCGTCTGCGTAAGCCGGCTGTTAAACACGACGCTCAAGCAACCTCAGACGGGCAAAATTCCGATCTGTGGGAACCTGACAGTCAATATAGTGACAATTACAAAGAGCAAAAGGCGGCAAAAGCCGTCAACGATCAGGCCGGTAAGTTGCTGCAGCATGAATTTCATCCGTATGTTTCACGCTATTCCATTCAAGTCTTTTACCCGGGAAAACATGAAAAAGAAGTTCGTCCCGAGGCCCGCCTGTTGATTCGTTTCAACGGTAAAATTAAGAGCCGGGAAGATATGAGCAAGGCGATTTTGGATTGCACAGCTAAGATCAAACAATTGAATATTCCTGAATTGCAGGCTATATATTTTGAAAGCTCGGTATTACCTTTAAAGGTTGATAAATTGGCGCAGTTGGGGATTCCGGCCGCTACATTTGTAAAAACCGAAGCCGTTAAAGACAATAATAAAACGGGGAAAAGCAATAAAGGCAAGAAAATTCAGGATGTAAAAGCAACTAAAGTGATTGCCTCCGGTTATGCCCATGATAAATTTATGTATTGCTTTAATTACGATTTCAGCTTCGGAGAATTGAAGGATGAGCTGATTATAAACGGTTTACGGGTAGAAGAACTTTACGGTGAAGTTCTGGAAAGATTTTATCGTCCGTGGAATTTTAATTATAATGCTTAGACGCTGAACAGGCGCTGCCGGGTGCAGCAGGCGAAAGGAAAATTATTTATGGTGAGAGAATTCAACGATTTCAGTAAGGGTGGACAGCCTGTCTATAATCGTCGCCGCAACAAAGATAAGACCAACCGGTCGGAAAATAAGAGCGAAACGGAAAAGAAACCGTTCAGTGCCGAAAGCCGAAAACGGCGAGCAGCACTTAATAACGGTAGCGATGCCGCCCAACAGGGACTGAGCAAGAAACGGGAATTGCGCTATCCTGAAGCTCGTGCTGTCGGTCGGGATAATACGCAACAGCTTAGCAATGAGGCGCCGGTCAGAAAAGATAAGCTGAACAAGAATCGTCGATTCGGCAAAAACCGGGAACGTGTCAGCGAGACAGCTGCCGATATTGCCCAGGATTGTACAAGATTGCAAAAAGAGATTGAATTGGCCTTAGCGGAATTAAGGACAACTGAAGTCAGCCTGGTTTGAGGCGAGACGTGCGCATTTATGAAAAATTCATTGTTGATAACTTTTGAAGGCCTTGACGGGGCCGGAAAAACGACGCAAATTAATTTGTTTCAGCAATATTTGCAGCAACTGCATTTGCCTTATGTTTATTTAAGAGAGCCGGGCGGAACTGTTTTAGGCGAAGAAATCAGAACTTTGCTTAAAAGTACCCGAGCGGATTTGAAAATTAACGATTTGGCGGAACTGTTGCTGTTTTCTGCGGCCAGAGCCGAAATTATCGCTGAAAAAATAAAACCTGCTTTGGCGGCGGGAAAAATCGTTATTATGGATCGCTTCATCGACAGTACGCTCGCTTATCAAGGCGGCGGTCGCGGCCTTGATGCTGATTTAGTTAATAGTCTTTGTCGCAATATTTTGGGCGATTTGGTAATTGATCGGACTTATTATCTTGATTTGCCGCGAGCAGTGGCCGTGCAGCGCCTGCAACAGACGGGTAAGGCGGCCGAAGATCGCCTGGACTTGATTGCCGATGAAGAATTTTGGCGCCGCGTACGCAGTGTTTATTTGCATTTACAGAAACAGGAAACGCGTTATTTACTTTTGGATGCAACAGCTGCCGTGCCTACCGTGCAGGCACAAATAAAAGCCGATTTTTCGCAGCTTCTTGAACAGCTGCAACGATAAGCGCAAGCACAGCGGCGTATGTGACCCGAGCGGATTTGTGTTAGAATTAAATAAATTTTATTGCCCGGAGGCTCGGGGAGGATTTAACTATGACGGATGAAACGAATAAAACGGAAATGAAATTGGTTTATTCTATTGTTCATGATGAGGACAGCCCGCGCTTATTGTCGGAATTGAATAACCATAATTTCAGCGTAACCAAACTCAATTCTACAGGCGGTTTCCTACGCTCCGGCAATACGACTTTGATTACAGTTGTGCCGGCGGACAAAGTTAAGCAGGTTCTGGATATTATCCGGAAAAATTCTTCCACCCGCAGTGTGGCGATCAATCCGAATGTTGCTTCCGCTTTGCCGGGTGCTACATATTTGCCGATGCCGGTAGAAGTGACTTTGAGCGGAGCGACAGTATTTGTGACGCCGGTGGAATATTTTGAGAAAATGTAAAAATTTACATGGTAGAGCAGCACGGTAATTTATATTTGGAGAATTTAGTCGGACGCCGGGAACTGAAGGATTCTTTATTGCGCCTGGTACAAACAGGTAACAATGTTTCGCTTCTGCTCCAAGGCGAAGAAGGTCTGGGTAAACATACGGTGGCTCGAGCTTTGGCCGAAATTTTGCTTTGTCGGCAGCCCTGTAATAATTATGCCTGCCATAAATGTGCTTCCTGCAACTACTTTCATGCGCAGTCGCATCCGGACTATGTTGAATTGACGTTACAGGCCGGTCAGAAACAGATTACCATGGAACAGCTTAGGAATTTTACGGACGAGCAAGTTAATTTACAACCGCTTTTAGGCAGCAGACGCGTTTTTTTGCTGGAATTGTACGCTGTCAGCCCGCAAGCTCAGAATCTGCTGCTTAAAACTTTGGAGTCGGGTGCTGCCGGTAATTTTTACATTCTTTTAGCCAATAATCTTACTCAGGTTTTACCGACTGTGCAGTCGAGAACGCAGATATTCAATCTGCCGCATTTAAGTCAGGAAGATTTACAGCAATTCACGGCAACTTTGCCGGCAGACGGACGACAGGATGCTGCCGAATTAAAGCGTTTGGCGGAATTCAGTCAGGGAAACCCCGGCTTTTATTTGCAACTTCTGCACGATGAAGCTTTTTTGCGTTATTACAATGATCTGCAGGAAATTTTTCTGCGAGCGCTTAAGTGCAGTCCGGCCTTATTATTGTCTGAAATTTTAACGGAACTGGGAGCGTATAAAGACAAAGATAAACAGCCGTATTTATGGCGAATCTGGTCGTTTTTTCTTTATAAAACGAGCTTGCGCCGCCCATCCTGCCGCCCGGTTTTTATCGCTTGGCAAAAATGTGTTGCCCGCTTACAGGCCAACGGCAGTTTCGAAATTCAAATGCAGGCGTTTTTGCCGGAGCTGGCAAAGGTGCTATAATTAACAAATAAACTGAATATTAGCGATGAACATAAAGGATTAACAACTATGGTAAAGGTACTCGGTGTTAAAATAGAAGGTAACGGTCGTATCTATAATTGTTTGGTGGAGCAGAAAATCAGCTCGGCCGAATTAAGAGTAAAAACTCCGATTATTTGTCGGCAGGAAGGCGTGGATTTTTTCGCCGAAATTGATCGTACGGCGATGGATATGCCGGAACGCTACTTACGCGGAAATTATTATACTTTTGTTCGCTTGGCTACGGCGGAGGATCAAAAACAGCAGGCCGACAAAGTCCTGTTCGAAAAAGAAGCACTTCATTTTGCCGCTGTAAACGCCGAACGGCTGGAGATGGATATGCATTTTTTGCAAACTCATTTATCTGCGGCTGATAATAAATTCATTTTTTATTTTGAAGCACCGGAACGGCTTGATTTCCGTGAGCTGGTGAAATGTTTGGCCTACCGCTATCATATGCGCATTGAATTACGGCAGGTGGGCGCCCGGGAAAAGGCGAAAATTAAAGGCGGCATCGGTGTTTGCGGTCAGGTAGCCTGTTGCGTCAGACATTTGGAAGCCTTTCCGCAAGTGACAATCAAGATGGCGAAAGAACAGAATCTTGCAATTAATTCCAGCAAATCGCAGGGAAGTTGCGGCCGCTTGCTCTGCTGTCTGCAATATGAACAGAATTGGTACGATGAAGCTTCCGTAAGATTACCGCATTTAGGCTATACACTTAATACCGTTTACGGTAAGGGCGTAGTTAAATCGGTAAATTTGCAAAGGGAAATTGTTCAAATCAGGTTGGATTCAGCTAAAGACAGCGATCCGTGGCAAGTTGTGAGTATTGACGAAATTAAGGACAAGTCGTACATGTTGGCGGTCAAAGAAGCGGAAAAACTGCAGAAGTCGGCCCTTGCTCAGGCGCAGGAAAATAAAAGTTCTCAAGCGGCGGAGCGGGAAAAGCCGAAGGTTGCGCCCTGCTGCTGCCGTACGGATAAGGCGCAGCCCTGTTGTGCGCATAAAAAGGAAAATAATGAAAGCATTTATTTAGCCGGCAAATCCTACTCGGTAGTGCAGGTTTATCAGGGAAACGAATATTAAACTATGGCATTTTCCGACGTAGAGCACGAACAACAGCAATTTAATGAGGTACTTTCCTCTATTATGCTTAAAACGGTTGGTGAATTAACCGGAGGGACATTGTACCTGGTGGCAGTTCCTATCGGTAATGTCGCCGATATAACTTTGCGTGCCCTGGCCGTTTTAGCGAACTGTGATTATATTGCCTGTGAAGATACGCGCAATACAGCTTTACTTTTAAGCTATTATGGGATTAAACGGCCGCTTTTTTCCTTACATTCATACAACGAACAGGCGCGAATTCCCTATTTGTTGCAATTGCTGCAGCATAAAGCTAAAGTTGCTTTGGTCAGCGATGCGGGCTTGCCTTTAGTTTCAGACCCGGGCAGTATGGTAGCAAAAGAAGTTACAGCTGCGGGGTATAACTTATGTGTTGTTCCCGGCGCCAATGCGGCATTAACGGCCTTATTGGGAAGTTCGCTGAATCCGACAGCTTTCACTTTCTTGGGATTTCTGCCGCGCAAAGGTAAAGAGAGACAGGCAGCTTTGCAAAAAATCGCTGCCGCCGGGCAAACTGTAATTGTGCATGAGTCGCCGCACAGAATAGCATCTTTGCTGCAGGAGCTTATAGACAACTATCCGGCATATAATTTAGGTGCACGGCCGGTTTGTTTGGCCAGAGAATTGACTAAACGTTATGAAAATTATACCAGAACGACAGTTTCGGAATTGCTGAACCTTGTTAGCGCCCGGGAACCGAAAGGCGAATGTGTTTTGGTTTTTGCAGCCGCCGATAAAGCTGCAGGCTTGCCGGAGGAGAATAACGGCACGGATTTCCGGCGGGAAGAAATTTGTAAATATTGTCAGGAACATCAGCTGCCGGATTTTGCGACTATAAAGAAAGCTTGGTGTAAAGCGGCGGCGGCTTTAAATCTCGGGACGAATTGGGAGCAGGATGAAGAATTAATGACGACAGCCGTCTATAATTATTTTACCGGTATGAAGATTAAACTTAACGCCAAAGACCTGTGTTCTCGTTATAATCAATACAAACAACAGGATATTTACCGCTTGTTGCTTATATTGAAAGAGATTGTCGAACCGAACGAGTGAGGATTTATGTTGCAGAAGATCAGGAGTTTTTGTCATTCAACCTGGAAACGCCCCGGTTTAATTTATGCTTATCTGTTATGCTTTAATTTAGCTTTGGCAGTATTTGTGACCATAGCCTTGCGCTTGTATCCGGCAGGCGACCGCATGATTTTAACGGTTGATTCGTATTATCAATATGCTCCGTTTTTGGCAGCTTTGCGCGATAAGTTGTTGCATTGGCAGAACTTGTTTATGTCCTTTTCCGTCGGTCTGGGTGTCAATTTTTGGACCTTAATTGCCTATTACGCTTTGTCGCCGTTTAATTTGCTGCTGTTGCTTTTACCGGCCGATTCTTTGCCTTTCGGATTCTATTTGATAATTATTGCTAAAATAATTACAGCGGCTTTAACCATGTGTGCTTTTTTGCGCTACTATTACATCAAACGCCCGCTTTTACAGGCCCGAAAATTAATGGCGCTGGCACCGGCACAGAAGGATAATTTACTTTATTGGCAAAGTTGCTATCAAAAAAAGGGCATAAAGAAGCGGGAGAATTTTGTCCTGTTTTTTGCCTCTTCTTTTTACGCCTGGTCCGGTTTCGTTATGGCTTACTTGTGGAATATAATGTGGCTGGATGCTGTTTTTATGCTGCCGCTTGTGGCTTTAGGATTAAGCAAAATCTTCCGGGAAAGAAAGCTGATTTTGTACGTACTTACTCTAAGTTATACGATAATAGTTAATTACTACACGGCTATTTTCGTCTGCCTATTTATAGCTTTGTACAGTGTGGTTGTTTGTATTGACGAATGGCAGTATCGACGTAACTTTGAGAAAATGACGGGAATTTGCCAACGCATTTATAAAAATATTATTGTTTCTTTGCTTGATTTCAGCAGCCTTTCCGTTTTCAGCGGCATGATTGCAGCCTTTGTTCTTTATCCTGTTTGGGCCGGCTTTCATCTTTCTTCGGCTGCCGGCGATCATTTCCCCGACGCCTGTAAGTTTGAACTTTCTTTAACCGATATTATCAATCGCCTGATGGCCGGCGGCAATGTGAAAATTCGAGCCGGTGAACCGAATATTTATGTCGGTTGTCTGGCTTTAGTAGGCATAGCTTTGCTGATTTATCATTTGGCCAAAAAACCGGCGGCAATCTTACCGAAAGCGCTGCTCTTAGTTTTTATCGGCGTCAGCTTCAGTAACAATATTTTGAACTTTATTTGGCACGGTTTGCACTATCCGAATCAGTTACCGCATCGCTTTGCCTTTGTTTTCTGCTTTTTAATGGTCCAGACAATTTTTGAATGCACATATGATTTCCAAAAAAGATGGAGTAAATATCTTTTAATCGGGGCTGTTTGGTTTACGGTACTGTGTGCCGGCAATTTTGCCTTGCTGAATTATGCCGATGCCGAGCAGAACTTGTTCCTTACCGCCAATATGAGTTTCAGCCTGGTATATCTGTTGGCTGCCTTACTTTTAACTTTATCCCAATATTTGGTGGGGAAAAGGCATAGACAGGCGGAATTGCGGGCAATTAATTTACCGCAGATTAAGCTCGGACGAAGCACAGGCGCCGGTTTTGTCGTTACCCCGACTTTTTATAAACTTATCCCGTATTTGCGGCAATCGGCTTTTATCCTTTTAACTTGCGCCCTGATCGCCGAATTGCTTTTCAACACGGTAAGACAATTATCCGATTTGAATGAGAATGAATATTTTCCCTCCAATCAAGCTTATGTGGAAGATTTTACTTGGAAAAGAGCAGCTTCCCGTGCTTTGCAGCAACAATACGGCAAGCAGTTGTTCCGCATGGAAGTACAGGACGGTAAAACTATAAATGACGGCGCTTTATACAATTACAACGGTGTCAGTATCTTTTCTTCCACCTCCAATTGTCAGACAGCTGTAAGTATGCGCAAAATGGGAATAAACGGCAATAATATCAATTCTTATAAATTACAGAAACCTTTGAATTTCTGGGCCGAATTGTTCGGGGTGCAATATCTTTGGAGCGCCGGCGATATCTATAAACATTGGCCGGAGGTTGATTGGGATACTTTACAGTTGACGCCGGAAGAACGGCCGGATAAAGATAATATCAAGTTGCGCCGTAACCCGGCTGCTGCCGGGCAGGCTTTTGTCTGGGCGAAAGACTTAAAAGATTTTTATCTGGATGATAAACAACCTTATCTTAACTATAATCGGCTGGTGAAACGACTTCTGCCCGACAGCAATATCACGGATGACTGGCACTTGAAAGGGGAAAATGCGGTGCCGGCTTTGTTTGAAGCTGTACCTTTGCAATTGAGTCGGCAACAATTCAGTGAAATTACGTCTGCCGACCACAGCTATCATCTGACTGCGGGCGATAATTTTAAAACCAAGGATTTTTCTGCCGCTTATCACAGCTCCATCCCGGTCGAAGAAGACAAGGCCTGTACGATTTTGACCTATCAGGCGACAGAAGATGAAGAAGACTTAAGTATATATGTTGACAGTGATGAAACGCTGTATTTTACCTGTGCAATTAACGGTCAAACGAAAGTTACGCATGAATTCGGTTATCCGGAAGCTGTTCAGCTGCCGCAATTACAAAAAGGAGATACGGTGGAACTGCAGTTTGCTTACAAGGAACATAACGGTAAAGCTGAGATTACGGCAGCTTCCATGAATAAAGAAGTCCGACGTCTGTGGCAGGAAAAAATGGCCGCTACCTTGCATTTTGAGGCCGAAAGTTCAGCTTTCCTGCAGGCTGATTTGGCGGAACTGAAAACCGCGCCGGCAGCGGAAAAACAGTTGTATTTGTATACAACCATCCCATATGACAGCGGTTGGCGTTTACAGGCGGGGGGAGAGACTTTGCCGGCTTTTTCGTGGCTGAATGCGCAAAAACCGGAGCAAAAAGAAAGCGGCGCTTTCTTAGCCTTCGCTTTACCGTCTTCGCTCCAAATGAACGACAAAATTAATTTATATTATGTGCCGCCGAAATTCACGGCCGGCGCAGCTGTAACAATCAGTGGCATTTTTTTAACTATAATATATATCTACATAGTGTATAGACAACGAAACGGAAAGAAACGGGAGGAATGACATGGCAGTATCTTTTACTTTTTATGTAACAAGCGTTGCGGCTTTAGACAAAGTTGCGCAGGCTTTGGCGCCTTTTTTGCAAGCGGATGACTGCTTGAGCTTAAGCGGCGATTTAGGTGCCGGTAAAACCACTTTTACTGCTGCTTTGGTGCGATCCTTGGGCTTGGCCGATAGCGTTACCAGTCCTTCGTTCAATTTATTACACGAATATAGTGAACCTTACAAAGATGTACAACCGGCTGTTCCGATAGTTTATCACTTTGACACTTATCGCTTGGAAAATTCCGCCAATTTTATCGCTTCGGCTCTGGACGATTATTTCGGTCAGGCTTTATGTATTGTCGAGTGGGGCGATCTTATCAGCGATATTTTGCCGCCCTCTACTATTTTTTTACGCTTTACTTATGCGGACAGTGACACCTGTACGGAAATCGTCAATACTAAGCGATTGTTGGAAATAGTCATACCGACAACTTTGTGGCAACAACGGCAGGAGCGGGGGCAAAATTTAGTAAAATTGAGTGAAGAATTAAAGGCAAAACGGAGAGAAATATGAATATATTGGCAATTGATACAAGCATGCAGGCTACAAGTTGCGCGCTTCTGCAAGTTACGGACAAAACAACAACTTTATTGGCGGCAAATTATTTGAATGTCGCTTTGACCCATTCCGAGACAAGCCAGGTCCTGGCGGAAAATTGCCTGCAGGCGGCGCAATTAACTTTGAAAGATATTGATTACTTTGTTGCTGTTAACGGACCCGGTTCTTTTACCGGCTTAAGAATCGGAGTAACTTTGGTGAAAACTTGGGCTTACAGTCAGAATAAGCCTTGTATAGCTGTAAGTTCACTCAGCACTTTGGCCGCGGCAGTTATGGATTTGCCGGAAGATACCTGCCTGATTCCTTGCTTGGATGCCCGAAATGAAAGAGTTTACCTGCAGGTTGAAGTCGCCGGCAAAATAGTTATTCCGGCGCAGGCGACAGCTTTTGCGTCTATTAAAGAGCAATTACAGGTTAAGTTGCCGCAAACTGTAAAGAAAATAAAATTCATCTCCACCGGCAAACCGGAATGGGCTGATAAATATGCTGCGACTTTTCAGCCCGAGTTTACAGCCGTAAATTGGCAAATAACGGAATTGAGCGCAGTACAGGCGGCAAAAGTGGCAGCCTTGCAAATACAGGAGCAAAGGGCGAAGCTGTTGCCGTACAATGAGTTGGTGCCCAATTATTTGGCCTTATCTCAAGCTGAAAGACAAAGACAGCTGAAAAAATAAAAGGCGGCAGTAAGCATGCTTGAGTACACACTGAAAGTTGCTACTTTGCAGGATTTAGATGCTGTTTATGCTTTTGAAGCGGCTGTTTTGCCGGATGCTTGGTCACGTCAAACTTTACAAACGGCGTTACAGTCGAAGCTGCAGCAAATTTTGTTGTTGTTCGCCCAAACGGAAGAGGAAAATGCGCTTCCGGTCGCGCTGTTACATTGGCAGAGTTCCTACGATTTTATAGATATTTTCAATATCGGAGTCAGGGAGGAATATCGGCGGCGTGGTTTGGCATCTTTACTGCTCAATTTGCCGGCAGCGATTTTACAGCATAAGTTAACGGCATATTTGGCCGCCGCCCGGTGCGAAATTGAGCCGGAAACCTTAAGATATTTAGAGAATAAATTTGCCGCTGAAGTTAATTGGCAATATATTAATTTGGAAGTTCGCAGCAGCAATAAATCCGCCTGTAATTGTTATCAACGCAACGGATTTGTGCAAATAAGAAAGATAGCCGGATTTTACCGCCAAGCGCCTTTCAACCGCAGCACAAACTGGGATTATCAGGGAGAAGCGGCATATTGCCTGCAAAAAGTTCTCCGGCATTAAAGTTGAATTAAGCCGTACTACTTGCTTTTTGGTTCAGATTTCGGAATCAGGTCGAAATTACGTTTTATAACTTTATGGGCAAAAGCATCGTCGAACCAGGCAGCATATAAAGCTGTAATTTCCTTAGTTCTGCGGCAGGAACTTATATCCAGTGGGCGCCCGAAACTGATTCTGATTTTGAGTTTCTGCCGGCTGACGGCATCACGATAATGCGGCCAGGAGTAATAACGATTGAAAAATTCATAAGCGCCGTCAATAAATACCGGAATCAAAGGGACGGAAGTGTTCCTGACCAGTAATGCCGCACCGCCGTGCATCGGACTTAAATGCCCGTCAAAAGAACGTGTGCCTTCAGGAAAAATTAAGAGACCTTTATTACCTTGCTCCAAAATATCTTTAGCTTTATATAGACCTTTAAGCGGATTGCCGTGACGATCAATAGGCACGGCCTGGCCTATATAAAGTGCCAACTTACCTATCAGACCGTAATTATAAGCAAGATCGGAGCCGGCAAGGCAATGAAAATTGGCCAACTGTTTATTGGTCAAAGCTCCCTGTACCAGTAACCCGTCTACAATCGTCTCATGATTGCAAACCATCACATATGAAGTATCAGTCGGAATGTTCTCCGTCCCGACGTATTCCATGTCAACTTTGTGCTTAAGACACATAATGAAAAATTTTTGCAAAGCGCGAAAGAAAAAATTGCGTTTATACACTTTTTCGCCGGCATGTGGCAGGTTAGTCATGCTGGAACAACTCCTTTAACTTATCTTATGTGATAATATCTATCAATTATAACAAAAAACGTTGAACAAAATCAGCTTTATTATCCGTTACGAGCGAACTTTTATTTTCCCCAACTGATACATGGTACCGACAACCGTCAATAAAACCAACAATAAAAGAGCGATCAGGGCCGTAGCTGTATCCAAAATACCGAATCCTCCCTGTAAAAACAGCAAAGCATCCTGTTGAAAAATCAAGGAAAACAGAACATCTAAAATTATTAAACTGCCGCCGAATGCGGAAAACAGGGCAATAGCCTGCTCCTTCAAAGCTGTCGCCAAAATACCGCACAACAGACAGAAAACAATCAGACACCAAGTTTCCCGGCAACTTACCGGTAAAAGAGACTTACAACTGTTAAAAGCAAAAAAAGC
The DNA here is from genome assembly GCF_029101545.1 of Amygdalobacter indicium. Lineage (NCBI taxonomy): Bacteria > Bacillati > Bacillota > Clostridia > Eubacteriales > Oscillospiraceae > Amygdalobacter > Amygdalobacter indicium. Next base: position 1,170,181 of record NZ_CP118866.1, on the reverse strand, counting down.
GAGCGTGTTACCGGCCAGAAAGAAAGAAAAAGTTAAAGCGAAAGACAATATTACAGCGCCGGTCAAAGCCAAAACGACGGTGTAAACGGCCAGACTGACACCTTGAAGATGAAAGAAAAAATTGTTGGTCCCGATAGCGATGGCCAAACCGCCTGTCAGACCGAAAAGAAAAAGAATGACATGCAGAAGTTTTTTGCCCCAGAACAGCAGCACAACAGCGACGACAAATAAGATTAACAGTGTGATGTGGCGGACAATTTCCTGACTGTCGGCAGCAGGATTGGCGGTCGATAATTGTAATAAAGTAAGAAAACGCGAAAGCATAATTTATACCACCTATATAAAGAATTAACAACATAATAGTCAAAAATATCTATTTGTGCAATCTTCTAAGAAAAATTAGACATTTGCACAGTTCGGAGATATTTGCTGAAAAGACTGGAACTGAATGATAAAAGGTTATAAAATATTAGCAGAGAAAGTTTATCCGTCCTTCGACGGATTAATCAAAGGAGTTTATTTATGGCTGGAATGCAGAAGAAGAATATTGCCGATATTTGTGTAAAAGGCAAAAAAGTTCTGGTACGCGTGGATTTTAACGTACCGCAGGACAAGAAAACCGGTGAAATTACCGATGATAAACGTATTAAAGCAGCTTTGCCGACAATTAAAACTTTGCTGGCTAACGGCGCAGCATTGATTTTGACTTCGCACTTAGGCCGTCCGAAGGGAGTTGATCCTAAATTCAGCTTGGCTCCGGTTGCCGAACGTTTAAGTGAATTATTGGGTCAAAAAGTTATTATGGCCAAAGATACTCTGGGTGAGGATGCCAAGGCCAAAGCAGCTGACTTAAAAGCAGGACAGATCCTCCTGTTGGAAAATATCCGTTTCGATCCGAAAGAGAAAAAGAATGACCCGGCTTTCGCGCGTGAACTTGCAAGTTTGGCAGATGTTTATGTTAATGATGCTTTCGGCAGTGCCCACCGCGCACATGCTTCTACTGCCGGCGTTGCCAATTATTTACCGGCCGTTTCCGGTTTATTGATTCAAAAAGAATTGGAAGTAATGGGCCAGGCTTTACAAAATCCGAAACGCCCGTTTGTAGCAATCTTAGGTGGTGCTAAAGTTTCCGATAAAATCGGTGTTATCCAAAACTTAATTCAAAAAGTAGATACTTTAATTATCGGCGGCGGTATGGCTTATACTTTTGCTGTTGCTCGCGGCGGTAAAGTCGGTAAGTCTTTGTTGGAAGAAGATAAGGTGGAATTAGCTAAAGAAATTTTGCAGGCGGCCGAGGCCAAGGGCGTGAAGCTGCTCTTACCGGTAGATACGATGGCCGGTCATGATTTTACTGCCGATACGGAATCTGAGGTTGTCGATACGATGAACATTCCTGATGATATGGAAGGCTTGGATATCGGACCGGAGACAATTAAACAATTCTGCGATGCAGTTAAGGATGCCAAGACTGTTGTCTGGAACGGACCGATGGGAGTCTTTGAGTTTGCCAAATTTGCTGTCGGTACCAAAGCGGTAGCCAAGGCCGTGGCAGATTCAGGTGCCGTTTCTATTATCGGTGGCGGCGATTCGGCTGCAGCTATTGAACAATTGGGCTTTGCCGACAAAGTTACACATATTTCTACAGGCGGCGGCGCCTCACTGGAATTCCTCGAAGGTAAGACTTTACCGGGTGTAGCCTGCCTGGATGATAAGAATCCGCGCACAATTATGGCTGCCGGTAACTGGAAGATGAATCAGGGCGTGCCGAAACAGGCGGAAAAATTGATTACAGACCTGCAAGCCGAATTAAAAGGTGAAGAAAACAGCGAAGTGGTTCTGGGCGTTCCTTTCACAGCTTTGGCCAAGGCTTTGGATACTGTAGCCGGAACTGATATCAGAATTGCCGCTCAGAATTGTCATTTTGCCGATAAGGGCGCTTACACCGGTGAAGTCAGCCCGGAGTGGTTGGCACGGATGGGTGTCAAGTACGTTATTTTAGGCCATAGCGAGCGGAGAGAATATTTTGCCGAGACAGATGAAACTGTTAATCAAAAAATTAAAGCTTGCCGTCATTGGGGCTTAAGACCCATTCTCTGCTGCGGTGAAACTTTAGCGGAACGGGAAGCTCAACAAACATTTACTAAGATTGGTCACCAGATTAAAGCCGCTTTGGCCGGTGTACCTGAGTCTGATTTGCATTTCCTCACTGTCGCCTATGAACCTATTTGGGCTATCGGTACGGGTAAGACAGCAACCGATGCACAGGCGGAGGAAGTTTGCGCTTTCATTCGGGACGAAGTTGCCAAGTTGTATAGCCGTGAGACAGCTGACAGCTTGCGGATTTTGTACGGCGGTTCCGTTAATGCCGCTAATGCAGCCGGACTGTTCGGTCAAAAAGATATTGACGGCGGTCTGGTCGGCGGTGCTTCTTTGAAAGCTGCCGATTTCGCTGTAATTGCCAAGAGTGCCAAGTAATTGATTGTCCGAATAAGCGATAAGCGGGCGGGAGATGTAGATCTTCCGCCTGTTTTTTGCCGGAGCGGAAGATATGGCGGCTTAGAAATAAATGCCCGGCGGCGCTTGACATAATTTTTGACTAAGTTCGTATAAAAGACTATAATAATAGTCCAAGTTGTGGTAAACAGCGTATCAACTTAATTGAATAGTTGTAAATAGAAGATATTAGTATAGAGTTTTGTTCTTAAAAAAGAGCCGACTTGACCTAAGTTTATTGGTCGTTGTCGGTTCTTTTTTATTGAGGTGGAGATGGAAAATAAGAAGTTCGTAACTGTAGACGGTAATCAGGCGACGGCATTGGCCGCTTATCCTTTTACGGAGATTGCCGGCATTTATCCGATAACGCCTTCTTCCCCGATGGCCGATTACGTTGATAAGTGGTCGAAACAGAACAAACTGAATATTTTTCACCAGACAGTGAACGTGATTGAGATGCAATCTGAAGGAGGCGCAAGCGGTGTTTTACATGGCGCTGCCTCCGGCGGGACGTTGGCTACCACTTTTACCGCCTCTCAAGGCTTACTTTTGATGCTGCCGGATATGTTCAAAATTGCCGGTGAGATGTTGCCCGTTGTTATGCATGTGGCGGCCAGAACAATTGCTACACACGCTTTGTCTATTTTCGGCGACCATTCGGATGTAATGGCGGCGAGAACTACCGGTTTTGCGCAAATTTGTTCAGCTTCCGTACAGGAAGCTTATGATTTGGCTTTAGTTACCCATTTGGCGGCAATTAAACAATCAATGCCTTTTATGCACTTTTTTGACGGCTTTCGTACTTCGCATGAAATTCAGAAAATTGCGATTCTGCCGGACGATATTTTGCCGGGATTGGTCGATAGGGAGGCGCTCAGGCAATTTCGGGCCCGCTCATTGTCGCCCAACAATCCGTGGCTTTACGGCTCCAATCAGAACGGCGATATATTTTTTCAGGCCCGAGAAGCCTGCAATTCCGTTTATGCCGCTTTGCCGCAGACTGTAGAGACGGAAATGCGGACAATTAACGCTTTGACGGGGAAAAATTACCAACTGTTCAATTATTACGGAGCGGCGGATGCCAAGTATGTTATTGTCGCCATGGGCTCAATTTGTGAGACAATCAAAGATACTATAAATTATTTGCAAAAAAACGGTTCCAACGATTTGGGCCTGGTGCAAGTTCACTTGTATCGGCCGTTCGTCCATGCCAAATTAAGAGCAGCTGTACCCGCAAGTTGTCGCTGCTTAGCCGTTTTGGATCGCACGAAAGAACCGGGAGCGAACAATGAACCTTTGAAGCTGGATGTTATGGCGGCATTCAGCGGTGAGGCGAAGGCACCGAAAATTATCGGCGGCCGTTACGGTTTAGCTTCCAAAGATACAACTCCGGATGATATTTTCGCTCTTTATCGGAATATGCAAAGCCCGGAGTGCAAGCCGGAATTTACCCTGGCTATCAATGACGATGTAACGCACCTTTCACTGCCCCGTTCGCAACATATCGACACAACCGAAAAAGGCACGGTTTCCTGCCGCTTTTGGGGTATGGGTTCGGACGGTACGGTCGGAGCGAACAAGAATACAATTAAAATTATCGGTGATCAGACAGATTTGGCCGTGCAGGCTTATTTTTCCTATGATTCCAAGAAATCAGGCGGTCTGACTATTTCCGATTTGCGTTTCGGCCGGCAGGCAATTAATCAGCCTTATTTGGTTAACAGCGCCGATTTCGTTTCCTGCTCGCAACAATCATATGTTTTCAAGTATGATATGCTGGACGATTTGAAACCCGGCGGCAGTTTCCTTTTGAATTCTATTTGGACGGCAGCCGACCTGGAGCGCTTTCTGCCGGCGGCATATAAACGTAAGATTGCTGAGAAAAATATTAAATTCTATTTAATTGACGCCTATAAATTGGCTAAAGAAGTAGGCTTGGGCAAAAGGACGAATACAGTTTTGCAGGCAGCTTTTTTTGCTGTAGCGAAGGTGCTGCCTTTGGAGCAGGCGGCTGCATATTTGCAGGAATATGTCGCTTCTTTTTATAAGATGAAGGGCGAAGAGATTGTGCAGATGAATTTGCGTGCCGTTAAAGCCGGCTTGGAAGCAGCCGAGCTTGTGGATGTCCCTGATTCCTGGGCTAATTGCCCTTTGGACGGCGTTACCAATAATCTGGGCAGTCGGGCTTGGGATCTTTACGGTGACAGCGATGAAGCGAAATTCATGAACGATGTTGCGGAAATGATGAATCGGCAGAAGGGCGATTACTTGCCTGTTTCCGCTTTTATGCCTTATAAATGGGGCAATTTTCCTCAAGGTACAACTAAATTCGAAAAAAGAGAAGTGTCTTTACAGGCTCCAAGATGGATCGCGGAAAATTGTATTCAGTGCAACCAATGTTCCCTTGTTTGCCCGCATGCCGTTATTCGTCCTTTTCTCTTAACGGAAGAGGAAGCGGCGGGAAAGGGCGATCTTAAGACGGTTGCCGGAACCAGACCTTATAATAACTATCGCTATCGTATTCAGGTTTCACCGCTTGATTGCACCGGTTGTGCTGCCTGTGTAGAAACTTGCCCGGCACCGAAAAAAGCTTTGGTGATGGAAGATTTGACGAACATGCCGGAGGCAGCCGGACAGTGGGATTATCTTATTAAGTTACCGCGTAAACCCAATCCGATGAAGGCCACTGTTGTTAAAGGTTCACAATTCAACCAACCCTATTTCGAATTTTCGGGAGCTTGTGCCGGCTGCGGCGAAACCCCTTATATAAAGTTATTGACCCAACTTTTCGGAGATAAAATGATTATTTCCAATGCTACCGGCTGCTCGTCTATTTACGGCGGCGCTGTTCCCAGTCAATCTTATTGTAAGGACAGTTGCGGTCGCGGCCCGGCGTGGACGAATTCTTTGTTTGAAGATAATGCCGAGAACGGCTTCGGTCTGTATTTAGCGGCCAAACAGTTACAGCAAAGAATTAATAATTTGCTGAATCAACTGCTTGACCTTGTACAGGCTGAGAATTTGCAAGTAGAAGCGGAAGATTGCAACATAATTAAAGAGTGGCAGGAAAATCTGGCAGAGACGGAGGGAACCCTTGAACGGGCGGCCGCTTTGCAAGCTTTGCTGGAGCGTTGGCAGAAACTGTTGCCGCTGCCGGAAGTGCAAAATATTATTGCCCGCCTGTTGGAGTACAAAGATTATTTCAGCAAGCGTTCCAATTGGATTATCGGCGGCGACGGTTGGGCGTATGATATCGGCTACGGCGGTTTGGATCATGTTATTTCTACCGGCGAAAATGTTAATATTCTGGTTTTGGATACGGAAGTTTATTCCAACACCGGCGGTCAGGCTTCCAAAGCGACGCCGACAGCTGCAATTGCACAATTTGCCGCCGGCGGTAAAGCTATTGCCAAGAAAGATTTAGGCATGATGGCCATGAATTACGGCTATGTGTATGTTGCGCAAATTGCTATGGGGGCTAATCAGGCACAAACATTGAAAGCTTTGGTCGAAGCGGAAAAGTATAACGGACCGTCACTCGTTATTGCTTATTCGCCCTGTATTGAACATCAAATCAAAGGCGGTCTGCGCTATGCCCAACAAATAGAGAAAATGGCGGTGGAATCCGGATATTGGCATCTTTATCGCTATGACCCGACGCGCGAACATAACGGCAAAAATCCGTTCCAATTGGATTCCAAGCAGCCCAAGGGCGGATTTAAGGAGTTTTTAATGCAGGAGGGACGCTACAGTTCTCTGTTGCAGAAATATCAGCCGGCTGAAGTGGATGCGTTCATCGCCCGGGCGGAACACGATGCACAAAGACGCTATCTTTCTTATTTGCGTAAAAGTAAAGAATATGAAACCGTACCGGCGGATTTCTGGCAAAAGGAAGCAGAAAAATCGCTCTAAAAACATTAATAGGTCGAAATGCATTTTTACCGCCGCTACAAATTTATTGTACTTCCAATCATTTATAATACTAATAGAAGTATCTCTAACAAAAAGTAATGAATAACAGCGGAAATTATGAAATTTGACAAACGAAAACTGTTGTCGGACAGTATTTATAAGTACATCAGATCTAATATAAGCAACGGTACCTGGAAACCTGATAAGCAGATTAACGAGCAGAAGGTTGCCGATACTTTGTTTGTTTCCCGTACTCCCGTCCGGCAGGCTTTGCAACGGGCATATAATGAGGGCCTGCTCGGCTATAATAAATATGTCGGTTATTTTGTCGCCGGTAGTAAAAGAGAGGACATAATCGAAGTTTTCGCTATCAGAATAGCTTTGGAAGCCTTGCAGTGCTATCGGGCCGCTTGCAACATGAGTGAGGGCAATTGGCAAAAATTGCAGGAAATTAATGCGGAAATTCGGGCGATTTCGGAACACGAAGGCGACTATAATTGTCTTTATTGCCTGAATGAGGAATTTTGCGCTATTATTCAGCAGTCTGCCGGCATGCAGCGTTTACCCCGTTTTCAGGAGCTGCTGAGTAATTATTTACATGACTATAAAGCTTGGTTTATTAATAATATGGAACGTAATGACAGAGCTTTTTGGCAATATAATGATAATTTGCTGGCGGCGATGCGGCAGCTTGATCATGCGGCGATTTATCGTATTGTCGAGCAGCGTTGGCTGGATTATCGTGACTATCTGTTGCAACAATTTTCAAAAAATGAGAATTAAAAGGAGCAATTTACAGTTTGTTAGCAAATTTTACAGAAATATAAGCTATTTATGTGCTAAATTTATCTTAATTGTATTGCTGACAGTTCAGTTTGAATCCGTCGGATTGAATAGTATGAAAGCTATAAGGTTAATTTATGGGCACTAAGGATTTGTTATCGACACGAATATATAAAGCGATTAAAAAAGACGTTTTGGACGGCGTCTATCCTTTGGGCGAAAAAATTAATGAAAATCTTTTAGCTAAAACTCTCTTTGTTTCACGTACGCCCGTACATAATGCCTTAAAAGCTTTACACAAAGAAGGTCTGCTCGGTTATAACCGGAATGTCGGTTATTATTCCAATATTGTTTGTCGGCAGGACATAACGGAAATTTATGCTATCAGGCTGGTTTTTGACACGCTGGCCGCCTATCAGGCTTCATTGAATATGCAGGAAGAAGATTTTCTGGAACTTGAACGTATGAATGAAGAGGCAATCAGGGTTTTGGAAGAAAAGGCCGATACGGTGAAACTGCATGCGGTAGCGCGTGATTTTAATACCAAAATTTCCTTCTTTTCCGGGATGAGCAGATTGGCATCTTTGCAGAATATTATATTCGGTTACTTGGAAGGCTTTAAAATTTTATATTTTCGTAAAAGCATGCCGCAATGTCTGGATACGATAAAAGATCGTTGTCTTATAGTTAAGGCGATGCGGACCAGAAAGCGCGATTTAATCGAACAGGCGATTAAAAATTATTTAGACCGGATAAGTGAAAATATCATCAATTTTCTTCCTAATTCCTCCAAGAGCACAAGTATTTTCGAGGCGGAAACTTTCAGTGAAATTAAGGCTTTGGCGCAAGAACAGGCGGAGAAGAATCTGAGCGAAGAAAATATCGTCTAAGATGTCAACAATGTTTTTAAAAAGAAGTCAAAAAGAAATTTATTCTTATGAAAAATTTGCCCGATTAATTTATAATTAAGGTTCAGAGCCTATTCATGGCAACACTTTCTAGGAGGAATAATATGGCAGCAGCTTTGTTACCGTTTTATATTGCCGGCAGCAGTAATTTGCCGGTTTTGAGTTTCAGCTTTTTTGTATTGCTGGTGGTGTTGATGATTGTGACCTTGGCGTTACATTACTTGGCCAAAATGCGTCGGACTTACAGCTCCCTACACGGCAGTTTGCGAGCGGTAGCCCATAATGTGACGGAAATTAAGTCATGCGATATTGCCAATTTGAAATTGTTGAGTCAGATTGTGACCCAACAAGGTTTTGATTTGTTGGACAGTGCTACCAAACAACTGGAAGATGATTCCGAGAGATTGTATCACGGTAAGTGGATTACGAAACCGAGTAATGTTTATAACTTCGATAACTTGTTAACGGCTAAACAGTATACTTTATTTACTTATGAAATTCCGTTGCAAATTATTGCGGTATCCTCCCTGTTGTCGGCAATTTTCTGGCTTTCCGGTTTCTCTTTTATCAGCAGCGAACAAAGTTCCGTTGTCCTGAGCGTCAGCAGCTTGCCTTTGCTGTTGGGCGCGTTCATGGCTTTGCTGCTGGCAATTACAGTTCAGCGTAATCGCTACAAGTTGCAGCAGGCTATTAATTATCTTGTAGAAGTAACCATGCGGCGGATTCCGGTATTTGAAGAATTGGCCGGTACAGCTGTTCTGGTGGACTCTTTCGTGCGCTATGATCGGGAAATGAACGAATCGGTAGCTTATCTGGCTGAGAGCGTAGATAAATTGAGCCATAAAGAACTGGCGGAAGAAATAAGTGCCAATATCAGAGAAGTTATGCTGAATGAGATCGCGCCGGCTTATAAAAAAGCTTCCGATGCGCTGGTAGACTTGGCGGAGAATCTGGCTGATAAACAAAGTAAAGGTATGGCTGAGCTGGCAGATAATTTTACGGCAGCAGTCAGTCGCAATTTGACGGAGCGTCTACAGGGCTTTTACACGGAAATGGATAAATTGACTCAAAGCCTGCAGGCAGGATCAAGTCAAGTGGATATTGCTTTGGATAATTTAGCCCAGGCTAAAGCCGATCAGCTGGAATTGCAACAAAATACGCAGCTGGCTTTGCAACAATTAGCCGAAGTCAGACAGCAATGGCAAGATGATATGCAGGCCAATAGTGAAGCTATCAAAAGCATTGCAGCGACGACAAGTAATTTTGAAAACATTTATAACGGTGAGCAGAACCAACTTGCCGATCGACTGAATAATTTAAGCAGTGAACTGCAGGTCTTCTCGACCGAAATGAATAATCTGCTGTCGGCTTTGGTTAATGAAAATAATAATACGCGCAATAATGTTCAGAGCCTGGAAGATTCTAACAACCGTCTGTTGTCGGATTTGCATCAGTTGTCTCAGGAAATGGCGCATAATGCCGATACTTTAAGTCGCCAAAGTGCTCAAATTAACGACAGCCTGGCCGGTTTGAATGAAAGTCTTAATCGTTCCGTCAATCAGTTCTCTTATCAGCTGTCAGCCGGTGTTAAGAACACCTTGAATGAATTTGACGAGAGCCTGGCGGAAATCAGCTTGCGTTTAGCTAATACGACCACGGAGATAAAAGATAGTGCTCAAAGTATCAGCAACAGTTTGCGTGCGGATACCGGTATTCCTAAGAATAATCAGCAGGTTTAATGGGTAAGGCGGCAGGGAAGCAATGTCGGAAAATAAGCAGGAAAACAGCAAAAACACACAGGGAACGGAATTGAGTGCCTGGATGGCGGGCGGCGAACAACAGGAGCTTGACGAAAAAGAGCAACATCCGCTTAATAAGTTGCGTTTGCAGGACGCTTTGCAGATTGTGCGCCGGACGCACTTGCTGATTGAAGAAATTCCGGCTCAAATTGATCGCAGTTCCGTCAATGCCTTTCTGGATCAGCTGGCGCGCTTGTCAACCAATCAACTGGCGAATTTTACCAATCAGTTGAATACGCAGCAGGTCGGCTTGATTTATGCCGCTTTCAGTGAACCATTGTATAAAGAAGAAAAACAGATTTTACGTAATATGGCCTTATATCGCGCCAGTTACTATACTTTCATCATCGGCTTTGTTATCTGGCAGCACGCTTTTCCCAATAGTGATATGCAGTTGACTTTGAGTCTGGTTTATCGCTATTTGCAGGGTCGCGGAGAAGAAAGACCGCCGTTTGCGCAAGAATTATTGGCGGACAAATGCTCTTTGGAACTTTCGGATCGGATATTTGTTCAACAATGTGTCCGTTTGTTGGAGAAGGAATTGTTAATCAAGCAGACTTGCAGCAATTTGACGGAATTTTTCCGCCGTTATGCCATTCAAAGTAAAGGTACTTTCGCAGCCACTGTATTAGGCTACTTTTTCCTGATGGTTGATTGGACTTGGTATGTCAAGGAATCGAGAATGTTATTTTTACATTTGCCTTTGATGGTCAATGAGGTTGCCGGTGAAATAGTTTCACGTCTTATTAATTTGGACCAGTCGGCGGCCAAATCGAAAAACTTTTTGTTCCGGCAATTGGAACAGGTGCTGGCACAGGACGATTTCAACCGCCGTATTAAACCGCTTATTCAACCGGCGGTTTGGCGTCAATATCAACGTTGGCTGGTAGAGGACAAAATCAGTATTCATTGCTTGAATAATGCCGTAAAACGCGCTTTTTTGTTCAATTATCTGGATGATGTTATGGATGCTGCCGATTTGAACAGCGAAATTTTAGCCTTGCGTTTTCATGACTTTTTGTTAATTGATGATAGTAAAAATACTGAACAAATACTTTATTATGATAACGCGACAGTCCGCAATATGTTGGCGCGCGACTTGCCGGAAACTTATTTGGCAACCCCGCCTTTGGGTGTGCGTCTGGCTTCAGATGCGCTGAACAATCGGAATTTGAAAGGCATCATTTCTTTACCGTTGGCAGACGGGGATTTGAAAGTAAGTCAGATGCTTTTGGATTTCGCCTTGCAGCGGACGGCTAAAAAGACGCAGGCGGGTACAAAAAAGGTTTTGCAGGCCTGGACGGAAACTACAACTGCAAACAATAATCGGAGCGGCAGGTAAATATATGCGAATTCCGGCCAAACTCTTATTAGTGTCAGTTGTAACATTTGCTTTTTTGACTGCCTGTTCTATGCCCAAAAATCAGCTGCCGAAGTCGACAGGAACTGCCGGAGTTTCAGAACCTTGCGGGCCGACAGATGTGAACGGTTCGGCTGCCGTAAAAGTCAGCGAACAGGGGCCGAAGCGTATCCAAAGCGGGGCGGAATTGGAAGCCGACTTACCAAAAATTTCTCAACCGAATTACAGCCGGGCGGCTAAAAGCCCGCTGCGCAATAAATCCGGTATTTCGGCAGCCGAGGAGGCCAAAGAAGCAGGTAGCGGCGTTACAGCCAAATACGGTGACAGCTTGGCGGCTTATACGCGGGAGGAACAGGTTAAAGTTGATAAGTTTTTCGGACCTTTACCTCCGATTAATCACCTTAAACTGCTGCGCCATTACAAAGTTAAAGGCGTTTATATCGGCAACGGCGATAACTTAAGCGAGATTATCTCTTTAGTGAAAAATACCGAGATTAACAGTGTTGTGATTAATGTTAAATCCGATTCTTATTTTCATTATCCGACTGAAAATATTATTGCCCGAAAAGCCGGCGTCAGTATTGTCGGCAACGATGAATTGGCCCAACGCATTCAAAAATTGAAGGATCAGGGAATTAGAGTCATCGGCAAAATTTCCTGCTTCCGTGACACGCTTTTGGCCCGTAATTATCCGGAATTTGCCGTAAAAGACAAAGAAAATCGCGTAATTAACTGGTCGAACGAGGGCGAAGCATCTTTCGTCAATCCGTACAATATCAATGTCTGGCGTTATATTCGTGATTGCTGTTATGAAGCGGTTGACTTGGGCTGCGATGAGCTTTTATTGGACCAGGTGCGCTTTCCTTTCGGTGTCGCCGCCAATGAAGTGGGCAACGTTTATTATGGCGAAAAAGAAGATTTACCCGATAAACCGGCAGCTATCGCCCGTTTCCTGGAATTTATGCGAGTTGAACTGTCGGATAAACTGGGCGTTCCGTTATCCGCCTCGCTTTTCGATGTCCACAGTAAGCAAGGTGAGCTCAGCAGCGGTCAAAGCTATCGGATGTTTTCCAGTTGCGGCTTGGACAGCATAACACCCATTTTGTTCCCGTCCGATTATGCCAATGCCTCGCCTTGGAGCGGCAACGGCGTGGGCACGGAAATTAACGGTCAGCTTTTTAAAGCCCCGGATTTGGATCCTTATGGTGTTATCAGTGCCACAGCCAACTATTATTTGAGCAATTTTTCAAAACAGGGAAGCACTTTTTATCGCCCGTATCTGCAGGCTTTTACTGCCGGGTACTTACCGCGTAATTATTGGCATAAATATACACCGGCGGAAATTGCCAAACAAATCAAAGCTTTGAATGATTCGGGCTTGGATGAATATATTTTATGGAACGGTGAGGCGCATTACAGCCGGGAAATTTTCACCTCTTTGGCCGGTGAAGTAACTCCGGACGAGCAGCCGACTGCGACAAGCTCTGCGAGCGGGAATTGATTTTGCCGATTATAATGTCAGGAAAATGTAATTTTAATTTTATGATAATGCAATGCAAGTACGAGCTTTATTGCTTAGAATTTACGTTGACGTATTAGCTAAGTAAAAATCGAGGTAAATTACATGGAATACACGCGGGAGTCAATTCGTTTATTTGCTCAAAGTTATAAATTGATAACAGTGTACAAGGGTATTTTTGCGAATCCCGTTGGCCGTAGTTTGCAACACCTGTTGGATTTACTTTCACAAGCTGATGACCCTGACGGTCGCCTGATAGAAGCTTATTGTGAATTTTTTGCCGCCTTGGCCAAAGAGCGCGCCGATGTCAGTTTGCCGGGATTTTTAATTGAAAAACTATTATGCGATTGCAACACTTTTACGCAAAATCCCGTAGCTGCTTCCAATTATATTTCTGATGCTATATTGACGGATTTGGAGTGCATTCAAGCTATTTGTACAATCAGTGCGGAAGTTTTGCGAGATTATCTGCGCTCACTTTATATTCTGACCGCACATGAGGAACTGCTGCCGTTAGTTTCCCGTTTACCCCTGTTTTTCAACGAAGTCAACAATTTAGATGCCGTAGGTAAAGATGACGGCAGTTCCAACACCTGGTGCTTGATGTACAAGTCTTTGATTTTTGCTTTGGAAAAGCGGGAAGCTTTTGTTGCTATGCTGCCGCGCTTGAGAAAGTTCCATGAAACAGCCGGCTCCGGGATATTTTGTCGTTACCCGGCAGCTTATTTTGCCGGCGAAATTAAAGCGCTCAAACCGGAGTTTTATCCGAAAGATTACGAGTTTTTCGATTATAACGGCATTTGCGTGAAAGTAATTGAAAATACTGCAAGATTTATTGTGCACGGCGAACGGAACAATGTCCTACTCACAGGCCCCGCCTGCTTAGGTAAGACTACAACTCTGCGTCTTTTGCCGGAGCAATTCGTCAAAGCCGGCTATCGTTATTTGGAATTGTGCCCGGAGGCTGCAGATAAGGAGATTGATTTCGCTAAACTTTTGCAATTCCTCCAAGCTAATTCTGCCGGCAACTTAAAGATTGTGCTTGCGCTGTTACGTTTGGGAAGCGCGGGAACTAGTACGGAATTTGATAGACGTTTGCGCCTGTTCAGTGCGGCAGCTGATTATTCTTTACCGTCCAATTGCCTTATTTATGCCAGCTATGATGGCGATTTAAGCGAAATTAAAGAAAAAATACCTTTGTTGCATAAATATTTCAAACTACAGATGGAATTCAAATTACCCAATCAGGAAGAGTATTTGGCAGCTGTTTATGCTTTTGCCAAAGTAGCCGGCTTTGAGGTTAACGATCAGAACTTGACGCAGGCGGCGCTGACATATGCTAAACAAAAGAAGGCGTTTGACCTGGATGTGGCACGAGATTTCCTCGAAGTTTGGCGCTGTATGCAAAACGATCAGTTGACAATGACTTATGATAAGGTACAAGCTAAGCAAAAAATCGCCGAGCTTGCAGAGTCAACCGAAATTGCAACGGCAAGTAATTTACCGATAGAGGAAAGCACGGAGAAAGTCGCAGAACCTGCCGCCGAACTTGCAGATACTGCAGTTGGTGCCGAAAATTCCGTCCCCGCACAGCCGGAAGAACAGCCGGAAGAGCAAGCGGAACAGCAGCCGGAAATGCAGGCGAAAACAAGGCCGGAAGAACTTACAGAAGAACAAGCAGAAGAACAGCCGGAAAACGAACAATACGCACAGCAGCCGGAAACAGCTGCAGAACGCCCGTTACCTAATATTCGCCGCCCTGAACGCAGCGAAGAGGTCAGACCGATTATTACACGTTTACAATTCAAACATATTATCGACCCGACAGCGGAGACAACAACAAATTTGACAAAGGATACGCCGATGGACACACCAACGAACATGACAAGCGATACGCCGACACCCTGATTTGCCTTAATTCAACAGAATTGAAGTCAAACTTAAATAGTTAACGAATGGAAGAAAGATTTATGGCAATAGAAAAAGAAGTTAAACGTCGCAGAACCTTTGCGATTATTTCCCACCCGGATGCCGGTAAAACCACAATGACCGAAAAACTTTTGCTTTACGGGGGCGCAATTCATCAGGCCGGCAGCGTTAAAGCTCGTAAAGCGTCGACTCATGCTACCAGCGATTGGATGGAAATTGAGAAACAGCGCGGTATTTCAGTTACAAGCTCCGTTATGCAGTTTGAATACAATAATTACTGTATTAATATTTTGGATACTCCCGGTCACCAGGACTTTTCCGAAGACACATACAGAACTTTATGTGCAGCTGATGCTGCCGTGATGCTGATTGACGGTGCTAAGGGCGTTGAACCGCAGACAATTAAACTTTTCAAAGTCTGTCGTTTGAGACACATTCCGATTTTTACTTTCATAAATAAGATGGATCGTGCGTCGAAACCGCCTTTGGAATTGATTGATGAAATTGAAAAAGTTTTAGGCATTAAGTCTTATGTTATGAATTGGCCTATAGGCATTCACGGTGATTTCCAAGGTGTTTACAATCGTCTCAGTCGACAGGTGGAATTGTATCGTAAAGGTCAGGATCACGGAGCGAAAAAGGCTCAAATTACAGTCGCTGATTTGAACGATGAACAATTGGTCGCTACTATCGGCGAGAATTATTGTTCGGAATTACGACAGGATATCGAATTGCTGGAT
Source organism: Amygdalobacter indicium (assembly GCF_029101545.1). Lineage (NCBI taxonomy): Bacteria > Bacillati > Bacillota > Clostridia > Eubacteriales > Oscillospiraceae > Amygdalobacter > Amygdalobacter indicium. The sequence goes on along the minus strand of NZ_CP118866.1, from coordinate 1,154,738 downwards.
GAAGTAGGCGAAGAATTTGAGCAAAGTCGGATCAATCAGGGCTTACTTACACCGCTTTATTTCGGCAGTGCCATAACAAATTTCGGTGTTGAAACCTTCTTACAAAGCTTTCTGGAATTGGCACCTTCGCCGCAGCCGAAGATGAGCAGTGCCGGTATGATTGAACCGAATTCTCCGGAATTTTCCGCTTTCGTCTTTAAGATTCAGGCGAATATGAATCCGGGACATCGGGACCGCATAGCTTTTATGCGCATCTGTTCCGGTCAATTTACTCCCAATATGGAAGTAAAACTGCAACGCAACGGCAAAATCTTGCGTATTGTGCAACCGCAACAATTTATGGCGCAGGAACACAAATCCGTTACCGAAGCTTATGCCGGCGATATTATAGGTGTTTTTGATCCGGGCAATTACCGGATCGCCGATACTTTAACCGAGAAAAACCGCAACTTCACCTTCGGTGATATCCCAGTTTTCCCGGCAGAACACTTCGCCCGTATCAGCCCCAAAGATTCTATGAAACGTAAGGCTTTTGTCAGCGGCATGGAACAGTTGGCGCAGGAGGGGGCAATCCAAATTTATAAAGAATACGGCATCGGTACGGAAACTTATATTTGCGGTGTTGTCGGTATCTTGCAGCTGGACGTTCTGGAAGTTCGCCTGCAGAACGAGTATAACGTTGCCATTAACAGACAATTATTGAATTATCATATTGCCGGTTGGGTCGATCAAAGTCAGGAAGCAGTTGACTTGGATGAATTGAATTTAACTTCCACAACTATGAAAGTTCTGGATCAGGATGAACAGCCGGTTTTGTTATTCGAAAGCAATTGGGCACAGAACTGGGCTTTAGAAAAAAATCCCGGTTTGAAACTTCTCAGCATCAGAGAAAAACACTGATTTAATTAGATTTCGGCAGATTGCGCAGCCAGGCAACATATTCCGCCAGACTGTCGAGAACGGCGTAACTGCCGAAAGCTTCTTTTAACAAATCTTGAAATTGCGGTTGCGTAAAACGTGCATCCAGTAAAAGTAAGTCGCCCTCGTCTTCTTCACTTCGGATTAAACGGCCGCAAGCCTGCAGAATTTTACTGAATCCCGGATATAATTGCGTAAAAAGATAAGCCGGACTGAGATTGGGTAATTTTGTTGTATTTTCAGGCGTATTTTCATAATAATCGGCAGCCAGTATCTGATTGTCGTATTCGTCGTTAATATTTTGACCGGCAGTATTGTAAGCCGATTGATAATATTCCTGCGCCAAACTTAAAAGGTCGGATTTTGCAGGATAGTTCACACTGATAATTGCAATAGCTGTGATACTTTTGTGCGGCAAATCCAAACCTTCGCTGAAACTTCCCTGCATAACGGCCAGCGCCAATAACGGGGAGGGGTCAGTTCTGTCCTGTAAAGTCCTGAGAAATTGTTCCTTCACGGCAGCGGTATTGGCAGTTTGCACAATTAAGCGCATGTTTTGCGGTAAGATTAATTTAATTCGTTGAGCTAAAATTTCTGCATAACGATAAGAAGGTGCAAATACCAGCAGGTGGCCGCCGACAATTTTAAGATAAGCCAAGAGCGACTTGGCAACTAATTCATAATTGCTTTGCCGGTTGCTGTAACTCAAGTCGGCATAAGCCAGCAGAGCAACCCTTCTTTTAGCCGGGTCAAAAGGTGAAGGGGCGGCGTGATAAATACAGCGTTCGGCAGCGGAACACAACATCTTTTTGTAATAGTCGGGCGGCAAAAGCGTCGCCGAGAAAAAAATCTTGGCGGAATTTGCAGGCAAAGCAGCCTTGATTAACGGCATAGCATCGAGGCAATGAATGGTGAAAAGTAAAGTGTGGCCCTTGGCGTTTGTCAGGTAACTGAAAATATTAATAAAACCGGGGCAGTAATTAGTGATCAGAAATTGCAAACGCTTAAATTTAGCGATTTCATCTTGAAACTTCCTTAATTCTCCCCAATTTTCGGCAAAAACATTTTTTTCACTTTGCCAAAACTCCTGCCATAACTGCCAAAAATTTAAAAACAGCTGATTGAATTGCGGCAAAGGCTGACGACTGTAAAAGTTTATTACCTGTTTTTCCCGACTTGAATCTTGACTTAAAAGAGAATTTTCCGGAGAAATCTCCAAGCAAGCGGACAACTTGTTGCGATCAATATCTTTTTGCTGCAGCAGTTGAGCAATTTTTCGACAAAAATCCAACAATAAATCCAAACGTCCGATCAGTTCGCTTAAATTTTTCGCATTCGCCGCAGAGGAAGCGGCCTGTAATTTTTGCAATCTCCGCCGATAAGCGACAAATGTGTTGAGATTAATTTGACAGTGAAAAATATTTTCTCCCCGCCGACGTAAATTGTGCGCTTCATCCAACAATAAAGCATATTTTTCTTTATCACTTTTGAAACAGGCCAAGGTTTGCAGCGGATCTAAAAGATAGTTGTAATCCAAAATTACCAGGTCCATATATTCCGCCAACTTGTTTTGCAGAAGATAAGGACAAACATTATAATTTGCAGCTAAAGTCTGTACCTGCTCGAAATCAATGTGTTCTTTACACGTTCTGAGATAATTCTGCGCTATTTCCTGCAGCAGTTTTTTATTGACGGAAAAATAACAAAAGTCATGATGCGAGCAGGATTTCTGCACACTGTACATGGTCAGAGACCAAAGATGTAATTCGTTGCAGGTATTAAGTTGCTGTAATAATTTAACCGGTAAAACTCTTTGGGCTTCCTGATTGGTGAAGTAATAAATGCGTTTAATCAGGTGTTTACCTAAACAGGATAAAGCCGGCAATAAACAAACTTGTGTTTTGCCGAAACCGGTCGGGGCATTAAGTAAATAAGTTGTACCGTTTACGAGACATTTACTTACTTCCTGCATAACTTCCGCCTGCCCCGGACGTAAGGAGGCAAAAGGAAATTTTAAATGCTTTAAGCCGGCATCCCGGTCTGCTATATGGCGGCGATAACATTCTTTGAAATTGTCACCGTTAATATTGTCGGCCATCTTTCACCTCGAATTTTGCCTAAATAGAAAAATAATTTTAAGCGACTACAACTTATTATAACTAAAAATTATCGCCGGACGATTAACTGCAGTGATGCCGAATTATATTTCACAGGGTAGTGCAGAAAAATGTTAATTATGCTAAAATATGTGACATGTTGCACGAACTTCGTCGGCGGGCGCCGATTTTTCCGCTATAATTAAGGAAATTGCCCGTGAGATTGTAAGCAGGTGCCTTGTATATAATGCGGATATGGTGGAATTGGTAGACACGCTAGTTTCAGGTATTAGTGATGAAAGTCATGCAGGTTCGAGTCCTGTTATCCGCATTTTTTCTTTATTTCTCAGAAGAGCGGCATTTAATTTTAATTTTAATAATTTGAGAGGTGACTATGAAAATCAGCATTACTTATTACAGTGAAACAGGTAATACCGAGAACTTGGCCCGCAGCTTGGAGACAGCTTTGCTTAATGCCGGCGCAGAAGTCTATATTGCTCCGGTCAACGAAACGGATGCTAATGAATTCTTACAAGGTGATATTCTGGTTTTCGCTTCCCCCGCCTGCGGTACGGAAGAAGTAAACGACAGCGACATGTTACCGTTTATCGAGAATCTGGGCGACAAGTTGCAACAACGCGATATTTTCCTTTGCGGAACTTTCGGCTGGGGAGACGGTGAATATTTGCAAGCCTGGTCGGAAAAAATGCAGGAATTAGGTTGCCGTGAAGTGCATCAGCCTTACGCTTGTCTGGAGTCGCCCGATGCGGATGCAGAAGAGGAGCTGGCTGAACTGGCGGAAGACTTGTTGAAGTCATAATGGATAATTGCTTGTCGACTTTTAAGAGCCGTTTCTTCGAAGAAGCGGCTTTTTTTTGCTATCGCCCTTAATCTTTCGCCTGCTGAAAATCTTACAAATAAAAGTAAAAGCAGATTGACTAATGTTCGGCAGGTGGTACACTTTATATAGTATTTTAATCTATGAGATTTATGAGGTGATACTAATGACAGTAATTGCAGTTGTCGGTAGCCAATGGGGCGATGAAGGCAAAGGAAAAATGACGGATTATTTGAGTCAGTCGGCTGATATGACCGTCAGATCGAACGGCGGTAATAATGCCGGCCATACAATCGCTTTCGGTGGTAAAGTTTTCAAGATGCGCTTGATACCTTCAGGTATCTTTGAATCCAAAAAAGAAGCTGTTATCGGTAGCGGCGTGGTGATTAATCCGGAAGTTTTGCTGAAAGAAATCCAATATTTGGAAGAAAACGGTATTAATACCGATAAACTGGCAATTTCCAATCGGGCACATGTAATTATGCCTTACAATATATTACAGGATGTCTATCAGGAAGAAGCCAAAGGCGCCAACAAAGTCGGCACAACCAAAAACGGTATCGGCCCGACTTATATGGATAAAGCCTCCCGTATCGGCATCAGAATGTGCGATTTACTGGAAGAAGATACCTTTGCTGAAAAATTGCGCTTCAACTTACAGGAAAAAAATGCTTTATTTACTTCGGTTTACGGTAAAGAACCGTTGGATTTCGATGAAATATATAAAAAGTATTGGGAAATGGGACAAAAACTGAAAAAGTATGTTAAAGATACTTCCGTTGTTGTCAATGATGCTATCGAGCGGAATAATCGAGTTTTGTTCGAGGGGGCTCAGGGTGTGATGCTGGATATTGATCACGGTACATATCCTTTCGTTACATCTTCCAATACTATTACAGGCGGTTTTGCCACCGGTGCAGGCGTCGGTCCGCATAAGATTGATACGGTTGTCGGAATTTGTAAAGCTTATACAACGAGAGTGGGCGCCGGTCCTTTCCCGACGGAGTTACACGATGAAGTTGGTAATTATATCAGAGAAACGGGACACGAATACGGCACTGTAACAGGTAGACCCAGACGTGTAGGGTGGTTTGATACAGTTGCTTTAAGACATGCGCGTCGAGTTGCCGGTATTGATGCCCTGAGCTTGAATCTGTTGGACGTTTTTTCCGGATTGAAAACGGTAAAATTGGCCGTCGCTTATGAGTTGGACGGACAAAAAATTGATTACTATCCGGCAAGTCTGAAAGAATTGCAGAGATGTCAACCGGTTTATGAGGAATTACCCGGTTGGAGTGAAGATATCACCCAAGTGCGTAAGTGGGAAGATTTACCGTTAAATGCCCGCAAGTATTTACAACGCTTATCCGAGCTTGTGCAAGTACCGTTAGTTACAGTTTCTGTAGGGGCTGATCGCCATCAGACAATAGTATTGCAGGATCCGTGGGAATTTAAGGCATGATAGAGAGATATACACGCCCGCAAATGGGCCGAATTTGGACAGATGAAAATCGTTATCGCGCTTGGTTGGCTGTAGAAATTGCAGCAACCAAGGCTTGGTGCGAGCTGGGAGAAGTACCGGCGGCCGATGCTGCCAAGATCGAACAGAATGCGACTTTTACTTGTGAACGGGTGGCGGAATTGGAAGCCGTTACCCGCCACGATGTTGTCGCTTTTACCCGTGCAGTTTCCGAAAGCTTAGGCGAAGAGAAAAAATGGGTGCATTACGGTTTGACTTCTACCGACGTTGTCGATACGGCACAGGGTCTGCTTTTGAAACAGGCTGATGCTATATTGCGCAGCGACTTGCTCCAACTTAAAGAAACTATTGCGTCTCAAGCTTTGAAGTATAAAGATACCGTCATGATGGGGAGAACACACGGAGTTCAGGCGGAACCGACAACTTTCGGCTTGAAACTGGCCAGATGGTATGTGGAAATTGTTCGTGATATTGAACGTTTCGAACACGCCGCATCTGCTGTGGAAAGCGGTAAAATTTCAGGAGCTGTCGGGACATATGCTAATGTTCCGCCGGCAATTGAAGTAAGTGTTTTACGGCAGTTGGGTTTGCAGCGGCAACCGATAACCAGCCAGATTTTACCGCGTGATTTACATGCCGAATATCTGGCAACATTGGCACTCATCGCTACAAGTATTGAGAATTTCGCGACGGAAATTCGCTCCTTGCAACGTTCGGAAATTCATGAAGTGGAAGAGCATTTTAATCCCGGACAGAAAGGTTCCTCGGCTATGCCGCATAAGCGTAATCCTATAGGTTCGGAAAATCTCTGCGGGATGGCTCGAGTTATTCGCGGCCATATGTTGACGGCTTATGAAGATGTGCCTCTGTGGCATGAGCGGGATATATCCCATTCGGCAGCGGAACGGATAATTTTACCTGATACAACTATCGCTTTGGATTATATGTTACAACGCTTCAATCGGATTTTGAGCAATTTGGACGTTTTCCCGGAAACTATGGCGGAAAATATGAAACGAACATACGGTTTGATTTATTCGCAAAGATTGTTGTTGAAATTGATTGATAAGGCCGGTTTAACCCGTGAGCAGGCTTATGATTCGGTGCAAAAGCTGACGGCCAAGTCCTGGAATGAACATTTGCAATTCCGCGATTTGGTGGAGGCGAGTGAAATTCCGAAGCTGTTGCCGGAATCTGAGATTGCCGATGCTTTTGATTACCGTTATCATCTTAGATATGTGGACGATATTTTTCGGCAGGTAGGATTGTTGCAATAGTTGCGGCAAGCGCTTACTTTTTAGAGCGTGTCTGTATTCGGGCACGCTTTTTCTTTAACGATTTTTCTTTGTAAACTTTTGTTTACAGCCGTTTACTAATGGTTAAATTTTCCAAGGGAAATGAGCGGCAAAAATTTCTGCTCTTCCTTTAACAGCCGATGATTTAGGCTTTTAATCGGATTGCGTTAGGTATTATTTGTGCAAAATAACAAAATATAAAATTTACAATTGTATAAATTGGAGATTTTTTATCTTAACAATCCTGCTGATGTTGACACTTAGGAGTGGGGTGTTTATAAATTAAGTACAGATATTCTTCCTGAGGAAGAAAATAAAGATTAAGGAGGGTTATGTATGAAAAAATCAGACATAACAAAATGTTTTTCTAGTTTGCGCAAATTGACGACAACAGTATTGGCGTTTGTTATTGCGTGCGGCAGTTTTGTGTTTTCAAGTGCTGCCGATAATGGAGTAACTATTAAAAGCAATCCTGTAGCTGCAGAAGTTAACGAATATGCTTTGAGGATTTTACCGAAGCATTTGCACGCTCTGAATACTGCTGAAGAATTAAAAGTCTCCAATAATTGCTACTTGGGACAAGCTTTTGAGATTTATAATATAGAAAATCATCAATCTGCCGCCTATTATCCGGTAGTAGATAGAGAAAAAATAATTGCTATTTTACAAGTAAGTAAAAGCGCCGGTAAATACAACTCTATTTTGAGTGTTGCCTTTTCCCGAGAATTGGAAAAGTTGTTTTTAGAGGGAAAGACTCAATATACTTTGTTTACTGATAGTGTTAATTTGTACGCTTATGACGGTAAGACTGCTAAAGTTATATATGCTCTTAATCCGTCTGAAACAAATTATGCCGTAAGAAGCGTTGGTGATTATGAGGTAGCAACAAATACGGCATTAAGCTTAAAAGATTTGAAGACTGCCGTTAAAAGTTCTGAAAGAAGTGCCGGTATGTTGTTGGCTCCGGTACCGCCGTATGAATCTAATGTCCTGTCGATTGCCGGAGTTTCTCAGCAAGGTGAAACTTGTTGGGCAGCAACGTGTGCAGCAATTATTAATTATTACAAAGGGACAAGTTTGTCAGATATTGATGTTGCCCGTTATATTTATGGAGATTCTTGGAATCACGGTGGAGGTTGGGATGATATGAAAAATGCCTATAATCATTGGGGCGTGTATCCATCTTATATGGGTGTAATAGGATTTGGTAGAGTTAAAAGCAATATTAACAGTGGTGATCCGATGCATCTACGTCTTGTAGGAAATGAGGGCCATTCAGTTGGCTTGATAGGTTTTGAAGAGTGGGACAGTAATTATGGTGGCGATCGAGTGTTAATTTTACTGGAACCGAATGGGGGTAGGCGTGAGAGTGTAACACTTGATGATTCCGGCAATTTTACTTATGTACTTGATGGAGATAGTTTTTCATGGGAAAACACAATCGAATTCTAATAAAAATTATCTGTCCGGTGATAATTGTTTTAATAGCAATAGCTGCGATTTTTATCTTCAGCGAAGGCCCTTCTTGGAAAAAGTTTCCTTGTCATCGCCCCGGTTATCCTGATAGTAATGTGCTGTTGATAAACGGTAAAAAATACGATTTACCTATTTTCAAAAGTTCAGATGCTCGGAAAACTCCGCATAATGCCGAAACAGTTAATGAGACTGTTACCGTGGAGGTGGATAAAGCAACTGTCGACTGGGAAATCATACTTGCTAAACCTGTGGTTTTTATATGGACATTTCCTAATCAACAGGAGTGTATTAAAAATTATTCCTTGAAAAGAGAATGCTTTGCAGTAAGAGAGAAGCTTGACGGAGGGTCTCCATGTGTTTTAGTTTATAACATGACTTTAACTGAAGCCAAAGATACAGTTTTACACTTCTATTACTACAACTGTTCTGAAAACAAGAAACCCGTTAACGAACGGCATATTAACTACCACCTGCAAATTGCCTTGAAATTCAAGCAGCCGGCAACAGCGAACAAGTAAGAACGGAGCGGTGAAAAGAACTTCACCGCTTTATTTATCTTTTTTAAACTGCTAATTCGCAACTTTTACCCCGAGCTGAAAACTTAATACTCAATTAAGACTTTCAGCTTTTATAATTGCTAAATTAAATGTATATAAAACGTCTTAATGTAGGAGGACTTATGAAAACGAGCGAAGATTTGGCAGTATTAACAAATGTCAGCAAAGTTTACGGAGAAAACAACAGTAGAGTTATTGCTTTGAATAATGTCAGTTTAAGATTAAAAAAAGGTGAATTTACCGCCATCGTGGGAGCGTCGGGATCCGGCAAATCAACTCTGTTGCATTGTCTGGTCGGCTTGGACAGCGTCAGTTCCGGCACCGTTAATGTTGCCGATCAGGCGTTGAACTTAATGAACGATGCCCAATTGACAAAATTTCGCTTACAACAAGTAGGTTTTGTCTTCCAAGCCTTTAACTTATTACCGAATTTGAATGTAGAAGAGAATATCATGTTGCCTTTACTGCTGGCAGGTAAAAAACAGAATTGGGAAAAGGTTAGACAAGTTGCTGCAACTTTAGGTTTGCAAACCCGTTTGCGTCACTTACCGGCGGAATTATCAGGCGGCCAACAACAAAGAGTTGCCATAGCTCGAGCTTTAATTATGCAGCCGGCGTTGTTGGTGTGTGACGAACCGACAGGTAATTTAGACAGTAAAAGCGGGCAGGAAGTAATGACAATATTGCGCCAAGCTGTTGATGAATTGCAGCAAACTGTTGTTGTCGTAACTCACGATCGCAAAGTTGCCGCTACAGCCGACAGAGTAATTGTTATAAGCGACGGCGAAATTGCCAACGATGTCTACCGTCCCGAGATGGCCTTCCTGCAAGAGGTGATTTGATGAATTTTTTAGTACGCTCATATTTAAAAAATAATAAAAAACAGTATATAGCAACGGCATCGGCAATCGGTATCAGTTGTATATTTATGCTGTGTTCTTTATTCGCCGGCAATACGATGACCTTTATTATGAACTCGAAAAATTATGTTAAAACTCAGGGAGCGGATCTACTTTTGCTGGACGAGACTTTAATTGGACAGAAAAACAAAAATATTACAGTAGAGATTCCTGATTATTGGCAGGCGAAAAAAGCCAGAATTGCTGAAATTTCAGAATTGCAGCAGGAGGATAAAGAACTTTTACAAAAACATTTAAGCAACTTGATAGCTGATTTTAAGCACGTTCAAGATAAAGAAGCCGGCAAGAATGCAAATAAGCCGGAAAAGCGGGAGAACTTATATCAGCAAATTGTGCAGAAAAATTTATTAAAGTACCTCACGGAAAATTACGAATTAGATAAATTGCGTCCGGAAATAATCAGAGAAATACCGCAAATTAAGGCGGTTTATCCTCTGTATTACGGCGTTGTTCAAGCTGATAATGCTAAATACGGCACAAGCGGTATGTTGGGGGCTTATATGACTGAAAAAACTTTATATAATCCCGCAATCAAAGAAGGCCGAGCTCCGCAGTCGGAAAATGAAATTCTGCTTACGGCCGACACGGCGGCACATTTGCATTGTCATATCGGCGATACAGTTAACTTAAAACAGAAAAAAAGCGAAAAAGCGTTTAAAGTGGTCGGAATTGTTCCGCAAGATGCTTATCATCGAGCACAAGGAGCACCTTTGTATTATGTCTCTCCCGCCGCTTGGCGTAATTTATTCAAAGAAGATTTGAGTAATGTAAGAACGTGGCGAATTCAATTACAGAACGGCGTGAATAAGCAGCAGGTAAAACTTTTGCTGCAGCAATATTTGGAAAAAAATAAATTGTTGCCGCGGAATTGGAGCCTTTTTTCAGCAGAGGAATTCAAGCAGGCGGTTGGCGGTTCCTCCAAAGTCATTAAACGTGGCTTGAATATCGCCTTATTGACCTTCCCGCTGTTGACAATGTTTGTTTGCTATATAATCATCACGTCCACCTTTAATGTTATATTAAGTCGGAGACGGCGGGAAATTGCGCTGCTGCGTTGTGTCGGTGCTTCTTACCGTAAATTGGTACGATACAGTATTCTTGAATGCTTAATACTGGGATTATTCAGTTCTTTAATCAGCGTATTTATCGCTTACGCTCTCAGCTTACTACTTATGGTCAAACTGGAGATTATCGGTTCTTATCAACATGCCTGGAATTTATTCGGCTATAAAGCTGCCGTTATTACAGTTTTGACCGGCACATTGATTACCGCTTGGGGAAGCTTAAAACCGGCGAAAGAAAATAACAAAGTTCCGCCGATTGCCGCTTTTAATGAAAACCTTCTGCAATGGCAGCAGCGGAAAAGTAAAACGGGCCGTCTGAGTAAGTTTGTCATGTTTTTAGTAGCTGTAGCTGCGACTTTGAATTTTGCTGCAGCAGTCTATTTCCGTAACAGTTACAATGCGGAACATAAATTAACGCAAGAGGCTGCGTATGCTGTTCCCTGCCTGTTTCTCGGAGCTGTTTTGTATTTGATTTTCGCAGTTTATATCGGTAAAAGATATTTGCCTTTATTGACGGCCGGAATTTTGCAGAAGTGGGGCCCGAAATCGGCTGTAGTAAAATTGGCGTCGATGAATTTGCGTCGTAACCGGGAACGCAGCGGAGCGACGATGGCAGCCTTATTTATGGGCATAATAATGATTATTACAACTATCGTCGGCGGTGCTTCTTTACAAAGCACAATCACTGACAGTGTCAAAAAACTTTGCCCGATCGATGTAATTGTGCAACAGTATAATGGAAAAGAAAATGAGGTAAAACCGGAAGTTTGGGAAAATTTAACTCAAGTTGCAGGCGTCGATAAATCTTTGCTTTTAGCAGCGCTGCCGCAGCCGGATGCGTTTATTATCGGAGAACGGAAAATCGAGAAAAAAGAAGCTGACGGTAAAATTCTGGCTTTACCGGATTTAGGGACAATCTCCCGCCGCAATTTTACGTTGAAATCGGGGGAAATAGCCGTTTATACACCGGCAAAAAATTTGGACGGTAAGTTCAGCGACGGACAAAAAGTTCAGCTGCGCTACGGTGAGCAGACTTTTGAATTCAAATTGCGTTTAATTAATTCCGAATCAAGTCCTTTTATGACAAACTTATTTAATATATCCGCTTATATCAGTCCTGATGCTGCCGAGATGATCAGTAAGAAATGCAATGTTAAAAAGCAGAATGTTATGCTGGTCGCCGGCGTGAAAAAAGGTTTATTCGACAGCTACAAATTGCTGAAAGAATTCGAGAGTCTGACTTTGAACAGTCAGATGAACATTCAGGGAGCATTAGTTTTACTCAGCATGTTAAATATTGTATTGTGGTCGATGCGCCTGATTTTAATCCTGCTGATATCTATTGTTTCTCTGGTTGCCCTGATCGGCGTGGCCAACACTTTGAATTTAGCCGTTTGGAGTAGAAAACGGGAAACAGCTTTACTCCGGGCAGTCGGTTTGGATAAAAAATCGGTGCGGCAGATGATTTTATTGGAAGCCTACAGCTTAAGCGTGACTTCGCTGATTGTCGGTATCATTATAGGCTTGGCTTTTGCTGCCTTCGGTTTGTATGTTCTGCCGTTGGATTTCGGTATAAATATCAGTTATAACTTTGTGGTTCCGCCATTGGAAGTAGTAACAGTTATTTTCCTGATTCTGATTTTTGTCACTTTAGCTGCCTACTTCCCGGTCAAAGCGGCAACGAAGTCGGATATTATTAAAAATTTGGGGTGCGAATAGCAGCCGGATGATAGTAATATCAAATAAGGACAAATTGTAATTCCGGACAAAAAATTACAATTTTTGTGCAGTTTGCACTAAAAGATATTATTTGTACCTCCTTTTCCTTGATTTTTTTAGAGAAATAATGTAAGGTATTAAGTAAATAAGTAGTAAATACTACACCAATCGTAAGATTGAAAGGGGAGATTAAATGAAAAAGTTATTTTCACTTTTAGTTGCCGGCACAATGATGCTGGGAATGGTTGCTTGTGCTCCTAAGACAGGAACAGACAGCAAGAAACCGGCTGAGTCCAATAAGGCTACTGCCGGTAAAGCAACAGAAAAGCAAAAAGATGATAAGAAACCGGCTGCCGGCGCTATCTCTTTGAAACTTTGGGGCTCACAGGATGATCAGGAATTCCTGAACGAGCGCGTTAAGGCTTTCGAGGCTGCACACAAGGATAAGAAGTTCGATATCCAAGTCAGCGTTGTCGGTGAGCCTGATGCTCAAACCAAAGTTTTGGAAGATTTGGATGCAGCTGCAGACGTTTTCGCTATGCCGAACGATCAGGTCAAAGAGTTGGTTAAGGCCGGTGCTTTGACTAAAGTTTCACGTAAGAATGATCTTGAATACATCACAAAACAGGAGACAGGCGCTGATGCTTTCTCAATCGGTAAGGATCTTTACGCTTTCCCGTTTGCTGCCGATAACGGTTACTTCATGTACTATGATAAGCGTGTTTTAAGCGCTGACGATGTCAAGGATTTGGATACAATGTTGGCCAAGGCTGCCAAAGCTAAGAAGAAAGTCCATATGGACATTGCCAACGGTTGGTACATCGCTTCTTTCTTCGTAGGTAACGGCGGTAAGTTCGAAGTTGACGACAAGGGTGTCCAGAAAGTTAACTTCAACGATGCCAACGGTGTTGCAGCCGGTGAAGCTATCAAGGCTTTCGCTGCCAGCCCTGCGTTTGCTACAGGTGATGACAACGCTATGAAGGAAGGATTCACTAAGGGCACATTGTGCGCTGCTGTTTCCGGTACTTGGAACGCTGCCGACTTGAAGAAGATTTTGGGCGACGGTTATGCTGCTGCTAAATTGCCGACCTTCACAGCTGCCGGTAAGAAAGTACAAATGGGTTCTTTCGCCGGTTATAAGGGCTACGGTATCAACTCTCACTCCAAGCACAAGGCTGAAGCTATGGATTTGGCTATGTTCCTGACAAGCGAAGAGTCTCAAGCCAAACGTTTCCAGATGCGCGGTACAGGCCCTGCCAACCTCAAAGTTCAACAAAGTGAAGCTGTTAAGAAGGATGTCGCTTTGTCCGCTTTGATGGCACAACAGAAGTTCTCTGTTTCTCAAAACAATGTTTTAGGTTCTTACTGGAACCCGGCCGGTGCTTTCGGTAAAGCTATGTTGGATAAGAGCACAGAGAGTGTTAAGAAATTGTTGGACGAAATGGTCAAACAAATTCAGCAACCTGCTACTAAGTAATAGTTCAAGAGAGGTGGGCTTATTAAGCTCGCCTCTTTTTTTGATAAAGGGGACGGTATGAGCAATTGGTTAAACCATGTAAAAGCAGGTACGGCAAATTTTTTCCACGCCATCGCTGCTTTTTTTATTAACTATGTCACCTTCTTCGTAAAGGGTGATTATAAAACTAGGCTTTCCTATATCGTCATGGGTGCCGGCAGCTTTCTCAATCATCAGATTGTGCACGGCCTGGTGTATTTGGTCTTAGAATTGGCATTCTTCGGCTATATGCTCAAAGACGGAATATATTATTTGAAGCTATTATCTTCCTTGGGTACGCAAGCTCAAGTTGAAGTATACAATGAAGCTACGGAAATTTATGATGTTGTGCCGGGACATAACTCCATGCTGATTTTGCTCTTCGGTGTTTTAGCTGTCATTATGTGGATTGCATTTATCGCTTTACACTATGCCAACGTGAAACATGCGTATGAGAATCAGAAGTTATTGGCTGCAGGTCAACGCCCCGAGACTTTCCATGAAGAAGTAAAGGCGCTGTTTAATGAACGTTTTCATATTACGGTTTTGACTTTACCGACAATTTTAACTTTCATGTTTACGGTTTTACCGTTGCTCTTCATGATTTTGATGGCTTTCACCAACTTCAATAAAAACCATCAGCCGCCGGGAAATCTGTTTACGTGGGTAGGATTGGATAACTTCCAACAAATTTTTGTAGGTAACCCCTTGTGGGCGCATACCTTCCAAAAGTTGTTCGTTTGGACGATTGTTTGGGCGTTCTTCGCCACTTTCCTGAACTACATCCTCGGTATTATATTGGCTATTATTATTAACCAAAAAAGAGTCAAATTCCAGAAACTGTGGCGGACGCTTTTCGTTATTACTATAGCTGTCCCGCAATTCGTTTCTTTGATGCTTTTGTCGAAATTTTTGCTCGATGAAGGTCCGTTGAACGGTTTGCTTCTGCAACTTGGTTGGATCAAGCATTATATTCCGTTCTTGACTGACGGTTTGATTGCCAAGATTACGGTTATTGTCGTTAACTTGTGGGTAGGTATTCCGTATACGATGCTTATTTGTACCGGTATCTTGATGAATATTCCGCAGAACTTGTATGAAGCCTCTTTAATCGACGGCGCAAGTCCGGTAAAGCAGTTCACGTCCATTACAATGCCCTATATGTTGCAGGTAACCACACCGTATTTGATTACTCAATTTGTCGGTAACATCAATAACTTCAACGTTATTTACCTCTTGACCGGAGGCGATCCGAAAACCTTGGGTCTGTATCAGGCGGGTGAAACCGATTTGCTGGTTACTTGGTTATACAAGTTGACCGTATCGGAAAAGAACTACGCTTTGGCCAGTACCATCGGTATCATTATCTTTGTAATCACGGCTGTTGTCAGCTTAATTGCATATAACAACGCTAAGGCGGTAAAAGAGGAGGAACAGTTCCAATGAAGACGACTTCATCAGTTAAAACTTCCCGTTTACTCTACGGCATTCTGACTCACGTTTTTCTGCTGGTTTTGTCAGTTTTGTGGGTCCTGCCGGTCGTTTGGCTGGTTATGCAGAGCTTCCGTGAGGAAAAGGGTGCGTTTATTTCATATATTGTGCCGAAAGGTTGGACTTTGGATAATTATGTGCGGCTGTTCACCGATACAAAACTGTTCAATTTCCCACAGTGGTTTCTTAATACCTTTATTGTTGCCGTGTTTACCTGCATCATCAGTACCATTTTGGTCCTGTTGACCGGTTATGCATTCAGCCGTTTGCGTTTTAAAGCTCGTAAACCGTTGATGAATATTATTCTGGTTTTGGGCATGTTCCCCGGCTTTATGAGTATGATTGCTATTTATCATATCTTGAAAGCTTTCGGCTTGACGCAAAGTTTGGCGGCTTTGGTTCTGGTTTACAGCGGCGGTGCGGCTATGGGTTATTACATTGTTAAAGGTTTCTTTGACACTGTGCCCAAGAGCATCGATGAAGCGGCTCTGGTCGACGGCTGTACAAAGAATCAGGTTTTCTGGTACATTATCTTACCTATGAGTAAGCCTGTTGTTATCTACACTATTTTGTGTTCTTTCATCGGACCGTGGGTCGATTTTATTTTCGTATCCGTTATCATGAAAGATGCCTATAGCAAGTACACAGTAGCGTTAGGCTTGTATCAGATGCTGACTCGAGAAAATATTTATAACTATTTTACGGAGTTTTGTGCCGGAGCGGTCATCGTGGCCATACCGATTACTTTGCTGTTTATTTCCATGCAGAAGTATTATGTCGGCGGCGTGACGGCAGGCGGTGCCAAAGGCTGATTGTCTGCAGCACGACAATATAACGCAATTTAAGGATCGGCTTTCGCCGGTCCTTTTTTTGTATCAGGCGACGTCGCCGAGAACGGGAAGGGAAGATAAGAAAAAAGCCCTCAAAAACGGTTTACTAACTTGTGTAACTGCAAGTAAGTATTCAACTAACTTTTAGAATTAACAGCCCGGAATTAATCTGTTGTTACAGGGGTGAAATTATCACAGATTAATAGCAAAATAGATTAATAGTATCTTGACAAACCAAAACTTACAGAATAAACTTTAAGCATAGGATTAGGTCAGGAAGCATACGGTGCCCTGGCCATTTTTTTTGAGGTGTGCGGAGTGAAAGAGTATAAAACATTCAATCAGCAATTAGCAATACTACGAAGTCGAGGCCTTGAAGTTCCCACTAACGGTCAGCCTAAAAGATTCTTAGAAACAGAAAACTATTATAATATTATCAACGGATATAAAGATTTATTCTTGGAAAGAACCGATGATAATAAACCGATAATATCGGAGCAGTATCGCAAAGGAACTCATTTTAACGAGTTAAAAGCATTGTTTTTGTTTGACCGTGAATTGAGATTTATATTTCTCAAATATGTTCTAATATTCGAAAATTCATTTAAAACGGTCATATCACATGAATTCTGCAGGAAATATCCTAAGCCTAACTCTTATTTGGAAATTAAAAACTATGTTGAGAATAATCCGAAAAAAGTTCTGCAACAGATTGCTATTCTCACAAAAACCATCCATGACAAGGTCGATAAAGAAGGTGCTATCAAGCATTACATAGAAGAGTATGGTGCCGTACCTTTATGGGTTTTAGTAAACTATCTTACTATAGGTAATCTGGCTCACCTTTATGATATATTAATTGATGCGGATAAGAATGTGATAGCAAAATTTTATTATGATAAATATGTAAAACAGTACGTGTCTAATAACGTTTTGCGAATATCCGGTGCTGATTTAGCTTCTGCATTAAAGATTATTAACTTAGTTAGAAATAAATGTGCTCATGACGAACGATTGTATAATTCCAATTTTAGAAATGTGAAAGTTGCAAATGTTGCTAAACATTTCAAATTTGAGCATTATGATAACTCTCGTATTATAGTGGCGATCTTATATTTAAAACTATTGCTTGATAAGAAGTATTTTCAGAAGTTCTATTCAGAACTTACTAAATTACTTGAAAAATACAGAAAAGCCTTTCACTCGGTAAGTTTTTCCGAGATTTTGAATATTATGGGAATTGACCTTCAGGATTTACAACTGTTGAAATAGTTACTCCTGTCACGACAAGATGAATAGTTAAAGCCTTTGATTAATTTCGATTAATACGGTAAAAACGACTTTTCGGCGCGGATTGGTGTTTGCCCCGTGAACAGTTGAGAACGGGAAGGGAAGATAAGAAAAAAGCAAAAAAAACAACCGCGAGGTTGTTCAATATAAGAAATAAAATCTATGGAAGATGCCGGGCTCGAACCGACGACCCCCTGCTTGTAAGGCAGGTGCTCTCCCAGCTGAGCTAATCTTCCGGGAAAAATGCTGGCGGCCGGAGTCGAACCGGCACGGGTCGCCCCGCTGGATTTTGAGTCCAGTACGTCTACCAATTCCATCACGCCAGCAGGTGTGAACAGGAAGTATAATACGACAAACGTTTGGTATTGTCAATAGGCAATTTTGCTATTTCTGCTAATTTTGCAAGAAATAATTTGTGATAATTATCAAGCAATAGCTTCTACCCCTTTAATCTTAAGTTCATATGTGTTACATTCATAGATGACAAAAAGGGATGGTGGTATAACTTGTTTTATTACGACCTGACTCAATTATTTGAAAAGGGGATAGCCCATGTTTTTTGATACGAAAGAGAGCTTTAAGAACGCTTATATCGAAGCTATGCAGAACAACTTCGGTAAATCCATTGAACAGGCAACCGATGTCGAGAAGTTTTTGACTTTAGTCGGAATGATTAAGGCACATGCTAATTCCAATGTTTATAAGACCAACAATTACTTACAAAAAACTTCCCAGAAGAAGATGTATTATTTCAGCTTGGAATTTTTATTGGGTCGTTTATTGACTAATAATTTGATGAATTTAGGTTTATACAAGTTAGTACAATCCGGTTTGGCGGATTTCGGTATTGATTTGAACAAACTGGAGGATATCGAAGGCGATGCCGGTTTGGGTAACGGCGGTTTGGGCCGCTTAGCTGCCTGCTTCCTTGATTCGCTGGCAACATTGCGTTTGCCCGGTAACGGTAATACCATTCGTTATCAATACGGCTTATTTAAGCAACTTATTGTCAATAATGAGCAGGTGGAAGTGCCTGATCAGTGGTTACGTAACGGCAACGGCTGGGAAACAAGACATCCGGATGAGGCTGTTAAAGTTAAATTCTACGGTCATGTTAAAGTTACGATGAATTATGAAACAGGCCGCTTGAACTTCGAACATGTCGATGCACAGGAAGTTCTGGCTGTTCCTTATGATATGCCTGTCGTCGGAGCTAATACCAATTGCACCAATATTTTACGGATGTGGTCGGCCGAAGCGTCGGACAATTTACCGGCTAATCAGGACTTTATCAAATATTTGAACGAAGTTAATCAAATTTGCCTGAATGTTTATCCGGACGACAGTACGGTTGAAGGTAAATACATCCGTATTAAGCAGGAGTATTTCTTCATCGCGGCCGGTTTGGGCAGCATTGTCAAGAACCATTTACAGAAGAATCCGTCACTCGATAATTTGGCGGATAAGGTTTGCATTCAATTGAATGATACCCATCCGGCTATGAGTATTGCCGAGTTGATGCGTATAATGTTGGATGATTACGGTTATGAATGGGACAAAGCCTGGTCGATTGTCAGCAAAGTGTTCGCTTACACTAATCATACCGTTATGTCGGAAGCGCTCGAGAAGTGGCCGGTTGAGTACATTCGTACACTTCTGCCGCGTGTATATTCTATTATTGAAGAAATAGACAGACGTTTCCGGGAAACTGTTTTTGAGAAATCACATGACCGTGATTTAGTTGAAAGAATGGCGATCATTCATGATAATCAAGTCAGAATGGCACATTTAAGTATCGTCGGTTCTTTCAGTGTCAACGGCGTTGCCAAGTTGCATACACAGATTCTGGTAGATGATCTTTTCCGTGATTTCTTCAATTTTATGCCGGAAAAATTCAACAATAAAACTAATGGTATTACCCAAAGAAGATGGTTGCTTTATTCCAACCCGGAGTTGACGGAATTGTTGACGAAGAAAATCGGCCCGGAATTCCAAACCGATTTCAGTCAGATCGAGAAATTGCTGCAATTTGTTGATGATAAGAAGTTGCAGAAAGATTTTATGAAAGTCAAATATACCCGTAAGTTGGAACTTTGCCGCTTCTTAAAAGATAATTACAACATTGATGTTGACCCGAATTCGATTTTTGATACTCAGGCTAAACGTTTGCATGCTTACAAACGGCAACTGATGAACATCCTGCATGTTATCTATCTGTATCATCGAATTAAAACCGAGCCGAATTTTACTATGCCCAAAACGACTTTCCTCTTCGGCGCCAAAGCCGCTCCGGCCTATGTTCTGGCGAAAAAGATTATTAAGTTAATTAATTGTGTAGCGCAAAAAATTGATAATGATCCGCAGGCAGCCAAATTTATTAAAGTGGTCTTTATTCCCAACTATCGTGTAACGGTGGCGGAATACTTGATGAATGCCAGCGACGTGTCGGAACAAATTTCTACAGCCGGTAAGGAAGCCAGCGGTACCGGCAACATGAAGTTCATGATGAACGGTGCAATTACTCTGGGAACGATGGATGGAGCCAATGTCGAGATTTCCGAGCGCGTCGGTATGGAAAATTGTGAGATTTTCGGCTTAAGAGACAATGAGATTGAAGACTTGCGCAGTCATTATGTCAGTGTCGATTATTATAAAAACGACCCGCGCATTATGCAGGCGGTCAACTCTTTGATTGATCGGACTTTCAGTCCGGAAGCTGATGATTTCATTGATATTTACAATGATTTGATTATCCGCAATGATGAGTATTTCGTTTTGGCCGATTTTGCCGCTTATGTCAAGGCGCATGAGCATATTAATGAGCTTTATTCCGATCCGTCTGTCTGGGCAAGACTCTGCCTGGTTAATATTGCCAAGAGTGCATATTTCTCCTCCGACCGGACAATTAAGGATTATGTCAAAGATATTTGGCATATCAAACAGATTGATAACTCGGATTTGCATTAATATGTGCCGAATTAGCGCCCGGTAATTTACCGGCGCTTGAAGCAAAAGAAAAACAACATTATTGATTTGAACTTGAGGCTGATACAGTCGCTTAAGGCTGTATCGCCTTGCTATTATAAAAGCATTAGTTATGATTCGAGAAGGATTTGTATGCGCATAGAAGCCTATATTGACGATTACACGTTATTGCAGTTCAAAATATTTAAGCCTGTTGATGTCGGTTGCTTGAGTTATTTACACTTATATCGTGATAACAGCGAGATTGCCGCCACTTTTCAGATTGTTAAAGAATCAAGTGATGCTTATATGGTTAAGACAACTTTGCCGCGACCTTGTAAATATGGTGAAGTTTATCGCCTGATGTACAAGTCTCAAAGCGAACAGCATTATTTTCCGGCAGCTAAATGGCGTCATATCGTGGCGACGGAGCAGTTCGACCGGATGTTCGCCTATCAGGGCGATGATTTGGGACCGCAGTATACCAAAACTTCTACGACGTTCAAGGTATGGGCACCGACAGCCAATCAGGTCAGTTTGCATATTTTGGGTCGGGCGGAACAATTACAATTAAAATCAGGTAAGCTGTTGTCTAAAAACACCGACGGTCATGACGACTTTTATATAATGGAGCGGGGGAATAAAGGTGTTTACACCGTTACCGTTCAAGGCGATTTAGATTTAATGGCTTACGTTTATGAATTGAATTTCAATGGTGAGCATACTACAGCGATTGATCCTTACAGTTATTCCTGCTTGGCGGATGCTTCGGCTTCCGTTGTCCTGAATCCCGCCAAATTTTTGCACAATATTTATCGGCCGCAAAGTAAAATTGCCAATTACCAGGATGCTGTGATCTATGAATTGAGTGTGCGTGATTTTACGATGGATCCTACATCTCAAGTTCATGATCGCGGCAAGCTGTCGGGCATGATTGAAAGTAATACCGGAATCTACGGGCGGGAAACAGCTTTTGCTTATCTTTGCAGTTTGGGTGTGACCCACGTTCAGTTAATGCCGGTTCTGGACTTCGATTCGTATAAGGAAGCGGATTATTATACCAGTTACAACTGGGGCTATGATCCGAAACAATATAACGTTGTTGAGGGTTCTTATTTGGCGAAAGATACGCCTTATGCCCGTGTTAACGATTTACGCAGATTGGTGAATGTTTATCATCAGCACGATTTGCGGGTCAATTTGGACGTTGTTTTTAATCACGTCGGCCATGCCGATGATTATGCTTGGGAAAAATTAGTCCCGTATTACAATTATCGCTATTTTGACGAAGAATATTTATCCAACGGCTCTTTCTGCGGCAATGAATTGCGTAGTGAGGCGAAAATGTTGCGCAAATATATCGTTGATATGTGTGTGCGCTACGTGAAAATATTTGATATTGACGGTTTACGCTTCGACTTAATGGGCCTGCTGGATATTACGACGATGAACGAAATAGCGTTTATGGTCAAAAAAATCAAGCCTGATTTTATGCTTTACGGCGAAGGTTGGAATATGCCGACGGTTTTGCCGGATGATAAGAAAGCCATGATGTACCATAATTATAAAATGCCCGAAATCGGATTTTTTAATGATTGCTATCGCGATACGATCAAAGGTAAGACTTCTTTGGATCAAATCATGGATATCGGCTACGGCCTGGGCGATGTCAGTAAAGTCCAACTTGCGAAAGACCTGTTGCTCGGCTCCTGTATGAACGGCAAATTGCGCAGTTTGAGTCAGTCCGTTAACTACATAGAATGCCATGATAATATGACTTTTTACGATAAAATGGTACGTTGTGAAAACTTGGATACTTTTTGGCGGAAACAGCGGACCAAGTTCTGTCTGGCTTTAATTATGATTTCTCAAGGTGTACCTTTTATTCACTGCGGCCAGGAATTTATGCGTAGTAAAGGCGGAGCTGATAATACATATAATGCCGGCGATAAGGTTAATGCTATAAATTGGTATGATGCGATTAAAAATTATGATGTCGTCAATTATTTTAAGGAGCTCGTTAAATTGCGCCGCCGGTACAAGGAGTTTCGCCTGCCATCCAATACGGCCGTTGCCCGTTCCTGTCATTTTACGGAATATTACGATATTTTGTTGTATCAGATTAATGATTTGCTTATTTTTATTAATCCTACTTGCTATGAGTATAAATATCAGCTGCCGGGAGAACGGCACTTGATTTTTGCCGACAAACTTCAGGATGTTCCGGTTAAAGGTGAGCTGAAAATTCCGCCGGCAACGGTATTGGTTTTGCAGGAATAGTTTGTACGCTCAACGGTTGCGGTCGTGGCCGATGAGTGCTTGTGAGCGGCGATAAGCGGACAAAATTTACAAATACGGAAAATATCCTATTGACAAAACTCTGTACATAAACTATTATAATTAAGCGTTTGACCTCAGGGTCACGAATGGCGCAGTAGTTCAGTTGGTTAGAATGCCAGCCTGTCACGCTGGAGGTCACGGGTTCGAGGCCCGTCTGCGTCGCTTAGAGCGATCATCAGATCGCTTTTTTTGCCCAGATAGCTCAGTCGGCAGAGCAGGGGACTGAAAATCCCCGTGTCGTTGGTTCGATTCCGACTCTGGGCACTTTCCGAGTTTCAACAACTCGGATTTTTTTTGCCTTTTTCCGCTTACAGCTTTTTGACTTGGAAATGCAACATAAAAATAATTTATCGCTGTCGGTCCGCCGCCGCAGCTTGCCTTTGACTTGACCCGTTTTTCGGGAAGAGGTCATTGTTTTACCAATTCAAATGTGCTAATATATTTCAGTTAATTTGCAGTTTAATTAAATCTGTAATGGGTAAGGAGCAACAATGCGCATAAATAAAGTATCTTTGAGATTCGTTTCGTCGGCTTTGTTGTTGAGCTTTACTTTTTTATACTTTATGTTGACGGCCTGCAATGCTGCGAGCAATGTCGCTAAACAGAAATTGTCGCCCGGGACAGCTCCCTTTTCTCTTTTCCGCAAGAATCCCGCCAACCGGGGAATTACCGTCCGGGAAGCAGACAGGAGCCGAAAACCGTTGCAGACTATACCGACAACAGCCAAGGTCACCAAGCCTGTTGATATGCCGCTGCTTCCTTTACAGCCGGACTTGCAGAATCAAGCGAACCGTTTGCCGGAAACCTCAAACTTGCCTAAGTCGACCCGGAACGAAAAACTACCTGAAAAACTTACGGATAATGAAAAAATGCCTATTCCTACCAATATCGTGCCGCATAACGGCAAAAGCAAAAGTGAGATTATGGAGGAAAATAACCGAATTACCGAGATTTTGCGCTCTTATGCTCAGGATAAGAAATTACAGCAAAAAACGCTGAATTTACCGACCAGGACGATTGTCGATATCAGACGTATGGATACGGTAGAAGCCCAGCTGTTACGCTTTATTGATGATGAAAGGGACAAAGTCGGTCTGGTACCTTATTTTGCCAATCCTGATTTGACCATGAATTTGCTGCGCCAGGCTATCTATAATTTCAGCTTTTTGCCGGCCGATAAATTGAATACCGGTGTAGAAAATGCCGTGATATTATCTTATTCCAAGGCCAATCATGCCGGGATTGCGGAGTTGGCGGATTATTTTATTGCGACAATTCGAAATAACGAACGGTATCGTATCGCGCTTTTAGGTGACGGTATGGATCAGCTGAGCTTACAGGTTTTAGCTTGTCGGAGGCAGGGAGATAAGCTGCCGTATCATTATTTGTTACTGGCGATGTCGTGCAATTCTCAAGCCAAAAACAATTTTCAGCCGAGATTACCGGAGCCGGAAATCAAAGGCGTGTACAGTCAACGCTGAACAGTTGTTCAGGTAACGTCAGCAGAATAACAGCAGGGAGAGGTGAAATGTTATGCCGCAGCACTACATTAATAAAAGATGCAGCCTTAATTTAGCGGAAAATAAAAGTGGAATATCATCTTTTTTGCCCTCAGCTTACTACAATAAAGTTCGGGACATTCCCTTTTCCGACTATCGCCGGCTCGGCTATAAATACGTTTTCATCGACATAGACAACACTTTAATGCCGCATGGTAGTCGACATGCAGATATTACTGCGGTAGAATTAGTAAAAGTGTTGAAGAAACAGGATGTAGAACCGGTACTTTATTCCAATGCCGGCGTGCGGCGCTTGAGCCAAATTGCAAAGGAGTTGGGAATTCCGGCAGTCTACCGTGCCAATAAACCGCAGGCTGACACTTTGTTGCGCTATTGCCGGGAGCAGAAGATAGACCTGACAAGCATAATAGTGGTCGGAGATCAGTTGTTGACGGACGTGTGGGCGGCCAATCAGGCGACGGTACACAGTGTTTTAGTTGACAAAATAGCACGTAAAGAGTTGTGGCATATTTATGTCAAACGCTTTTTGGAGGTATTTATTAAGAGATTTTATCACTTGGATACATATTTCGATTTGATTTTACTCGAAAAAAAGACAAATATGCGTTAAAATGAGAGAAATTTCTTTTTAATTTATAAAACCAGATAGTTGAACATACCCATGAGCTTTTGGGTGTGATGGAGGAAAGTTAATGATTTCAGCAGGTGATTTTAGAAACGGTACCACCTTTGTTATGGACGGGGCAATCTATACAGTTGTCGAGTTCCAACATGTTAAGCCGGGTAAAGGTTCAGCCTTTGTGCGTACAACTTATCGTAATTTGAAGACCGGTTCGGTAGTTGAGCGTTCTTTCAACCCGAGTGAAAAGTTTGAAGAAGGTACATTAGTACGGCGTGACATGGAGTATTTGTACAGCGACGGTGATTTCCATTACTTTATGGATACTGAAACTTATGAACAATTCCCTTTTACGGATGAAGTTGTAGGAGAAGCGATGAAGTTCATCAAGGAAAATACGGTTTGTCGTGTCGTTTCCTGGGAAGATACCATTCTTTCCGTTGAACCGCCGTTATTTGTCGAGCTTGAAATTGTTGAGACGGAGCCGGGTGTCAGAGGTGATACGGCAACCAATGCGACGAAAGCAGCCAAGTTGGAGACCGGCGCAACGATTAAAGTTCCGCTGTTCATTAATGAAGGCGAAAAAGTTCGAGTTGATACCCGTACAGGCGAATATATGGAAAGAGCTTAATCGGTTTATACAAGCCGCTGTCTGCCGGGATAGCGGCTTTTTACGTTTTGCACAGCAGACCGGCAACTGTCTGATATATAATAGAAGGCGAGCTTATAGAGATGAGTGAAAGGTATACCGACGAGAATTTAGCAGCGGAAAATGGTAATATTTACAGCCGCAATGTCGGGGAACGTGCCCTTTCTTTGGGCTTTATTGCCGAATATGCTGCTGAAGCTTCCCTGAAAATTGCCGGAGTTAAGAGCCTGGAATACAGTTTGATTGCTCATTTTAAGGAATCTTTGGGAATTGACCATACAGGTAGCGGAGTTGAAGTTATGTATGTCGACAAGAATCAGGCTCTTGTTATTACTGTTTATCCGGTTATTTATTATGGCTATTCCATTCCGGATGTGGCGTGGCAAATTCAGGAAAATGTTAAAAATGAGGTAGAGCGTTATACCGATTTGGTTGTGGAACAGGTAAATGTCCATGTTAAGGATGTCAGCCTTTCCAAACGGATGGTGTAAGCTTGAAGGAGATAGATAATGCAAAAATCAAAACAGATTATAATTATGACTTTCAGTGTTCTTGTAGCACTTTACAGTTGTCTGGCATTAGTAACAGTTCATACCGGTAAAAGCTTTCTGTTGACTTTGACCGGCAGCAATTTGTTCGGGCAGCAATTAACGGTAAGAATAATCTTAACTTTGATTTTTCTCTTTACGCTGGCTGAAGCTGTTTATCTTTTCTTATATGCCCGGGCCAACGGTAGAATGAGCAAGCAATTAGTTCAGAATACGGAAATAGGTAATATTAATATTGATGTTATGGCGATTGAAGCGATTGCCATGAATGCCTGCAAGTCGGCGCAGGCCGGTATTAAATCCGCTAAAGCCAAGGCGGTAAGCGACAAAAAAGGCAATTTAAGTTTAACTTTGGACTGTACGGTTTATGCCGAGGTTGATATCCCGACATATATGTTGAAAATTCAGGAACGGGTGAAAAAAGATATTGAGCGTTACACCGGCTTGAGTGTAAAAACTGTAGTTGTACGGGTGAATAAAGTGGAAGTTGCCGGTACGGCCCTTGACAATCGAGCTTAAAATGGAAGATGAGGCTTATGAAAAATTACTTAGTTATTCTGTTGGATAAAATCAGAGGTCGGGATGCCGGTGTTATCGGGGCCTGCCTCGCTTTCGTAGTAACCCTGTTTTGTTATATTTTCGGGGTCGGCAGAACCTTAATGCTGTTTATTCTGACCTTTGTCGGTTATTATATCGGTACCCGCTATTTCAGTGATGAAGAACAGTTAAAAGCTCTGTTGGATAAATTGTTTCCTCCGGGAAAGCATTATTGATTTGTCTTTCGGCGCATTTGCATTATAATTATTTCTTAGTGAATTTTGACATTAATAATAAAGGATGAACGGATATGAGTTTAAGATATGTGAGGGAAATGAGTTTCCAGTTGTTGTACCAGTTTGAATTCCAAAGTGATCATATCGAAGCTCAAAGTGCAGCTTTTTTGGATTTGGCGCAAGCGGGTGAACTGGCAATGCAACAGTTGTACGATATTAAATGGGACGTTGCCGAGCAGGAGGAGTCCGTGCGGATTGCTCAAGCTGTTAATGCGAAAAAGCAGGAGTTGGATGCCGTGTACGAACCGCATCTGATCGGTTGGAAAATTTCCCGTTTACCGAAGATTGATAAAGTTATTCTGCGCTTAGCAGTTTATGAACTTTTGTACCGCCGGGAAGTACCGGTGAGCGTTGTTCTGAACGAAGCTGTCGAATTGATTAAATCCTACAGTGATTTGAAATCCAAGGCTTATGTTAATGCCGTTCTGGGTAATGTCGTTAAAGCGCATATCAAGGAAATTGCGCAGCTGCGTGCTATTCCGGAAGCGGAAATAACCGATACGCTCAGCTATAAATACGCGGAAAATGAAGAAGCGTAACAATTTTGAATTTTTGTGCGAAAATTTTTCTGTTATTTTCGTTTTTTTATGTTAGTCTAGCAATATGAGTGAGAAAATTATTGTCAGCGTTCAGCAATTGAATGCTTTTATGGAGAAGTATATTGCTAATAACCGAAGTTTGCAGCAGTTTTATATTCGGGGTGAAATTTCCGGACATAAATACTACTCTGCTTCCGGTCATCATTATTTCAGCCTGAAAGACAGTGAGGCTCAGGTCAGTTGTGTCATGTATGCCCAAATGGCCAAGAGTTTAACTTGTAAATTAGTCGACGGCCTGAAAGTTGTTTGTCTGGCCCGAGCCGGTTTTTACAGTCGGGACGGTAAGTTTCAGATTTATATCCTCAGCGTGACGCCGGAGGGACAGGGCAATTTATATCAGGCTTATCTGCAGCTGAAAAAAAGGTTGGAAGATGAAGGCCTGTTTGCCGCTGAGCATAAACGACCTTTACCGCTTCTGCCCGGCAGAGTTGCTGTCGTGACGTCTGCAAGCGGTGCAGTTATTCGCGATATTATTAAAGTCGGACGGCGGCGTTATCCTAATTTGGATATTTTATTGTTTCCTTGTAATGTTCAAGGCGATAAGGCGGCAGCGGAAATGATTGCGGCGTTAAAGGCGATCAGGCAGAGAGATGATATTTCGGTAATTATTATCGGTCGCGGCGGCGGTTCGATGGAAGATTTGTGGTGTTTCAACGACGAACAGTTGGCTAGAGAAATTTATCGGGCTAAAGTGCCGGTAGTCTCAGCCGTAGGCCACGAAGTTGATTTTACAATCGCCGATTTTGTTGCCGATAAGCGAGCTGCAACCCCTTCGCATGCGGCCGAGATGGTTTTCCCGGAGCAAAAAGAGTATTTACAGCGAATCAACAATTTACGTCAGCGACAAAATGCAATTTTACGGGCCAAGCTGCAGTTAAGCGCGACAAAATATCAGCATTTACGTCAATCCCGTTATCTGTTCCGGCCGCAATTGTGGTTGGCGGAACATTTTGAAATAATTGATAAGCTGAAAAGACGGATGACGGACAGCTTAACTTTACCTTTGCAGAGGGAGAGTGAAATATTTCGCCGTTGGCAAAGACGTTTGGAGCAGGCGGTCAACGATAAACAGCAGCAGACTGAACGTTCTTATATTTCGCTCTACCAACGTCTATTCGCATTAAATCCGCTTTTGCATTTGCAAAGAGGTTATGCTTATATCAGTAAGAGCAACGGTCAAAAGTTATTGCAGGCACAGGATGCGGAAATCGGCAAAGATATTATTGTGCAATTGGCTGACGGTTCCTTGACCTGTCTGGTACAGGATAAACATTTGAATCCCGTCGATGCATATGGGCAGCGGGGAAAGGAGTAAATTATGGCAACAGAGACAACGGATAAAGAACTCACCTTTGAACAGGCATTGAAACAGTTGGAGACGGTTGTAAGCAAGTTGGAAGCGAAAGAAACGACTTTGGATGAGGCGGTATCTTTGTTTAAGCAAGGAACGGAACTGAGCGCCGTTTGTGAAAAGAAACTGACTGAAGCTGCCGGTAAAATCAAGCAACTTGTGGGAAATGAGGAAAGTGATTTCAATGTCGGAGATGATAACGACTTTACAAAATAGTATTGAACAGGTTTTGGCGCAACAACTTAATTCTTACAGTTTGACGTCGTATTTGCAGATTTCGTCGGCTGCCGCTTCACTGAATACCGCTGCAGTTCAAGCTTCACGTGCTGTTTATGCTGAATTTACGGCAGCAATGAAGTACAGCACACTGGACGGCGGTAAGCGCATCAGACCTTTATTGTGCCTGCTGTGGTCACTTTTTTGGCTGGAAGGTCAAACAGGCGAAACTTTGCCTTTATTTTGTCCGAACCGTTCGGATGATTCGGCGAAATTACAGACAGATAAGGCGGAGCTTTACAACAAGTGGCAATTGGCCTGGAATTTTGCGGCGGCGTTGGAATTGATTCATTGTTACAGCCTGGTACACGATGATTTGCCGGCTATGGATAATGCCGCTTATCGGCGCGGAAAGTTAAGCGTCCAGAAAAAATTCGGTGAAGCGACGGCAGTTCTGGTCGGAGATGCGTTGTTGACTATGGCTTTACGTTCAGCCGGAGCCGGAGAAGCTGATTTAAGTCCGGCCTTGTATCGGCGGGTAGAAAGAGCGCGCTTGCGTTTAGGTGATTCAGCCGGAGCAAACGGCATGGTCGGCGGGCAGGTTTTGGACTTGGGTGTGCCGTTACAGCAGGACAGTTTAGCCGATTATTTAACTTGTATAGCGGGTAAAACTGCCGCTTTGTTGCAAGCTTCTATTGTTATACCGGCAATATTATTTGCAGAAGTTGATAACGAAATAATGTTGCATTTGGAAAAGTTGGCCGGAAATTGGGGCCTGCTTTTTCAGTTGCAGGATGACTATTTGGATCGGAATGAAGTAGGAACGGCGAAGAATATTTTACAGTTTGTCGATGAAGACGATCTGGTCGAGCGACAAAAAGAATTGCTGGCAGCCGTGCAAAACGGACTTAAAACTATTTCCCGTTTGCTCGGGCGGGAAAGTCGAGCCCTTGAGGCTGTCGGATTTTTGTTGCGGACTTTGGAGGGACGGAAGCAATAAACATTATGAATAAGCTGGATTTTGCCGCTTATGTCGGTAAAAGATATCCTTTGATTATGGCAGTTAATCAGCAGCAGGAGTATTTGCGTTGCTTTTCCGAGACGCAAATTTCCGAGTTGTGTCGGGAATTGCGTGACTTTATTACGGAGCAGGTGGCTTTGCACGGCGGTCATTTGGCAAGTAATTTAGGGGTTGTCGAGTTAACGGTAGCTTTGCTGCGGACTTTCGATTTCAGCCGGGATCGTTTGATTTGGGATGTCGGGCATCAAAGCTATGCTTGGAAAATTCTTACCGGTAGAGCTTTGGATTTTGCTAATTTACGAGAGAAAAACGGATTGTCCGGTTTCCCTAAGCCGCAAGAAAGCCCGTATGATCATTTTGCTACCGGACATGCGACAACTTCAATTTCGGCTGCTTTAGGTATGGCCGCGGCGCTCAAACTTAAACATAGTGATGCCAAAGTTATCGCTGTTATCGGGGATGGCGCTTTAACAGGCGGCATGGCGTGGGAAGCTTTGAACAATATTGCCACTTTGGAGCCGAATTTGTTGATTATTCTCAATGACAACGCTATGTCCATCGATAAAAACGTTGGCTTCGTGGCTAAAGAATTAAGCCGTTTGCGCTTAAGCGGTAAATATTTGAATTTGAAACAGCGCCTGAAAACTTCTTTACAAAATAAAGGAAAAATCGGTCGCGCCCTCTTACGTTGCGGTAAGAGCTTGAAAGCTTTTTTACGTTCAAAATTGGGGCAGCAAAGAGAATTTTTTTGCGAGCGTTACGGTTGCCGTTATTACGGCCCGACAGACGGACATGATTATCATTTACTCGAATCGAACCTGCAGGCTTTGAAAACGCTCAAACAGGCGGCACTTTTCCATGTCTTGACCGAAAAAGGGCACGGACTTGAGCTTGCGGTCAAAGATCCGGTAACTTATCATGGCGTCAAAGCGCATGATTACAGGTTACAGAATGAGTTAGGCTTGCCGACGCCCCTGCTAAAAGCAAAAACAGTTAAATTCGGGCAAGATGCGCTCAAGTCGCTGCCTTTTACGGCCATTTTTTCGCAAACAATAATGGAGGCGGCAACTGAAGCCGACTTTGTCTGTATAACGGCAGCGATGGCGCAAGGAACGGGATTGAATGACTTTGCCGCCCGATATCCGCAGCGTTTTTATGATGTGGGAATTGCGGAACAGCATGCTGTTTGTTACGGCGCCGGTTTGGTAAGTCAGGGTATAAAAACCGTTTGCGCTATTTATGACACTTTTTTGCAACGGGCACTGGATGCTGTCGTGCATGATGTCTGTTTACAGAAATTGCCTTTAATTTTGGCTATTGATCGGGCCGGTCTGGTAGGAGAAGACGGGGCGACTCACCAGGGAATATATAGTTTACCTTTCTTAGCTTCTTTACCTAATTTGGATATTATAAATGTTTCCCAGCCGCATATTCTTAAGGCATTTTTGACGGCAGCTTTGCGGAATGAATCGGAAAGAGCGCTGGCTTTGCGGTATTATCGCGGGCTTTGTTGTTTGCCGGCTGCTTTTTACGAGGATATGAAGGTGGAAGATTACAGCTTGACGGGGACAACGGCTGCAGTTTATACGTTTACGCCGCTAAACAACGGGATAGGTTTCGAAGTGCAGGATTATGCGATTCAGGATTGCAAATTACCGGAGAACGGTAAAGAATTACAGGCGGATTTAGTGGAACTTTCCTGTGATTATGTACATCTGTTGCTTTCTTCCTTTGATATTGCGGCTGCTGCGCCGGTGATAAAGGAAGGTGCGGTGGTGGTGCTGACTTCAAGTCGGCTGACGGCAACGGCGATAGAAGCTGTATGGCGGCGTCTGCATACACAGGGTATCAAACAAACTGTAACAGTTGTCGATTGCTTTAATTACAGCCGCTGCATCAGGGATATGCAGATACCGGCAAGTGCTTTGCAGCGAATTTTAGCGGCTGCCGGCAAAATTATTATTTTGGAAGAAAGTTGCGGTGCTTCGCCTTTGGCGTCAGTATGTCATTATAATTGTCCGCTTCTGTTGCGTAATTTACCTTTGAAGGTGATAGAACAGGGCAAGGTTGAGGAATTGTTGGCCGATTACGGCTTGGACAGCGAGAGCATCGCCCGCGAATTACAAGTATAATTATTATGTGTCGGGGTCGTGTCGGGGTAAAGCGGAAACAGCTTCGACGTTTGCGCCGACAGACTGCAGATTATGCTTGTAAAGGCGCTAATAAATAATTGGAGGTAGAAATGCTGAGACTACAAGTACCGGAGTATGCTGTTCTTTACGTTAACAGTGTGAAAGATCCTGATTTGGTTTATACGGTGAAACTCAGCCGCTTTTTATCCGAGCAGGGAATACGGGTAATACTGGATGCTAAAGATGCAACAACATTAACAGAGATTACCGCGCGTTTGCTCACCAACGAGTCCATGCCGCAATTTTGGCGAGAAGACAATCTGCCTTTTGCTTTCCCGACGGCCGCTTTTTATGTTGCAGTCGGCGGTGACGGTACTTTTTTGGAAACAGTCGGACGAGCTTTACAACATAATTTACCTTTAGTCGGGTTGAAATTGGGCCGTTTGGGATTTTTGGCAGCAATGACGCAGTATGATTACGCCGAAAAATTACAGGCTATCATTAAGGGCGCATGTGAACTCAGCCCGCGTTTGCTGCTTAATTGTGAAGTTTTTCAAGCCGATAAACTGTTGAAAACTTATACGGTTTTCAACGATCTGGTGCTTAATCGGAAAAATGTCAGCAGTATTGCCAAGTTCCGCTTGGAAGTTAATCATACTTTGGCCGATATAATTCCGGCTGACGGAATTATTGTCTGTACGCCTTCAGGCTCGACTGCTTATGCTTTGGCTGCCGGCGGAGCAATTATCGATCCGCAGGCTGAAGTGTTGGAAATAAGCCCCATTTGCCCGCATACGTTGCATAATCGCAGCTATATTGTCAACAGCTCGGGTGAAGTGCAATTGTCTTTTCCTCAAGATCAAAAAGAAAATTTGTGCTTGGTAATTGACGGTAAAGTTGTAGGTGAGATTGCGCCGACGGTTAATTTGAATATTAAACGTTCCGTTCATTCGGTTAATCTCATCACTTTCAGCAGTGACAGCTTTGTGGCCGATTTAGAAGAAAAATTGAAGACGCATTGAGGGGGAAAGCATGAGAAAATATGTGCGGCAAGCAAAAATTGCAGAATTGATTCAATGTAACAATATAAGTTCTCAGAAACAATTAGTTGACCTGCTCAAGGAAAGCGGAGTTGTAATCAGCCAGGTAACTTTATCGCGTGACTTGGCGGAGATGGGGGTCAGTAAAACCAGAGATGCCGCCGGCGGGCAAATATATAATTTACCTTTGCCGCCTGCCGATAATACGGATTTGCAGGCGCTCAAATTGCTTTTTCGGACAGTTTGCGTGCGGGTGATAAGTGCAGATTGTTTGATTGTTTTACATTTCTTGCCCGGATATGCCGGGATTATGAAAGATTATCTGTTACGTATTCAATTAAGCGGTATTGCCGGAGCCATAGCTGATGCCGACCAGGTTTGGCTGTTGTGTTTCGAGCGTAAGGATGCCGAGGCGATTACTTCTTATTTGCGGGCCGATTTACTGGCGGATAAGGAGGCGTAAGATGTTAAGTCATTTGGAAGTTGATAATCTTGCTTTAATTAAAAATTGCAGCCTCGATTTTTATCCGGGCCTGACTTGCATCAGCGGTGAAACAGGAGCCGGCAAATCTTTACTTCTGACTGCGGTCAAGGCGATTACAGGCAGCCGTCTGAGCAGCGATTTATTGGGCCGAAAAGATAAAGAGTTGAAAGTAAGTGCGCAATTTACGCAAGTTGAGCGTTATCTACCGCCTGAGATTTTGCAGGAATTTTGCGTCGCCGACACTGCTGCGGACACGGACATGGACATGGAGACAGATACAGCGGCAGCTTCGACGACTGTAAGCGATTTTGCGGAGGCGGAGTTAATTATTACCCGGAAATTGAATGCCGCTATGCGGAATCGAATCTATATTAATAATGAACTTACGAATTTGAGCTACTTGCGCAAATTGGGAACTTACCTTGCAGATATTCACAGCCAGAACGAGCAACAGGATTTAGCCGATCCGAACAAACATCTTATTTTTCTGGATAATTACGCCGGGCCGGAAGTTAAGGACTTAAAAACCCGTTTACAGGAACTGTACAGCTGTTATCAGGAGAAAAAAAGAGCACTGCAGCATCTGATAGCCGATCCGGCGAAACGGGAAAGTGCTTTACGGAAGATGCAGGACATAGTGAATGAAATCGAACAGGCGGACTTTTCTGATTCTGAAATCGACGATTTATATAAACGCCGGCAAAAATATCAACAATTGGAGAACTTGCTGCAGTATTTACAGACAGCCGAACAAGCTTTGAACTCGGACTTCGGCGGTGACTCGGAAAACTCTTACAGCGGCAGTATCGCCAAGGAACTTTTACGCTGTCGGCAAGCTTTGGATAAAGCGGCACAAATTAGTCCGAAGTTGCAAACTTTAAGTCAGGAATGCAGTCGCTTAACAGAAGAAATGAATAATCTGGAGCTGGAAATCACGCATTATCTGCATAACTTGCCGTATAACGAACAGGAAGTGATGCGTATTGACAAACGCCTGAACGTTTTACAGAGTTTAGTGGAAAAATATGCGCCTCAAACCGGAAATTTGGCTGAAGTTCGTACTTACGGCGTTAAATTGCAGGAAAAAATCCGGCTGTTGAACGATACGGAAGAAAGCCGCATAAAACTGGTCGAAGAAACGACGGAATTATGGACGACGATGAGCGCTGTAGCGGCAGAATTACACGAAAAACGTCGGCAAGCTGCCGGGAAATTGGAAGCAGCAGTTTGCAAGGTGGCAGGAGAATTAGCCTTACCGGATTTACGCTTTGCTGTAAATATTACGGCGGATGCCAATAAATTACAGGCAGACGGTTATGATCGGGCGGAATTTCTGCTGGCAGCCAATTTGGGCGGAGAATTGAAGCCCTTGGCGAGAATTGCTTCCGGCGGCGAAAGTTCAAGAATATTTCTGGCTCTGAAAGTAATTTTGGCAGATATCTATAAAGTTCCGTTATTGCTGTTTGATGAAATTGATCAAGGAATATCCGGGGCTGCTGCTCAAGCTGTAGCCGGCGCTTTGAAAAAGTTGAGCCGGACGCATCAAGTGATTTGTATAAGTCACCAGGCGACAATTGTAGCACAGGCGGATAATGTATATCAGGTATATAAAAGCAGTGACCGAGAGGCCAATACTACAGCAAGTTGTGTAAAACATCTGGACGAAAGTGAAATTGTGGCCGAGCTGACCCGTTTGTTGGCGGGCGAGAGCGACATGCAGGAAGCTGTCAAGTTGGCCAAGGCTTTAAGACACGACGCGTTGCAGGTCCAAGCGTAGACGGCAGCGAGATGAATCAGGATTTATATTTTTCATAGTAGCGCTTTAAATCCGGTAGCGGCCGGCCGTTTAAAGCTAAGTCCTGCGCTTTTTGTCGGAGACTTTCAGCCGCTGTTACAGTTTGCAGATTTGTCGTTTCGTCCGCAGGCGCGATTTGAAAATGAGTCTTTTGAAAAGCGTTCAAAGCGGCGGCCTGCTGCGGGAAATTGCAGTTGAGAAAATTTTGCATATCTTCAGCCGGCGGGGCAAAGAGGCAATAAGAAGCGGTTACAGGGGTGGCAGAAGTCGGCGTTTGCGCCTGCGGGAGAGGGTCAGCGAATTTTAAGCACCAGGAGTGGAGAAACTGACGTTGACAAAGCTGATTCAATTCACAATATTGCCGATATAGCGGCGCTGTGAGAATAGCAGCGCTACTAAGATCAGCAGGTGGCAGCTCAAGTAAATTGCTTAAAAGCCGGCGGTAGGCACAAGTGCTTAAAGGATTGTCGCTGAACCTTAATTCATCCAATTTTAACTGTTCTTCCGCTCCTATTTCTTTTTTGAAAGATACATGCCGTTCAGCCAGCGGCAACTTAGCCATTTCCGCCAGCGCCCTCAAATCGTACAGAGTTTCTCCGAGCAAAGGATGACCGATACTTAAGCAGTGTAAACGGATTTGGTGCGTACGACCGGTAACGATACGGCAAAGCAGCAGGGAGACATTAATTTCCGGATTATATCCGAGGACACGATAAAAAGTTAGACAATTTTTCCCTTTATCACTGCTGATTCTTCTTTCTATAATTGAACCTTCACGTCGACAAATAGGATAAGCGATGTAAGCCGTTCGGGCAGCACCTTCAAGTTCAGGCAGCAAACCGGAGGCGAGGATCTCTTCAACTTGTAAAATTGCATCTTTCGGCAAAAATTCTTCTCCCGCATTCACAGCTTCCACCCGCCCGTAAACACAGGTAAGATAATATTTTTCTTCCGGCAAAGCGGCAAAAAGCGCGTGGGCGTAAGCATTGCTTGCCAGTAATACAAGTCCGGAGCTGTCTTTGTCCAAACGATTAATTAAATGAACTTCCGAGTCGCTGATTTTTTTACTTAATGAATTTTCCGGCTGATGAAAATTGGGATGAGTCAACATGCCGGCCGGTTTATTACAAGCGACAAACCAGCGATTTTGAAAAATAACATATTGTGCGGCACCTTCTTTGAGCGTTAAAGGCTTAAGCTCCGATATATCGTCAACAATCTCAGCAACATCTCCGGCTTTGACCGTGACTGTAAGAAGTTCAGTTTGCTGATTTAATTTGAAATATCCGTGAAATTTAATTTGCTTGATCCGCCGATTGGAAAAGTTATAATGGCGGCGTAAAGCATCGACGGCACGTAAACCGCTGTCCGCTTCGGAAAAAACAAGCTCCAACACCATAAATAGAACCTCTTTATAATTCTCATAAATTTAAAGACCTATGTGACGTAAATTATAGGTTTACAGTTGAATAAAAAGTCTTTTTATATTACCATAGTTTTGTTGTTTTATTTTATAAGCGATAGTTGATTAAACTGTTTCGCTTTGCCGGGACGGGAATTTTATTTCCGTGCAGGTTTTCAGCGGAACTTTATGACTTATTGTAAGAATAAATGAACTTTGACAATTGAATATGGAGGTGTTCAGAATGTGGCAAATATTATTAATAGCTGCAGTCGGCCTTATTGTAGGCTTCGGAATAGCATACTTCCTCTTTAACTCGAAATTTAGTAAGATTCGACAAGCTTTACAGGCAGAAGAAACTGAAGCGAACAGAAATGCAAATGAGATTATCGAAGAAGCTAAGCGCCAGGGTGAGAAAGTCAAACGTGACTATCTCATGCAGGTTAAGGAAGAAGTACACAAGGCTAAATTGCAGTTGGATCAGGAAATTCGCAGTGAAAAAGAGAATTTCAGCAAAGAGCGTAACCGTTTGGAGCAGAAAGAGAATAATCTTGATCGTAAGTTGGAACAGAATGCGCAGAGGGTGATTCAACTTGATTCGCGTGATAAACAATTAAGCGAAAGAGAAGCGAAATTACAGGCTTTGGAGGCCGAAAGAGAGGTAGCTTTACAGGAAGTTGCTTCACTCAGTCTGGAAGAAGCCAAGCAGCAGGTGCTCAGCATAGCCGAGAAACGCTATTATCGCGATATGGCGATAATGTACAAGCGGATGGAAGATGAAACGAAGGAAAAAGCGGAAGCGGAAGCCCGTTCCATCGTGGTTACGGCTATTCAACGTTTTGCCTCGGACTTTGTTTCCGAGACTACAGTGTCCGTTGTCGATTTGCCGAGTGATGAGATGAAAGGACGTATTATCGGGCGTGAGGGCCGTAATATTCGTGCTTTTGAGGCTGTTACGGGTGTTGATATCATAATTGACGATACACCGGGAGCGGTTGTTCTTTCCTGCTTTAATCCGGTTAGACGCGAGATTGCCAAAATGACTTTGGAAAAATTAATTCAGGACGGTCGTATTCATCCGACCAGGATTGAAGAAATGTTTGAAAAAGCGACCAAAGAGATAGACCAGATGATTGTCAAAGCGGGTGATGAGGCTGCTTTTGAGACGGGAATCATCGGTATGGCACCGGAAGTGCGACATTATTTGGGACGTTTGAAATATCGTACAAGTTACGGTCAAAACGTTTTGCAACACTGTATTGAAGTTTCCAAGATTGCCGGGATGATGGCGGCTGATTTGGGCTTGGACAGTGAAATGGCGAAACGTGCGGGCTTATTGCATGATATAGGCAAGTCATGTGACTTTGAAATTGAAGGTACACATGTTGAATTGGGCGTTGAAATTGCGAAAAAATATAAGGAACCGGAAGTTGTTGTAAACGCAATAGCCTCACATCACGGCGATTGTGAAGCTAAGAGTGAAATTGCGGTTCTTGTTATGGCGGCTGATGCCGTTTCGGCGGCAAGACCGGGTGCAAGACGTGAGAACTTGGAAACTTATGTCAAGAGAATTGAGAAGTTGGAGAAGCTGACGGAATCTTTTGACGGCGTGGCTAAAGCTTACGCTATTCAGGCCGGACGTGAAATTCGTGTTATTGTCAATCCCGAGTTGGTCGACGATGCCGAGATGGCGTTGAAGGCGCATGAGATTTGTCAGAAGATCGAAGAAGAATTGGCTTATCCGGGTCAAATAAAGGTAAGCATGATTCGTGAAACACGAGCGATTGATTACGCGCGTTAAATGTAATCGCTAAAATCCCTGCAGTTCCAGCAACTGCGGGGGATTTTTTTGCCTGTTCGTCGCTGCGGGTGATTGGCCTAAGCAGAGTAAAAAACAATTAAGTTCGATTGGGGCGGTGAAAATAGCGGAAAAATTTGTCATATTAGCTAAAAACATCTTTAATTAATCAAATATTATTGTCAATATGCTAAAATTTGTATAAATAGAGCAGCTAAAAAGCTTTATTTCTTGTCAATTTGACAAGAAAATTTGCTAAGATGCAGCAGGGAGGATTTTATGGACACTTCAAGTTCCCAAGTAACTAAAGTTCCGCTTACCAAAGAAACTACCAACATGACCTGGAAAGCAATCACTTTGATGGCTTTCATGACCGTTTGGGGTTTCGGTAACGTTGTTAACGGTTATGCCTACTTTAACGGAGTTAAATCCATTGTAAGCTGGGTAATAGTATTTGTACTCTATTTCATTCCGTATTCATTGATTGTCGGTGAGTTGGGTTCAACTTTCAAAGAGTCGGGAGCAGGCGTTTCAGCCTGGATTGAAAAAACTTTCTCCAAACGTCTGGCATATTATGCCGGTTGGACCTATTGGGTAGTTCATATGCCCTATATTTCCCAAAAACCGCTTAATGTCGTAATTGCAGCCAGTTGGGCGATTTATGGAGATAAGCGTTTGTCGACGTACAATATTGTTCATGTGCAAATTGTTTGTATCATTATTTTTCTTTGTGTACTTGCTTTTGCTCAATTCGGAGTTAAAATGGTCAAACATTTCTGCTCCGTTGCCGGCATGGTCAGTATAGTTTTGTCATTCATGTTTATTTTGATGGCAGTCAGTGCGCCGGCGATCAGAGGCACGGAAATTACGGTTAATGCCATCCCGCAAGATTTAGCTTCCTACATTCCCGACTTCAATTTCGGCTATTTTGCCAGCTTTTCTATTTTAATTTTTGCAGTCGGAGGTTGTGAGAAAATTTCCCCTTATGTCAATAAAATGGACAAACCGGGTAAAGATTTCCCCAAGAGTATAATTTTCATGACAATAATGGTTGTAGTCTGTGCCGTTATCGGTACCATTGCTTTAGCTTTGATGTTCGATCCTTTAAATCCGCCGAAAGATATGGTTACCAACGGCGCTTATCAAGCTTTCCAGCAACTGGGTAATTGGTACGGTGTGGGTGATATTTTCGTGAAAATTTATGCTTTGTCGATTGCTATAACCAATTTTGCCGTTATGATCCTGTCAATTGATGCACCTTTGCGGATTTTGATTGAATCTTCCGATGAACAATTCATACCGGCGAACTTGAAAAAACAGAATAAACACGGCACTTATACCAACGGTACAATAATGATTACGATTATTGTCTTAATTTTGTTGATTATCCCTCTTTTCGGTATCGGCGGTGTCAATGACATGGTAAGTTTCCTGATTAAATTGAATTCCGTTTGCATGCCTTTGCGTTATTTGTGGGTCTTCCTGGCCTATTTCGGTCTGAAACGGCTGCTGAATCAGAAAGCGGAATATGTTATGACTAAAAACGCTCTTATCGGTAAGATTTTGGGCGCCTGGTGCTTCGGCGTTACTGCCTTGTTCTGTATTTTGGGTATGCATAACAATAATATTTATATAATGATTCTGAATGTTTTAACGCCCTTCGTTCTGATCGGTTTAGGCCTGATTATGCCCTATATCGCCAAGAAGCAGCGGGAAAAGCTGCAAAATTGACAGCTATTAACTAAAATATGAGGCTTAAGCTCGGCCTGTTTACCTGTAGCTTAAGCCTTTTGTTCCGGGACAGCGGAAACAGCGCATATAACAAGCAGGTGAATTTGACAATAGTCGTAAAACAGGCTAAAATTCTTACTGCTTGCAATTTATTAAGGAGGAAACTTCGATGAGTAAAAGAACGTTTCAACCCAAAAAGAAACAAAGAAGCCGTGAACATGGTTTCCGTAAACGCATGAGAACTGCTTCGGGCCGTGAAGTTTTGCGCCGTCGCAGACAGAAGGGACGCAAAGTCTTATCTGCGTAATTACTTTAGTTTTCTATTTTGTGAAAAAGGGCTGCTTGGGGTAGCCTTTTTTTATAGTATGAGGATGATGAAATGATGGCATTAGCTCGTTTGCGCCGCAACAATCGCTTGAAAGCTCCTTATAGTTTTTCCAAAACTATGAAAAAAGGACAATTGTATATCGGCAAATATTTGAATTGTTATATTTTCCCGAAAAAATACGGCGATGTACGCTTAGGCGTCACTTGCGTCAAACAAACTCCCAATGCCGTGTGGCGTAACTACTATAAGCGACGTTTGCGTCTGGCTTATCAGGCTAACTTTAACTTGCTGAAACAACAATTTACCGCACCTATTGATATCGTTCTGGTGGCTAAACATCGGGCGGAAAAATTTTCAAGTGAAAAATATATCGCCGATTTAGCTGCTATCTTACAAAATTTGTCACTTCATGCTAAAATTAGACGTTAGTTTATGTAACAAGGAGAATTTGAATGATGCTTTCACAAGCGTTGCTATTGGAGCCGCTGTATATCTTTTTCGGTGCAGTTTTGCGCGGCTTGTACAATCTTACCGGTAACTACGGTATAGCTATTCTTATTTACGGTATAGCTGTCCGTATATTGTTGATGCCTTTTAATGTCAAACAACACAAGAATTCTTTGCGCCAACGAGCCTTACAACCCAAGTTGGCGGAATTGCAGCGCAGTTGCGGCAAAGATAAAATGCGTTACCAGCAGGAAATGATGAATTTGTACAAAGAAAACGGAGTTTCCATGACCGGCGGTATGGGCTTTATGTTCTTGAGCATTTTATTGATGTGGCCGATTTATCGTGTCGTTATTGCCCCGTTTACCTATCTCAGCTCCATTTCCATAGATTCTCTGCATAAAATTGCTGATTTCGTAGCCACAAAAGGTTTGATTACGGAAGCTGTGGCTAAAAATATTGAGACAGATAATATTGGATTGATTAATGCCTTGCATAACAGTCCGGCTGTTTTAGCCGATTTGGTCAATCAGGGCTTAATGAAAACGCAGGATTTAATCAGTCTGAATTTCTTCGGAATTGATCTGGGCTTGATTCCCAAGTGGGATATAACAGTCTACTTCGGACCGGACAGCAAAGTTTGGCTGCCTATTCTGATCATTGTCCTTTTGAACTTGATAACTTCTATTTTTCCGCAAATTCTCTCTCAACGCCTGAATCCGATGATGGCTAAGACCAAAGAAGCCAATGATTTGGCCAAGGTCAATCCGGCACGTTCCGCCGAGAATAACACCGCCAATACTATGAATCGTTCGCTTTTGATTACAATGCCGCTGATGATGCTGATGTTTTCCATGTGGATGCCGACGGCTATGACCTTATACTGGATTGTCGGTAACCTGATGATGATGTTGCAAACGTATTTGTTCTACATAATTTATACGCGCCCGTATGAGCGTTTAATGGCTCAAGCCGACAGCACATCTTTGAAAACCAGAGATGAAGTGAAAGCGGAGTTACATAAGTTAAAAAAGTAAATTTATTTTAGGTAGTCCTAATAAAGGAGAAAATATGAGAAGTATTGAAGTCAAGGGTAAGACTGTAGAAGAAGCTGTAAGTAACGGCTTACAGGAACTCAATTTAACCAGAGATGCAGTCGAAGTTACCGTTTTGCAACAACCTGAAGCCGGTTCGTTTCTGGGTATCGGCAGAAAAGCGGCTGTTGTCCGTCTGACGGAAAAGGATAAACAGCAGGCTGAGACGTGTGAGAATGCAGAGGTTGTCGGGG
This sequence comes from Amygdalobacter indicium, assembly GCF_029101545.1. Taxonomy (NCBI): domain Bacteria; kingdom Bacillati; phylum Bacillota; class Clostridia; order Eubacteriales; family Oscillospiraceae; genus Amygdalobacter; species Amygdalobacter indicium. Next base: position 1,112,164 of record NZ_CP118866.1, on the reverse strand, counting down.
AAGAAGAGCACGAGAAAACTGAGGCAACTGTCGCTGATACTCAAGCTGCTATTGCCGCTGCCGAAAAGTTTTTACGGGATATTTTATCCAACATGCATGTTGCTAATGTCTTGAAATGTCAGGAGTCGGAAGATACGCTGCATTTTAATATTTCCGGTGAGGATTGCGGTATTCTGATCGGTCGCCGCGGTGAAACTTTACGTTCATTACAATATTTGACTTCTCTGGTTGTCCATCAAGCAGGTTGTGACAAACGGGTTATTCTGGATATCGGCGATTATTTTGAAAAACGTAAAAATACTTTGATTTTACTGGCCAAAAAAACAGCTAAACGTTCGTTACTTAACGGCAACGCTTATGAGCTGAATCCGATGCGTTCGTTGGACCGCCGGGTTATTCATGAAGCTTTGGCCGGCATCAAGGGTATCTTGACTTATAGCGAAGGCGAAGAGCCCAATCGTTATGTTGTAATTGATTTGAGTGAGGATTATCAACCTAATATGCCGTTGCCGGAAGAGTTGGCCGATTTGGACGATAATGATACAGAGAATACGGCAAGATAATTGCAACTGATTATATTGACCTTTGAAACTGCCGGAACTTCCTGTTTTGGCAGTTTAATTTTAGGAGTACATTTTAATGAATGATGAGCTTATTTGTGCTTTTGCTACCGCGCCCGGTACAGCAGCGCTGGCTGTCTTGCGTATTTCCGGTCAGGGAGCTGCGCAGTTGGCCGATAAAATATTCCGTTTCGGTCCTATCGGCAGTAATAACAGCACGCGCAAAGTTGTTGCTTTGAACGGTTATCAGGCGGCGTACGGTCACGTGATTGATCCTTTGACGCAGGAAACTGTTGATGAAGTTGTACTTTTGCGCTACAAAGAGCCGCATTCGTATACCGGGGAAGAGATGGTCGAAATTTCCTGTCACGGTAACAGTGTCAGTCGTACAAGACTGCTGGAAGCCTGTCAGCATGCCGGTTGTCGTTTGGCGACCAAAGGTGAGTTCAGTAAACGTGCTTTTTTAAACGGCAAATTTACTTTGACGGAAGCTGAAGGTTTGGCGGATCTGTTGCAAGCGGAGGAAAAACAGGCGCAAAAGTTGGCTTTGCAGCAGCTGTCGGGTGCTTTGGGCAGACAATACAGCAAAATCAACAGCGATTTACTGGATTTTGAGGCTAAATGTCAAATGGCCATTGAATTTCCCGAATATCCCGAATATGACATAAGTGCGGCGGAATATAAGCGGAGAACAGGCGAACTTCGCCGTCAACTTCAAGTTCTGCTGGCCGGTTATAACCAGGGTAAAATAATTAAAGAAGGCTTAAAAATTGCAATATTAGGTGCACCCAATGCCGGTAAGTCGAGTCTGCTCAATGCGATACTTGATGAAGATAAGGCGATTGTAACGGATATTGCCGGCACTACACGTGACGTTTTAGAAGCGGAGACAAGTTACAAAGGAATTTTGTACCAATTCAAAGATACCGCCGGCATTCGTAAAAGTTCCGATAAGGTGGAGAAAGAGGGCATTAAGCGCAGCTTCAAAAGTGCATTTGAGGCCGATGTTGTTCTGTGGCTGGTGGGAGAACCTACCGATACAGCCTTATCCGTTGACAATGCAAGTACGTCGGCGCCGGAATGGGAAACTTACGTACAGGGTAATTTACCGGCAACTAAATTATTGCAGGAATTGCAAGCTAAAGGCATTAAGTTGTTTTTCGTGGTTACCAAGCAGGATTTATCCGTCTGCAAGCCACTTTTGCGTGAAATTAAGCAACAATATGCCGTGAATTATCCGGTTTTGCCCTGTTCCGTATATAATCGGACGGAGATAATGCAAATTTTGACAAGCTTATATGATTATTATCTCAGCTTGGGCGATCAGTCCTTACAACAAAACGTTAAAGTGAGTTCGCTGCGGCAATATCAGGGATTGGGTGAAATTGACGCAATATTGCAAAAGTTGGACGAAGCAGCAGGCGGTTCGCTGCCGCCTTTAGATATTTTGGATCAAATGTTGCAGGCTTGTTTAGAAAAGTTGGCACTTATTACCGGTCAAAAACCGGATGAAGCGGTGATTGAGACGATATTCAGCCGTTTCTGTGTCGGAAAATAGCGAAAAGCAGCAGTCAGCACCGATGAGGTAAAGGAGCATGGTATGCGGATTTTGGATATAAATAATATTGCAGCAGAACTGCAGGCGGCGGATATTTTTATTGCGGATCGATTCGATGTAGCTGTAGTCGGTGCCGGTCATGCCGGTATAGAGGCAGCTTATGCGGCTTGTAAATCGGTGGATAAAGTAGGATTATTTACCTTATCCATGGACGGTTTGGCCAACATGCCCTGCAACCCCCACATCGGCGGAACGGCCAAAGGACAATTGGTCCGGGAAATTGATGCGTTGGGCGGCTTGATGGGAGAAGCTGCGGATAAGAACGGCATTCATTTTCGGATGCTCAACACTTCCAAGGGCCCGGCAGTTTACAGTCCGCGGGCGCAAATTGATCGCAAAGCCTACCAACGTTATATGAAATTACGCTTGGAAGACATTGATAATTTGTTTATTAAACAAGCGGAAATTGTCGATTTGTTGTGGTGTCAAACAGACAAAGGGAAGAAAATTCTCGGTATAGTTTCCCGTTTCCATGCTGCTTATTTGGCTCAAAAAGTAATTATAACCACCGGTACCTATTTGAATTCGGAGATTATAGTCGGTCAGGAAAAATATCATCAAGGCCCCGACAGCTTGGCTTATTCAGAATACCTCAGCGGCAATATTGCCGCCTTAGGTATCCGAATGCAACGTTTCAAGACAGGTACCCCGGTCCGTATCCATAAAAGATCATGTGATTTCAGCGGTATGGAAGAACAAAAAGGCGATGCTGAACCTTTCTCCTTCAGTTTCCTTAATACTCCCAGTTATGCAACAGCCTCGTATATCGCCCACCCTTTAGCTAAAGAAAAACAACAAAGCTGTTTTGTGACTTATACCAATCCCACCACGCATACGATTATCAGAAATAACATCAGTCGTTCACCTTTATTCAGCGGCCTTATCAGCGGTACCGGTACACGTTATTGCCCGTCAATAGAAGATAAAGTGATGAAGTTTGCCGATAAAGAACGCCATCAATTGTTTATTGAACCTACAGGACTGGATACAAGAGAATTGTATATATCCGGCTTATCGAGTTCTTTACCGGAAGATGTGCAAATTCAGGTATTGCACAGTATAGCCGGCTTGGAAAAGGCGGAAATTACCCGTACGGCGTATGCAATTGAGTACGATTTGATAGATCCGCTGGAATTGCAGCTGACTTTGGAGAGCAAAAAGGTCGCCGGTTTGTATTTCGCCGGTCAAACAAACGGCAGTTCCGGTTACGAAGAAGCTGCGTGTCAGGGACTTATTGCCGGTGCCAATGCGGCATTAGCGGTAAGGGGCGAAGAAGCTTTGATTTTACAGCGTAATCAGGCTTATATCGGTGTACTTATCGACGATTTGGTTACCAAAGGAACGAAAGAGCCTTACCGGATGATGACTTCCCGGACGGAATATCGTTTGTCTTTAAGACAGGATAATGCCGATATGCGTCTGAGCGATATAGCATACAAGGCGCATTTAATCAGTAGAGAGCGGTATGAAAAATATTCAGCTAAAGTCGAAGCCGTTGCAACGGAGCTGAAACGCTTACAGGGAGTTAGCGTGAAACCGCAGGAGGCCCATGCTTATCTGCAATCTTTGAATTTGCCGGATTTAACGCAAACTTGTCATCTTGATGAATTATTACGTCGACCGCAATTTAATTACAATGTAACGGCGGCCTATGATTCCGAGCGTCCGGCTTTAGCTCCGGAAATAATTTTTGCCGTTGAAACACAACTTAAATATGCCGGTTATATCAAAATTGAACAGGAAAGAATTGCCCGTTTTGTCAAAATGGAGTCCCGTTTGTTGCCGCCGGATCTTGATTACAGCAGTCTGCACGGTTTACGCTTGGAAGCAAGACAGAAATTGCAGGAACAGCGGCCGAAAAATTTGGGTCAGGCAAGTAGAATCTCAGGTGTGTCGCCTGCCGATATATCTGTTTTGGTCGTATATTTGGAAGGTTATCGTCGTGAAAGAAAACAGGAAAAGCAATAAAGCTATAAATTATCAGGAATTGCTGCGACCTTTTAATATCAGCATAGAGGATTATACGGAAACTGTCGCTGTAGTCAGGCAGTTGGCTTGTGCTCTGCTGCAGCTGACTGATAAGGAAGTGCAGGAGCAGGCGGAGAAAGACGAGAATTTCGGGACCCAACTTTATGCCCGGATTTTTGCCCGGACATCTTATATTGAGCTCGAGCATGAATTGCAAGCGACGGATTTCAGCAGCAATTTGGCTATGACGGGCGAGAAATATCCCTCCTTGGCGGCCGATGTGATTACGCTGCTTGCCTCTCGCTGTAAGTTGCGCCTGACCAAGTCACAATATGAAAAAATTTTACGGTATTATTATTTACGCCTTGCAGTTAATCAACATTTGAATCTCAGCCGGATAAAAAAAGCGCAAGACATTGTAACGAGTGACATTTTCGACAGCTTTATGTTGGCAGGCAGAATAAAAGAGGCGTTGAACTCCTCAGCTGCGGGGAAATTGCTGGACATAGGGACAGGCGCCGGTATTCCGGGGATTATTTTGGCAATATTGTTGCCGGAATTAACTTGTGATTTATTGGATACGGTTAGAAAAAAATTAGCTTTTCTGGATTTCGTCTGCCGGGATTTGCAATTGCCTTGTAATCTGCTCTGGCAAAGGGTAGAAGACTATGCGCACAGTCAGGCGCGGCACAGCTATAATTTTGTTGTTGCTCGGGCAGTTTCCTCGTTACCGACTTTGCTGGAATACAGTTTGCCGTTAGTTAAAATCGGTAGTTTTTGTTTTTGTCTTAAGACCACCAATGAACCGGAGCTTTCAGCTGCCAAATTGCGCAATTTACTTGGGGCTTTAAGTTTGCCGCCCGCTGTTTATTCTTTGCCGCCTGCAGCTCAAGCGAATTTCCCTAGACAGATTATGGCATATCGCCAAGTTGCAAGCGTCGCTTCGACTTACCCGCGCCTGCATAATTTGCCGCGCACCCGAATGTTGGAGATTGCGCAAGAGCTGTCTTAAGGCTGTTAAAATACCGGATTTCTGTAAATGCTTCTTTTGTGCGTATCGACTTCTAAGTTTACATTTTTTTAATCTAAATGTTGAATAATATACATTATTGCTTATGAAAATGATTACTATAGAGATAAAATTTAGATGCTAGGAAAGAACAGGTTTGAACAGTGTTTATTAAGCGTGTAACGGCAGTTGCTCTTGCAGCATTTTTGCTTTTTTCTTCAGTTATTTTACAACAGGTTGCCGCGGCGGATACCGCCTCTTTAACGGCTGCTTCGGCCGCAGATTCAACTTTGCAGCCTGATGTGGCAGAAGCTTCAAATTCGACCGCTTTGCCGGCCGAAGGTGCAGCAAAGCCGGACAGGGCAACGGCCGGCTTGACGCCGCTTGAGAAGAAGCTTGAACCTGCAACTGTTAAGGAAGCTGCGAACAAGCCGGAAGTTGCAAGTAATGAAGAAAAAAAGAACGATCACTATTTGCCGCGGCCGCTGCCGGAAAAGGCTTTGCAGCAACAGCGCTCGGCTCAAATCAACTTAAATACACCGCAAGCTCTCACCGGCGACGCTTTGCCGCCTTGGCGCGATAAGCTGGAAGAGGCAGATGTGATGAAGATGCAGGGCTGTGAGGCGATTGCTGATGATGCTGCCAAACTGGTAATTATCCGTCCGAAAAACGGCGCCAAGGAAGGCTTTATAACGTGTTTAGATCCCGGAAAAGAAGTTAAGGATGATGATATAGCACATGGTAATGCAACAAAGGCAGACAAAGATTATTATGAATTTTTTTCAGCTAGAAATGCTGAGGCTGAAGCTATCGAAAAGTTTATTGCTGAACATCCGGGATATACTTTGCACTTTGAAGGAAGAATATATTTTTACAAAGAATTAACTCGAGGAAAAGTGCCGCGTGACATCCAGGCACATTCTTTCTTAAAAAATAACCAACTCGCCTCTTTGGGCAACATCGGCGATGTTAATGTCAGGTTTATGACATCTGCCTACGCCTTACTGAAAAACGCTACGGAAATTAAGGACATTAAAGAGTTAAGCAAATGGAAATTTCAAACAAATCATAATACTGACTTTGGAAGTTACTTCCAAGGAATGGAGAGCCTTACAGGTTATACGGATTTCAGTAAATGGCAGTCCAACTTCAACATCGTTTATATGGAATCTATGTTTCAAAATGCGGGAACGGATGACTTCGTGCTTAATTTCAGCAATCTGAATTTGTACTATAAGGGTGGTAGTCTTTACAGTATAACGAACTTGCAAAATACTTTTGCCGGCTTCAGAGGCGTGTTGGTGGCGAATAATTGGAAGGTTGACTTTGAATATACAAAGAGAAATATAACAAGGCATGTAAATGCTTTGATTGCATCTAAAAATACTAAAACAGAAAAAGGTAGAACAAAACTGATAAACAAGTTGAGTCTGAAGGATCCCAACCTGTTCGGTCAAACGGAAGAGCAAACGAAAAATGATTACATTCTGAAAAATCTGGTGGTTACGGATAATCCGGATCTGCTGGAGCTGGGAGCCAAAGCTAAATATTACAAAGAAATCACAATAACCTATAAAGACAAAACAGAAACATTGCAATTACCGGCATGCTACGATTCCCGGGTTAATGAGAACTTTGAAACTGATACCTCCAAGCCGGCGTCCGGAGATTATATGAAGATCGTTAAACATCAGGTAGACAAGGCTATTCAAGCCAAAGAGCAGGAGATGCGGCAAAAGTACAATATTCCCGCCGATATGCAGCTATTTCCGACACAGAAAATTACCTTTACACCTACCTCATTATTTCAGAATTATAAGATAGATTATCCGCCGGCTGATGTGCAAATGGAAGCGCAGCCGCCTGAACAGACAGTATACGAGGGGCAGGAAATAAATCAGATTAAAATTACCGTCACAAGCCAAAAAGAGGAAAACTTACCGACTTTTGCGTTTGATCAGGCTTGGCAAACGGAATTAGCAAAAATAGGCTTAAAATTCACGCCCGCTGCTCCCGATCCCAATAACAGGAAAGTGCTGGCTGCCGGTACAATCAGCGGCATTATTAAAGACAATTCCTTGCAACAGGAACTGGACAGCAAAGGTGCAAAAACGTATCAGATTACAGTTACAGGTAAAACAACAAGCGGGAAGGAATTTAAGTGTGAGCAGACTCTTAAAATTACAGTGACCCGTCAGATTGCAGTCGGCAACAAACCGGAAACGAGCGGGAAATTGAGCCTTTATCTGGTCGCAGTCGGACTGTTGAGCTTATTGCTGTTCAGCGGCAGAAAAACAGTAAGAAATTAAGCCTTAAGTAGAGTAAAAACCGCTTGGGGGTACTATACCGGGACATTATAATTTGTGACTCATAATTATTTGCCACAACTAATATATGGCACTTGCCAAGATGAAAAAGTTTGGTTATAATGTAAAAGCTTCGGTTGGACTTAGCTTTGTTGCTTGACATTGAGATGACTAAGTGCTACAATTGCTAATTGTCACACGAATATACGGTGGGATTAGCTAAGTTTGGTTATAGCGCCAGATTGTGGCTCTGGAGGCCATGGGTTCGACTCCCATATCTCACCCTTATTTAGGGATGTAGCCAAGCGGTTACGGCACGGGGTTTTGATTCCCGCATGCGCAGGTTCGAGTCCTGCCATCCCTGTCGATCCATTAGCTCAGTTGGTAGAGCACTTGACTTTTAATCAAGGGGCCGAGGGTTCAAGTCCCTCATGGGTCACTTAAGCACCGTAGGAATACGGTGCTTTTTCTTTGCCCGAAAATAATTACAGGCAGCACGTAAAACTGAGAACCTGAATTGTTACTCCGACTGTTACAAAGTTTGACTTTAATTTTCGAGCTTGAACTGCTAATATAAAGCAAAATGTGGAATAAAGAGGTTGACACATGAGTTTTGATCAAATCTTGAATCGTATCCGTATCAGCGGCTTGAAAAAGCTGTTGGCGGCTATCATAGCTTTAATTATCGTTTTAACGGCATATGCAGCAGCTTTTATCTACCGCTCACAAAGAAATGCCGCTCTTTATTCCGATTTTATCAACACTTATAATACGAACAATTCTCAGGCGGCAGCTTACCTTGACGCAGAAACGAAAGAAGTTTTGTACGGTAAGCCGACAGGTGAAGCACAGGCTGTGGTGCAGGCTGCTTTGGCACAATCCGTGCAAAACTTCAGCAGCTTGCAGATGCCTGATACTGCCGATACGTCCGATCAGCAAGCGCTCGAGGTGGAACATTTGACGGCAGCGAGCGTTATACCGTTATTCTATAAAGAGCTCAATACCGCAGATTCCAAAGTCCGAAATTCAGTTAAACAAATTCTCCAAAGTCCGGCCGATATGACAGCTTACAACGAATTGAAAAAGGAGCTGGGCACGTGTTTAGCCGCCGGTAAGGGCAATTTGGAAAAAGTGAAGGAAAGTATGCAATTGCAAAAAGTTCCGGCCTCGGGTTTGAGTTTACCCGGTTTACGTTCCGAAAAAATACAATTGAGTTTGACTGATGTTTCCGTATTACAAGCGCATGTTAAACAGGCTTTACAGGAAGAAGGAGAACATTTTACCGATCTTTTGAACAAAATAGCGGGCAGTACGGAATCGTTGAATGAGCCGGCGCAAACGTCGACAGATAAGCAGCCTGAGGAAACAACAGTCAAAGTGACGGAAACAGTTGCCGCAAGTAAAGCTAAGACGACAACTGCAGCGCCGAAAAAGACGGATAAACTGAAGCCGAGCACTAAACCTGGAAAGACGCAGCCTGTTGTCAGCGGGACTAAAAAGTTTGTACCGCGCAAAGTGCCGAATAATTTGGTGCAAAATTCTTCTTCACCCAAGGCTGACAGCAAAGTTCCGACTGTCGGCAAGTATTATGCTGTAAAAATCAGTGATAATATTTATGCTATTGCTCAAAGTGCTTATGCCGGAGAATATGAGAATTTTGCCGTTAATCCCGATTACTATATTGATTTGATTATCAGTGCCAATAAACTGACAGTAAGAAAGAATGTTGTCTATTTGCGCGATAAACAGGTTATATATATTCCGCGTCCGTAAAAACGGCGAAACGGTCCGTAAAAATAAGTACAGCGCTAACGGCTTCGATGCTTGACATTGGAGCCGTTTTTTTGCGGAGTAAAAACGGAAGCGGCAAATTTGACTAATTAAATTGTGATTGTGAAAGAAAAAAGGCAAAGAAAAAGACTCACATAAAGTGAGTCTCATTAACTATGGGGAAGGACGGATTCGAACCATCGAAGTCGTAGACAACAGATTTACAGTCTGCCCCCTTTGGCCACTCGGGAACTTCCCCAAATATAAAATTGTGAATGGGCCCTCAGGGACTCGAACCCAGGACCGACCGGTTATGAGCCGGCTGCTCTAACCGACTGAGCTAAAGGCCCGCTGATAGCGACAAGTGATATGTTAGCAAAAGCGCAGCTCCCTGTCAACACTTTTTTCGCCGAGCAGAAAAATTTTATGAGTCAAAAATGATAATGTCCCGGTATAACACAAATGAAAATGTCCTGAAAGGTGCAGACTTCAAGGCGGGAGATGGACGTTGAATTTTGACAGGCGGAACAATTGAACTATAATGAATTTTGACAAACGCGCTGAAGGTAGGAGAGTAGTTTTATGGAGCAATTACAGGGAGAGGCGATGAATTTAAGTCCGATAACGGCGGAGGCTCTGCATCTGACCGGCAATAGCAAATTTTTGGCATTGCGTCGGATTTTTCCCCTGTTTGTTTACCATGACTTTATTTATAAGATTAATCACACGGAAAAGGCATGGGAAATCACTTGTCAATGGCATTTTTCTTTACCGACTTTAACAGATTTTTTGCCCACTTGCACCATAACTGTGCCGCATAAAGTCGCAGACCGATTAAGAATTAACGACATTACGGCAATAGAAACATTTTTATTTCAAATAGGCTTGATGGAGAGCATTTCTTATTGGAAAAGCGTCTGCCCTTTGCGTTATGTCTGCTCTTTAGTCCCTATTCCCGCAACAGCTGCAGCCTCTTGGCAGGACTGGTATTTTAACGGCTTGGGGGAGTTCCTTTATCGCAATAATATCTCGATAAATCCCGCAGAATTGTGGACTTATTCGTTGACGGAGCAGGTTGAAATTTCCTGCCCTTTGAATCTCCCTGATTCTTCCTGGCACAAAGTCACCTCTTTGACGCACTTCGCTTTGACTGAGCCTGTTGATAACGGAAAAGCGACTTCAGATGCGAGAAAAGTACTTATTCCTGTCGGCGGCGGCAAGGATTCCGTTGTGACGTTGGAACTTTTACGGGAAAAAGAACGTTACGCTTTTGCGATTAATCCCACGCAGGCAAGCAGAGATTCTATTGCTTTGGCTGGAATAGATGAGGAACATTGCCTGTTTGTGCAACGCCGTCTGGACCGGAAAATAGTCACTTTAAATCAACTGAATTTTTGGAACGGCCATACACCTTTCTCGGGCATAGTAGCTTTTTACAGCCTGTTTGCCGCTTATCTGACAGGCATACCGTATGTAGCCTTGTCCAATGAAGCTTCCAGTAACGCCGCTACTGTTGCCGGCACGGAAATCAATCATCAGTATTCCAAAACGGCAGCCTTTGAAAGCTCTTTCCGCACGTACAGTTGCCTGTATCTGGGCGCAGCGGCGGAGTATTTCAGTTTTCTTCGACCTTTACAGGAAATAGCTATTGCTCGGATTTTTGCCCATTATAAAGCCTATTTGCCTTATTTCCGCTCCTGCAACTTAGGTTCCAAAGAACAGGCCAACAAGTGGTGTAATAATTGCCCGAAATGTTTGTTCGTCAGCCTGATTCTGGCAGTATATTTAACACCGCAGGAAATGCGGACAGCCTTTGGCGCCGATATTTTGCAAAATGAAAATTTATTGCCGGATATGGCCGGATTATTGGGTGTCACCCCGGTAAAACCGTTTGAATGCGTCGGGACGGTAGAAGAAGTGGCGTATGCCGTTTGCAAACTTTTGAATCGCTATCATCGCACCGAACAACAGTTACCCTGCCTTTTACAGGCTGCAGCTACTTGGATAGCTGCCGGACGTTGCAGCTTGCTTACATTTACGGGCGGAGAGTATGTTTATGCAGGACCTGATTTGCAAAAATTACAGCCGGCACCGTTCTTAAACCCGGAATTTCAAGAAATATTACAAAATAAAATGAAAAACTTAGAGGATGAGCATGAATAATAAAGAAACAATTGTTGCTGCTTTACATAGCCGTTTTGCCGGTAAAAAAGTTCTTATCTGGGGACTGGGGAGAGAGGGCAAGGCCAGCTTCGATTTTTTTGCCGCTAACTTCCGGCAACTGGAACTTGAAACGTTAGCCGTTAGTGACCTTAATCCCGAACCATGTGCGGAATGCTTGGAAAAAGCCGAAGCTTACGGTATAGCTGTAAGTAGTTACAGCGCGGCGGCTTATCCGCCTGACTTATCACAGTTTGATCTTGTGCTTAAAAGCCCGGGAATCAGTTGTAAAAATTATGTCTATGAAGCAAAAGCGACAGCAGAAAACTCATTTTCCGCTCCGCGCCTGCAAATTGCGCCGCAAACGGAAATAACCTGTCAGGTTGACTTGTTTTTGCAAATATACTGTCAGCAAACGGTAGCTGTTACCGGGACTAAAGGTAAATCAACAACTACTTCGCTGCTTTACCATTTGCTTGATTGCGCTGAACAGAAATCGGCGTTGTTGGGCAATATAGGCATAGCTGCTTTCAGTCGGATTTTTGATTTGGGCAAAGATGTTGCCGCCTTGGAACTTTCCTGTCATCAGTTGGAATTTACAACGCACACTGCTAAAGTTGCTTTGTTGACAAACTTGTATCCGGAGCATTTGGATCATTATCACAACCTGGAAGAATATTATCAATCCAAAATTAATCTGATCAGACAACCTGCAGGGCGTCAATGGGTGATTTTGCCGGCATATGAAGATAATTTACTGCAACGTGCCGTACCGGTTTTACAGCAAGAACAATATGTTTTTTACTTGTGTCGTAATCAGAACGATTTGGCGAATTTACAAAAATATTATGATGTATTGCCACGACAGGAATTAAAAAAGAAGGCCTATATTTTTACTTTTTCCGCCGAAAAAAACGAATTGACGTTTAGCGGTATTTCTTTAGAAAATTGTTCCGAAAACGCTGAGCAGTCGAATGTTGCTGCGTTTGAGGAAAATTCATGGAATAAGTGCACTTTGCAATTTTCCGCTCAATTGCAGATCTTGCATATGAAACTGGACAGTGTTTTAGCGGTGATGGCAACTTTTGCCTATTATTGCGAGCAAAAAATTGCAGGCGGCGGCAGCTTGGCGTTGCCGGAGCTTTGGGCGGAATTTCAGAAGGAACAAAAGGAGCATATTATCAGCTGCCTGCGGGAATTTACCGGTTTGGAGCATCGTCTGCAATATGTCGGTACATACGGCAGTCATCCTGTTTATAATGATTCTATCTGTACAATTCCTTTGGCGGCAATAAAAGCGTTGACCGCATTACCGCAGTGCCGCACGATAATATTGGGCGGTTTGGATCGGGGCTTGGATTATACCGAGTTGTACGATTTCCTTAAGCAGCATGAGTACAATGTTATCGGCTTGCCGACTACCGGTCATACCTTAACGGCGCAATTGGCTGTCGGTGCAAGTGCCGCGGAGTTGAAACGTTATTATCAGGCAAAGGATATGGCGGAAGCTGTGAATCTGGCCTATAAAATTACAGCACCGGGTAAGGGCATTTTGCTTTCGCCGGCAGCAGCCAGCTATAATACATACAAAAATTTTGAAGAACGGGGTAGATGCTTCGTCGCCGAGATTAAACGGCAGGCGCCGGCAAGTGGTGCCGAGACGAAGTGATTTTGCGGAAATTGAAGGAGGTTGTATGCCAAGAAGAACTAAAAAACGCAGTTTAACTGCCGATATTGCTAAAATAATTACAACAGTGCTGCACAGTGCCTTAGGCCTTTTTTTACTGGGTGTATTGCTTATAGTTGCCTTCATCGGCATTCTACTTTTGCTGACCGGTAATAACTATCATTTACTCTTTTTAATTTTAGGAATTTTATTCCTGTTGATTATAGCTGTCGCCTGGTTACGTTATTATATGCATAGTGCCGAATAAATTAGTGCATATTGAACACAAGGGCGGAAAAAATCTACTTTTAGCCCTAATTTTTCCGATAATAATTGGCAAAATGTAAAAAAGCGCCTCTTTTTGCGAGATTTTGTTGACATAGCCGAAGAATAGGTTAAAATGGTGTATATGAGATAATTTACTATTGATAATTAAGAGGTGGAATATGAGAGAATTCTTAATGAGCGATATTGATGTGCAGGAATTTATGCGTGCTTTGGACAATTGCCGCGGTAATGTCTACCTGATTAATGATGAGGGAGACAAATTCAATTTAAAGAGTAAATTAAGCCAAATGATCGGCTTGGTACGCTTGATTGAAGGCGGTAAGCTGGCAGAAGCCAAGATTGTTTGCGACAATGTCGAAGATGAGTCTTATTTGTTCCGTTTGAATTTGTTCGGTGAAAAAGCCGCAGACGAGAGCGAAAAATAAGCAGTTCTATGATTAAGCGGGTGCCCGATTTATTTCGGGCACTTGCTTTTTTTCTTGAGCTATGCTAACTTACTATACGTTCGATTTATTTCTGGAGAGTTGGCCGAGCGGTCGAAGGCGCACGATTGGAAATCGTGTTTACGTTCAAAAGGCGTAACGAGGGTTCGAATCCCTTGCTCTCCGTATATTGCCGTCGTGTTTAAGTGACGGCATTTTTTGTTTGACTTATATCGCAATTAGTGCTATATTTGGATAACGCCTGTAAGGGCTTTATTTTTTATGAAAAAATTTCGGAGGGATAATCATGGCTAAAGCAGCAGTAAGAGACAAAATTATTTTAGCTTGTGAAGATTGTAAGCAACGCAATTATTCAACCAAGAAGAACAAGTCCAACACTAAGGACCGCTTGGAATTGAAGAAGTACTGCCGTTTCTGCAGAAAGCACACAACTCATAAAGAGACTAAATAAGTCTGAATTTTAAGGAGCTAAGATGGCTAAGAATACAGACAAGCAGAAGAAAACAACATTTTTTGACAGATTTAAGAAGTTTTTCTTAGGCATTTATACAGAGCTTAAACTTGTAGTATGGCCGACGAAGAAGAGCTTCCAACAGTCTTTAATAACGGTGTTGGTATTGTGCTTCATATCGGGCTTACTTATTTTCGTGGTGGACAGTTGTATGCAGCTGGTACTTAATTTCACCGGTTTCAACGACCCTGTGAAACGTCCTGCTGCTCAGGCACATGTCGGCAAAGATACAAGACCGACAGGTACTGTTAAAGTTTCCGAACCTCAAACGACAAGTCAAGCGCCGCAGGCTACGACAGCTAAGGCGACAACGAAATGATGGAGATGAGCATGGATCAAGCTTTGAATAAAGAAGAACAAACGGAGCAGACTGAGAGCACAAATGCAACTGCTGTGCCGGCTGCCGAGAATGAGACGGCGACTGTGACCGACAAAAAGCCGGAAGCACAGTGGTATGTAGTTCATACTTATTCAGGCTACGAGAACAAAGTTAAAGCTACTTTGACACAGGTAATTCAGAACCGTGGCTTGGAAGATCTGATTCAGGAAGTTTCCGTACCTACTGAAGAGCAGGTTGAGATTAAAGACGGTAAACGTCACGTCTATGAGCGCAAAGTTTACCCCGGATATGTTCTGTTGAAGATGGTTATGAGTGATGAACTTTGGTATATTGTCCGCAATACGCGCGGCGTTACGGGCTTTGTCGGTCCTGACGGCGATCCTATCCCGCTGACAGCGGAAGAATTGGCTATTGTCGGCGTCGAGTCGGATTGGGATCCTATCGTCGATTACAAAGTCGGCGATCCGATCAAAGTTATTCACGGACCGCTTGAAGGCTTTATCGGTACGGTCCAGGAGATCAATCACGAGAAGAAAAAAGTTGTGGTTATGGTTTCCATGTTCGGCCGGGAAACACCGGTTGAGTTGGAATTCACTCAGGTTTTAGCCGTTTGATTAATTAATTAGATAACAACCGCTTTCGGCGGTATGTAAAATATTTTGGGAGGTGGCTATTATGGCCAAGAAAATTACAGCTTATGTCAAGCTGCAAATTGAAGCGGGCAAAGCAACTGCTGCGCCACCGGTAGGACCAGCACTGGGTCAACATGGTTTGAATATCGCCCAGTTCGTTAAAGATTTTAACGCTGCAACACAAGCTGATGCAGGTATGGCAATTCCGGTCGTTATCACCGTTTATGCGGATCATACATTTACTTTTGTAACAAAGAAACCGCCGGTAGCATCTTTATTGCGTCGTGAGTGCAAGATTAAGAGCGGTTCAGGTGTTCCGAACAAGACAAAAGTAGCGACTATGACTTGGGATCAATGCTTGGAATTGGCAAAGATTAAAATCGTTGATACTAACGCCGCAAATCTTGAGTCATGTGCCAGCATGATTGCCGGTACGGCTCGCAGCATGGGTATTGTCGTCAACGGCAAGCCGGATAAGGAGTAAGCTTCATGAAACGTGGTAAGAGATATTTAGAGGCAGCTAAAAAAGTTGAGCTTTCCAAAGTCTATACTTCGACTGAGGCTATGAAATTGCTCAAAGAGACTGCAACAAGTAAATTTGATGAATCAATTGAATTGCACATTCGCTTGGGTGTCGATTCCAGACATGCCGATCAACAGGTCCGCGGTGCAGTAGTTTTGCCCAACGGTACAGGTAAAAAGATCAGAGTCCTGGTTTTCTGCAACGACAAATTGAAAGAAGCTGCAACTGCAGCCGGTGCCGATTATGCCGGCGGTATGGAGTTGGCTGAGAAAATTCAGAAAGAAAACTGGTTCGATTTCGATGTTGTTATCGCCAGCCCGGATATGATGGGTGTGGTCGGACGTTTGGGTCGTGTTTTAGGACCTAAAGGCTTGATGCCTAACCCCAAAGCAGGTACGGTTACACCGGATGTTGCTAAGGCTGTTAAGGAATCTAAGGCCGGTAAAATCGAATTCCGTTTGGACAAGGCAAATATTATTCACTGCCCGATCGGTAAGGCTTCCTTTACTGCTGAGCAGTTGGAAGCTAATTACAAAGCTTTGATGGGTGCTGTTTGGAAAGCTAAGCCGGCTGCTGCTAAGGGTCAATACATTAAGAGCGCTGTTTTGGCTGCTACTATGGGCCCGGGCATCAGAGTTTCCGGTAACATCTGATTTTCAGCATTTAATTGTAAAATCGTTAAAGAAGAAAGTGAGTTGGTACTTGCTTTCTTCTTTGTTTTATGTTAAATTATCGTAGTTATACCAAAGATAGCCGGTGCGCTCTGCGCTTAATATCCTGCTGAGGTAGCGTTACATAGTGATTTGCTTCCTCTCTCTTGCTGCTTTGGTAAGAGATTTTTTTGTGTAAAGGAGGATCAATAATGCCCAGTTCGAAAGTTTTTGAAAGTAAACAGGCAGTAGTTAACAAGTTGAAAGATTTGTTTCAAGGTGCTGAGACTATCGTTTTAGCAGATTACCGCGGATTGACAGTTGAACAGGATACGGAATTACGTAAAGCATTACGTGAAAATGGTGTATCTTATCATGTCTTTAAGAATCGTTTAGCTAAGATTGCCGCCAAAGAAGCCGGTTTGGAAGGCTTGGCCGAATATTTGCAAGGTCCGACAGCTTTTGCTGTCAGTAAGACTGATGCAGTTGCTCCGGCACGTTTACTCAAACAATTTAATGAGAAATTTAAGTTACCAGTACTCAAAGGCGGTGCCAATGCCGGTGTGGTTTTGGACAGCAACGGTGTTAAGGCTTTGGCTGATATCCCGGATATGAATACTTTGCGTACACAATTGGCTTACACTTTGAACAGCCCGATTACTAAATTGGCTGTTGCTTTGAAGGCTGTAAGCGAGAAGAACGGCGAAGCGGCTGAGTCTGCTCCCGCTGCTAATGCCTAATTATATTTTACTAAGGAGGATAATATGGCAAGCGAAAAAATTACAAAGATTTTAGACGAAGTTAAAGCAATGACAGTCTTGGAACTCAATGAGTTGGTTAAGGCTATCGAAGAAGAATTCGGTGTTTCAGCTTCTGCTGTTGCAGTTGCTGCTCCTGCAGGCGGTGCTCAAGGTGGCGCTCAAGAAGAAGAGAAGAGCGAATATACAGTTATCTTGAAGTCAGCCGGTGCTGCTAAGATTAAGGTTATCAAGGCTGTTCAGGCTATTACAGGTTTGGGCTTGAAGGATTCTAAGGACTTGGTAGACGGTGCACCTAAGACTTTGAAAGAGAATGTCGAAAAGGCTGAAGCTGATGAAATTGCTGCTAAGATTAAAGAAGCCGGCGGCGAAGTTGAATTGAAGTAATTCATTTTTAACTGCCGCAATTTTGCGGCAGTTTTTTTCGTAAATTAAGAAAAAAGCTATTGACAAATGACAAAATTGCGTGTTACAATAGCAAAGCACTTCAAGTTGCTAAGACTTTAGTGATTCGAAGTAATCCGGCGGTATAGCTCAGTTGGCTAGAGCATTCGGTTCATACCCGGAGTGTCGTTGGTTCGAATCCTACTACCGCTATTTTTTCGGCCCGTTGGTCAAGAGGTTAAGACATTGCCCTTTCACGGCGAAGACAGCAGTTCAATTCTGCTACGGGTCACTTGACAATAATAAGCATGAGTGATATGCTAATTAAGCTCCGATTCATGCGGGATTAACTCAGTGGTAGAGTGTCACCTTGCCAAGGTGAAAGTCGCGAGTTCGAATCTCGTATCCCGCTTTCTCGGAGCTTTTTTGGCACCATAGCCAAGCGGTAAGGCAGAGGTCTGCAAAACCTTTATGCATCAGTTCAAATCTGATTGGTGCCTTCAGAAGAGCGCATAAGCGCTCTTTTTTATTGCTGATTTTCGACTCTTAAGCTTGTCTTGTTTCTGTAATTTTATAGTAACATACACAATGACATGACGTCAGTTTTGTGCACTTTCCTGAATTCAATGATAAAAACTTCTAAATATATATGCGCATAAGGTATACTAATCTTTACATACTAGCGTTCAGCTATTACAAAAGGAAGAAGTTATATGCGTAAATTCAAGAATGTAAGTCCGGTGATGTTAAACCCGGCTTTTTTACGGCGCCTCTTGGCTACTACCTTGAGTGCCGCTTTAGTTTGGGGTTCTTATACAATGACTCCTTATGTTTATGCCGATGGTGCAATTGAAGGTGATTATCTGAAATATGCCCGTCACGGTAAGTCTTACAGTGTCAATAAGTATGTAAGCGTAGAGTACAATTATGGTACCTATGCTGAGAATGAGTTTAAGGAAGACCCTTACGGAGAGTACGTTAAAGTTACTTATCACATGAATGCCAGTCGTGATTGGTGGTATGTGCGTAATTTCAGATGGTTTACTATTCCGGAAAATTTGGAATTGGTAAAGCCGGAATCTATTTCCATCGAACGTGAGCGTAAAGGTAATGAGAATGACTCATATAAAAGTTTCAGCTTAGCTGATTGGCATACAGGTTACAGCCGTTTCCTGGTTAAGAAGGGTGACAAGAAGTTTGAGCAGGCATTCAAGGAATTTACCGATACATCTTATGATAAAAACGATGCCTCATATAATGCTACATATAATGATTATAAAAATGAAGTGCAATATCTCCTGAGTGACTGGCAGCCTTTAGGTAGTGTTGATACTAGTTACACATTTATTGCTAAAGTTAAGGATAAGGACAAAAATAAAAAATTGCATTTCCTGGGCGGTATGTATCAGATTGCCCGTAACCATCACTTCAATTTAGGCAGTGACAAGGTTATTCCGGAGAAGCCGCCGCTTACAGATACTTTGACGCCTGCTTATCCGGCGTTGACCGAGGTTAATAATCCGAAGGATTTGACGGCAGATGAAGTTGAGGCGGTTAAAAAGGCCTTCAATGCTGCCCAGACAGAAGAGTATAAGAAGAACGTGAAGGAAATTAATGTCGGCAAAGACGGCAAGTTGACTATCACTTATACGGACGATTCGAAAGATTCTATTCCGGGTATTTTATTGGTTAAGAAAAAATCCGCTATTGCCGATACGGTTGAACCGGTAGTGCCTAAGCGGACGGAAGTTGCCGATTTGCAGAAATTGGATGAAGATGAAATTAAGAAAGTTAAGAGCGCTGTATTTGATGCTAATGCTGAATTGTTCCAAAAGAAAGAGCTGTTCAAAGACGGTGATGCCGATAAGGCGGTCAGTGTTGCTGCAGACGGTACGGTGACGATTACTTATAAAGACGGTTCCAAAGATGAAATTAAAGGCGAAAATCTGGTCGTAAAGAAGCAGACTTTAGCTGAGAAATTCGAGCCGAAACCGTGTAAACGTGTCGGGGTCAAGAATATTAAGAGCTTGGAAGAACAGGAAGCTAAACATGTTACTTCCAATATTCTAGACGCCAACTTTAGTTATACAGTTGACGGTCAAACGTTTAGGGATGCTCTGGGAGATAATTTCGTCGATGCTATATCTGTCGATAAAAACACAGGCATTGCCACAATTAATTACAAAGACGGTTCTAAAGATACTATTCCGGCCGACAGTTTAATTTATGAATTACCGAAGTTGGCGGAGCAATATCAGCCCAAGCGTTGTCAACGGCAGGAAGTGAAAGATGCTGCTAAGTTGGAAGCAGATGAAATTAGTAAGTTACAGGCAGCTTTAACTACAGCTAATGCTGCCATTAAAGATCAATTGGCAGCCCAGGACCCGATTAAAGTGGCAGCCGACGGTACCGCAACTTTTACTTATAAAGACGGTTCGACGGCGACAATTCCGGGTAAGCAGCTGGTTTATCAAAAATCTGCCGGCGGAACAGCTCCGGCTCAGGAAGATCAGACGCAGGAAAAGAAAAATGTTAAAAGTCAGGACGGCAGTGCCGATTTTGATTTGACTTATGTAATTACCAAAGTTCCCGTAACTAACCCGCAAGCACCGACAAATGCCGATTTCGAAAAGGCTATTAAGCGCTTTATTTACGATAATTTCGACAATGCCGCTTTTACCGGCAAGAAGTTCGAGCAGGTGGAGAACGACCCGGTTTTCAATGTTGTTAAATTGGACGGCAGTAATAATCTGGATACAACTCACGGCTTTGATATTTTCACGAAAAAAGATGCTACCGGAAACTTTAATTTCGATCAAAACGGGATGGCAATTCCGCATATTATCAAATTTGCTCAGCAAAACGGTAACTTGGTTGTTTCAGCTGCTGCCGGACGGGATCAATTCCCGGAGCTGCTGAAGTTCAGCAAAGATAAGCTCTTCACGCAGGCACAGCAAAACCCGCAAGTTGAGCCGCAAAACGGTGAAAAAGAAGAGGCTGAGAAAATTATTGATGACATGATCAAAAATGGTGAAATCAGTCCGGAAGACGGTGCAAAAATCAAAGATGATATTAAAAATGCCCATAGCACGGACGAGATCAATAATAAGTTAAATGAAGCCAATACCAAGGCTAATGAAAAAGCCGAGAAGGAAAAAGGCCAAGGCAATCTTGAGAAAAAGAAAGCAGAGGCTGAAAAGACCATTAACGGTTTGGATAATTTAAGCCCGACCGAAAAAGAAAATTACAAAAAAAGAATCAAAGAAGCCCAAAGCGCTGATGCTATTGAAACGATTATTCAGGAAGCAACCGGTAAAAATGCGGAGAATAAGCAGAAAAA
This sequence comes from Amygdalobacter indicium, assembly GCF_029101545.1. Taxonomy (NCBI): domain Bacteria; kingdom Bacillati; phylum Bacillota; class Clostridia; order Eubacteriales; family Oscillospiraceae; genus Amygdalobacter; species Amygdalobacter indicium. The sequence goes on along the minus strand of NZ_CP118866.1, from coordinate 1,091,238 downwards.
AGATGGCGAACAAAAGAAAAATGACGCTATCAAAAAAATTGATGATCTCAAGCATTTAACACCGGAAGAAAAGAAAACTTTCAAAGACAAAATCAATAACGGCGAAAATATTGAAAATGTTTTGAAAGACGCTAACGCCAAGGATAACGAAAATGCGAAAAAGACGCAGGCGGCGGATAATTTGCAGCAACAACAGCAGGCAGCGAAAGATTTTGTCAATGCTTTGCCGAATTTGACGGAAGAGGAGAAAAAAGATTACTGTTCCAAGATTGATCAGGCACAAACGGCTGAACAAATTGCGGCGCAGACGGATGAGGCCAAGACCAAGAATGACGAAAGGCAGGAAGCACTAAACAAAGCGCGGCAGGAAGCCAAAGAAAAGATCAACAAACTGAATTATTTGACGGATGAAGAAAAGCAAAAAGCCAAAGAGAATGTCGATAAGGCGGCAACTGCAGATGATATTAACAAGGTTGTCGAAGCTGCTCAGACCGACAATCTTAATAAGCATAAAGAAGCGGCGAAAAAATTGCTTGACAAAGATTTAAATCCGAATGATAAGAATGCAGCCGAACAAAAAATTACGGCGGCCAAAACCGATGAGGAAGTTGATCAGGCTGTAGAAGAGGCCAACAACAAAGCCAAACAAAATTATGAGGCGCAGGAACAGCAAGGTTTAGCAGATGCCAAAGCCAAAGCAAAAGATGAAATTGAAAAAATGAATTTGCCGGCTGAAGCAAAACAGAAGTATCTGCAGGATTTGGAGAAAGCCAAGAATGCGGAAGATTGTGAAGTTATCGTGGCGGTGGCGCAGAAGTATAAGCAAAGAGAAGCGGCCAAAGCCGAGATAGACAAGCTTACGCATCTTAATGACGCTCAAAAAGCCAAATTGAAACTTGATTTGGACGGATCTGCCACAGATGAAGAATTTGCCGCAACTCTTAATGAAGGTAAACGTTTGGATCGTCTGATGGCCGAACTTGCAAAAGTGGCAGCTGAAGCAGCTAAAATCCCCGAGTTACAAAACAAAGATGAGCTCAAAGAAGCGCAGCAGTTAATTGCTGCAGGTGGCCCGGCGAAAGAAAGCAGCGAAGTGGAAAACTTAATTAAGCGGCTGGTTGCTTTGAGTGATAAATTGAAGCGTGAACCGAAGGCTTATTTGCAGGAACAACTGGAAAAGGCGAAAAAGGCGAAGGAAGATGATAAGAACGAATCTTCTCAAACGGCTATTGCCAAGTTGGACGCTGCTATTAAAGCGGCTGAAGAAGAGCTGAAGAAGACGGATGAGCAAATTGAACAGGACAGTCAGGTAGCGGAAGACAGTGCAGTTCCAGGTGCCAAGAGTAAAGTGGATGAATTGGCGGATAACCTTATTCAAGCTGTAAATAATCTCGATGCCCGTTTACGTAAGGCTTTAGAGGCTGAAATCGCCCTTTCACAGGAAACTAAGAAACAGCAGACTTATACGAACGAGCCGGACAAGGCGAAGAAAGATGCTTTCGACAAGGCTCTGAATGAAGCTCTTACTGTTATTAAAGATCAGGCTGCAACAGCCGAGTCTTTGGAAAATGCCCGTTCCGTTCTGGCTAAAGCGCGGGCCGAATTGCAGGGAATTATTTTGCCGGATGAGAAGGATAAAGTTCCGGTAGAAGATATCAATGATTTCAATAATCTGACGGAGCAGGAAGAGCAAAAAATTAAAGATAAGCTGTTGGAATTGAATAAACAGTTGCAGGCGGATCAGATTGTTATTGAAAAAGCGACAGCTAAAGCGGTAATTACCGTGAAGGGCAATAAGCTGGAAGTGAAGTTGATCGACCTTGTGCGCCAGGCTGACAAATCGCCGGTCAATCCGCAGATTATTCTGGGAAATGACAATTACAACTTGGATATTCCTACAAGCAAAGTGGAAGTTGAGGATGTCGATGATGTAAGTCAAGAAGAAGGCGATAAAGCGGCGGAATTGCTGGAAGCTTATAATCGTGACAAGAATATTGATCATGTTACTTTTGATGCGGCACTGCAGAAGTTAATTGTGCGTTTCCGTGACGGTAATATTGAATACGTATCTATTGCCAAGTTGGTTGAACTCAGTTCCAAACCTGCCGGCAGAAATCATCGCGGCGTAGTTACGAAAACGGGTGAAAGTGCTGATATGTTCGGAATTTTCGGAGCATGTATGTCGGCTGTAGCCCTTGCTTTGAGCCGTTTCAAAAGACGTCGCCAATAAATGATAAGCAATAGTCATAATTGTTGACCTGTAAGCACCGGGAGTTGACTGCAAGACGGTTGATTCCCGGTGTATTTTTGCTTTGCCGTTGAACTTAATTTTTAGTAAAATTGAAGAAATGATCCGGTAGGGAGAAATGAGCGTGAATAAAATTTTAGAAGTAGATAACAGGACTCTTTCTCAGGTGCTGTTGCATTGTTTGGTTTTACAGGCAGCGGAAGAGCAGGCTTTGAACGAGTTGATGGAGAAGGCGGTGCCGGCAGATTGTCTCAGCTATAAATTATCGGAATATAATTATTGCCGATTGTTGTCCGAGGTGCCCGAACAATTATTGCCGTATTTTTCAGCTTATCAGAATTTTGCATATTTGCCGCCGCAGCTGCTTATTGCAGTTGCCAATCATCCTGCTTGTATATCTGCTTTTTTGCAGACGGCTTACAATTTACCTTTGCCTGATTTTTACGGTTGCGTGGCGGATTTTGAAGCGTGCAGTACAGCGAAATTGCAGGACTTACGTTCGCGTATTCCGGAAGAATTCCTTAATTTACTGGCTCAGGTGCCGAGCGATACGACTGCTTCTGAAAAACTTAAGCAGGAATATCGGGCGCTGATGGCTGATTTGTCGGCGCAGGCGGCGGCAACTAATTGGCAGTTTAAGCAAGAAGTCTTACAAGCACAGGCGGATTATAATTGTACCCGTTTCTTAGTCGAATTAGCGGACCTTATTTTTAATCGGCGACAAGAGCCGCTTAATTTGGTCTATCAGGCGGTAAGTGCAGAAAATTTACATTCCGTGCGGCGGATCCTTTCCGAACAATATGCTCGACTTTTGCCGAAATTCGGGGAGATTGCCGAGAAAAACGACAGTTTGAGTCAGGTTTTATTGCGTCTAACTGCATTTTTAGCCGCGGAACATATTCAGCTTTTGGAGAAGCTGACAGAAACGGTTTTAGGTCGACTCAAACAGACGGCGTCCAAGAATGTTTTACTGCAAGATGAACGCTTACTTGCTGAAATTCAATTACTTTTTACAGCTTACGGCAGTTTGGTTGAAGCGCAAAGCGGACCTATAGATGCCGAGTCGGCTGTTAATTTGCCTCCTACTTCCGAGCTGACAGGATTTATTCGCAATTTTTCGCAAATTTTTGATCTAACAGTCAGCACGAATAGTGGTAATATGTATATAGCGGAACTGATTATTGATTGTGGTAGTTTAACTTTGGCCCGACGCCTGCGTGACTACTTACAGTCTAATTATACAGCGACTGAAATTTTGGAGTCCGAAGATTTGCGTGACTGGCTGAGAGTATTAACACATTATTCTTTGCCAGTTGAGCGCGAGTGTTGAGTACGGGTAAAGGCGGGGAGTTTATGCCTTCAGTAAGTTTGAAACGAATTATTGACGAATTTAAGTTGGAAGTTATTACCAGCTATACAAGTTTGGATGAAGTTATTATCCAAGTTGCGGATGTTACGCGACCGGGACTGCAATTGACGGGATTTTTCGATCATTTCGGAGCTAATCGTTTGCAGCTTATAGGTAATATGGAAATGGCTTATCTCGATCAGTGCGCGCCGAAAGAACGTCTGGTGCGTTTGTCCAATTTGTTTGCCCGCGGTATTCCGGCTCTGATTATTTCTCGAGATTTGGAGGTTTCGACTGAAATGTTGGTAGCTTCCAAGCGTTACAATGTACCTCTTTTACGTACACCGCAGGCGACCAGTGATTTAATCAGTGCTTTGATTAAGTTCCTTAATCTGGAATTGGCACCGCATACGACTTTACACGGAGTTTTAGTTGAAATTTACGGTGAGGGTATTCTGATCTTAGGTGAAAGCGGTGTCGGTAAGTCGGAAACTGCAATGGAGATTGTTAAGCGCGGTCATCGTTTGATCGCTGATGATCTGGTGGAAGTTAAACGTGTCAGCGATACAACTTTGTTGGGTCAGGCGCCTGAGATGATTCGGCATTTGATTGAAATCAGAGGCTTGGGAATCATGGATGTGAAAGAGCTTTACGGTGTGTCTTCCGTTAAAATTCAGGATACGATTAATTTCGTTATTAATTTGGAATTATGGGATGAGAATAAAGTATATGAGCGTTTGGGAACTAAAGAAGAATATACAGATATTTTAGGAATTAAAGTTCCGTCTATTACCATTCCTGTGCGTCCCGGCCGTAACTTGGCCATTATTGCTGAAGTGGCGGCGATTAATTTTCGGCAAAAACAAATGGGATATAACGCTGCCGAAGCTTTGCTTACTCGTTTGTTCGGTAATACGGAAGATAAGACTGTATTGATTTAGGTCAAAAATGAGGTAGATATGAGTTTGTTTCAACAAGAAATTGCGGCGCTGCAGACAGCGACGGAACAGAGAGTTATGTTCAATAAGGCGCGGGAGCAGGCGGCATTTTCCAAATTAGCGGCGGCTTTTCCGGCTATCAGACGGCAGGTTCCTTTGAAACCTTACTGTAATTTCGCCGTCGGCGGTCAGGCAGCCCTGTTTTATGAGGTAACTTCGGAAAGTGAATTAATGCGGCTCTATCGCTTTTTGCAGACGGAGCAATTGAATTTACCTATAGTTTTACTGGGGCAGGGATGTAATTTATTGCTTTCAGATAACGGTGTTAATGCTCTGGTTATTTATTTGGGTGACCGCTTTGCCAAGACGGCGCTGTCGCCTGATTATCGTACTTGGGATTACCCTTATATTGAAGAAATTCAGAGGCACAAGGCGTTGCAAGGAAAAGAGCATTTGTCGGAGGAAGAGTGGCAAAGCTATGCGCTGATTCATGTGCAGGCGGGTCAGACTTTGAAACGGACGGTCCAATTGGCGGCGCAAAATTCTTACAGCGGTTTGGAGTTTGCCTGCGGTATCCCCGGAACTGTGGGCGGTACGACGTACATGAATGCCGGCGCTTACGGCGGTACGGTTGCAGATTGCCTGTTGGGCGTGCGTTATTTGAGTCCGGATTGCAATATTATAGAATTGCGTCCCGGGTATTTGGATTTGCAATATCGTTCCAGTTATTTTATGAGTCCGGCGATGCAGGGCGCAGTGATTTTAGGTGTTACTTATCTTGTGCAAAAAGCGAATAAGCAGGATATTGCTGCTGTAATTAAGGATTTAACAATTAAAAGAGAGAGTTTGCAACCGCTCAATTATCCCAGCGCCGGTTCGATTTTTAAGCGACCGGAGGGGTATTATGCCGGTAAACTTATCAGCGATGCCAAGCTCAAGGGCTTCAGAATCGGCGGAGCGATGGTTTCGGATCTGCATGCCGGATTTATTGTTAATGTTGCTACAGATTGTCAGTCCCGTGATATTTGTCGGCTCATTCATAAGATACAGGAAACGGTGCAATCGTTATACGGTGTCACATTAGCTACCGAAGTCAGATATATAGGTGATTTCACCGAGCAGGATTTTGAGGACTGATTTTTATGCCGGAAGTTATAGATAAATCAGCTGAACAGGGAGAGGAGCTCAATTTAACTTTTTCCCAAAGCGCGAAACAGGAAATTCTGCAGGCGATGAAAAACAGGCTTTTGCAACATCCGATTAAATTGGCGGAATTTCGTAAACAGAATTTATATAACCGTTTGCAGACCGAATTTACTTATGGGCGTCGCGGTACTGAAAAAACGGATGAAATAGGTTATGCCGATGAATTTGTGCTGTTTATAATTCTCCTGACCCAGGCAATTTTCAAGCCTTTTTATATCAGCTTGTGCGTGCGCAATAAAACTTTGGAAGAAGTTCTGCTCTTACTGTTTGAGCAAATTTTCCAAATTAAACCGGATAGACAATGCAACAAGAGCAGTGTTACGTTGTTAATTAGGCGCAGTAAAGAAAAAAGGCAAATAACCGATTTTCTCAGAAGCTATTTCGCCTTCGACCCGGATACTTACGGCTTTCATTTTTACGCCAAAAACCTGGAAGCGGCGGAAAAACGTTCAATTCTGCAAGCTTTATTTTTAGCTGCAGCCTCCTTGGCCGATCCAAGCTTGACTTATCAATTGGAATTTATTTGTCGTCGTTGTTCAGTTTATGAACTGTTACATGAACTTCTGGTTGAAATTAATTTGGTTAAAGTTCGCAAAAGTAGGCACCCGCGTAAAAAAAGAAAGAAGATTGTGCCCTCGAAGCTGGTTTTACGTTCCGGAGATGCAATAGGCAGTTTTTTGCTGTTTATCGGTATTCAGCAAAAATTGTTGGAATACGAAAATATCAGGATTAATCGGCACTTACGCGGTGATGTCAATCGGGTGGTGAATTGTGATAATTACAACCTCAGTAAAACTGTTAATGTTGCCATTGAACAGGTCAAAGAAATTATGACCTTGCAAAATTCAGCTTTATGGGACAGCTTGAGTGAAGACTTGAAATTTGTAGCTCAATTACGTCTGGATAACCCGGAATGTTCTTTGAAAGAGTTGCAGGATTTCAGCACAATCAAATATTCGCGTAACGGTTTGTATTATCGTTTGCGAAAGTTGCATAATTTAGCAACGGCAGCCGCCAAAGACAGCTTACAGCAAACTATAGATTAGTAGAAAGAACGGAAGAAAAGTGGAAGAAAAAGTTAAGCAGAATAATTCATTGGAAATAGCTTTGTTGGAACCGGAAATACCGGGAAATACAGGAAATATAGCCCGGACCTGCGTCGCCCTCGGAGCGAAGTTGCATTTGGTCGGGAAATTAGGCTTTGTAATTGATGATAAGCGGATTAAACGCTCCGGTTTGGATTATTGGTTCAGATTGGATTTAACCTTATGGGATCATTTGGATGATTTATTCCATGATTTTTTGGAGCGCTATCCTGACGGCGGTATTTATTATACTTCGTCCAAAGCTAAACTTTGCTATACTGAAGTACATTATCCGCCGCATACTTTAATTCTATTCGGCCGGGAAACTCACGGTTTGCCCGAGTCGCTTTTGTTGGCTCATCCTGAAAGGAGCCTGCGTATTCCGATGCTGCCGGAAGCCAGATGCCTTAATTTGTCCAACGCGGCGGCAATTTTAGCTTATGAATATATGCGGCAACAGAATTTCCCGAATTTGCTGAAAATAGGTGAAGTTACCGGTCGAGGAGACTGAAATGCCTATAATTGCGATTAAAATGTTGGTATAATTAAGATTGAAACTTTTGGAAAGATAAGGAGCCAGTATGTTAGACATTCAATTAATTCGTCAGCAAACGGATTTAGTCAGCCAGAAATTGGCAAAAAAAGGTTGTAACGTCGATTTCACGGAATTTCTTAAACTTGATAAGGAACGTCGAGCTTTGATTCAAAAAACGGAAGAATTGAAAGCTTTGCGCAATAAGGTTTCCGCTCAAATCCCGCTTATGAAGAAAAACGGTGAAGATGTCGGTCAACAATTAGCTGAAATGAAAAATGTTGCCGAAGAGGTTAAGCGTTTGGATGCTGATTTAGCCCGAATAAATGAGAAACAGACAACTTTCCTGCAATCGTTGCCCAATTTACCGGATGATGACCTGGTAGGCGGCGGGAAGGAAAATAATAAAGTTATCTCTATGTGGGGTAAGAAACCGGAATTTGATTTCCAACCGTTGCATCATGTGGATATTGCCGAGAAGTTGCATCTGATTGATTATAATCGCGGTGCCAAAATGGCAGGTTCAGGATCTTGGGTTTATACAGGTGACGGTGCTTTATTGGAATGGGCTTTGCTGAATTATTTTGTGGAACAGCATATAGCCGACGGTTATACCATGATTTTGCCGCCTCATATGTTGAATTACGCCAGCGGTTACACGGCCGGGCAGTTCCCGAAATTTATTGATGACGTTTACTGGTTGGATCATGCTGAAGAACGCAGTAATTTTATGTTACCGACAGCGGAAACGGCATTAGTTAATTTGTATCGGGATGAGATTCTGGATGAAAAAGAATTGCCTAAGCGTTTCTTCGCTTATACACCTTGTTATCGGCGGGAAGCCGGCAGCTATCGGGCGGAAGAGCGCGGTATGATTCGCGGTCACCAGTTCAATAAAGTTGAAATGTTCCAGTATACGACCAAAGACGGGTCGGATGCCGCTTTCGAGGAGCTGGTAGGTAAAGCTTGTAAGTTGGTTGAGGGCTTGGGATTGCATTATCGCCTGAGCAAGTTGGCAGCAGGTGATTGCAGCGCTTCGATGGCCAGAACTTACGATATTGAAATTTGGATTCCGTCGATGAATGACTATAAGGAAATTTCGTCCGTATCCAACGCCAGGGATTATCAGGCTCGCAGAGGAAATATGCGCTATCGGGACAGCAAAACAGGTAAGATTGAGTTTGTTCATACCTTAAACGGTTCCGGTTTGGCCACAAGTAGAGTTTTCCCTGCTATTTTGGAGCAATATCAGACAGCCGACGGTAAAGTGCGGGTGCCGGAAGTGTTGCAGAAATATTTGCACGGCAAAACTGTTTTAGGTTAAGATTACCGGAAAAATCTTACATTTGTTTGTTCCTATTCCTTAAATTCAGGCATAATAAGCCCCAATAAAGGCAACAGTAGCGACGATGTAGGATTTTTTTTAGGCAGTAGAAGAAAGAGAGAACAATGGAAGATAAGATTAAAAAAGAAGAAATGCGTTATTATCAAGCTGAGCGGAGTGAACTTTTACAACTTTTGGATACGGATGCGAAAAACGGCTTGACACTTGAACAGGTGAATTCCCGCCTTCAGGCTGAGGGTGAAAACAGTTTGAAGGAAGCACCGCAGGAACCGTTTTGGCGAAAAATATTAGCCCAGTTTGAAGATTTTACAGTTATTATCTTAATTGTTGCTTCTTTAATATCCGGCTTTACCGGTGATTTACTGGAATCTTTGATTATTATTGCCATTGTTGTTGTTAATGCCGTTTTGGGCGTTTTGCAGGAAGGTAAGGCGGAAAAAGCGGTTATGGCGTTGAAAAAGCTGACGTCGCAATCGGCTAAAGTTGTGCGTGACGGCAAGCTGCAGCAGATAGATGCTGCCAAGTTGGTCCGCGGCGATATTGTGCGCCTGGAAGCCGGTGATATTGTGCCGGCGGATTTACGCTTGCTTTCGGCTTCCAATTTGAAAGTGGAAGAAGCGGCTTTAACAGGTGAGTCGGTACCTGTCGACAAAAATGCCGACTTTATAAGTCAGGAGCCGCTGCAACTGGGCGATCGCAAAAATATGCTTTTTTCAACTACAGCTGTGACTTACGGGCAGGCGGAGGCCTTGGTCGTTGCTACGGGTGAAAATACACAAATCGGTTTTATCGCTAATAAATTGGCCGATATTTCCGAACAAATGACGCCGTTACAAGTCGGCATCAACCAATTGGGCAAAGTTTTGGGCATAGCCTGCATAGCTATTACTATTATTACTTTCCTGGTCGGCTTAATTCAAGGCGGTGAACCTTTCAATTTGTTTATGACCGCTGTATCTTTAGCTGTGGCTGCAATCCCGGAAGGGTTACCGGCTGTTGTGACGATTGTTCTGGCTTTGGGTATGAATCGGATGGCCAAAAAGAATGCCATAGTCAAACGCCTGTTGGCGGTTGAAACTTTAGGCTCGGTTAATGTTATTTGCTCCGATAAAACAGGTACTTTAACGCAAAATGCCATGACAGTTACACAGGTTTATGTCGGGGAAGAATTATACAGTGTTACGGGTAACGGCTATACCCCGAGCGGTGAGGTTAAAACAGCTGATAATACTGTTTTAACTGCTGAAAATTTGTCAAGTCCTTTCCGGCGTCTGTTGGAAATAGCTACATTATGTAATGAAGCGGCTTTGGATTTGCAGGCGGGAATATATAAGGTTATCGGGGATCCGACGGAGGGTGCCTTATTAACTTTAAGCGGTAAATTGGGATATAGTAAAAGCTCTTTGGAAAATGAAATTGATATTACCGGTAAATTGCCCTTCGACTCCGGCCGCAAAATGATGTCGATTTTTTGCCGCGACTCGGAAAATAATTCTTTGTCATTGACCAAAGGTGCGCCTGATATTGTTTTGCAGCATTGTACGGCGGAACTGACTGCTACGGGCGTGCGGGAATTGACACCGGCAAGACGGGCGGAAATTTTGCAAAAAAATTCCTATTTGGCGAAGCAGGCCTTGCGCGTTCTGGCTTATGCTTACAAGGAAACTGAAACAGTTGATTTTGCCGCTGAAGATAAAATGATTTTCGTCGGCCTGACCGGTATGATCGATCCGGCCAGAAAAGAAGCCAAAGAAGCGATAGAGGTGTGTAAGGAAGCCGGTATCAAGGTGAAGATGATTACCGGTGATTATAAAGATACTGCCGTGGCTATTGCTCGTGATTTGGGCTTGGTAGGTGAGAATGAAGACGAGGCTGTTTTGACCGGGACTGAACTCAGTAATATGAGTGATGAGGAATTGGCAGCCAAAGTTGGGACAACAGCGGTTTATGCTCGTGTTTCGCCCGAACATAAGGTGAAAATTGTCGAGGCTTTACGGAAGCAGGATGCTATTTGTGCTATGACCGGAGACGGTGTTAATGATGCGCCGGCTTTGAAGCAGGCTGATATCGGCGTTGCTATGGGAATTACCGGGACGGAAGTAGCCAAGGGAGCTGCCGGTATGATCCTGACTGATGATAATTTTGCAACTATTGTTGCCGCCGTAGAAGAAGGGCGAATTATTTATGCCAATATCCGTAAGTTTGTCGGTTTCCTGCTGTCATGTAATATCGGAGAAATTCTGGTTATTTTCTTAAGTCTGATGATTTTGGGACCGGAGATGATTCCTTTGGAACCGATTCAATTACTCTGGTTGAATTTAGTTACCGATTCCTTCCCCGCTTTAGCTTTGGGCCAGGAAAAAGGCGAGCGTGATATTATGTTGGCACCTCCCAGAGCGAGAAAGGCTAAAATTCTGGATAAAGAAATGGCCTGGTCGATTGTGGTTCAGGCAAGTGCAATTTTTATTTGCGTATTTGCCGCTTTTACATACGGCAGATATATTTATCCTGACTTTATTCTGACAGACGGCGTGAAACAGATTGCCAAAGAGTTTGATTGGTTGGCTTTGCCGGGGCATATGCCGGCAAGCGGAGCGCGTACGATGGCTTTTACAACTTTGATTTGTGCGGAGTTACTTCGTGCTTTCAGTTGCCGTTCGGAACATTTTTCCGTTTTCAGCATCGGTTTGTTCAGCAATAAGGTAATGGTGCGTTCGACGCTCTTATCTTTCTTGCTGTTGCTGGTTGTGCTGTATGTACCGTTCCTGCGACCGATTTTTGATACCGTTTCTTTGACGGTGCAGGATTGGATCGTTGTCATTGTGCTGTCGTTAGTACCTTTTGCGGCCGGTGAAATATTCAAGTTGTTGTATCATCGCTCGACGCGAAAACTGAGCAGCAGACGTTAATTTGATTTTGACAGAATTGTTTGCTATAATTGGTTTGCTTTTTTAGACATGCTTTTTGAAGGAGTTGGAGAATGGTCTACGTAATTGCAGTTTTAGATGTTATTATTTGTGTAGCTTTAGTTGCGCTGGTTATGATGCAGGAAGGTAGCAGTACAGGTTTAGGAATTATTGGCGGCGGCGCAGATACATTCTTCGGTCATAACAAAGGACGCAGTATGGATTCGTTGCTGAAGAAAGTGACAACTGTACTTGTCGGAGTTTTAATTGTCTTGACTGTTGTTTTGAATTTTATTATTCAATAACATAACACGAAGAAGATTTGAAGATAGAGGCGGTCGTATCAGCGGCTGCCTTTTTTATTACAAGGAGAAAAAATTGTTAAAAACAAGAATAGAATTTATTAGGGATTTCATGCAGAAACAGGTGGAATTTCCCGCAGAGTGTCAAAGTGAAAGTGAAGCGTTGCCGCGAGGGGTCAATCACGGAGCGTTAACTAGAATGTTTGCCTGTAATCGGCGAGATTTAAGAGATTTACCGACTATGACTGTTGACGGTCGGGAAGCTAAGGATTTGGACGATGCTGTTTCTTTGACGACGGATAGTAATGCCTGGCGGCATCTGTTCGTGCATATTGCCGATGTCAGCCATTATGTACGCGCCAATACGGCGCTTGATCGGGAAGCTTATGCTCGGGGCAACAGTTATTATTTAGGTGAAACGGTCTTGCCGATGTTGCCGCACCGCTTGTCGGATGATTTGTGTTCATTGAATCCGGATACGGATAAATTGACGTTGACAGTTGAACTGATTTATGACGCGGACGGTAATTTCCGCGGCGGCGATGTCTATGAGTCGGTGATCAGGAGCGATCTTCGGGCCGTTTATACCGACCTTTATAATTATTTCGGTCAAGGAGAGTTGGAAGACGATTTAGCTTACGAAAAATTAAGCGCCGGACAATTACAAAATATGCCGAAGAAATACAGACAGCTGGCGCCGATGATTTGCCTTGCCAAAAAGTTGGCGGCCGAATTGGCGCGCAGACGGCAGCAAAAAGGTTCGATTATGTTCGATTTGCCGGAATTGAGCTTTGAATTCAATGAGCAACATCAACCTGTTTTTGCCGGTAAACATGAAATAACCTGGGCCAATCGCCTGATAGAAGAATTTATGATTGCGGCCAATGAATTTGTCGCCGCTTATGCGCAAGAACACGAAATACCGATTGTTTATCGAACCCACGGCTTACCGGAGGCGGATAAATTTACCGCTTTCTTAACTTTAGCTCGCAGTCTGAACGCTAAAATGCCGCGTCATTTCAACAATCTTACACGGCTGCAGCCGAAGGATGTCAGCAGATTTTTAGAGTTGAATGAAGAACATCCGGCTTTCACCACCTTGCAAACGATGCTTTTGCGCAGTCAGGCTAAAGCTGTTTACCAAAAAGAGCCTGCCGGGCATTTCGGCTTGGCTTTGGCGGATTACTGTCATTTTACCTCACCTATCAGACGCTACAGTGACCTTTTGACACATAGAGCTTTGAAAAATTATTGGCATAATCGCAGCAATCGGCGTCTGGCTAAACATTTAGCAGAAACCTGCAGCTATATTTCCGAACAGGAGCGTAATGCTATAGTCATGGAAAGAGATGTCGATGCGATGCTGTCGGCAGAATATATGCATAATTTTATCGGAGCGAATTATAACGCTAAAATCAGCGGCTTTGTCCAGCACGGTTTGTTTTTGAGTTTGGATAATGCGATTGAAGGCTTTTTGGCTTTCAAGAATCTGGCGGATCATTTTGTTTTTCTGCCGGAAAAAATGCAAGCTGTAGGTATGCGTTCACATACAGTTTTGCGTTTGGGCGAGTCGCTGAAAGTCGAGTTGTCTGCTGTTAATTTGGAAAGTTATTTAATTGATTTTATACCGCTCGACCCTTATTTAGGCAAAAAACCGGTAAAGAACAAGTCGAAGAAAGCGTTAAAAAAAGCAATCATTAAAACCAAGAAGGAGTTAAGCAGGAGCGCATCCAAGTCCACTAAAGCCAAAGCTAAATCCAAAGCCAAAGTTAAGGGCGCAAAGAAGGCGCCAAAACAGCGTAAGTTGCGTTAAAATAGGATAACTACAAGGAATAGAGAAGTTTTACGGGAGAAACGGGTGTGCAGGAACAAGGAACAACAGCAAGAATAATTTTTAAGATTATCACTTTAGGCTGTCGGGTAAATCGTTATGAGTCGGATGCCATCAGCCAGCAGCTGCAAAGTTACGGGTGGGAAGATCAGGACTTGATTGAAGACGGAGAGAGTTTACCGCAGGTGTATATCATTAATACTTGCGGTGTGACGCAGGAAGCTGCCCGTAAATCACGGCAGATGGTTCATAAATGCCTGAAAAACAATCCGGCAGCTTATGTGGTTGCTGTCGGTTGTCAAGTTGATTTAGCCCAAGACACTTTGGGTGCCCATATGGGAATAGGCAATGACGACAAAAATAATGCCGCTCAATTGGTTTATCGGCAGTATCGGGATTTTTTAGAGCAAAAAGGAGTGACTTATCCTACCGTTTTAATTCCGGTAAAACAGGCGAGTTGTACTTTTTCCGACTACGGTATTGTCCGTAAACAACATGAAACCCGTGCTTTCATTAAAATTCAGGACGGCTGCCAACTTAACTGCTCTTATTGCGCCATTCCTTTGGCTCGAGGTCCGGTTAGAAGTCGACCTTTGGATAAAATTGTGGAAGAAGCAACAATGCTTCTGGCCAACGGCTTTAAAGAAATTGTTTTAACCGGTATTCATATATCATCATATGGCCTTGATTGGCGCAAAAGCGGGATTAATCTCAGTTTAATAGATGTTTTGCGTGCAATTGATCTCCTGCCGGGTTTGCAAAGGCTGCGCTTAGGCTCTTTGGAACCGCGTTTAATAAATAAGAAATTTATTGCCGATATTGCCGATTTACAACATTTAACCCCGCATTTCCACTTGTCGCTCCAAAGCGGATCAGATACGGTTTTAAGACGGATGCGTCGTCGATATACGACCGGAGAATACAGTCGCGCCATTGATTTATTGAAAAATTTGTATAAGGATTTGAACCTAACTACCGATATTATCGCCGGCTTTCCGGGTGAAACTTATGAAGAACATCAGGAAAGTATGCGCTATGTAGCGGCCAAGGGCTTTACGCATTTGCATGTTTTCCCCTTCAGCCGGCGAGCCGGCACTGTTGCCGACAGCTTGCCCAATCAATTGGATAACACTTTGAAACGTGCTCGGACCAAAGAGTTTATTAAGTTGAATAACGAATTATGGCGTGCCCGGGCAAAGACGGAAATCGGTCGGGAACATGAGGTTTTGCTGGAAGCGGCAATTGCACCTGAGCAATGCCTTAACAACATGCAACGACAGTTTTATCAGCTGCCTGATGTAGTAAAAGAAATGAACGGCTACAGCTTCAACTACTTGCCCGTGCGTGTGTTTTTTACTTCACAGCAGCAAGTTGACTTATATCGCTGCAACGATTTGGTCAAAGTTGTTATTTTCAGTTATGACGGCGATAATTTGTTCGGTAAAATTGTTTGATTTTTGCCTTTTCGAACCGGTTATGCGGAAACAGTTTTTGCAGCCGAAACAGCGGTTAAGATTACGTCGTTTACAATTGAGAAATAACAGGAAAAATATATGAAACATGATATAATGTTGTAATATATTGTAATTTCTCCAAAGGAGTGAAGTATGACCAACAACAATACAGCCCGTTTTGATTTACGCTTGGATAAGAACAGTGAAGCTGAGCAGATCATGCAAGAGGTGCTTCTGGCTTTAGAAGAGAAAGGTTATAATCCGATTAACCAATTGGTAGGATATTTTCTTTCGGGTGATCCGACTTATATTACCAATCATCGAGGCGCTCGGGCCGTTATTCGTCGCATGGAACGGGATGAACTGTTGGAAGTTATAGTGCGCATGTATTGTGAACAGCTGCGCAGTAAGAGATGAGCAGAGTTTTAGGTATTGATTACGGTTCGGTACGAATCGGTGTGGCCATAAGCGATCCGATGGGTCTATTTGCCCGCGGTATTCGTACAATTCCGAATAAACAGGGAGCTTTACCGCAAATAATTGAGGAATTACTTGATCTTATTAAACTTCAGGAAGTAAGCGAGATAGTGGTCGGTTTACCCAGGAGAACCGACGGCAAGGTATCGGAAAGCGAAATTGCAGCACGGGAATTCGGTACAACATTACAGGCGGCCGCCGGACTGCCTTTAACTTATTTCGATGAACGTTTCACGACGGTCATTGCCCATCAAATTTTGAATGCCAGTGCCAAAAAGCGTAACAGTCAGGCTAAGCGGCAGGTTGTTGATCAAATAGCGGCGGAGATAATATTACAGAATTATTTGGACAGCCGACGCTGAATTGTTTTTCGTTTCCAAATAGTTAAAATTGAGCGAGGAGGCGAAGTATGCAGAAATTTCTGAAAATTCGCGGAGCTAAGGAACATAATTTACAAAATATAGACATCGATTTGCCCCGGGAAAAATTAATAGTTATGACCGGTTTGAGCGGTTCTGGTAAATCGTCCTTGGCTTTTGATACAATTTTCGCGGAAGGACAAAGAAGGTATGTTGAATCATTGTCAACTTATGCCAGAATGTTCCTCGGACAGAGCCATAAACCTGATGTCCAGTCGATCAGCGGTTTGAGCCCTACAGTTGCCATTGATCAAAAAACCAATTCACATAATCCGCGTTCCACCGTCGGAACAGTAACGGAAGTGTACGATTATCTCAGACTTTTATTCGCACGTTTGGGCAAGGCCCACTGTCCGCGTTGTCGACAGCCTATTTCCCATTTATCTCCGGATGAAATTTTACAGGCAATCAGGCAGTACGAAGAGGGCAGTCGTTTGTTGATTTTGGCTCCGTTGGTTTTAGGCGCTAAAGGCGAGTATAAAAAACTGTTAAATGATTACCACGAAAAAGGTTACGTACGTTTCTTTATCGACGGTCAAATTTACGACCTTGACGACAGCCCGGTTAATTTGGATAAGCAAAAAAAACATACAATTGCCGTTGTTGTCGACCGCATTATTTTGCGTTACGGTGATTTGGCCCGGGTGGCTGCCTCTGTTGAAAATGCTTTGAAATTGGCGAACGGTATTCTGTTCGTGAAAAATTTGAGCAATTCTGCAACGACGGCAACTTTAGCCTCATTCAGTCAAGCAGATCTTGGAACATTATTTTCCACAATTAATGCTTGCCCGACCTGTCATATAAGTATCGGCAAGATTGAACAACGCCTTTTTTCTTTCAACAATCCTCAAGGCGCCTGCCCGGAATGTAAAGGTTTAGGTTCGTTCAAAAGTGTCGATCAACAGGCGGTTGTCGCCCATCCGGAACGGTCTTTGAAGGCCGGTGCTATACAGGCGCCCGGTTGGAATTACGGCAATAATTACGGCACGGCCCTTTTACAGGCTCTGGCCGATTATTACAAAATAGATTTGGACAAACCTTGGCAGGAGCTTGCACCGGAAACCAGAAATTTAGTGCTTTATGGTAACAATAACGAGCTGATACCGGTCGATACATCGAAATTTCACTTCAAAACCGCTTCCAATCAACGGAGTTTCGAAGGCATTATCAACAGCCTCAATCGTCGCTATTGGGAAAACATCAACAGTTCGGAAATTACAGCCATTTATGAACCTATAATGCGGGAAACGCTTTGTCCGAAATGCCACGGTCAACGCCTGAACGAACAGGCACTTTCCGTTTATTATTGTGACAAAAATATAGCTGAATTATGTGCGCTGCCGCTGAATGAGCTTTACACTTTTTTGGCTGACAGTAAAAAGACGTTAAGTGCCAATGAAAATAAAATTGCCGATAAATTGTTGGAAGCTATATTGAATCGCCTGTCGTTCATGCTGGAAGTAGGACTTTCTTATTTGACTTTATCGCGTGCCGCTATGACTTTAAGCGGCGGTGAAGCGCAAAGAATCCGCTTGGCCACCCAAATCGGAGCCGGTTTGACCGGTGTTATTTACATTCTGGATGAACCGTCCATCGGCTTGCATCAACGAGACAATACCCGTTTGCTTAAAAGCTTACAGCGTTTGAAAGATTTAGGAAATACGGTAATTGTAGTTGAACACGACGAGGAAACTATGCTCAAATCCGATTATCTGGTAGATTTGGGACCGGGAGCGGGGAAAAACGGCGGTCGGATTGTGGCGCAGGGTACACCGGAGGAGGTCATGCAAAATCCCGCATCTTTGACCGGGGCTTATTTGTCCGGTAAAAAGTTCATTCCTTATAATCCGGTAAAACGTCGCGGCAACGGGAAATTTCTGCAGATTGTTAAAGCTTCCTGTCATAATCTGCGCGATGTCACGGTGGAATTTCCTTTGGGTAAATTTATTGCTGTAACGGGAGTGTCAGGCTCAGGTAAATCCAGTTTAATCAACAGTACGCTGTTGCCGGCTTTACAGGCTAAATTAAACAAATCAACTTTAATGCCGGCGAATTTACAGGCAATAAATAATTGTGAAAATATAGATAAAGTCATCAATATTGACCAATCGCCTATCGGGCGCACACCTCGAAGCAATCCGGCAACTTATACCGGCGTATTCGACCGCATTCGCGAATTATTCGCCGCGATGCCTTTGGCCCGGGCCAGAGGATATAAAGCCGGAAGATTCAGCTTTAACGTCAGCGGCGGTCGCTGCGAGGCGTGCAAGGGTGACGGCGTCAAATGCATTTCCATGAACTTTTTGCCGGATGTTTATGTGGATTGTGATGTTTGCCACGGTAAACGTTATCAATCGAATACTTTGGAAGTTCAGGTCAACGGAAAAAACATAGCGGATGTCCTGGAAATGGATATTGCGACAGCTTACGATTTTTTTGCCGCTTATCCGGCAATTACCGGAAAATTGCAGGCTTTAATTGATGTAGGCTTGGGTTATTTGAGCTTGGGGCATAATTCCACGTTGCTCTCCGGCGGTGAAGCTCAACGGGTTAAATTGGCGGCAGAACTGGCGAAAAAATCAACCGGTTCTACCTTTTACATTCTGGACGAACCGACAACCGGTTTACATATCGACGACGTGGCCCGCTTAATTAATATATTGCAAAAATTAGTTGACCAAGGTAATACAGTACTGGTAATCGAACATAATCTGGATGTAATTAAAGTAGCCGATTATATTATTGATTTAGGTCCTGAAGGCGGAATTAACGGCGGTCAAGTCATAGCGACGGGAACTCCGGAGGAAGTTATGGCTGATAAAAATTCATATACGGGAGAGTATTTAGCTAAAATGATTAAAGCTGCCGCAAATGATGGTGTCAAAGCCTGATTTTAAGTTATAATGAGAAAAATTGAATGAGCAACGAATAATAAGTGCAAAACGAAAGAGGCGAAAATGAATCCTTTTAATGCTTTCGGCAAAATAGAGCCGTGTGATATCTGCCATGAGAATGTAGCTGTTATGCATGTTATCAGACCGGGCAAATCGATGAAGCTGTGCATAAGCTGTGCTTTTAAGGAAGGCTTTGTCAATAAGGATAAAGAATTGCAAAAAGCCTTTGAAACTATGGGAATTACGCCGGAAAATGCTGATATGTACAATACTAAAATGAAAGATGCGCAGGAAATGTTCCCTGACGGTGATATCAGTGCCGCTATGGAGGAAACTTTCGGTAACAGTTCGCCGGAAGAGGTATTCAATCAAATCCAGGAATATTTTTCCCATGGCGGAGAAAAAACCGATCGCAAAAAAGACGGTAAGAAAGAAGAAGCCGATCCTGTCGGAAATACGGCCGCTTTAGCGAAAAAACTGGAGAAAGATGCCGCTGCAATTTTAGATAAAATTCCGGACAAGCCGGCGATTACTTCTCCGGCAGAAAAATTTAAGGACGATAAAGATGATAACTTTGCCGCTGCGGCGGAAGAAGCTGACGATGCTGCCGGCGATTCCAATTCCATGTTCGCCGATTTACCTTTTATGGCGGAAGAAAAGCAGTCCGGCAGTGCCGAAACGAGCGGGAAATTAAAATTTTTACCGAAGTACGCCTTGAATCTGAATGAAGAAGTTAAGGCCGGTAAAATTGACCATCTGATCGGGCGAAAGACGGAATTAGCCCGTTTAATACAAATATTAAATCGTAGAAATAAAAATAATCCGGTACTTTTAGGTGAACCGGGTGTCGGTAAAACGGCTTTAGCTGAAGGTTTGGCCGAAGCAATCGTTAAAGGTGAGGTGCCGGGAAAGCTGGCGGATTTTACCGTTTACCTGTTGGATATGACTTCATTGGTCGCCGGTACACAATTTCGCGGTCAGTTTGAAAATAGACTGAAGGGTGTTGTGGATGAGGTTAAGAGCTTAGGCAAAATCATATTGGTAATTGATGAGCTGCATAATATCATGGGCGCCGGCAATTCGGAGGGCGCAATGAATGCCGCCAACATTCTGAAACCGGCTTTAGCTCGAGGTGAGTTGCGAATTATCGGTTCAACTACTTTGGCGGAATATCGGAAATCAATTGAAAAAGATACGGCTTTGGAACGTCGCTTTCAGCCGATAATTGTCAAAGAACCGAATAAAGCGGATACTTTGGCGATGCTGTATGATAAGCGTGATTATTTGCAGGATTATCATTATGTCACTTATTCAGATCAAGTGATTCAAGCGACATATGACTTGGCGGAACGTTACATTACGAACCGTTTTTTCCCGGATAAAGCGATCGATATTTTGGACGAGGCCGGTTCACAGGCTAATTTACATAACAAATATTTGAATATTTATCAAAGAGCTTGGAAAAAGGCAAAAAGTCTGAAAGCACAAATTAAAGCGACAGAAGATTTGATTGCCAATGCCGGGGAAGTGCAAAACTCCAATAAGAGCCGATTGAATACAGCAGAAGATGAGACGGCGGAACAGGCACAAGCAGATTTGGCCAAGAGCTTGAACAAAATGTATGCCGCTTTGGCGGGCTTAAAAGCCAATTTGGCGCAGGAAGAGGAGATTATTCGGGACAGTGAGAGTCATTTGACCCGTACGGCCATTAAATTCAGCGATATAGCGGCTGTTATTGAGCAGTGGACAGGAATTCCCGTGAAAGAAATCAGTGAGAGTGACAGTGAACGGCTCTTGCATTTGGCCTCCCGCCTGGAAGAGAAGGTTATCGGTCAACATGAAGCTATAGTTGCTTTAGCTCAAGCTATTAAACGGCAACGCTTAGGTCTGAGCAGCGCGGAAAAACCGATATCATTTATTTTTGTCGGCCCGACAGGTGTCGGCAAAACCGAATTGGTCAAAACTTTGGCTGCCTGCATGTTCGGACGCAAGGATGCTTATATCAGATTGGATATGTCGGAATATATGGAATCTCATACCGTTTCTAAAATGATAGGTTCGCCTCCCGGTTATGTCGGTTATGAAGATGCCGGTCAGCTGACGGAAAAAGTAAGGCGTAATCCTTACAGTGTCATTCTTCTGGATGAAATTGAAAAAGCGCACAAAGATGTCTTCAATATTTTGCTGCAGATTTTGGATGAAGGACGTTTGACGGACAGCCAGGGGCGTACGGTTAATTTCCGTAATACGATAATTGTGATGACCAGTAACGCCGGAACGGGCTTTAAACAAGCTAAAATCGGTTTCGGTGCAGACAGCTATGATTCTTTGGAACAGCAGGTTCAGACGGCTTTACAGGAACATTTCCGCCCGGAATTCCTTAATCGTGTGGACGAAATTATTATTTTCCGCCATTTGCAGATTAAGGAAATTCGGCAAATTATCGCATTGATGTTGCGGGAGTTGAATCAGGCTTTGCAAAGTAAAAAACTGCAAATTGTTTTATCCGACAAAGCGCAGAATTTATTGGCGGCTTTGGGTTATGATGAACGTTACGGCGCCCGACCGCTTAGGAAAACTTTGACGGCTTATGTGGAGAACCGTTTGGCCGATTATTATTTGCAGGAAAAATTGGTAAATGTCCATGATTTAACGGTGGAAGTCCCGCAGGAGGCGGAAGCTGCCTGCGCCGATTACAGCACTTTGTGTACGACAGATAAGAAGTGTCTGCAGGCCTGGGCCGGAAAATTACGCTTCCTGAACGGAACTGTCGAGCTGCCGCCGGCAACTGAATATTAGAAATACAGGCTTACTTCGTTCATTTGACGGGGTAAGTCTTTTTTTTGTCCCGATTTTGCCTGCAAATGTCAATTGCGTATAAATTTGCAAATTTGCAAACTGTAACTATATTCAGAGGCATAAGTTACTTTATCCTTCTCTCCGGTCCGAAAATATTGAACACTTGAGGCGAAGATGACAAAGTGTCATTTTGCAAATGAATATTATTTGCAAATCTTGCATTGAGGAATAATTTAGCTTATAATGTTGCCGTTTCATAAATTTATTTATTGCATTTGCCTGAATTTAGGCATTTGCGACAATAGAAAGGGCTTTTATATGAAAAAGCATTTGACAGCAGCATTGTCATTATTATTGGCAATGGGTTTATTGGTTTCGTGCTCCGACAGTAAGAAACCCACTAAGGACGTAGCAAGCAAGGCTACAAGCGCAGCTAAGAAGGATACCAAAGAGTCCAAGAAGGACACGAAGGAATCCAAAAAAGATACAAAAGAGACTAAGGCAGCCGCCAAAGCCGAGAAAATGTCTTTGAAAGACTGGGCAGGTACCTGGAACAGCATCGAAGGTTATTACACGGTGCCGGAAGTTAAGAAGGCGATGGAAGCTAAGGCCAAAGAGCTGAAGAAGAGCTTCGATGAGTTCAAGAAAGAAAAATCGAAAGAATGCCATGTCGAGTGGTTAGGCATGAAGATTGATGATAACAGCATTACTTTCCTGGATAACTTCGCTTCCAACAAGGGCAAGGCAATTGAGAAAGTTGAATATACTTTCAAAGAGCTTAAGCAGGTAGGTAAAGAGGGTGAAGAACATTCACAATGGGCAGTCTTTGAAGCCAAAGACAAGAAAGCCAAACATCCTCTGTTGTTGATGATGCCGGTACACGGTGAGAATGAAATTACTCACTTCCATATCCGTTACGGCAAGAGCGTCGACGAAATGCTGAAGATGGACAGCTGGTGGCCGGTAATGGCTAAAGATTCCAGTACTATGGCTCAAGTTATTACTGAAGTAACTCATTAATGTTCGGTTATAACAGCTTGTGACAGAAGCTCGCATTATGCGGGCTTTTGTTGCATTTGCAAATTATAACGGGCCCGACTTTGCTGCTTTATTGCGGCATTGCAGGCTAAAATATAGAGAATTTTCACATGAGAAAAAAATTATTGCGTTGCCTGGCGGGGCTTGTATCATGCTGTTTACTTGCTGCCTGTCACGGTACTTCTAACAAAGAAAATGAAAAGAAACCGTTGGTATATACGTCATTTTTCCCGATTTATGATTTAGTGAAGCAAGTGGCGGGAGATACTCTGGATGTTCGCTCCTTTATGCCGGCCAATGTCGATCCGCATATGTGGGAACCGACAGCGAAAAATATGAAAGACCTTTCCCACGCCGATATTCTATTTGTCAATGGTGCGAATATGGAACATTGGGTAGATAAGGTCAAACATAATTTACCGAATCTGAAAGTTGTAACTTTGTCGGACAAAATTCGCCTGATAACCTATCGCGGCGCGGCGGCTATGGGTGATTTTCAATATATGACCAAAATTAATATATCGGCTGATGAAGTTTATAAATTTGAATTCGGTCATACCCATGAAGATATCATGCGTGTCTGTTTTGTCAAAAAAAAGCCTGAGCAAAGTCTTAAAGATGCGATTGCAGCAGCTAAAAAAACAATGGACCAAAAGGGCAAATTAACACCGCAGGAAAGTGAAATTGCCGTCCGGGAAAATACTGTTTATGCCTTGGAAATGGGACATGTCAGCGGCCGAGTTTATTTCAAAGTCCCTGAAAGCGGGGAATGGTACGTAGTTTCCGACAGAATATCTGAAAGACTGCTGCCGTATACTTTACAAACCAAGTCGAAAAAACTTTTGGAAAAGGAAGATGTTTTAACAAGTTCCACTTCCGGTCAGGATAAAATAACCTATGATCCGCATTCATGGCTCTCATTGAATAATGCCAAATTTTATCTCAATTATATTTATGATGTTTTGCAAAACGCTTATCCGGATAACAAAACTTTATATGGTAAACGGCGCTTTCAAGCTATTGATAAATTGACCGATATTCAGGCCCATTATGCGGAGAAATTTAAGGCCTTGGAGCATAAAGAATTTTTAGTAACTCACTATGCCTGGGAATATTTGGCCAGAGAGTACGGACTGCAGCAATATCCTTTGCAAGGCTTGATTTCCACGGAATCGCCCAGTTTGAAAACTATTCGCAAAGCGATTAATTACTGCAAGGAAAAGAAGATTAATACCATATTCTATGAGACCAATCAACCGCCGAAAGAAGCTAAAACTTTAGCTGCCGAAATCGGCAACGGTAAATTTGTGGACCTCACGAGTATGGAATATGTCCAGCCGGGCAAAAAGAATGAAACAGGCGCTTATACTCGAATAATGGCGCAAAATTTGCACAAGCTTTATGTAGCGTTAGGTGGAGAAGAAAATGAGTCAGATAAAAATTAAGAATGTCAGCTTCGGCTATAATCAGGATTTAATTCTGAAAAATATAAATTTTCAAGAAGAAAAAGGTGAAATAGTTGCTATTCACGGAGAAAACGGCAGCGGTAAAAGCACACTTTTGAAATTGCTTCTGGGACAATTGAAACCCGCTTGCGGTGAAATTTATTTGTTGGATGAAAATATCAGCAAGTTCAAAAATTTTGCTGCTGTCGGTTATGTACCGCAAGTTCAAAGTTTCAACGGGATAACTTTTCCGATTACCTGTACAGAGATTGTCGTTCTGAATTTGTATCGGCAATTCGGTTTCTTTAAGATTCCTTCAGCAGCTTTGAGGAAAAAAGCCGAAGATATTTTGTGCGAGATGGGTTTGGAGCATTACTTGCATGTACCTTATAATCGCCTTTCAGGCGGCTTCAAACAACGGACATTAATTGCTCGAGCGATGATTAATGAACCGCAATTATTAATTCTGGATGAGCCGACAGCCGGTGTCGATCAAAATAGTAAAATTAATTTTCTGGAATTAGTTGCTCGTACCAATAAAGAGAAAAAAACTACTATATTGATCGTTACGCACGAGATGGACCTGATCAAAGAATATTTGCCGTTGAGTGCGTCTTATAAAATGACTGAGGGAGGCTTAATAAAATGTTAGAATTTGCATTTATGCGCCATGCTTTAATTGCCGGTCTGTGCCTGTCCATTATTATTCCGATGATCGGTATTGTCATGGTTAACCGTAAAACCAGTATGATAGGAGATGCTCTGTCTCACGCTTCTTTATCCGGTGTGGCTATGGGACTGATTTTAGGATTCGAGCCTGTTTGGGGCGTAATTATTGTTTGTTTAATCGGTGCCTTCTGCATTGAGTATATTAGACAAAAGTTTCCGCATTACGGTGATATGGCTACAGCGGTTATTACCAGCGCCGGTTTAGGTATTGCCGCCGTTTTGTCAAAATTTGCTCCCGGCGGTAATACTTTCGACAGTTACTTGTTCGGCAGTATTTCGGCTGTAACTTTACAAGATGTAATCGGTGTGCTGGTCGTTTTCGTTTTAGTTGTTGCTGTCAGCATAATTTATTATGCTGCTCTGCTCGATATTGCTATTGATACCGATTTGGCCCGCTTGGCCGGTGTTAACGTTCGTTTGGTCAACACGATATTCACATTTTTGGCAGCGATAACCATTGCCTTAAGTTGTAAAATCGTCGGCGCTTTGTTGGTTTTGTCAATTCTGGTTTTGCCGGTGGCTACAGCTTTGATTGTCAGTTGCAGTTATAAGGGAACTTTTATCATGGCCGTAATTTTAGGCGTAATTTATACGATGTGCGGAATTATCTTCTCTTATTACTATGATGTACCGACCGGCGGAGCGATTGTTATCTTGGCGATAATAGGAATGTTACTTGTCGGCTTATATAAGAAAATCAGGTTGATTTTGCATTGAAGGCAAAAGTTTGTTAAATTAGGCGTAGTTGCGAAATTTTATCAATTTTGCGACTATGCCTATTTTTATTGCTTTTAATCCGACGGCAGGAGAAATTCAAGTGGATATTAAAACTTTGAGCGCTTTAGGTGTGCGTAATCTGATTTTGCGGGAAAACGGTGAGATAATTGACGCTTGGCAACAGGAAGCCGAGCGCTATTTTAACCAATATTCCGTGGCGAAAAGTTTTACGGCCATTGCCTGTCTGCAAGCCGTAGAAAACGGTGTTTGGGATTTACAGACTAATGTTTATGACTTAGTAAAAGATATTTTGCTGCAGACGAAGATACCGGAATTTTCTAAAAGATTGCAGGCGGCCGATTTGGAAAAACCGCAAGCTGATATCCCTGAATCGCTCGCGTTACGGCAGCTGACTGTACATGATCTTTTATCTATGCAAAGCGGTTTTGCAGAAGCTCATATGTTCAGCGAGGAAAGAGAGCAATTACGGCAGAAAAAATGTTTTAACTGGTTGGATTATTGCCTGCATTTGCCTTTTGCTCAAAGCCCGGGAACTGCTTTTTTATATACTAATGCAGCCTACTATCTTGCATCTGTACTCTTACAAGTTCAATTGCAGCAGCGCCTGAGTCGTCAACTTCAAGCTGTTTTTCAAGCTGTCGGGGTGGAAAAAGTTAAGTGGTTGCAGGATCCTTCCGGCTATGAATTCGGGGCGAGCGACTTATTTTTGACAACGGCTCAATTGAGTTCCTGGGGTGAAATTTTACGCAAAAATGACGGCAGTTTGTTGGCACGCAATGCTATTAAGCGGGCTACTTGTGAAAAACATGTCGATATTTCTGCAACTACAGCTTACGGTTACGGATTTCGTATATATGTTGACGGCACTTACAGCGCTGACGGCAAACACGGGCAATATTTGCTGGTTAACCCTGAAAAAGCTCGTACTTTGGCGGTCAACAGCGAAAGTACGGCAACAAGGCCTTTGAAAAAATATCTTTACGAGCTGATTACAACTTAATTGGCCGATCAGGGAAGTCGCCAATCAATGGCCGTCAAACCGTGCTCCTGCAAAAACTTATTAGCCAGCTCGAAGTGGCCGCAACCGTGAAAACCGCGATAAACTGCCAAAGGACTGGGATGACTGGTACACAAAAACAAATGATCAGCCCGCTTAACTTCGGGCATCAGACTTTGAGCCTGCTTCCCCCAAAGCATAAAAACCAACGGTCGATTAACAGCATAAAGCTCCGCTAAAATATGACTTGTAAAAATCTCCCAGCCTTTATTTTGATGACTTAGAGGTTGATTTTCCCTGACCGTCAGAATCCGATTCAACAGGAACACGCCCTGCCGGGCCCAAGGTGTCAAATCGCCGCTTGTCCGCACCCCCGTCTCGTTTTTCGCAGCATATTACTTCTTGCATGACGGAGTATTTCAGAATAAACCCTTTTGCCGGATGGTTTATAGGTTTAAGTATTTCTTTTGGACTAGCAGTAATTACATTTCCAATTTCAGGGAAAGTATTATCTTAAAAAATTGATGTTATAGGGATAAATTCAAAGATTATTATGCCGATTGCTTATATTTTTGCACCTATCATTTTTGTTTTTGCATTAATAAAAAAAATAAGTAAAAATTGGAAATTGATTATTCCTTGATTTTGTTTGTGTAAAATTGTAAAATATAAATATAAATCAAAGAAACAGCTCTTTGGTTAAACAAAGTAAAGGAGGGCTACGCAATGGGAAAAATGAAAAAATGGTATCGGTGTTATTGGCATTTGTGATGATGGTTGGATTCACAGTACCTAAGCCAATTTAGTGGCAACTGCCGGGCAGTTAGCATTGGTAGCTTATAATTGTAGGGGAGAATGGTAAACTGAAAATCTGATAAAGGTGGTGTTCGGTATGAAAAATATTAATCCTCAGAGATATAAGAATGGAGATTATTCAGTATAAGAAATTTTAGTTATTAAGTTTCTTATGAATGCTTATACAAAAAATATATCAAAAGGAGAGATATTAAAATGAAAAATTATTGTAAAAAAACATTTTTAGGCTTATTAGCGTTTGCGATATTATTTAGTACTTTAACTAATATAGTTCCAGTGTATGCAAGTGAAGATGTTAATAATAAAAGCTACACCATTACAAATGAAATTGCATCTAACTTTAGAAATATATCAGAAATAGCCTCAAAGAGTTACGATGTAAAGGATATGGAACTAAAAGACTTTTACATTGAATTAGCAAAAAATGAAATCTATAATAAAAATATTGTAATAAAAGGAGGAATAGATAATTTAAACTTCAACGAAATAAATGTTGTTAAGTCAAATATTGATGGAAAATATTATACATCGGTTAATGTTTCGGTTGGAGGGGAATATAGTCTTTTAAGTAACTTAAACATAATGTTTAATGAAAATGATACTTTTGAGGGATATACTGAAACATTAATTTATAATAATGATAAACTTGATAAGTTTATCATTGATAACTATCAAAATGGAAAATTAATAGAACATAAGCAAACAGATATTGACTACATTAATAATGGACAGATAAGAGAAGGTATACGAGGGTTAAAGGATATAGGTGCAGAACAATACAATAAAAGTTGGTATGATAAAGTAGGTTGTATTGCAGCGTTGTTGGGAGTTAATGGAACGGTGGCATACTTAATAGCTGGAACTTGTACTGCGGCATGTCTTGCTGAACCGGTAGGAGGTGCAGTTTGTGCAGCATGCATAGGAGGTGTATGTGTTTTAGGAGCAGCTGACATTGGTGCAATAGTTGCTTGTTTCAAACTATAGGAGGTATTCGGTTATGTCAGATGAAAAAAAGAAAGCGATATTTGTATTTTGTGTTTGTATATTAGGAGCAATAGCTATTTTGTGTGTTCCTTTATTATTTAAAATATTTAGGTAAGAGGAAAATGGTTAGTCATAATATCTAATCAATAATTGAAAGGCGATATTTTTTGTCGCCTTTCTGCTTATAAAAATCTACTGTTGTTCTCGATAAACAAGGTAGTTTAGTATTTAATGACTTTGACGAAATAACGAAAGTGAAGAAGTTATTAAAATTGGATTGGCATATAATGAAATGTACAGGGCAGAAAAATAAGGTAATAATGGCAAAAGTCCGATAGATATATTAGATGCACAGTGCAAAACGCACGATAAGTGTTATGAAAAAAAGGGGATGTGGAATAGTTCTTGTGATGTAGATCTTGCCTATAATATTGCTAGAAATTTTGGAGCAATAAATAAGATAGGATGGCATGCAAGAACTTGTACATGATCTTTTATCTATGCAAAGCGGTTTTGCAGAACCTCATATGTTCAGCGAGGAAAGAGAGCAATTACGGCAGAAAAAATGTTTTAACTGGTTGGATTATTGCCTGCATTTGCCTTTTGCTCAAAGCCCGGGAACTGCTTTTTTATATACTAATGCAGCCTACTATCTTGCATCTGTACTCTTACAAGTTCAATTGCAGCAGCGCCTGAGTCGTCAACTTCAAGCTGTTTTTCAAGCTGTCGGGGTGGAAAAAGTTAAGTGGTTGCAGGATCCTTCCGGCTATGAATTCGGGGCGAGCGACTTATTTTTGACAACGGCTCAATTGAGTTCCTGGGGTGAAATTTTACGCAAAAACGACGGCAGTCTGTTGGCGCGCAATGCCATTAAGCGGGCTACTTGCGAAAAACATGTCGATATTTCTGCAACTACAGCTTACGGTTACGGATTTCGTATATATGCCGACGGCACTTACAGCGCTGACGGCAAACACGGGCAATATTTGCTGGTTAACCCTAAAAAAGCTCGTACTTTGGCGGTCAACAGCGAAAGTACGGCAACAAGGCCTTTGAAAAAATATCTTTACGAGCTGATTACAAATTGATTGGCCTGGAAGCAGGATGAGCGAGCAAAAGCTCTTGCTAAGGCGATCAGATCAGGGAAGCAGCCAATCAATTGCCGTCAAACCGTGCTCCTGCAAAAACTTATTAGCCAGCTCGAAGTGGCCGCAACCGTGAAAACCGCGATAAACTGCCAAAGGACTGGGATGACTGGTACACAAAAACAAATGATCAGCCCGCTTAACTTCGGGCATCAGACTTTGAGCCTGCTTCCCCCAAAGCATAAAAACCAACGGTCGATTAACAGCATAAAGCTCCGCTAAAATATGACTTGTAAAAATCTCCCAGCCTTTATTTTGATGACTTAGAGGTTGATTTTCTCTGACCGTCAGAATCCGATTCAACAGGAACACGCCCTGCCGGGCCCAAGGTGTCAAATCGCCGCTTGACGGTGATTGCTTTTGTTCCTGAAAAATATTTTGCAAAGACGGTGGAATTTTCACACCCTTATTTACAGAAAAACTTAAACCCATAGCCTGATGCGGCTGATGATAAGGATCCTGGCCGACAATGACAACCTTGACTTTGTCGAAAGGGCACAAATTAAAACTGTTAAAAACCTTATCCGCCGGCGGGTAAACTGTATAATTAGCTCTTTCCGCTTTAACAAAAGCAGCTAAATCGGCAAAATAAGGTTGTTGCATTTCCTTGCTGATAATATCGAACCATTTATTGGACATCAGTATCGCCTCCGCTGAATTGTCGATTCAAATAATACAAGCTGCCTGTTGCTGCAGCTTCAAACCGACTTTTTCATAATAGCATGTGCTTGACCGATAAACAAATAAAGGGCACAAGTGCAATCTGGCAATAATATGAAATTCAATTTATAATATGACAGTAAATGTTCTCGTAGCTCAGCCGGATAGAGCGACCGCCTCCTAAGCGGTAGGCCGGGTGTTCGAATCACCTCGGGAACATTAAATTACTTAAATTTGCCCTGAGCGGCAAGAATTGATCAGCAGAATTGAAGCCCAAATAACCGGTTAAGTATCCGCTTTGCGCATTAAACTGCAGAACAAGGGAGAAAGAAATGAAAATTGGTATTGTCGGATTACCCAATGTCGGTAAAAGTACTTTATTTAACGCAATAACACAGGCAGGAGCAGAAGCGGCGAATTACCCGTTTTGTACAATTGAACCGAATATCGGTATTGTTAACGTGCCGGATGAACGTTTGGAACCGTTAGTCAAATTATATAATGCCGAAAAATGTACACCGGCGATAGTGGAATTTGTCGATATAGCCGGTTTGGTAGCCGGAGCCAGCAAAGGTGAAGGATTAGGTAATAAGTTTCTTTCACATATTCGTGAATGTGATGCGATTTTGCAGGTCGTTCGCTGCTTTGAAAATGAGAATATTGTACATGTAAACGGCAGCCCCGATCCGGCCCGAGACATTGATATTATTGAAACTGAACTTATACTTTCCGATATCGAATTTTTAACCAAGAGAATTGCCAAAATTGAGAAACTTTGCAAAGGCGGGAACAAAGAAGCCGCCAAAGAGTTGGATTTCCTGGAACGTTTACTTTCCTGGCTGAACGATAATCATTCGGCCCGCTCTTTTGTCAGTGATGAAAGTGAAGCTGATTATTGGCAGGAATTGTACTTATTGTCAGCCAAACCGATCTTGTTTGTCGCCAACGTAAGCGAAGATGATATTCATGCAACTGCAGAAAATAATAAATTTGTCAAAGCGGTAAGTGAACGTGCCAAGGCGGAAAAGGCGGAAGCTTTAGTTATTTCAGCTGAAATCGAAGCGGAAATTGCGTCTCTGCCGGACGAAGACAAAGCTATGTTCTTGGAAGATCTCGGTTTGAAGCAAAGCGGCTTGGCCAGAATTATCAAAGCCGGATATAAACTTTTGGGTTTAATGTCCTATTTGACAGCCGGACCGAAGGAAGTTCGTGCCTGGACTATTCCCATCGGTTGTACTGCCCCCAAAGCAGCGGGAAAAATTCACTCCGATTTTGAAAGAGGCTTCATTCGGGCTGAAGTTGTCAATTATGCCGATTTATTGGCTGCCGGATCTTTAGCTAAAGCTAAAGAAAAAGGTCTGGTCAGATCTGAAGGTAAAGAATACATTATGCGGGACGGCGATGTTGTTCTTTTCCGCTTCAATGTTTGATTTTATTAATATGACGGAACATAAAGGTGCTGCGCCGAAATACGGGCAGCATTTTTTTTGCCGCTTCGGTTCACCGTGACTTGTTGTTTTATTTCAGCGTGTAGCATAAAATTCTCAGGCAAATTTTCGCAAGTAAATTGAGAAAGCGATTCGAGGAATTAATTTGAATTTTTGAATAAAAATTCTACTGCCATGCACCTTATTATCCCCTATGCTGAAGACAGTTCCGTTCAAGCTCTTTGTTTTGGACGGAATGAATACAAAGATAGGAAGCTAATATGGGTCAGAGTCAACATGTCAATATTTTTAGTTTATTTCGCAATCATCAACAGGAACTGCAATTATGTAATATATCCGTTTGTTTAAGCGGCGGAATTAATGATTTTAGGATTATCGGCGGAGCGGACAGTACCGTCAAAGAAGCAAGATTACGAGTGAAGTTTGCTATCAGAGCAGCTGATTTTCGTTTCCCGTCCGGTAAGATTATTGTTAATTTAAGTCCGGTTGCGCAATTGAAACAGGGAAGTACATTTGATTTGCCTATTGCTTTAGCTATATTGGCTGCCAGTAAACAAATTGAATTGCCCTCTGTTTGTTTAAGTTACGGTGAATTAAGCTTGAGCGGTCAGGTAAATGATACCGGTGATTTGCTTTCTTATCGGCAATATGAGGCGGATAAGCAACAAATTAAGATTATATTGGATTACATTTATAAATTAGCCGACTTTCCTAAAATAAAATGCTATTTGCCGGCAGATATGAAGGAAGAATATTGGCAGAACATTAAAAATTGTGATTATTTCAGTATAAGTCAGTTAAAAGATTTACATAACTTATCCGCTGTCATTGCCAATAACGGGAATAATGCGAGCCTTGCCCGCAGCAGCATAAATCTGCCGGATTATCAGCAAGAAGAAATTGACAGTCGGCAAAGAAGTATGCTGCTTTCTTTAGAACGACAGGCACAAATTGCTTTGGATAATTATGTAGAATTGAAAAATATGGATTTCAGTAAACGCAGTTTGCATATAGCTTTAGCCGGCGGTCATCCTTTACTATTTATCGGTTCTAACGGTTCGGGTAAAACGGAATTATTACATAGTGCCGTTTATTTTTTAGAAAATGAGCTTAAACAGGTTTGGCAAACTTATAATCGGGAGTTGCGTGACTTGGAACAAATATTATTGGATGTCGGTTGCCTCAGCTTGCCCGGGCAGTTATGGAACGGTCAAAGGCAAAGCGGCAAATTGCTGAAATTTAAAAGCGGCTTGTTATTTCTCAGCGAACTTAATAAATTTCGCAGCAAAAGTCTTTTGTGTCTGGAAGAATTTTGGCAAAGAAATCTCACCTATACAGGTGATAATAATTTTACAGATACATCCGCTGTACCGTCAGACGTCCACTTACAACCTTTCTGTCAGCTCTTATGTGACATGAATCCCTGCCCTTGCGGCAACTTGTTCGAACCGTGGCTAGCCGCCTGTCACTGTTCGGAATATCGGGTTAAACAATTTAATCAGCACATAGGCGGAGCCTTGTGGGATCGTTTGAGTATGATTTGCCTTGTACGCCGGGAAGAATTACCTGTACTTAATATTCTGCCGCCGAATTCCTTAGCTGAAGCTGTTGATGACAAGACGGCACTTAATAAGTCAAAACACGATAAAATTCTGCTGGCGGAAAAGATGCGGGATAATATTCAAAAGTGTCGTAACTTTCAAAGAGAACGTAATTATTCTTTGTGTCACAGATATTGTTTGAATGCGCAATTGAATTTGGCAGAACTGAGCAAAATACAGGTTTTGACAACAGAAATGCAGGATTTTATCAACACAATGCATTATGCGCGTCACCTTTCATTTCGACGCTTACTGTACTTACGAGCGCTGGCTTTAACTTTAGCCGATTTTCAGGGACGAGAATGTAACATACAGAATTTTATTGAAGCGGCGGCATATATTGAAATACCGGAGGAAATACAACGTGAATGCGCTTAATGTGATTAATAGCAATCCTGATTGGAATTTACAAGCGGCAGCCGATGAATTACATTGCCTGAATTTTGTTGCCGGTACATATCTTTGCCTTTTAGCACAAGTATTACAAATATCTCGGCGTAATTTAACAATATTAATCAAAAATTGTCCGGATATGCGCCCGGCAAAAGCGGAACTTCTGCAAAATTGGTGCTTACGTTTTACCGATTCGGTTCTGCTTTATTATGAAGCGGAATGGCAAAAAAGAGCGACATTCAGTCGGCTTAATTTACTTTACAAAGCGAAAGAACGATTTGCTGCAGCTGAAACTATTTTTCATTATATTATTCGTATTCTGAACAATAACAGCAGCTATTTGACGGCAGACTTACATTTTGTTATGGATTTTGAACCTACTTTTCCGCCGCTGTTAAAAGAAATTTCAGCAGCACCGGCGTGTATTTTCTACGCGGGTAATATAACGAGTTTACATAGTACAGTGCCGGGATTGGCGATAGTAGGTTCAAGGAAAATGACACCCTACGGCGAGAGGGTTATTAAAGAGCTGATAACGTATCTGTCATTTTATAAAATTAATATTGTCAGCGGTTTGGCATACGGCTGTGATATTACGGCGCACCGCTATACTTTAGCGGCTAATTTGACGCCGATAGCCGTTTTGCCTAACGGTTGCGGGGAGTGCTATCCCGTAAAACACCGGGATATTTTACAGGAAATCATTTTACGGGGAGCGGCTATCAGTGAATTTTTGCCATGGGAAAAGGCTAAACCGCAATATTTTGCTGCCCGCAATCGCTTAATAAGCGGACTGTGCCAAGTGACTTTAATTGTTGAGGCGGCCAAAAGCAGCGGCAGCTTAATTACGGCTAATTTTGCTTCGGATCAGGGAAGAGAAGTTTTAGCAGTCCCGGGAGCTGTAAATCAAGCTTTCAGTTGTGGCTGTAACAATCTGATAGCCGAAGGCTGTCCGCCTTATTTATCGCCCGAGTCATTATTGGAACATTTACAGGCAAGTTGTCGCTATACATCGTATAAATTGGAAATGAAAATACAAAATAAAATTGTTGTTGAGCCGCAAGAAAAAAACGCGCCGGCAGAGGCGGATGAAAAATTGTTTGCCGACAAATTAGCAGCTGAAATTCAGCAAAAATTACAATTAAACAACGGTATGGTACAGGAGGAGTTGTATCGGGTCTGTTCGCAAACACAAAAAATTAATTTGGAGGACTTTTTGATAACATTAGAGAAAATGAAACTGACAGGTAAGATAAAAATGACGGGATTACGCTATTATCTCACTTAGAGCGCCTGCGACATGAGTTTTTTGCGAAAAAATTCGGCGTAACAACCTTAAAGTCATGACAAAACTCGCTAATGGTGATAAATTATCTTCGTCTATTTGTCAAATATACTGAATTAATGGTAGTATGCTGCTTTAGGATTAATTGCTGCACGTAATGAGGATAAGAACATGGGAAAAAAGTTGTTAATTGTAGAGTCACCCGCCAAAGCCAAAACTATTAATCGTTATTTGGGCGATGAATATGTTATAGCTGCTTCCGTAGGCCATATTCGTGATTTGCCGTCTATGAGCTTGGGCGTAGATATTAAGCACGATTTTAAACCGCGTTATATCAATATGCGCGGCAAAGAAAAAGTTATCAGCGACCTGAAATCTAAAGCCGAAAAAGCCGATTGCGTTTTTATTGCTACCGACCCTGATCGGGAAGGAGAAGCTATCGGTTGGCATTTGGAGAAAGTCTTAAATATTGAAGAACAGGCGCCGGTTCGAGTAACGTTCAATGAAATTACTCAAAATGCGGTAAGACAGGCCGTACAAAAGCCACGGACCTTAAATGTTAATCTGGTTAATGCTCAACAGGCCAGACGCATACTGGACAGATTGGTAGGTTATGAATTAAGTCCGGTTTTATGGCAAAAAATACGTAAAGGTTTGTCTGCAGGTAGAGTACAATCCGTAGCAACTAAAATTTTAGTTGACAAAGAGCGGGAAATTGCCGCTTTTGTACCGGAAGAATATTGGTTGATTACCGGAGAATTCGTTAATGGGAGCGGGAATGCTTTGACGGCGGAATATTACGGAAAATCCTTAAACGGCAAGCAGGTCAAAGATAAATTGGCCGATGAATCGGCAGCTTTAGCTGTATTTAACGATTTGCAGGGCAAAAAAGCCGAAGTTGTTGCAATCAAAAAAGGTGAGCGTAAACGTCAGCCTTCGCCACCTTATACAACTTCCACCTTACAACAGGAAGCTTCCTGGCGTTTAGGCTTCAGTTCCTCAAGGACCATGAAAGTAGCACAACAACTGTATGAAGGCGTTGAAATTAAAGGTATCGGTCAGACTTCATTAATAAGTTACATTCGTACCGACTCGGTGCGGATATCGGAGGAAGCTTTAAGTGCGGCACGTAATCTGATTGCAAGCGAATTCGGTGAAGCAGCTTTACCCGCCAAACCTAATTATTACAAAAACAAAGGTGCCAGCCAGGATGCCCATGAGGCTATCAGGCCGACTCATTTTGAATTGACACCGGAAAAAGTACAATCAGGTTTAACAAATGAGCAATTTCAGCTTTATAAAATGATATTTCAAAAGTTTTTGGCATCACAAATGTTGCCGGCCCTTTATTCTACAGAAAAATTAGATATTG
The DNA here is from genome assembly GCF_029101545.1 of Amygdalobacter indicium. NCBI lineage: Bacteria > Bacillati > Bacillota > Clostridia > Eubacteriales > Oscillospiraceae > Amygdalobacter > Amygdalobacter indicium. The sequence goes on along the minus strand of NZ_CP118866.1, from coordinate 1,054,803 downwards.
CGGTAAATGACACGTATATATTCAAGGCTAAGGGTGAAAGATTGTTGAAAGAAGGCTTTTTAGCGGCATTCAACAGTCGCAATGTGGAAGAGAATCAGACTGAAGGAGTAAAAGACAATCTTTTGCCGGCTTTAACTGAAGGAGAAGAACTGAATATTCGTAAATTAAAAAAGGAGCAAAAATTTACCGCTCCGCCTAAACGCTATACAGAAGCTTCTTTGATTAAATTAATGGAAGAAAAAGGTATCGGCAGACCTTCAACTTATGCGCCGACGATCAGAACAATTATGGATAGAGGTTACGCCGAAAAGGTAGAGCGCAATCTGCAGCCGACAGAATTAGGCACGGTCGTTACATCTTTTTTAGAAAGTAATTTTGCTAAAATCGTGGATATTTCTTTCACTAAAGAGATGGAAGATGATTTGGATCAGGTAGAAGCGGGCAAAAAAGATTATGTGCAGGTTTTGCGAGAATTTTACGCACCTTTCAGCCGGGATATTGAGAACGCGAAGGAAAATTTGGCGAAAGTTGAACTTGCCGTCAAGAAAACAGGAGAAAAATGTCCGGAATGTCAAAAAGGAGATTTGGTTTACAAAGACGGCAGATTCGGACAATTTATCGCTTGCGAACGCTTCCCGGAATGTCAATATACCCACAATGTATACACTAAAACAGCTGCTTTGTGTCCTTTGTGTTCATCACCTGTAATTTCCATGAAATCACATAAGCGGCGAAAAATATTCTATGTTTGCGATAAATCGCTTGACCCCAATTGTGCGTTTATCAGCTGGAATTTACCGCTTGCCGAAAAATGTGAACTTTGCGGGGCATATAAGGAAGAAAGAATTTATCGTCGGCAAAAGAGCGTGATATGCTCCAACGAAAATTGTCCTTCTCGTGCCAAGAAAAATAAAAAAGCTCAGTCCGAAGTTAATGAAACTTCCGAAACTGATGCAACTGAAAATAAAAAGACAACAGCGCGAGAAAAAAAGCCGAAAACTAAGACGAAAACTAAAGCCAAAACTGCTAAGAGTGAAAAAGATGAAAAAGAGAAATCAGAGGCTGACGAATGAGTGAAGTAATTATCTACGGCGGCGGTTTAGCCGGATGTGAAGCAGCTTTAACTTTGGCTGAACTGGGAGTTACAGTAGACTTGATCGAAGAAAAGTTTACTTCGCCGAAAGTTGTTTATACAAGCAATTATTTGGCGGAACTTGTTTGTTCCAATTCTTTGAAAGCCAAAAGACCGTATGTAGCCTCCGGCATGCTTAAAGCGGAAGCGACGGCCTTAGGCTCAAGATTATTGGAAATTGCCCAAAATTGCCAAGTGGAAGCAGGCGGGGCTTTAGCTGTTGATCGTACGGCTTTTTCAGCTGCAGTAACTGAAGCGATAAAACAGGAAAAACTGATTAATTTACGTTCTGAAAAAGCAACAGAACTTACAGAACATGATTATCAAATAGTAGCGACCGGTCCGCTGAGTGACGGAAAATTTTTAGATAATTTGCAGCTTTCGTTGAAAAAAGCGGGCAACGATACAGCACAGGCGTATTTCTTTGACGCTCAGGCACCCTTAGTTGAAAAAGATTCGCTGGACATGGAACGAGCCTTTTACATGTCACGGTACGAAAGAGGTGAAGCGGCCTACCTAAATTGTCCGATGACTAAAGAAGAGTATGATATCTTCTATGATGCTTTAGTCAATGCTGAAAGGGCAGAGGTGCACGACTTTGAAAAGAAATTGTTGTTTCAAGGTTGTATGCCGGTAGAACAGATAGCTTTGACCGGTTATAAGTCTTTGCTGTTCGGGCCGCTCAAACCGGTAGGCTTAATTGACCCGCATACCGGCAAAAGACCGTATGCCTGTGTGCAATTAAGACAGGATAATTCTGCACGGACTTTATATAACATGGTCGGCTTTCAAACGCAGTTGAAATGGTCGGAACAAAAACGGGTATTCTCTTTGATCCCGGCGTTAAAACAAGCTGAATTTTCCCGTTACGGAGTAATGCATCGTAATACTTATCTGCATAGTCCGGCTTTTTTGCAGCCTGATTTATCAACTAAGAATTTGCCTTACCTCTTTTTTGCCGGGCAAATAACGGGGATGGAAGGTTATGTTCCGGCAATAAGCTCCGGTATTTGGGCGGCAATTTCGGTTTATATGCGTTTACAGGGCAAAAAAAATCCGCCATTACCGCCTGTAACGATGTTGGGATCTTTGATTTCTTATGTTACGCATGAGCAGAAAGATTTCCAACCGATGACGGCAAATATGGGAATCTTGCCGGCGCTTGCTCAAACTTATCGGGATAAGAAACTTAAGGGCATGTCTTATTCCGCTTTGAGTTTGGAGCACTTAAGCAAATATTTGCAAGAAGAAATTCAACCGTATTTTCCGGCAAATTCAAGTATGGCCAAGCGACAGAATTGTGCATTGGCTGCCTGGAAAAAAGCTTTGGTGGCAGAAAGAGAAGCAGGGACAGCGGAATAAAAGCGTTGATATACATACGGTGTTTATGAAGTTGCGCTATAATAAAGTACTATTCTTAAGTAAAACTTAATTAGGATATAGAAGGTTAATGTTGGAAGAACCGAGGAAATTAGTGTGAAAACAAGTGATTTTGCCTATGATTTACCGTTGGAATTGATTGCACAAAGCCCGACGGAAAGGCGTGATGAGTCAAGACTTCTGGTAGTGGATGACTTGAATGAACTGCGTGACAGCCATTTTTATAATTTACCGGAATTTTTACGTCCGGGAGATACGTTGGTCTTGAATGATACGAAGGTAATGCCGGCCAGATTGATAGGAACGCGTGCAGGCATGCAAAGGCCGGTAGAAGTCCTGCTTCTCAAACGTATTAATGCCACTGACTGGCAATGCCTTGTTAATCCCGGCCGGCGCTTGAAAGTAGGTAGTAAAATTACTTTTCTTCCGGGAGAATTAAGTGCCGAAATTTTGGATTACAGTGATGACGGCTCCAGAATTGTCCATTTTGAATTTCAGGGAGTCTGGGAAGAAATATTGGATAAAGCAGGAACTATGCCGCTGCCTCCTTATATTCACGAGAAATTAAAGGATCAGAATCGTTATCAGACTGTTTATGCTAAAGAAGAAGGTTCCGCTGCAGCTCCGACTGCCGGTTTGCATTTTACCAAAGAATTATTGCAAAAATTGGCAGATATGGATATTTTACCGGTTTATTTGACTTTGCATGTCGGTTTAGGTACATTCAGACCGGTCAAAGTTGAAAATGTGGAAGAGCATCATATGCATACGGAATATTACGTTATGCCGGAAAAAACTGCCGAAATTATTAATGCCCGTAAGGCAGCCGGCGGCAGAACTATTGCTGTCGGAACCACATCCTGTCGGGTGTTGGAAACAGTTGCCGATGAACAGGGCAAAGTACGGGCCCAACACGGAGATACAAGTATTTTTATTTATCCCGGATATCGTTTCAAAATTGTTGACGGGATGATTACCAACTTCCATCTGCCGGAATCGACTTTGATGATGCTGGTATCGGCTTTGGCCGGAAAAGCGGAAATTTTCGCAGCATATGATCATGCTATTAAAGAACGTTATCGCTTTTATAGTTTCGGTGATGCAATGTTGATTCATCGTCAGGACATGCACGATTTTAAAAATAAATAAACATTGAGAGGTAATGATGCTGAGCAAAGATCTGACAACACAGGAATTAGCTGAAAAATATCCCGTATGGTTCGAGTTGCAACATGTTTGCCGTCAAAGCGGCGCTCGTGCAGGTATCTTGCATACTCCGCACGGAGATATAGAAACGCCGACTTTTATGCCGGTAGGTACGCAGGCGACAGTGAAATGTATGGCACCGGAAGAAATATGGAATATGGGGTCACGTATTATACTTGCCAACACCTACCATCTGTGGATGCGCCCGGGCGAAGATATTGTACAGGCAGCAGGCGGTTTACATAAGTTTATGAATTGGAAAGGTGCCATTTTAACTGATAGCGGCGGCTTCCAAGTCTGGAGCTTGAGCGATTTACGCCATATAAAAGAAGAAGGCGTTTATTTCCGCTCGGAATTGGACGGATCGGCTCAGTTTCTGTCGCCGGAAAAAGCTATCACGATTGAAAATAAATTGGGAGCCGATATAATAATGGCTTTTGATGAGTGTGCGCCGTATGATGCCGACCGAGCTTATATAGAAGATTCCATGGAGCGAACTGCAAGGTGGCTGGAGCGATGTGTCAAGGCCCATCAGAACCCGCAGAAACAGGCTTTGTTCGGTATTATTCAAGGCGGAATGTTTGCCGATTTGAGAGTACAGGCTGCTAAAGAAATTACAGCTTTTGACTTACCCGGTTATTCTATCGGAGGTTTAAGTATCGGTGAACCGCCGGCTTTGATGAATGCTATGCTCGATGCCGTCAGACCTTATTTGCCTGAAAATAAGCCGCATTATCTCATGGGAGTCGGTACGCCGGATTATATTTTGGAAGGAACTTTACGCGGTATAGATATGTTCGACTGTGTTTTACCTACAAGAATAGGACGTAACGGTTCGGCTTTAACGTGGCATGGTCGGGAAATTATCAGAGATGCGAAAAATGCAGCCGCATTTGAGCCTATTGAAGTTGATTGTAATTGTTATGCCTGTAAAAATTATACCCGTGCTTATATTCGCCATTTGTTGAAATGCCGGGAAATTTTCGGCTTGAGGCTCATGTCGTGGCATAATCTGCAATTCCTGCAGAATTTTACCGCCAAGTTACGGGCGGCGATTTTTGCCGATGCGGCGCTCGACTTCAGAACGGAATTTTACAGCAATTCCAATTACGGCGATAAACAAGGTTTTACCAAAAACAGATGATTACCGCTATTAACGGTAGCTGCCGCCGCTCGAGTCACAAAAATGCTGTTATGTTTACTTGCTAGTGCAAGTCATTTCAGCTAAAATATAGTAAATAGTTTGATCAAGGGGTTTTTGTTTATGCTTAATGCTGCACGGAATGTTGTTTTGGCCGCAGAATCGCCGATGGGCGGGACGCTCGCTACGGTTGCTTTCAGCGTTATTATGTTGGTTGTTCTTTATGTGGTGATGATTTTACCGCAAAGACGATCGGAGAAACGACAGAAGTTGGAGCGTTCCAAGCTGAAAGTCGGAGATCAGGTTATTACAATCGGCGGCTTAGTCGGTAAAATCGTTAATATTAAAGACGATGATATCACTATTGCCAGCAGCGTCGCCCAAACTATGGTGACATTTCGGCGTGATGCCATAAATCTTATGCAACAGCCGACCACAGCTCAAGCGGCCAAGTCCGAGAAGAAAAAGTAAGTTGAGGAGGCTGTAGAATGACACATTTTACCATGATTAGTAAGGGTTCAACCAAGCTTTATGCTGTAGGTGCAGCTTGCGGCGAATGCCAAACTTCATGTCAGTCGGCATGTAAGACAAGTTGTACGGTAGGTAACCAACCTTGTGAACGTATTGCCGAATAATAAAAACGGTAATTGTAAGAACTTTTCAAAGAGCCGTTTTGCGGCTCTTTCTTTTCACAGTAAGGAGCTCATAAGGAAGCTTTTTGCTGATTGTTATTTGAAATATTATATTTTATGCCGGTAAGGCTGAGGAGAGAACATGTTACATTGTTTTGAAATGCAGGGAGATAAGCTCGTATATGATGCTGAAACCCAAGCTTTGGTTTGTTGTGATGAGTACGCCTGGGTATTATTAAAGGCGGTAGCGGAGTTGGTAAATTGCAACAATCCTCCGACCTTAGCCGAGGATGAACGACATTTGCTGGCAGTAATGAATAACTTGAATAAAGATGAACTGGAAAAATGCTGGCAGGAACTTTTGCCTTTTATTGAAAGCGGTCATATCGGCGCCAAGACGGCGGAAATTAAGCCTGAACAACTTTATCCGGCTGCGCCGAAAATTAAATCCATGTGTCTGCACGTCAGCCACGACTGTAATTTGCGCTGTCAATATTGCTTTGCTTCCTGCGGCGATTATGCTACCGGCCATCGGGATATGTTATCTTTTGAAACAGGTAAAAAAGCGGTTGATTTTTTGATTAAGGCTTCAGGTCCGCGTCGTAATTTGGATATAGACTTTTTCGGCGGTGAACCGTTGATGAACTGGAAAGTTCTCAAAGCTTTGACTTTGTACTGTGAAGAAGAAGGTCCGAAGCATAATAAAAAGATTCGTATGACGGTAACCACCAACGCTTTATTGCTTAATGACGAACGAACAAAATTCATTAATGAGCACATGAAGAATTGCGTGCTTTCAATTGACGGTCGCCCGGAAATTCAGGACAGATTGCGCCCGGCTGTCGGCGGACACGGTTCGTATGCCCATGTTATGCCGAAAATTAAAAAGTTCGTACAGGATCGCGGCAATAAAGAGTATTATGTGCGCGGTACTTTTACGCATTACAACACCGACTTCAGCGAAGATGTGAAGCATTTGGCCAACTTGGATTTGCGTCAGATCAGTATGGAACCTGTTGTAGCTAAACCGACGGATGATTTCCGCCTGCGCAACAGTGATATCCCGAAAATCCTGGATGAATACGAAAAATTGGCAGTTCACTATCAAAACACCAAAAACGGTGAGCATCCTTATCGTTTCTTCCATTTCAACGTGCAGCTTGAAGGCGGTGCCTGTGCTTTCAAACGTTATAAAGGCTGCGGCGTCGGAACTGAGTATATTGCCGTAACACCTAACGGAACTATCTATCCCTGCCACCAATTTGTGGGAGAAGAAGAATACATAATGGGCAATGTGAATGATACGGAACCGGATGAGCTTGACAAAAAAGTACAGGCAAAATTCAAAGACCTTTTTACGCTTAATTCCAAAGAGTGTTTAGGTTGTTGGTCACGTTATCATTGCGGCGGCGGTTGTCCGGCCAATAACTGGCACCAGAACAGCGATTTACATAAGAACTATAAAATAGGTTGCATTATGGAACAGAAACGCTTGGAATGTTCTTTGTGGATTAAAGCTAAAGAACGCGGCGGCTTGCAGGCTACCATTCAGCCGGATATTGCCGATGTAGCAGTTTGCGGCAGCGGTTGCGGTGGCGGTTGTGATACGGAAAGTGCAGCCGGTCCGCATTGTTGATATTCCCACGCAGCCGGCAGATGGGGGTTATTGTACCTTTTAACGAGGAGTTTAACGGTGGTGGAATACACGAAAGATGATATATATCAGCAAGTAAAAGATCAGATTGACATTGTCGATTTGGTCAGTGAATATGTCAGCTTGCAAAAAAAAAGTTCGAACAATTACTTCGGTATTTGTCCTTTTCATCACGAGAAAACTCCTTCGTTCAGTGTTTCGGCGACCAAGCAGATATATTATTGCTTCGGTTGCCACAAAGGCGGCGATTGTGTAGCGTTTATCCGGGACATAGAACATTTGGAGTGGAAGGAAGCTTTGGAGTTTTTAGCCAAGCGTTTACACATTGATTGGCAAGCTTCGTCGTCTCGTAGAAATACTAAAGAACAGGAACATTATCAGGAACAGAAAAGACAATTCCTGCTGGCTAATTCGGCGGCAAAATTTTATTATGCGGCTTTAAGAAGTCCGGCTGCTGCCGAGATGGTTAATTATTTGCGTACAAGAGAGTTGAGTGCGACAGCTTGCGGAAATTACGGCTTGGGCGCAGCTTTGGATCAACGTGATTTGCTGGTAAAATATTTACAAAAATCGGGATTCAGCGAAAAGGAAATGCTGGCTTCCGGTTTGGTGCGGATTAAGAACAACAGTTTATATGATCTTTTTCGTCGACGTTTAATTTTTCCGATCATGGATCGCTATGGCCGGGTAATTGCTTTCGGTGGACGGGTACTTGATGACAGCAAGCCGAAGTATATTAATTCGCCTGAAACGCCTATATATACTAAAGGTGAGCATTTGTACGCTTATAATTTTGCTAAGAAATTTAATGCGCCTGAAATTCTGGTTGTAGAAGGTTATATGGATGCTATAAGCCTATTAAGTCGCGGTTACCATAATGTTGTAGCCTGTCTGGGTACGGCCCTTACACATAAACAGGTGCGTTTATTAAAGCTTTTGGACAGACAGGTGATAATGTGCCTGGACAGCGATGCTGCCGGACAAAAAGCGACATATTTGAGTCTGCAACGCCTGGAGTTACAAGGATTAAGCCCTAAAGTCTTAAAAGTTAAGCAGGCTAAAGATCCGGATGAATTTGTGAAAAAGTTTGGGATTGAGGCTTTTAACAATTTAATTTTACAGGCGGAACCGGCTTTGAACTGGCGCTTAAATACGGCTTTCGCTCAAGCCGAACAGGCTGACGGTTCTTTTGATGAGTCGGTATTTTTTCAGGCAGCTATCAGAATTTTGGCAGCAATTAACAGTCCTTTGGAATATGCCAGAGCTTTGAAGGAAGTTTGTAAGTTAGTTGCCTCTTATGATGAGTCGACGATTGCCGATGAAGTGAAATATTATAAGAATACTCAGGAATTTCAACAGTATCAGCGCAGTTTACGTTATGAAACTCGAGAAATGGAAAGACCTGAAGCAGCTAAAGTAATTTTACCGGAAGTTAAGCAACAGCCTCCGGTTAATGAGCCGAGTATGGCTATTCCGCCGGCCTTTGTTAATATTTTATGGTTGCTTTGCAATGATAATTCACTTTATCAAAATTTTGCGGCGGCGATTGATAATTGTTTGCAGAATGTCAAAGAGATACAAGCACTTTGGCTTCAATGCCGGCAAGCTTTAATGAAAAATACTTTTGATGCTCCGACTTTACTTAATATTTTAAGTAATTCAGCTGTTTCGTTGAAGGATAAAGATCAAATCACTCGTTTGTTTTTGCAGGAATCTTCGATAAAAGACAGTAAGCTGAGCCAAGAGAGCTTAAGCCACAATTTATCGGAATTACAACGATATGAATTAAAACGACGAATTAATTATATTTCCTGGCGTTTGCGTAATGATGATTTCAGCTCCGAAGCGGAAAAAGATAAGTTACGGCAGCAATATCAAAGTTTGAGCCGCAAATTCTGGGAATTGAAACGTTGATATATTGTGATATACGATGCGACGGACAGCGACCTATTGCCGGATACCGTCAAGAAATAAGCAAAATAAATAAAAACCGGGATTGTGGTATAATTAACCATGTATGTTTATAGGCAAATATAAGCGTAAACAAATAGCGAAAGCAGGTGCTTTATGGTGAAAAAAACAACAACTGTAAGTTCAGAGAATGATAAGACACAAAATGAGGAGAACTTGGTTGATAACAAGAAAAAATCAGCTTCCAAGGCTACCAAGTCTGCTAAAGTTACAAAATCAAGCGTAAAAACTGCTAAGAAAAGCAAAAACGAAAAAAATGCGAAAATAGAGGAAGAAGATACAGAAGCCCTGTTGGATGACGATTATTCCGCAGATGACAAAACCAATGAGGAAGAAGAACCGGAATTTGACGGCAATATTACAGATGAGGATGCTGATGTCGATACCGACATAGACTTTAATTCGCTTTCCAACATAGATGATACGGTGATGCGGGGAGAAGACGATGAGGATTTGTTGGAAGCAACGGATGACGAACGTAAAAAAGCTTTGTTGGCTTGTAAACATTTAGCCAGTCATGATGCCAAAGCGACAATTTTGGAAAATTTGACCGAAATTGCTAAAAATAATGATAATCACGTTTCGATGCGTGAAATCAATGAGCAAATCGAATTATATGAGTTGGAACCGGAAGACAGTGAAGCTTTGCTGGAAGAATTGAACGAACGCAATATTGAAATTAGCGAAGAAGATGCGGATATCGAAGATCTGGAAGAAGACGACAAAGACAAATCTGCTATTTACGATATTATCGGCGTTGATGATCCGGTGCGTATGTATTTGAAAGAAATCGGCAAAGTCGATTTGTTGACCGCTGAAGGCGAAAAAGAGTTAGCTCAGAGGATGCAGGAAGGCGATATTGAAGCCAGAGATCATCTGTGTGAGGCAAATTTACGCCTGGTTGTATCAATTGCGAAACGTTATGTCGGTCGAGGTATGAGTTTCCTGGACTTGATTCAGGAAGGTAACCTCGGTCTGTTAAAAGCTGTTGAGAAGTTCGATTATACCAAGGGCTTTAAGTTCAGTACATATGCAACTTGGTGGATCCGTCAGGCGATTACTCGTGCTATTGCCGATCAGGCTCGTACTATTCGTATTCCTGTGCATATGGTAGAAACTATTAATAAGTTGGTTCGGGCTCAAAGAACTTTGCTGCAGGAGCTGGGTAGAGAACCGGAAGTGGAGGAATTGGCTAAAGTCCTTGAAATTAAAGAGGATAAAGTTCGTGAAATTATGAAAATTTCGCAAGAGCCTGTATCGTTGGAGAAACCGATCGGTGAAGAGGAAGACAGCCATTTGGGTGATTTCATTCCCGACGATGATGCACCTTCACCGGAACATCAGACGGCATTTTCCCTGTTGAAAGAGCAATTGGGTGAAGTATTATCGACATTAACTCCGAGAGAAGAAAAAGTTTTGCGCCTCCGTTTCGGTTTGGATGACGGTAGAACCAGAACTCTGGAGGAAGTCGGCAAAGAATTTGATGTTACAAGAGAACGCATTCGTCAAATAGAAGCTAAAGCTTTACGTAAATTGCGCCATCCCAATCGCTCCAAACATTTACGGGGCTATATGGATTGATTGTAAATATATGGCGTTGAATAGGCATTTGGATCCGCGCTTGGATTTAATCGTGCAAATCTTAAGGCTCTTACCGAGTACCGGTTTGCACGATTTGGCGTGTGATCACGGCTTGGTGGCAGCTGCTTATGCTTCTTATTTTCCGCATAAGTCGGTATATGCTTCCGATATTGCTGCTCAACCGTTAAGACGTGCCGACGATTTAATAGCTCAGTTGCACTTAACTAATGTCAAGTGCTTTTTATCGGACGGCATAAAAGAACATAGCAATTTGCAGAATTATGACAGCGTAGTTATCGCCGGGCTGAGCGGAGAAAGTATTTGGCGCATTTTAGCAGCAGATCCCAGAATAGCAGCCGATGACTACCATGAACGTACGCCTTTATTTATTATTGCGCAACCGATGCAGCTGAATGCTAAACTGAAATTAGCTTTATGGCTGCATGATTTTGCCGTTTTGGGCGAAGTTTTGGTGGAAGACAAAGGACGAGTACAGGAAATAATATTAATCGTAAATCAACCGTACCGAGCTTTGGATTTGCAGCAAATTCCTCTTTCAGATTTGCGCAAGTTTTACATAGAACGTACCGGTGGAACAATTTTGGACGATAAAAATTTTTGGGAGAAATTATCAAGATGGCAAGCTAATTTACCTCCACATTCACCGATTCACACTGATTTACAGTTAATATGGCGGGAAGCAATTGCTCTGACTGAGAGTGAAAGAAAAAATAAAGAATGGAGCTACTTGTTATCTTTACTTGCCCTCGGTTTACAAGCCGACATCACTTTTGCTGCGAAAAAAGCTGCGCCGGAAAGTCTGCCGGTAATTTCTCGGCGAGAATTGGCCGCTTGTTCATGTGCCGGCAAGAGAAAATATGCCGCCTTGCTGTTACGCTTTTATGAAACAAAATATCGCTATTTAAGTACTAAAGTTTGTCACGCCCCGAGAGAAGAGCAAGCTTTCTGGCAGAGTATATTTCGTTCTTTTAGTGATTAAAGAGCCTATATTTTTGGATAAAATGTACAATGATATTCGCTAAAATATATAAAGATATTTGATTGACAACTTGAAAGACGTTATATAAAATAAAATTATAAATTATCGCATTTTATTTGACAGTTTGATAAGGAGTAGATAAAATGAAACGCCTATTCAGTTCGTTAGTGAGTGTGTTATTATTTGCAACTACGCTTTCCTGCCAAAATAAAGCAAAAATCAGTCGCCAAAATTTTTGTACAGCGGAGAATATAAAATTTCAACAATTTACGCAGAAGACTGAAGACGATGTTAAGAATAAACTTAAAGCTTATACTTTAACATTACCCGAAGGGGCGGAAGCAAGCGATTATTGTTTATTTGATGATAAGTTATATTATGTTTTAGATTATGCTTCTATACTGACTGATCAAAGCGGTAAAGGCAAAAAGGTGGACTTTGTTGACAAATATCAAACCACTATTCGTTGTTATAACCTCATAAGTAAAGAAGATACTTTACTTTATACTGCCTCAGGTTCGGAATATATGGCAATAAAAAAGTTGCAGGTAAGCGAGAAGTATTTGCTGTTCAGCACTTATCGCCGAAGTAGTGCAAGTCGCAATGCTCCCGAGCAAGGCGAACAACTCAATTTATTATCTTTAGAAAAATCGGATAAACCTGTGCTTGTTTTTCCCGGCACCGATAATAAAGAATTTGATTATAAACTCACAGCATATTTAGTAAATGACACAATATACATAAAGGCTGATAAATACAGATTCGATAGCATCTCTTATTTAGAGACATGTTTCTATAAATTCTATGTTAAGCAGGAACGTCTGACAAAAATTGCTGTAACTAATAAAAATATCATGCAAGGATATTTAATTGATACTGAAGTTTTGCCGCCTATTAAGTTAGCTAACCCCGAAAATCCGGATAGTTCGTTAATTATACCGAGAAGCAAATTAACACTTGAAACATTAGAGCACGAAAACAAAATAGAAGTTCAAGTACCTTATGAGCTTAAATTATCACAAATTCAAATTAATCAGGATTTTACGGTTTGGCACAGCGTAGACAGTTTATGGATTTTACAAAATAAACCTTTACATTTAATGCGTTTAAGAGCTCAATCAGTAGAAAGTAATCAAGAGAAGCATAACATCAGTGAGTATAAATTAGGAAATAATCTATTATTAGTGCTGCGAAATAATAAGCTGACACTTTATAATCTGTCAACCGAAACTTATCATAATTTAAAATTACCGGAATTAAAGACTGAGCCGGCGGAAATATATACATTGCACAGTAATAATCAGTTCTTTTATCTTGTCGGATACAACAAAAAACGCTCAATATTGCGAATTTTCACTTTAGATTTTAGAAATTCCAAGACCCGGAAGGAATAAAATTTTGTTTTACTATATTCCAGAGTTACGGTAATAAATGTTGACGATATCACATTACTTGATTATTATTAATTTCATTGAATTTACCGTGAGGTTAGTGAGTATGAGTAAGCAAATTACAGCAGAAAATATCAGAAACAGCGTCAGAGAAAATAATATTAGATTTTTGCGCTTGGCATTTACTGATATTAACGGAACAATGAAAAACGTCGAAGTCCCGACAAGTCAATTGGAAAAGGTTTTGACTAATGAGATTCGTTTCGACGGTTCATCAATTGACGGTTTTGTGAGAATCGAAGAAAGTGATATGGTATTGTATCCTGATTTGTCGACATGGATAGTTATGCCGTGGCAGGATGGAGCATCAGGCAAAATCGGTCGTTTGACCTGCAGTGTGCATAATGTTGACGGAACACCTTTTGCAGGCGATCCGCGTAACAATCTTCAACGTGTTTTGGCTGAAATGCGAGAATTCGGTTACAGTGATTTTGATATCGGCTTTGAAGCTGAATTTCACTTATTCAAATTGAATGAAAACGGTAATTGGACGACAGAAGCTTGTGACCATGCGTCTTATTTCGATATGACAGACAGTGATGAAGGTGCCAAGTGCCGGAGAGAAATTGTTGAAACTCTGGAAGACATGGACTTTGAAGTTGAGGCTGCTCACCATGAAGTAGGTAACGGTCAACAAGAAATAGATTTCAAATTCGATGATGCTTTAACCACTGCCGATAGAGTACAGTTATTCAAATTGGTTGTTCGGACAGTAGCGAAAAAACACGGATTATGTGCCACGTTCATGGCTAAACCGCTTCAAGGTGAAGCAGGTAACGGTATGCATACCAATATGTCTTTATTCCAAGGCGGCAAGAACGTTTTTTACGATGCTGCGGCTGAAAACGGGCTTTCGGATACCGCTTTGTATTTCTTAAACGGCATATTGACGCATGCTCGGGCGATAACAGCTGTCGGTAATCCTACAGTTAATTCATATAAACGTCTAATTCCCGGATTTGAAGCACCTGTGTATATTTCCTGGTCTTTGAAAAATCGTTCACCTTTGGTCCGTATACCTTCAGCCGGTGAACTGACAACAAGGTTGGAATTACGTTCGGCCGATCCGACAGCCAACCCCTATTTGTTGCTGGCTGCAACATTAAAAGCCGGTTTGGACGGAATTAAACAGGCCAAAATGCCGATGCCTCCTATCAGCGGCAATGTTTTCGAAATGACGGAAACTGAACGACTGGCCGCCGGAATTCAACCTTTACCGTCAACTTTACATAATGCAATCAAAGCTTTTAAGGAAGACAAATTGATCCAGGAAGCCTTAGGTGAGCATTTGACTCGGCGCTTTATCGAGTCGAAAGAGTTGGAATGGGCCAAATATACACAGAGTGTTTCCCGTTGGGAATTAGAACACTATATTGACTATTAAATGGTTGGATGGATTTAAGCCAATAAATCAGCAAAGCGCTATTACAAGCGACTTTGCTTTTTTTTGCGTAACTTAATTTGCTGCAACTTGCTGCAACTGTTTAATGCGGCGAATTTATTTTGAATTTTTGTACGAAAATTCGGCTTTACCTTGTCCTTGCCTCTGTTAAACTTGCTTCATAAGCAAATTTGCAGGCTGACGGCGACTTACTATCTTAACTTGCTCGTTGCATAAAAAGAGGCTAAGAAGGACACGGGAAGCAGTCGCATCGAAGGAAGAAGCATTCAGCCAAGCACCTTGAAATTTATAGAAAGATACTTATGCGGGTACTTACATAATAGGAAATTTAATGACGTCGAAATATGAAAAAAAGCTACTTGAAAGTAAGTAGCTTAAATGCGGTCGACAAGACTCGAACTTGCAAGGATGTTACTCCACAGCGACCTCAACGCTGCGCGTCTACCAATTTCGCCACGACCGCAAAACTGTAATAACAGAATAATAAATGTTTTTTCGGACTTCGTCAATATGATTTGCTTTTTATTTTTACTGTTATAAGGCACCCGAGATTTCGACTGATATAATATTTTTGCTCAATCAGACATTAACCTTTATAATTATTAGCTGTATTTCATCGCTTCGACAATATGATACTGAAAATCGGTTGAAGCGAAACAGGAGAGATTATGGAAAATTTCAATATAGAAAATTATAAATTGGAACTTGAGAAAAGAGCATACAGCGCTTGGAATATATCGCCTAAATTAGTAGAAGAAGCGTTACATGTAGAAAAAGATTTAGCAGCGAGTTTTGCCAGAATAGAATCAAACAAAATATTCAATCAACTTAAAGTGTTAAAGGCAATGCAGAAATATAAATTTGCTGAAACTGATTTTGCTGCTACCACCGGTTACGGTTACAATGACTCGGGGAGAGAAAAAATTGAAAAGATTTATGCTGAGGTTTTCGGAGCGGAGAAGGCTTTAGTACGTTTAAGTATCAGCGCCGGAACCCAAGCTATAGCTGTAGCTTTATATGCCTGTCTGCGGCCGGGTGATGAAATGCTCGCAGCTTTCGGCAAGCCGTATGATACATTGGACAGTGTTATCGGTATAGGTGATGATAGTGCGGCCGATGCAGGTTCACTTAAAGATTTCGGGGTAAGCTATCGGCAAGTTGAATTAACAGCGGACGGCAAACCTGATATTCCGGCTATTTTAGCTAATATTAATGATAAAACTAAATTAGTTCATTTGCAGCGTTCGCGCGGTTATCAAAGACGCAATGCTTTTACAATCAGTGAGTTGGAACCGGTAATTAGAGCAATAAAAAAATATAAGCCTGAAGTTATAGTTTTTGTCGATAATTGTTACGGCGAATTTACGGAAATTATGGAGCCGACGCAAGTAGGCGCTGATTTGATAGCCGGATCATTAATTAAGAATCCCGGCGGCAGCTTGGCACCTTCCGGCGGATATGTTGCCGGCAGAGGGGACTTGGTGGAAAAGGCACAATGTCGTTTGACAGCTCCCGGAATTGGCGGAGAAGTAGGCCCGAGTCTGGGTTATAATCGTAATATTATCCAGGGATTCTATTTTGCCCCGCATGTTGTAGCAGAGTGCTTGAAAGGCTTGGAGTTTTCGGCATTATGGTTTTCGCGGCATAATGTTATTTCACAACCTGAAGCTTTGGGTATACGCTCAGATATTGTGCAATTATTGGAATTCAATGATGCTGAAAGTTTGATTAAATTTTGTCAGTCAATTCAGGCAGCTTCACCGATTGACAGCCATTTTAAGCCGGTACCGTGGGCTATGCCCGGATATGATGCCGATGTGATTATGGCTTGCGGTGCTTTTGTTCAAGGTTCTTCTTTGGAATTAAGTGCTGACGGCCCGATAAAAGCACCTTATACTGCTTATATGCAGGGAGGAGTTGTTTATGAAAATGTTAAACTTGCAGCTTTGTTGGCGACGCAGGAATTACAAAATACATGATTATTTCAGCTTTCTTAAGCAAGTTGCAGCAGAATAATGTTATACTTAACATATTTAATTGATGATTTGAGTGATAGGGATGGCAGGTAAAAAATTTAGTTTAAGCAATTTACTACCGGTAAAGCATCTGGCGGACAATTTGAGTAAAAAGTTGAGTAAAAAACAACAACAAATTGCTGAAAATGTAGAAAAGCAGGATGAGGCCAGGTTGGATAACTATTATTATGAGCAAAGCGGCAACAGCAGCTTTGCTTTGCTGCGCCAACGCATGAAAAATAATAATTCTTTCGCCAATTTGGAGAAAGAATTTCAGCAGGGAATGCAGGCTATAACGACCGATGACCCGAATTTTGCATATCACAAAAGTAATTTAGCAAACTTGAAAAACAGGAGAAATTCAGGCGGCGCGTCCATGCCTGCGCCTTTGCAAAATGGACCTTTCGCAGATGAACGGATTTTAATGCCGGACGGGACATTAAAGAGCGAACGAAAGAACTTGACTTCTACTAATAAAAAGTTAAAAATAACGGGCTTATTGGCTGCTGTCGGAACTGCTTTAAATAAAAGAAATAAATCCGGTAAACATAAGGCGGAAATGCCGTTGATAAAATCGCTTTCTTTTTTCAAAAAAAGAAAAGCGGCAAATAATAAACGTACTTCCGCTGTTAAAGATACTTATCCGGCGTATAATCCTCAGTCTGTGATGCAAAAATACAATGTTGCAGAACAGAGACCGGAGCAGAAGCAGCTGAAGAAGCTGCAACAGGCGAAAAAAGAATCTTTTCTGCATAATTTTTATGAGATAGTTTTGGGAACTTTGATCAGTCTTTTGCCTTCATTTAATAAAAAAGACCGTATAGGATCCGCAGTAACAAATGACATTAATAAGAAAAATTTAGAACAAATTAATCGTGATTTGGATGTTTCCATTGCTAAATTACAGAAGCAGGAAAAAAGACGCAGACGTATAACTGTTTTTTGTTTCACTTGCAGTTTGTTGTTGCTGACTTTGGCAGTTGCCGGAGTTATTATGCAACAAACAAGGGCTAAAATTCATTTGTATATATTGAAGAACGGCGATTTGGAACAAAAATATTCGTCTTTCGGCTTTGTTGCGCGGGAAGAGCGAGTTTTGTATGCTCCTGTTGCCGGCGAATTGCAGGCGATTAAAGCTGAAGGCAGTTTGGTAGCTGCCGAACAGGAAGTTGCCAATATAGTGACAGTTGATATCAGTGATATTAAGAGTAAGAATGATAATATTGAACAGCAAATTTCAGAACAGATTTTAACTATGTTGAAACAAGGACGAAATTTGCAGGCGAATCAGTTATTCAGTAAATCCGACAGCTCCATGTTGCCGACAATTAATCTTTTACGGCATGATTTAAGTCATAATGTTTTGTCGCATCTCAATACATACGTTTATAATTTACAACCATTGATGCAGGAACGGAATTTTTCATTGAAACAAATGAATTTGGCTGATCCGGTGATTGAAAATTTACGTACGGAGCAAAAAGTTTTGGCGCATGAACTTAAAGAAAAAGCCAGAATAATTGAAACTCCGACAGCCGGATTGATTTCCTATAAGATTAATCCACTGGCTATTGACGTTAACACGGAAACAATTCAAAGTATGAGTTATGATCAGTTTATAAATTATTATAATGCTGCGAAACCTTCAGTTTCGACTAACGGGACGAAGATTAAAGAAAAGTTGCCCATTATTCGTTTGATTGACACGCGTTACCAGTATTTTCTTTTGCAGGTTGCCAATGCTAAAACCAGCGATTTTACTGTAAATAATAATTATAAATTGGAAGTAGCCGGTTTAGGTCAAGTTATCGAAAAGTGTAATCTTCTGCGCGTTACACCGGATGCTTCGGGTGTTCTGTTACTTTTGAAGTGTGATAGAAATGTTGAAAGTCTGCTTGATAAAGTAGCAATCAAAGCTAATTTGATTAAAGCGACACATAGTGGCTTGATTATTCCTAAAGCAGCTTTACTTTATGATAATGTTAATCGTGAAAGTACAGCTTATATTTATGTGGTCAAGGCAGGATTCATTGAGAAAGAACAAGTCAGAGTCTTGGAGAGCAATGAACAAAATGCTATTATTCAAGGACTGAATGAAAAAGAAACGGTAATTAAGGACGGAGCAATTATTGTGTTGAATCCGCGCCAGGTAAAAGCCGGGCAACAAGTAACATAATTAGCAGTATAAATACAAAGGAGACAAATTATGGCTTTTTTCAAGAACATCTTAAAACCGGTTAGCGATGAAGACGGTGAGTATAATGATAATTATGAGGCAGCTGCCGCCGACGGACAGCGCGAGTCTGTGCGCCGGGTACCTGCGACTTCCGTCAATCCGCAAGCTGCTGCTTATCTGCGGAATTTGCCTACTAACGGAGAAATCGTTTTGGTAGAGGCTAAAGATATCGCAGGTGCGCAGGAAATAGCGTTCCATTTCAAACGGGGGGCGTCGGTAGTTTGTGATTTGAGCAATATGAATGCTTCCGATTTCCAGAGAAGCTTGGACTTTATTTCCGGTGTTGCTTTTGTTTTGGAAGGTAATTTCACAAAAATAAGCCGGGAAATTTATTTGTTGATGCCCAAGACTGTAACTTATCGTACTGACAGAAATAATTCCGGCGGTATGCAACAGCAATAAGAAGAGAGGAACTTATGGAAAAAGAAGGTAGAGAATTTAAGATTACAGACATTCAAACAGAATTGGTGGACAATAAAATCTTGACTATTGCCGTACCGGCATATAATGCTGCTAAATTTTTACCGCGGTCTTTGGAGCCTTTTACAGAACTTGACCAAGCTGCTAAAGAATCTTTGGAAGTAATTATTGTTAATGACGGTTCGAAAGATAATACTGCTGAAATTGCGCAACAGTATGTCGACAAATATCCTGAGATGTTTAAAGTTGTGAATAAGGAAAACGGCGGTCACGGTTCCGGCGTTAATTACGGTATGCAACATGGCGTCGGGATGTACTATTACGTATTGGATGCTGATGATTGGTTGAATCCTCAGGCTTTGACACTTACTTTGGACAAATTGAAAGCAATGAGAAAAGCTTTTTTGCAGGATTCAAGCAGTCCTTTACCCGATCTTTTGTTAGTTGATTATACTTATGAAAATATCGAAGAAGGTAAAAATCGGATTTCCCTGAAGAGACAGGTACCGGTTGAAAAATTCTTCCAATTTCATGAAAGTAAATCGTTTACGCAGGGTACTTATTTGACGATGCATTCGATGATTTATCGCCGCCAAATTTTACATGATGCCTCTTTGGTATTGCCGGAACATTGCTTTTACGTCGATAATTTGTTGGCTTATATACCCTTACCTTACTGCCGCCAAATTTACTATTTGCCGGTAGAATTGTATCACTATGAAGTTGGACGGGACGATCAGTCGGTTAATGAAAATAATTTCATTAAAAGGATTGATCAGCAAATTAGAGTTACCAAGCTTTTAACGCAGGCATACCATTTGTACAGTGATCTTCCGGGAAAGGAAAATCAGAAGATACGCCAATATTTGATGCACTATTTGGCAGCAATGTATACGGTAAGTGTAGTTCATCTGATTATGATTGATACACCGGAAGCAAAAGAGAAAATTCGCGATTTATGGTACTTTTTACAAACTTTCGACAAAAAAATGTATGCAGCGGTCAGACGCTCTTTGCCTAATGTTCTGCTTAATTTACCTCTGGGAAATAAGGCGATCGGCATGTTCTATCATGTAGTGAAAAAAATCTTTAAGTTTAATTAAGATAGGTATCAAATTATAATTCCGATTCGAAACAGATTATTGCAAGTCGGATTTAATGATAAAGTTTAATTGTTGCTCGGAAAGGAAGACTCGTGTCATATCGAAAATACTTTTTATTTGTTACTAAGCTGGCGGTCATAATTGCTGTACCGTTGTTTTTATTCTGCTTGCTTGTTTTCAAAAGAGGTGACACGGAATTTTTCGAATTTTTGGCAACGGACGTGACACCGTTTATTGCCTGGCCGATACGATTCATTACTAATTTACTGCCTTTTTCGTTGACAGAACTTTTAGCATGGCTTTTGCCCTTGGTTTTGGCATATAAATTAATTTATTGGTTGATTTATACAATAATTCGTTTTGCTGCCTCTTGGCTTGCGCTGTTTCATTTGTTCAATCGCTCTTATATTCGCAAATGGCAGGAACATAATCTCAATTATTGTCGTTATACGGGACGTCTTTTATTAGTAATACTCTTTCTTTTTTCGTATGCTTTCTCGTCCTATTTGCTGTTTCACGGTTATAACTTTGAGCGTGAGACTCTGGCCGATAAATTACATTATGATACGCAGCATTGGCAAAAAAAAGACTTAAAACAGGCAAGTGAAATTGTGGTAGAAAAGTTGAATAAACTTTGTCACTTGGAGTCGGCCGTAGATGCCGGTAAAGCCTCGTTAGACCGGTCCGCCAGCCGGAAAATAATTATGGAAGATAAAAAGATTATTTTTCCTGATTCGGATGAGAAATTATTTAATTTAGCCGTTAATGCTTATCGTCTTGCAGCGCGAAAATATGAATTTTTAGCAGGTCAGACATTGAAAGTAAAAGCTGTGAGTATGTCGCATTATTGGTCATATACTTTAACCAACGGCATGTATATGCCTTTATTACTGGAGGCTAATGTTAATGTCGCTCAAGCTGCGCCTTTTACGCTTTTCAGTGCGGCCCATGAATTGGCGCATCAACGCTTTTTTGCACATGAAGATGAAGCGAACTTTCTGGCATTTTTAACGTTAAGTTCAAGTGATGATGAGAGAGCTGTTTATGCAGCTTATTTGAACGCCTGGATTTATCTGGCCAATGACCTTTATAAAGCCGATAAAACTGTCTTTTTACAACTTTATCGTCAGTTACCGCCGCAGGCTAAAAAAGATGTTAAAGCGGCCAACGATTATTATCAGCGATACAGCAGACGACCTATATCTCAAAAAAGTCAAAACCTTAATGATACTTTTATTAGAGCTAACGGTGATGCGCGCGGCATTGTCTCTTATGATGAAGTGAGCAAGTTACTTATCGCATATTTTAATGAACAACTGAAAGAAAGAAAATAATATGTCTAATCGACTGAACTTACAACTTGAACTTCTTGGCCATCAGGAATTTTATAATTTGCAGGATATATTGCGCCTGTTTTATGGCATCAGCACTATTAATGAAACCTCGCTGAATGTCGATTTACCGGCAAATTCCCGCTTGTTGCAGTCGGCAGCGGCGCAAAATGAAAAAGTCGTAATAATCAGTCAAGTTAATGCGGGCAGAGAAAATTTAAGTTCACCGACCTGTTTAACTGAAATATTATTTCAGAATGAAACATTTAAGCAGGTATCTACGGTCCTTAAAATCGGCGATAAGATAAGCGAAAAATTACAAGCGCAAAAAAAGGAATTGAACTTTCAATGGCCTGAATTAATTAACTATTACGAGCAACAGAAAAATAAAGCTCTGATAGAACAGGAAATCGAGCAGCACTTATTATTCAATTTATTGCAAGTCAGCCGTTTGCTCAAAAAGCAACTCTATGATTTGTTGTGTTTAATTGAAAATTTGCGTTTTCCTTGGGGCAGTTTGACAGGTATTCGCCCGACATATATCGCCGGCGAAATTTATCAAACAATTTATAATTGGCGTCATCTTTGGCAAGCGAAATTGCAGGGTAAAAAATCAGTTTCAGGTCTCTTTGCGGAAGAGAACGAGCGGACAAAGGAATATTATATGCAATTATCCACTCTGTGCAACAAGCCTGATTTCACAGAAAGCGATTTTAAGCAATTAAGCAGCTTACGTTTGCCGCTTAAGGCTTATAATGACAGCAAACTATGGCAATTAACAGAAAAGTATTTGCAGGTAATTTATAATTTAAGCAGTGATAAAGCAGCTTTAGTTACTCTTACAGCTTGTAATGAAAATCGGCTGTTGGAAAGCAGTTTGCAGAAAAGCTACGGTAGACATGAGGGCAAACAACTATCGGTTTATATCGGTATTCCTTTTTGCTTTACCCGCTGTGCTTATTGCTCTTTTGCCCCCAGAGACGGCATAAAAGCCGAGACGAAATTGATTACGGACTATATCACTTCGCTGATAGAGGAAATCAGTAGACTTTGGCCGCTGATTAACGGGAATATTCAAACTTTGTATATCGGTGGCGGAACACCTTCGGCCTTGGATGAAAACAATTTGAAGCGCTTGCTTGAATTCTTGCAAACTTTACCTAATTTTCAGAACATCGCCGAAAAAACTTTTGAAGCCGGCAGAGCGGATACGATAACGGCAGCTAAATTGAAAATCGTTAGACAGGCAGGGTTTAATCATATATGTGTCAATCCGCAGACTTTCAATCCGGAAACCTTAAAACATTTGGGACGACCGGCTTATGCGGACGATATTTTGCAGGTAATGCAGCTGGTGAAAGCGGAAAAATTTCCCGTTTGTAATATGGATCTGATATTCGGCTTGCCGGGAGAAAAAGCACAGGATATGTTACATTCCTTGGATTGCGCTATGAAACTGAATCCGGAAAACATAACTATCCATACTTTAGCTTTTAAGCGTAAATCCTGGTTGGGGCAATTAAGACAGGCTGAAAAATCTGTTCCGGATAATATTCGTAACGACTCGTTGCTGCGAACTTTTGCCGGTAATCTTAATCAGTTGGAGTTCGTACAAAGCGAATTACATAAAACACTGACTACGGCACAAAATACTTTAATTCGTGCCGGATATTTGCCCTATTATATGTATCGCCAAAAAGATGCAGTTTCAGCCTTGGAAAACACCGGTTTTGCCAAAATCCGTTCGGCCGCCGAGGCCGAAAGCCTCGTTATGGGTAATCTTTATAATGTTTTAATGATGCTCGATCAGACCTCCGTTTTAGGATTCGGCTGTTGTGCTATGAGCAAATTCGTCAGTAACGGTAAAGTTGAACGTTTCAGCAACGCGCGTTCTGTTGCCAGTTATTTAGCTAACAGCCGGGAACACAGCTGCGAAAAAGCCGTGTTGTTGCAAAAGTTTTTTCAGCATGATTAATAATTATTTTTGTTGCTTCAACAAGTTACGAATTTCATTACCGGCTTTTTGCAATAATTCAACTGCTGTTTCGCGAGTAGAGGCACAGGCGTCCAGATAAAATTTGAGTTTCGGCTCGGTACCGGAAGGCCGTACGGACAAGGTTAAATTGTTGTCATAGAAAAATTTTACAAGATTCTGTTTCGGTAACTTAAGCACATCTTTTTGCTGCACACTTGTACCGTCCTGAGCAAAAATTTTAATGCTGCCGTCAAGGTAATCGGATATTTGCAATAATTTGCCTCCGGCTAACAGCAAAGGTGAGTTAGTGCGGAATTCATTAACTGTTTTCTGTATTTGTTCATTGCCGTCCGAAGCAGTGTTTACTATATTGAAGGGTGCAGAAACATAATAACCGTAGCGCTTTTGCAGATCGTTGAAATATTGCCATAAAGTGCAGCCGTTTGTCGAAACATAAGCTGCCGCCATAGCTAATAAATAACATGAAGCCAATCCGTCTTTATCCCGTACGAAATCAGGGTATGAATAGCCGACACTTTCTTCGTAACCGAAGAAATAGCGTTTGCCTTGGGCACGGAGCTTAGGTATAGTACCGCAAATGTTTTTAAATCCGGTCAAAGATTCGCAGACACTTAGGCCGTTAGCTTTAGCAATAGCGGCGCCGAAATCATCGGTAACTACACTTTTTACGAGATAATCGTCAGAATTTAAGCGGCGTTGACAGCTGCGGGCATTATCAATTAAAATTGCCGACAATAAAGCACCTGTTTCGTTGCCGCTCAGTTGGTGCCATTCACCGGTAGTATCAGGCAGAGCAAGAGCACAGCGATCGGCATCGGGGTCTGTAACTAAAACAATGTCGGCATTTACTGCTTCAGCTTGTTTAATTGCCGGCAGCAGTACTTCCGGATATTCGGGATTAGGCTTGGGAGCAGTCGGGAAATCAGGATCAGGTTCAGCCTGTTCTTTCACAATTATGATATCGGCGAAAGAACTATGTTGCAGCAGAGGCAGAAAATATGCGGCACCGGTTCCGTGGACCGGTGTATAGACAATTTTCAGATTGTGTTGCGCTGCCGCCATTTTACACGTTTCTTCTTCGTTCATCTTTCGTTGCCAAAGACTTTGAATATCGTGAATGTAAGAAGGTACAATAGTAGGCGTTATTGTTTCCGGTGCAGGTAATTCTGCCGATAAATTAGGCAAACAGGCGGAATTAATGAAATAAGCGGTATTATATTTTTCTTCCTCCATATTAGAAGCAATTTGCGCAGCTGTTGCTTCATTGATTTGTATACCGTCGGAGCCGTAGACTTTGTATCCGTTGTATTCTTTAGGATTATGTGATGCTGTCAGCACTATTCCCAAATCAGCGTGCAGAGGACGAATACTGTATGCCAGAATCGGAGTAGGCGCATAGGACGGGAAAATCAGAGCCTGATGACCTTCTTTTTGTAAAATTCCGGCTGCCAGATAAGCATATTCACGTGAGTGATGGCGGGTATCATAAGCAAAAATAATTTTTCCTTTGCCGCATGTTTGTTTCAAATAGCGGGAAATTCCCAATGTTGCCAAAGCTACCGTATAGTCATTCAGACCGTCTTCGCCCGGCTGCATAAGTCCGCGTAAACCTGCTGTACCGAATTTAATCATAAAAACACCTCTTTCGCTTCTGCTTATAGTTGCCCCGGCTTTTAAATTAAGCACTTAGCTGTTGTATATTCAATATTATATAATTATTTGCTTTTCTACGGTCAACCCGGCGGCAGCTTATGCATGATGATTTGCGTTGTGGCTTACTGTGTCGCAGAGATTGAAGACTTCTTTTATTTTCAAATTTCAACTTTAAGAAGTTGTTGCTGAAAATTAAGAAACAGGAGGAAACAGCAAATCATAGGCTAATCTTTCGCTGCCGTCAGCTACTTTGATTATACCGCAGTACTGAAAATTCGAACGGCTAAGAGCAGCTTGCATCGGTAAATTGTCTTTATGGGTATCAATCCGCAGATACGCCTGTTCCATTATTTCATTACAACGTTTCCGGGAAAAAGCGACAATATCATTGAAAATTCCGGGAAAAATTCCGCCGGAAGCAACTCTGTGCAAGGTGGCATAAGGTAAAGAATAGTGCCATTTACCGTTAATTTCCCGGTAATTTACTTCTTCTCCGAACTGCAAAACGAAGGCCCCGGCCAAGACGGATCTATTTAACGGCGAAAAGATCAGGTAGAGCTGCCGGTGAGCTATATCTTGTAAGATTATTTCTTCCGAGGGATAGCCTTGCCATTGCGTCGGATTATTGTGTTGGCGCATGAATATTCGAGCCTGTTCATATAGTTGTGAAATTTGCGCTGAATCGTTATTTTGCGCCGGACGAAATTCCAAATTGTGACAATTTTGCTTCATATTAATTATTTTCCCTTTCGTCGTTCCTTGGACCAATTTTCGGAGCAATTTCTCGGCCAATTTTCAGGCCAATTTCCGGGCCGCTTTCTCCGCAGATTTTCTGCCTGCTAATCCAAGCAGATTTTCCGCCGGCTCAGCTGCTGCGTTTAACTTGCTGCGTTCCGTCGGACTGCCTTTCGTAGACTTACCGACAAACTTTCCGGCTGATTACTTATGTTTATAAGGATTAGAGCTTGCCTCTTATATTGCCTGAATATTATACTATTTGTAGTGATGAAACACTATAACGCCTGTAAGATTGGCAGGAGGTCGGACGTGCGGAAAATATTGAATATCGGCTCTCTGAATTTGGACCGTACATTATATGTTGATAAATTTGTTCAGGCGGGCGAAACTGTCAGAGCCAATGAATTAAGAACAAGTGCCGGTGGTAAAGGCTTGAATCA
The DNA here is from genome assembly GCF_029101545.1 of Amygdalobacter indicium. Taxonomy (NCBI): domain Bacteria; kingdom Bacillati; phylum Bacillota; class Clostridia; order Eubacteriales; family Oscillospiraceae; genus Amygdalobacter; species Amygdalobacter indicium. The sequence goes on along the minus strand of NZ_CP118866.1, from coordinate 1,028,321 downwards.
GTCAATTGCGCTTGCTCGAGCAGGAGCGACAGTAATACATACCGGCGCCATAGGTTGTGACGGTGAATTCTTACGTGCTGCCTTAGAGAATGAAGGTGTTGACGTTACTGATATTAAGCAAGTTGACGGAGCTAACGGTCAGGCTTTAATTCAAGTTGACGAGCAGGGACAAAATTGCATTATCGTTTATCCCGGCAGTAATAACAGCATCACACCGGAGCAGATAGACAACAGCTTGAAACGTTTACAGGCGGGCGATATGGTTCTGTTGCAAAACGAGACGTCCAATTTGGCTTATGCTCTTTCTGCAGCTCGGGCGGCCGGACTTTATATTGTTCTCAATCCTTCGCCGTTGACCGATTCTTTGAAAAAAATGAATTTAGGGGCTGTTAATTGCTTGATTCTGAACGAAACGGAAGCAAAAGGTTTGACCGGTTGTGATGATAATTCGCCTCGACAGTTAATCAGTGCACTGAGGAAAAAATATTCCGACACGGATTGTTTGCTTACTTTAGGAGCGGAAGGAGCAATCTATATATCTCCGGAAAAAATTTACAGCTGTCCGGCGTATAAGGTTAAAGCGGTGGATACAACGGCTGCCGGGGATACATTTACAGGCTATTTTTTAGCGGCATTACTTAAAGGTGAAGATATTGCTGCAGCCCTGGAACAGGCAAGTGCGGCAGCAGCTTTAGCGGTAACGCATATAGGAGCTGCCGGGTCGATTCCAAATTTTGCTGAAGTAGAAAAATTTGTGCAATCTCAGAACAATTAAGTGCGGATCTCTGAAGTATAATTATTAGGAAAGCGGTTCAGATTGATACTGAATCCGAAGTAATATAGAAACAAGCAGAAGGAAACGGGAGCATGGCGCAGAAAACAATTGAAGTTATTTTAGACGGTGATCTCAGGTATGATACATCTGTCGCCTGGGGTTTGGCACAATTGTCGTCCGAGCTTGAAATTCGAGCGATAACGACGGTAGCAGGAGCTTACAGCTCGGCGCAGGTAACGGAATATGCCGAGAAATTAGCGAAAATATATCATATTACAGCGCCGCTGGCTCAAGGCGGCAGTCAGCCTTTGTTAGCTAAATTAATTGTTGATAAAGATGCCGAAAATACGGGATTGGAATCTCTGGCAGCAGCGTCTAAGGTCAGGGCCGATGCAGCTTCGATGAGCAGTTTCAGCAACGATGAGCAACAATCGCCAAATTTATCGCCGCTTTCGGCAGTTACTTTGATGGCTGAAACTTTGAAGAAGGCAAAAAAGCCGATGACAGTTATAGCAACCGGCCCGTTGACTAATATTGCCACATTATTGTTAATCTATCCGGAATTAAAAAGTCAGATAGAACAATTTGTGATACTGGGCGGGGCATTGAAAAGAAACAATGCGACAGCGGCGGCGGAATATAATTTTTACGAAGATTATGAAGCGGCAGCATTGGTGTTTTCTGCCCAAATACCGATAATTTGGCTGCCGATTGATATTAAAGATCAATCGACACTGACAGCAGAAGAACTTAAAAGTTTCCAACAATTAAAAAGCCCGCTGCAGCCGATATTTGATTTTTATGCGGATAAGTTAGCTTTACCGGCAAGCTGCGCACTTTCAGTATTATTGCGACCGGAAATATTTCAAGCTCGTTTGGCGGAAGTTGAAATAGAAACGGCGGCCAAGTATTGTTTAGGTAATTCTATCGCCTGTTTCGGTGCGGAAGATGAGGAATGTACTTTAGCTGAGCTGTCATTGGATAAACTTAAAATTGCCCGTAAGGAAACTGAGGTTAGAACCGTTTTGGCAGTCGAACGGACAGAACTTGTCGCTTTGCTGCGACATATATGTGAGGCGAACATCTGATTGTACGAGGTAGATTAAATGTTGGAGAATAAAGCGATTTGGATTGATACGGATACCGGTGTTGATGATGCTGTAGCTTTGTTGACAGCTTGTCGCATTGAGACGATTAATATAGTGGGAGTATCGGCCGTGCACGGCAACACGACATTAACCAATACTTTGAGAAATGCTCGTGATGTTTTGGCTTTGGCGGATAGAGAAGATATACCGGTTTATCGGGGAGCTTCAGGTCCGTTGATGTATGCTTGTAAAACGGCTGAGTATGTACATGGAGATAACGGCCTGGGCGGAGTTAACTTGCCGCCAAGTTCAGCGCCTTATATGGAAGAAAGTGTTTCTCAGGCTCTGAGAAGAGCAGTCAGTAAATATGGGAGGCAATTAGTTGTAGTGGCCTTAGGTCCGTTGACGAACATTGCGCGTCTGATTTTGGAGTTCCCTGAAGTCAGAAGCCTGTTTGCCGGTATCTATTTGATGGGAGGTGCTGTTTACGGCGGTAATGTGACACCTTGTGCCGAGTTTAATATTTATTCCGATCCGCAGGCAGCCGAGATTGTTTTTCAATCCGGTATTCCTTTGACCATGTTCGGTTTGGATGTCACCATGCAAGCTTATATGACTTGTGAGGAATTTCAGCAATTGACTGCTTCAGATACGGCGATCAGTAATTTTTTGCGAGAATCGACAGCGCTTGCCCGTAAGTATTATGAACCGGATTTTGCCGGCGGCATGGTCCTGCATGATGTTTGTCCGATTATGGCCTTAGCTTACCCGGATTTGTTCACAACAAAATTGGCCGGTGTTTTTGTGGAGACACAAGGGCAATTAACTATGGGGAAAACGGTTTGTGATCTTTATAGCGATTATCATTTCGCCGATCGACATGTAATGGTAGCGACTGATGTGCTGAGAGCTGATTTTGTTCGGACGTTGAGCGAGCTTTTGCAAAGTTATGTATAGGTAAATTTGTAAGAAAATCGTGTATAATAACTAAGGTTTATTCTTACTATTTCAGGAGGTAGAGAGATGATTAACAGCTTTAATATTTTCGATTATGAAGATATTCAGTTGATTCCTGCAAAATGTGTAGTCAAGAGTCGCAAGGAGTGCGATACTTCGGTGAAACTGGGCAATTTTACTTTTAAGATGCCTGTAGTACCTTCCAACATGCAAACGGTAATTGATGAGAAATTGGCGATATTGTTGGCTGAGAACAATTATTTCTATATTATGCATCGCTTTGCCCCGGAAACTCGCGCCGCTTTCGTTAAAGACATGCAACAGCGCGGTTTGTATGCTTCCATCAGCATCGGCGTGAAAAGAGCGGAATATGATTTCCTGGCTGAACTTCTGGCAGCTAATTTGCAGCCGGAATTTATTACAATTGATATTGCGCATGGACATTCCGACGCTGTTATTAACATGATTAAGTATTTGAAACAGAATTTCCCGGAAACTTTCGTGATTGCCGGAAATGTGGCGACACCGGAGGCTGTAAGAGATTTGGAAAATGCCGGAGCGGATGCGACAAAAGTCGGTATAGGACCGGGAAAAGTCTGTATAACTAAGTTAAAGACCGGTTTCGGTACAGGCGGCTGGCAGTTATCGGCTTTGAATTGGTGCAGAAAAGCGGCTAATAAACCGATTATTGCAGACGGAGGTATCAGACAGCACGGCGATATAGCCAAGTCTATTCGTTTCGGGGCAACAATGGTTATGATCGGCTCACTTTTCTCAGGTCATCAGGAAAGCCCGGGAGAAATAATTGAGCGTGACGGTAAATTGTATAAACCTTATTACGGTTCGGCTTCGGAATTTCAAAAAGGTGTACATGAGAATGTTGAAGGTAAGCGCATTTACTTGCCTTTGAAGGGCAGTATTATGGATACGTTGGCGGAAATGCAGCAGGATTTACAATCGTCCATATCATATGCCGGCGGCCGTACGGTCAACGCTTTGAAACTGGTTGATTATGCGATTGTCAAGAATTCCATATTTAACGGCGATTATTAATACGCAGATTTTCTCAGCCTTTAATCTTTCTGATTGTAGGATTATCAGTTTTAAGAGAAAACTCAATTGAGCTGCAGGTAGAAGCGGAATAAGTGCATTATTCCGCTTTTATGTTGTCTCAGGTCACGGAATTTTTGCAAAAATGTGCTTAAAATCAAAATATAAATTACAACATTGCATCTTTCACAGGAAAGAGCGATAGGAGGTATTTATGGAAAATTTGCAAAGCCGCAATCATGCCCGTGTTAAAAATTTGGCATTGACGGCTATTTTCATCAGCTTGGAGCTGCTTTTGTTTTTAACCCCGTTGGGTTTTGTCCCCGTCGGTCCTGTTAATGCCACAACCTTACACTTGCCTGTAATTATGGCGGCAATTATGTTGGGAAGTAAGGCCGGCTTAAGCGTCGGATTTACCTTCGGACTTTTAAGTTTATTGAAAAATACTTTTAATCCGACTATTACCAGCTTTGTCTTTTCACCTTTTTACAGTTTAGGCGACATTCACGGTAACCTTGCCAGTTTGTGGACAGCTATGGGTCCGCGCCTGATTTTGGGATTAGGTACGGCACTTTTGTTTCGTCTGTTGTATAAGTTGTTCAAGAATCGTCTTTTGGCAGCCGGAATAGCAGCCGGTTGCATGACTTTTATTCATACGATTTTAGTCATGAGCAGTATTTATTTCTTTTTCGCTCAGCCATATGCCCAAGTGCGTAATTCAGCTCCGATGACGCTTTTTACAGTTATCGGCACAGTTATTGCCGTCAACGGCTTGATGGAATTGTTGCTGGCAATATTTGTAGCTGCCGGCAGTGCGCATTTCAGCCGAAAAGGTTTAGAATAAAAAACAAAGTGGTGACTTTAGAGGAGACGAGATGAAAGCTAAAATTTTGTTAATTGTCAGCGGCGGTATCGCCTGTTTCAAGGCATGTCAACTATGCAGTGATTTAGCGAAAAAATATGAAGTTAAGGTTATTTTGACGAAAAATGCAAGTGAGTTTGTTACGCCGGTAACTTTTGCCACGTTAACGCATAATCCCTGCTTAACTGAAATGTTTGCAGCGACAGAAGATTATACCCAAGTTAACCATATAAATTTAGCTAAATGGGCGGACTTGATTGTGGTTGCACCTTTGACGGCGAATTTAATGGCTAAGATAACTTACGGTTTGGCGGATGATTTAGCATCGACGACAATTTTAGCTCGTCGCTGTCCGGTTTTACTTTGCCCGGCGATGAATACTTATATGTTGGAAAATCCGATTACGCAGACGAACATTGCTTTACTGCAAAAACGTAATTTTCAAATTTTACAGGCCGCTTCCGGTCTCTTAGCCTGCGGTGATACAGGCAAGGGCAAGTTACCTGATATCCCGGTTATCATGGCTGAAATAGAAAAAATTCTGGCCGCCGGAAGCGGAACAACAGTCGCTGATTCCGAGCTTGATAAGGACTTGAATTTAACGGGATTGACAATAACCGTAACTGCAGGTCCGACGCAGGAAGCCATAGACCCGGTCCGTTTTATCACGAATCATTCAAGCGGTAAAATGGGGTACGCTTTGGCAAGTAAAGCTTTGCAATACGGAGCTGAGGTCAACTTAATAAGTGGCCCTGTAAACTTGGAAATTCCGGCAGGAGTCAATTATTTTCCGGTCAAAAGCGCGCAGGAAATGCTGGCGGCGGTACAAGATAAGTGGCCGCTCAGCCAAATTTTGATTAAAGCGGCTGCCGTGGCCGATTATCGGGTTGAAAATATTGCAAGCTCTAAAATTAAGAAGCAGGCGGAAACTTTAACTTTGAAGCTTGTGAAAAACCCGGACATTCTTAAATGGGCCGGTGAACACAAACAAAAAGAACAGGTGCTTTGCGGTTTTGCGATGGAAACTGAAAATTTGCTGACAAATGCGCGCCAAAAAATGCAAGCTAAAAATTGCGATTTACTTGTGGCTAACGATTTGACAACTAAGGGTGCGGGCTTTGCCGCCTCTACCAATGTCGCGACAATATTGTGGCCCGGCAAAGAATTAAGTTTACCTCTGCAAAGTAAAGAAGATTTGGCGCTACATATATTGCGTGCCTGTCAGGAACTGTATCGGCAAAAGCAAACTGAATCTAATAGCCGGACAACTGTAACACAAGGAGAACTTTAATTATGCTTATGACCATAGATGTCGGTAACACCAATATTTTAGTCGGTGTATTTCGCGGCGAAGAATTATATGCTTCTTTCCGGATTAATTCCAGAACCGAAAGGACTTCAGATGAGTTAGGAATATTATTGCTGGATTTGCTGGCCTCACGCCAGGTGAAGCCGCAAGATGTCAATGATGCTATCATCAGTTCCGTCGTCCCCAAATGTATGTACGCATTAACCTCAAGTTTAATGAAATATTTTGATGTTAAGCCGATTATTGTCGGACCGGGAAGCAAAACGGGAGTGGAGGTACGCTCGGATAATCCGAAAGAAGTAGGGGCTGACAGAATAACCAATGTTGCCGCCTGCCATGAATTATATCAGCGCAGTTGTCTGGTTATAGATTTCGGTACGGCTACTACTTTTGATTACGTCGATGCTGCCGGTATCTTCAAATATACGGTTATTATGCCAGGCTTGGAAATATCTTCCCGGGCTTTAACCGATTCCACCGCCAAGTTACCGGAAGTGGAAATTGCCAAATTGGATTCGGTTTTGGTAAGTAATACAGTCTGCGGTATGCAGGTGGGCATAGTTTACGGCTACATCGGTGCGGTGGAATATATTATTAAATCCATGAAAAAAGAATTGCAGGACGAACCGAAAGTTATTGCTACAGGCGGTTTAGGTAGACTGATAGCCAATTCCACGGACCTGATTGATGTATATGATCCGGATATTGCTTTTAAGGGTATGAAAGTAATTTATAAAAAAACGAAAAAAATTAAAGGCGATTTACCGCTTTGACGATTTATTTCGCTGCAAATACTGCCGCTATTTATGTTAAACTAGCATTATCATCAGTGCGGAAAAGAGGTAAATAAATGAATATTATCAAAGTTAAGGATCCTGTAGCCGGAGGAGTTGCGGCTTTCGGAATTATTAAGGAAGCTATTGCTGCCGGCGCTAAAACTTTGGGCCTGGCAACAGGCAGTACCCCGGAAACTTTATATCGGGCAATGGTTGAAAGCGATTTGGATTTTTCCAATATTACAGCTTTTAACTTGGATGAATACGTAGGACTTTCCAAGGATAATTCGCAAAGTTATTATTACTTTATGCAGGAACATTTATTCAAATATAAGAAGTTCAAACAGCATTTTATTGAAAATGGCTTGGCCGGCGATTTGGAGGCGGAAGCGGCTGCCTATGAAGCAAAATTACAGGCACATCCGATTGATGTTCAGATTTTAGGTATCGGTTTGAACGGCCATATCGGCTTTAATGAGCCCAAGACCTCTTTTGCTTCTCTTACGCATGTTACGAATTTAACGGAGTCGACAATCAATGCCAATAAACGCTTTTTCGAGCGGGTGGAAGATGTTCCGACTAAAGCTTTAACAATGGGAATACAGTCGATTATGCGCAGTAAACAAATCATTTTATTAGCTTACGGTGCAGCCAAGGCGCCGATTATTAAGAAACTGCTTGAAGGCCCGGTAAGTGAAGATGTTCCGGCGAGTGCTTTGCAGAAGCATCCGCGAGTTACAGTAATTATTGATGAAGAGGCAGCGTCTTTACTGTAATTATCCGGCGGAATCATACTATTCTTTTGAAGAAAAACCCCTTATTTCAGCGAATAAGGGGCTTATTTTTGCCGCTTTCAGTGACAAACTTGCCTAAACAGTATTACTGTCGGCGGCTTTAAAGAAGGCTTCTAAAGACGGCCTTTAAAGATTTTTATCCATCGTAAAGCTCATTTTGGAATAGCCCAGACTTTGTTGCAAAAGCTCGGTCAGTAAATCATTAGTTTTTTGCAAAACATAGTCGGCTGTAGCCTTATTAGCTTCAGTTAAGTAGGCGGTTAAAGCATCCCCTTGCAACTTTTGCTTTTCCACATTTTGTCTGACTTCCAAAATGCGGCGGCGGGAATAACTTTGCATTTCATAAAGATAAGCATTGTCCTTATCGGCGAAGGCATCATAATGACTTTCAACTACATAACTTAAAAGCTTAAAAAGCCAATAAGCCGATTTAGTATCCAATTTTTTCGGTGAATACTTATAAGCTTCCGGTGTATCGTTGACGTTAGCGAAGAACGGCACATAAGGTGTAAAAGCATTGGTGGCGAAAGACAACCATTGAATGCTTTGAGTCCCGTCTTTAACTCGCGGATCTATTTGTAAAATGTGCGATTCCTGCGTCCGGGAAAGGGAAACGGCACGGAAACGCTTGCGTGTTTGTTCAGTTCCCAGATGACCGATAGGATCAAATTCCGTTTCGTTATAGTGTGAGCTTAAGCAATAAGCGACATCTTCCACGCTTAACAGGCGATCGGCTTTATTGATAAAGGGCAGGTAAGAGGAAGTCGGTTCATCAAAAAATTCTTTGTCCAAATAAGAATGAATAAACCAAGCGCGCGGAGTGTTATAAACACGATCTTTGACGTTGGAAGTACCGAAGATGTGGCGGAAAACAAAGCTGTCTTTATCCGGATTCAATTTATGCTCCTGCACAAATTCCTGAATACCGTCGGACCAGATGTAATTATCCTTATCCGTAAAATCAATTTCCTCAATAGAGACCTGATTGGGAGCTACGGCATAACAATCATCCGGGATTCTGACAGCCACATAATGATGGCCGCAAGGGATCTCCATATACCAAGCTTCATCTTTGTCGGCGAAAAGAATGCCGTTACCCTCAGCCGAGCCGTATTCTTTAATCAGCTTACCGAGAAATTCGACGCCTTCACGCGCAGAATGAATAAAAGGTGCAACCACATGATTAATAGCATCTTCCGCAATACCGGATTTTACCAAAGGATCATAGGCCAAAACTCTGGGATTGCCGTATACGCTTTCAGTAGCGCTCATAGCAACATGGACGCTGTTGATACTGGCCTGACCATATTCGCCTTCAACAGAAGGATCAGCTTGCGGCACGTAAGTAACACGCAGCGCTTTTTCCGGCAAATTGACAGTTACATTCGTGTGAACGGAATGATAGGTACGATTTTTTTGCAGACTTTCAGCTTGAACGGTAAAGATTTTCGGATCTATTGTGTCATGATGATCTTCATTTCGGGCAATCATCAATGTGCCGTCGATGCTGGCTTTTTTTCCGACAATTAATGTTGTACATGAACTACGAGATTGATTCATAAATTACTCCTTAAAAGATGATGTGTATAGTATAACGCATATCTGTGCTACAATGAGCCGTATAAAAGAAAATTACTACAGCGAAAACAGCGGAAAGAGAATAAGCATGAAAGTCGGAATTGTAGTTTGTCGCAGTTTTATTAAAAAGCCGTTTCAGGCCTTGTGCCAAATGGAACAATTATTAATGCAGCAAACGGCGGAGAATTACGATTTATTGCTTTTCCCGCAAACATACTTACAAGGAATATATTCTTTGAACAATGACAAAGCGGAAGCTGTAAAAATCGCTTTTAGAGAAAATTGTCGTCTGATAGGGAAAATCAAAAAGTTGTGTGAACGTTATTGTGTCGGAGTAGGCTTCGGTTATTACGAAAAGGACGGAAAAAATGCCATATACGACAGCTATATTCTGATTAACCGGGAGGGCAAAATTCGATTCCGCCAACGACAATTAACGCAACAGTGGCAAGAAAAAACCAAGTCTTTACCGGCCGATTTACCGGTAGAAAAAATTGATCTGGATTTGTTGGAGCCGAATAAGCTGCTGTTTGAAGAAGAGACGGAATTTGTCAAAGAACTGGAAGATGAAGCTGCTTTAACGAAGCAAGCTGTGCCGGAGGTCAATTTCAGTAAAGGTGAGGCTTTAAGTTGCGGTTATTTCGGCGGTAAACAGGTTGTCTTGCTGATCGGGCGGGATTGGGAGAATAAAGAGATTGTTCGAGCTTGCAGAGATTTGGAGCCTGATTGGGTTTACTGTCCGACATCCCTGGATATTAAAAATGATGAATGGGCTAATTTCGTCAGCAAAAAATTTTTACCGCTGGCCGATAAACTTGATACAACGGTTTTGTTGGATAACAGTTATTATATTGAAGATAATTCGGTTAAGGGAGGAGCTTTAGGGCAAATTCCCAACAATAAACTGGAACAGCTGGAGCCGAATTGCTACGGCATTCTGGCCGTGGAAATTTAAGCAATCGCTGCCGATTGCCGAAGACTTGCAGTTTAAAATGCAGAATTTTCGGCAGCAGCAAAACTTACGTCCGAGATGAGACTCAGATCATCTTTTTCAGTCGTTCCACATCCAAAATACAAATTGACTTCGGTCCGACAAATTCAATCAAACCTTCATCGGAGAACTGATTTAATTTACGACTCATAGTTTCCCTCGCCAAACCGGCGTAAGAACCCATTTCTTCCCGGCTGATGGTCAAACGCAGGACCATACCTTTAGGCGTCTGCTCGCCGTAAGACTCGCTTAAACGCAGCAAAACGCTGGCTACTTTGGCATCGGCGGAATTTGAGACCAGACAACTTATAAGATTTTCCGCCCACCTGATACGGTCGTAACACTTATCAATAATCAGACGTAAAATAGCTTCCTGGTGATAACAGTACTTCATAAAACTGTCTTTGCTGATAGCAGCTACCAGACAATTTTCTACAGCCTGACCGGTATAAAGATACTTATGATCTTTCAACAAATTGAGTCCGCCGATGAAATCACCGGCAGTATAAATGTAGAGAATCTGTTCACGGGCATCGGAGGTAAAATTAAAAATTTTGCAACGACCTTCGATCAGAATGTAGAACACATTAGCCGCATCACCGCTGCGAAAACAATAATCACCCCTGTTCAAACTGAACACGTCGATTTCTTTAGCCAAGGCGGCCTGATCGGCAGCAGGAAGATCTCTTAAAACTGCAATTTTATCACTGTTAACTAAACCGCCGCCGCGAATAGGGAGCAAAAGGGGTGCAGATTTCGGCAAACGATTCATTGAAGCTTGCCAACTGGGAAATTGTTTCATAGGCTGTCTCACTTTCATTTGTTATAGATTAGCATTTATGACGGTCAAATAGCAAGAAGCCGAACAAAAATTTATTCAAAACGCCAGCCTACGCCCCAAATAACTTTGAAACTTGCCGGAAAACCGGCGATTTTAAGTTTGTTGCGAACGTTGGATAAGTGAACATTAAGTGTCTGATCCTGCATAAACTCCTGTCCCCAGACATTTTCATAAATCTGTTTTTTGGTAAAAACCCGTTGCGGTTCGTTCAGGAAAAAAGCCAGCAGCTTAAACTCTATTTTAGTCAGCTTTACTTGATTATCATCGACCGTTACAGTCTGATGATAGTTATTCAAAGTAATATTTTTATAGCGCAGGATACTGCTTACATCCGGGAATTTTTGCAGCAGCAATTTTCTTAAACGGGCCAACACTTCTTCGCGGCGAAAAGGCTTGGCTATATAATCGGCAGCACCGTTATTTAAGACATTTACCAGTGTCGCAATATCATTTTTAGCGGTAATAATCAGAACGCTTGTTCCACGTGCCAAAAATTGCGGTAAAAGCTCATAACCCGAGATGAACGGCAACATCAAATCCAACAAAACAACGTCGAATGTCTGATTCTGTAATAACTTTTGCGCTTCACTGCCGGCAAAACAGCTTTGACATTCTAAATCCGGGTAATCACTTTTCAACTCGTTGACTATATGAGTCAAGATTTCGTTGATTGCAAAATCATCTTCAGCAATAAGAATTTTAATCATTTTCTTCACCTCGATAATTACTGAATAATAAGTCAATATTCAAATAAGCTTCTTTATTTGCAGCAGCTTCCGGCGTGCAGGCAGGAGAGTTTTCGTTATTGACTGCCGTTTCATAAATTTTCCATGCAATATTGAAGCGTTCGCATAAGTCTTTGACAATGCTCATACCTAATCCGGCATGGGGACTTTGTTGTAGTTGCTGTCTGGCACTGTCAACGCGGAAACTGCGACTGAAGAGGATATTTAAATCCTTAATACCCGGATTATGCCAGATGTTGGCAATGTGTAACAGCTGTTTGTCATTTACAACCTCAAGTTTAATTTTAATCTCCCGTTCCCCGTGATCAAGCGAATTTTTCAGGAGATTACTGATGATTCTGTGGCAGGTAAGTTCGGATTGTTGCAAAGACGGCACCGTCTCATCCAGTTCAACTGTCACATTGTCGTGAAATTTAGCTTCCAGCTCGTTGACTCGGGAAGCAATTTCGTTACTGAGTATGTCATATAAATTGACTTGAGTAATATTAGGCTTGAAGTCGCCGCTTTCCAGTAAAGCTAAAGCATAGAAACTTTTAATTTCTTCACTTAAAGTTTGGCTTTGCTGTTTAATGATATTCAGAAAATGTATCGAGCGTTTGAAGCTTTCGTCATTGGCCGGCAATTGTTCGATGATTTCCAAAGAGCCTAAAATAGCGGCCAAAGGTGTTTGAAAATCATGACTGATAGAAGCAATTAAATTTTTTTGCTCAGCGTTTTTTTGCCGTAATTTTTCCCGTAACATTGCCAAATTACGGAAATATGTCATCAAATCACGACATAACAGTTTGTTTTGCGGCAGCAGCGGAGCGGCAGCGTTTTGCCAATTTACCTGATTATTTTCCTGCAGCTGCAAAGAGCGGCGTAAAATTTTGACTTGTGTATTTTCATAAATAATACAAGCTGCAAGCAAAATAATGATTAAACATAGAACAACAATAAATAGATACGCCATAATTACAAATCCTGCTTTTGAAAAACTTTGGAAGCGAAAGCGAACAATAATCCGCTTATGCACAAAATAATCAGAGATTGGAAAATTTGTCCGCCAATGCTGAAAGGAAAATTAATTTCATAATTAATAACAGCGAAATTGTCCGGGCTATAATTTAGAGTAGACGGGGCAAAAACAAAATCGAAATTGTTCCATTCGGTAAAATTTATCAGATGCAAAAAATTCAGCAGGGGAGTATTAAACTTGTTAAATCTGAGCAAAGGCTCGAACCAGTTGAATATATTGGAATATGAGTTGCCTAAAATAATAATTTGCGGTAAGAGAGAAAAATAGTTACCGTGTAAAAGGACGGCAAAAAAGAGCATAAGGGCAATATGGGCGACAGCAATTAAACAACAACGAATTGTGCCGCAAATAAAGATAAACAGGTAATCACGACTTAATTGACCGCTTAAAAGCGCAAAACTGCCCAACTCCAGAGCTGCGAAGCCCAGAATTGTAATTATTGCGAAACTGACGGCATACAAGTAAAGCGAAGCGATAATTGTACAATTACTGTATCCCTGCAGACGTAAAGATTTCAACAGATTGAATTTATAGCTCCGACAAATAATAAAACAGCCGATATATAATAGCTGACAAAGCGGCAAAACGATGTTGGTTAAGAACTGAATCAGATAGAGACGATAATGCTCGAAATTTTCTAACGTCAACTTGATATTATCGGCAAAAATCATCGTACAATTATCAATCGAATTATAATTATAAAGTATAAATTCCATTAGTACACTTAGCAAAATAATGCTTATCAGAATGCGCTTTTGATTACGCGCTGAAAAATAACTTCGGTGAAAGAATTTCAGGCAATTAATCATTATAATTTTCCCCTTTCATAATTTCTTGAAAGTAATCGTTCAAATCAAATTGACGGCGATAAAGAGACTTAATGTACAAATCGTGCTCTGCCAAAAGGCGATTTAATTGCTTTAAGTCCAAGTTCAACGCGCTGAAAGTCAAACTTTTATCTTTGTTCAAAGACAGATTGGTAATACCGCTTATATCCTGCAGTAAGACTAAGGCTATGCGGTTATTATCAGTATCCAAATTGTAAGTATTACTTTGCCGCCGGCGTAACTCGCTTAAGCTGATTTCATTTTTTATTTCTCCGGCATTAATAAAGCAGAAACGATTGGCAAGTTTATCTATCAAATGTAAATTGTGCGACGAAATAATATAAGTTAAGTTTTCTTTTTCCTGCTTTTGCAGCAGTAATTCCAGTAATTTTTGACAACTCAGGGGATCTATATAAACGAAAGGTTCATCCAATATAATTAGTGATTTCTCAGCCATTAATGCCGCTACCAGCCGAAACTTCTGCTGAATACCCAAGGATAAACTGTTAATCGGGCGCTCAAAATAAGGAAACAGTTCGAAGTAATGCAGTAAATTGTTCATTTCAACGTAATTATCGTTTGCTTGTAATTGCGCCGTTAATTGTAAGTTCTGTTTCGCGCTGAGTAAAGGATGAAAATAATTATTGCCGACATACGCTATATGTCTTCTGGCCAAGGGTAAAGCCGCAGGTGATTTTTCTCCGTAAATTTCAAGAAAACCGTTATCCTGATCCGGATAATAGAGGCCTGTGATAATATTCAAAAGTGTACTTTTACCGCTGCCGTTGTTGCCGATTAAGGCCAAAGTATCACCGTTGTTTACTGTTAAATTAATTTGATTGAGAGCCTTAACTTTCTTGAAAGTTTTGCTTATATTCTTCAGATGTAAAATTTTATTGTCCATAATTTCTTTGCCGTATGTTGCCGTATGTTGCCGCTTATTTTTGATTAATAACAGTTTACTTTATCTGAGCGCTAAAAGCATTAATTAATATTAAAGAACGCAAAAGATAAGCGCTTTAAGATTACAGCATATTTTCGCTTGGCGGCGATAATTTGCTTTTTTCTTTTACTTTCGCTATAATTTTTTTCGTTGCCACTATAGCTCAGTAGGTAGAGCGCATCCATGGTAAGGATGAGGTCACCGGTTCGATCCCGGTTAGTGGCTCTTTTTTATACCCTTTGCCCGAATTATCGCTTTCAACTTGTAAACGCCGGGAGATAACATTATAGGAACAAACGGGAAGAGAATCGATGCAGTGTATAATTGCAATAACACTTTCGCAGGCTCAAAGCAGCCTTAAAGCAGGCTTAAAGTTAAGATATAAACGAGGTATTTATGGATTTTCAAAACGACAAACATCCACCGCTTAGGCCGGAAGAAACAGCCGGAACATATTTGCCCAACCGAAACGGTCAAGTGTATCGCCATCAGGTACCGCCTGTAAACTCGACAGATTCCGCTTATTTCGCTCGGCAACGGACGGATGCTTACCAAGACAGTCTTGCTGAAGAAGCCGGCACAACAACTTATTATGTACCGATGACAAGAGAACAGGCGGAAGCTTATGCGCTGACGAAAGCTGCTCATTCAGGCCGCCGGCAGACAGATTTTGCGCAAACGGACAATTATTTTACCCCGGAGCCTGTGCCTGAACCGGAAATCATTAAACCGACTTATCGCCGTCCGCTAATCAGCACGTTATACAGCACTAACAGTCGCGAAGAAAGAGAAGCGGACGAGTATACATCCGATTATGCCGAAAATGATTCGGCCGGCGGAGCATATGATTCTTATAATTATCCGCAAAATTCGTACAACTATCGGGAAACACCGGCTTACCCGGGAGAGCCGGAATATGAAAATGAAGCGCGCAACACGCGCCGAGCCATGCTTAAAGCGGCACAAAAACAACGTCATAAACGCAAAAGTTTCGCCGGTATTGTTGTTCTGGTCATTTTCGTATTTGCTTTAATATCTTTGTATCGTTTCCTGCTGCCTAAATCCCGTAATTCCAATACGACATTCAGTGTTTTCAACCCGAAAGTCAAGGTGACGACTAAGCTTTCAAACCTTAAAATGCCGGCAACAAGCGGCAATATTTCCAAGGATACAAAAAATACCGAAATTACTGCCGCCGATACGCAAGCGGACGGCAATAAGAACGGGATTACGGATTTGCCGCCGCAGGCTGCTGCGTCTGCAGCGATTTCCAGAGGCGGAGAAGAAACTTATGCCGGCGGTGTTAAACTTTCTGCAGATCAGGCTCAACGCATGATTAATTTAAGTTTGCAATCCTCCAAAGAGAATATGGAACATAATCTTGACATTTTGCAGGAAGCAGATCAGCGTGTTGCCGAATTGAGAGCAGCACAGGGACAGCTGCCGCCCAATATGTTGCTATTAGCAGCCAAAAATGAGGCTTTCGACTTTGTTTATAATTATTTGTCTCTAAAAGACGATTCACCGCAAAAACGTTTGGATCTGCCGAGTAAGCCGGGAAGCAGCAGTTTAGGTTCATATTTGTTACCTTACGGTAAAGTCCTGCCTGTACCTTATTATTGCCAATGGGATGCCAGATGGGGTTACAAGCCTTATGGCGGAAGTGTGATCGGCACTTACGGTTGCGGTGTAACTTGTATGGCAAGCGTGCTTTCTTACTTTAAGCATGATGCGAAATTATTACCTGATGTTGTAGCCCAATTATCCATTGATATGAATACGGTTCACGACGGAACGGATACGGCTTTTATTCCGCAGGCGGCCGAAAAATTCAATCTCCGAGCGGAGGGAACACCGATTCTTTATGACAACTTTCGGCGGATAATTGACGCCGGTAATTTAATTGTTCTGAATGTCGGTAAAGGTAATTTTACCGGTGGCGGTCACTATATTTCAATTGTCGGCTATAACGATAACGGTGATTTCATTGTATACGACCCCGTAAGTCCGTATCATACATCTCAAGTTTGGCCCATCAGTTTGCTGCAACGGCAAAATTCCCGCGCCTGCTGGTCCATATCCCGTAAATAATCTTAAGCGAGCGGTAAAGAAGCGCTGAGATTCGTTTGCGGCTTTTGTACTTTAGTGCACTAAAAAATCCGCCTTTCCGGAAGAAGGGCGGATTTTAAGTTTGCTCATGTGACTTATGCAGCAATTATTCGGCAATTAATTCGCCGGCGTGAGCACCTGAGTCTAAAAGATAAATTTTTTCACATGTAAAAACAACTGCCAATTTCGGCTTACCCATCTTCAGACCGGGAGCAGCCGCCTCACAATCGGCAAAAGGCTTGGAACCTTCTTCGAAAATTTCCGCTGTACCGACAAAACGGAAACCCTTGACTTTAGCACGATCTACAACGGCAATTGCAACTTTGGAACCGTTCTTAATATCCTTGATAATTTGCTTATTTGTATTTTCGTTCCAAATAATTTGATTATCGCTGTAAACTCTACCGGAACGCTTGGGACCGATATTCGGTAAGTTATCTGCTGAACAAGTAGCAATCATACATAATTGTTCACCAATCATTTCTTTCATAGCTTCAGTAAAATTAGCCATAATTACACCTCCATCTTCTTATATTATATAATTTTATTCTCATAAAAGGTAAAGAAAAGCTGCTTGTCGGCACAAATTTGTAATTTAAAGCAGTCGACAGCTTTTTTGAGTAATTAGGCTGTTTTGCGGTATACTAAAGGCAAATGTCCTAAAAGAAGAGGTACGATCAATGAGTAGGAAAAAAGACTTACAATTACGTGAGTTGGCATTACAAATCAGATTAGCTTTAATGGATGAAATTATGCATTTGGGTTTCGGCCATTTAAGCGGCAGTCTTTCCATAGTTGACGCTTTAGCCGTTTTATATGGAGAAAAGATGCAGGTAAGGTATCAACAGCCTGATTGGCCCGAACGGGATTATTTAGTTGTAAGTAAAGGACATGCAGGGCCTGCAGTTTATGCGACTTTAGCGCTTAAAGGCTTTTTCCCGCGCTCCTGGTTACACACTTTAAACATGGGCGGAAGTAATTTGCCCAGTCACTGTGATCGCACCAAAACACCCGGTGTCGATATGACAGCCGGTTCTCTGGGACAGGGAATATGTGCAGCTTGCGGTATAGCATTGGGCTTGAAACGTTCCGGCAGCAAGCAGAAAGTTTTCTGCATTGTCGGTGACGGCGAATTGGATGAAGGTTCATGCTGGGAAGCTATTATGTTTGCTGCCGCACATCAATTGAATAATTTTTATCTTATAATTGACGAAAATAACAAACAGCTTGACGGTGATACAAAAGATATTTTGAACCATTTGGATTTAGCTGTGCAGCTGAGAGATTTCGGCTTTAATGTGAAAAATTTGCCTGACGGTAACAATGCCACGGCAATTTCCGATAGTATCACGGAGATTGAAAATGATAATCTTCACGGTAATACCAAGCCTAATTGCTTAGTGTTGCACACAATTAAAGGCAAAGGTTACAAATCTTTGGAAGAAATGAAACTGAACCATCATATTCAGGTTAAACAGGAAGAAGCTCAAGCTGCTTATGAACATTTAGCCGAGGAATTACATGCTGTACAGAGCGAATTACAACAATATCGCACAGAAGCGGATGAGGTAAAAGGGGTAGTAGCGGAAAGTGAAGCTAACAGTGAAGAATTTTGCCGCAGTTATTTAGCCGGAATACAGGCGAATATGTATGAAACGGGTGTTTCTGCAGCTGAACCGGAATTCTCCGTTGTTTATGACGGGACAGATCATGTGCCCAATAAAGATAACTTCTTAAGCGTCTTACGACAAATGCGGCAAGACGATCCGAAGATTATGTATTTGGATGCCGATTTGATTAATTCTTCCGGTGCTTATAAATTCTGGCAGGAACATCCGGAAAATGTTGTTGAATGCGGTATATGCGAAGCTAATATGATCGGTGTTGCAGCCGGCCTCAGTTTGGTCGGATACAAGCCTTATTGCCATACTTTCGGTCCGTTTGCTTCCCGTCGCTGTTACGATCATGCTTTTATTTCCGTCGCTTATGCAGGCAATTCCGTCAGAATATTCGGCTCGGATGAAGGTGTATGTGCCGCTTATAACGGCGGTACGCATATGCCATTTGAAGACTTGGCGCTTTATAGAGCCGTTCCCCATGCTACGGTTCTGGATATTTCAGACGGAGTATTGTTCAAACAGGCCCTTTTGCAGATTAAAGATCGTAAAGGCTTAACTTATTTCAGAAGTACCCGTAAATCTTTCAAACGTATATATAACGACGAGGCAAAATTCGTCATCGGTAAGGCCAATATTTTACATACAGGTAAAGACGTAACGCTGATAGCCTGCGGTTTGATGGTCGGTGAAGCTTACGCTGCGATGCAAATGTTGGAAAAAGAAGGTTATTCTGTCGGTGTGATTGATATGTGGACCTTGAAGCCTTTAGATGTGAAAGCAATTTTACATGCAGCTTCCACCTCCAACGCTATAATGACAGTTGAAAATCATAATGTTATCGGGGGCTTAGGTGATGCTGTGGCTGCCTGCTTAGCTGAAAATTCCTGCGCCGTCCGCTTCAAGAAGTACGGTGTCAATGATGAATTCGGGCAAGTAGGAACACAGGCCTGGTTACAAAAAGCCTATAAGTTGACGGCAGAGGATATTGTTGCATACGTCAAGAAACATTTTTTAGGCTAATTAAGAAAGACGGACAGATTAATGGCACATAACGTTTACATGAACAGTAAAATTAATCAAAGCTGGATGTTGCAGGTTTCCGATATTCATCAATTGTATATTGAAGAACGCGGTAACCATGACGGTATACCGGTAGTTTACCTGCACGGCGGCCCCGGCGGCTGTATCGGCGACGATTCGGCCCGCTATTTCGATCCGTCGTATTATCGCATCATTCTTTTCGATCAGCGCGGTTGCGGTAAAAGTTTGCCCTTTGCCGAGCTTAAGGACAACAATATGTGGGAATTGGTACAGGATATTGAAAAAATCAGGCAATTTCTGCAGATAGATAAATGGCATGTTTTCGGCGGCTCTTTCGGTTCAACTTTAGCTTTGACCTATGCCATTAACTATCCGAATCGCTGCCTTTCGTTGGTCTTACGCGGTATTTTCTTAGGTAGACAGGATGATATTTATTGGCTGAGTCAGGCCGGAGCATCTTATTATTATCCGGAACAGTTTGCCTATTATCGTGACTTGATTCCGCCGAGAAATCGGGGTGATTTGGTTAAGGCGTACTATGACATTTTTACAGGCAGTGACGAGACGCTCAAGTCTATTGCCGCAGAAAGGTGGAGTTCCTGGGAGTATTCGGTTATCTTTCTGGAAAGTCGAATTACTACTTTGAAGCACGAGGCGGACGTTGCCACGCCCGAACAGGTAGCTTTGGCGCGCTTGGAATGCCATTATTTTGTCAACAAAATGTTTTGGCACCTGTTTGACAGCGATGATCAGTATATTTTGCGCAACGTCGATAAAATCAAAGATATTCCCGTTTATATCGTCCACGGACGCTACGATCTGGATTGTCGTCCCTCAGGCGCATATACGTTGCATACGCAATTACCGGGATCAAAACTTTGGTTCACGCTGGCGGGACACAGTTCTGCCGAAACTGAGACGAGGGAGCGCCTGATTCAAATTATGGATGAATTAAAACTCAATTAAGTTGCAAACAGCCGGACACGACAGTCCGGCTTTTTCTTGCCGGATAGCGCATTTTTGCAGACAATAGCGGGGTGAAGTATAATGATAGCTATTATAAAAGTGCAGGTGAAATATGGCAGAAATTGATTTAGCAAAATTAAAAGAAATCGGCGCCAAATACTTTGAAAAGGCGCAAACAGTCAATGATCAGGCCGGTTTGGAAAGCTTGCGATTAGCTTTTTTCGGCAAAAACGGTGATATTAAGCAGTTACAGAAATCATTAAGTACACTGGCTGCCGAATTAAGGCCGCAATTCGGACAAGCAATTAACGAATTAAGAAGCAAATTGGAGAGTAATTTTGAAGAGTTGAAAGTTCGTTTGGAAGCAGAGGCGCATCGCCAACAGCAGGCAAGTGAACGGATTGATATTACTTTACCGCCGCACGCCGAACATTTAGGCTCTTTACATCCGATAAGTAAAACAATTATGGAAATGGAACGTATATTTATCGGACTGGGTTACAAAATTGCCGAAGGACCGGAAATAGAATGGGTTAAGAATAATTTTGATTTGCTGAATATTCCTGAAGGCCATCCTTCCAGAGAATTATCGGATACCTATTATCTCGATGATAAAATCTGTTTAAGAACCCAAACGTCGCCGGTACAAATTAGAGTTATGCAGGCGCAACAGCCGCCTATTTATATCATTTGCCCCGGTAAGGTTTATCGCCCGGATACTGCCGATGCGACTCATTCACCGTTATTCCATCAGATAGAAGGACTGGTAGTAGATAAAGGTATCAGCATGAGTAATCTTGTCGGTACCCTGAAACACCTGGCCAAAGCCTTATTCGGTGAAAATACCGAAATTAGGCTGCGACCGCATCATTTCCCTTTTACGGAGCCTTCATGTGAAGTAGACGTAACGTGTTGGAAATGCCACGGCAGCGGCTGCCCCACTTGTAAAAACGAGGGCTTCGTTGAAGTTCTGGGAGCCGGCATGGTTCATCCGCAAGTATTGCGTAATTGCAATATTGATCCTGAAGTGTACAGCGGCTTTGCTTTCGGCATCGGTGCAGAAAGAGTTTGTATGGCTCACTACGATATCTCGGACATTCGCTATTTTTCCGAGAATAATCTGCGCTTCTTAGAGCAATTCAAGTAAGGATAAGGTGGAAACATGAAAGTTAGTATAGAGTGGTTAAGAGATTTTACTGATATTAATGTTAATTTGAGTACTTTGGCGGATAAACTGACCAGAACAGGTACCAAAGTGGAAACAATCTCCGTTACGGGCAGTAATTTCTCCGGTATATATGTCGGACAGATAGAAGAAATTACACCGCATACAAATTCGGAGCATTTACGGGTATGCCAAGTAAACATGGGCAATTCCACCCGCTTACAGATTGTTACGGCCGCCGAAAATGTCTTTGTCGGCGCCAAAGTCCCCGTAGCTGTCGACGGAGCTGTTTTGGCCGACGGCACTAAAATTAAGAATACCGAATTACGCGGCGTTTTATCTCAAGGCATGTTCTGCAGTGTCGCTGAAACAGGCTACAACAGCAAGGTTTATCCGGAAGCTGTCCCCTCTGCTGTCTGGATTTTAGAGCCGACTACGGAATTAGGTATAACTATGCAGAATTATATGGGCTTAGGTGACGAAATTCTGGACTTTGAAATCACTTCCAATCGTCCCGATTGCCTTTCAGTTGAAGGCTTAGCCCGGGAAACTGCTATAACTTTGAAAAAAACGTTTACGCCCCTGCCTTATAATGAAGTAATCGGGACATTGACAGATAAAAGCAGCAACTATTTAACCGTCTGTAACCGGGCTGAAACCGGCTGCCTCAGATACTGCGGTCGGGTAGTCAAAAATGTTAAAATAGCGCCGTCACCTGCTTGGATGCGCCGCCGTTTAGCAGCATTGGGTATTACACCGATAAATAACATTGTCGATATTACCAATTATGTTATGTTGGAAATCGGTCAACCGATGCATGCCTTTGATTTGCGTGATATAGAGGGAAAAGAGATTAATATCCGTTATGCTGTAAACGGGGAAAAGTTGCAAACTTTGGATGGCGTTGCAAGAACTTTAACCGATAAAATGCTTTTGATTTGTGATGCCGTCAAGCCTTTAGCTTTGGCCGGTGTTATGGGCGGCGAAAACTCCGAAATCAAAGCGGATACTACAAGCATTTTCTTTGAAGCGGCCAATTTCGACCCCGATACTGTACGCCATCAGGCAGCAGCCTGCCATTTGCGGACGGAAGCGTCAGGTCGATTTGATAAAGCTGTCGATCCCGATACAGCTGTAAGAGGTTTGAACAGAGCTTTAGAGTTAGTTGAACAATTGGGCATAGGTGAAGTTGTCAGCGAAACTTTGCAAATTAAGCCGGCACCGTTCTCCTTGCCGTCGACAACTTTTACCCTTAAAGATATTAATTCTTACTTGGGAACGACAATAACAGCAGATTTTGTTCGAGATATATTACAACAACTCGGCTGCCAAGTCACTGAAGAACAGGAGAAATTCACGGTTACGCCTCCCAACTGGCGCCGTGATTTGTTATGCATGGCTGATTATGCGGAAGAAGCTGCAAGATTTTACGGCTACGATAATATCCCTTCGAGCATGCCGAAATCTCAAATTGCCGGTGGATATACCGCTAAGCAATTATATGAGCGCCAAATTAAGAATGTCTGTGTAGCCTTGGGGTTCTACGAAATGATGACGTTAAGCTTTGAGTCGCCCAACACATTCGCCAAATTAGGATTCACCGATCAACGCCGTTTACAACAGGTAACAATCAGTAACGCGCCGACTGAAACTTCCTGTTTGCGTACAGATATGCTGCCGGCCTGCTTAAGAGTAATCAGCAGTAACGTTAATCAGTTCAACGACAGCGGCAAACTGTTTGAATTGGCCAACTGCTATTACAACATACCGGATGCCGAAGGCTTGCCTTCCTATGAAAGCAAATTAATAGCAGCAATATTCTCTAATGATGCGCAGGCTAAAGCCGGTTCCATGTTCTACGAGTTAAAGAATTTACTGCAGGAAACAGCCGAGACTCTAGGAATTAAGCCTGAACGCTTCACCTATCAACCTTTGGCTGATTTACCGATGTATCACCCTTATCGCAGTGCTTATGTCCATCTGGACGGTAATAAAATCGGCACTATTGCCTATGTCGATAAGCAGGTACTGAAATCGTTCGGCATCAAATGTGAAGTTGCAGTCATGGAAATCAAAGCCGGGAGCTTGACGGAACAAGCTACTTTCGCTCGTAAACAGCAGCCAATCAGCCGTTTCCCGGGATATAGTCTGGACTTGGCCTTTGAAATGGATTTAAGCGAGCCGGTCGGCAATTTGCTGGACGTAATCAAACAGAACGCCAATTCGTATTTAAGCAAAGTGGATGTCTTTGACGTTTACAGCGGCGAAAGAGTTGCCCGCGGTAAAAAATCGGTAGCAATTAACTTGCTTTATCGCCATCCTGAGCGCACGTTGAAAGAAGAAGACGTTAAGGATAACATCGCTGAAATTATAAAGAAGGCGGAAGAAAAGTCATATACGTTGAGAGCGTAAAGTTTTTGACGTTTTGGCCGCTACGGCATAAAAACAGAAAAGAGGAGAGCAGGTTCGAGGAACGGACCTGCTTTTTTCTGCTTTCTGCTAAGCTGAGCTGTAAGGACAGTTTACGGCTGAGCCGCATGACTTAGCAGTGATAAAACTAAAGTAATATGCAAGCGAATTTTTTGCGAATTTTTCAGCTAAAATTCTTCTTCCGCAAGCAACAATACTCTTTATACTTCACGCCAAGGAGGATGAAACATGAAGAGTTTGGAAGCAGCGATTATTTTACCTTTGATAATTATCCTTTGTTGTCTGACATTTGCCGGCATATTGATAAGCTATATTCAATGCGATCGTTATAACAGCGTTTATTTAACGGCTGCCGATAAGCAGCGACAGGAAGAAAAAATGCTGAGTTACAGCAGCGAAATTATTGCTTTACCGGGATTAAAAGCCAAAAATTTAGCCGAACGACATCCTAAATGTGTCATAGTTGATTGCCGCGGTAATTATGTAATTGATTTTATTTTTTGGTTGAAAGACGAGACGGCCGAAGTGAAAAAATTCTTGAAAGCAGGTGCCTGAAATGAAATATTCCTGCACTTTTAAGAACTTGATAGCTACTAAGGCGAGACAACTTGAAAAGGGAAGCGTCAGTTTGTTGTTTTGCTTAATTTTGTCCGGTGTTATGACGTTGGAAGCTGTTTTGTTACCGGCTGCAAGATTACGTTATTTTGAAGCTGCAGTACCTGATTTAGCCAATATGCAATTACAACAGGTCCTGGCAAGTTATAAACGTCCTTTGTATGAGCGTTATGCTTTGGCGGCATTTACGGAAAGCGATAATAATAGTGATGCATTTACGTATATGACTCGAAGACAGCAACAGAGTTATTGCATAAAATCAAAGGCCGAATCACTTGACAGTTTGAGCAGTACAAATGTCTTAAAACAGGAAATTATGCAGTATATGAAGCCGCGTTGGCCCTTAGCGTTGATTAATAATTTTAAGCAGCGTTTTCAAGATTTGAAAGGGGCATTCGGAAATAGTAACAGTTGTATAGAAGCGGCAAAATCAGCTGACGGTGTTAAAGAGCAACTTGATGATGTACGCAAAAAAATGGCAGAAACTGAAGATGAAATAAAGCAGGAAAAATCTGCACCTCAGACGGAAGACGCTGAAAAGAAAACTAAAAGCAATCGTTTGCAAAAACTGTTACAGAAAGGTTTGCTGAAAGCTTTGGATTATTGCTTTGACGGTTATGCGCAAATGCGTCATTTGCAAGCTGAAAGTAAATTGGATTCCCAGACTGTAAGTTCATTTGCTGCGATGTTCAATGCGGCGGAAGGTATTATGCAAAAATTGCAATCATTGCAGGTACCTTTGGCAGATACCATACTTTTAGATGAGTATTTGATTTCCTTTCTTGCTTGTGCTGTCAGAAATCAAGAGCAAAGTATTCCGAATGACAATAAAATTTCGCATAATTATACAGGTAGAAGACAACTTTTCCAAAGTCTCAGTTTTTCCTCCCCCTATGAATTGGAAACCTGTATGGCGTTTACCGGCGGTAAAGCGGCTTATTATCAGGTACAAACCGAAATTTTCGCTATTCGTCTGGCTTTACATTTTTTTGCCATTAAGCACGATAAAGTCAAACAGAGTCTTTATCTGGCTTGGGGCGAGATTATTGCTTTGGCTGCAGCTTTATTCGGTATTCCGGTTTCAGCGACAGCTATATGTAACTTTCTGACGGCAGTTGCGGCGGCCTGTGCAGCATTTAGCGATTTGAAAAAATTGCAGGGCGGACATACCTTGCCGTTATTGCCGGAACATTTTGTTAAAGCCGGAGGTATAAGCGGTAAATTGGCCAAATTTCCACATGATTATTTGGATTACGCCCGTTTGTTTTTGTTATTTAACAGTCAGGAACATAAACTTCAAAGATTTTATCAGGCCCTACAGGCTAATCAACCGGGGAAATATTACTGCACAACTTCACTTTTAATTTCCTGGTGCGGTTCACGTTTCAGCAAGCTTAGACAGTATAAGCAGAAACAGTCGTTTTTACGCCCGCAGCCGGCGAAATATCGGGAAGAAAGGGAATAAAATGCTCAAGCAATACTGTAATGGAGTTAAGAAAGTCAAATTATACAGGCATAAAAGCGAACCCGGAAGTTTCAGTATAGAAGCAGCTGTTATATTGCCTTGTGCATTATTGTTTTTCTTTGTTTTGGTTTTACTGGTGCAAATGGCTAATTATGAATTGTTATGGCATACTGCCGGTAACAGCGCCTGTCAGGAACTGGAAGCTATTGTTGCAGCTGCAGGCAGTTTTTCGCAAGCGGATATGAAACAGAAGTTACTCGGGAAGTTGACCGCACGTTTGCCCACACAGGTTACAGATAGATTGCTTAAATTTACTGACGGGATGCTTTCAGCCAATTATCTTTTACGCCGCCAAAGTAATTTGTTCCAAGAAATGAACGGTCGGAGCCGCAACTTAAACACTCGACTGATTACTAATTTTCGAGCTTTTATCAGTGTTAACGAGGCAAAACATCAAATACACTATAAATCCGTTTATGATTATAATCTTCTGCTTTGGCGTAAAAAGAGAGAGTTTTATTACGTGGTACCTTTGTGGAATGTTTATCCTCTCGGCACTTTGGGTAAAAGCTCCACTGCGGGAGAAAATAAGGATGAAAAAAACTTAACCATCTGGAGCAAAGGGAATTTTGCACGGGGAGATGAATTTCAAAGTAAATATCATGCCAATTTACCTAAAAATTTTCCTACGATTAATCGTTTCTCAGGCGGCGTGGCTACCAGTATTAAAAGTATTGACTTAACTAATCCCAACTTGGAGGATGACAACTATCTAAGCAATAGAATCGGCGGTTTGGCGCAAAGTTTGTTGAGCTTCGCCGGCTATCAAGGACAAAACGGCAATTGGCCGACTATTAAAGCTGCTGAAATTAAAATTCGGCGTCTACAACTGATTGTTCCGGAAAATTCGCCCCCGGCAATTTTGAAAAAAGTAAAAAACATTTTACGTCAATATCCCGGAATTGAATATGAAATCATTACCGACGAAAAAAGCTACAAATATGTAGCTGAAGATCAGGCAGAGAAAGGAGGCAGTGATCAGCAAAATTAAGGTTAAAAACAGCAAATTAAGAAAAGCAAATAAGTAACAAAAATTGAAAAGAGGTAAATATGAAACAACGAAAATTTATCAGCACAATAACAGCAGCAATTTTGACTGTTAATTTATTATTTCCTGCTAATATTTTAGCCGTTACCCGCAGTCGTACGGCTAATTTGACGGAGCAAGAAAAAACAGCAACAATCGAGCGGGAAACTGTTCGCCGCAGTCGGAAAAATTCGGAAACACCGGTAAGAAGACGGCGATCTTTAGATTTGCCGGAAATAGGGTTAGGGCCGAATTTGAATGCAGCTTCGAGCGCGTATTACGCGGAGGATGAAAGAAAAAGCACCTGTTATATATGCTTTAACGTTATGGATCAATATAACGATAATGTCGGAGAAGCAATTATATCTTATTCTATAGGTACGACTTCAGGTACTACCCGGGCCGGCAGAACCATAGAAGTGCAGGTTAATGCTTATAACAGCACGTATCCGACTCGAGGTAGAGCAAGTGTCAGTTATTTACCGCCTGAATATACAATGAACGGATCTAACGACTGGGATACATTCAGTTTGAACGGACATGAAAGCTACAGTACGGCGCTGAATGTTTATTTTTCCGTAAACAGAAAAGCAAGTGCAGTCAGAAAAGATTCGGAAAAAGAGGAAGAAGCGGCAAAAAAGGCGGAAAAAGCTAAATTGAGCGAATTTCAGGAAAAGTATCAAAATTTATTAAAACAGGACACCTGGAAGCTGACAGATTGGGAAAAGATTAAGCAGGCACAAAAAGATTTGAAAAATTTAATGGAACTGAAAAGTATTAAAAGCGAAACTGCAGCCATCAAGCAAAAGTTGGAAGAAGCGGAAAAACAACTGCAAAAATTACCTATCACTTTGAATATTGATTATGTTGATAAAAATTCTAAAGATATTCTGACGATAGCTTTTGTTCGCCATTACGGGGAAAAAGAAAACTTTCAGATTTCACCTGAACTTAACCGAAAATTGCAGGAAAAGAACAAGTATACATTAGCGTTATTGCAAACCTTGCCGGAGCATCAGGTAACTTTGGAAGATGAACAAAAACATTTTAAAGTAGGAGTGAAAATGGTTAAAGCTGCCGGTATGATCAGTCAGGAGCCGAGTAAAATCAATAGCTTAATTAAGTATGTAGACGATAACGGCCAAATGATTAAAAGTGAAAAGCAAAAGCTGCAATTTAATGCACAACTTAAGCTTGATATACCGCAAGGCTATGAATTAAAAGACAAAAATAAAGTATATCGTCAAGCTGCAGAAGTTATTGTTGAACTGGTGCGGCGGGAATATCCCGTGTCTATTACTTATTTAGGTAAAGACGGGCATAAAATTCATCAAGATGAAGAAAAGTACAAATACAACGATGAGATAAAACTGAAATTTCTGGAAGATAATAAGACAAAATACAAATTGCAGAGTGAGAAAGAAGTTATCTTACCCAAAGTGAAAGAAGCGATGCAGTTAAAATACACTTTGATTGAAATTGTACCGTGGAGCGATTTAAGTACGAATGAACTCAAACAAAGCAAAGAATATCAGGCTTATGACGAAGATGGGAAATTTCTGTTTACAGGTAAGGCGGAAAAAGAAGGTCAAAGCGATTATCAGATAAAGTTGCCACCGGAATATGCCGGTTATGAAATAATTAATGAAGATGATTGGCAGAAGGGGAAAAGCGATAGGCTTAAGTTACGTTTACGGCGCTTTAAGGTAGTTTTTAATTATGTTCTGAACAATTCGCAATGTTTGGCCCATCAGGAAAAGTCATTAAAATACGGGGAAAAAGCGGTAGCAGCTTTACCGGCAGAATTGCAAAATCTGAATATGGACAAGCGCATAAAGTTTGTGATTGAGGAAAAATTTGTACCTCCTATCGTTAAGGGTGAAATGGAAGTTGTTGTGCCGATAAAGATTGTGATTGAGGAAAATGCGGTGAACGGCAGTGCGAAGAAAACAGATGAAGAAAAGAAAGAGGAAAAAAGCGAAGATAAAAAAGACGATAAAAAAGACGATAAAAAAGACGATAAGAAAGACGTCAAGGAAAATTCTGAGAATAAAGAGAAAAACAAGGACAACGTTCAGGAAAAGATGCCGGAAAAATCGGAGCAAGGAAAATCTCCTGCTGAAACAACAAAGGTAAAGAAAACTGTCGAACAGGAAAGTACACAGGCGACAACGGCTAAAAATGTGCCGAAATTGAGCTTTGCTGAAAACATGCAGACAAAACCGGGGAAAAACAGCAGCTTGCTTAAATTTGTCCGCTCCGACAACAAACAGGCTCTGAGCAAATTACCTCTTTCATTGTTGGCAAATGACGGAAAACAGCCGAAATTTACGATAATTAAAGGTGATTATTATTATGAACCGAACGGTGAATTGACAAGCGTATATACAGATGACAATGGTGAGTTGTTGTTAAATAACCTGCCGGATGGAGATTATCGCTTTTACTATCGGGGAGTTGAATTGGCAAAATTACACATAGACAATTCTCTGGCAGATCCGGGAGCTGAAGGAATAATTAATGTCCAGGCCGAATTATTGGAGAAAGCGGATAATATGAAGCAATTAACTGAGAAATTAAGTCAAAACATTGAACTTTATCAGGATAAAAATGCCGATAACTTAAGTGCCGAAGAAAAATTACGTTCAGCCTTAGCCGAATACAACAAAAATTTAAGCCCGGAACAGCAAGTTTCCTGGACGGAGTTCACAGCTTATTTGCAACAAAAGAAACAGGAAGAACTGCAAAATAAATATGAGGTGGTAAAAACGGCCGAAGGAACATTCTTAAAATTAAAAAACGGCGGCAGCGACAGTATGTTCAAAGCTTATCGTATTGCTCGAACGGGAGAAAAAGCCGGTTATAAGCACAGAATGTTTTTACCTTTAATCTTCAGCTTCGGCAAATAAACTAAAATAAGAGTTAAGTAGCGAAAATTAATAGTGATTTTTACAGATTTTCTTTGAAACAGTTGAACTTGCCGCTCAAAAGAATTATATTTAACAAGTTGAATTATATTTACATGGATGGCGCTGTATCAACAGCATAAGGGAATTATGGAAATTATTAAAAAGATTTTTGGCACACATAGCGATCATGAAATTAAACGATTAATGCCGCTAGTTGAGAAAATTGAAAGTTTGGAACCGGAATATTCCAAATTGAGCGAAGAAGAGTTAAAGGCTAAAACCGGCGAATTCAAAGAACGTTTAGCGCACGGAGAAACGACAGATGATATTCTGCCGGAGGCGTTCGCAACCTGCCGTGAAGCGGCATGGCGTGTTTTAGGGATGAAACATTACCGAGTACAATTGATAGGCGGTATTGTTCTGCATCAGGGACGAATTGCTGAAATGAAGACAGGTGAAGGTAAAACTTTAGTTGCAACTTTGCCGGTTTATTTGAATGCTCTAACAGGTAAAGGTGTTCATGTAGTTACCGTTAATGATTACTTGGCCCAACGTGACTCCGAGTGGATGGGAAAAGTTTATCGCTACCTCGGCTTAACTGTCGGTTTGATTGTTCATGATTTGGATAATGACGAACGGCGGGAAGCATACAACAGTGATATTACTTACGGAACGAATAATGAGTACGGTTTCGATTATCTGCGGGATAACATGGTTGTTTATGAAAATCGCAGAGTGCAAAGAGACTTGAATTTTGCCATCGTCGATGAAGTTGACTCTATTTTGATCGATGAGGCCAGAACACCTTTAATTATTTCAGGTCAAGGCGAAGATGCTACCGACATGTATGAACGGGCGGATCGCCTGGTGCGAGGCATGAAGGCTTTGCACTTAACTGAAACCGACGAAAAATTGGAGCAGGATGAATATGCGGAAGATGCCGACTACGTTGTAGATGAAAAGGCTCAAACTGCAGTTTTAACTCCGCAGGGCGTCAAGAAAACGGAAGCATATTTCGGCTTGACCAACTTAGCTGATGAAGCCAATTATGATGTACAGCATTATGTTACCAATGCTTTGAAAGCTCATGGTACTATGAAGAGAGATCAGCAATATATTGTTCAAGATAATGAGATTATTATTGTTGATGACTTTACCGGTCGTTTGATGTACGGCAGACGTTATTCCGACGGTCTGCATCAGGCGATAGAGGCGAAAGAAGGAGTCGAGGTCAAGAATGAAAGTAAGACTTTAGCGACAATTACTTTCCAAAATTTCTTCAGAATGTACAGTAAACTTTCGGGTATGACAGGTACGGCAACTACGGAAGAACAGGAATTTAGAGAGATTTACAATTTGGATGTTGTGACTATTCCGACGAATAAGCCGTTAGCAAGAATTGATGAACCGGATGCTGTATTCAAGACGATTAACGGAAAATTAAAGGCTATCGTTAAAGAAGTCAAGAAAGCGCAGGAAGCGGGCCAGCCTGTTCTGGTGGGTACGGTTAACGTTGACAGTTCCGAACGAATTTCGGCGATGTTTAAACTTAAAGGTATTGAACATAATGTTTTGAACGCTAAACAGCATGCCAGAGAAGCTGAGATAATTGCTCAGGCCGGACGCTTGGGCCAAGTTACTATTGCTACTAACATGGCAGGCCGCGGTACCGATATTCTGTTAGGCGGTAATGCGGAATATTTAGCTTTGCAGGAATTACGCAAATTAGGCTATGATGAAGAACTTATTGTTCAGGCTAATGCGTATAATGAAACTGATGAGCCGGCAATTTTGGCTATCAGAAAGAAGTATAAAGAATTGTATGAACAGTTCAAGAAAATAACTTCAGCTGAACACGAAAAAGTTGTACAGGCCGGAGGTTTGTACATTATAGGTACAGAACGACACGAATCGCGCAGAATTGATAATCAGTTGCGCGGACGTGCAGGCCGTCAAGGTGATCCGGGACGCAGTAAATTTTATTTGTCATTGGAAGATGAACTTTTACGTTTATTCGGAGGCAATTGGATTAAGAATCTTTTCGATCGCTTAAATGTGGAAGAAGATCTGGAAATTCAGGCCCATTATTTGAGTCGTAATATTGCTAATGCTCAAAAAGCGGTAGAAGGTCGTAACTATGCTATTCGTCGCCGAGTCTTTGAATACGATAATGTCATGAATAAACAAAGAGAAATTATCTATGATTTAAGACGTAAAGTTTTGGCCGGTGAGGAACTTAAACCGATTTTTACCAAGCTGATTAAGAACACGGCAACTGATATAGTAAACTCTTATACTCACGGAGTTGAGAATTATCAGGATATGGATTTCCGCTCGCTGGCTAATAAGTTACTTTATATTTTCGGCGGAATTCCCAGTGTTGCCCGCTTGAATGAAATTGTTCATCTTTTGGCTGAAACTAAAGAGGGGAACGAAGAAGTTTGCTTGACTTTGTCAAACGGCGATAAATTCTATCCGGAGCGTTTCAGCAAGGAAGAATTGATTAATGATGTGATCGGTGAAGCGATGCAGCGTTATGAAGAGCGCGAAGCGTCTTTACCTGTTCCTGAATTAATGCGGGAAGCGGAACGCGTTATTTTGTTGCGGGTGATAGATGATCACTGGATGGAACACATTGATGCTATGGATGATTTGCGTAATTCTATCGGAATGCGCGGTTACGGACAACATGATCCGGTGGTCGAATATACCAAAGAGGGTTACGAGATGTTCGAGGCGATGAATGATCTGATTCGTGAAAATGCAGTTCGTTTATTGATGCAGGCACAAATAACGGCGGAACATCCTTTGGAAAGACGGGAAAATACGCAAGAGCTGAGTGAGGATAAAGAAGCAAATTCAGGTGCTTATGAAGAAGCGGCAGAAGAGCAAAGCGAACCTGAAACAACAGCTCA
Source organism: Amygdalobacter indicium (assembly GCF_029101545.1). NCBI lineage: Bacteria > Bacillati > Bacillota > Clostridia > Eubacteriales > Oscillospiraceae > Amygdalobacter > Amygdalobacter indicium. Next base: position 995,445 of record NZ_CP118866.1, on the reverse strand, counting down.
AGCAGATAGCGCAATTCCTGACAGTACGGCGCAACCTGTGAAAAGAGATAAGCGTAAAGTCGGTCGGAATGAAAATTGTTGGTGCGGCAGCGGCAAAAAATATAAGGATTGTCACTTAGCACAGGATCGCCGGAATAATGATTAAGGTGCGGCGTGAAAACAACTTATTTTCGTGATTTCTATTTGCTTAATCCCGGGAGTGAGCCGCAGAAACGGATAATTCGTCATGCTTATGTTATTGTCCATGAGCGTCGGATAATTCATTGCGGGGAAGATAGGGAAGCGGCTGAAAAATGTTGGTCGTCTTTGCAACTGCAGTTCGCTGCAAATATGCAGATATATGAAGGATACGGCAAAAAATTACTTTTGCCGGCCTTCATTAATTGTCATACACATTTAGTAATGTCGCTGTTTCGCAATTCAGCTGATGACCAAAACTTACATGATTGGCTTTTTCAAACGATTTTTCCTTTGGAAAACAAGTTGAGAGAACGAGATTATCGAATAGGTACACAATTAGCTTGCTTAGAATTGATTAAAAACGGTATTGCTGCTACTTTTGATATGTATGCCGGACCGGATTTGAGTATACCGGAAGTCATGCGCGCCGGTTTGCGTTATTTACCGGGAATTGATGATAAAGTCAGAGATAAGGATTTCAAGGCTTCTATTGACAAAAATATTATTGCAAAAATGCAGGATTTGGCGCAGACTTACCCGCAGGAGCAGCTGAAGTTGACTTATATGATACATTCCATTTATTTGTATCAAGAGGATTTCTTTCCGCAGGCAGCCGATTATTTGGCATCTAATCCGCAATTGCTTTTGCAAATGCATTTGTGCGAGACACAGAAAGAATATAGCGATTGTCTCAAAAGATTCGGCAAAAGTCCCGTTAAACAAATGGATGAATTCCGTTTGCTGGGTAAAGGAACAGTGGCGGCGCATTGTGTTGTTTTGACGGATGAAGATCGTGAGATATTGGCCAAGCGACAGGTGACGGTTGTGCATAATCCGACTTCAAATTTGAAGTTGGGTAGCGGTATTGCCGATATTAAAGCTCTTTTGCAGAAGAAGATTAGAGTTTGTCTGGGAAGCGACGGAGCGGCGAGCAATAATAATTTGAATCTTTATAGTGAGATGAAATTGGCAGCTTTATTGGCTAAAGGGCAATATCGGAGAGCCGATATTATAACTGCTTTTGATGTTTTGCAGATGGCTACTTGCAACGGCTATATGGCTGCAGGTCTGGGAGCCGGTGTAATTAAAGAGGGGGAGCTTGCGGATATTCAGGTTGTGAATCTTGACAGTGTTAATACTTTCCCGATTAATGATTTGGCCGCTGCCGTTGTTTATTCGTTGCAGACAGAACAGGTAGAGTCGTTGATGGTTTTGGGGCAATTCGTTTATTACAAGAAAGAATATTTGACTTTGGATGTAGAAAAAATAAAATACGAGGCGGCTAAGTGTGTCGATTTTTTGCACAGTGATGTTCAAGTCGACTAGAATTCGGCGTCAGAAAATATTTGTGCAATCAAGTTAAAGTTTAGTATAATAAAGATAGCATTTCATTTTTGGGGATGTAAAGGCTTCGACAGGGTTGTTGAAGTTGGAATAGCGGGTAGAGGATGCGCGTTGGCCTCTTAAAAAAACGGGCAAAAAATTTAGTTGCAAAAACTAATAGAGTAGCTGTAGCTGCGTAAGCTCGGCCACAGATTCGATGAATCTGCTAGTTGAATATCTGTGTTAGTCAGCAGACCTTGAAAGTCGGAGGTTAAATTTTCCCATTTCAAGCTAAGCTTTGCCCTTGAAATTATTATGAAGCTACTTTTGTCAGCGATTGTTCAACGTCTAACTGATGAAGGGAATTTTTAAAGTTTGAACTGCACCCGGAGAAGTTCCGACTAAGATGATTTTGGACACGAGTTCGATTCTCGTCATCTCCATTGTTTAATTGTAGCGGCAGAGTCGCTCCCGGCTCTGCTGTTTTATATTTGTTGTTATTAAAATGCAATTTTTACTGAAAGTGCTTTTTGGTGCTTCATTTACTTGCTCTCTGATATATTTTACAAAAAAGACATTGAATTCATAAATTATTGTATATAATAACCTTGTCAAATGGAACGAAAGAGGTTAAAAGATGATAGATAGGACGAAAATTTCGGCACTTCTAAGCGGAGTAATTTATTTTACTTCCGTTTTCTATCCTTTAACTTCTTTGGCGGCTGCTAACGGCGGCAACGATGCTGACGGTTCTAAGGGCGTTAACGGTAATAGAGCAGGGCAAGTACGTCCGGTTGTGCTTGATTCACCACAAACTCCTTATAACGGTCAGGATAAGACAAAACCTGTGATTATCGGTGCTAGCGGTCAAGACGGGCAGATAGGCGGGCAAGCTGCACCAAGCGGTAACTCGAATGATAACTTGAGCGGTAATTCCGACGGTAATTTGAGCATTACCCCGAACAGTAACTCTAGCACTAACCCAAGCGGCAACTTAGGTAATGTCCCGAACGTTAACCCTAGCGACAACAAATTAACGGATAAAGACAAGCAAGTGCAGGCGCAGAAGCCGGGAAATTCTACTGCTGCGGGTGAAAACCGGAATTTGAAGCGAAACAGACGTGATTTGACGAGCACATCCTTAAATAATGATAATTATTTACCAGAGGGGGATGGTCGCATGTTGTTATTTGCCGCTGAGCAGCCGGGTGAAAGCAGGGCGAATTTTTCCGGAAACGGTAATTTCCAAAATTACGGTTCGGGCATTGCTTGGGATAAGAATTATACTGTATTTGCCGGAAGCAGTCCGGAACAATTGGAAAATGCCAAGCAGGCTTTTAATATTGAAAGAGTAATTGATTATAAGAATAGAACAATTACCTGGAAAGTTACTGTTTATAATAACGGTCGGAACAAAGGCGCTGAAATATCTTTTTGGCTGCCCAGCAAGCAAGGTCATGTGCAGAGTGTGGAGTATTCCGATGACGGCTTGAGCTTTAAACCGATTGCCACCAAATGGTCGAGTAATAATATAGAAAGCTATAGAACAAGTTCAGATTTTTATAATAAAGGAGCGTACGGAGATCCTAATAATATAGTAAAATTGAAAAAACCCCACAAATTCACGCATATAGTTGAAAAATGGGTTTATGGTCCTTTGGAAAAATCTGCCGGTGCCAACAATCCTGTTATTGAATCCTTGAAATGGCAATTTGATAAAGGTGAAATCGGCCAATATTATTCTTTGGCGCGCGCAGGAATTGCGCGCAATAGCAAGTATGTGTTCAAGTTTGTGACCAAGCATGAAAGTTATGAAAATTTGGCGCAGTTGCCCTTCGGTGTAGACTGGAGTGATAGAGGGGCTGCTATTGAGGCTAATTGGCAACATCGGTATATGTTTGTCGGCCCTTTCGGTGGGGCGTCCCGGCATAGATTGCAAACTCCGCCGATGACTTATGTAGAGGATACGGAGCATTTGAAAGTAGATGAAAAAAAAGAAGTGTTAAACAAAATTTATAATACTACGTTGGCTTACTATAAAAATAAGGGTAGTGATCCGAGAAAATCCGGTTATCCTGAAGGTGATCCGTTCCTGGTTGCCCAAGAAGAATATGAACGGGCAACGAAAGAATTGGAAGAAGCCAAAAATAACAGCAGAATATTGATCAAAGACAACGGAGCCTGTGAAGTTACCTGGAAAGACGGGACTAAAAGTTATCTTAACAATGTTGAAGATTACATCGCCAAGCTGGTACCGGGTATGGAGAAAGATTATGAAATGAAAGTTGATCCGCCTTATCAGGAGGTTAATGAGCACGAACCTATTAAAGATATTAAAGTTTCTCTAGGTGGTAAGGAAATAGAGCTTAATACGCCTGAGGGCTATATTTTTGATAAACCTAAACTGCCTGCAGGCTTGAAGTTTGATGCTTCGGACCCTTTCGACAGCTTAAGCGATTGGGTAATTACAGGCACGATTACGGAAAAAATTGATTGGGATAAAGAAGGTAAGAATTATAAAGATTATACTATTAAGGTAAGAGGTTATCCAGATTATAATAACGATAATCATATCTATGTTTCTGCTACTGTTTATATCAGAGTTAAGCGTGATATTTCCCAGATTCCTGTCGGGGTACAGACAACGGCGAATGGCAGCGGATATAAATTCTTGTTGCTGTTGGCCGGAGCCGGCTTGCTGACAAGTTCAATTCAGCGAAAGCAGAGGGAAAGAGAGGCTGAGTGATGTTGTATAAAATCGGCGGTAAGAGGGGACGGGATCGACCGCAGGCGAAAGATCCGGTTATCCAAGCACTTTTGAAATTTCTTTTCAAGTTGGTGACAATACTTTTGTTGCTGGTGTTGGTGTTTAAGTTCGTGTTCGGTATTTATCGGGTAAATGATACGGCGATGGTTCCGAATGTTAACCCGGGAGATTTGATTTTCTATTATCGCTTGGATAAGAAGTATTTTGTCGGTGATACTGTTGTTTACAATTTCAAAGGGCAGACGAAACTGGCCAGAATTGTGGCGTTGCCGGGAGATAAGGTGGATGTTGATGAGCACGGTTTGAAAGTTAACGGGTCTCGTCAATATGAGCCGAAGATTTTCAAGGAGACGCAGGCTTTCAAAGATGGTGTGAGTTTCCCTTTGCAGTTGGGGACGGATGAAGTCTTTGTATTGGCCGATAATCGGGATAAGGCTGCTGATTCCCGCCTCTTCGGAGCTCTTAAACGCAGTCAGATTAGTGGTAAGATATTCAACCTGATTCGTAGTCGGGGAATATAATAGTAAATAAAATAAAAGGATAGAAGGAAGAAAAAATGAAAAAGTCATTTAATTTGAAAAAGTCGCTGGCGTTGGTGCTGGCGTTGGGTTTCTCAGCCTCATGTCTGGTTCAGGTGCAAGCAGGTCCCGGTCCGCGGCCGCCTGTTCGTCAAAACCCAATACAGACAGTAGAACTTAAGATTAAAAAAGTTCTTAATTTGCCGAGTGTTGATGTTAAGACACCGGAAGTGGAGTTTAAGTTTAAGTTTGAGCAACACAGCTTCAACGCAAAAGAAGATCAGAAGGCTAAATGTCCTGCTATTGGTGATCAGAGTGTAAAATATGCAGCTAAAGAAACTGAAGCTGCTGATGACAAAGATGCTAAGAAAAATGGTGTTCAGCTCATCCAAACAACAGGAGATGCCTTAAAAGGGGTTGATTTTACTGAAGCCGGTCAGTATACTTATAAGGTTACCGAAGAAGAGAAAACTTTAACAGGTTTGGTTTGCTCTAAAGCTGAGTATTTAGTTTCTATTTTTGTTAAAACCAAAGCAGATAACAAATTTACTGTTGACAATATCCAAATTAAAAAGACTAAGGATGATAAGGGTCAGGCTGTAACTGAACAAAAGACTCAATATGACGGTTCAACTGATGAAAGTAACAAATTTGAGTTTGACAATAATTATGATCCTAAAGCCGGTAATGATAATCCTACCGGTACGGACATAACAAACGAGGATAAAAAAGGTTTTGTCTTGAAAAAGAAAGTTGCAGGAGAAGCAGGTAAGGTAAATGCTAATGAACCGTTTACTTTTAACTTTACTGTAAGTAAGCCTGCCGGATCGAATGCTGCAGATACAGCTTTCGATTATAAGATTGTTAACGCACAAGGCGTCGCCGGAGATAAAAAAACAGCAAATTACGGAACACCTTTTGATGTGGTATTGCATCACGGTGATAGAGTTGTTTTTGCTAACGTTTTACTCGGTTCAATGGTTAAAGCTAAAGAAACTATAGATGCCGGTTATACGCATAGCCTCGAAGGCAGTAAGATGAATAATGTTGCTGTTACTAATGTAACTGATATTGAAGATACAGGTAAAAACATCGGTGATAAGGGCGACAACTCCATCATCTTCGTCAACACCCAACAAACACCTACCGGTATCTTATTGAACAGCTTACCGTTCATTGTCTTGGCTTTAGTAGCCTTGGCCGGTATCGTCTTCTTTGTGAAAAACCGTAAACACGACGATTTGGAAGCTTAATTAAAAGGAGTGCAGCATGAAGAAAAGCGCTTTGCCGCCCTTACATACTGCCACGGCAGACGATTGCAGCCTGAAAATGCCCTTAACGGACTCTCAGGCTGCTGCGCCTGTTAAACCTCGATTAACAGAAAAACAAAAACGGCAAATCAGACTAATCAGAAAAGCCTCCGGCGTTTTAGATTATTTTATCCTGTTAATATCTCTGGCCGCCCTCTTCATCGGTATGTATGCTTTCTGGGATACCAATCAAGTGATGAGCATCGCCGATAGTGAAGAATATGCCATGTATAAACCGGACAGCACGAGCAAGCTGTCTTTCAACGAGTTGCAACAACTTAATCCGGATGTTTGCGCCTGGTTGGAAGTTTACGGCACTGAAATAGACTATCCGGTAGTACAGGGAAAAGATAACTCGGAGTATCTGAACAAAACGGTTCTGGGCACTTTTTCCACCGCCGGCAGCATATTTTTGGATAATCGCAACACTCGTGATTTCAGCGATGCCAAGAATATACTTTACGGCCATTACATGGCGGAGCGAAAAATGTTCGGCGATCTGGAATTATTTCAGGATGAGAAATTTTTCCAAACGCACAAATACGGCCTTTTGCAACGCGAGAAATTACCGAGCCTGGGTATTGAATTTATCGCTTTTTTCCGAACCGTAGGGACGGATCAAATGGTCTTATCACCTGCTAAAGCCTTGACGAATCCGCAGGAACTGTTGGACTACATTTACGCCAAAGCTACATACAAACGTGAATTGGACAGCCGACAGAAACCGCATCTGCTGATTATGGACACTTGCGATTTTTCCATCACAAACGGTCGTCATATATTAGTAGGACAGTTGACAGATCAAACACAAGTGAATACATTTAATACCGGTAAGGTCAAAAAAGGCAATAACTTTTCCCGCTATTTGAGCAAAGTTAAAAGCAAAGACCTTTTACCGGCAGTGCTGGGAATTTGGCTATTGCTCGGAGCGGCTCTGATCATATCCGCAATTTGCCGGAGAGAGCAACAACGACGAAAGGAGAAAAAGTTGAATGAAGCAAGATAAACGAAAATTGCGTTATTTAATGTGTCTGCTTTTATGTCTGCAACTTTGGTTGACCGACCTTTGTCTGCCTGAAGCTGCTGCTGTCGGCTTGAACAATTCTCTTAAAGTACGTCAAATTATCTCGATTAACAGCGATTACAGCAAACCGCATGAAGTATTCAATTATGCTTTAAGTCCAAGCAAGGAAAGCCCCGCAGCTCCTTTACCGGAGAATGCCCGACAGGAATATATTTTCGGTCTGTACGGAGATGAGGAACGCAGCCTTGACTTACGATTTTCTCAAGTCGGGACATATGTTTATGAACTTAGACAGTTGCCGAGCGATAACAAATATGTGCAACAGGATTTTTCCGTATACACAATTACAATTAGAGTTGTCAATACTGTAAGGGGGTTGGAAGCTGAAGTTTCCATGATTTTGAATCAGGATAAGCAGAAAACGGATCAGCTGACTTACCATAATCATTATGAAATGCCCAATCCCGGAGGAAGCGGCAGCATTGGCGATAATGAGGATAATTCTACGGATAAGCAAGAACCGGCCATTCAAAGCATCGCGAAAAAAATCGGATTGTTATCCAAAACAGGTAATATCCGTTCCGTCTATGAATATGTCGGCGTCGTGCTCATCATTTCAGGTTTATTCTTATTTTTGCTTTACAGAAAGAGAGAAGCTGAAGCTCAAAAAGTTGATGATTAAGTGCTGACGGCACTTTCACAGCAAATAATGGACCCTCTTCATCAGATAACTGCTGAGGAGGGTATTTTTGTGCTTGCAGTCATCTTTGAGTCTATTGCGGCGATATAGGCGTGCGAAAAAATGATTAGCATCATTTTAACCGCGACATAAAAAGAAAAAATATAATATATTATTTCCATACTAACTAGTCGGTACAATATTTTATTCAAGGAGAATCGGTATGGCAAAAGAAAAGGTCAAAATTGCCGTAGCAGCTTTGCGTGTGTTGGAAGGCTGGGGAGTAGATACAATTTACGGAATACCTTCAGGTACATTGAGTTCTTTTATGGACGCCTTGGAGGCGGAAAAAGACAGAATCGAATTTATTCAGGTCAAGCATGAAGAAGTCGGCGCAATGGCGGCAGTGATGCAAAGTAAGTGGCGAGGCAAGTTGGCAGTTTGTGTAGGTTCCGGCGGACCGGGTGCTTCACATTTAATTAACGGTTTATATGACGCTGCTATGGATAATACCCCGGTAATAGCAATCTTAGGCTCAAGGCCGCATCGTGAACTTAATTTGGATGCTTTCCAGGAGCTTAACCAAAATCCGATGTTTGACCATATTGCCGTCTTCAACAAACGGGTAGCTTATGCCGAACAATTGCCGAAATTAATGGACGAGGCTGCCAGACAGGCTATAAGCAAACGCGGCGTTGCGGTTATCGAAGTACCGACTGATTTCGGGTATCAGGAAATAGGAATCGATGAGTTCTATACTTCCGGTCATAATTACCGTGCTTACAAATCAGCTCCTTTAGATGAAAAAGATGTTTCTGACGCCGTAGAATTGCTGAAACAGGCGAAACGTCCTGTAATTTACGTTGGTGTCGGTACAGTGGGCCACGGAGATAAAGTACAGGCTTTAGCTGAAAAAATCAAAGCACCGGTAATTACCACCGGTAAAAATTATGAGACAATCGAATGGAATTTTAAGGCCCATTTAGGTTCAGCTTATCGAGTCGGCTGGAAACCGGCGAATGAAGCTATTTTAGAAGCCGACACAGTACTATTTATCGGTTGTAATTTCCCCTTTGCCGAAGCTGATAGAACTTTCCGCAACATCAAACATTTCATTCAGGTAGATAATAATCCTGCCATGCTCGGTAAACGTCATGCCTGTGATGTAGCGATTTTAGGCGATGCAGGCGAAGCTTTGACAGCTTTCCTGAAGCTTATGCCGACTGTAGAAGAAAATGCCTGGTGGCGTGCCAACTTGAAAAATGTGCAGAACTGGCGCGAGTATATGGACAAGTTGGAAGGTAAAACAAGCGGTCCTTTGCAGTTCTATCAAGTTTATAACGCAATTAACAAGTATGCCGAAGAAGACGCTATTTTCTCAGTTGATGTCGGCAATTCTACCCAAACATCAGTCAGACACTTACATATGACTCCGAAAAACATGTGGCGTACCTCACCTTTATTTGCTACCATGGGTATTGCTCTGCCCGGCGGTATTGCCGCTAAACATACCTATCCTGAACGGCAGGTGTGGAATTTGATGGGTGACGGCGCTTTCTCTATGACTTATCCTGATGTTGTGACTAATGTGCGTTACAACTTGCCGGTAATAAATATTGTCTTTTCTAATAACGAGTACGCGTTTATCAAGAATAAGTATGAAGATACCAACCGGACAACATTCGGTACTGATTTTGTTGACGTCGATTACGCTCTTGTTGGTAAAGCTCAGGGTGCTTTAGGATATACTGTCAGAAGAATTGAAGAAATTGATGCTGTTATGCAGGAAGCAGTTGCTGCCGTGAAAAATGGTAAGACAGTTGTAGTTGACTGCAAAATCACGCAGAATCGTCCTTTACCGGTAGAGACGGGAACTTTGAAGTTGGATGAAAAACTTTACAGTGCCGCAGAAATTCAGGCTTATAAGGACAAGTATGAAGCACAAAATCTCGTGCCTTTCCGCACCTATTTGGAAGAAGAAGGCTTAAATTCGCAGTATATTAAGTAATTGAGATTATACAACTATACTGCTGCATTGCCCGTAACACTGTTAAAGTGTTGCGGGATTTTTTTACTTTGAAGCCGGAGCAGATCAGCTCAAGCGGTCAAGCGGGAAAGGCTTTGATTTTGCAAGTCACGGACGCATAATAGTAAGCTTGCAGAAGGCGAATGATCTCGGCGAGAAACAATTAATTTGAAAATTGCTTTTTCTTTGTCGGAGAAATTCTCAAAGTGTAAATGTGTGTTTACTAAAGCTTCTTATGTATTTTTATAAAAAGCATTGCTTAACTGTAGTAAAAGTAGAAAAATGCGTATTTTTAAGTAAATAAAAGTTAACACTAAATGCTTTAAGCTTGCAATAATATTCTGTATTTAATAGAAAGACGCTTGCTTTACCGTTAGGTTTTGTGCATATTGACTAAATAAAATCAGCACGCTTTAATAATTGATAGAACACGTATGATTGCAACGTGAGGGAGATTAGAGCATGAAAAAATTAATATCGGAAGTATTACTTAAAACAGGAGGAATTCAATGGGTGATAAGATAAAAAAATTTTTGATGATACTTGCAGTAATATTTGTTGTAGTGGTATTGATACAACTTATATTTTTTAGCGTTAATATAAATAAACCAAGCATTAATAATCGGAGTGATGTTATTCAGGTTGACAAGAGCGATAAGTAAGTTATTTAAAGAGGTGTAAGAACGGCGATTGAGCATATGTATAGAGTAATTGCTGTTGGTAAAAATTAAATAGGAGGTATAATGGAAAAATCAAGGATATGAAGTTGATAGAATGAATTTTATGTATTCTATAAAGGTTAGTTCTATGATTAAGATAATGGTGTTGCTTTTTGCAACACTATTATCCTTGATTGCTTGCTCTAATAAAAATATCAATGAAAATAAAAAATAGATATAGAAAATTCTAAGTATATAGTTTCACTTTCAAGAGCTAGAGAACCATATTCAAAGTTATTGTTTTTAAACAGTGATGGAAAGCTCATTAAAAGCTATAATTATAAAGGATATAGCATTAATTCAATTAATTACTTTGAAGAAAAATTATTTTTAACTTCTAATAGGTTGAATAAACATTATATAAAGAAGGGGAAATGCAGGTATATTCTAATGCAAATGAGCAAAGAAATAACAAATATTTAGCATCGTGGTTTACTAGAACCGGAGAGAAAACACTTATTGAAACGATTAACATTGGAAGCGTTAATAGCAAATATTTAAGTAGTATAATTTATTCTTATGAAGGTGAAAAAAAGCACTGTTTATTAGAAAATCAATATTTAAATAATGCAGCAGATAAATTCAACAAAATTTTTGTGGAGTCTTATAGTGAAAATGACCAAAAAAATGGCATTACAATTATAGATAAAGACAGTGGAAAAATAGAAAAAAGAGTAAATTTTAAAAATGCTTTTACTTCATCCGGTAGACAACTGATAGATCATAATAATAATTTGGTTACTTATGGCAATAATGACTTGAATAATTTTCCTCAAAAAGAGGCACAATCAGCAATTGGCGTTTTGAATTGCAAAACATACGAAACAACTGAATATTTATTTGAAAACGAAAAAATAATTTTTTCATATATACACAATAACAATATATATTATCACGGACAGTAATAGGATGTATATATTTAATGATAAATTGAAACCGTTGGCCAAAAAAGATATAGCGTATAAAACTTTTTTTGAGTATTTTACTAATAACGATTATACTATTAGAAAAATTTTGAATAATAACAAAGTAATATCTGTTCTGTATACTTCAAAAAAATTTGATCCGGAAAATTTAGGGTTTATTGTAGAATACAACTCTGAAGATATTAGCGTATTGAATAAATTTGATATAACTCTAAAGGCTGAAAAAAAGTGGCTGGGAGAGGTAGTTGATTTCATAAAATTAGATTAGTTGTAAATACAGATGCTCAAGAAACTCGCTTAACCAATTTGTCTAATGTAGCGATTTTACAAGGTATAAGCACAAAAGATGATTACAGATCAGCTCAAGCGGGAAAGGCTTTGATTTTGCAAGTCACGGACGCATAATAGTAAGCTTGCAGAAGGCGAATGATCTAGGCGAGAAACCGACACATATTGTGTGCCGGTTTTTAACTGTAAGTGCCTTGTGTGTTACAATAAGTATTCAAAGGTGCAAGGAGGAGCTTATGTTACAATTTTCCAATCAGTTTATGCAGCATTATTTGCCACTTCTAAGTCCTCTAGCTTGGAAATTATATTTGCACCTTTTGCTGACTTGTACGCTGAGATCTTCTTATCAGCTGCAGGAACATGACTTTGAGTTGGATCCGCCCAATCAATTTGTCAATCGGCGCCAATATCAGCAGGAATTAGCAGCGGCAAAAAGTGAATTATTAAGCGAACAGCTGCTGAAACATAATTTTTATAATCAGACTACATGGCTTATCAGTCCTGAGGTACATGATAATTTCAGTCTGTTGGAAAAACTTTGGCAACAGGGTGTAGCCGATTTGAACCCGCAGGCCAAAGAAGCGATTAATCGTAGTAATTTGTTGCCGGCCAAAGGCTGTGACCCTGATAATTATGAATTGTTGCAGTTTTTGCTCACTTGCAATAAAGGTGGCGAAGCAGCCTGCGAGTCAAGTGCAGATCCTCAGCCAATATCACCGCCGACTGCAAGTTTACCTGAAGATGACAGCTACAATGAGCTGGTACAGTCGATTAATCGCAGCTTCCTCGTAGGGTTCAGTTCCTATTCCTGGATTAGCCTTATTGATAAAATGCATTATGAGTACAAACTTGATAATGAGTTGATTTATTTGATTTTTGCAACATTGCACAGTGAAAATAAACTTTATAAAGAACAGGTACTGAATTTAACTAAGGAATTGGCCAAAGAACAAGTGCTGACAGCAGCAGCCTATGATGCTTGGGTAAGCAGAAAAGAAAAAATTAAAGAACGTGAACCGTTAGTTAAACAGGCTTTACAAAGACGAACCTTAACACAGGCGGAAATACTTCTGATCAATAAATGGTACGATGAGTATGGCTATAATGACGAAATTGTCACTTATTTACTTAGTAAAAGCAGCGAAACTACCAATCCGACTTTGAATTGGTTTGATGCTATTATCACCCGCTGGCACAAATCCGGGTACAAAACTTTGGCAGAAATCAAGCAGGGAGAAGAGTCTTATAAGATGAAACAGGCAGGCAGGAGGCATTCCAATTTATCCGGATTTCAATCGCGAATTCAAAAGGATAAATATACCGAACGCCAATATGATGATGATTTTTACCGCAAGTTGTTGCAAGGCTCGAAAAATAATATAGATTATGATTAAAAGTGAGAATTGGCTATGAAACTGAACTACCTGCAAAATATCTATCAGACACGCAGCAATCAGGCTGAAGTGCGTAAATCAGGATTGGAAGAGTATTTATATGCGCATAATGATGAGTTGAAGAAGCGACGTTCACAATTACTTGACTTGCGCAATTCTTTGTTGCAGGCGATGCATAAGACTGCCGGCCTGGATGATAAAGATTTAAGTGCCGATCAGGAATATCAGCGGATTAAAGAAGCTTATGCTCTTAAAGAAGCCGAATTACAGGCTTTTTTACAAGCTGAAATGCTGAATTATTGCCAAAAACATAATTATCGCATTTATTATTGTGCTTATTGTCAAGACACAGGAGTTTTAGCGAATAAACAGGCCTGTAAATATTGTTTGCCGGCACAACTAGCAGCTTATTTGCAGGAACTGGGACTTTATCGGCTGCCGCTTAGCTTTAAGGCGCAACAACCGGATCAAACGGATATCAGCATTTATGCCCGAGCCAATTCCCCGGCGGATTTTCAAGCTGAAATAGCTAATTATCGCACAAACTACAAATATGCCGCCAAATTTGCGCAGGCAATTCTTGCTGAAACTGCCAATTCTTCGATTTCGCCTTCGCCTTTAGCTTTGTCTTCATCTTCGTCCAAGCACAATTTGAAACACAACATTATTTTATATGGAGTTGCCGGCTCCGGCAAAAGTTATTATGCGGCTAAAATTGCGTCTTATTTAATGCAAGAGGCCATATTGGCGCTTTATCTGGATTCAGAAAAATTGGGGGACTTGTATGTCAAAAGAGATTTGCTGGCAGCTTCTTTCAATCCCGACAGCAGACAAAAAGATTACAACAATACCTGCTTTGCCGTTATGCAACAGGCAGATTTAATTGTTATTGACGATTTGAGCATTAATACCGTATCACCCAAGCATTTATTGAGCTTTTTAAATAACGTGCCGCAGCGACAACACTTAATTGTTACTACCAATTATAGCCCGAATGAGTTGCAGGAAGCTTACGGTGAAAGAATCTTTTCTCGCTTGTTTCAGGATACCGAACCGGTGTCTTTTAAGACTAATGATTTGAGATTATTTCATTAAGCTTAAGCAGAATTTAAGCTGTTAACAAGTATTTTTGCGACAGAATTTTATAAGATTGCTGAAATATAAAAATAGCGGAGAATAAGACGAGGCGAAGATGATCAGTTGCGGTATTGATTTAGTGGAAATAAGAGATATCCAGCGCGCTTATATGCGTGTAGGCGAGGCGTTGGCTCAAAAAGTTTTAGGTGCAAATGAACTTGCAATCTGGCAGGCGATAAATTTGCCGGCGAAAAAAATTAGCTTTCTGGCTAAACGATTCGCCGCCAAAGAAGCTTTACTCAAGGCAGTTAAATTAGGCTTGCAGGCAGGAATGTCCTGGAAATATATACAAGTGCGCAGCAATGAAAGAGGCGATGTAGTTTTTGACTTAACGAGCGATTTTTACACTTGTTTATTACAGGCGCATTCTTTACCGAATTATCAAGCTGAAAGTAAATTGAATATCAGCTTAAGTTTGAGCGATACAAGCGAATATGCGGTAGCTCAAGTTGTGCTTGAGTGGTAAAATAATACAAATAACTGCTTTCGGTGAAAATTGGTGCAGTGAAGTGGAAGAGGTACTTATGAATAAAAAGTTGAAAACAACAATTGCAGCTGTAGTGGTTGTTCTGCTCTTGGCAGGCGTTTTTTCGTATAATTCACTGGTAGGTAAAAGTCAAATTGTTACTGAAAAAGCGGCGAGCATTGATACGCAGTTACAGAGAAGAAGCGATTTAATTCCTAATTTAGTTAAAAGTGTTAAAGGCTATACAAAACATGAAGAAGCAGTTTTTGCTCGGGTTGATGAAGCACGGGAGAAATTACTGCAAGCCAAATCCATGCCGGAAAAAGCACAGGCTGACGGTGAGATTAAACAGGCATTGGGTTCTTTGTTAGCTGTTGTTGAGAATTATCCGCAACTTAAAAGCGATAAATTATTCACACAATTAATGGACGAGTTGGCCGGCACAGAAAACCGTTTAGCTTATGCCCGGGATGAATATAATAAGGCAGCCAAGATCAACAATATGTCGGTGCAAACATTCCCGAACATAATTTTTGCCAAAATTTTCGGTTTCAAAACCGTACAGTATTATCAGGCGGATAAGCAGGCGGCTCAAACACCGCAAGTTGATTTTTCTAAATAAGAAATCGGGAGAACAGTATTATGCAAGTGCTGATGCGGCGTTTACGTACGTTGATAATTGCGATTGTACTGAGCGCAATTTGTGTTTCGGTATTCTTTCTTAGATCCTATCGCCGCGAGCAAACTGTTTATCCGCAAGCGACCAAGTTGTTCTATGCTGCCGATTATAGCCATGTTTGGCATGATACGACAATTAAGCATATTGTCTCGGAAGCACTGGAGCTGTACAAGCAAACTCGAGCACAGGTAGTTGTAGTTTCCGTACCGGATACGCAAAATGACAGCTTGGAAAAATATAGTATCAATATTGCTAATAAGTGGCAGATTGGCGATCGAAATTTGAATAACGGTATTCTTTTGTTGTTTACTACCGGCGAGCCGCATGTACGTTTGGAAGTCGGTAAAGGCTTAGAAGGTGTAATTAATGACGGCAAAGCCGGAAGAATATTGGATGATTATGTTGTCAAATATAAGGATAAGCGTCAATGGGACAAGGCTGCACTTGCCGGTTTTAATGCTGTCTGCCGTGAGCTTTATCGTTATTATAATTTGCATTTACCGGCAAGTTTGAAATTTAATGCCCCCATGGCTGATTTCAGGCACGGCGGTAAGGCCTTGCAGGAAGATTTGACTTTTCCTGCGCCTGAGGTTATCTACAATAAGCAGCCGCTGTGGTTGCAGTGGCTTTTAGCTTGCCTGAAATTTTTGGGCATACTTGTTATCTGTGCAGTTATATTCCGCTGCTTGAAGTCGGCGGCTGCAAGTCGGAATATGACGGTGAAGATGCTGATTTATTGCATTTTATTCGGCTCGCCGTATCGTAGCCGCTATGCCCGTAATCAAGGTGGTCTGATAGGCCTTGTTTCAGCCGTTTTGGAGGGGATGGGTCGAAGTAGCGGCGGCGGAGGCTTCAGCGGTGGCGGTTTCAGCGGTGGCGGCGGCGGGTTCAGCGGCGGCGGCGCAAGCAGATGAAGTGGAAAAGCCGGATTGTTGGAAGCTGAATTCCCTTTATTTATAGCTTTATAGATTTATAGCAAGCGGCGAAGGTCTGAAAATTTTAACTAAAAAGCAGAAGCGGCTAATTACCCAAGTAGCTATACCATGGGGTAGAATATTTTGCTGAATAAAATAAGCGGCTTCTTGCTGAAAGACAAATAGTAAGTTTTATGAGAGATAATCGCAACATCGCCAAACTCTTTGTATGCATTAATCCATTTGCGTAACTGTGAGTCAGAGCCAAGTCCATATTTTTTAGAAAGATATTTTAACCCACCTTTCCCATCCAAATATTCTAAAACAATTTTCTTCTTGAATTCGAAACTATGTTTTGCCATAAAAATACCGACCTCCCAATCTTTAGATTTTGGTCTAACTTTTGGGGGTCGGTACAACCTTATATGTATGGTCGCTTTTATTTAATCACTTTTGAAAATTAAATTATTTGTCTCTGATTTCTTATCGCTTCCTGTTGATCATCGTCTTCATACCACATAGCTTGTGGCAGATCCAGACAGCAACAATCACCGGGCATAAATTCGATGCGATGTGGAGTTTGCACTTTCAATTTTTCTGTACCGACTTTGACAATATATTCAGTAAAGTTGGTTAAGAATATCCGCTGTTCAATTGTTCCATGGAGACATCCTGAAACGGCATCTCCCTGTTCAGGCGAGAGCAATGCAATAGTATTGGGCCTTGTCGCTAAAAGCAAATGTCCTTTACTTTGACCTTTTTTCAACATAAGCGGATCAATTGGTAAATGTAACAATTGTCGATCACCTTCAACATTTAAATCATTACCTGCAACATTAACTTTTATAAAGCTCGATTCACCTAAAAAAGAATGGACAAATCTATTAATCGGCTTATTATACAATTCAGTTGGTGTACCGATTTGTTCAACTTTGCCCATATCCATAACCAACATCCTGTCCGATAAAGCCATAGCTTCCGCTTGGTCGTGCGTCACAAAAATAATCGTAAAATTAAACTTTTTCTGCAAAGCTTTAATTTCAAAACGCATACTTTCTCTTAATTGAGGATCCAGATTGGACAAGGGTTCATCCAAAAGCATAATTTTAGGATTGGTTACAATAGCTCGTGCAAGAGCGATTCGTTGCTGTTGTCCTCCTGATAAATTGGAGGGATATTCATTCGCTGAACCGTCAAGACCGGTATGTTTAAGAGCTTCTTTGACCCGTTCATTAATTTCTGCCTGCGGCCTTTTTTGCACTCGTAGAGGAAAAGCGACATTTTCAAAGACGTTCATATGTGGCCAGACGGCAAAGGCTTGGAAAACCATCCCCAATTTTCTTTCCTCAGGCGGAATATACAAATGCTTTTCTTTGCTGGAAACAACTCTCCCTGATAGCGAAATTTCTCCATCCGATAAATCTTCAAAACCGGCTATCATTCGCAAAGTAGTTGTCTTACCACAACCTGAAGGACCTAAAAAGGCAAAACATTCGCCTTCTTCAATTTCCAAATTGAAGTTTTCAACGGCTGTAACAGTTCCTAAACTTTTAGTTGTAAATTGCTTGCTGACATTTTTTAAAATAATTTCTTTTGCCATTAGTTGTTACCTCTACGATCTTTGGTAATGTAGCGCACGATAGCGTTGCAAATGAAAATAATAATGATAGCCACACCGGCCAAAGCGGAAGCTTGTACGATATAACCGTCACTCTTAAGAGAATAAATAGCGACACCCAATGTCCTGGTAAAAGGACCGTACAGGAGTACGGAGGTAGTTAATTCACGCATTGCCGGTAAGAAAATTAAGAAGAAGCCCGAAACCATTGCCGGTCTTATTAAAGGCAAAGTAATATCGGTCAGTGCTTCAAAATGACTGGCGCCGCAATTTCGTGCAGCATCCTCGAGGGAATAGTGCACTTGTTGTAAAGAAGCAGAAGCACTTTTCATAGAGAAGGCTAAATAACGGGCAAGATAAGCAATTAATATAATCCAAATAGTATTATAGAAATTGAAATACAATTTACCTGACCAAGCTAGAATAACACCGATAGCCAAAACTATGCCGGGGATAGAATAAGGTAGAACGGAAATTATTTCCAGAACGGTTTTACCGCGAGGCTTAATTTTAGTAATGACATAGGCGATCATAACACCTAAGGTCATACAAATAACGCCGGCCGAAATAGAAAGAATAAGGGAGTTGGTGATGGAATCTGAAACCATCTTATTGTTAAACAACACTTCTTTGTAATTGGACAAAGTAAAATTGGCTAAAGTTAACGGCAGACCGTAAGCTTTCAGCATACCGACCAGGAAAATCATAATTAAAGGAATGACAACAACAACCAATAGAAAAGACATAGCAATAAGCAATAAAGGCCATTTGCTGCCGCGTAATTTAATAAGCATAGGTCGCATGGATTTACCTTTGATAATATCGTAACTTCCGGCTTTTAAGACCTGTTTTTGCAAAACCAAAGCCAGCATTACGACAGCAACTAATAAGACTGATAAAGCCGCTCCCTCTCTGATACCTTGAAAATCACCGGAAGAACGATTAATTAAGTCGTAAATTCGTGTAGGTAAGGTATAAATTTTTTGCGAAAAACCTAAAATTGAAGGTACACCGAAATGAGACAGGGAAGAAGTCAAAATCAGCAGAGCTCCGGAGGCAATAGCAGGTTTAACCAATGGTAAAGTAATTTTTGCAATTACATATCCTTGTTTAGCTCCGGCTATACGCGCAGATTCCTCCAAAGTCGGATCCATTCTTTCTAAAGCACTGACAACTTGCATAAAGACAAAGGGAAAATAATATGACATCTCAACAAAGATAATACCACCCAGAGAATTTATGTTGAATAAAGCTGTATCGGCGCCGGTAAATTGCATATACCAGGTATTAAAATAGCCGCCACGCGGGGATAAAAGCAAATCCCAGGCCATAGCGCCGAAAAATGGCGGAAACATATAAGGAATGCTGAATAAAGAACGCATCAGCGATTTTAATGGAATATCACTGCGTCCCAACAACCAAGCGAAAAATAAACCTACTATTGTACCGGAGGCAGTAACAGCTAATGCGATAATTAAAGTGTTGAGCATAGCTTTAATATTTTCTTTATCAATAATAACCCTGAGGAACATTGATAAATCAAATTTTCCACCACTGAAAAATACGTTGATTATGATCATTGCCATCGGTAGAACAACAACAATGAATAAAAAGACAAAGCTTAACAGGGTTAAAACCATATCCAAGCTGAAACGTCGACCTTCTATTTTATCAAGATCGGAGCGATGTAATGATGCTTTAATAGATCTCAAAAAATTTTTCATATATTTCTCCTAGTCAGTTTTTACGGCTGCAGCATAATAAACTGCTTGGCAAAACCGCAAACCTACAAAATCGCCTTCCTGATATACCTTTTGCTTAATAGCATCCAGAGCATTTAGTTGTACACGTAATTCCAAATTGCCCAATTGCACAAAATAGTTGAATTGATTGCCCAGGAAGACAGCACTTTTAATTACAGCTTTGATTTCCGATTCAGTGTCAAAAATAATATCAAGCGGCCTTATTCCCATATCTATGAGCGATGATTGACATTGATTTTTAATTTTGTCCATCGGTGCGTCTTTCCATAGAATTTCTTGTTGACCGTTAAGAATATAGACTTTATCTGCTGTCATCTTTAAGGGAATAAAATTGGAAACACCGATAAATTCGAAAACAAAACGGTTAGCCGGCTTTTTAATAATTTCTTCATCACCGGCAATTTGAACAATTTGTCCGTCTTTCTGCATAATAGCTATGCGATCACATAATTTCAAAGCAGCTTCCTGATCATGGGTTATGTAAATAATTGTTGTTCCCGAATCTCTTTGAATTTGCCTGATTTCACCGATCATTTCCTCTCTTAATTTAGCATCAAGATTGGTAATCGGTTCATCCATTATAATCAAATCTCTTGATCCGACCAAAGCTCTGGCAATAGCCACACGTTGTTGCTGACCACCTGAAAGCTGCACAGGCATATAGTTGGCATAAGACTGCATTCTTACCTGTTGTAGGGCGTGTTCTATTATTTTGCTTCTTGTATCGGCTTTAATTTTGTGTTTAATAAGCGGATATTCAATATTTTTCCGGACCGACATATGCGGCCAGACAGCGTAATCCTGGAATACCATACCTATATTCCTTTTTTCGGGTTTAATACAAATACGCTTACTTTTGCTGAAAACAACCTGCTCATCTATTTTTATTTCTCCCGCTGTGGGATTTAATAAACCGGCCAAGCAGCGAATTAATGTCGTTTTGCCACAACTTGAAGGCCCGACAATACCCATAATTTCTCCATCCTTCACATTTAATGAAAGATTATGAAAAATTGTTTTATCGCCATAATTGAAGCTGACGTTTTCAAAACTGACAGATGCCATAAATTTAACCTTTCCTAATTTTGATTCAAAGTATAAAAAGAGCCTGAAGATATATCAGGCTCGGATTAAACAAATTATTATTTGAATAATTTATCGAATTTATCCAAAATTTCCTGTTTTTGCTTAGATACACTTTGATCGTCAATATCCAACATTCTTTGTGCTATTTCAGCAGCATCAAGGGCGCCGTCACCTACAGACAGGCCGTTACGGACAGGTGTAGCTTGTGTATCGGCCAGAATCTTTTGGCCTTCTTCCGACAAAATAAAATCATAAAGCAACTTAGCTTCTTCCATGTGCGGAGCACCTTTAAGAATGGCAATAGGAGAGGAAACTACAATTAAATCTTTCTCGGGATAAGAGAATTTAATCGGAGAACCTTGTTTTTCCAAAGTCCTTGTAACATAATCGACGCCGACGCAAACCTTGTAAGCACCGGAACCGACTTTGTTAATTGTTGAAGTTGTGCCTGATTCCAGTTCCATCTTATTAGCTTTCAACTTTTCAAAATATTGCCAGCCGTAGTCTTTATGATTAGCTAAAGCTGAAATGGCATACATAGTTGTTCCTGCTTCTGCCGGATCCGACATAACTAATTGTCCTTTGAATTCCGGCTTAATTAAATCGTTCCAAGATTTGGGAATCATATCACCCTTAACAGAATTACTGTTGTAGGAAAAGCCCATAACAACTAGACGTGCACCAATAAACGTATTGTCTTTATCTTTGAATTTATCGGCGATATTAGAAGCTTCTTTAGATTTATAGCTTTCCAACATGCCTTTTTCTTTAAAAGTCAGATAATTGGAAGGATCACCTACCCAAATTAAATCGCTTGCTATCTGCCCTGATTGCTGCTCGGTAGCAATTTTAGTCAAAACTTTACCGGTACCTGCAGCATAATAATCCATCGCAATTTCCGGATGCTTTTTCATAAAAGCATTTTTAATTGCGGCCAGCTGCTTTTCTTTTAAAGAAGAGTAAAGCATAACTTTTTTTGTGTTCTGTTTCTGTTCAGTATTGTTTTCGACTTTAGTATTTGATCCGTTACTGCAACTGTACAATGTGCCTATACATAAAGTTGTTAACAACGCTAAAGCGATTAACTTTTTGGGTTTCATAAATGCCTCCTTACTCATAATGAGCATAATTGTAGTTGAGAGCTACTTTTGTGCTATTCACACAAAAAATCCAACTGAATTGGCCTCAGTATAGTCAATTTGCCCTAAATTAACGAGTGCAAAATTCTAATATTTATGCTTATTTCCTAAATTTACACACTTTTGCACTAAGTTTTTTGTATAATTTTGTTTCATAATATTAAAGAAGAAAATTTTTATTTAAGCCCGAATTCGATTAAGCGGGATAATTAACCGACAAGGAGTAATAACTGACTATGAATATGAAGTCACACTTAAGCACTATAAGGAAAAGAGTAGTACTTATCGGTTTCGCACTGTTTCTTGTCTTAAATTATGCTGTAATTTTAGGAATAGCTATATTTAATTATATGCAATTCGGCTATATAAGAAGAGAAAGAGAAGAAAGATTATATAAGGAAATTATTCAACAACAGGATAATTTGTTGGCTTCTTATAACCGCCAAATAACTAATTCTATTTTACAATTATTCAATTCACCTCTAAATATTAAACTCAGACACTATGATGCCATTTCTCCTATTGATAAGATTATGGCAATGCGGGAATTGAACGCCTTTGTTACAGGTGCGGAAAATTTGATTTCAGCTTATGTTTATAGTCGACACTATGGCGTACTTTCAAGTGATGATAATTTTTCAGCAAGGGAAAAATTGCAAGATTTCCAAGATACAGAAGCTGTCGAATTATTGCGTAAATTGAAGAACAGCACTGCCGTTGAGCACAGGCGGATCTTAGCAGCTTTGCGACCTAAACATCAAGCAGGAAACAATAAATGCGATTATGTTTTTACGTTTACAATGTTGGAGGATGATGCAGCTTTAATGGTAAATGTTGATATGCAATATTTAAAAAATATTATCAAATCTAATCCGTTTCAAGCTGTCTGTATTAAGAACAGCGACGATAAAACAATCATTATTTATGGTAATAAATTTCAAAACAATAAGAATTTTGAAAAAGCTGTCAGTAAAGATAATTTAAAACTGGCAGAAAATGTTTTTGGTCGGCAAGTGATTTTTAATAACGCTTATTTATGCTACAAAACTTACAATAACATTTTAGATTTACAACTGACTTATTATTTACCGGAACAAGATTTGTTCGCCGATGTAATCGCTTTGAAAAAAAGAACAATAAAGTTGGCAATACTAATTCTATTTACATTTATACTTTTACACATATGCTTGTGGCATTATGTGATTAATCCTTTTGCAGAAGCGGTAGAAGAAGTATCGTTAGGTGAGCATAAAAACCTAAGTCCTGCCTGTATTCTGAGAAAAATGCGACAACAGCAGTTTCTGCAATTATTATTAACAGGAGAGTTTGAGAAAAACAGTGATTTTCAATTTGTTGAGGAAGCACAAAAATTGCAATTACCGTTTACCGAAGATTATTGCTTTTTGCTGTTACTGCCAAATATACAGGAAAATAAAAATATTTATTCAGTTTTAAGTAGTTGCAACGAACACATGGTGTCTATAAATTTCAGCAAACAATCTTTTATTCTTATTCAGTCTGATAAAGTAGATGCAACGGATGCCGCTGTTGCCCTAGCTGTAAGTAATCATAACAACTATAAAATACCAAAGGAAATAGAACATGTATTGGCAAAATTTCCTACAATACTGGTTGGTAATATTAATAATTCAATTGATTTAGCCAAGTCGGCGGCCCATCTTATTGAGATGCAACAATTGAATCGCATTAAAACCTGTTATTTGCGCCAAGAAAAAGACTTAAAACGTTTAAGCAAAGACACGCACAATTTAGTGTCAGTTTCTACTCTTTTATCAGGTGTTTGCAGCAAGGAAAAAAGTATAGCTGAATTATGGCAGGAATTTAATAACAATAATACAGATTTAAGATGGGCAGCAATGATATATGTATGGCAGAATTTGGCAGCACAATTGGAAAAAAGGTCGAATATTGCAGATAAAATTTTGTCATCCGCTCTGAATGAATTGTTGGAGACTGATTTTGGAGCCCAGGATTTGGAAAAATTATTTTTACCGTATCTTATTGATTATCGTGAAGCTAAGCAGATGCAGCATTTAGATCAAGTGCAGGAATTATCTCAACAAGTTGAGAGATACATAAAAGACAATTTAAGCGATTATAATCTTTCTTTGAAAATGGTAGCCGGACATTTCAATCTTAATCCGACATATTTGGGTAAATTATTTAAAGAGGCAAGAAATATAACGATTAGTGCTTATATAACACGTGAAAGATTGCAACAAGCGGCCTATTTGCTCAAAAACACCGATCTTATAAACAAACAAATATGCGAAAAAATAGGTATTGAAAATAGTTCGTATTTTTATGCTCTTTTCAAAAAGTTCTATGGCATAACGCCGGGTGAGTTTAAGGATGACAATTGGAAAAATGAACAAAACACGGGAACAAAACCCTGAATAAAAACTTTCGGACAAGTTGTTACCGGCAAAATGGCAGCATCTTTTGCTATTGAAGAATTAGTGCAAAATACAGACAATATAGCAAAAAAGCGACCGACTTTACAGCCGATCGCTTAATTTATCGGAGTGAGAGGATTCGAACCTCCGGCCTCATAGTCCCGAACCATGCGCGCTACCACCTGCGCTACACCCCGACAGCAAGAAGTATTTTAACATATATTACGTCACTTGCAAAGCCCGAATTCGTGACTTTGTTGTTAAAATGCAAGAAATTTATTTAATTTATCAGCCTTATTGCACTTTACAGCTTTTGCAAATACCATTTGCAAGACTGCTTGAAAGCGGATAATAAAGAACATAAAACTGCCAATTGCAAGCCAAGTGCAAAAGGGTGTACAAAATTAATTATAAAATAAGAAGAAAATCAGAGCAAACGCCGAATTATTCTACACCCGAGAACAAAACAACAAAAGGAGCGATTTATCCTCAATAACGATAACAAATCAGCAGCTTGAGACATAAACAGACAAAAAAATTGCCTATTTACACAGCTAAAAGCCTGTAAACTGATAAAAAGACAAAAAAGCGACGAAAAACAGGAGATAAAATTACTTAATTTTGGTAAAAGAACACTAACTTCCATAATAGTTTCGAAAGAGGGAAGTGTGATTAGGTGCCTATGCTAGAATAAATTTGCGATTAATTTTCATCATACATAGGAGGTTTTCGATGAATAATGTGACTAATGAAAGCCGGTTGGATAAATTTTTTCAACTTAAGGCTCGAAACACATCCGTAAGGACCGAACTTGTAGCCGGTCTTACAACCTTTATGACGATGAGCTATATCCTCATTGTTAATCCTAATATGTTGTCAGCAACGGGTATGGATAAGGGCGGAGTCTTTACCGCAACAATTATCGCTTCCGTTGTCGCAACTTTGATGATGGCACTTATGGCGAATTTACCTTTCGCCTTAGCTCCGGGCATGGGACTGAACGCATTCTTTACTTATTCCATTTGCTTAGGCATGGGGAAAGATTGGCGCTTTGCATTAACGGCAGTCTTCCTGGAAGGAATTATTTTCTTGCTGCTGTCACTATTCAAAGTACGCGAATTCATCTTTGAAGCTATTCCTATAACGTTGAAAAAAGCAGTGTCGTGCGGAATAGGACTTTTTATAGCACTAATCGGTTTGAATTCAGCCGGAATAGTAGGTACGGGCAAAGGGACGGTTTTAGGTTTAGGCAATTTATTAACGCCGCAATCAGCCGTCTTTTTCTTTGGCTTACTTGTTGCCGCTTTATTGACAGCTAAAAATATCAAAGGCGCTTTATTTGCCGGTATTGTCAGTTCAACTGTATTGGCCTTGATTTTAGGTGTTGTACAGTTGCCGACAAGTATTTTCTCTTTGCCGCCGAGCATGGCTCCGGTAGCCCTGCAGTTACAATGGGAACACGTTTTCACATGGGAAATGTTCAGCGTAATGTTTACATTCCTTTTTGTTGATATTTTCGATACAGTAGGTACGCTGGCCGGTGTGGCTACTAAAGCCGGATTGATAGATGAAAAGGGAAGATTACCCAAAGTCGGAAATGCTTTATTTGCTGATGCTGCCGGTACAACTGTCGGTGCTCTGTGCGGTACAAGTACAATTACAACTTTCGTGGAATCGGCAGCCGGCGTTGCAGATGGCGGTCGTACCGGTTTAACTTCCGTTTCAACAGCTTTCTGGTTTGTAGTTTCTTTATTCTTTTTCCCTTTGATTTCTATCGTACCGCCGCAAGCCACAGCCTCAGCTTTGGTAATTGTCGGCTTGTTCATGTTGACACCGATTAAAGAAATTAATTTTTCCGATTTTACTGAATCAATTCCGGCCTACATTACGATGCTGATGATGCCTTTTTCCTATTCTATTGCCGAGGGTATTTCATTCGGTATGATTTCCTATGTCGTTTTGAAAGTCCTGTCCGGTAAAGGCAAAGAAGTTTCGCTGCTGATGTATATCTTATCTTTACTTTTTGCCGTCAGAATTTTCTGGCCCTTACTGCAACCTTTATTGGGTTAATGTTATTGACGGTATCCGTCTGTAAATGCAGCCTCTTTCTCTGTGAAAGAGGCTTTTATTTTATTTATTGCAAATTTTACAGCGGGAAGAAGAGAAAAATAAAAGCTCTATCGTTGAGATAGAGCTTTCACAAGCTGTAAGCCGTTTTTACTTAAGATACTAAGCACGTACTACAGCACCGTTACGCAAGCATGATGTGCAAACATATCGGGTTTTAGGAGTATTACCTTCGATAACACGTACCTTGCGAACATTTGGCTTTTGTTGGGCCAAGGCGCGACGAGAAACCTGAGAACGTGTGATGGAAATCTTACGTCCAAAGTTCATACCCTTTTCACAAATATTGCATTTTGCCATTGGTTTTCACCTCCCAAATTGAGCTATTCACAAGGAATGCTTAATTCTGTACAGCTCGTTCCTGCACAATAGACACTTGATGATTCTAGCGCATTTACTTATAATTGTCAATTAAATTCAACTCTTTATGCTATTAATCTGTGATAATTTCACCCCTGTAACTAACCAATTAAAATTTCACCCTCCCGTGTAACGAACAATTGCCGGGAAGGATTAGAAACAAATTAGTTAGTTAGATTAAAATACAAGGATGGAAAGATTATCTATGTCTCAAAAAGAATTAACTCGTTTACATGTCCTTAAATCCTGTTTGGACGGCAACATTACCAACGAACGTGCGGCTAATCGCTTGAATATTTCCATTAGACGTGTGCAGCAATTAAAAAGGAGTCTGCAAAATATCGGAAATTCAGCTGTTATTCACGGTAATGTCGGCAAACCATTACTCGGATTCCAACTTTACTCATTTTCGTGAAATCTATAGATTGCAAAATTTATATAGATATGCTATATTATAAAAAACATAGGGGCTAAAAGATTGAATAACAGAATAAAGCAAAGACGAAAAGAATTAAAGATGGCACAAAGTGAGTTAGCAATGCGTATAGGGGGAGTTTCAAGACAATAATATAAGCCTTATAGAACTTAATAGTTGTTTGATTTAGATGATAATGGAGAATATAACTGCTTATGTTGTAAGTAGTTAATATAAAAAAGAGAGGAGATGTTAAGTATGAAAAATATTAATCCTCAGAGGACTAACAGCCGTATGGGCTTATTCCTTAGCTGATACAGTTGATTATAATGCTAATAAGAGTGGTGAAGGTGTTATTGTAGAAATAAGCTGGATATTAACATACAAGTGTTATCCAAGGTAAAAGCCTATGAAATGGTGGAACTATTTAATATTTTTTTTAGCGTTGTGTATGGCTTTAATTTTGCATGATACTATAAAAAGATATGCGTTAATAAATAATAAATATTTTAAGATATTCATTATTATAATCTGCCTAATTATATTTTTTGTTATTTTTAAAAAAATAATTAAGTATTAAATTAAAACTGACTAAGAGTTAAAAATAGAACTATTAGTCAGTTTTTTATAGTTAGGATTAGTGTTGGAATTTTCGCCGAATATTGAAATTGCTGTTACAAGTAATAACCAACGTATACGCTATAGATTAAATGTTAAAGCAAATACGGAATTAAATAAGCTTTGTTTAGAAATTATAGATAACAGAAATAAAGGTGATAGGAAATCCGCATAAGTTGTTTATGTTGTCAACTCTTTAACCGCAGCATCAATTGCCCGCACCAATTTCTGCCAAGCTTTAATGTTTATCCACTTTTCTTGCAGTTTAACACCGGCATCTTCCCATAATCCCTGAATTGTCTTATCCTTTTTTATTATCTGATCGGAAAAATCTCGTAGCAATTGCCATGAACGGATAAATTCTTTTTGCGCATCCTGTTTGAGAGAACGGGCAAAAAGCAAAAATTTTTTTGCCAATTCTTGATCATTGCTGCCGTCAACGGCTAACTTATTCATCCAAGTAACTGTAGTTGCGGCAATTTGCAAACTGCTGCCCGCAGTTCCCGGATGCAGAGCCTGTAAATCGTGCAATAATTTATCGAAGTCCACCTTTGCCGATGTAGATACGGACAAAGTTTTATGCTGACTGACAGATGTTTGCGGGGTGGCAGTCTTGGAACAACTTACATTACTTTTTACAGCAGATTGATGACAGGCGACGACAGATAAACAAAGGGCGGCAGTCAAAAGCAAAGAACAACATTTTATTAATTTCATAAAATCAACCTTTCATAATGAATAATTCCCTGATCGGAGCGGCACGTTAAATTAACGGCGAATGGCAGCTTTAACGCAGCTTTAACGCAAATTGGCCAACCAGAACAAAACTAAAATTATACCGACGGTAATTCTGTACAACGCCATATGCTTCAGACTGTTTTTAGCCAAATACTTCAAAAATGCCTTAACTACAATTAAAGCGACGATAAAAGAAACAACGCAAGCAATAAAGAGATAAATATATTGCCATGTTGCACTGTTTATAGCTGCAAAGTGCTCCCGCCCGACGTGCAAAAAAGGTAAGCCGACAGCTTTCTCTGCCAAGAGCGTTTCACCTAAACTAGACAGATTTTGTTGAATTTTGTGAAATTTGTAGAAGCTGTAAGCACTTGCGCCGAACATGAGAGGAATAGCGAGAAAAAAGGAGAATTCCGCTGCCAATTTCGTCCTTAAACCGACAAGCCAGCCGCCGATAATAGTAGAAGCTGAACGGGAAAAACCGGGGAATAATGCCAAACATTGCCAGCAGCCGATAAGAAAAGCCTGTCTATAAGTAATATCGTCGATTTTACTGACGGTGGGATTTTGCACCTGATAATTTTCTCCGAAATATAACAACAATCCGCCGACGATTAAAGCCAGCGCTACTGTGAAATTATTGAACAGATAACGCTCAATATATTTATTCAGAGCTAAAGCTAAAATTACGAAGGGGACGGAAGCTAAAATCCATTTTAACCAAAAATTGACGGCCGCCTTTTTGCCGCGTAACAAATCCAGAAAAACCTGCCAAAGCTTATGAAAATACAGTAATACCACGGCTAAGATGGCCGCCAGCTGAATAACAATCAACAATAATTTCATGAAATGATTATCAGGCAATTTCAATAAATTGGAAGCAATAATCAAATGACCGGTAGAAGAAACGGGCAAAAATTCCGTCAGACCTTCAACGATACTCAAAATAATAATTTTAATTAAATAAATAAAATCCATAGTACTTTCCCTGCTCAAATTAAATCGACTATTTGATATAATAGCAGATATGAGATAGTTTGAATCTAATTTTATGTGAGAAAAGGAATTGAGATGAGCAAACAAATTTTGAATTTGGATTTAACCGACGGTCAGTTGCTGCAGGAAAAAATTCTGATTTTGGATTTAGGCGGGCAATATAAACAGTTAATTGCCAGAAGAGTAAGAGAAGCTGGAGTTTATGGAGAGATTCTGCCGGCTGACACCAAACCTGAAGATATCAAAGCCGGTAACTATACCGGTATTATCTTAAGCGGCGGTCCTAATTCAGTTTATGAGCATAATCGTTTTGAAGCCGATCCGCACATCCTGGATTTGGGCATACCGGTTCTGGGTATTTGTTACGGCGCCCAGTGGATATGTCACGTCAAAGGCGGAAAAGTCCTGCAAGCTCCGCAAGGAGAATACGGCAAGCGCTTTATTCAGATTAAAACTCAACAAGCCGGTAAAATTTTTCATAATATTACCTCGCCGACGCAAGTTTGGATGAGCCATCGTGACCAAATTGCGGAATTACCGGAAAATTTCGTTGCCGCCGCCAGCTCTGATTCCTGCCCGATAGCTGCGTATTATAACGAGAAAGACAATTTATACGGAGTGCAATTCCATCCGGAAGTGGAACATACACTTGCCGGTAAAGATATGATTCACAATTTCCTTTATGAAGTTTGCCATGTCCAAGGAAAATGGAAGATGACCGATTTTGCCGAGAGCATGATCAGAAAACTTAAGCAAACTTTAGGCGATGCCAAAGTACTTTGTGCTTTCAGCGGCGGTGTAGATTCTTCCGTTGCCGCTTTGCTGGTCCACAAAGCTATCGGTAAAAATTTGACATGTATATTTGTTGATCACGGTTTATTGCGCAAGAATGAAGCGGAAGAAGTCGAAGAGGTTTTTCACCGTACATATGATATGGATGTCAGACGTATTGATGCTGCGGAACGTTTTTTGACTCGTCTGCAGGGAGTTGCCGATCCGGAGCAGAAACGGAAAATTATCGGTGAAGAATTTATTAGAGTATTTGAAGAAGTTGCTCAAGATTATCAAGATGTAGATTATTTGGTACAGGGTACAATTTATCCGGATGTGATCGAAAGCGGCACCGATAAAGCTGCAGTTATCAAGAGTCACCACAATGTCGGAGGTTTGCCCGACAATATTAAGTTCAAGGCTATCGTCGAGCCTTTGCGTACGTTGTTCAAAGATGAAGTGAGACAGGTCGGTCTGGCCTTGGGAATGCCGGAGAATCTTGTCTGGCGTCAGCCTTTCCCCGGTCCCGGCTTAGCCGTTAGACTTTTAGGTGAAATTACGCCAGAGAAGTTGGAAATTCTGCGTAATGCCGATGCGATTTTCCGAGAAGAGGTTGCCAATTTTAATTTGCACAAAACTATTTCTCAATATTTTGCCGTTTTAACTCCGTTGAAATCAGTCGGTGTTATGGGTGATTCGCGTACCTATGATTATACGGTGGCTTTACGTGCTGTTATCACTAATGATTTCATGACCGGTGAATGGGCACGCTTGCCGTGGGAATTGTTGGAGAAGGTCAGTTATCGGATAGTCAATGAAGTTAAGGGCATTAATCGTGTCGTTTACGATGTTACCGGTAAACCGCCGGCAACGATTGAATGGGAATAGTAAAAAACAGGCTCTAAAGCCTTATAAATAGCCGTTTAGTGAGTGTTGTGCTTGCAAAATGCTTGCAGATTTTAGAAATTAGTCACTTGAATAATAATTTTCAAGGAATACAAAAAGCAACTAAGAGAAAAATCTTAGTTGCTTTTTGCTTTTTTATCATTTATAAGTTTAATGCTGCTTTCATCGAAACTGCCAACAAATCTGTGGCGATGGTTTTAGCAACTTCTAATGTAAATGGCAGAGCTTTATCTTTAATTATCTTCTTGACATTATTCCACGTAGTATCTTCTCTAATTTTATCCAAAAAATCATGTCCTTCCCAAGTTAATGAACCAACTGAAAAAAAGTATAATGAGTTATCAGCATACTGAGCATTATAGTAATCAACCAATCCAGCTTCTTTTAAAATTTTACAATGATAAGCAATTTGTAAATTGTCGTAGTTCTCTAGTTGAAGATTTAATAACGCAGTATCAATATATTGTTCTTCAATTTTAAATAAAATTTTTCTACATAAGTCCATATCTCTTTTCAAACTTAGTACCTCCTACATGAGTTATAAAATTTTGTCATTTTAACGATTCCGTTCTTATAGTAAATTATTTTCTTTCAAATCTCAATTCTCTTTTTTAGAATTTCATCTCTTGAAAGTTCTTCAAATTCTTTCTCTGTAAGTGGTAGAGTGTAATACTCTACGGACTTATTTTTCATAGAATCAAACTGTTCTTTTGTAATGGAGTAAGGCTTATAGGTCGAACAGATTATCAGACAACTTTTTTAAGATATTGCATACGTCAGCATTAAAAGAGTGTTCTTTATCATTACCGTTGAGCAGAGCCATAGTATGAGTAATGATATGGAACTATAGCGATATATATTTGATGCTCTTCATTTTTTGATGCAATTAGCATCTGATTTTTCAATAAAAATACAGAAAAAATGGGTGAAATATGCTATAATGTCTACTAAATGGATTAAAATGTGGCAAGGAGAAATAAAGATGGCATGTCTTAATGTTACTGATGTAATAAAAGAATTAGATATTTCTAAGTCATATTTATATAAATTGATAGATAAAGAAAATATTTTGATCCCAAGAAGTGATACAGGAAGGTACTTTTGGGATGAAAATACAGTTGAGATTATAAAAAGATTTTTGCATATAGATGGTTTACAAAATAAAGATAACACAGATTTTTTAATATCTAAATTAGGATTAAAGCAGTCATTCATAAACAATAGACGATATTTAGGAAATAAATATTCTCTTTCCGATTTTATAAGAAAGACAGTTGACGAAAATTGCAAGGGTGTAAATATTGTCATTGACATATTTAGTGGAACTGGAGCAGTCTCTAATACTTTTAAGGATAAAATGCTTATTACAAATGACTTGTTGTATAGCAATTATATTTCCAACTATGCGTGGTTTGGGTATGAAAAATACTCAGATAAAAAAATAATCGAATTAATATATGAATACAATCAAATAAAAACAAAAGAAAAGAACTATATGCGAGAGAATTTTGCAGATACTTTTTTTTCTGCTGATGATTGCAGCAAAATAGGATATATAAGAGAAGATATTGAGATAAAGTATAAAAACAAGGAAATAAATTTCAAGGAATATGCGATTTTGATTACATCCTTGTTATATGCGATGGATAAGATTGCAAATACGGTTGGACATTACGATGCATATAGAAAAAATGTCGATTTTGAAAAAACTTTAGTATTGAATGTTTTGTTGCCCGAAAAATCCATTAACTCCAATAATGTTTGTTATAACCTAGATGCAAATGAACTAATTAAAAATATTAAGGGAGATTTATTGTACTTAGATCCTCCATATAACTCAAGACAATATTGTGATGCATATCATTTACTTGAAAATGTGGCACGATGGAAAAAACCTAAAGTTTATGGTGTTGCAAGAAAGATGGATAGAACTTCGCTTAAAAGTGATTATTGTATGATTGCAGCTACAAAAGCATTTGAGGAGCTTATTGAAAATGCTGATGCAAAATATATTTTGCTTTCATATAACAATATGTCAGACAAGGGAAATGATAGATCCAATGCGAAAATATCGGATGAAGATATTATGAAAATTCTTAGCAAAAAGGGAAAAGTAACGGTATTTGAATCGGATTATAAGAGTTTTTCAACTGGGAAATCAGATATACAAGATAATAAAGAAAGATTGTTTTTATGCGAAGTATTTAGCAAAGAAAAAAAGAAAATGAATATATCCTGCCCTTTTAATTATATTGGTGGGAAATTTAAACTATTGGAACAGCTGCAACCTTTATTTAATGAAAAAGAAGTATTTTTGGATTTATTTGCTGGTGGAGGGAATGTTGGGATAAATTCCTCTTCTTCAAAAGTTATTTTTAATGATTCAAATGAGAAATTGATGGACTTAATTAAATTTATAAAAGACACCGATACTGATGTTTTATTAAAGCAAATAGATAAGATTATTGATGAATATCACTTATCCAATACAGCGTTATATGGTTACTCCTATTATGATTGTAATAGTAGTAAAGGATTAGCCGGATACAATAAGGAAAGCTTTCTCAAGCTAAGAGATGATTTTAATGCTAAGGTCGTTGCAGGAGAAACAGATTATTCAATGTTATATGTATTGATGGTTTTCTCTTTTAATAATCAAATTCGCTTTAATCGAAAATGTTTGTTTAATCTTCCTGTTGGAAAGAGAGATTTCAATTCTAAGATGAGAAGTAAACTTGTGTTATTTTCCGAGGAATTGAAAAGCAAGGACATTCAGTTTTTGAAAAAGAATTTTAGGGATATTTCATTAGATGATTTTTCTCGGGAGACTTTTATTTATTGTGATCCTCCTTATTTAATTACAAATGCAACATATAACGAAAATGGGATGTGGACTGACTTAGATGAAAAAGCTTTGCTTGAATTTTTAGATCAAGCTAATGAAAAAGGCTTTAGTTTTGCGTTGTCTAATGTTTTAGAAAGCAAAAATAAAAGAAACAATATTTTATATAACTGGATTGAAAGCAAAGGATATTATTGCAATTACTTAAATAAAAGTTATTCAAACAGTAATTATCATAGAAAAGATAAAAACAGTATATCTGAAGAAGTTTTAATTACTAACTATTCTGTGGATTGGAGGAATGAGTAGATGGCTAATATAAACATTTCATATCAAAGTTTTTGCTGGGTTATAGGGACTACAAGCTTTAGAACGGCAAAATTAAATTTAAAAATTGAGGCACAATTGCTGCTTCTTGATGCGTTTTATAATGAAGTTATAAAAAAATCAAGTTGGAATTGGAATAATGAATTGCAAGAAAAATATTATGACTTTATGAAAAGCAAAGCCTTTTTAACAGGTGATGCGAAAAGAAAAGATAAAGATGCGAGAGAAAAAACATCCGGTTTAGTTGATATTGGTCTAATCACAGAGGATAGATTGATTACAGAAGCAGGAAGAGAGTTGCTTAAAATAACAAGTAGCGGAATTTTTGAAACTGATAATGCATTTAATATTAACAGGGATAGTTTTGTTTATCTGAAACAGCTATTAAAAACAAATATAGATGTAAGCGGGAAGATTGTTAGACCATTTATTGCGGTTGTAAAATGTCTTACTGAACTTGAATTTTTAAGCTACGAGGAATTTACTTATTTTGTTCCGCTAATTAGAGATGACGAAAGCGCAAAGCAAATTGTTTCGGATATAAAATTATATCGACAAGGACAAATTAATCTTGAAGAAATAATTTACAAAAGACTTATGCAAATGGACAATTATAAACTTGCTAGGGAAGAATTTATTACTTCGGATGTTGATGAAAACTTGATATGTTTAATTGGAATGAATCGCAAAAGTAGAAATTATGATAAACCATATTATAAATTATATCAGTCTATAAAGAGTATATTCCTTGAGGGGAAAAGCGATTATGAATTGCTACTGAATTCTGCAAAGAATATAAATCAAAAGCCTGGAATATTGTGGAGAAATTTAATTTTTAAAACTACAAATATAGGAGTTATAAGGAAGAATGGGAAAACTTCAATTAATAATCAATGCCCATTTTTAAACTGTGCAAATGAAAAAGAATTAAAAGAGGTATTTTTCAAATACTTACATGTTTTTAAGGCAATGGCAACCCTATCTGATTATTTTGATCTAAATAGAAGATATTTCAATGTTACAGATATACTAATCTTTGAAGATCGAATGGTTAAGTTGGACATGATTCCAAAATACTATTTTAAAGAGATTATTGATGTTCTGTATAAAGAAACTTTTAGTAGAGATGATAATCTCAGTGTAGATGTTCCTTTAGAAACTATATCAAGAGCTTTCGAGTTAGACATGAGCAAAGTGTATGCTGTATTAAGTAAAGATTTGGGAATCACCATAAAGAGTCCGGAACAAGCAGCAACTTACGTAAATGATGAAAGATATAGAAGATTCAATATATTAATTGATAAGAAATTTAATGATGCTGTACTTGTAGAGTTGCTAAATTGTTTTGAAAAACGTGATGATAAGAGAATTGAAGAACTTGTTACAGATGAGGCTGCAATACCTACTATTTTTGAATATATTTTAGGAATTATATGGTACAAGGTAAGCGAAAGACAGGGAAATATTTTAGATTTTATGAAATTATCATTAGAAGCAAATTTGCTGCCAAAGACACATGCGGCAGGGGGCTATGCAGATATTATATATGAATATGAGGCATGCACTTCTTATCCAAAGCATTCTCTGCTACTTGAAGCAACCCTTGCAGATGGAACAAACCAAAGAAGAATGGAAATGGAGCCTGTTTCAAGACATTTAGGAGACTATAGAATTAGATTTAATAATCCATTTGATTATAGCCTATTTGTAAGCACATACTTAGATAAAAATGTGATCTCGGATTTTAGGTATAGAAAGATAATTCCATATACTAGAGATGAAGAAACTATCACAGGTATGAAGATTATTTCAATGGATACAGATTCTCTCAAGAAGATAATTGAGAAAAAAGTTAAATATAAGTATCTGTATGAAGTATTTGATAAGTACCATGAAATGCCATTAGAAACGGTAAATTGGCATGATGGGATGATAAGAGAGGCTACTGAGGAGTATAAAGCATAGTGATTATAAAATAGTGATAAAGAATACTTATTTTGAAAGAAATAAATGGGAATTGATACAGATGAAGAATAGAATTGAACATCCTAAGATTTTTATTTCATATGCTTGGGGATCAAAGGAACATGATGAGAAGGTTATTGCTTTAGCTGCAAATCTTAAAGGAGATGGTGTAGATGTTATTTTTGATAAATGGCAGCTAAAAGAAGGCAATGATACCTTTAAATTCATGGAAAAAAGTGTTTTAGATGAGAGTATTACCAATGTACTGATTCTTATAGATCCAATTTATGCAAAGAAAGCAAATGAAAGAGCCGGTGGCGTAGGTACAGAAACACAGATTATATCATCGGAAGTATACAACAAGGTAGAACAGAGAAAATTCATACCGATTGTATTCGAGAGAGATGATGAAGGCAACGTGTGTAAGCCACAGTATTTAAGGGGACTTTTGCACTTTGATTTATCGTCGCCAGATACTTATGATACTGAGTATCGGAGAATGGTGCGTACACTATATGGGATAGACACATATAAGGAGCCAGAATTAGGAAAACCGCCAGTTTGGTTAGAGGAGATACCTAAAGTGTCATATAAGTCCAGAGTGACAAGCAATTTTTTTCGGGGATCGGCAAGTGAAACCTTAAAGAAAAATAAGTTTGCTGAGAATCTGGAAGAACTAAAAAAACAGATTTTGGAATATGATTATACCAAAAAAGATGTTATTACATGCTATCTTGAACTAATACCCTTCAGAGACGAATTTCTTATTCTAGTTAAAAGTTCTGAATATGTTCAGGAGGGGTATAAACATATAGCGAAATTTCTAGAAGAATTAATGTATGAAATACGAAGACTGCAAATAAATTATGCCAACTTGAAAGGGACGTTTGTGCATGAGGGTTTCATATATTCAGTATCGTATTATCTTAAAAAGAATGCAAATGAAGCTTTGAGATATCTTCTGAATAAGACATATTTTGCAGGCACTTCAAATTTTAATCAGGACGCTGATAGTTATAACTGCTTTTATTGCTATAACGATGTTTTGAATAACGCAGTATGTAAAAGAGATGATAAGAATTATTATTGTGGAACTGCAGAACTATGGATTGAAAATATTAATGTAGAAATATGCAATAAAGAGGAGTTTGTTTCGGGAGATTTGCTTTGTCACAGTGCGTCACTTTTGATTTCAAATTATGATAAAAACTGGGCATGGTTTCCCTTAACATATGTTTATAATACCGATGAGTATAGGGGACTATTTGCAACTTATTCAAAAAGGTTGGTGTCAAAGGAATATTTGGAAAACCTGTTGTTCATTCTTGATTTTGAATCAATTGATGCGTTTAAGAAACAATACAAGAGCGTGGAGGAAAAGTTCCATAATGGAGACTTGAAGGAGTATCGTTATAATAGTTGTTTTGAAAAGGCAAAAAATTTCTGGAATTATATGAAGACAGAAGAGTTGGGAACAAGAAATTAGCCTTACTGTGTATAGCATATAGATAATACTAAACAAGACAGGTTATTGGAATACTAAGTAATAGCTTTGTGCTTGCAATATGCTTGCAAAAAATCGGAGAAACAGAAATAAATTGGATAATAAGGCTAAATCCGACAATAAAAAACTTGATTTTATGCCATTTATACAAAACAATATCAATGAACATGTTGAGTGGGAATAACACTTCCCGGCGTGGGGGATTTACTCCAAAAATTAATAACTTTTATAAATTGGACGGTTATAAGGCGTTAGAAACTGTAACCGAGTTTATGATTGGATGAAAACTAGACCGTAGTTTCAAGCTGCGGTCTTTTTATGCCTTGAACTAATACAGAGGTTATCATTACCGTGGTATCTTTTTGATACTATTTTTATACTAAAAATTAAAAAATCATAAAATCGAGGATAAGAACAAGCAAAAATAGAAAAAAATATGCTATTGTAACCATTGAGAGAAAATAAAACTTCTCGGCGTAGAAGTTTTACGCATCTTAAGAATAATTATAGAGACTTGGAATAACGGTGGAGCTATGGAAAAATTCAAAAGAAGATTTAAGTCCTTCCTTCTAATAGTGGCTTTTTTATTTATAAATGTAGTTATAGATGCTGCAGCAGGAGCCGGAACTGTGATTTTAATAGTGAAATTAAAAGGGGATTTAGCAGATATCAAAGATACAGTTTACGGTTTGTTGGCAGCTCAGATAGTTAAATTTGTAATATTATACATTTATATAAACATAAAAAACAGGAAAAGCGCGGAGCCGTTTATAAAAGACGAAAAGATCAAAAATCCTTTGCTTATCAGCGGAATAGGAGTTGGGGTTGCCGGCTTCGGCTTGCTCTTCACTAATTGTATTGTTGCAGCTTTCAAAGGCAGTGAAGTGGTAATGGACGCTATCGATTCGTTAGAGAAAGTACTGGCGGCAGATACGATTTGGGGTCAAGCCGTGGTCCTTTTTGTCACAATCATAGGTGCTCCTATAGTTGAGGAACTTTTATTTAGAGGTTTTCTATTTGAGAAATTGACGAAGTACGTTTCGGCAAAGTCGTGCATAATTTTAACGGCCATCGTCTTCGCCTATTATCATTTTAATATCGTACAAACAGCAAACACTTTTTTTATAGGGCTGGTTCTGGCATATGTATATTATAAAACCCGGTCAATCAAGGCCTCGATCTTAGTTCACATGACAAATAACGCTATTGCGATGGTACCGATCTTTGATCAGGGCTTAAGCGCAATCGGCATCGCTATCTATCTGATTTTTTTAATAACAGGGATTTATTCATTAAGGACACTTCGGCAAGCGGACAAGGAATATTTAACCGGAAGGACGGCTTAAGCTGAATTTATGTGGTTTATATTTGCCTTATTATCAGCAATCTTCGCTGCGTTAACGGCTATTTTGGCCAAAGTCGGTATTAACGGTGTTAATTCTAATTTGGCGACGGCAATTAGGACAATTGTGGTATTGATTATGGCTTGGGTGATGGTTTTTATTACCGGAGCACAGAGCGGAATACAGGCAATAAGCACTAAAAGTTGGTTATTTCTTATTCTTTCCGGCTTAGCTACAGGCGCCTCATGGTTATGTTATTATCGGGCTTTGCAAATGGGAGAAGCAGCGAAAGTTGTGCCGATAGATAAGTTGAGCATTGTTATTACTTTGATTTTAGCTTTCCTTTTTTTGCACGAGCCATTCAGCGGCAAATCATTATTAGCCTGTGCTTTAATAATTGCCGGCACGTTTTTGCTTATACTTTGAAGCGAGGTGTAGGGGGCCGGCAAAGGTGGAGGCAGAACGCGGTAAGAGCACGTTCTATAATTTTTATTGACAATACGCTGCAAATCATGCTACTTTTTACTTATAAATTTGTGTAAAAGGTAGATTTCATGAAAAGTATCGGAGCTGAATTAGCAGGATTATTGTTGACAGGTATCATTTTATTTTCTTGGGCCGGAAATATTTCGGCGACAGAAGAACATCCTTTTTTGCCGGAAGGTGCTGAAAAATGGCATTTAGTTAAGCAAGCTGAATTTAATGAGAATCAATTAGATCAATCATTATTCAGTGATATTTATTTGCCTCATTGGTCACAATTAAATTTAGTAAA
Source organism: Amygdalobacter indicium (assembly GCF_029101545.1). Taxonomy (NCBI): domain Bacteria; kingdom Bacillati; phylum Bacillota; class Clostridia; order Eubacteriales; family Oscillospiraceae; genus Amygdalobacter; species Amygdalobacter indicium. Next base: position 955,385 of record NZ_CP118866.1, on the reverse strand, counting down.
GGCAAATTATATAATTGCAGATGGACACATTAAATTGTTGATTGATCAAAATCAGCCGGGCTGGCGTCCGGGCACCAAACAACAAATAAGCAGTATTCAAACCGGGATGAAAGACGGCTTACATATTTGGGATAGCTCTCTTCCTATAAGCAATCATTTCCCGGCTGTGGACAATTATGCAACCAAATACGGTTACTTTGAATTAAGAGCCAAAGCTCAAAGCGGCGGAGGTATACATAGTGCCTGGTGGATGATTGGTGATCAGAGGCAATATGATAAATCGGCAGAAGTTGATATTTTTGAAATTTTGGGAAAAGATATTCATCCGGCTAAAAGCAAAGTTTGGGTTACCATTCATCCGTGGTATGATACTGTGATAAAAAAACAAAGCCTTAATTATTGGGTTAATACGGATGTCAGCAGAGATTACCATATTTACGGTTTCGAGTGGACTAAAAATGGTATGAATTGGTATTTTGACGGAAAAAAGGTACGCAGTTCCAAGCAATCACCCGATTATAAGATGTATACGTTGTTGGGAATATATCAATCTTGGGGCGGATTATTTTCCTGGCAGGGAGCGGTAGATGAAAAACAGCCGTATCCCAAGAGCTTTGATATTGATTATTTTAGAGTCTACAAAACAGATGAGATGGTTGCGGCTGATCTAGCAGAGGAAAAATCGGCTGAAATTTCAGCTCAAAAAGTTCCGAGCTTTAGTGCTATTTTCGGCGGAGATTTTACTTGGAATTGGTATCATCAACCGGGACATTTGAATGATAATAATTTTGCTACTACTTTGCAAAGTGCGGATAATCCTGAATTTCCTGCAACTATTTATGCAGATTTCAAGCAAACGCAAACGTTGGAAAAGATGAAATTATATACTCGTTACGGTCAAGGACAGGGAGTAAAAGATTTACAGATAGAATATTTTGATGCTGCTACCGGAATGTGGAAAGAAATCGGTCAAATTAAGGGGTTTAATTGGTTGAAAAATGACGGCGAAACTGAATGCCTGGAATTTAAGTTTGCTCATAAAATTAGGAGCAAACATGTTAGGGTTAAGGTTTTAGCGGCTAATTTGCAATGGAAACATTTTGCTATAAATGAATTGCAATTTTCATAAAAATAAAAGATGAATAAGAAATAAGACTGTATTATACAAATTGCACAAACTTTGAATTGAAATCAGCGGTTAAGGTGTTTATTTTGCATAATATTTATGATAGAATAAGTCATACATGGAGGTATTCTTTATGAAAATGCAGAAATTAGCAGGAATAATACTGGCAACTGCGATGCTCGTCGGTTGTGCAGGTCCCCAAAAGTCAACTGATTCCAATTCTAAGAAAGTTGATAACAAACAGACAGCTGCAGGCAAAACAGAGTCTAAAACCGGCAGTTCCGAAAAAGTTAAGTTACGGATGATGTACTGGAACAAGGAAGAGACAGTAGCAGATTTCTTGAAACTGGCTAAAGAAAAATTGCCTAATATCGAAATTGAATTTAACTTTGTCTCAGTTGATCAATTTAAGGGAACACTGGCAACTCAATTACAAGCCGGAGAAGGCCCTGATATTATGCCTTCCGGCGAATTGACGGAACATATCCGTGCCGGTTATTTGCTGGATTTGACTGATAAACCTTTCATAAAAAAATATTCCAAAGCAGCTCTTAATGCTATTTCTTATCAGGGAAAAGTTTACGGTGTACCGGGTATTTCATGGTTTGAAGGCATCTTTTATAACAAAGAAATTTTCAAGAAACATGGTATAGCTATTCCGAAGACATTTGATGAAATGATGGAAGTACATAAAAAACTCAAAGCTGCAGGTGTTGTACCGCAAGCTTGGGGTAACAAGTCTTGGGAACCTTTGGCTAAAAGCCCGTTAGGTTTAGCAACCGTAGATTACTTACAAACTGACGCCGGCCGTGACTTTGACGTACAAATTCGTGAAGGCAAAGCTAAATTCAGCGGTTCCGAATTGGAAAAAATCGTTAAAATTTGGGCAGATAAGTATATCAAAGGCGGTTATATTGTGCCGGAGATGTTGCAAGTTGATTATGATACGGCTTTGAAACAATTTGCTCAAGGTAAAGCGGCTATGTGGGAGTCAGGTCCTTGGTCAGTTAAGGCCATCAAAGAAGCTAATCCCAATTTGAAATTTGATATGATGCCTTTTGTCGGCACAAAAGCAGGTAATGAATACTTGATTGGCGGTCCGGGTGTAACTTACGGTGTTAATGCTAACTCCAAGCATAAAGAAGCCGCGTTGAAAGTCCTTGAATTGATGGCTACACCTGAAGGCCAGCAAGCTTTATGCGCCGGTTCACCGGGTAGCGGTTCGTTCCTGGAAGGCGCAAATATTAAGTTGCCTGAAGAGTTCAGCGGTGTTAAAGAAGTTTTGAACAAAGGTAGCGTTTACTGCCCGTGGTTTGTTTGGAAAGCTGATTACAACGAAGTGTTGGGTAAAGGCTTACAGGAAGTTGTTCAAGGTAACGGCAGTGTTGCCGATGTCATGAAACAAATGGATCAAAAAGTTGAAGAGATTATGGCACAAAAGAAGTAGTCTTTCGGTCCGAATTGAACATTTAACTTTAATTCATTAATTAATTTTAGAAAAGAAGGTAGATAATACCTTCTTTTTTGAATAAAGAGGAAGTAAGATGCATAAGAAATTATTCTCGCGGACTTTCAAAGAAAAATTGCTGATTGAAGCTTTGCTGTTACCGGCTTTGATACTCTATGTGTTATTTGTAGTAGTGCCTTTTTTCAGTACTTTTTATTTCAGTATTACCAATTATAATCGCTTCCATGTTATTGATTATGTGATAGTCGGTTTTAGAAATTATTTAACGGTTCTGAAAATGGCTGAATTAAGATTGGCTTTATTAAATTCTATTAAGTACGCCTTTTTTATGACTTTTTTTCAGTCGTTGATCGCTATTCCTTTAGCAGTGTTGTTGAATCGTAAAATTAAAGGGTCAAATTTTTTCCGCGCCGCTTTCTTTTTGCCGGCTATGTTTTCGCCTTTAGTAATGGGATTTTTGTGGCAAGTGATTTTAGGCCCGAGTGATACAGGATTAATAAATCAACTATTATTAAAAATCGGCTTGAATCCCATAGGTTTTCTCAGCAGCAAGAACGGTTTTGCGTCTATTATTTTTACGCAAGTTTGGCAGTGGGTCGGTTGGGCAGTTGTAATTTATTTAGCTAATTTGCAAACTATTCCGGAAGATATGATAGAAGCTGCCAAAATAGACGGTGCCGATTCTCTGCAAATATTCCGTCGTATTACATTACCTTTGCTGTATCCCGGAGTTACGGTTGTTACTATCAGTTCTTTGATTGGCGGATTAAAGGTATTTGATATTGTGCATGCTATGACCGGAGGCGGTCCGGGATATTCTACTCAAACAATTATCAGTGCTATGATTCAATTCGGTTTTAACGATGGTAATTATAGTCTGGCAGCGGCTTTCGGTGTCGTTTTCTTCTTGATTGTCATGCTGTTTACCTTAATATTGTTAGGCCTGCTTAAAAAGTGGGAAAGAGAGGTGTCATGATGAAACGCGAGAAATTTGTCAACAGGATTATTTTTGTATTTCTGTTTATTTTGATTGTTTTATGGATGATACCGGTATATTACTTGGTAGTTTCAACGTTCAAGACCGGAGCGGAGGTTGCAGCGCATCCTTTAGCTTTACCGACATCTTTCAGTTTTGCCGGCTATGTTAAAGCCTTTTATAAGATGCAATTTCCTCGGGCTTTGTTCAATACTGTATTTATTGCTGTTATGACTGTTTTAATCAATGTTACAGTCAGTGTTTTTGCAGCCTATACGTTGGCCAGACGTGAAAGTAAATTTAACAACGGTATTTATTTGTTTTTCCTGATAGGTATGATGATACCGGTACAGATGGGATTGTCGGGTTTGTATCGGATGATAAGTGCTTTAGGCTTGGTTAATAATCTTTTTTCGGTTATTTTGATTGGAGCTGCTTCCAGTACTATAAGCTCAATTTTTTTAATAAAGTCATTTATCGTTGCCGCTATTCCCAAAGAGATTGAAGAAGCTGCGCGTATTGACGGTTGCGGTGTATATGCCGTTCTGTTCAGAATTGTTATACCGCTCCTGAAACCTATTATTGCTACTGTCAGTATTATTGTTATGCTTGGAACTTGGAACGACTATTTGAATCCTTCCTTGTTTTTACATTCACGTTCCAAAGATGTTATTCTGCAGGAAGTGTATCGTAATGTCGGACAATTTTCTACAGATTGGGCAAGTTTGTTCCCGATGCTGATATTAGGTATTTTACCATTGACTATTATCTATATATTGATGCAACGCCTGATTATAAACGGAGTTACTCAAGGGTCGGTTAAGGGTTAAATTGTGATACAGTTCTTACAGTTGGTTGGGGCTAATTATACTTGCAATTGAAAGGATAAGTTATGCATAATATTGAATTCTTGCCGGAAGAATTATGGTACCCGGCTGTCAGTTCTTACGGCTTACAAATGCCTTATACTGAGGAAAGTGATTGCGTACTTACTTTAGAAAATAATCCTACACCGAATCAGATGCAGCCTTTACTGCTTAGCAGTAAAGGACGTCTGATTTATGCTGCCGCAGGCTTCAGAATTCGTTTCCATTGCGGCGAGATTGAAGTAACAGCCGGCGATGATGCTGATTTAAAGTTTGTCAGCGGGCAAAAAGATTTACGCGGAGCCTATTTATATGCAGTAAAAAATTTTTTTGCTGCCGCTCCCATAACAGTTGCCGATTATTTGTTCGAATATCCGATTTATAATACATGGATGTATGCACCTTTTGAGGTAACCGCTGAAAAAGTCCTTGATTATGCTCGAAAAATTATTGCTTCCGGTTTACCCGAGGGAACAATTATTATTGATGACAAATGGTGTGATACATATGGCAGTTGGCAATTTGACCGGAAAAAATTTCCCCAACCGGAATTATTGCTGCAGCAATTACATGCTTTAGGCTTTAAAGTGATGCTTTGGCTTTGTCCGTATGTCAGCTTTAATACGACTGCATATGCTGATTGCCTGCAAAAAGATTTATTGTTACGGCGAAACTCCGAAATTTATTCTTTGCAATGGTGGAATGAAAGTTCAGCCTGCTTGGATTTGCGTAAGCGTGAAGCAATTGAATATTTAAGAACAAAATTGGAGCGCTTACAGGCGCTGGGTGTTGACGGCTTTAAGTTCGACGGCGGTGATAGTATGTACTATTTAGCGGAACATGAACCGGATAAGCAAAGTTACTTATGGGCGGAATTCGCCTCAAGTTACAATTACAACGAGCTTAGGGCGGAGTTTAACGGCGCCGGATTGAACTTGTTTGAGCGTTTGGCAGATAAACGTCACAGTTTCGGGGAAAACGGGGTACAGTCTCTGGTACCGGCGGCTTTAGCCTTAGGTTTGGGCGGACATCCTTTTATAGCGGCAGATATGATCGGTGGCGGCGAAATTAAAGATTTACAGTCCGGCATCAAACATGATCGCGCCTTGTTTTTAGCGCATTGTCAAATCGCCATATTATTTCCTAATGTACAATTTTCACTTTTGCCGGCAGAAATTTTGGGGACGGAGACTAACCGTTCAGTCCTTGAATTATTAGATCAAAGGCGTGAATTGTGGCCTTATCTGGCACAACTTATTGCTCGAGCAAGAGTGACGAAAGAACCTGTTTTAAGGTTGCTGGAGTATGTTTTTCCCAATGCCGGATTAGGTAAAGTCACAAATTATTTTATGTTGGGCGATAAGTATTTGATTGCCCCGACGGATAAGCCGAATCAGAAAGAAATTCGCTTAACATTACCTCCCGGTAAATGGCGTTATGATGCAACTGTGTATGAAGGCTGTCAAAATATTGTTTTGCCGGCTGATTATCGTCATCTATGTATTCTGGAAAGATTGTCTTATCAAAGTTGAAATTTTAGAGTTGAAATTGCGAGAAAAATTATGGAAAAAAATAATATAGGTTTAGTAAGTGCTGCTGATGTATTTCTTTATCCGGACAGTAAACTCGGACCTTTACCGACTGAAATGCATTTAGCCATGGCTTTGAATAACTATTCTTCGCTGCAAATTATTCTGCCTTCTGCTGAAAAATTCGTGCAATTCCGGGTTGCAAGCGCCGATTTTACCGTGGAATATTATCAAATGCGGGCAATTCCGGTTGAATACAATACGGGAGACGGGGAAAAGCAGGGCGGAGCAATGGTTTTAACCGACAAACTTGAAAAAAAGCCGGATTATGCTACCCGTTTGGCTCCTTTTAAGGTTTATGATTGCTTACTTAAAAGTCCTGACGGCAGAATCGCTTGTGCAGACGGCAGGGCGGCGGTATACATTTGTCTTAAAGTTGAAAATGGCCTTACAGCCGGTACTTATCCGCTGAAATTAGTAGCAGAAGCTGAAAATTTGCATTATGAACTTCATTTGGAGGTGCGAGTTTATAACGTTACAGTGCCTGAAAATACGTTCAATTTTACTAACTGGTTTTCTGAAAAGGCGATTGTCCGCATGCATAAGGTAGAACAAAACACTCAAGCTTATTTGGCGATTTTAGATAAATATGCCCGAGTTATGCGCCGTTTGCATCAAAATACATTTTATTTGCAGTTCGATGAGCAATGTGTAGTTGATCGGGAAAAGTGTCTTTTTAATTTTGAGCATTTAACTGAACGCATCAAAGTCTTTTTGCAACGCGGTTTGGTCAATTTAGAAATGGGTGTTCTTTTAGATCGCGGTAATTTGCCGAATAAGTTGCCCGATATGTATACAGCTGATTTTAAGTGTGCTTTAGCTGAAAATTTAAATTTTGACAGCTTGGAAGGCTATAAATTTACAGTACGATTTGTTCAAGCTTTAGCAGCTTATTTGCATAAACACGGTTGGACGGAGAATATTTTCTTTCATATTCACGATGAACCGGATATTCATTATCGGGATGAAAACTGTTTGCAGGCGCGTAGACGCCAATATTATTTAGCAGCCTCTATTTTGCGCAAGTATTTGCCCGGAGTAGAAATTATTGAAGCGGTTGATTCGGCTGCTTTTCGCGGCGGTATTGATATTTGGGTCCCGGGAACTGTCGGTTATGAACGACAAAAAAAGGAATTTGATCAATTAATCAGTTTAGGTGAAAAAGTCTGGGTATATGTTTGTTGCGGTCCGGAAGGTTACTGGTTGAACCGTTTTTTGGATTCGCCCTTAATTAGAAATCGTTTACTATTTTGGGGTTGTGCCAAAAATCATTTGAGCGGCTTTTTACATTGGGGCTTAAATCAGTTCCCGGATAATATGGATCCTTTTCAAGCTACAAGTTGTCCTAATCATACCGGTATTGGGACTAATTTTCCTTGTGGAGACGCTTTTATTGTTTATCCGACTGTAAATGAAGTTAATATCAGTATGCGTTTAGAGGCGCAAAGGCGGGGTGTGGAAGATGTAGCTTTGTTCCAATTACTGGAACTGAAAGATCCGTTTGTGTTTCGTAAACTGTTGGATCAGGCCTTTACGAATAACTGTACTTATGAATCCGATCCGCATAAAATTGCCGATTTATATGAGCAATTATTACAAGCGCTGGAACAGAAAAACTGAAATTATTTAAGTGCCGTTTCGCTTGACAGCGGGGCGACAACTTTTATAATTGAAATTGAACAAAGTTCGATTTACTCGACGTTATGATATTTTATAGCGTCTAAACGGCTGCAGTTGTTCAATTTAGCCGTAGAATCAATTTTGCGGGAAATTAAGGTGTGACAGGAAACAGGGATATTCGTAGACGGAGGAAAAATATGTTGAAAGTAAAAAAACAAACGCTCTTATTATTAGCTTGTTCGGTTTGGAGCATTGCCGGTATCAATATAATGCGTTTGGGAATTATTGCTTATACCGACTATCTAACCTGGGAGAATTATACATTGAGTGCGCTGATATTCATTCTGTTTTATTTTCTGATTTTTTCCAAGCTTGTGCAAAAGCATACGAAGAGAATCGGAGAATTGACCGGAGAAAAACAATTCTTCCTTAAATTTTTTGATGTTAAATCTTTTAGTATTATGGCAATAATGATGACCTTAGGTATAGTTTTGCGAGCAAATTCTGCAGTCCCGCAACGCTTTATTGCTTTTTTCTATACAGGTTTGGGGACAGCTTTACTTTTGGCCGGAATAATTTTCGGATTCAATTATATGCAAATTGTTTGCATAAGAGGCAGCAAAAGAAATAACGGTTAAAAAAGTGCTTACAACGAAATTGCGATGTAAGCACCTCTAACAGTCAATTGATGAATAATTAAATTTTATGGCGTCGCTTTTCCAATAATTCGTTAATGGAAGCTGTTTGATCGATCAGCTTGGAGATTGAAGCATTATGATTAATACAGTCAATCAGAGAAGCGACGAATTTGGTCGTATCAGCCTCGTGATACCAGATCTGCTCCTTCAGTTCCGGTGTGTGATAAATCAAGTCGGTACTGTACAATCCTTTGATTACGCCATCTTTATAAGCCTGACAAAAGTCCTTGACACCTTTGGTCATAATCGGGAAGGTCGCCAAACAGTAAATATCTTTGACTTTTTGCTCCTGCCGCAGGCGGTAAGCCGTTTTCAACATTGTTTCACCGCTGATAATCATATCATCGACGATTAAAACATTTTTACCGGCAAGATTTTCACCTAAGAAACGATATTTAGAAACCGGATAATCACCGTTTTTGTTATTTTTACCGCCGGTATAATCTCTTTGCCGATAGAAAGTGGACATTTGGACGCCTAAAATAGAGGAGTAGAATATACCGCGTTTCATCGCAGCTTCATCCGGACTGATAATCGCCAAATCCTTTTTATCAACAGATAAATTACTTTCACCTTCCAAAAGTGTTCTTAAAAGTAAATACGAACAGGGAATACGTTCCAAGCCTATTTGCGGAATAGCATTTTCAATACGCGGCTCGTGCGGTTCAAAAGTAATAATCGAATGCACATTGAGATTAATCAACTCTTTCAACATCTGAGCACAATCCAGAGCGGCACGGCTCAAACGCAAAACTTGCTTTGACTGATAAAGATACGGCATTACGACGTTTATACGCTGAGCTTTGTTGCCGATTGCCAAAATAGCGCGCTTGATATCCTGTAAATGTTCATCAGGAGACATAGGAACAGTCAACCCGCGCATATTGTAAGTAACACCGTGATTCAGAACATCGGCAATAATGAAAACATCATGTCCGCGCAAAGTTTGTTCAATACTGCATTTAGCTTCACCGGAAGAAAAACGGACAAACTTGGTTTCAGTCTGATAATCTTTACGTAGAAAACCGGGTGCCGTTAATAAGACTTCCGGTCTTTCTTCTACTTGTTTACGTCTTATTCTGTACAGTTCATCATTAACTTTATTAACGTAAGATTCATTGCCGCGAGTGGCAATCAAGGCCAAAGGTCCGACTACACCCATACGGACGCTGCGGTTTTGGTTATAAAGGGAATAATTATCATCATCAAATAAAAGTGACATAAATGCTCCTTATACTCAGTTGGCTTTTTTATTGTATTTTGCCAGAAGACGATCAATTTTTTGCGTCTGATCCACCAAAGCTCCTAAGGAAGAATCGTGGTTCAAAGCGTCAATCAAAAGTGCGACAAATTTACTGCAATCTACCTGACAGAACCAGGGCTTAGCCAACAATTCGGGCGGCAAATAAATAAGATTGCTTGTTAATACCGCATCACATATTCCTTCAGCATGTGCTTGATCAAATCTTTCCAAACCGGAAGTGAAGAGTCCGAAAGTTGCTGCACAGAAAATTCTTCCGGCCTTTCTTTTCTTCAATTCTCTACCTATATCCAACATGGAATCACCGCTGGAAATCATATCGTCGACGATCAGAATATCCATATTTTCGACGTTATCACCTAAAAATTCGTGGGCAATAATAGGATTGCGACCGTTAACGACCTGACTGTAATCACGGCGCTTATAGAAAGCGGCAAAATCCAAGCCGAGCATCGAAGCGTAATACATAGCACGATCGACACCGCCTTCATCCGGACTGATGATCATCAGTTTATCACGCTTGAACTCTAAATCAGGATAGGATTTACACAAACGTTTCAAAGTTTGGTAGGTAGTGGGAATACTTTCAAAACTGAGAAGCGGCACGGCGTTAGCAACTCTCGGATCGTGCGCATCAAAAGTAATAACATTATTTACGCCTAAATTTTGCAGCTCTTCCAGCATATAAGCTGCATCCAAAGATTCTCTGCCGTTTTTACGATGCTGTCTGCTCTCATACAGGAAAGGCATAATTACGTTAATTCTGCGAGCTTTACCGGAACAGGCCAGAATAATTCTCTTCAAATCCTGATAATGTTCATCCGGCGTAATAGCCTTCTCGGAACCGTAGAATTCATAGGTTTCCGAATAGTTCATAACATCGCAAACAATAAAAACATCATGTCCGCGAACGGTATTGATCAGGTGAATTCTGCCTTCACCGGTTTCCAAACGTAAATTACGGGGAAGCATTAAGTAGTTTTCTCTTAAAAAACCCGGTTCCTGCAAAATTTCCCGGTTAGCTCCACCGGTAAAGTAAGCTTGTCTGCGATCATACAACCAAGCATTTACCTGTTCACAAAATTTTGATGCACCAATCGGAATAACAATCAAGGGACCGACAGGAACCATAATATTGTCTCCGTATTGATCATAAGTAAAGTACTGCTTTGCTTTTGCTTTTTCTTCCGGCATGCCGTTAACTCCTTTATGTTCTCAACATAATGCTTATATTATAGCCCAGATTGCATGGAACAACGAGTAAAAAAACTTAAAATTGATAAAAATTCGCAATTCCGCCCTGATTCAGGGAGAGTAAATATGTTATCATTGATTGAGATAAGTTTTATTTTGTAGCAGAGAGAAGATATATGCTGAAGGTTTTGGAAAAGTGTCAATTTGTCAAGTCGGTTTATAAATTGGAAGAAGCTGATATGCCTTTGTTGCCGGAAATTGTTTTGGCAGGCAGATCGAATGCGGGTAAATCCAGTCTGATTAATGCTTTAACAGGTAGAAATTCTTTAGCTAAAGTGAGCCGGAAGCAGGGAAAAACACAAGCGGTAAATTATTTTCAAGTTAATGATATGGAAGTGAAATTTTATCTGACTGATCTGCCCGGATACGGATATAGTGCTGCCGGTCGGGACAAGCAGGCGGAGTTTTCTTCACTTACCGATAATTATTTAGAATCGGAACGACCGTTTGCCTGTATTTTAGTCCTTTTGGATATTCGCCATTTGCCGACAAATATGGACATGGCAATGCTGCAATGGTTGGATTTTAAGGGCTTGCCTTATGCAATTTTACTTAATAAAGCGGACAAACTCAGTCGAGCCGAACAGCAAAAAGCTTTACAGGCAATAAGACGTGTATTGCCCGATTATGCGCAGCAGCAGGCTCTGTTTATTGTTTCTTCCTTACAAAAAGAAACCTTGGAACCGTTATTAAGCTACATCAGAAAGATTGTAGCCGATTGTAATTTGTAAGTTGAATTAACGAATTAATTTGAATTTTTGTTCGAATTCAGGAACTTTATCTGCCGGCATTTTCTCTATAATTGCGACATGTGGAATGCAGGCGGATGGAAAATTTTTATAGATTATTGTACTGCTTTATATATGAAAGCGGTGCGTATCCCTCTGCTTTTTGCTCTGATTGCATATTATGAACTGACACGGACTTTTATTCGGAGCGGAAACTCGAAAATAAGTTTATTATCAGCTTCATTAATTCTGACCTTATCAGTTGCGATGAGTTTATTTGCTTATCGGCAGCGGCAAAGACCTTGCACCGGAAGAGAGCAGAAACGAACGGAAAAAAACAATTTTGTTATCAGTATTGCCGGCAATATAGCCGTATTTCTGATTTTATCTTTCCTATATCAAAACAATTATTGGAAACAACAAAAAATTTATCGCATGTATGTATCCAATTTCCAAGCGGCAAGTGAAAACACGGATTATGAGACGGAAATAGACGTGGTAACTGAAAATTTATTAAACGAGGCGGGCAGACTTTACACGGTTCAGGCTGAAAGTCTCGACGGTTTACGGCTAAAACTGGATTTACCCGTTGACCTGATACAAGGGAAAAGACAGGAAGATATAGCTGCCGGGACCTTACTTCGGCTTAACGGTAAAATGAGTATTCCGCAAAACACCTTCAAATTTGCCGAGAAAGATTATTTAGCCGGGCAGGGAATTTATGCCAAAATATCCGTTAGAAAAATCAGCAAAATACAAAAAAGACTACCTTTTTATTGGCGATTAAAACAGGCAGTTTATCGCTTGCAAAATTTTCATACTGCTTGGTACAAATTACTCGCACATTCCTTATCATCTGCCGATGCCGGACTTTTGCAGGCTGTATGTTGGGCTGAGGGTACTTATTTATCTAAGGGCGATAAAACGGCATTCAAGCAGGCCGGAATAATCCATGTTTTAGTTGCTTCCGGTCAACATGCTCATCTCGTATTATTAGTAATATGCTTAATCGTGGAAGCTGTTAATATTCGCTGGAGTCAAAGAAGAATACTGACAACTTTAATATTAACTTTATTTGCCTGCTTTTATTGGACGCAAGTAGCATTTTGGCGAGCCGTAATTCAACTGTGTCTGGCTGAAGTTACTAAAGTTTGCCGACGCAATTACAGTAGAATAAGATTACTTTTTTACGGCAACGGTTTACTGATGCTGTGGCGACCTTACCTTATTAATAATTTCAGCTTTCACCTCAGTCTGACAGCCTGTTTGAGTATTTACCTGTTTTTGCCGTATTGGCAGAAAATACAAAATAAAAAAACAGAGGAAGAAGATTCCCGCAAGCTACGGGAGAAAGATTTGACTGTGATCTTTTCGCCGCGCGCTGTGCGGGATTGCCTGCAACCGTTATTCAACAAATTAATTGCTTCACTTTTCTGCTTAGCTTGTGTACAAACTGTATATTCTTATTGCGGATTATTGGAGAGTAAACTTACGTTGGCTTTCATTTTGGGAAATATAATAATTCTGCCGCAAATGACGCTGTTATGCCTGCTGTTTCAGATGCTGTCCTTAATTTATTTGCTGCTTTTTGTTTTTTGCCGGCAAAATCTTTATTTTATACCTGCAATTTTTCAACATTTGTTGCACTACTTAAGATTGAATTTACATTGGGTGAATTCTTTCACTTTATCTCTGCCGGAACGAAAATATATTATTGCAGCCGCTTTAGTTCTGCTGCTTTTCACTTATTATCGTTATTATCTGAAAAGTACAATAAGAGCTGAGAAAGAGCATTGGCTGCGCTATCTGATAATTACCTTCGGCGGTTTGATTTTCTCATTGGCTTTTTGCGCATAATTGTCGGGGAAATAGCACTAAATTACACAAGAATATGGTAGACTTAAAACATGATTAGGAAAAGTAAAAATAATTGTACAGACAGTTTGGTTATATACAAGCAGGCGTTGCAGGAACTTCATAGCGGCAATGTGAAAACGGCGTATGTATTAAGCGGGCCGGAAACCTTCCTTGTACAAACTTTTCGGCAGGAATTGAGAAAATTTCTGAAATTACCGGAAGATTGGCGTGAGCAGCCGGATGTTCATGTGTTTGATTGCGATAATAATCTGAGTAATCTCGATTGGCCGAGCTTTTTGAGTGAATGTCGCATGCCGCCGTTTTTCCTGGAACGGCGCATTATGCTGGTTAAGAAGTCCGATTTATTCGCCCGAGCTTTGACGAATGAGCAACAAAAACATTTTGCCGAGTTCGTAGAATTACTGCAATCGGACTGCCCGCTTCTGTGCCTGTTTATAGAAGATAAAATTGACGTGAGATTGAAACAGACCAAAGCTTGGCAGAAACTGTCCGGCGTCGGGTTATATAATTTTGAATTACTTGATGAAGCGACTTTAACAGCTTGGGTACAGAAGAGTTTGACACAAAGAAACTTGTCAATTACTCGTGATGCTTTAAATTCATTACCTTCGAGATGTGAAAACAGTCTGGCGCGCTTACAAAGTGAAATCAACAAATTGCAATTGTATTGTACAGCTAATAGGGTCACCACGATTGATGTGAAAACGATTGATTCATTATTACAAGCTGATTTGCAGGCTAATGTATTTGATTTCCTTGATGCTTTGGGAAACAAAAATTTATCGGCGGCACTGAGCAAACTTAATGCTTTACGTCGGAACAGGGAGCCGGTTCCGGTAATCTTATTACTGATTGCCCGGCATATGCGGGAATTATTCCTGGTGAAGAATAATGCAACCGGCGGTATAAATGCCTGGAAGTTGCGTAAACTGCAGGAACAGGCGGGAATGTTTGCCAATCAGGATTTGCAACAATTAATTATGTTTTGCGCCGATTGCGATTTTGCCTACAAAAATGGAATTTTAGCGGAAGATGCCGTCCTTGATTTTTTGCTGGCGAAAATTTTTCAAACGGATTTGCCGATTAAATTTGCAGAAAATTGAAAATACGCTTAATATTTAAGCACTATTGATTATCGAGGTAGATATATGTCTTTTTATGATGAGTGGACGAAAAAAAGTGAAGATATCAGCGATATGGGTAAGTATCAAAGCTACATGAAAGAATACTATGAGCTGGAACAAAAAGCTTACGAGCAGATTTTGTCTGCATATCCTGATAACGGTAAATTCACCAAGGGCACAGTAAATGAGTTGTGCAGCAAATTGGGTTTCGGCAAGAAACTTGATATTTTTGCAGGATTTATCGAGGGTATCAATACAAGCTTGCAACAAGCTGTCGATATGAAGAGTTTGACAGAAACAACTGAACTTGATTTGCAGATTGATTACCGAAAACTTTACTATAATATGCATGCTGCTAAAGCTAACTGGCTTTACAAATTGGACGCGTGGGACAACGTGATCCCGGCAGCCGAACGTGAAGAAATTGCCAAAAATTATCGCCGCGACAATATTGCCGTAAGCGACAAAATCGGCAGAAATGATCCCTGCTACTGTAATTCAGGCAAAAAATATAAAAATTGTTGTATGCATAAGCACGACAAAGAAATGTAAATTTCAGTGCAGCATTTACCCGGGAGGTTTATTATATGCTGAAGTATAATGTTGAGATTAAACAATTAATGTTACAACCGGCCGATTTTGCAGATAAAGAGGTAGTAGTAAGCGGTTGGGCTAAAACTATTCGTGATCAGAAAGCCTTCGCTTTTATTTCTTTGCAGGACGGCAGTTATCAGGAACCTTTACAGTTAGTGGTTAATCGTGACAATGTTTCAAATTATGATGAACTGGTACATCAAGGTACAGGTACAGCTTATACGGCTAAGGGAAAGATCGTTCTGACTCCGGCAGCTAAGCAGCCCTTGGAAATGCAAGTTACGGAGTTGATTCTGGTAGGTGATTGTCCGGCTGATTTCCCTTTGCAACCTAAGCGTCATACGGTGGAATATTTAAGGACAATTCCGCATTTACGAATGCGGACGAACCTTTTGCAGGCGATTTTCCGTATCAGAAGTGAAGCGGCTTACGCGATTCACGAATTTTTCCATAATCGTGATTTCCTCTATGTGCACACTCCGGTAATCACCTCAAATGATGCTGAAGGTGCGGGAGAAATGTTTCAAGTTACGACGTTGGATTTGAACAATGTTCCCAAAACTGCGACAGGTGAAGTTGATTACAGTCAGGACTTTTTTGCCAAAAAAACTTTTTTAACAGTTACAGGTCAACTGCATGCGGAGGCTTTTGCCCAGTGCTTCAAAAATGTCTATACTTTCGGTCCGACTTTCAGAGCGGAAAATTCCAATACCACACGTCATGCCGCTGAATTTTGGATGATTGAACCTGAAATCAGTTTTGCCGATATTAACGATGCGATGAATCTGGCGGAAGCGATGCTGAAACACATTATCAAGCAGGTTTTAACACGTTGCCCTTCAGAAATTGCAATGCTGAATAAGTTTGTGGATAAAGAATTAATCGAACGCCTTAATCATGTACTTAATAGCGATTTTGCCCGTGTTACTTATACGGAAGCTATTGATTTGCTGCAAAAATCCAAGCGTAAATTTAAGTATCCCGTTACTTGGGGAAGCGATATTCAAACGGAACACGAGCGTTATTTAGCTGAAGAAGTTTTCAAGTCACCGGTATTCGTTACCGACTATCCTGCAGCTATTAAGGCCTTCTATATGCGCCAAAATGACGACGGTAAGACCGTGGCGGCATTTGATTGTCTGGTTCCCGGTGTAGGTGAAATTGTCGGCGGTTCGCAACGTGAAGAGAGAATGGAGAAGCTTTTGCAGGCGTATGCACAAAAAGGCTTGAATGTCGAGGAATATGCCTGGTACAACGAGTTGCGGCGTTACGGTTCGGCACCGCATGCAGGTTACGGCTTGGGCTTTGAACGTATCCTGATGTATTTGACGGGAGTTGCCAATATTAGAGATGTGGAACTTTTCCCGCGTACAGCCGGTAATGCCATGTATTGATTTTAATAATTGAATTAATTTCTGATCGTTTGTAATTTAATCCCTTCCTGCTTAAAAGTCTAAAAGTAAGAAGGGATTTTTAACGAATAAATTTTGTATTTTTGTCGAAAAACGGTTATTTCGAGAGCTGTCTGTTTCTGCATAATATTTTGTAGGAGGTGAATACAAAATGTTTAGTGAATCTGCAATGCTCGAATGCGAAAGACCTTATGAGAAACTGATGATCAACGGAGCTTCCAAGCTGACTACCGAAGAATTGCTGGCAATTATATTGCAAAACGGTCACAAGGGAAAATCTAGTTTGGATTTAGCCGAAGATTTGCTGAGACATGAAATGATCGGGAGAAATTTGCGTCAATTAGCATCTTTGGAAAGTCAGGATTTTCGTGAAATTAAAGGTATAGGTACGGCAAAAGCCGCAAGATTGTGTGCCTGTATTGAGCTGGCCAAGAGAATTAACAGTGCCGACACGCAGCCGTCTATACGGAACTTATCTTCGCCGGAAGCTGTTTATAAATATGTTTGGCATATTACCTCTTTAACAACGGAAAGATTGTTGCTGCTTTTGCTTGATTGTCATAATTCGCTCCTGCGTGAGTGTGTAATCAAAGATGGTTCGCTGTATAGCGTGAAATTTGAAAATCATGATATTCTACGTCAGGCTTTGCGTTACAATTGTCACAGTGCTATAATTGTGCACAATCATCCAAGCGGTGATGCTGCACCGAGCGAGGCGGATAAATGTGCTACTCGCAGATTGGTTCTAAGTTTGGCACAGATTGACGTTATTTTGCATGACCATTTAGTTGTAACTTCGAAGGGTTATACGAGTATGCGATCGGATTTCGGTGAGCTGTTTGTTTTACCGTAGATTTCGGTGAAAGTGTTTTTTATTTGCTTTTCAGTGCGAAAATTGGACAGCCGGGGCAGATTTGTGCAATTTGTATAAAATTTTTGCTAAATTTCGGCGTTTTGTTAGTTGAATTAACAAGTCAATAGGCTTATTCTGTACACAAATAATGATTGTGAGGTAGAGAGAGTGAGAATAGTTCTGTTGGCGGATAATCGCAAGAATGAATTATTAATTAACTTCTGTATAGCGTATAAACAATTGTTGAAACGGCACCAACTCTTGTCTACTTTGAATTTGGCTCGGTTATTGGAGGAGAATGTCGGGTTGAATGTCACGGGGGTTCCCAGTGATTTAGTCGGAGGATTGGGGCAAATAACACAACGAGTCGGTTATAACGAAATTGATGCGGTTATTCATTTGCGCGATACGAGACAGCAAAGTACGGAATACAATAAATATAGCAGAAGTTTACTTGATATTTGCGATGTTAATACTATTCCTTATGCGTCTAACATTGCTACGGCCGAAATTTTAATTTTGGCTATAGACCGCGGCGATTTGGATTGGCGTGAATTGGTGCATTGAGTATTTACTTTTTTGTATTTTACCGGCTGAGCAAATAGACATTTGCTCAGCTTTTTTTTATAATAACTGCTTAGATATTTATTTAGAGGAAGGTATAGCTATGTATCCAAAATTAAGTGCCGATATGTCTTTTGCTAAGAGAGAAGAAAAACGCTTAGCAATCTGGCAAGAGCAAAAATTGGCGGAAAAAATTCAAGCATTAAATCCTACAGGACCTCATTTTACGGTATATGACGGCCCGCCAACAGCCAACGGTAAACCGCATATCGGTCACATTTTGACGCGCTCTATTAAGGATTGCATTCCACGGCGCAAAAGGATGCAGGGGTATAATGTTGCTTTCAAAGCCGGTTGGGATACGCACGGATTGCCGGTTGAACTGGAAGTTGAAAAAGAACTTAATCTTGACGGTAAAAGTCAAATAGAGGCTTACGGTGTAGCTGATTTTATTCAGAAGTGTAAAGAAAGTGTTTGGCGCTATAAAGACGAGTGGCAACACATGTCCGAGAGAGTAGCTTATTCTGCGGATATGGAACATCCGTACATAAATTATCATAATTATTACATCGAATCTGAATGGTGGCTTTTGCAACAAATATGGCAAAAGGGACTTTTATATAAAGGTCATAAAATATTGCCCTATTGTCCTCGCTGCGGAACATCTTTGTCAAGTCATGAGGTGGCACAGGGATATAAAGATGTGAAAGAAAATTCCGTATTTGTGCGTTTTAAAGTTAAAGGAGAAGATAACACTTATATTCTGGCGTGGACAACCACTCCCTGGACTTTACCTTCCAATGCCGCTTTGTGTGTCAATCCCGAAATTGATTATGTTAAAGTCCAAACGGGAGAAGAGTATTTATATTTAGCAGAAGCGAGACTTGCTGCTGTTTTAGGCGATCAGCAATATAAGATTTGTCAACGATACAGCGGCAAAGACTTGGCCGGCATCGAATACGAGCCGCTTTTTGATTTCGCCCGCGATTTTGTTGCGTCTACCGGTAAAAAAGCCTGGTATGTGGTTTTGGGTGATTATGTTACTGTTACCGACGGTACAGGTATAGTCCATATTGCTCCTGCTTTCGGTGAAGATGATGCGCAAATCGGTCGGATGTCCGATTTACCGACAATTCAATTTGTTGATCTTAAAGGTCAATTAACCTCTGAATGCGGCCCTTATGCGGGTGTATTCTGTAAAAAAGCGGATGAAATGATTATTAACGATTTGCGTAAAAACGGTCTGTTGTATCAGGTCCTGCCTTTTGAGCATAATTATCCGCATTGTTGGCGTTGTGATACTCCTTTAATTTATTATGCTCGCAGCGGTTGGTTTATCGCTATGACTAAAGTTAAAGAGAAATTGTTGCAAAATAATTCTCGTGTTAACTGGTTGCCGGAAAATGTCAGAGATGGTCGTTTCGGTAATTTCCTGGAGAATGTCATAGACTGGGCTTTGTCGAGAGAGCGTTATTGGGGTACACCTTTGCCTATTTGGGAATGTCCCGCCCATCATCGCTATTGTGTCGGCAGCATTGCAGAGCTGAAAAAGCTTGCCGTTTCCTGTCCGGATGACATAGAATTGCATAAACCTTTCATTGATGAGATAAAATTACGTTGTCAGGAATGCGGCCGGGAGATGACCCGAGTTAAGGAAGTTATAGATACTTGGTTCGATTCCGGTGCGATGTTCTTCGCGCAGTACCACTATCCGTTTGAAAATAAAGAGTTCTTTGAAGAACACTTTCCGGCTGATTTTATTTCCGAAGCTCAGGATCAGACGCGCGGTTGGTTTTATTCTTTGTTGGCTATTGCCACCTTATTGTGGGATCAAAGTCCTTATAAAAACGTCATTTGTTTAGGCCTGGTGCTGGATAAAGACGGTATAAAAATGAGTAAACATAAAGGTAACGTTGTAGCGCCGCAATCTATTTTGGACGGACCGGGAGCGGATGCCGTACGTTGGTATTTTTATGCCAATTCCAATCCTTGGTTACCGAGCAGATTCAGTTTGGAGACTGTGACGGAATTACAAGGTAAATTTATGAGCACCCTGTGGAATACAGTTGCATTTTATGCTTTGTATGCGGAGATTGATCAGTACAATCCTTTTAATGTGAAAAAAATCACCGATTTACCGGCAATTGACCGTTGGGCTATCAGCAGACTGAATACGTTGGTGAAAAAAGTCAATAAGTTGATGGATGAATATCAATTGACGCCGGCAACAAGATTGATTCAGGAATATGTCGATGAATTGAGTAACTGGTACGTCAGACGTAATCGCGGACGTTTCTGGGCCAGTGCTGAAGATGAGTCGAAATTGGCTGCATATCAGACTTTATTCACAGTATTGCAGACATTAAGTCGTCTGCTGGCACCGTTTACGCCTTTCCTGGCTGACGAAATCTGGCATGTTCTGTATGCTCCGAAAGAAGAAGGAACATACCCTGAATCAGTACATTTGGCAACTTATCCTGAGGCGGACGAAAATTTGATCGACTCCGAATTGGAACAAGAAATGCAACTGGTACGACAGCTGGTTAATCTCGGTCGTGCTGCACGTAATATCTCAAAAGTTAAAAATCGTCAACCTTTGTCAAGTATGACTGTTGTCGGTTTGCATGATACGTCTGTCAGTAAAGCGGCTATCGAGCAAATTGAAGATGAGTTGAACATCCGTAATATTGTTTTCAGTCAGGATGCGACATCTTTTATTGATTATGCTTTTAAGCCGCAGTTAAGAACTTTAGGTCGTCGCTTCGGTAAAAATTTGAACGAAGTGAAGCAGGCTCTGGCTTCTTTGAACGGTAGTGAAGCTTATGCGGAATTACAAAAGAACGGGAAAATATTGTTACTCGTTAACGGGAAAGAAGAAGAACTCGGAAAAGATGATTTGTTGATTGAAACAAAGCAAAAAGCTGATTATGCTACTGTAAGTGAAGGGAATATGACCGTTTCACTGGACTTGCATTTGACCCCGGAATTGCTGCAGGCCGGTTTGTATCGTGAGTTTGTTTCCAAAGTGCAGAATTTGCGTAAACAACGCGATTATAATGTAACGGACAAAATTAAGCTGTTATATAATTCCGACAACGAAGTAGAAGCGATGTTGCAAACGTACCGGCAGCAGATTATGTTTGAAATTCAAGCGTCTGTACTGCAACAGGACAATACTTCCGATTTAAAGGAGAAATTCGATCTTAACGGTCATCTTGTCAGCTTGGATATTGAGGTAATGCCCAATTAGCTGCAAAGCAAACGAGACTAACATATAGGAGATTTTATGAGAGATAATTACAACCTACCGTTTACGCACCATTATTCGGCATGGCTTATTTTGCCTTTGTTTATGGGTACGGTATTTCATACAGGCGGTATGTTGGATACGGCTTGTAGAATATTCGTATTGATAATCTCAATTGTTTTACATGAGCTCGGTCACGGCTTGGCAGCATATCACTACGGTGATATGACTGCTTATAATGCCGGACGTTTAACTTTGAACCCCCTGGCTCATTTTGATCCTTTTGGTTTACTTATGATTATGTTTGCGCCTGTAGGCTGGGCTAAGCCCGTACCGATTAATCCGGCTAATTTTTCGCCGAAGTATAATCGTCGAGGGGCGAATTTGGTTGTATCGTTAGCCGGTATATTTGTCAATTTTTGCTTAGCGTTGCTCGCAGCTTTCGGCTTTGCCTTAGTGTTTAAGCATAATCAAATTATCGGTAATTTGCGCTTTACCCAAACTTTAATATTACTGTTGAGTTATATGTATCGAATAAATTTGGGACTCCTGTGCTTTAATATCTTACCTTTCCCGCCGTTGGACGGTTATTGGATATGGAGCTTATTTATGCCGCCGAAAGTACAGATATTCCTGAATAATAACAGCCGTAATTTCATGATGGCACTTTTAGTTATGGCGATTTTACCCTTCAATATATTGGGGAGATTGATGGATCCTATTGTCGGGCCGGTAATCAATCTGATTAATTTTTTGGTAAATTTAGTAGTTTGAGTATGGCGGATGAAAGTTTAAATTTATATATTTCCAAGAACGAGAGTCAGGAAAAATTAGCCTTGAAAATGGCGAACTTTGACGGACCGTTTGATTTACTGCTGTATTTGATCGGTAAGCATAAAATTGATATTTATGATATTCCGATTAAAGAGTTGACAGACAGTTATTTTGCTTATTTGCAGGCAGCCAGAGATTTTAATGTAGCAATTGCCAGTGAGTTTTTGCTGATGGCCGCCACGTTGATGCAGATTAAGTCCAGGTTACTTCTGCCTCTTAACGGTGACGATACACAAGCAGCAGAAGATCCGCGCGATGATTTGGTTTTTCGCTTGTTACAATATAAGCGCTGTAAACAATTAGCTTTAAGTTTACAGGATAGGTATGCCGCTTATGCCTATGCTGTTGTCCGTCCGCCTCTAAGTAAACGTGATTTAGGTGCCGATTCTGAACGCAAAGATTTGACGGCAGAACAATGCAGTGTGGAAAAATTTTATGAAATTATTGCTAAAATGGCTCGGCGTAACGGCGAAATGTACCAGAATCTCAGTGAGAAACTTCGTTATATTTTAGCGCGGGAAAAAGTCAGCTTACAAGAAAGATTACAGTCTTTGTATCAAAAAGTTTGCGAACGAAAAAAGTTGTATTTTTCCGAATTTTTGCAAAATGCCGGCAAGGAAAGTAAAATTACCGGATTTTTGGCTTTACTGGAATTAATCAGAAGACAACTTGTTATTGCCGGACAGGACAATTATGCGTCCGACATTGTTTTAACCAAAAATGAGACGCACGAGTTGCAGGATACGGATATAAGTGATGTTCCGAGCGATTATCAGTAATATTGGTGGTGTAATGTTATGGAAGAAGAGCAAATTCAAACGGGTGAGAATGATAACAAAGCGGATATTAACGCTTTAGAAGTCTTGCTGTTTGCTGCAGGCGACGGCTTATTAAAAGAAAGTTTACAACAACTGTTGCACTGTGAAGCAGCAGAATTGACAAATTTGGTAATGAAATTGAATGAGAAGTATCATACCGAAGGTTCGCTGCTTGAAGTGAGAAAAGTAGACAATAATTATGTTTTAACTGTGCAGGCGCAGGCTAAACCGCTCTTGCGCCGTTTGTTCGACAATGGCGGTAAGATTAGACTAAGCAACCAGGCTTATGAAGTTTTAGCAGCAATAAGTTATAATCAACCCTGTACAAGAGCACAGGTTGAATTGGTCCGCGGTGTCAATTCCGATTCTGTAATCAATAATTTGGCGGATTTGGGATTGATTGAGAAAAGCGGCGTCCTGGAGATGCCCGGACATCCGGCTTTGTATGTTGTTACGGCCAAGTTTTTACGTTTATTCGGATTAAGTTCGACAAAAGATTTGCCGGTGCAACCGTTGCTGATGTATGAAAGCTTACAACAATTGAATGATCAGGTAAGTGCGGCAGGAATAGAAAATTAAGTACGCTTAGGAAAAGGTAGGTAGGAATGATGAAACATATTGCAGTAGCGATTGATGGACCGAGCGGAGCGGGCAAGAGTACTATAGCCCGTTTATTGGCGGAAAAATTTCATCTGTATCATTTGGATACAGGTACATTATTTCGTTGCCTGGCATTATATGCGGAAGAGAATAATTTGGATATTAACGATCCGGCTGCAATTAATACTATCTTACAGGGAGCTGTAATTAAAATTCAGGTTATGGGTAAGGACGTTCGTTACAGCTTAAATAATTCAGCTGTTGATAAATCCATCAGAACTGAAAGTATCGGTCATTCAGCCTCACTGCTGAGTCAAAATGCGGCTATGAGAAATTATGTTCTGGAATTGGAGCGGGAATTTGCGGCACATAATAACGTTATAATGGACGGACGTGACATAGGAACTGTAGTTTTACCGCAAGCTGATGTTAAAATATATCTTGATGCCAGACCGGAAGAAAGAGCAAGCAGACGGTGGCAGGATTTGAATCAGCAGGGTTTGGAATGTGATTATACAAGTGTATTGAATCAAATTAATCAACGTGATTTCCAAGATATTAATCGTTTACTGGCACCGTTAAAACAGGCGAAAGAAGCAGTTTATATTGATTCCAGTCAGATGGATATTCAGGAAGTTTTGGAACGTATAAGCGCAATTATTCAACCGATTGTATAGATTTTGAGGTTTATGTATGAAAAATAACAATAAAGCAAGAGCTTTGTCGGTCAGTGATTTACCGGATATTTATAAGTCGCGTTATGGCTGGCGCCTGTTTACAATCAGAACTGTTTATATTTTTATGAAATTGTTCTGGAAGATAGAAGTTGATGATAACTTTGCTACTTGTTTATCCGCTGAAGATAGAGAACCTGTAGTTTTAATTGCAAACCATCAAAATTTTTTTGATGTACCTTTAATAATTTTGGCTTTGAATCCTTGGGTTGATTGGGTTTGTAAGTGTGAATTATTCAATATTCCTCTGTTCGGAAAATTTCTGCAGGAGTGGGCGGCAATTCCCTTTGACCGCAGTAAAGTTGATCTGACAGCTATAAAGACAATAATTCAAAGATTAAAGGCTAAAAGAATTGTCGGCATTTTTCCGCAAGGGCATCGCTGTCGTACTAAAGCTGAATTAATGCAATACCGGCCAAGTGCAACAATTGTCGGATTAATCAGAAAAGCCGAAGCGAAAGTTCTGGTGGTCGGAATCAGCGGTGATTTTAAGTTCAGATCAAAAATCAGATTGTCGACTCAAAAAGCTTTCAAATTGGAAGAACGTTATAATGCCGGGCAGAGTGATGATGAAATTGCTTATGATTTGCTCAAATCCGCCTATGATTTGGCTAAGCGACCGTATCCGACATATTCCGAGTTAAAATCACATGAATTACAAACAAAATAATTTGCAAAACTCTTCCCTGGCACCGGCATCATATACGTTAGCCGGCAGTTACGGTTTCTGTTACGGGGTAAAAAAAGCTGTACATAAAGCTTATGAGTTGGCTGAAGCTTTACAAACCGGGCAAAAATGTTATATGTACGGTGCTGTTATTCATAACAAACAGGTAGTTAATAATTTAACTGCCAACGGTTTTATTCTGGTAGATAAAGCTGATGCTGTTGCACCCGGGGCGACGGTGCTGATTCGGGCTCATGGTATTACAGGGGAAGAATTAGGACGGTTGCGAGATAAGAATTGCAAAGTCATAGATGAAACTTGCGGTTACGTTCGTTTTATTCAAAATAAAATAGCTAAATACCACAATGCTGGTTATCAAATTATTCTGGCAGGACATCGGGGACATCCTGAAATTGTAAGTGAAATAAGTTTTGCAGAGAATAATGTGATTGTTGCTGAGAGTTTAACGGAGCTGAAAACCTTAAATTTAGCTAATTTACCCAGTGTTTTACTGGCTCAAACGACTTTCAACCATCAAGAATTTACAAAAATTTCAAATTTTTTAACTTTACATCTTGAACAACTGCTCATTTTTGATACAATATGTAGAGCTACAGTTGATCGGCAACTAGCTACGAAGGAATTGGCAAGTACGAAAGACGTCATGATTGTCATAGGCGACCGAAGTAGTTCCAATACTAAGCGATTAGTTGATTTATCTGCTGAGGTGTGTGGTGAGACTTATTTGATTGAAAGTGCGGCCGATATGGCGGAACTGAAGGTCAAAGGAGTTTTAGCTGCGAAACAAGTAGGTGTTGCAGCATCAGCTTCGGCACCAGATAGTATAATCACGGAGGTCATTCGTATAATGAATGAGAACACAGAAGTAACCAAAAACCAAGAGGCTTTAGAAGAAACAGCCAAGAACCAAAATGCAGTCGATAAGCAAGCAGCCGAAACAGGCAATGACGTCAGTTTCTCGGATTTTATTGATAATATTCCGCAATTGAAGCGCGGAGAGATTATCAAGGGTGTGATCGTTCGTTATGACCCGGATTTTGTTTATGTTGATGTTAAAGACAAGTCGGAAGGCAAGATTCCGATGAGCGAATTCTTGAAGACACCGGACTTCGATTTGGATAAGGCTATTGAAGATCATCAGGAAATTGAAATTTATGTTCGCAGTATTCGCAATACTGAAATGGGCAAGGAAATTTTGCTTTCCAAAGCTAGAGTGGACTTTAACAAATATAAGGAGCTTTTGAAAAAAGCGTATGAAGAGAAAACTCCGGTTACAGTTAAAGTTGTCAGCAAAGTGAAAGATGGCGTTATCGCTTCTTACGGCGGAGCTGATATCTACATCCATCGTACACAGTTGGAGTTGCATG
This sequence comes from Amygdalobacter indicium, assembly GCF_029101545.1. Taxonomy (NCBI): domain Bacteria; kingdom Bacillati; phylum Bacillota; class Clostridia; order Eubacteriales; family Oscillospiraceae; genus Amygdalobacter; species Amygdalobacter indicium. The sequence goes on along the minus strand of NZ_CP118866.1, from coordinate 929,086 downwards.
CAGTTGAAGATTTGGATAAATATGTCGGCCAGACATTGGAAATTTTGATTACAGCGTTTGACGACAGCAACAGCAGACGTTTGCGTGTCACAGGTTCTCGCCGCAGCTTATTGGCAGCTATTCGCGACAAACAGGCTGAAGCTATTTGGGATAACTTGGAAGTCGGCGATGTTTATGAAGGAACGGTACGTAATTTGACCAACTTCGGTGCTTTTGTCGACTTAGGCGGCTTGGACGGTTTGATCCATGTGACGGAATTGTCCTGGAAACATATTCGTCATCCGAAAGAAGTTCTTAAAATCGGTGACAAGGTTCAGGTTTATATCAAGGACTTTGATCGTGAATCCAAGCGTATTTCTTTAGGTTATCGTAAGTTGGAAGACGATCCTTATTTCCAAATCGATGAGAAGTACCCTGTCGGTTCGATTGTTGACGGAAAGGTTGCCAGAATTATGCCTTACGGTGTATTTGTGAATATTGCTCCGGGTGTGGATGCTCTTTGCCATATTTCACAAATTTGCAACCGTCGGATTGAAAAGCCGGAAGAAGTGCTGAAAGTCGGTCAAGAAGTTCAAGCAAGAGTGCTTGAAGTTAATTTGGAGCGTCGTCGTATTTCCATCAGCATTAAGTCTGTGATGAATTTGGGTGAGCCTGAAGGTTCAGCTTTATCTATCAGCAAGAAGAAAGAAGAACAGGATTTCCCCAGCTCATATAGAGATGATGACGGTAAGGGTGCCGACATTAATATTGTTAAGTCTAACGACTAATTTAAGGTTAATTACCTTTTACTTAGCTGTGCTTTGTCCGAAGCCGGCTCAGTTTAAGGTTTATATAGGAGGATAGGACAATGGATAAGGACAAAAAGTTGCAAGTTATTCAAGAGTATGCAACCCACGAAGGTGATACAGGTTCACCGGAAGTTCAGATTGCTTTATTGACTGAGCGCATCAATCATTTGACGGATCATTTGAAAGATCATATGAAAGATCACCACAGCCGTCGCGGTTTGTTGATGATGGTCGGTAAGCGTCGCAGCCTTTTAGGTTACCTGCAGAAGGTCGATATCGAACGTTATCGTTCTTTGATTGCTCGCTTGAATTTGCGTAAGTAATTTATTTTCGTTCTTGAAAGAAAACCCGAACCAGTTTCGGGTTTTTTTTATTGTCAGCTCCTTTTTTGCTTGTATGGACGTGAAAAAATGCTATTATTATGATTGAAGAATAAGAAAGAGAGAAATAGTGTGAAAAGAGAATTTTCGTTTGACCTGTGCGGTCGTAAATTGATTATTGAGACCGGTCATTTAGCACCTTTGGCTAATGGCGCCTGTTTAGTAAGATATGGTGATACTGTTGTTTTATCAACAGCAACTTCTTCGAAAGAGCCGCGTCCCGGCGTGGATTTTTTTCCTTTAAGTGTTGATTATGAAGAGAAGATGTACGCTATGGGTAAATTCCCGGGCGGTTTTATGAAAAGAGAAGGCAGACCTTCAGAAAATGCCATTTTAACATCCAGAGCTATTGATCGTCCTTTGCGTCCTTTATTTCCTAAAGATTTACGCAATGATGTTCATGTGAACAACTTGGTTATGTCGGTTGATCAGGATAATGAACCGGAATTAGCTGCTATGCTTGGTTCTTCTATTGCCGTAGCTATTTCAGATATTCCTTGGGACGGCCCGACAGCTGCAGTCGCTTTAGGCTTGGTTGACGGTAAAGTTGTTATTAATCCCGATACACGTCAACGTGAAGCTTCCGATATGTATGTAACTTTGGCCGGTACGGAAGATAAGGTTTGTATGATTGAAGCCGGCGCCAATGAGGTACCGGATGATGTGATGCTTGATGCTATCAGTCAAGGACATAAAGTTATCAGCCAAATTTGCCGTTTCATTAAGAGTATAGCGGCAGAAATAGGATTGCCAAAATATACTTATACTTCAAGTGCTGTACCGCAGGAAGTTCTGGACGAATGTCGAGCTTTGGTCGGGGAGGAATTGAAGCAGTGTGTTTTAACAACCGATAAAACCGAACGCGACAATAATGTCGATGCTTTGGCTCAAAAAATTAAAGAACACTATGCCGATAGAGAAGAGCTGGCAGCCTTAAGTACTGAAATTATGTACAATCTGGAGAAAGAAGTCGTACGCAGTTATTTATACAATGACGAAAAAAGAGTTGACGGACGTGATTTCTTCACTATCAGACCTTTAAGTTGCGGTATTGATTTATTACCTCGTGTACACGGATCAGCGTGGTTCCAACGGGGACAGACACAAGTTGTTACTGTATGTACACTGGCGTCTTTGGCTAACGCTCAAGCAGTTGATAATTTATCGACCGAGACTGAGAAACGTTATATCCACCAATATAATTTCCCGGGATACAGTACGGGTGAGGCAAAGGCTTCAAGATCTCCGGGACGGAGAGAAATCGGTCACGGTGCTTTGGCTGAAAGAGCTTTATTAGCCGTTTTGCCGAGTAAAGAAGAGTTCCCTTATGCCATAAGAAACGTATCGGAAGTTACTTCCAGTAACGGTTCTACTTCTCAAGGTTCAGTTTGTGCTTCAACTTTGGCTTTGATGGCAGCCGGTGTTCCTATCAGCCGCCCGGTAGCAGGTATTTCCTGTGGCTTGATTACAGCTAAAGATAATATTGACGACTATAAAGTATTTATGGATATTCAAGGAATTGAAGACTTCTTCGGTGATATGGATTTCAAAGTTGCCGGTACAACAGAAGGTATTACTGCTATTCAGGTTGATATTAAAGTTAAGGGCCTGACGTTGGATATTATCAGAGATGCCTTTGCTATGACGAGAAAAGGTCGTTTGCAGATTATTAATGATGTGATCTTACCTTGTATTCCGGCTCCAAGAACCGAGTTGTCCCCTTGGGCACCTAAGATTTTCCAGACTGAAATTCCGGCAGATAAAATCGGTGAAGTTGTCGGTAAATCCGGTAAAACTATTAATAGAATTATCAGCCTTACCAATTCAACAATTGACATTGATGAAGAAGGCCATGTATATGTTTCGTGCATAGATAGTGAGATGGGTAAAAAGGCCATTAAGATTATCGAAGGGATTGTACGGGAACCGGAAGTTGGTGAAACTTATGAAGGCACAGTAACCCGCTTGATGTCGTTCGGCGCCTTTGTCGAGTATTTGCCGGGAAAAGAAGGTATGGTACATATTTCCAAGGTTGCACCGGAGCGCGTGGAAAATATTGAGGATGTGTTGCATGTCGGTGACAGTGTTAAGGTAAAGATTATCGAAGTTGATGATCAGGGACGGGTTAATTTGTCAATTAAAGACTGCCTGCCGGGAGCGACAGCTTCGCCTTTAAGAACGGAAAGAAGAGGCCGTTCGGATCGCTTTGAGCGCAATTCCGAGCGTAGTTTTGAACGTAATTCCGGAAATTACGAAAAGAATAATTATCGCAAGAGCAATTCTTCCGCTTATGCACAACACAAAGAAAATCATACATCCTTTAATCAATTTGAAGCAAAGCCGAGAAAACGTAAATTTGATCGGGATGAAGAGTAAATAAATTCAGCATTTGCTGGCAACAATTGCAGGAGGATATTTTATGGGTAAGATTTTAGTATCAGGTGGAGCAGGTTATATCGGTGCCCAAACGGTTTTGGAATTGGAACGGGCCGGATACCATACGTTGGTGATGGATGATTTTTCCAATTCGTCGCCGTTGGTGTTGCAACGCTTAGCGGATCTGTTAGGTTATCAGGTAGAGTTTGTTGAATCACAAATTCAGGATTTAGCCAAATTGGAAGGGGTTTTCAGCCATAATCAAATAGACGCCGTTATCCATTTTGCCGGTTTCAAAGCTGTCGGCGAATCAGTTGCCGAACCGCTGAAATATTACGATAATAATTTGATTTCTGCAATTTCTTTGTTGAAAATGATGAAGAAGTATGATTGTAAGAATTTTATTTTCAGTTCTTCAGCTACTGTTTACGGGGCCAGCGAAAAAATGCCTTTAACGGAAGATATGCCCCTTGGTCCCTGTACGAATCCTTACGGTTGGACAAAGTTGATGATTGAACAGATTTTGCGGGATGTGGCGTTTGCTCATCCGCAACTGAGTGTTTGTCTGTTGCGTTACTTCAATCCTATCGGTGCGGATGCTTCCGGTATGATCGGAGAAAATCCTAACGGTATACCGAACAACCTGATGCCTTATATTTCTCAAGTTGCTGTCGGTAAGTTGGCGGAACTTTCAGTTTACGGTAATGATTATCCTACGGTGGACGGCACAGGAGTGCGTGATTATATTCATGTCGTGGATTTAGCTTTAGGACATATTAAAGCTTTGGAGTATGCCGCCGAGCATACAGGTGTAGCTGCTTTCAACTTGGGCACCGGTAAGGGGACAAGTGTTTTGGAATTGTTGCATACCTTTGAAAAGGTCAACAATTTACATGTTAAATACAAAATTGTCGGCAGAAGACCCGGCGATCCGGCTACAGTTTATGCTGATGCAAGCAAGGCGGAAAAAATTCTGCATTGGAAAGCTGAACGTAATATTGAAGATATGTGTCGGGATACTTGGAATTGGCAGTCGAAAAATCCTAACGGTTATCAGGCATAATTGAATTTTATTAATAACCTCTTGCTTATTATTCAGTTGAATTTTACGGTTAATTTCAACTGAGGACAGGTAAGAGGTTTTTTGTAACTGCAGTTGACAATTCTTCGGTTGCCTGCAGGCGGCGCATGCGGGTAAATGTGAAAATTTTTTGAAATCGCCTTCTTTGACCTTGTTTGACTTTGACTATAAAGGAACACTGTGCTACAATCATCCTTGTTAGCACTTGAAGGTTGAGAGTGCCAAAGGAGGTCAATTTAATGAACATTAAACCGTTAGCAGATCGTGTAGTGATCAAGATGATTGAACAAGAGTGCAAGAATGAATTCGGTTTGTTTTTGCCTGATTCAGCCAAAGAGAAGCCTCAAGTAGCGGAAGTTGTTGCTGTCGGTCCCGGAACTAAGGATATTAAGATGGAATTAAAGGTAGGCGATAAGGTTATTTGCAGCAAGTATGCCGGAACAGAAGTAAAATTGGATGACGTGACCTATTCCATTATGAAGCAGAATGACGTTTTGGCAATCGTAGAGTAAACATCTTAAAAGAGGAGGAATAATTATGGCTAAAGAACTTAAATATAATGAAGATGCGCGTAAGGCTTTGGAAGCCGGCGTTAATAAGCTGGCTAATACCGTAAAAATTACTTTGGGTCCTAAAGGACGTAATGTTATTTTGGATAAATCTTTCGGTACACCGATTATCACCAATGACGGTGTAACTATTGCTAAAGAAATAGAGTTGGAAGATCGCTTTGAAAATATGGGTGCTCAAGTAGTGAAAGAAGTAGCTACAAAGACCAATGATGTTGCAGGCGACGGTACGACAACAGCTACTGTTTTAGCTCAGGCAATTATTAAAGAAGGCTTGAAGAATATTGCAGCCGGTGCCAATCCTATTATTTTGCAAAAAGGTATTAAGCAAGCTGTAGATGCTGCAGTTAAGGGCATTAAGGAGATTGCTGTCCCTGTTACAGGAAAGAATGATATTGCTCGTGTCGCTTCCATTTCAGCTAACGATGAGAAAATCGGTCAATTAATCGCTGATGCTATGGAAAAGGTTTCCAAAGACGGTGTTATTACAGTAGAAGAAGCCAAGACCATGGAAACATCATTGGAAGTTGTTGAAGGTATGCAGTTCGATCGCGGCTATGTTTCGGCATATATGTGCACCGATATGGAGAAGATGGAAGCTGTAATTGATGATCCGCTGATTTTGATTACTGATAAGAAAATCAGTAATATTCAGGAGCTTTTGCCGTTGTTGGAGAAAGTTATTCAAAGCGGTGCCAAGTTGTTTATCATAGCAGATGATATTGAAGGTGAAGCATTATCTACTTTGGTTCTTAATAAGTTGCGCGGTACATTAAATGTTATCGCAGTTAAGGCTCCGGGATTCGGTGATCGTCGTAAGGAAATGTTGCAGGATATTGCAGTTTTGACAGGCGGTCAGTTAATCAGCGAAGAGTTGGGGTACAATTTGAAGGATGCTGATTTGGCACAGTTGGGTCATTGCCGTCAAGTTAAAGTTAATAAGGATACTACAATTATTGTTGACGGTGCCGGCAACAAAGACTTGATTGAACAACGTGTTAAACAAATTAAGTCTCAAATTGCTGCAACTACATCCGATTTCGATAAAGAAAAATTGCAGGAGCGTTTGGCTAAGTTGGCCGGCGGTGTTGCAGTAATTAAAGTCGGTGCAGCTACTGAAACAGAGATGAAGGAACGTAAGTACAGAATTGAAGATGCTTTGTCAGCTACTCGTGCCGGTGTTGAAGAAGGTATGGTCCCCGGCGGCGGTACAACTTATGTTGATGTGATGAAGCAAATTAAGCCTTTACTTGAGCAGGCAAGCGGTGATGTCAAGACCGGTATCGGTATTATTCTGCGTGCTTTGGAAGAGCCTGTGCGTCAAATTGCCGTGAATGCAGGTTTGGACGGCAGTGTTATTCTGGAAGGTGTTAAGAATGCCAAAGTCGGCGTAGGTTACAATGCTTTGACAGATGAATACGTCGATATGATTAAGAGCGGTATTGTTGATCCGGCCAAAGTTACACGTTCGGCTTTACAAAACGCTGCTTCCGTTGCAGCTATGTTATTGACGACTGAAGCTTGTGTGGCTGATTTGCCTAAGAATGAGCCTGCGGGCGGAAATATGCCGGCAATGCCCGGTGCAGGCGGTATGTATTAATAATTCGCCTATTAAGTAAATTAAGCAGTGTACTTGCAGGAGTACACTGCTTTTTTAATATATTGTGTGATATATTATGCTAAAATTAAAGGTAAATAATTCAAAGGTACGGTAGTAATATGCTTGAAGATGTTTATGTGGAACAGTTATTTCCGACTAAAGCGCCCAAGAGTTTAAAGCTTCTATATGCGATAATATTGCTTATCGCTGTTGTGGCTGCAGGTGTGATTTTTTGGGAAATTCCTTATATTATCCTGATTTATTGCGTCTTGGCTTTGCTTTTGCTGTGGTATATGAAAGATGCTTTAAGAACTGAGTATGAATATTCTTTGATTAATTCCGACTTTAGTGTAGCAATAGTTTATAGCAAAAAACGCCGTTCGCTTTTATATGAAGTTGATCTTTTGAAGCTGCAGAATGTTCAGCTTTTAGAGAAGGAAGAGGATTGGAACAAAGCTAAGCAACGGGCAGCTTATGATTTTACACCGGGATATTTTACGGAAAAATATAAATATTACCTGATCACGTTAAGCCAGGCGGATGTTGCTTCCCCGTCTTTATGGCAAAGGTCCAAGCGACTGAAACCGTTTGCCGCCGAACATTGCGTTTTGCTTTCTCTCGATGAACATTTTCAAACTAAGATTCAACGTTATTTTCGGAGGGTACACCCTAACAAGTTTTGAGTATTATGAATAAATTCAGGGTAATACGTTTAGCAGCATATTTTCTCGCTGTTTTATTCGGCGGTCTGCTTCTTTATTATTTGTTCAGTTTAGGTGCCAATTTGCATTTGAGTAAGGCTGCAACCAAAGAAGTTGATAAACAAATCGGCAATCTTTTGACTTTGCAGGCGGAAAAAATTGATTCTCTTAAAATTGAAAATAAAGAGGGCAGTATTTATTTGCTTAATAAGGGTTCAACTTTGAATGTTTCAGCCAAAAGACAGTTCAGTATTAAAAACGATAAAAAAATAGCTCAAGCTTTGGCCGATACCGCTGCAGTCAGTCACGGTGTTACCTGGCAGCTGTTGCAACCGAACATTAATAGTGTTGATTCGGAAGTTATAAGTAATATTTTGGACGCATTATTAGATTTGCCAATTTATAATGTCATTATGGCCAACGGAGAAAATGAACTTGAGAATTACGGTTTGCATCAACCTTTGGCTTATGTAAGATGTCGTCTTACTAACAGGCAGGAATTTTCTATCAGTATCGGGCGCGCTACCGGCCAAAATACGGATTACTTTTATTTACGCTTTGACAATTCGAATGTAGTCTATACTGTTGACAGTAAAGTTAAGACTTTTTTCTTAGGCAAGTTCGCTTTAGTTAATAAACATTTAAACCGGATGAGCGGGAAAGAAGTGGATTATTTATCCTTTGTCAGAAAGCCGGATGATTTTTATATCGATGCGGTGAAGGAAACTGTTAAAACAGATAATACAACAGCAGATTTATGGTTGAGTTATCGGCCGATTTATACTGTTACCAAACAGGAAAAAATTCAAGCAATAGTTGATGCTTTAACTTCTTTGCATGCCGATACGGTGGTGGATGAGTTAGCCGATACGGCAGATGAAAGAGAGACGCAAATTGAAAAATACGGTTTTGCGCAGCCTTTAATTCGTTGTCGTCTGGGCTCGCTCGGTCACAATAATTTTTGGGAGATTACAGTCGGAAAGGCAGTTGCCGACTATTATTATGTGAAAACTTCTTCAAGTTCGTATGTCTATTTGTTGGAGCGGGGCAAATTGCAACGACTGTTACAGAATAAACACAGTTATTTGGCCGGTAAACCTTTTGCTTTTCCTTATTCTGAAGTGAAAGAAATCAGTATCAGTAATCAGAATTATACATGCAGTATAATTTTTCCTGATCTGCAGTCTCACTCATTTTATCCGGATAAGGCTGCTGATTTACAATTAAATTTTGTTAATTACAGTTTGATCAAAGAACATTCGGTAGTTCCGCAATTGCCGGCAGCCGATAAACAGATTGTTTGGAATAATTATCAAAGATTATTAATACAGGAAGTTTTAAAGGCGAAAAAGGACGATAAAGGTTTTGTTATGCCGCAGCAGGTAGAATTGCAGGCGCATGAAAGATATGAAAAAGGAAATTATACAGAATTACCTGTTAAGCAAAATGAGCGTCTGACCGCCGATTTATGGTTGAAAAGTGCCGATATTATTAATTTGCTGCAGCGTATAGATATCGGAGATTTGGCTTGGAAGACGAGCTTTTTGGATAATGACAGTCAGGCAGCGTACATTATTAAGTATATTTTCCAAGATGGCCATGAATTGAAATTTACCTTGCATGAAGCTAACCTCGGAAATTATTACTTGTATATTAACAATCAATTTACGCACTATTTGATCAGCAGAAATGAGCTGAAAGATGAGAACAGACAAGTTGATTTTGCCGGCGAATTGAGTAATTTAGTTAAAATGTCTTTAGCACGATCCAAGAAAATTATCGGTAAAAATTTAGGTTAGCTAACTTTATTTTTACCTTCTGCTAAGATACAATTAAACGATATGAGCTAAAAGGAGTGAACAATGGCGAAGAATAGTAAGAATTTATTGAAATTGTCGGTTTTGTGTTTGATCTTTATGTTTGCCGGCGTTCTTTTTCTTCTTGTTTATCCGTTATTGACTTCCGGAGATAAAGCTTTGGATGAACAAATTTTTGTTGATAACGGCAGGAAACCGTTGGACGGTTTTCTGGTAGACGGTAATGCTAATACTTTATATCCTTTTGCTGACGATACGGTTTTACAAGTTTCATCCGGGACTGTCGAATACCTGAACATGCAAGGAGTCAGCAATCGTTCTCAGCCGGTGCAGTTAAATAAACCTCAGGTGGTTAACAATTTAAAATATGCCGTTATTTATGATGAAGGCGGTACAAATTATTATTTATTCGACCGTTACGGTTTAGTTTATCGGGCTAAGGCTAAGGATTCCATACAAGGGGCGAGTTTATCTGCCGATGGACATGTAGCTTTGATTATGCAGGGAGATAAAAGCAAGGGTGCGGTTCGTTTGATGAGTCCGGAAGGAAAACATTTGTTTGATTATGACATCAAAGATCGTCAAAATTCAGGTTATTTATTGGGAGCCGCTTTTTCGCAGGACGGTAATTTCCTTGATTTAAGTTTACTCAATACCGACGGCGTAAAAATGTATCCTCTTTTGACGCGTTTCAGCCTGAATACGTTGAAAGTTGTGGTTAATTATCAAATATCATATAACGGTGCTCTACCTTTAATTTTGCAAAGTCGAGTTAACAGCTTGGTATTGTTGAGCGAATCAGATGTTTTCCATCTTGTAAATCGCAAATTCAAGCACTGGTTTTCTTTGGCGGAATTGAAAGAAGCTAGAGAAGTGCATAACGGTATTGCGCTTTTGGCTTCTCGAACTTTCCAGGGAAGTTTACGTTTGTACTATGTTGATACATCCGATGCGGAGCCTAATGAAAATAATTCCGTAGCTGTAGGCAATAACCCGGAAAAGTTAATTACTAATGCTAATTATGCAACTTTGCACGATGGAAATACTGTTTATCGTATTAATATGAGTAATTTTAAAAGTGAAAAATTTAAGGTCAGCAGTAATATTATCCGTTTGGCTTTGGATAGTCGTAATCGCTTAATTATTGTTACGGAAAATAAAGTTTTGCGTGTTTAGGATTAATCGGTCCGAAGTTCTTGTAAGGATTTAATATCGTGGATAAGTTGAATAATTATGATTTGATTATTGTGGGAGCAGGTGCTTGCGGCTTGGCTTTAGCTGCGTCTTTGAATTTAAACGGTAAAAATAAGCGAGTTTTGTTACTTGAAAGTGAGGAGATTCCCGGATGTAAATTGGCAAAAACCGGTAACGGTCGTTGTAATTTAGCCAATGCGACGTGGGACAGTTCTTATTATCACAGCCTGTCATGTTTGACAGCGGAGGAAAAAGAACGCTTTTGGCAGGAATTTACGCACGGCCGAAAAGAAACGGTATTACCTCAAATTCTCAAGTTTTGGCGGGAACACGGTGTAATTTTGACGGAAAAAGATAAATGGTTATATCCCCGCCATTTATCGGCTAAACAAATCAGAGATAATTTATGGCAACAAGTTGCGGCTAATAAAGTTGAATTACAATGTAATTCTCGCGTGACCGAAATTACCGAAAAAGCAGGCGGATATGTCTTGACTACGGTTATTGCGGACAATACAAATGATGATGCTGAACGGGAAAAAACGATATATACACGCTATTTGGTTTTAGCCGGAGGTGGTCTGAGCCAATGTGATGCCAATGCGCCGGCAGGACTTTATCGAATTTTACAGCAGAATTTTCAAGTAGCATGTCATGAAATTTTGCCGGGACTTGTACAGTTGCAATGTAAGCCCAATTATTTGCGCTTGACCGGCTTAAAAGTTGCAGCTGCGTGTACTTTGATTCTGCCCGATAATGTGCAAATTTCCAAGATAGGAGAAGTTTTATTCACTAAGTACGGGGTAAGCGGTATTGTGAGCCTGATTTTGTCGAATTATTTTGTGAAATGGCGTTATGATCATAATCTTTTATCTCCGAACAAAAAAGCGTCACATACAAACTGCTACGACGAAAATATCAGACAATATCTGAATATTTGGGAAAAGAAATTTATTGCCTCTAATAAAGCTGCCGGTAAAAATACCGCTTCGGCCAAAGAAAAGGCATATTTACTTTTAGACTTTTGCTATGATATCGCTGCAGCGGATTTATCTTCTTTATGGCAAAAAATCTATTCGCCGCAAAAATCGGAGGCAGAGAATTTACTGACTTTTACAGTTGGATTTTTACCGACCAAGTTGGCGACAGTTTTGGTTGAACAATGGCTGGAATTACAACCTTTTATTACGAAAACGACACCTGATGATTATACAGATTATTTATATTTTTTGCGTCATTGGCCGCTGAAATTAACGGGAACTTTAAGTCTGCAGGAAGCACAAGTCAGTTTAGGCGGTGTCGATTTACACGAAATTGATCCGAGAACATTAGCTTTGAAAAAAGCAAAAAATTGTTATGTCGGTGGAGAAATGTTGGATTTAGTCGGTGATTGTGGCGGGTATAATTTAATGACTGCAGTTTGGACGGCGATGAAAATAGCGCAGGATGTTATCCATAAATTGTGACATCGGAAGTTGCGTATTATAATTGTAAAAAGATGTTTTAATGTATTTGAGGTGAATATGCGTTCCAAAAAAATAAGTAAAAACAGAAATTTTTCCTGGTTGAAGAAGCTCAGCGCTTTTTTGATTTCCATAATAATTATTGTTGCAGTGGCGGGAACAGTTTTGGTTAATCGCGCTTTAGATCGTATCAGTTATGTTTACACGAGCGAAGGGGAAAAGAATGCCAATAACGGTATCGGTCAGGCAGCTTTCATCGATTTCAAAGAATATAAATCGGAATTATATGATTTGGATCAGCCGCTTAAGGAATTGGTGGCTAAGGAAACACACAAGCCGGGGAAAGATAATTGGCACCATAATTTGATAATTCTTAATCTCGGTGATAAAGAAAAAACCGACAGTAACGTGCAGATGGCGATTCTCAGCCAAAATTTAAGCGAAGGGAGGCAGGTCCTGCAATTTGTCAATCCGAATTTATACGTTAATTTATCCGGTTTGGGGAATAATCCTTTAGGCCAAAGTTGGTTACTCGGAGGCGTTAACAGTGTAGCTTCAACTTTAGCGCGTAATTTGGATATTACAATTGATAACACTTATATGCTTAGTGCAAGTAAATTAGTTGATTTGATTGACTCTATTAAAGGCATAGCTTTGAAAATTGACGATGCATCCTTACAATTATTGCAGAAAAATCAGGAGTTTCTGGAAAATCTCCTCAACGGCGGTAAAAGAGGTAATGCGGTAAAGCACATGAATTTCAAGCAATATAAGGAAACTTCAATTGCCGACGGCACACTTGCAGTTGCGTATGCCGGCTTAGGCGGAACGACTGAAAAAGGCAATTTGGTTATGGTTACTTTGTTGGAGCAGATCGGAAAAGAGTTTCACGATTTGACATGGCTTAAACGCTGGAATTTTATTAAAACTTTTTTCAGCTGTTTAACAACGGATGCTTCCCGTTTCGAAATTTGGAAAACCGTCAATCGTTCCATGATGTTGGGAGCCGATATAAATTGTGTACAGTTACCGCATCCGGATACAATCAGAGAAATTAAGCTGGGACCGCATCAAATTATAGATATGAACATTTATAATATAAGGAAGCAGTTTTATCAAAATTTAGCTTCCCCGGAAGAGACTGAGGTTGAAGAAACCGGAAAAAGCGAACCTGTAATGTGAATTTGTTTGATAGAAGGTAGGAAAAATGAAAAATAAGATTTATAAATTGTATACGCGAGTATTATTACTGTTTTTGGCAACAACTTTGTGCCTGAGCGTCACGTCCTGTAAAAAAGCGAAAAACGAAGTTACAGGTAGCGTTAAGGAGAGCAAAAAACAGAGCAAATACGTCAGGAGTGAAGAAGAAACGGATTTGGTGATGTTGAAGATGGCCGACGGGGGAGAAATTGTTATAGCTTTGGAGCCGAAAACAGCGCCGATAACGGTTGATAATTTCAAAAAATTGGTTAAGCAGAAATTTTATAATAATTTGACTTTTCATCGTGCCGTGCCTAATTTTGTTATTCAAGGCGGCGATCCGAACGGTGACGGTACAGGCGGTGCGAAAGAGACTATAACCGGTGAATTTGCTGATAACGGTGTTAAAAATGCCTTGGCCGATAATCATGAGCGTGGAGTTGTTTCAATGGCTCGTAATGCTGTCTCTATGGATTCTGCAAGCAGCCAGTTTTTTATCGTTTTATCTTCAAGTGCCGATATCGCAGCTTCCTTGAACGGTAAATATGCGGCTTTCGGCAAAGTTGTTGACGGAATGAATGTTGTTGACAGTATAAGTAAATTGGAAACTGTTAATCAGGTTATAAAAGATCAACCGAAAATCGATGAAGCCTATTTTGTTAAGCGTAATTAAGTGATATCCTTTAGTATTACTTCAACATAAATAAACCCGGTACGGCCGGGTTTGTTTATAGCTTTTATCGGGCGGAGGAATTATGAAAATCAAAAAGACAAATGCGATGCGCAAGTTGGACCAGGCCAAGATTAAATATGATGTATTAACTTACGATGTGGACGAAAATGATTTGAGCGGTGTTCATGTTGCTGAAACTTTGGGGGTCGATGTGGACAATGTTTACAAGACTTTAGTTTTGACGGACGGTCCGGATTATTTTGTTTGCGTTTTACCGGTAGCTGCAAATTTGGATATGAAAAAGGTAGCTCGTTGTTTTAATGTAAAAAGTGTCAGTATGCTCAGCTTGAATAATTTGTTGCCGCTGACAGGTTATGTGCGCGGCGGTTGTTCCCCGATCGGTATGAAGAAACAATTTCCGACAATTTTTGCCGATAGCGTTTTACAAAAAGACTTTATTCTGGTTTCAGCCGGAATACGGGGCCAACAATTAAAATTGAATCCGCAGGAATTAATTAAATTTTTAAATGCCGAATGTGCGGAAATTTTGTTGTAGATGCAGGAAGTGTGCTTGTGCGCCTGTAATTTGTAGTAATATATAAGAAAAGTTTTATTGAGGTGTTTATGGAAAAGCCTACTCAGGCACAATATGATTATTTAATAGTGGGAGCGGGATTATTCGGAGCTGTGACGGCTAATCGGCTCAGAGAGGCCGGCAAGAGCTGTCTGGTTATCGATCGGCGTCCGCATATTGCAGGCAATTGTTATACGCGCCGACAAGCAGGTATAGATGTTCATGTTTACGGTGCCCATATATTTCATACTTTCGATCGGGAAGTTTGGCAATTTGTCAATCAGTATGCTGAATTCAATCGCTTTACCAATTCACCTATTGCCAATTATAAGGGTGAAATCTACAATTTGCCGTTCAATATGAATACGTTCAATCGCCTGTGGGGTGTCAGGACGCCTGAAGAAGCTGAAAATATGATTGCCAAACAACGCGATGAAATTAAATCCGAGCCGAGTAATTTGGAAGAACAGGCTATAAGTCTTGTCGGTCGCGATATATATGAGAAGTTAATCAAAGGTTATACGGAGAAGCAGTGGGGACGGGATTGTTGTGAGTTGCCGGCTTTTATTATTCGCCGTTTACCGGTCAGATTTACATATGACAACAATTATTTTAATGACCCTTATCAAGGCATACCTGTAAACGGTTATACGGAATTGGTTACTAAGCTGTTGCAGGATTGTGCGGTGAAATTGGAAACGGATTTCTTAAAAGATAAAGAGGCTTTATCTTCTTTGGCCGATAAAATAATTTTTACCGGAGCGCTGGACGAATATTTTGCTTATCGTTTCGGCAAGTTGGCTTACCGTTCTTTGAAGTTTGTAACCGAGGAGCTGCATATCGCTAATTATCAAGGTAATGCTGTGGTTAACTATACAGAAGGAAGTATACCTTATACGAGAATTATCGAACATAAACATTTTAATTTCGGTCAACAGCCGACAACGATAGTTACGCGGGAGTATCCCTGTGAATGGCAGGAGGGGATGGAACCTTACTATCCGGTTAACGATCAACTGAATCAAGACAAATACAAAAATTATTTCGAGCTGTCCAAGCGGGAGAAAAATCTTTATATCGGCGGCAGAATGGCGGAATATGCTTATTACAACATGGACCAGATAGTGCGTAAGGCCCTGGATTTGAGTCGAAAATTGTTGGAAAATGAAAAGTAAACGCTTTGGTGGCGCTTATATTGGAAAAAGGAGAATAGTGACATGGATAATGATATTGAAATGTTAATTTTAATGGCTGACGGCTGCGAAGAAGTTGAAGCTTTAACTATGTATGATGTTATGAAAAGAGCCGGTGTTAAAACGGAATTATGTTCTATTACCGGTCAAAATGAAGTGACATCTTCGCACGGGGTGAAAATTGCTTGCGAAAGCTTAATTGAGGATGTTTCGCCTTATGATGTTAAAGCTGTTTATTTGCCCGGAGGTCTGCCCGGTGCAACTAATTTAGCGGAACATCCGCTGGTTTTGCACATTGTACAATCTTTGGCTGTTGATGAAAAGTTGATCGTTGCGGTTTGCGCCGGACCTTATGTTTTATATGCAGCCGGTTTGAGCAAAGATTTGAAAATGACCTGTGCTCCGATTTTTAAGGATAAAATTCCGAATTGTGATTATATTACTGACTGCATGGTTGTGCAGGAAAAGAATTTCCTGACAGGTGTAGGACCTGCTGCCTGCCTGCCCTTGGCTTTGCAAGCCTTGACTGTTTTGAAAGGCGAAGAAGTCAGTCAGCAAGTTGCTGCAGCTATGCAAGTAAGTAAGTTGTATGCGACTGTAAAACAGGGTACATGTGTACAAAAGTTCAATTAATGAACAAAAGCTTAATTTATACCGTCTCACTTGCAGGTTGATTTTCAATTTGACCGACGAGTGGGATGGATTTTTCATCTAAACATTAAAAACAATGAGGGTAAGAGCTATGAATTTAGATTTGTCGTGCTTTGAAATTATCGGGCCGGTAATGATAGGCCCTTCCAGTTCCCATACTGCCGGGGCGTGCAGAATAGCTAATTGGGCGCGCTTGATTAATGCCAATAAAACACCTGTTTTTGTGCGCTTTACTTTATACGGGTCTTTTTCTAAAACTACTTCGGGTCATGGTACCGATAGAGCTCTGCTCGCCGGTATGTTGGGTTTTGACGTCGATGATATCCGGATAAGACAGGCGTTTTCCGAAGCTGCATCAGCTCATATGAAATATGAATATGTTTATGATAAAGAGACTGTAGTTGAACACCCTAATACTGTTAAGGTTGAAATGTATGATGCCCAAAATAATGTTATGAGCGTTACAGGTCAATCTTTGGGTGGAGGCAGAGCCAGAATTTGCGAAATTAACGGGATAAAAGTTGATTTTTCCGGCCGCTTGAATACGATAGTAATAGAACAGGAAGATAAAGCGGGCGTTTTAGCGTATATTGCCCGTTGTTTAAGTCAGGAAAATGTCAATATAGCATTTCTGAATCTTTTTCGGGAACAAAAAGGTGCCCGTGCTTACACATTTGTTGAGACTGATTCCTTAATTCCCGAAGCTGCGTTGGCAAAATTGCGTGAATTGCACGAAATTAAGCGAGTTTTGGTTTTGCGCAATGAGGATGTGGAAGAACAGGCAAAAGTTAAAGAACAATCGGAGCAGCAGGAAAACTTTGTCGAGGAAGATTATCTTTTTTCTACAGGTGAAGAATTACTGCAAAAATGTTCAGCTGCTTCTATCAATATCAGTGAGTTTATGATGCGGCGTGAAATAGCGCTCAGCCATTTGAGTCGGCAGCAAATTTACAATAAGATGCTGTATGCTTGGCAAACTATGCAGAATGCCGTAAATATCGCTTTAACTAAACCGGAAAGGTCTATGGGTAAATTGATCGGCGGTGAAGCTAAAGAGGTTAATGATTATTTAGCTGAACATCCGACAACTGCGGGCGGGATAGAAATCAACAAGGCTGTTGCCTATGCCTTGGCGACTTTGGAGCACAACGCCTGTATGGGTAAAATTGTAGCTGCTCCTACAGCCGGTGCCAGCGGTGTTTTGCCCGCCGCACTTATGGTTATGCGGGAATTCCATCAAAAAAGCGAACACGATCTGGTTTATTCTCTATTTACAGCCGGTGCAGTCGGATTTTTGATTAATCTTCGTTCGTCTTTAGCCGGAGCTACAGGCGGTTGTCAGGCGGAAGTAGGTTCGGCAGCTGCTATGGCGGCAGCGGCAGTATGCGAATTAGCTGCTGCAAGTAACGCTGCAGCTTTACAGGCGGCAACCATAGCTTTGATGAATGCTTTGGGTTTGGTTTGTGATCCTGTAGGCGGATTGGTTGAAGTACCGTGTCAGGTTCGGAATGCTATGGGCGTGGCGAATGCGTTAACGGCGGCAACGATGGCTATAAGCGGATTGAAAATGTTGGTGCCGTTCGATGAGATGGTTGAAGTACAGAAAAAAGTGGGCGATTCGATGCCGGCAGCTTTAAGAGAAACAGCTGAAGGTGGCACGGCGCAGGCTCCGTCGGCTTTGAACAATTGTGCGGCAAAAGCTTGCGGCGGCTGTGCTTTTGCCTAGTTTGTGGTAAAATTATCAAGTGTATGTTTGCTTTTTATTAAATTCGGTTTTGTTTGTTTGATTTTCAAACGTCGAATAATCGAATATAAAATTATAATATCTGTGAGAACAGAAGAAAGAGGACTTTAATGATTACGAGATTAGCTACCACTGTCGGAGCCAAGTATCAGAATGCGGCGGGTGCTGTTGACGGCTTTTATCTGGATGGACGTTTTTCCGGCAAAAGAGAAGAAAAAGGTGCAGATATTACTTTAGATCGTGAAGCCGGCGGTTCTTTTTTCGCTATTTATGCTTCTTCTTATTCTAATAGTGAGAATGAACAGTATGACAAAAAGAAACGCGATATTTTGGATAAAATTCATGATGATATGCGTTATACGGACAAAAAGATAGATCAGGAAATTAACGATTTGGCCGATTGTGCCGTCAATGTTTCCGGTCAAATGACTTTGGGAGATAATGGCGTCAAGCAGCCTTATTTTGCCGGCTTGATTGTCAAAGACGCAGAAATTGCAGCGGTTACATTGGGCCGCGGATGTGCGTATCTTTATCGTAATGATATTTTGTATCCTTTAACGGAAGATGAATATCCGCTCAAAGCTGTAGATACTCACGGCCGTAAAGTTCCAAACCTTTATGTTTATTCCGCCGGAACGGCAGCAACTATCCGTTATTCCAATATTGCCCGCTTGCAGCAGGACGATTGCTTTATCCTTTGCAGTCGTGAAGTTATGGATACAATAGGCCAGGAAAATATGTTGCAATTATTATATGCGGCTGAAGACCAGGCCGATTCTGTCGGTATGGTAAAAGAGCTGATGGATGAGAAAGCTCCTGGTGTGCCTTATCAGTATATGATCGGCTTTGTTGAAGATTTGCTGGCCGACAAGGATGTCAAGACCGTAATTAAAAAAGCGGCAACTCCGACCGTATATGAAGCAAACGATAATAACTTCGGTAATCAGCAACCTGATACCAATGCGGCTCCTGTTAATATGAAGCCGATTGATGATTTTGATGATTCATATGATGATTATGAACATACAGGCAGCAGTAAGGGATTAATAATTGTAGCTTCGATTTTTGCTTGCCTTTTGGCTGTTTTAGCAGCTTTTTTGATCTGGGTTCAATTCTTTAATGAAGGTAATTTCCCCAGTTGGGTACCTTTGTTCGGCAGTAGCGATGCGGCCAAAGAAACTTCAGCTACAAGTCCGGTAAATGTTACGCTGGAGCCGACAACTTCTGCCGCACCGACAACGCAGGAGACAACAGCGGCCACAACCACAGCTGCGACAACTACTGCGGCTAAGAAGAAGCATCCTGATAAAGTTAAGATTAGAGCCGGCCAGGCGCTTGTTCAGCTTATTCAGGAAGTTTATAAGGATTATCATTTGGACGGCGACCAGCAAGCTGCCGCTTTGAAAGCTTTGATTAAAGCTAATCCGGATAAGATTACCAACAACGGTAATAATTACTATGCCGGTGATGAATTGGTTATTCCGGATATTGATGATATTGTGAACGGCAATCCGACAGCAACAACAGCCGGCACTGCCGCAACAACAGCTAAGAAGAATTAATTGCAAAAGAGGATATGAATTGGTATGAAACGTTTAGGCGTAAATGAGATACGTGAAGCATACTTAAGTTTTTTTGAAAGTAAAGGACATTTAAGATTACCGAGTTTTTCGCTGGTTCCGAAAAATGATCCGTCGATTTTATTGATTAATGCCGGCATGACTCCGATGAAAGCTTATTTTCGTGGGGATGAGAAGCCGCCGCGCACCAGAGTTACAACTTGTCAAAAGTGCATTCGTACACCTGATATTGAACGTGTAGGCTTAACTTCGAGACATGGAACATTTTTCGAGATGCTGGGTAATTTCAGCTTCGGTGATTATTTCAAAGCGGAAGTTATTCCGTGGGCGTGGGAATTTTTGACAAAAGTTCTGGAAATTCCAAAAGATATACTTTATGTTACTATCTACGAAAAAGATGATGAAGCTTATGATATTTGGACGAAAAAAGTAGGAATTGACCCTACTCACGTCTTTAAAATGAGCAAAGCTGATAATTTCTGGGAGCATGGCACCGGTCCTTGCGGTCCGGACAGTGAAATTTTTGTCGATCGCGGTCCGCAATATGGTAAAGAAACGCCGCAACAGGGAATTCAACAGGATATCGGTGATCGTTATGTTGAGATCTGGAATTTGGTGTTTACCCAATTTGAGCATCAGGCTGACGGGACATATGCACCTTTGAAACAAAGAAACATTGATACAGGTGCAGGTTTGGAACGTGTTGCTACAATTCTGCAGGGTGTCGATAACTTGTTCGAAGTAGATACGGTACGAGCTGTCCTGGATAAAGTTTGCGAAATTGCCGGTAAGAAGTACGGTGAGAATGAACGGGATGATATTTCTATTCGTGTAATAACCGACCATATTCGTTCTACAACTATGATGATTGCCGACGGTATTACACCGAGCAACGAAGGACGCGGTTATGTTCTGCGCCGCTTGTTGCGTCGGGCAAGTCGTTGCGGCAGATTGTTGAATATCAAACGTCTTTTCTTGACCGATTTAGCAGATGTTGTCATTAAATGTTCCGGTTCAGCTTATCCGGAATTAATCGAGCATCGTGATTTCATTATGGCTACAATCGAAGCGGAGGAGAAACGCTTTGATCAGACAGTGGCTCAGGGACTTGATTTGCTGCAACAAACAATGAATGAAGTTAAGAAAAATAAGCAGCAAATTTTGCCGGGCGATGTGGTCTTCAAGTTACACGATACTTACGGCTTCCCGGTTGATTTAACGGCGGAAATTGCCCACGAAAACAAGCTTGATATTGATCGTGCCGGTTTTGATCGGGCGATGCAGGTGCAAAAAGAGCGGGCACGTGAAGCAAGAAGAGCTAAATCCGACAGTTCCTGGATCAAGTCTGATTTAGCCAAAGAGCTGAAGGAGATGCCGGCGAGTATCTATACATGTTACGAAAAAACGAGCGACGAAGGCGTTTTGCAGGCAATTATTGTTGATGATCACGGCAGTAAAAAGTTGGTTAACGAATTGACTTGTACGGCTGATCCGGTTCCGGCTTATCTGATTTTTAATCAGACACCTTATTTTGCGGAAAATGGCGGCCAAATCGGTGATTCCGGTATGATCGGCAACAGTAAATCTATGATTCAGGTTAATAATTGTACCAAAACCATCCGTAAGGTTTATATTCATGATGCGGTCTTACAAAGCGGAACAATTAAAGTTGGAGATAAATTCACTTTAACAGTCGATAAAGAGAGACGCGAAAAAATTAGAAAGAACCATACGGCAACTCACTTATTACATGCTGCTTTGCGGGAAAAGTTCGGTAAGCAGCTGGTTCAATCAGGCTCTTTCGTCGGCCCTGATTATTTACGTTTCGATTTCAATCATCCGTGCGCTTTAACAACGCAGGAGATTAGAGAAATTGAAGAACGTGTTAATTGGGCGGTTATGCAGGATTGGCCCGTGCAGGTGGAGTTTATGAATATGGACGAAGCCAATAAGCGTGGAGCAATTCATCTCTTCGATGAAAAGTATGAAGAAAAGGTCAGAGTAGTGACAATGACTGACTATAGCGTCGAGCTTTGCGGCGGTACTCATCTTGATCATACTTCGCAGGTGGGATTTTTCCGGATTGTGGCTGAAACTTCAGCAGCTGCAGGCATTAGAAGAATTGACGCGGTCACAGGACCGGCAGCTTACCAATTATCGTTCAAAGAGCATGATGAGCTTGCAGCTTTATCTGCCGCTTTGAAAGCTCCGAGTAAGGAATTGCTTAATCGTGTTGCTCATTTGCAGGAACAGGTTAAGAATGGTGAGAAAAAATTACACGATTTGGAACAAAAAATGTTGAACGGCGATAACGGTTCCAATTTAGCGAAAGAAGTGCAGGAATTAGGTGGAGTAAAGCTTTTGCTGCTGCAGGTTTCCGTCGGCTCGATTGAGGCTTTGAGGGAATTAGCTGATAATTATCGCAATAAATTGAATCCGGCAGTTGTTATGCTGTTCAATGTCAACGAAGGAAAATTGCAGTTGATCTGTATGATTTCCAAAGAATTGACGAATAAAGGTCTTAACGCTGTAGAGCTGATTAAGACGGCGACGACAGTTTGCGGCGGCGGTGGCGGCGGTCGACCGGATATGGCCCAGGCCGGCGGCAAAGATATTCAGGCTGTACCTGAGGCTATCAAAGCTGTCAGACAAAAGTTGACGGAAAAATTATAATGCAAGTGAGAACGGACAACAGAGGTTGTCCGTTCTTAATACTCAATTTGTAGGAGGCGTTTTAATGCAAAAGGAAGATTGCTTGTTTTGCAAAATGGCCCGTGGGGATATTCAGGTTAATAAAATTTATGAGAACGAAAGTTTATTCGTAATTAACGATATCCATCCGCAAGCCGAAGTACATCGTTTGATTATTTTCAAACAGCATTACGATAATTTTTTGGATCCGAAAATTCAAACAACTGAGGGTCGGGCAGATATGGCTGCTTTGGTACAGGCAATTCCGAAAATTGCTGAAATCGGCAATTTAGCAGAATCCGGTTTCCGTATTATTCAAAATAACGGCGCAGGTGTCGGCCAGTCAGTTATGCATATGCATTTTCATTTCATGTATGATCCGAAGTTTAAGGATCAACTGTAACGAGTATTAGATTTTGTTCAATAGTGGAGGCTTTGAACTATGAGATATATGGATAATCGTATAATGTTGATGGATTTGTATGAGCTGACTATGGCGCAAGCGTGGTTGGATCAGGGAAAAGAAGACTTGGAAGCCTGCTTTGAAGTATTTTTTCGTAAAGTACCGGAAGACGGCGGATATGCTATTATGGGCGGCGTGGAAGATTTGGTTAATTTCTTGCAGGAGACGAAGTTTACTGAAGAAAATTTGCAATATTTAGCTTCTACCGGACTTTTTAACAGTCGTTTTTTGGACTATTTGCGTCATATGGATTTTCGTTGCTCCGTTTATGCCGTGAAAGAAGGC
The DNA here is from genome assembly GCF_029101545.1 of Amygdalobacter indicium. Lineage (NCBI taxonomy): Bacteria > Bacillati > Bacillota > Clostridia > Eubacteriales > Oscillospiraceae > Amygdalobacter > Amygdalobacter indicium. Next base: position 906,063 of record NZ_CP118866.1, on the reverse strand, counting down.
AGTGTGGTATTCCCGCGTGAGCCGCTTGTTAAAGTTGTCGGACCGATTATTCAGGCTCAAATTTTGGAAACGATGATATTGCTTTTAGTTAATCATCAGAGTCTGATTTCAACTAAAGCTTCAAGATTACGCTTAGTGGTCGGCAAACGTCAGGTTTTAGAGTTCGGCGCCAGAAGAGCTCAAGGTTATACAGCCGCTTTGATGGGTGCCAGAGCTGCTTATATCGGCGGTATGGACGGAAGTTCCTGCTTAGCCAGCGGTGAATTTTATCATGTGCCGGTGGGCGGTACAATGGCGCACAGCTTTGTCCAGTCTTTTCCGACAGAATATGATGCCTTTGTTGCGTATGCCGACAGCTTCCCGGATAACACCGTTCTTTTGGTTGATACATACAATGTTTTGAAATCCGGTGTGCCCAACGCTATTTTGGTAGAGAAAAACGTTTTAGCTCCTAAGGGTAAGCATCTTAAAGGTATCAGAATTGATAGCGGCGATTTAACTTGGTTAACGCAGGAAGCACGTAAAATGCTGGATGCAGCCGGTTTGACTGATGTTAAGATTACAGTTTCCAATTCCTTGGATGAATATATTATCAGAGATTTACAGATGCAGGATGCTAAAATTGACAGCTACGGTGTGGGCGAACGTCTGATTACCGCTCGTAATGAGCCTGTATTCGGCGGCGTTTATAAGTTGACCGGTATCAGAAAAGCCGGCGAGAAAAACTTTACTCCGAAGATGAAGATTTCGGAAAATCCTGAAAAAACAACTAATCCGGGCGAAAAGAATCTGCTGCGTTTCTATGATTTGGAAACCGGTAAAGCCATGGCCGATTTAATCTTGTTGGCTGATGAGGATTTAACTCCTTATTATCAGGGAGAAGCAGTTGAGATTTTCGATCCGGTACAAACTTGGAAACGTAAAACTTTAACTAATTATCGTGTCAGAAATATGTTGGAACCTTTGATGGAAAAGGGTGTTGTGGTAGCGAAGAAATACAGTTTGCCCGAGTTGCGAGAGTTTTGTCGCCAGGAATTGGAAACACTTTGGCCGACGATTAAGCGCTTTGAAAATCCGCAGACGTATTATGTCGACTTATCGGCAAAATTATGGCAGGTAAAAGACGAGTTCTTACGTTCGCATCAAATGCATCATTAAATTAATAATTAGAAAGATTGGAAAATTATGAGTAATTTATATGCTGATCCGGTCAAAATTTTAGTAGTGGCCGCCTCGGAAGAGCAATTGCAAAAGTTGCCTGCATTACCGCAGAATAACTCTTTGAATTTGCAGGAAGCTGCTGATTTACAAGCTGAGCTTGCCCCGACGAATTATATGGAATTGGAACTTTATCCGCATTTAGCTCCCAATACGGTAAAAAATTTCATCAGCTTGGTAAAAAAAGGATTTTATGACGGCTTGATCTTTCACCGAGTTATCAAAGGTTTTATGATTCAAGGCGGTTGTCCTGAAGGTACGGGAATGGGAGGCCCGGGATATTGCATAAAAGGTGAATTCAGAAGCAATAATTATCAAAACCCGTTGCAGCATGAACGTGGTGTAATTTCCATGGCTCGAGCTATGAGTCCGGATTCTGCCGGTTCACAATTTTTTATTATGCATGCCGCTGCTCCTCATTTAGACGGACAATATGCAGCTTTCGGACGTTTAGTCGGTACAACTGCCTGCTTGGACAGAATTGCGGAAACTCAGGTAGACTATCAGGATCGGCCTTTGCAAAATCAGGTAATGAGTCATATTTACGTAGTAGGAAATGTTGACTTGGGCGAACCTGAAAAAATTTAAGTAAGGTGTAGAAGAGCAATTATGAGTGATAAATTTTACATTTCAACTCCGATTTATTATCCCAGTAATAAGTTGCATATCGGTAACAGTTATACAACGGTGCTGGCGGATTATATAGCTCGTTATGAACGTTTGCGCGGTAAAGAAGTGTTCTTTTTAACAGGAACGGACGAGCACGGACAAAAAATTGAGAAAAAGGCGACTGAAAGACATTTGGCGCCTCGGGCTTTTACGGATGAAGTTGTTGCCTGGATTAAAGAATTATGGCGAAGTTTAGATATCTCTTACGATTATTATATTCGTACCGTTGATGAAGACCATTGCCGACGGGTGCAGATGATATTCCAAAAATTGTATGATCAGGGCGATATTTACAAGGGCGCTTATCAAGGTTGGTATTGCACACCTTGCGAAACTTTTTGGACGGGAACACAGCTCCTTGCGGGAAATTTGTGCCCTGATTGTAATCGTCCGGTTGAAACGGCACAGGAAGAATGCTATTTTTTCCGTTTGTCCAAATATCAGGACCGACTTTTGCAGCTTTACAAAGAAAGACCGGATTTTTTGGTTCCGACAGCCAGAGTTAATGAGATGGTGAAAAATTTCATTGAACCGGGTTTGCAGGATCTGGCCGTTTCGCGTACTTCTTTTAAGTGGGGAGTGCCGGTACCTTTTGATCCTAAGCATGTTATTTACGTTTGGATTGATGCTTTGAGTAATTATATTACGGCTTTGCATTATCCGGATGAGCGGCAGACACTGCCGGACATTTGGCAAAATTCTTTGCAATTACTGGGTAAAGATATTGTGCGTTTTCACGCTATTATTTGGCCGGCTTTATTAATGGCCCTGAATTTGCCTTTGCCGAAAAAGCTGTATGCACACGGTTGGTTGATGTTCAAAGATGACAAGATGAGTAAATCAAAAGGCAATGTTGTTGATCCTTTGATCTTGACGCAGCGTTACGGAGTCGATGCTATTCGTTATTATTTGTTGAGTGAATTACCGTACGGGGCGGACGGACACTTCTCTAATGAATCTTTGATTGAACGTATTAATATTAATTTGGCTAATGATCTGGGGAATCTCTATTCACGCAGTTTAGCTATGTTTGTGAAATATTTTGCCGGAGAAATACCGCAGGATTTAAAGCCCGAAGCGACTGCTTTTGATGCTGATTTGGAGCAGACTTTGGTTAAACAAATAAGTATTTATCATCGCTGCTTCAAGGAAAATCAGTATTCCAACAGCTTGGCGGCGATATTTGTTTTAATCCAACGCGCAAATAAGTATATCGACGAAACTTCTCCCTGGGTTTTAGCTAAGCAGGAAGATAAAAAGGCAGAACTTTTATCCGTTATATTGCATTTGTTGGAGACTTTGCGGCAAATAGCCTTGTGTTTATATCCGGCTATGCCGTCTTCCATGTTGCGTATATTGAGCGGATTGGGTCAGGCGACGGACAAAACGAATTTAATTGCGCAATTCAAAGAGGTCGGCAGTTGGCATAATTTCTCCTGTCAAGGGACTTTGCAGACCAGCGAACCGATTTTCCCGCGCTTGGATATGAAGAAGGAAATCGACTACCTTAACGGCTTGCTGGAAGCTCAAAAAGCAGCTGCTCAGGCCAAACAGGAGCCGGAAAAACAAACTGCTGCAAAAGTTCAATCCGAATCGGAGGAGAAACAGACTGTAGAGTTGAGTGATTTTGCCAAATTGGAACTGCGTATCGGTACGGTAGTTAAATGTGAAAGAGTTGCCAAATCGGATAAATTGTTGCATGAAACAATTAATATCGGTAATGACCGTTTGCTCAGTGTCGTTTCAGGTATTGCCCGATATTATACGCCGGAGGAGATGCTCGGCAAGCAGGTAGTCCTGTTGTGTAATTTACCGGCGCGTAAGTTAAAAGGAATTGTTTCCGAAGCGATGCTTTTGACGGCAGAAAATCCTGATGGCAGCATCCGTTTATTGACAGTTGCCGATAAAGTTCAGGACGGAGCAATTATAGCTTGAGTTTAAGCAAAGATAAAATAACCGGAGTTGCTGCCCAGCCTTCGGTTATTTCTTTAATTTTATTCGCCCGGAGGAATATATGAGTAAAGAAAAACAACATGCGGCTCAAGTTGCCGCTCGTAATTTTATTATTAATAATCTTCCGGCTTATGACAGCCATACCCATATTCATGACCCGGAATTTCAAGCCGATTATCATAGCGTTATAGCCCGAGCACATGCGGCGAATATCAAACAGATGCTGTTGCCTTGTGACGACTTGCAATCATGCAAAAGAACTTTAAGTTTCCATGCTTCTTTGTCTGCGCAGGAAAAGAAGCTGGTACGGTATGCTTTAGGCTATCATCCGCATGCGGCGGAGGATTATTGCTTGAATAACGGTTATGCAGAATTGGTAAAACTGGCCGGCGAATTTTCTCTTGTCGCTCGGACTTCCTCGGATAATTCAGCTGATCGATTTGTTAGCGATTCCGGCAAACCTATTTTGGCAGCCGTAGGGGAGATAGGCTTGGATTACTATTACGATAATTCCCCGCGCGCCTTACAAAAACGCGCTTTTTACGAGCAGCTGGCATGGGCTGCAGAACTTAAATTACCTTTGAGTATCCATACGCGGGAAGCTTTCAGTGATACTTTAGATATATTACAGTCTGCTTTTAAAAATAATTTGTTGCTATCTTCGCCCGGTGTGATTCATTGTTATTCCGGTTCCAAAGAATTTGCCAAACGTTTATTGGAAATGGGATTTTACTTGGGATTTGACGGCCCGATAACTTTTAAAAATGCCAGAGTGGCGCCGGAAGTTATAGAGTATTGTCCTCTAAGCCGGATATTAATAGAAACTGACGCACCATATCTTACCCCTGAACCTTTCAGAGGAGAAAGAAATGAACCGGCGAATGTAAAACTTGTTTTGCAAAAAATTGCTGAAATTAAGAACGTAGCGCCGGAAGAGGCGGCAAGAGTAATATACGATAATGCAGTTCGACTTTTCGGCATTAATTAGGTTGATTTTCACAAATTAAGACCTATAATTTATTAGTAATCTTAGTAAATTATACAAAAAGATTTGCTGACAGGTAGGTAAGAAATGAGTGATTTTAAGCAGGAAGTTGTTGAGAAGTTATTACACAATACATTTAATGAAGCTAATATTCCGTCAGATTGGCATAAACCGGAAGAACAGGCTAACTTGGCAATCGGAGTAATTTTAAGCAAACAAGAAAAAAAACCTGATTTTGCTTATCGTTTGGAAAGTGATTCAATCGGCGAAAAGAAAGTTGCCAAGAACGCTTATTATGGTGTCCAGACTTTGCGCGGTGCAATTAATTTCCCTATTACCGGCATGAGAATGCATCGTTATTTAATCGATTCTGTCGCTGAGATTAAGAAAGCAGCAGCTATAACTAACTATACTGCCGGCCGTTTGGATGAGGAGCGGGCAACTGCTATCAGTCAGGCTTGTGATGAAATAGTTGCCGGTTATCTACATGATCAATTCATTGTTGATCCGATTCAAGGCGGTGCCGGTACGTCGCTGAATATGAATGCCAATGAGGTAATTGCCAATCGTGCCATTGAAATTTTGGGAGGCGAAAAAGGCGATTATTCTATTGTTCATCCCAATGACCACGTTAATTTCGCGCAGTCGACTAATGATGTATTTCCCAGCTGCGGCAAAATGACGGCCATTAAACTGATTTTGGAAGCACAGAAAGCTTTAAATGATTTAGCTTCTGCTTTGCAGGCCAAAGCGAAAGAATTTGATAACGTTCTGAAAATGGGACGTACACAGTTACAGGATGCCGTACCTATTCGTTTAGGCCAGGAATTTTCGGCTTATGCTGCAGCTGTACAAAGAGATATCAAGAGATTTGATAAAGCCGTTTCCTGCTTGGCAGATTTGCCTATGGGCGGTACGGCGATCGGTACGGGCTTAAATGCTGATATTAATTATGTTAATAATATCGTGCCGAATATTGTCGCTATTTCGCATCTGCCTTTGAGACAGGCGGAAAATTTAGTAGATGCTACGCAAAATCTGGACGGTTATGTGGAAGCGTCCGGAATTATCAAGACATGTGCCGTTAATTTATCAAAAATGTGTAATGATTTACGTTTGTTGAGCAGCGGACCGCGTTGCGGCTTTGCCGAGATTAATTTACCGTCGATGCAAAACGGCTCTTCAATAATGCCCGGAAAAGTTAATCCGGTAATCCCGGAAGTGGTTAATCAGGTAGCATTTAATATTATAGGCAACGATACAACTATTACTTTAGCTTGTGAAGCCGGACAAATGGAATTGAATGCTTTTGAACCGGTTATTTTTTATAACTTATTCCAATCGGCGGAAACTTTAACGCATGCTGTCAGAACTTTGATTGACAATTGTATTAACGGTATAAGTGTGAATGAAGAACGTTGTCGGGATCTGGTCAATCATTCCATCGGCATAGTTACTGCACTTAATCCTTATATCGGTTATAAAAATGCTGCCAAGATTGCTAAAGAAGCGCAAAAAACCGGCAGACAGGTCGGCGAATTGATTTTGGAGAATAAGTTGTTGAGTTCTAAGCAGTTAGAAACTTTAATGAATCCGCAAAACATGACCGGACCGGGAATCAGCGGCGATACAAGTGAATGGCAAAAACATTATCATTTGAAAAACAAGCATTAATGAAAGCCGGATTAAAACTATTTCCCTCAGGTTGCAAGTTGCAGCCTGAGGGTTATTTATTTGAGTAATTTTTCCAAGTTACTTATAGTTTTCTCCAGATTTGCATTGTAAGCTTGAACTTCCGCCCAGGAACAGGCTTCATCTTTTTCCAATTCTTCACTTAATTCTAAATACAGTTCCTCCGCTTTTTCTCCCAATTGGAGGCGCAGATTGTAATCTTCGTAGGACTGAGGCGTATTATCCGTATTTTGTAAAAAAGTTTGATTAAACTGCTCATTTCGGGTTAATAGTTGCAGAACCGTATTTAAGTTATTCTGTGCCTGGACTTTTAAAGCCCGAATTTTACCTTTATTCCAATTGCTGTCAGTTGCTTTTCGTTCTTTAACGACCGCGGAACTTGTAGTTTTAGTTGCAGACAGCGATTTTTCTTTACTTAAAGAATCAATGTTACTCGAATTCAGAGAAGACAAGTACGTTTTCCACCATTCTTCGTAAGAAGCATATTCTTTCAGGCGACAATCGACAAAACCGTAGATTTTATTGGCAATTTTCTCGACAAAATAGCGGTCATGACTAACCACTACTAAAGCCCCGGCATAATTTTGCAGGGCATTTTCCAAACGTTCTATAGAATAAAGATCAAGATGATTGGTCGGTTCATCCAGAAATAAAATATCCGGGTGAGCGTTGATCAATTTTGCCAAAAAAATTCTATGTCTTTCACCGCCGGATAAAATACGAAGAGGTTTATCAATCATGCTGCTGTCAAAACCGTAATTCGCCAATTGCGCTCTGATATAGCGTTCGGGTATGGTATTATCGTGCATAAGATAATCCAGCAAACTTTGAGAAGGATCGGGGAAATTAATGATTTGTCCCATATAAGCTATTTGTAAATCCCCGTAAAGTTTAATTTCGCCGCTATCAGGCAGTTCTTCTCCCAAAAGGATTTTTAATAAAGTGGTTTTACCTGTGCCGTTACGTCCGATTAAAGCTGCTTTTTCATTCGCTTTCAAGGAAAAATCCAGATGCTGAAAAAGTTGCTTATCGAATTTTTTACTTAAATCTTTCACCGAGACAAGTAAACGTTTGTAATCTTTTTCACCCAAAGATGACGGTTGATTAAAACTGAATTTTAAGTGTTTTTCCCCGATTTGCTGTTCTTTAAGCTGCTTTATTTTGGCATTTAAGCTATTTACAACTTTTTCTCTTTGATGATAACCGCTGATATTACGATGGGAAAGAAAGGTTTGTTTAACAGCAGTTTCTATATTGAGCTTTTCATTTAAACGTTCCAATTCTTTAGCCTGAATTTGTTTTTGTTCATCAGCTAATTTCCGCGCTTGCGTATAATTGCCGGAATATACGGTGAATTTATGTCCCTCCAACATAATGGTTTTATCACTTATACGATCAAGAAAATAGCGATCATGACTGACAACAATAAAAGTCTTTTTGGATTTTTTGATAAAATCGGCCAGCCAATCACAACTAAGTAAATCCAAGTGGTTCGTCGGTTCATCCAGCAAAATTAAATCCGCCGGTCGTAATAGACAATGAGCTAAAGCTACTTTCATTTTTTCACCGCCGGAAAGAGTAATCGGTGCCTGTTCGATTAATTCTGTCGGTAAATTCAATCCGGCCAGAGCAGCCTTAATAGAAGCTGTAAAACCATATCCTCCCAGGCGTTCAAATTCAGCTTGAGTTTCCGTATACCGTTTCAGCAGGACGGGTAAATCTTTGTCATTTTCGGCTTTTTTATCGGCTGCGGCTATCAATTGACTCAATTCATTCATTTCAGTTTCAACAGCAGTCAATTCCGGATTATCATAGACATGAGCCAGTTTATCTAAAGCTTGTAAGGAATGTTGGCCTAAGTAACTTATGATACAATTTTTAGCTTGATTTATTTTACCGCTGTCCGGTAAAATTTCACGACACAATAACTTAAAAAAAGTAGACTTACCGGAACCGTTTAAGCCGACAAGTGCATACTTATATCCGGCATCAATGGTTAAATCGGCCTGATCGAATATTACCTGCTCATTAAAAGCTAAATTAACTTCTTGTAAATTTATCAAACTCATGACGTAATTATAACATCAAATCAATACCTGCACAGCTGCAGAAAGGGGCAAATAATCGGCTATATTTACTGTTATAAATTTCTGTTTTAGAAAAAATTACAGCAATAGGGGCGGTAAACTGTTATAATTATCTAGTTGGCTGATATGTAATTAAGCCGATGATTAATAAGTAAGGCCGAGTAATCGGATAATGTACATGAAAATTTGAGAAAGAAGGTTGTTTCATGTTAAAGTTTAACTGCAAAAATGCTGCGAGTTTTTTGTCTGACGGAGAGTTGGAAGCTTTACAGGCACAATTAAAAATAGCTGATTGTGCTTTACACGACGGTACGAATTTAGGTGCAGATTTCTTAGGTTGGGTCAATTTGCCGACTGAATACGACAAAGCGGAATTACAAAAAATTAAGGAATGTGCAGCGAGATTGCGTCGGGAAGTTGATTGCCTTGTAGTTATCGGTATCGGCGGTTCTTATTTGGGTGCTCGTGCCGTTCATTCAGCCTTTGCTCAATCTCTTACAGGCCAAATTAAGAATAGCCCGGAAATTATTTATGCCGGCTTCCAATTGTCCGGTGATTACATGAATGAATTGTTGGCATACCTTAAAGATAAACGCTTTGCCATCAATGTTATTTCCAAGTCCGGTACAACAACAGAACCGGCAGTAAGCTTCAGAATTTTGCGTTCCTTATTAGAAAAACAGGTCGGCAGTGAAAAGGCGAAATCTTTAATTTTTGCGACAACTGATGCGCATAAAGGTGCTTTGAAAAAATTTGCTACGGAAAAGGGTTACCAAACATTCGTTGTTCCCGATAACGTGGGCGGACGTTTTACTGTTTTAACGGCTGTCGGTCTTTTCCCGTTAGCTGTAAGCGGAGTTAATGTCGAAGAGCTGTTGGCCGGAGCCGGGCAAATGCAGAAAATTTGCGCTGAAACTAAAGATTTGAGCAACCCGGCTTGGAAATATGCCGCTTTGCGCAATAGCTTGTATAGACAGGGTAAAGCTATTGAAATTTTGGTCAACTATGATTTACGCTTGAATTATTTATCGGAATGGTGGAAACAGTTATACGGCGAAAGTGAAGGTAAATTCAAGCGCGGTATTTTCCCGGCTGCTGTAAGTAATACAACCGATTTACACAGTATGGGGCAGTTTATTCAGGAAGGGTCCCGTAACTTGTTCGAAACGGTGTTGTGGATTAATAATAGTAACAGTGTCTGCCTGATTCCTGATGATCCGCAAAATATTGACGGTTTGAATTTCCTGTCCAATAAAAATTTGCAGGAAGTTAATCACAATGCTATGTTGGGTACGTCCTTAGCCCATGCTGACGGCGGTGTCCCGAACAGCTTAATTACCTTAGACAAAATTTCTGAAAACGAATTGGGACAATTACTTTATTTCTTCGAATATGCCTGTGGCTTGAGCGGCTATCTCAATGCTGTTAATCCGTTTAATCAGCCGGGTGTAGAGCATTATAAACAGAATATGTATGCTTTAATCGGTAAGCCCGGATTTGAAAAACAAAAAGAAATTTTGGAAGCACGTTTGAATAAATAATGATTGGATGATAAAGTGCAGACGAATTTGAAGCAAAATAAGACGCCCGATGCCGGATATCTTGCTAATCTTGCCCATAATTTCAGAAAAAGTTGGGGGCAAAATTTCTTAAGATATTGTGAAGATGCCGGCAAATTGGTTGATAAAATCGATTTGACGGATAACATGGCTGTTCTGGAAATCGGTGTCGGCGGCGGTGCGTTGACGGCAGCATTGCTGAATCGCAATGTTACAGTTTATGCTTATGAAATAGATAAAACCTTGGAAACTTTCTTGAACTTAAGATTCGCTGAAAGCTTAGCCCAAGGACGTCTGCACTTATCATTTACCGATGCGTTGGCTGCCGATTGGACGCAGCTTTTTGCCCGATTTGAAAAAGTAGCGGTAGTTTCTAATTTGCCTTATTCTTTAACACGAGAATTGATTAATAAGATTTATCGTGAATTGGGCGAAAAAATCGGCATTTTAGCTTTAATGCTGCAAAAAGAGGCAATTAACCGTCTCCTTTGTCCGCCTCCGGGCCGAACTAATTATCAAGCGAAGTTATACGGTTTACAGGCTGTAATCACTCAAATGCTGTTTCGGAGTGCTGAACGTTATAAAATATCGCGTCAGGCATTTTTTCCCGTGCCGCATGTCGACAATGAATTTTTGATTATGACAACTGAAAAAGGCGGAGAAGAAAAGTCGGATATTTATTTTCCCCGGCAAAATTCAATACGAGATCAAAAATTGTGGCTCTATTTTATTGACTTTTTACAAACAGCATTCCAAAATCGTCGTAAACAAATACGCAATTGTTTTTCAACTTTGCCGAATGAACAATTATCGGCTATATTATTGAAGGCAGGTTTGCCTTTGACTGTCAGAGCGGAAGAATTGACGCCGCAGGAACTTTGGCAAATAGCCTGTGAATTGTTTGAAGCGAAAAACGGATAAATAATATGCAGAAACACAAAAAAGAGGAATTGACAGCTAAGCAAATTGCTTGGCAGGAATATCCGCCGGCCAAGGATATCGGCGTTATCCGCCCGGTAATACCGGATATAGTTCAATCTGCCTTACAAACTGCCATAGAGTCTAAAGATGAAAACCTTGCCGCTAAACGTAATTTTTCTACGGAATTACCTGATATTGTGAAAAAGGCAATTAATTCTGTAGATAAGTCACAAAACACGGTAAGCAATAATCCTAAGTTGGATATTAAACAACGCACTTCCTGCCCTCGAAGCACAATTACTTTATGCATTGCCAATCAGTTTTATCAAGTGAGCGCCGATGCTGATGTCGAATATATGAAAACTATTGCGCAGGAAGCCAACTTATTGATTAAAGATGTCAAACGGCAATTAAAAACCGGTGATAAGCAAACAATTCTTACCTTGTGTTTAATGAATGTTCTGGATGAAAAAGCCGATATGACATTCAAATTACGCGAACAGGAGCAGGTAGCTGCCGATTGCTTGCTGATTAATAAAGAACTCAAAGATCAGGTTGCCGTTGCTGAAAGAAAAATTCAGCAATATAAGCAGAAGCTGACAGCTTTAGCAGAAGTTTTCAGTCAAATTGCGGAACGCTTCAGTCTTTATAAAAATGATCCGGCTTGCGGAGCGGATAACTTCCGAAAGATAATTCTCCAATTGCTTGAAGGTGAAAAAGACGAAGATCAACTAAGTCGGAGAGAACAAATTACTTTTAGCGACTTGCTGAGAAAGGAATAGTTTATGAGCAGTAACATTAAAATTGTTGAAGTCGGTATAAAAGATTTCCCGAAAGATTTGCAGTTACCTTTTTATCGCCATAGAGGCGATATGGGGATGGATGTTTGTGCGGCGGCGGATTATATAATTTTACCCGGACAGACAATTTTAATCGCTACGGGTTTAAGTGTTGTTTTGCCTGAAAATTACGCTTTGGAAGTTAGACCGAGAAGCGGCCTGAGTCTTAAAACCAATCTGCATATTGCCAATAGTCCGGGAACGATTGATTCAGGCTATCGTGACGAAATAAAGATAATTATGCGTAATCTTTCGCAAGCGGCCTTAATTGCATATAATGACCCGGCCGAGGTACCTTTAAAAACTTTAGAAAGTCCGTATGGTAAAATACCATTATATGATTTGAACGTTAAATCAACACCCCACGGTGCTTATAAAATTTGTCGGGGAGACAGAATAGCTCAGTTGATTCTTGTCCCCATATATCAAGCTCAATGGACGGAAAATGCGGAAGAAGCGGAATTTGATCGTCAGGGCGGTTTCGGTCACAGTGGAGTAAAATAGCTGCAGGAATGATTATTGACGGGAAAGAAGTGAAAAAATGAATATATTAGCCTTCGAGTCTTCGTGTGATGAGACAAGTGTAGCGGTAGTAAAAGACGGTAGAGAAATTTTAGCAAATGTGATAGCTTCGTCAGCTGATTTACAAAGCCAATTCGGCGGAGTTGTGCCGGAAATTGCAGCCAGAGAGCATGTTAAAGTTATTACGGCAGTTATTGCCGAGGCTTTGGCGCAGGCAGCCTGTACCATGGAAGATATTGCTGCCGTGGCGGTTACTGCCGGCCCGGGTTTAGCAGGTTCTTTATTGGTCGGCGTCAGTGCCGCTAAAGCTTTAGCTTATGCTTATAACAAACCGCTTTATCCGATACATCATTTAGCCGGACATATTTGTGCCAACTTTTTATGTGATCCGAATTTTGATGTCCCGTATACGGGCCTGATAGTTTCAGGCGGTCACAGCCATTTAGTGACGATGGATAAAGAATATAATTTCCAAATATTAGGTCGGACTTTAGATGATGCCTGCGGTGAAGCTTTTGACAAAATTGCTCGAGCTTTGGGTTTACCTTATCCCGGCGGCCCGCAGATTGATAAGTTATCTTTTGCAGGTGACAGTACCAGGTATGAATTTCCGGAAAGTCACTTGCAAAATGCTTTGGATTTTTCCTTCAGCGGCTTGAAAACAGCTGCTTTGACCTACATTAATCGTGCCAAGATGCAAGCAGAGCAGAAAGGAATTAATTGGACGGATTTATTAAATATTAATGATTTTGCCGCCTCCTTTCAGGCTGCTATTATCAGAACTTTAGTAAAACATTCCGAGAAAGCTTTGAAATTAACTCAAGCTCGGCGCTTTGCTTTAGCCGGCGGTGTTGCGGCCAATACGCACTTAAGAGAAGCTTTAGCTGCTATGTGCCGTAAAAATAAGGTTGATTTTACTTGCCCGGACAGGATATTATGTACAGACAACGGTGCGATGATCGGTGCGGCTGCCTATTATCTTATATTGAGTGGGGTGAAACCGACAGACAGTACTTTAAACGCTTATCCGTCCTGGTCATTGGATCAGTGGAAATCTTTGCCGCAAATTAACGTGAGAAAAAAGATATAGGTGGTTGTATGACGGAAGTTACGGGAATTAAACAGGTAGCCTATAATCGCCGGGCAAAGCATGATTATAATATCATTGATACTTATGAGTGCGGCGTAGTTTTGCGCGGAACGGAAGTAAAATCGATCAGGGCTGCGAATACATCTTTACAGGAAGCTTATGCTCAAATTAAAGATGGAGAAATATGGCTTTATTCGTGGCAAATAAGTCCGTATGAACAGGGAAATATATTTAATTGTGATCCTCTGAGACCGAAAAAATTGTTGTTGCATCGGCGGGAAATTAATAAATTGGCCGGCAAAATAAAAACTTCCGGTTTAACTCTTATACCGCTGAAATTGTACTTTAAACACAATCGTCTGAAATTGGAATTGGCTCTTGCTCAAGGTAAAAAATTGTATGATAAGCGGGAGACTTTGAAAGCGAAAACGATTGCGCGTGAAATGACGAGAAATTTTTGAGCGGCAGCGCGGTGTGCGGCCAATTCGCTTGACAACAAAAGATGATTTTTGCTAAAATATTTAAGCATTTTATTGTTCAGACAATTTTAGGTAGGAAAGTTTGGATATGCTTATTATAAGTTAAGCTAAGTTCAACACAGCAAGTCTGTTTTATCACATCCCTATGTAAATGCCCGGTGTGAAATTTACGTATTCTTTTAAGGAGAAAACATGGCAACAAGAAGAGGTCCACGTTTTAAGGAATGCCGTTGGGTTGGCGTTAATGCTATCGGTAACCCCAAGGCAATGAAGCGCGTCAGCACTCACGGTAATTTGCGTCGTACGAAACCGACTGAATATCGTGTGCAGATGCTGGAGAAGCAGAAGTTGAAGATTTATTACAATATCTTCGAGAAACAATTGGTGCGTTATTATGAAGAAGCTTTGCGTTCTTCCGAGCAGACAGGTACAGCTTTGCTGCGCTTGTTGGAGAGCAGATTGGATAACTTGGTTTATCGTATCGGCTTTGCCAATTCTATTCGTATGGCCAGACAATTAGTCAGCCACGGACATATTATTGTCAACGGTAAGAGAATTGATATTCCTTCTTATCAAGTTAAACCGGGTGATGTTATCGCTTTACATGAGTCTTCACGCAAGGTCGAAGTCTTCTGCAATAACTTCAGAGAGTTCGGCGGTTTCAGCGTACCGTACATTGAACGTAATACGGAAGAGCTCAGTGCTAAGTTCACTCGTTTACCTGAAAGAGAAGAAATTCCGGTGGAAGTTAACGATCGTCAGATCATTGAGTTCTACAGCAGATAGTGCAAACAGTATCAATTTTGCGGCTTGACCACTATATTGTGGCTAAGCCGCTTTTTTATACCTTAAGCCGGAAACGGAGCAACTTCTGCCGGCGCAGAAGAAACAGGATAATAATAGCTTTTTGCATAACAAGTAATTTATAAAACCCCTTAAACTTTCTTAAAATCCCGAAAATTAGGGATATAAATAGACTTTACAGCTCCTATATGCTATACTATGCGAAAATATTGCAGAATACTGCTAATTTTTGTTGGAGGTAGATATGTCCGAGCAAAATCAAAACGGTAATGAGCCGCTTTTTTCAGAAGAGTTGCAACATAATGCTGACAGTAGCAGCAATACAACGGTGTGGGGTATTTTAGCCGGTAACTATAAGACTTTTAACATGATATACGGTATACTCTGGATAGTGTTTACGGTATTTTCACTTTTAGTCTTCACTTTTTCTTCGGCTGTTTTAGGATTTTTTGCTGCAGTTTTACCGGTTGCACTGATTCCTTTCGGTGTTCCTGTTGCAGTGCTGGTTATTGAATATATAGTAAAACTGGTAGTATTGGCCTATGTTTTGAAGACAGCGAAGTTTGCCGATCGTAAATTAGTTCTGGTAATTGATTTCTTCTTACTTCTTTTTATGCGGGCAAGTATTTTGACTTTTGCTTTCTGGGCTTTAGCTTTAGGTTCAAAAGTTTGTGCTATGTATGTTTATAAAAAACAGGATGTTGCTATGCAATTGCAGGCTTTAGCGACCGAGTTCAATGCTTTAGCAGATAAAATGGGATTCAAGAAGTAATATTGTTTATGCAGGAATGGCAGGATGAAAAATTGATAAGTGAAAATCTCGCTGATGTCCGTAATGACGGCAAAGGCGGGACTGCAAGAAATTTACTTATTGGTTTATTTATTCTTATTATTATGCTTTCATTAACTTGGCATATGATCTTCAAAGATTATAGTATCAAGGAAATGAAAGCAATTTTATTACAAGCTGACTGGCGTTGGTTATTGGGTGGATTTACGTTAATGTTGATTCACCAGTGCTGTATAGCCTTAAGTATTATTAGAGTAATGAATTATATCGCGCCTACTTTACAAGTCAAATTTAAAATGGCTTTTAACACTTCTTTTATCGGCTTTTTCTTTAATAATATTACACCGTCTTCTTCAGGCGGTCAGCCGATGCAAATGTATTATTTGAAAAAGTTGTCCATCCCGATGTCTTATACTTCAGTCGTTTTTATCGCCTTGGCTATTTTTTACAATTTATCTATGTTGTTTTATTGTGCCTGCGTCAGTTTCTTCCGATCGGGATATTTGCAGGAGAATTTAGGCTATGTTTCTTATTTGCTGCCTTTAGGTTATCTTTTGTACATTGTAACTACGACTTTTTTATTGTTGTTGTTCTTCAATCCTAAAATTATTGTTGCGGCGCTCCGTTTTGTATTAGGCATGTTGATGCGGAAGAAACTAATTAAAAATCCGCGTAATTTAGTACGTAAGCTTTTACATTTTTCCAAGCGTTATATTGCCAGCTCGCTTTCGTTTAATAAAAATTGGCGTTTGTTGTTGGAACTTATGGCTTTACACCTTGTGCAGATGGCAGCTTACACGGCCGTGCCTTTTTTTGCCTGTATGGCGTTAAGAGCCGGAAATACGCAAAATTGCTGGCAGTTGTTGGAAGACAGTTTCTCGATGCAGGCTGTTTTGAATATTGCCGCTTCTTTGGTACCTTCACCCGGAGCTGTCGGTTTGACGGAGGGCGGATTTTTACAATTATTCGGGAATATTGTGCCGGATAAGCAATTAATTCCGGCGTTGTTATTGACAAGAGTAATTAATTTATATGTCTTTTTGCTGATAGCAGCTGTTATTACAACTATTTGTTTTATTAGAGTTGATTTCAAATTAAATGCTGCTAATCTTAATAAGCTTGATCAAGAGTAGTTAAGGAGGAAGTTTATATGGGAAAACTGTTAACTGTTATTATCCCTGCCTATAATTCACAGATGTATTTGGAAAGAGCCGTAAATTCCTTGCTGCCGTACATTGAATTAATAGAAGTAATTATTGTTAATGACGGCTCAAATGATAATACATCAGCAATTGCAGCTGCCTATGTGCAAAAATATCAAGATAGTGTGATTTTAATTAATAAAGAAAACGGGGGACACGGTTCGGCTATCAATGCCGGAATGAAATTGTCCCGGGGATTGTATGTTAAAGTTTTGGATTCTGATGATTATTTTGCTGCCGAGCCGTTAAATTCCTTGCTGCAATTAATTCAACAGCTTTCTTCCGCTGCGGAATTGCCCGATTTGATATTTACAGATTATACATTGGAAATTTTGAAACAAGTTTACCGTCAGGATCATTCGTTATTGACAGCGAATGAATTATACCCGACTGAGCGCAATAATAAGTTTTTTTACATTGACAATAAATTAAGACAGGTTTTGCCGGCGAATAAATTGTTTACCTGGCAGGAAGTAAAGAAATGGTCTTTTACTGAACTTCTGATTATGCATACTCTTTGTTATCGTCGCGATTTCTTGCAAAATTTACATTTAACATTACCTGAAGGCGTCTTTTATGAAGATAACTATTACAGTCTGATTCCTTTGCAAACAGTAGAGACAATGTATTATTTGCCGGTTAATTTGTACATGTATTATATCGGTCGTCAAGGACAGTCGGTTAATTTACAGAAAATAATTCAAAATTATCAACATCAAGTAAAAGTTATTAAGGCGATGCTTGCAGATCTTAAGTTCGGTTACAGGACAGGGCAGCCGGTAATTTTGCGAGATTTGACAGTTAAGCATATGGCCAGAATGTATGAGGTGTGTCAATTAATTTATCTTATGCAACCTAATCCGGAGCATCTTGCAGCTTTGCAGGAAGTCAAAGAAGCTTTCAACCGCTTGGATCCGCAATTATGGCATTATGTGAAGAAAAAGCGCTTAGTAATTTTCTTGAATTTTGCCTGTAAATATTTATTAAGTTTGGCCGGGCTGATATTGAAGCTTTTGCGGCGCCTGCGAGTTATTAACGCTTAACGGCCGCTTAAGTTTTCTAATCGGCAGAAATATCTGTATAAGGTGATTGCTGCGGCGTTAACTTTGTCCGGTATATTTGAGCAGTTTGAGTAACTGCAGCATAACGGAATTGATTATCCTGTTGTTCCAACATTTTATCTACAACTGCAATAAATGTATCGTCTTGACTGTCCAGGCAAATTATATCGCCGGCATCACGCTTGGAAGTCAGCTGTTTAATCATAGCTGCTTGATTTTTGCTACGCGGATAGTTATTCCATTTGATCTGAATGTAGTCCTGTAAATCATCTCTAATTGCATTATTTTGCTGCTCAAGGAGGCGCAAATAGTTGTTCGTCGCGTGTAATTTCTGTTTCAGGAAGTCGCTTGCAGCAGTTATTTGAGCCTGTGTATAAGAGTTATTATCCAACAACAGGGCAATTTCATGTCCCTGCGAAATAATATTTTGTAAAGTCGGCAAATTAGCGGTATTTAACTCTTGCGGTGTCAGGAAAAAGCTGGCAGTTGCAGCATTATCGCGGAGTAATTTTAAGAGTTTTGTTAATGTTTCTTCCGCCGGTAAATTATTAATTGTCAGAGCCGAAAATTTGTACGGACTGTCGGTATTACCTTCACTATCGGGTGTATACGGCAACAGTTTTTCGCTATCTTTATTGGCCAGATAACGTTTCCAGGAATCATATTTAAGACTGACTTTCAAATCACTCTGTTGATTAAAATATTTACTTACTTCATTATATTTCAAGCTGAGATAGTTATTATAAATGTATCTGCTGCCGCCGTTACTTACCAAGTTGAGTCGGGAATTGTTGTTCAACAGGGAGGCATGACTCTGTTTGGGATTGACTAATAAAATCAACTTTTCCGGAGTGAATAAAAAGTTTTGCCGAGTAATTTGATCGGTCTGTAAACCTAAATCCTGTTTCAAATCGTAACGGTACATCGTATTATAGCTGTCGGCAATTTCCTGCAGGATATTATTGCGTTCCGAAAGTAAATCTTTCAAAGTTAAAACACTATGATATTGCAAATCGTAGTACAGTGAGCTGTAGGCTAAATCACTGAGTTTGTCGGCAGCGGCACCGCCTTCATAATAATTGAGCGTGAAAATTAAAGAGACCAGGCGACCGGCCAAAATTGCACTGTCATAATTAACAACCAGAAGCGGCTTTTGCCGAAAACTGTTGCGGCGAGGTAATTTGTTCGCAGCCTGAATGTACGGTTGAATAAGACTGTCAAGACGGCTTTGAATTTTATAGTCAAGATAACTGTCATCATAATGCGGAAAAGTTAAATGTAAATTTATCTGATCAAGTTCGGCTTTTTTGCATTGAGCGGTACCCGAGAGCAGTATTCCATGCTTTTTATCTAATTCCCGCCGCATATTGTTATCTGCTTCTATGCTTGCAAGTTGGTGATAATGAATAGTGAAAATGGTACTGAAAATTAAAATTACGGCCAATACAAAGCATAGAGTCTGTACTATGCTGCAGCGTCGGGCAGAGAATTTACGCCAAAAAGATAAATTTGCCAGTTGGCTGTTATGAGCCTGCGTATTGTAAGTACTGTGTTGACAGTATTTTCGCCAAGCTTGATATTGCCGGGAAAGGTTGAAAATAATACTTGCACAGAAATTTTTGCAGGTAAGTTTGAACGTTGAGTGCACAAGTTTCTGTTGTTCTTTAGAACTGATATTCTTGCCGCGTGTCCAAAATTTTTGTAATAATTTTTGTGAAAAATCCCAGGTGGCATGACTTTCACGTCGTAAATTGCGCAAATCATTTTTCAAGTCGGCCCATTCACTTTGGCGGGGAACAGTTTTCGAGTTGACGATTTCAGCAGTTTCGGCCTGCTTTTTATTACTGCGCGTTGTTACACCGCGATAAGTGAGAATTTGCAGACTTTGAGGTTCAAGGACAGCTGCCGATTCTTTCGCAGAAGCAGTATCGGGTGACAATAAAGGCGCATGAGATAAGTGAGTTTGAAATAATTTTTCCAAATCTTCGGCTGTATTCTCTGTATTCTGCGGTTTAATGGTGTTTTGCAGCAATTTAGCCTTTTTATCAGCCTGTTGCAGCTGTTTATTTTGTTTGTAACGGCATAAATGCTTTATTTTATCTAAGATTTTTCCGGCGGATATATTCGATTTGAAAGTACTTTTGGCCGATACGGCAGACTCACGTTTTTTTACCGGTACATTGCTCGCACGACAGGTTCCTTCGTAATTAGGCATAGCACCGGAATGACTTTGATGAGTGCGCATATCTGAGACAATTCTCCTTTGTGTAACTAAAATCGCTAAAACAATTATATCAGGTAAGAGTATTCGAACCGTAATAAATTTGACACTTTGGGCAGAAATGTGTGCTTCGACCTGCAATTTTACATTTCTTTATGGGCGTTTTACAGCTATAGCAGGGAAGTGAGGTTCGCTGATAAACTTGCAGATAATTTTGAAAATTCCCTTTAATGCCCCAACTGTCAACATAATCACTGAATGATGTTCCGTGATTACTGATAGCTTTATTGAGCAACGGTAGAATGGAACGGTATAAAATTTGTAAGTTTTTTTCGCTTAAATCACAGCAAAGATTGGCAGGATGGATGCGGGCGGAGAAGAGCAGTTCGTCAGCATAGATATTACCTAAACCGGCGATAATGCTTTGATCCAGCAGAGCAGATTTGATATTTTTGTGCAAATGACGTCTGCATCCTTGAATAAAGGCATTTTCCGCCTCTTTTTCCGTTAATGCTTTTTCATTTAAGGTCAACTTATGCGTTAATGCGTCGAAACCTAATTTCTTTAAACTTTGATCAAAACTTAAATTTTGCCGGGGCAGGAGTTTAACATAACCGAATCTTCTAACATCGTTGAAATAAAGGTACAAAATTTTATGATCTTTCTTCAGCTCAAAATAAAAATGGCTGTGTTTCGGTAAGTTGGTAACTGTGGAAGTGATAATGAGTTTTCCGGTCATCCGAAGGTGAAAAATCAGAGTAATATCCTCGGCACTTGTATCAGATTTCAAGTGCGCAAATAAATATTTTCCCTGCCGCTCGAATTCAGATAATTTATAATCGGCAGCTAAGGAAAAATTGCTTGTTTCATCATGCCAACAATAATTATCAAGTCTGACAATTGAACATAAATGACTGTTGCTTAATTGTTGATTGAGACCTTGACGGATAGTCTCCACCTCCGGTAATTCAGGCATAATTATTCCTTCTTCAATTTTTGACGCAAAATTTTATAATCATTGATCAGATCTTTGGCATCATCTACATGGCAACGAGCTAAACGGGGATCCAAATCAGGTTGACCCAGACCTTCAATTAAGTCACGGTAAACATAAACTAACTTAACATCATTCGGATAATAAGTTATGCGATAGTTTTTGTGCCAAAATTGCAAATAGGTTTTTATATCTTCATAGACAAAATGCTGCGGTGTAATTTGAATCAGGTTATTAATCTTCCGTTCGGTCTCCGTTGTTGTCATATAGGCGGAACGGGCATTGGGCAGCGTTAAATCCTGTTGAAATTCTGCGGCAACTTCAGCAGGTAAATCAGCTTGAAAAGCAAAGGTAAAACGCGGCTTTTCACCGGCCCAGTCCAAGGCTAAATAACTCAAGGCATCTTTTGCGATTAAATCAGCGTGATGTTGGGCGTCAAAAGTTTCAATTGTACAATTACCGCTGCTGGGAAAAAGATAATCCGGTGCAAGTTCCTTCAAGTAACGGACGGAAGTATGCCTTATCTGCCACATATGCCAAACAATAGGATTGGTACTTGTGCCTATTTTTATTTTACCGATGGCCGGAAAATTAATAGCTTGTTTGAATAACCCGTCTTTGCCCAGTTCCGCCTTAAAGTTGCACAAAGAACACATGATAGCTGTGCGATTTAACTGATACATGGATAAAAACTCCTGGCAATTGGGACAACTGTATAAGAGATTGTCCAACCCTCCGGCAGGGTTGAAACTGAAATAACTGTAAGTTTTTTGACCCTTGTTGCGTCTTTCAAGTTGATTATGGTAGTCTGTACCGCGCAGTAATTCCGTCATTTTAGTACGAATATCTTCAAGTTCCAATTCGCCTGTTTCTTCCCCCGTATAAACAAGAGAAGCAGTGACGGCAATTTTGCCCAAACGTAAGCCGTGATACCCTGACCAACGCGGCCAGGAAAGGAAAGCTCCGTCAAGATCACAAAATATCAAATTTGCGTGAGAACGTTGTACCAATTTAATAAAAGCGTCGGAAAATAACTCGTGTCTTCCGTCGGCAGAACGTTCACCTTCCGGGAAAATAGCGATGGATTCACCGCTACGTAATAGAGAAATCATTTGTTTGACAGCTAAAAAGTCACTGTTGAACTGGGTGATATTAATAGTTTTCATTTTGGCCGTAAGCCAAGGGAGAAAGCCGTGACCTTCCTGCAAAAAATTACCGGCTACGAAATGTAACTTATGTTTCGGTCCCATACATAACATCACGAATACCGGATCCAAAAGGGAAGAATGCGGTGCAATCACGATGCTGGGGCCTTTAAGTTCTTTTTCGGCAAAATTATGCTGTGAGCGATATGCAAATAGTATACTTGCCAATATTCTAAGCAAAAAATAAGAAAATGAATAGAATAAGGTCGATATATGTGCAGACGGCGCCGCTTTACTTTTTTTAGAACGCCGAAAAGTTAAAGTACGCATACCGATTTTGGCTAAATTTGTTGCATTAGCTTTAGTTATTTCACCGGCCTTAATTAAAATTGAATTCCTTTTCAATGCTGTACCCTCAATTAAAGTGTATTAAAGTGTTTTATAAGTACTAGTTATTATAATGTTTTGTTTAATTAATTGCTACTTGAATAAATCGACAATAAGGGAAATGAGCGGGCTTTAATTGTGATTTTTCGACCGGCATTGATAAGTGATGCATGACCACAACTTATAGTACTTCAGTTGCCAATAATGCTGTATACTTTCAATATTGTGTATTGAACACCCGAGAGCTGTAAGTCAATTATTACAAGTTTTTAACAAAAATAAAGGTAAAAAGATTTATTAATAAGAGAAAAAACGCCTAATTACAAGCGAACGGCAGTTAAAAAAATGCAGGAACGATCTAATTTGTATCACTATGTAATATTCCTGTAAAATTACAAATCAATCTTTGCTTGCACACTTTATCTATGAATGGTATTCTATTTGTGCTTTAAGGCTGCCTTACCACAATATGTAGTAATTGGAGCTTGCGCTTCTGATTAAGAAACGTCAGTTAGCGGCAGTCTTATGTAAAACTGAGCGGATGATGTTTCTATATATTGGTAGATGAGAGGGATTGAGTATGTCTTTGGAAGTGATTAAACGTGACGGAACAACAGTGCCGTTTGATAAAAGCAAGATTCAAGTTGCTATTGAAAAAGCAATGAATTCGGCAACCGGTAATTATGTTGCGGGACAAGCTGAAGAAATTGCCGGTGAAATTGAAGAATTTGCCCGTAATATTCCGAGGGCTATTACAATTTATCAAATTGAGGATCAGGTGTATTACAGCTTGATTAAACATGATAATGCCGCAACTGCCAGATCTTACGAAAATTATAAGGCTGTGCAAAGCTTTAAGCGTAAGGATAATACAACCGATGCCGGAATTATCGGCTTAATTGAAGCCACCAATAAAGATACAATGGATGAAAATTCCAATAAAAATGCCTTTTTGGCAGCAACGCAGCGAGATTTAATTGCCGGTGAAGTTTCGAAAGATATGGCCCGCCGGAAAATTATGCCGACTGATATTTTACAGGCTCATGATTCGGGAGCTATCCATTATCATGATCTGGATTATGCAATACAACCGATTTTTAACTGCTGTTTGATTAATTTGGAAGATATGTTGATGAACGGTACTGTAATTAACGGTAATCAGATCGAAACTCCGCATACTTTCAGAGTAGCATGTACTGTTACGACCCAAATAATTGCCCAGGTGGCCTCGAATCAGTACGGCGGTCAGTCAATTAACGGCTTTGACAGAATTTTGGCGCCGTTCGTGCGTAAATCCTATTTGCGTTATTTGAAAGAAGTTCTGGAAGAACAGGCCGAGGTATACGGGGCTGAAGCGACGGAGGCCAACAGACAGAAGGCGGAAGAGATTGCCTGGCGCCGGACGAGAAGAGAGATAAAAGACGGCGTCCAAACTGTGCAATATCAAATTAATACTTTAATGACGACAAACGGTCAATCACCTTTCGTTACTTTATTCTTGTATTGTGAACCGGATAACGAATATGCTAAAGAAGCGGCCATGATTACGGAAGAGGTTTTACGGCAGCGAATTGAAGGTATTAAAAACAAATGCGGTGTTTATGTAACACCGGCTTTCCCCAAGCTTATTTATGTTCTGGATGAACATAATGTGAAGCCCGGCGCACCTTATTTTTATCTGACGGAGTTGGCGGCCGAATGTACGGCCAAGCGGATGTATCCCGATTATATTTCTGCTAAAAAAATGCGCGAAATGTATGAAGGTAACGTGTTCAGTCCGATGGGTTGCCGTTCTTTCCTCAGCCCTTGGAAAAATGCTGCCGGTAAATATGTTTTCGACGGTCGTTTCAATCAAGGCGTTGTTACGATTAATTTACCGCAAATCGGTATTTTGAACCGCCATGATGAAGAGGGCTATTTCAAGATGCTCGACAAGCGCCTCAATATTGTAAAGAAAGCTTTGATGTTAAGACATGAGCGTTTGTTGAATGTCAATTCCAACGTCAGCCCCTTACATTGGCAGTACGGCGCTATCGCCCGTTTGGGAGAAGGTGAGAAGATTAGACCTTTCCTGGAAAACGGTTATTCAACATTAAGCATCGGTTATATCGGCTTGTACGAGGCCAGTTATTTAGTTACCGGCAAGAGTCATACGAGCCCTGAAGGTAAAGCTTTCGCGCTTAAGGTGATGCACAAGTTGAATGAGGCTGCAGATAAATGGAAGGCTGAAACAGGTTTAGGTTTCGGTGTTTACGGTACGCCGGCAGAATCGCTGACACATCGTTTTTGCGCCATCGACCGCGCTCATTTCGGTGATATTGAAAATGTTACTGATAAAGGATATTACACCAACTCGTACCATGTCGATGTACGTGAACCTATAAGCGTTTTCGACAAATTCAAGTTCGAGTCGGAGTTTCAACCCTTGTCAAAAGGCGGCATGATTTCTTATGTTGAGATACCTAATATGCAGAATAACATTCAGGCAATATTGGAAATGATTCAGTATATTTATCAAACAATTATGTATGCCGAGTTCAACACCAAACTTGATTATTGCCATGTTTGCGGTTTCAGCGGTGAAATTAAGCTCGATGACGACAATGTTTGGACCTGCCCGCAATGCGGTAACAACAATCGCAATAAGTTGACTGTAGTCAGACGTACTTGCGGCTATTTAGGCTCCAATTATTGGAATGAGGGTCGAACAAAAGAAATTAAGAGCCGTGTTTTACATATTTAACGGGAAAACTTGAAAGTTATGAAAGAGTCAGTTGTTTGACTGACTCTTTTGTTATCAAGCAAAGGAGTAAACCTATGCGTTATGCACAGTTGCGAGAATTTGATGTAGCTAACGGACCGGGAATTCGCTCGACTGTATTTGTTACCGGTTGTACCTTTGCTTGTCCCGGTTGCTTTAACGGAGCGTATCAGGATTTTAAATACGGTGAGCTTTGGACACCGGAAGTGACAGTTAAATTGGCCAAGTGGTTGCGCAACCCTTTTGTTTCCGGCTTGACTGTTTTGGGCGGTGAACCTATGCAGCAGGGTAAGGACTTGGCTGCTATTTTAAAGTTGTTGCGCAATCTGGTGGCCGAATCGGATGCGGAAAACAGCGGCAGACAATTGAATATTTGGATATTTTCCGGTTATAAAATTGAGCAATTACTGCAAAATCCGGTTCAATTAAGTATATTGGAACAATGTGATACTTTAGTGGACGGACTTTTTCAGATGGCGCAAAAAGACTTAATGCTGCGTTTTCGCGGCTCGGCCAACCAGCGGATCTTGGATATTAAAAAAAGTCTCGCTTCTTTAAGAGAAGGTAACTTGCCGGTCTGGCAAAAAAACTTCGGTCCTTCGTGTGAACCGATACTGGCAAAATATAAAGAGTTTGTCCCTCCTGCCATAGAACAATAGTTAAATATGTTGTGATATTGTACTTTTTCCTGCTATTTGTGGTAGGATAAGCCAATATGAAGCTGTAACGATTGTAGGAGGTTTATTATGACAACATTCGATCAGCAGTTGAGTGCGCCTTTTAAGTCGCTCAACTTAAAATATCGCAAGCTTATGGGGCAGAAAAGACCGGAAGAGCTTGATTTAAAGGAAAGGAACAGACGAGAATGGAGCTGGATGCTTTATGACGTCGGCAATTCCGCTTTTTCAGTTGCTATAAGCAGCGCTGCGTTTCCTGCTTTTATCGGTATTATTGCCAGTACTGAAGCCCAGATGCAATTAGGCTGGTTTAATTCTTTAAGTTCTATAATTTTAGCGGTTTTAAGTCCGATTTTAGGAACTTTGGCTGAATTTAGAGGATACAAGAAGAAAATGTTCAACTTCTTTGCCATTTTCGGTATTTTAACGACAATGTTGTTGGCATTTTTACCTACAAATATGTGGTTTACCATTTGTTTGGCCTATGTTTTAACCAATGTTTGTTATAACGGTTCGATTATTTTTTACGATGCTTTTTTGGTCGATTCCGTTGTCAAAGAAAGAATGGATAAGATTTCTTCCTACGGTTTTGCTTGGGGGTATATAACCAGTATCATTCCTTTCGGCATATCGCTGGTCTTTATTTATTACTTGGGCATGGCCAATCCTTTGGGCTATCAGTTATGCTTTTTAATCACGGGTGCCTGGTGGTTGATTTTTACGTTACCGATGATTGTAGACGTGCAACAGGTTTATTGGTCACCTAAGCCGAAAAACGGGGTTTTCATTTATTCTTTCCGTGAAATTGCTTCAACATTTAAAGATATCAGAAAATATAAGTATGCGTTTGTTTTTTTAATAGCGTATTTCTTTTATATTGACGGAGTTGATACAATCATAAGAATGGTTGTGCCTTATGTTCAGAGCGTTTTGGGAAATGAAATCGTCGATACGGTGATCTTGTTGGTTATTCTTTTAGGCAGTCAGATTGTGGCTTTCCCTTTTGCTATATTGTACGGTTGGTTGACCAAATTTTTTACGCCGATAAGATTGATTCAAGTAGCTATGATTCCTTATCTGATTACAGTTTGCACAGCCGTATTTATGCAAAATATCTGGCATCTTTTGATTATGGCGGTCTTAATTTCTTCTTCTCAGGGAGGAATTCAAGCTCTCAGCCGTTCTTATTTTGCTCAGATTATTCCGCCGGAAAAAAATAATGAATTCTTCGGTTTTTATAATGTTTTCGGTCGCTTTGCAGCCATTATGGGTCCGGCTTTGATGTCGTTAATCGGTTGGTTGACAGGTATTCCGCGCTTAACAATTTTAGCTGTAGTACCTTTGTTTGTTATCGGCTTTATAATTACTTTATATTTGCCGAAAAATGCCACGGCTATTGATAAATAAAAAATAAAGCAGTCTGAATTCGGGCTGCTTTATTGCAGTGAGGATAAATTTATATGACTTCTGAAGAAAAAAGTTTGCTCGAGCAAAGCAATTTGCAAGTTGGCGCTTGCCCGCTTTCGGATTATTTCTTTGTTTATTCCGGAAAAGAACAGGCCTTAAAAGCCTGTATTAAGCAAAAACAGGAATTTACACGCGATTTGAGGTTGGATTCCGATCGCCTTGAAATTTTAGGCTGCATGGATCAACCTTCTGTCTGTTATCCTGATTTGGCAGCTTTACCGGATGATTTTGTGAAGTCGTATAATTTTCGCAAAAAAGCAGCAGCTTGCAAGTTAGAAAAGGTTTCTGAAATACCCTTTGATCCGCCGCATATTCCGGCGAATAATCCTGTTGCTTTGTTTCATAAATATTTTACCGCCCAGGATTTGCATTATGAATATCACATGCAGCTGAGTATGCAGGCGGCTGCTTTTTATATTTGGCTTAACGGTACGTTTATCGGTTTCAGTCAGGTAACGGGTAGAGATAATGAATTTTTGCTCTCACCGCATGTTATAAAAGGCATCAATCATTTGACAATTTTAGCGACAGCGGAAGCTTTCAGTTCTTATTTGCATATTAATTCTGTCCGTGATTTACGCATTAATGATTTAGTCCTGGTTAAACGGCCTCAGGCTGCCGTTACCGATGTGATGGTAGAAACTGAATTGATAGGTGAGAACAGAGGGAAAATAAATGTAAAAATTACGCCGTCGCCGACTGCAGCTGATGCCATAGCGGCCGCTTCAGATTTTTATTTGCTGGATGATTCGGGGCAGGAAATTCAGCTAACTCATGTAGTTGGAGCAAACGGTTCAAATACCTTTGAAATTGCAAATGTTGCAGCCTGGTCGTGGGAGTCGCCGCGATTGTATTACTTTTTAATTGATATGGAAGAGGAATGCCTGCTTTTTCCTTTGAATTTTCAGAAAATTACCGCTGTTGACGGGATTGTCGAACATGAAGGTCAGGCATTGAAAGTCTGGGCGGTAAATAGTGAAATTTTATTATGTCCGCCCGATCTTCCACTTTCCAATAATCCTAAAGTCAATTTACAGACACAAAGGCAGTATGTTTATCACTATTTGCAGAATTTGCATAAAAATAATTTTAACAGTATCAGCAGTAGGGTGATGTATAATCAGATGTTCCGGAATTTATGCTTAAAAAGCGGTATGCGGCAGGTGCGTAATTTAGTCTATACAGCAGATTGGCAAAAAAATTCAGCTTCCCCGATTGCTGCCCGGAAAACAGCCGCTTATCTTGATTTACCGGAATTGAAGCAGGCAATTATGCAAGTTTTGACATTGGAAGTTGCATACAAACAGAATAATATTCTACTTTATTTATTGGATTATGAATATTGGTTACAACTAAAAGAATCTTTGCCCGAAGCAGCTGATAAATTATCTAAAAACAGTCTTATTGCTCTGACGGCACCATGCAGCGGTGAAGAGGGTGAAATAAATGTTGCTCTTAAATGCTTATTCAATTCTGCACTGCAGGAACGTTTACTCGATGAAAAAGTTTTACCGTTCGAAACGCCATATTATCTTGCTTCATTTGCAGATAAGCTGGGAGAAGAAGAAATTGCAGTTAATGAGGTTCTGAATGAATTAACGACAGACAGTCGTTGCTTGGGTGCGGCTGTTAATGATTTTGCTCTGCCGGGAAAGAATATAGTTGATTTTAACGAGATAACAGGTATGCGCTATACACTTTGCCCTCTGACTGTTCGGGTAATCAGGTCGAATAACGCGGAATGTTGTATTTATATTTACAATAATTTTGCCCATGCCTGTACCCAAAAGCGCTACAGTTTGCGTTATGAACTGACCGGTGACGGTAAAATTTTGCAAAAGGCGGAAATCTTCCCGTTGGAAATTACAAGCGGTCAAATTACAAAAATAAATGTGCCCGGGCAATCATTGGAAGACTTAAAGGAACAATATTCTACTTTGACACTTAATTGTTTTATTGGCTGCAGTGAAGACGGTCGCCATGAAAATTTGCATAAAAGCGGTTTACAGCAATTTATTTGGCAAAAGGATATTAACGAAAATTTGTTGAATGAAATTTGTGAAGCGGAAGATGTTTTACCTTTGGAAACGGAATTGGAGAAGGACGAAAAAATTAGACCGGCGGAGAGAAATATTTTAATTTTTGCTGACGGTGAGCACTATTTAATTCAGGGAAGTAATATAGACGGGCAGATGTATAAATATATTTACAGCTGTAAGCAGGCGATTTTTACATCTATGATTTATGATAATTGTCCTTTTTTAAGTCAAGCAGGAGAATACAGCTTAAAAACTTCATTCCTACCTGCCGGTAAATTAGCTGAAGCTTGGGAAAAATGGTCCTATGACAGTTTACAAATGAAGGTTTATAAAACCGAAGCCGGTTATCTGGATGAGTTGTCGCCGGAGGAAATGGGAACTAATTTAGCAGGTCTGGAAGGTGTTTATGTGAAAAGCTTTTTAACTTTATCCGGACCGGATTTGCCTGTACCGTTCACCTTTGAAAGCAGATGGATAATTTTGGCCTCGGGTCGAATCTGTTGGAAAATTATCGCTACGAAGCATACTGAAGAAAGCAGAAATTTTTCCGTCCCTCTGCCGCCGCCGACAGCCTGTATCGGGGTAAAGTTCTATTTGCCTGCAAGTTTCAATGAGTGTCGTTATTATGCTTACGGGCCGCAAAACAGTTATTGCAATAAATTACGACATACATATATGTCCTTATTTACCCACACTTTAAGCGAAAAGCAAATTCATTACGGTACGCAGGCATTAGCAGTCAATGCTGCCGACGGTAATCAATTTATTATTTGGAAAAACAGTGAAGAAAATGCTTTTTCTTTTATCTGTTCACAGGAAACTGCCGGAACGGCGTTGACAATAATTTATAAATTGAATACGCAAGCT
Source organism: Amygdalobacter indicium (assembly GCF_029101545.1). Classification (NCBI taxonomy): domain Bacteria; kingdom Bacillati; phylum Bacillota; class Clostridia; order Eubacteriales; family Oscillospiraceae; genus Amygdalobacter; species Amygdalobacter indicium. The sequence goes on along the minus strand of NZ_CP118866.1, from coordinate 875,634 downwards.
GTATGTTATAACAGTGATGCGCAATATTCCAATTTTTTAGAAGATAATTATACTTTCAAGTGTAATATTTTACCTAAACCGTACAATTTGAATTATTAAGGAAGTGCCGGATGCATTTATCTGCAGAAGAATTTAAGAAGCAACGTTTATTTTTAGCACCGATGGCCGGTTACAGCAATTTACCGTTCCGACGTTTGTGTCACAGAGGAGGTGTTGATTTCAACACGACCGAACTGGTTAGCGCCCGCGGTATTGTATATAACGGTTTGGAACCTTCTTTACGCTATTTGTTAATTGACGAGGACACGGAAGGACCGGCAGCTATTCAGTTGTTCGGCTATGATGCGGACGATTTTTATATAGCTGTGCAAAAAATATTGGATAATCCTACATTGAGTCGCTGCAGTGCTATAGATATAAACATGGGTTGTCCTGTAAAAAAAGTTTGTCAAACCGGAGCGGGATCCGCTTTGATGCAAAAGCCGGAGCAGGCGGTGAAAATCGTACGGAAATTACAGCCATTATGTGCCGGTGCCGGTAAGTATTTGACTTGCAAGTTTCGCAAAGGATATCTGCAGGAAGAAAATACGGCGGCTGAATTCGCTTTAGCTTTAGCTGAAGCCGGTGTCGACAGAATATGTATTCATGCCAGAACGGCCAAGCAAATGTATGCCGGTAAAGCTGATTGGGCAGTATTTGCAACTGTCAAAAACAAATTGCTGACACACGGATTTGGCGCTTTGCCGTTAATTGCCAACGGTGATATAAAATCGGCGGCAGATTGTCGCACAATTCAGGATATGGCGGAAGTTTCGGGATTTATGATCGGTCGAGCTGCTTGCGGCAATCCTTATATATTTGCCGAGATTAAAAATCCGGAATTTAAAGTTACAGCCGAACGTAAAATTGATGATTTGCAAACGTGTTATCTGGAGATGACGGAAATGCTGGGAGAAATTACTGCCGGGAAGGAATTCCGCAGTATGATTATGCCTTGGATTAAAGGGTATGCTCATTCTACCGCATATCGGCAATTATGCGGTAAACTTACTTATAAAAGCGAATGGTTGAACTTTTTCCCGACATTACTTGAGCTGTTTATTTAGTATAATTGTAATTATCATGAAGTTCTTGCTTTAGACTGAGCTCTAATGAAAGACTGTGATATAATTATTAACTAAAAGCGGTTCTTTCAGGAGGTCATTTATGGCGCAATATAAAAAAGTTAAAGGAACATTGGATTTGCTGCCCCAGACTTGTTGCGAATGGGAAGAAATTGAAAAGATTTTTGCGCGTGTTTGTCGTTCTTTTGCTTACGGAGAGATTAGAATTCCGACGTTTGAATATACTGAAGTTTTTAATCGCGGAGTAGGTGAAACCAGTGATATTGTCCAAAAGGAAATGTATACTTTTGAAGACCGCGGCGGAAGATCAATTACCTTGAGACCGGAGGGGACAGCCGGAGTAGTCAGAGCTTTTGTAGAAAACGGTTTGTTCAATGAGACTTTACCGCAAAGACTATTTTATGAGATTTCAGCTTTTAGAGCTGAAAATGTCCAAAAAGGTCGCTATCGTGAGTTCCATCAATTGGGAGTAGAATGCTTAGGCAGTCAATCGCCGATGACGGATGTAGAAATTATTTCTCTTGTACAATTGTTTTTTCAACAAGTCGGCTTAAAAAATTATGAAATAAGACTTAATTCCTTAGGTTCAATTGCCGGGAGAAAGGCGTATTATCAGGCTTTGTTGGCATATTTAACACCGCATACGGATGAATTATGCAGCGATTGTCGACAAAGAATGGCGAAAAATCCGTTGCGTGTTTTGGATTGTAAAGTTCCTCAATGTAAAGCTGTTGTACTCGGTGCACCTAAAATAACGGATTGTTTGTTACCGGAAGATCAACAACGTTTTCAAACCGTCTTGCGGGGTCTGGATAATTTGTCTATTAAGTATACGGTAGATCCTAAAATTGTAAGAGGATTGGATTATTACTGTCATACGGTTTTTGAGTTTGTGCTGAACGATGTAGAGGCAGGTCAGGCTGCTACTATTTGTGGCGGCGGACGTTATGACGGACTGGTAACTTTGCTCGGCGGACCGGATTTGCCGGGAATGGGATTTTCTATCGGCTTGGAACGCCTGCATTCAGCTTTACAGGAGCAAAAACGTGCTTATGCTTTACGCAGACCTGATTTGTTTATTGTGGCTCAAAGTGAGACTGAACGGCAAGTTGCGGCAGGAATTGTTTGGCATTTGCGTAGACTCGGAATTACGGCAGAGCAGGATGTCGAAGGTCGTTCTTTCAAAGCACAAATGAAATATATGAATAAACATAATTTCCGCTATTGTCTGGTTTTGGGTGAAAATGAGCTTAACAGCAAATTTGTTAAGTTGAAAGACCTTGATAGCGGTGCTGAACTCAATGAACAATTTAATCTGGATGATTTAACTGATTTAAACAAGGCTATTTCGTTGAATACGACCTGGAAAATAGAGGAGGAATAAAATGAGTAGTAATATTAAGGGTATGCAACGTACATGTTATGTAGCAGAATTGGATAAATTGCTTGTAGGTAATACGTATACACTTATGGGCTGGTGCCAAAAACAGCGTAATTTAGGCGGCTTAATTTTTATTACTTTGAGAGATCGCAGCGGTCTTCTGCAATTAGTGACTGATGATACTTGTTCGCCTGAAGTCAGAGAAACAGCAGCAAAAGTGCGGAGTGAAGACGTTTTAGCGGTCAAGGGCATTTTACGCCTTCGTTCCAATCCGAATAACGAGATGCCGACAGGTAAGTTGGAACTTTTGTTACAGGAAATCAGAATTGTGGCGGAAGCGGAAACTACGCCTTTTTATATTGAAGATGATGTCCAAGTGAAAGATTCTCTAAAATTACAATATCGCTATTTGGATTTGCGTCGTCCGGCTTTACAAAAAATTATTATGTTGCGTTCGAAGCTGACGCAGTTAACCAATCGCTTCTTTGAAGAAGAGGGATTCATTAATTTGGAGACACCGATTTTGGGCAAGTCGACGCCTGAAGGTGCCAGAGATTACCTGGTCCCGAGTCGTATTTTCCCGGGCGAGTTTTTTGCTTTACCGCAGTCACCGCAATTATTCAAGCAACTTTTGATGGTCGCAGGATTTGATAAATATATTCAAATAGCTCGCTGCTTCCGCGATGAAGATTTGCGTGCCGATCGGCAACCTGAATTTACCCAGATTGATATGGAAATGAGCTTTGTTGATGAAGATGACGTTATGCAGGTGGCAGAACGCTTTATTCAAAGAGTTTTCAAAGAATTGAAGAATGTAGATATTAAGTTGCCGTTAAGACGGATGGATTATAAAGAGGCTATGGAAAAGTACGGTTCCGATAAGCCGGATTTACGCTTCGGTTTGGAATTACAGGACATTTCAGATTTAGCTGCTACTTTGGATTTCACGGTTTTCAAAAATGCTTTATCTGCACCTCAGGGAGCTGTTAAAGCGATCAAATTACCGCATGCTGCAGATTTGACACGCAAGCAGTTGGATAAGTTGGCCGAGTTGGTCAAAACTTATCGGGCGGACGGATTGCTGTGGCTTTTAGGTTCCGGCGAGAGAAGTTCTTTTACCAAATTCATTACACCGGAATTTTTAGAAGCAATACGCGGACGTTTAGAAGTTGCGGATGATGATATGATATTTATTGTCGCCGGGAACAATAGAAAAGTTGTTAACGATTCTTTGGGCCATTTGCGTTGTGAATTGGCAGTTCAAAGAGGCTTAATCGATCCTGAATGTGTCTCTGTTCATTGGGTTGTTGACTTCCCGTTGCTGGACTATGATGAGCAGGCGGGACGTTATGTTGCAGAACATCATCCGTTTACCATGTTGAAAGATGAAGATTTACCGTTGTTGCAGACTGATCCGCTCAAAGTCCGTTCCAAAGCTTATGATATGGTTATTAACGGCTATGAAGCAGGCGGCGGTTCAATTCGTATCCATGAACAGGATATTCAGAAGCAGGTTCTGCAGCTGTTGGGATTCAGTCCGGAGCAGGCTCAGGCATCGTTCGGATTCTTGCTTGATGCCTTTAAGTACGGCGTACCTCCTCACGGCGGTTTAGCTTTCGGTATGGATCGTCTTGTTATGTTGTTAACCGGAACTGAAAATATTAGAGATGTTATTGCTTTCCCGAAAGTTCAAACATCTGCCTGTTTGATGACGCAGGCACCGTCTGAAGTCAGTAAGGGACAGTTACAGGAATTGGGAATTTGTACGGCAGCGGAGAAAGAAACTGCTGCGAATGAGTCGAAATAAGAGAGCGAGGCCGAAATTGAAGTATCGTCAGGGAAGACCTGCTAATGCTGATAAAATTGCAGAGCAGAAAAAAGAGCCGTCTATTACCGCTACTGATAACGGCGGTGTCCGACAGGCTGAATTTGATGCGGGACAATTGGATAAAAATGTGCGCATTTCTTATCTGAGAAATATGTTGATGGCCAAGGCCCAACGTAAAGACCGTATCAAATCGGGGGAGATTACAACTGACGATATGCAACAGCCTATAGATAAGGAAAAAATGAGTGATTTACCTGTTGCGGATGAAACTGTTTTACAGACTGCAGTCCCGCTGCGACAGGAGAAGTTGCCCAAAAATGGCAGCAGTGTTCTGAATTACGATTTTGCGCGTCAAAGACACGCTGCCGACATACCGCTTGAGAGGTTAGAGATGCCTGATTCACCGATATATAACTTAGCAGAAGATAAGATGGATTTTGATCCGGAACACGTAGCGGTTCCCAGTAGAGTTGATATCCATGAGAAGAAAAGAAGCAATTATATTTTGACGGAAATATTTTCCTGGCTTAAAGTCGTTTTTTTAGCTATTGTAATTGCTTATGTTTTCGTTACTTTTATTGCGCAGCGCAATATAGTGGACGGTAATTCCATGTTTCCGACTTTACATAACGGTGATAATTTAATTGTTGAAAAGATGACTAAATATTTTACTTTACCGCCGCACGATACAATTATCACTTTTATTAAACCTAAAGTTGATGTGCGTTATATTGAAGGTGAAGACGGTAAAGCTGAAGTTGCTATAGTTCCTAATCCCGATTTACCGGATGTCCACTTAGTTAAAAGAGTTATCGGTTTGCCGGGAGATGAAATAGAGATTAAAGACGGTCATGTTTATCGCAACGGTGTTAAATTGACGGAAGATTATTTGCCGGCTAATCTGTTGACCGGAACATTTAATGATAAATTTTCTAAGGTTAAATTGGCTGATGATGAGCTTTATGTTATGGGTGATAACCGTAATCACAGTTTGGACAGTAGAACTTTCGGTCCGATTAAAAGCAAAACTGTTGTCGGTCGTAGCCTCTTGCGTTTTTATCCGTTTAATCGTTTCAGCTTAACCAAATAAAAGGAGTTATAACTGATGTCCAAAAGCCGATTGGAGTTAATTCGTAATTTTAGTATTATTGCTCATATTGACCATGGTAAATCAACAGTTGCAGATCGTTTGATTCAAGATACCGGCGTTTTAACTGCCAGAGAAATGCAGGAACAGGTGCTTGATAATATGGATATTGAGCGGGAACGCGGTATTACCATTAAAGCACAAGCCAGTAAAATGTTGTATAAAGCCAAATCAGGTGATACTTATACTTTGAATTTAATTGATACTCCGGGGCATGTCGATTTCAATTATGAAGTTTCCCGTTCGTTGGCTGCCTGTGAAGGTGCTGTACTTGTTGTTGATGCTGCTCAGGGAGTGGAAGCACAGACTTTGGCCAATTGTTATCTGGCGGTTGATGCCAACTTGGAAATTTTACCTGTTATTAATAAAATTGATTTGCCTTCAGCCAGACCGGAAGAAGTTCGAGAAGAGATTGAAGAAGCTATAGGTATCGATGCTTCTTATGCTCCGCTTATTTCTGCTAAAAACAATGTAGGAATAGATGAACTGTTGGAAGCAATAGTTAAATATCTGCCGCCACCTACAGGAGATGAGAAAGCCCCGTTACAAGCTTTGGTCTTTGACAGTAAATTTGATGCTTATCAGGGTGTAATTGTTCATGTTCGGGTCAAAAACGGTTCCTGTAAAAAGGGTGACAAAATTCGTTTTATGCATAGCGGTAATGAATACGAGATAACTGAAACAGGATTTTTCAAAGCCGGTAAATTGCAACCGTGTGAGATGTTGAATACAGGTGATGTCGGGTATTTTACCGCATCAATTAAAGATATTCGCGAATCTGAAGTCGGTGATACAGTTACTTTGGCCGATAATCCGGCGAAAGAAGCATTACCGGGGTATAAGCCGGCTAATCAGATGGTGTATTGCGGTATTTATCCTGCCGACAGCGCCAGATATGAAGACCTGAAAGACGCTTTGGGCAAGTTGGTAATGAATGACGGAGGTATTTCCTTTGAGCCGGAAACTTCACTGGCTTTAGGCTTCGGTTTCCGTTGCGGTTTTTTAGGATTGCTGCATTATGAAATCAGTTTGGAGCGCTTGGAACGCGAGTTCAATTTGGATTTGATTTCTACAATTCCTTCCGTTATGTATAAACTGACTTTAACCAACGGTGAATCAATGATGCTGGATAATCCGACCAATATGCCCGATTTATCTAAAGTCAGTCAAATGAGCGAGCCGATTGTCAAGGCCGATATTATGGCCCCTAAAGATTACGTCGGTAATATAATGGAGTTATGTCAGGAACGGCGCGGAACTTTCATTGATATGAGTTATGTTGACCGTTTCCGTGTTAATATTTGCTATCATTTACCGTTCAATGAAATTATCTATGACTTTTTCGATGCTTTGAAATCGAGAACCAGAGGATACGCTTCTTTGGACTATGAATTTTTAGATTATGAACCGGCTAAATTAGTTAAACTTGATATTTTAATTAACGGTGACGTTGTTGATGCTCTTTCATTTATTGTCCATGAAGATAAGGCTTATGCCCGTGCTCGTAAAATGTGTGAAAAATTGAAGGACACTATACCGAGACAAATGTTTGAAATTCCTATTCAGGCAGCTATCGGCGGCAAAGTTATTGCAAGAGAAACGGTACGCGCTTATCGTAAAGATGTCTTGGCTAAATGCTACGGCGGCGATATTTCACGTAAGAAAAAGCTGTTGGAAAAGCAAAAGGAAGGTAAGAAGAAAATGCGGCAAATCGGCAGCATAGAGATTCCGCAGGATGCTTTTATGGCTGTATTAAAGTTGGATGATGAGTAAAGCGTTGATTAAACATTGCAGTATACAAGCTGAAAAACAATAAGTGACAAAAGGATAAGTCGTTGCCGCCAATTGACGGTGGCGACTTTTTTTTGAGCGAAAAAGATAACTGCCATAATTGACAAATATAATCAGCAGGCAAGTGATTAATAACAGTAATACAAATTCGGACGGTGACAAATAAAAAAACAGGAAAATAATTAAGCGCATATCCGCCGTCCCAAAAGAAAAATTTTCTAAAATCTTGTGAAAGCAGGCAATTTGCAAGATAAGACACAGTAAAACGTTGATTAATGCCGTTTGAAAATTATTGATATAAAATTGGTAAAAAAGGACGAGTAAAAACAAAGGTATCCAGGAATATAGCGGTAATAGACGCTTTTTATAATCGCAGATGGCCGGTTGCAGTAAGACTGAGGTCAAGCATAAATATTGCACCAACAGGAACATATAAACTAATTCTCCCGGAAATAATTCTGCATTTCAGCTGCAGCCGCCAGAGATTCACTATTATCATACTTTTTATCTTTGGCTGCTTTGTATAAGCTTAAAACAGCTTTCAGAGCCGCAGTAGCGGAAACGACATCAGCTGTACAGGGGGAAGAAGTACCTATTTTACTGATGATATCGTAATAAATAGCCTGATGCGGATTGAACCAGCTGTGCCAAAAAGCGGGCATAGAGAAATTACAAAGATTTTTCAGTAAACTCAGAAGCAATTTCAGGGTGCAGTTTTTCCCGGTAGCATTATGATAACTCAGATATAAACGATGATTATGCATTCCGATTGTCAAATCACCTTTTTTACCTACCAGGCTGAACATAGCTTTATGCTGTTCCGGCAGTGTGGCTGTGCTGCAAATTAAATTGATTTGACGCAGACGGGAATCTTCAATTAGACAGGCGGCATAATCTTCCGCTTCCATCTGATGATTAAGTTGGGCTAAATAACAAGTTCCGTGCGCAAACTCACTATTAAGCAGATAAAATAATAAATCCAGGGCATGAATACTCTGATTTAACAGCACACCGCCGTCACTACGGTAACGTCCTCGCCAGGCAGCCTGATCGTAATAAGTTTGCGGATGACCCCAATCAAGCCGAAGCTGAGCGCTTATTATTTCACCGATTAAACCCTGCTCCAATTTTTCATGCAGCTGTCGCACGAACGGAAAATAACGATAGATATGACCGACAGCTACCTGACAGCCGGAAGAGTGACTGAGATTTATTAATTCCTCCGCCTCCTTTATATTCAGTGTCAGCGGCTTTTCGATTAAACAGTGGCAGTGATGGGTCAAAGCGATTTCAGCTTGCGTAAAATGCAGATTGGAGGGTGTAGTAATACCAACGATGACTCGTCGTTCCGCGGTTAATTGGCGCATGGCAGCGGTTTGTAAATAAGATTCGAGATCAACAGCAAAATTATAAGCGGCAGGTAAAAAAGATTTGTTGCGTTCAGCAAAAGCGGCACAACTGTCTTCGTTCAAATCTATTAAGGTGACGCCGGAAAAATAACGCTGCAAATGGTAAAAAGCTTTGATATGTTTATCGGCAACTCTACCTAATCCTACTAAAATCAAGTGATATTTTTTATTTGTCAATTGTCTGCTACCATCCTTTCGGTGTTAAAGTGAATTATATTATAAATTTGGAGATAAAATCTCGATACATACTTTAAATTTAGATTTTACTCTTATATAATTAGTGCTAATAAACCTTAAATAAAGTATAAACTATGAGGTGAAGAATGACCAAATCAAAAGTACAAGCATTTTTGCAAAAATATGATTTAGATGCCGATAAAGTAGATTTAAGTGCCGAGTTGGAACACTTTCTCTTGTCTATGTCACTCGGATTGCTGCCGGAGCAAGAAGCCGATCAAAAGGCGCAGGAACAAGGTGTGATGCCGTTAGCAATGTTACCGACGTTTATCGACATAGAAAATAAAGTACCTTTTGAAAAACCATGTATTGTTTTAGATGCCGGAGGTACTAATTTTCGGGTAGCGGTATTAACTATGCATAGTGATCGTGAACCGGAAATTACCAATTATGAAGTTTATCCGATGCCCGGTTCCGACGGTGAATTAAGTAAACTTGAATTTTACGATAAGATTGTTGAATTTTTGCGACCGGTCATAAATTTAAGTGATAATATAGGTTTTTGTTTCAGTTATCCGGCAGAAATTACGGCAAATAGAGACGGCAGAGTTTTGAGCTTCACTAAAGAAGTCAGAGCGCCGGAGGTAGTCGGAAGTTTGATCGGGGTAGATTTGAAAGAGGCTCTTAAACGGCACAATTTACCTTTTGACAAAAATATTTGTATTTTGAACGATACGGTTGCGGCTCTGTTAGGCGGTAGAGCTTTCTTGAGTGAAGAAGTTTATGATTCATTCATCGGTTATATTTTAGGAACCGGTATTAATTTGGCTTATGTTGAAACTTCAAATGATATAGTAAAAATAAGAAAGTCCGTCAGCCCGGAAGTCTTAAGCGGTCGGATGATTATCAATACTGAAAGCGGTTATTATTGTCCATTACAAACTTCCGCAATTGAGCAGGAGATGGATGAAGGAACAAGCGATCCGGGACATTCTTTATTTGAAAAACGCATTTCCGGGCGCTATTTGGGTTTATTAAGCCTGTATATAATTCGCCGGGCAATTGAAGAACATTTATTCAGTACTTTTTTTGTAACTAATTTTGAACATATATCTCAAATTACAACGAAAGATTTGGATGATTATATGCGTTCTCCTTTCGGCCAGGGCAAATTAAGTCAGGCATGTGCCAATGATATTGATCGAAGCATCTTATATTATCTGATTGACAATGTTTTCGAAAGAGCCTCCAAATATGCGGTTGTGGCGTTGGCTGCAGCTTTAGTTAAAGCTGATACCGGCAAAAATCCGCTCAAACCTACAGTAGTTACTATAGACGGTTCTACATATTATAAGTCTTTATTAATTCAAAGTAAGATGGCTTATTATATTAGAAGTTTCATCAATAATGAATTACATTTATATGTTAAACTTAACAAGACAGAAAACGGTAATTTAGTAGGAGCGGCTATTGCTGCTTTAACAAATAAGAAGGATTAATATGGCTTTTGGTTTTAGAAGGCAACGCCCGGACGGATATTTAGTTAACGACGGTGATCCGATGAATCTGATCATTCCGTATATGATGCGCTCAAGAATAGAATCACAAATTTTTTATAAGTATCATATACCTTACGAAGCGATCGGTGATTATATAAAAAGTAAAAGACGCCAGGGAATTAAAATAACTTTTTTCAATGTCTTAGTTGCCGCGATTCAACGCACCATGTCCGAAAGGCCTAAAATGAATCGCTTCGTCGCCGGACGTCGCCTTTATCAACGTAACAGTTTTGAAATTCTCTATGTGGTAAAAGACAGTTTAACTGACGAGGGGAATGAGTCGGTTGCCCGACTGAAATTCGATGACCATGATGATTTATTTACTATTGCCGAAAAAATGGATACAACAAATAAATTGTTGCGCAGCGGCAAAGAGAATTTGGACGATAAAGCGATTTTGTGGCTTTTGAAAATGCCACGCTGTATTATCAGTACGGTTTTTGCCATTTATAGGTGCCTGGACTATTACGGATTGGCTCCTAAGGCGGCAATTCAGCAATTTCCTTTTTATTCTTCCGTATTTATTTCTCATTTAGGTACAATAGGCGGCGATGCCGTTTTCCATCATTTATATGAAATGGGAACGTGCAGTATCTTTTTAACCGTGGGCAGACTGAAAAAATATCCTTTCTATGAGAACGGCGAACTTGATTGGCGCAAATCACTGGAATTGGCTTTTACCATTGATGAACGTATATGTGACGGTTATTATTTGGTGAAAAGCTTGAAACACTTGAATAAATATCTTCTTAATCCGGAGTTATTGGAAACACCGTTGAAGAATAAAGACGAAAAATTTGATGAGGATGCCAAAGCTCGATTCTTAAGCATTTTACCGATTACCAAGTCGCAAGCTTTAAGAAGATTACGCGGTTATTTGACGAAGCATAAAATTCGTAGAAATAACGAGGAAAAGGAAGACAAGTAATGAACTTGATCTTTTTCTTGGAGTAGCAGCGAGTAGCAACCGGAGCTTTTTTTTGTCCTTGCAGAAAGACGTTGGCGGCTTATGTCGTCAGAAAAAGTGACATAAAAAAGTGCTCGATCATACCGAATCGAGCACAACTCTTAGGGGGTTAAGAGAGGGTATGAATAACATTTAAGGGGGGTGTTATTCATTTCTGTTTATATGGTATGCTTATATGTTAAGAGACAAAGTTAGATAAAGGTTGTCATTCTTATTAAGATACTGTAAATTTAACTTTACAGTAATTAGAAAAGGGAAAAGAGATAGAACATGACGGATAAATTTAACGATAGATTACAAAAAGCGAAATTTCCGCCTATTATTGCCTCTGATAAAGGAGTTGCCTGGTTGAACGGAGGTCATCTCTGGTTGTATCGCAATGACTTATCCGATTCATTGAACGGCGATTTCCAATCAGCTTGGAGCAGCGGAGATATAGTTGATGTTTTCAGCAGAAAAGGTACCTACCTCGGCAGCGGCTTTTATAATGCCGCCGGGCAAATTGCAGTACGTCTATTGAGCAATAATCGTAATGAAACATTTGACAGTGCTTTTTGGTTAAGGCGCTTGCGTTATGCTGTTGAGTATCGCAAACAATTAAAATTACTGAACGCAGAAGGAGCTTGTCGCTTGATTTACGGTGAAGCTGACGGATTTCCGGGATTAACATGTGATCGCTTCAACGATGTTTTAGTTATTGAGATTTTTTCCTTAGGAATTGCTAAAATCTGGCCGGAATTACAAGCTCAATTATTACAACTGTTACGAGAAGAATATTCTATCCGTATACGTTTGGTATACGAAAAAAGCCTCGGACCTTTACGGGCCAAAGAAGGTTTGGAAACTTTTGCCGGTTTGCGTTATTGCGCTGCAGCTTCCGCCGATAAAGAAAAAGAGTTACTTCCGGTCGGAATTGTTGAAAATGGTATTAATTTCAGCGTTGATTTTGTTAACGGCCAAAAAACCGGCTATTTTTTAGATCAAAGGGAAAATCGCCTGTTTTTGCAAAGAATTGCCGCCGGTAAAAATGTGCTGGAATGCTTTACACATACAGGTTCATTTGCTTTAAATGCTCTGAAAGGCGGCGCTGAACATGTTTTAGCAGTTGATATCAGCACTACTGCTCTGAATCAGGCTAAAATTAATGCTGCGTTGAATCCGGCGTTGGACAGTCGGAAAATAACTTGGATGAAAGCGGATGTTTTTAACCTGCTTACCGCTTTGAATGAACATCGCACGGGTGAAGATTGGGATAAAGCGGCAGCATTGGGCAAGTTTGATATGATACTTTTGGATCCGCCGGCTTTTGCTAAAACGCGTGAAGTTAAGAATTCCGCATACAAGGGATACCTGAATATTAATTATCAGGCAATGCGCCTTTTACCGCGCGGAGGATACCTTGTGACGACGTCCTGCAGCCATTTTATGCCGGAAGCAGATTTTAGCAAAATGTTGGCTGAAGCGGCACGGATGGCTGATGTAAAACTTAAATTGCTGGCTCGCAAAGAACAGGCCCCGGACCATCCTATATTGCTGTCAATGCCGGAAACAGCCTATCTTAAGACTTATTTTTTGCAAATTATTTGATTTATAAATTACTGCTATTATGAAAGAACTTAGGCGTGTTACAAAAATATAATAAACTTGAAGTTATTATGACAATTAAAATACTGTAAAATATACGCAGCTTATGGTAATGGCGTATATTTTATTGAGAAAAGGGAGTTATTACAATGCGAAAGATTAAAGTGTTATCACTTCTTGTTGCCGGAACAATGTTGTTGCCGTTAGCAGCTTGTAGCGGTAAGGGCAAGACAAAGCCTACGGATAAAAAAATTGTACTGAGTAATTTGCCGACAGATCCGAAAACGACAGAACAGAAAGAGACGAAACCTTATGATTTTAAGCCGTTAAAATACAGCTTGATTCGTAATTATGTCAAAGACCAGGACGGAGATAATTTCCCCTTCCTGCAAACAAAAATGCTTAAGGATAGCGATGTGTATCAATATCCGGAAGAGCATACTAAAGTTTTGGCAAAAGTGAAAAAGGATGATAAGATTTATCTCATTCAAAACTTGGCTAACGGTTGGTCTTTTATTCATCACGGTAAAGATTCCGGCTATGTGAAAACTGATGTTACCGATCAGGAGCCGATTAAGGGCCTGAAGGCTAAAAATCCGAAAACTGTTTTGGAAGGCGAAATGAAAGTTAAACAACCTTGTGATCAGGTTATCAACAAGGATAACTTCAAATCAACAGGTAAACGTGAACCGAATATGGTTTATTGGAAAAACTTTAAGTTCCCGTTTGAAAAAGTCAGCGATTTCAGCTTGTACTCTAATGATATTTTCTATAAAGAGCCGGCCAGCGATATGATTTACAAAATGGTAGGTCCGGAATTCAGTCCTTATGACGGCAAATTGACCTATCTTGACGGTCACAGACATAGAGTGGCTTACAATATGTGGGTTAATAAGTTCGGCAAAGGCGATGTCTTTGAAATTACAGATAAAGACGGTAATGCTTACAAGTATAAGGTTGTTGATGCCAAACAGGAACAATATAGTAAGTACAATGCCTATATCGGCGCCTGCTTCGATAACGGTACCAGTGTCGTCGACGCTTTGTATTTCGGTACTAATTATGAAGGTGTTGTTATTCAATATTGTAACGATGCAACCACAGATCCTGTGATTAACTTCTTCCTTTGCTTACCTGTTTTGGAAGAAAAGCCGGCTGCTACTACTAAGTAATGACATTTTGGCGAAATTATCAGCCGCTGCCTGCTGCAGCGGCTTTTTTAATAGTTAAAATGCGAAATCAAAAATAAGATATTTTACCGGACAGTATTTGTAACGAATTAATTTGAATTTTTGTATTAAAATAACCTATGTGGTTATTTTAGATGTGATATAATGTGCTTATATCGGAACTAAAGTTCCAGTAAAACGGGGAAATAATTAATTAAGAACGCTAAAAGGAGTAATATGGCTAAATTAAGTAAAAATGCTAAATCCAATCAAACGGTAACAAGAGTTGATAACGAAGAACGTGATGAAGCTTTGAAAGCGGCTTTGGCTGCAATTGACAAAAAATTCGGCGCAGGTTCAATTATGTTTTTAGGAAAAGCGCCGGAACAGAATATTACAGTTATTCCGACCGGAATATTTTCAATTGATTTGGCTTTAGGCGTAGGTGGATTACCGCGAGGCAGAATTATCGAAATTTACGGACCTGAATCATCCGGTAAAACAACAGTAGCTTTACATTGTATTGCCAGTGCACAAAAGGCAGGTGGTATAGCTGCCATTATTGACGCCGAGCATGCGCTTTCACCTGAATACGCCCAAGCTTTAGGTGTTAATATTGCTGATCTTGTCTTATCTCAGCCTAATAATGGTGAAGAAGCTTTGGAAATTGTCGATCATCTGGTTCGATCCGGTTCAGTTGATATAGTTGTTGTCGACTCTGTTGCCGCCTTGGTACCTCGAGCTGAAATTGAAGGTGAAATGGGCGATTCTTCTGTCGGCTTGCAGGCCAGATTAATGTCACAGGCTTTGAGAAAATTAACTGCCAGCATTTCGCAGTCTAAAACTATTGTTATTTTTATCAATCAATTGCGTGAAAAAATCGGTGTTATGTTCGGTAATCCTGAAACTACAACCGGCGGTCGTGCTTTGAAATTTTACAGCTCAGTAAGAATGGATATTAGAAAAGGCGAAGTTCTGAAAGAGGGCGATACACCGATAGGAGCCAGAACCCGGTGTAAAATTACTAAGAATAAGGTTGCACCTCCGTTCAAGGAAGCTACATTCGACGTTATTTACGGTAAAGGTGTCATCAACGAAAGCTGTGTTGTCGATGTTGCAGTCGAACATAATATCATCAATAAATCAGGCGCCTGGTTCTCCTATAAAGAAGAACGTTTGGGTCAAGGCAGGGATAAAGCTGTTAAATATTTAATTGACAATCCCGCTGTTTGTGAAGAGATAATGGCTGAAGTTAAAGCTAAAATTGCCGAAGATAATGCCAGACTTAACGAAAAATTGAGTCGTAGCAACCAAACTGCAGCTTCTGCTGCCGGCGATGCAGCAAAGAGTGAACAGGCAACTGAAAAATCCGAGAGTAATATATTGGATGATATTTTAGAATTAGATGAGTTATGAGTTGCGAGTCGAAAAATAACCCCGGGCAAATGCGGCAAGTCGCATTTGCCTATTTAACTAAATATCATCCGACAAGCGGTAAGCTGCGACAATATCTGTTACGGAAAAATTATCAATCAAACGAGATTAATACGCTTATCAATGAATTGTGTGAGCTGAAATATCTTGACGATTATGCGGCGGCAGAAAGAATTTTACATTTGTGTCGTCGTTCCGGAGCTTATGGGAAAATCGGCTTGCAAGCTTTGTTGTTGCGTAAAGGGGTGGAATATAATTGTGCTCAAGTTGCTTTACGGGATTTTTTTCAAACTGTGGATGAGCATTCTTTGCTGGAGGATTATTTATCATCTACTTCAAGCGACTTATTGCGGACAATTAAAAGTGACACTTGTGATTATGCTGCTAAGCAGAAAATTTTACGAATTTTACTTAGAAGAGCGACAGCGCATGGATTCAGTGTCGCTACATTAAGGAATTATTTACGCGATTATATGAGCTAGTTAGTTGTTTAGTGTATAATTAGTGTAGTTTGGTGACAGGTGGTTGTTATATGAATTTGCCTAATAAATTATCGTGTTTACGAGTAGTATTGATACCTTTTGTTATGGGGTTTGCCTATCTTGCCGACAGTTCAGCTTTTTCCGACAGGAAAATAACTGCGGTTATTACGATTGTTATTTCTTTAATTCTTTTTTGGTTGGCAGCTTATACCGATTATCTTGACGGTAATTTAGCCCGTAAATTTAATCATGTCAGTAATTTCGGTAAACTAGTCGATTCAATAGCTGATAAGGTCTTGATTTTGGCGACGATGATTATGCTGGTTGATTTAGGTTACATAAGTGTCTGGATACCGGTTATCACTTTGGCACGAGAGTTTCTTGTAACCGCTATAAGATTGATTGCACTTGAACAGACCGGTACTGTTATTGCAGCTAATTTTTGGGGAAAGCTGAAAACTTTGGTGCAGATGGTAGCTGTAACTGTCAGTTTTATCTACGGTGCTTATGCTTATTGGTCGGCCGAACCGACAGATTTGTTGTATTTGCACCATGCAGGAGCGATGATCGACAGATATTTTGTTTCAGATTACAGTTCATTACTGCAATTTTATTATTTTAACAACGCATTAGCGTGGATTTCTGTTATTATTACTGTATTATCAGGTTTGACGTATTGGTATGCTAATCGTAAACTTCTTAAAGCCGATTAGGACTGACCTGAGGCTGATATTGCTCTTAGTTTAAGGGCGAGAGGCGTAAATATAATTAATTTTAGAGAGGAAAATTAAGATGAGTGAAAAAGAAATATTGGATAAGGTTACTAAAATTTTAGTAGATCAACTGGATGTTAAGCCGGAAGAAGTAGTACCGGATGCTAATTTCCTGGAAGATTTGAATGCCGACTCGTTGGATATTGTGGAATTGATTTTGGTAATGGAAGAAGAGTTTAATTTCCAAATTCCGGATGAAGATGCTGAAAAAATTCAAACGGTCGGAGATGCGGTTAAATATATCAAGGAACATATTTAATTTCTGCGAGTGTAAATTATTTCACAGAAAGAAGATAGGATTATTATGTTGACACCGGATCAAGGTTCACGTTTGTTGAAAATTATTAATTGTCAGACAGAGGCGTTAAATTTCGTTAAGCAAAATAATGATGTTAAATTTCCTGTTAACATCATTTGTTTGGAACGCGGTCAGCGCTTAGGTTTACATATTGATGAAACCGAAGGGGAAGCTGACGACTTTTCCTTTGTTGACTTACGTAAATCATCATTGCTGTATTTTTACTATGGCGTTGATATGGATCAGTTTGCACCTGCATATGAATGGGAAGTTCTGCGTAATTTATACACATTGAGGGACAAAATAGATAATGAATTAAGTTCTTTGGAGCCTTTGATGGATGATTATGTCCTTATGTTGCAGGAACAAACTTTTGCCGGGGACAAGTTTAAGGCTGAAGCTGAGAAGAAATTTTACGAATTCTGGTTGCTTTATCGACGAGTAGTCAGTATTGTCGGCGGCTTTTTGATGTTGGAACATTTTGATGACTGTTTGCCTGTAATGATTAAAAAATATCATATTTGTCTTAAACGACGCAAACTTTATGATGAACTGTCAAAAGTCAATGATCAAATGTTGCAAGAACATAAGTTCGGTACGGATTCTAATGCTAAAACCAAAAAAGTTCAGCAATTGGAGCAAAAAGTTGATCAAATCCAAAGTGCGATTATTCAATGTGATCGTTCAGTGCAGGAAATTGATATTCATTTAGATGAATTGAGACAGTTGTACAGTAATGATCAAAGCTTTCAAATGCATGAGAAGTATCGTGATAAGGGCTTGTGCCTGAATTTTTTAACGCCGAAAGAGAGACAAAGTTTGGCAGCGGAAATTGTTGAGGTTAATCCTTGTGATTTTCATTTTAATAATATAGTTACGATTTCCGATTTACAGCAGGAACTTACCGCTTTGGCTGAAGGAGAAAGTCAAGTTAACCAGCAAACTGAAATTCAGCATTTGTATAATTTACTGAATGAATTTATTCATTTAAGTACGTCTACTGTCAGTTCCTGTTTGAGCAATCCTTTGTTATTGGTTGGAAGTACATGGAGAAGTAAATATGGGGATTCTTTAATTAAAAGAAGACCTAAGCTTATTATTTGGGAAAATGTTGTTGATACTATTGAAAAAGCCGGTTTAACTAATGCTTGGAACAGTCTTTTGAATATATTAGCTGAACATGAGAAGATAACTAATATTCTTTTGAGTGATGATTTTTCAGCTGCTCCTTTTTCCGACATTTGCGAGACTGAGATACGTAATAATGAATTGCTGTCTGTTTCGGAAGTACAAAACAAACATGATGAGTGCGAAAATGAAGAAGCTGCCAAAGATGAAGCTGTAACGGAAGAGACGGAAAAACTTTCGTCTGTAAAAGAAAAAAATGAAGATATTATTCTCGACGCTGCTGCAGTTGACGTTAATAACGAAATTTCAGCTGATGCGAATAGTGAGCAGGAAGCTGAAGCTGTGACTAACTCTGCCGATGATAATATTGTTTTAAATAAGCAAGATAAGTAGAAGGCTAACAAAATGGAAGTAAAAGCGGAAAATTTTAAAAAATTGGTAGATGAAGGGGTTTTTGAAAAATACCGTAGGTTTTTACGCCCGTCTTATGCTGACTTTTATAAAAAAATCGCCTATGAATTTCAGGACCCGAGTAATTTAGTCATAAGTTTCACGCATTCGAGTTTTTCCTATGAACAAATAGGTAAAGCTTTAATTCACAATGAAAGAATGGAATTTCTGGGTGATGCTATATTGGAATTTATTGTCAGTACTTACCTGTTCCATTATCAACCGCGTTTGAATGAAGGAAAAATGACAAGTTTGCGTTCTATTACCGTGCGGGAAGAAACTTTAGCTTTAGCGGCGACTAATATTAATTTAGGCGATTATTTACTTCTCGGGCGAGGAGAAGCACTGAACGGCGGGAGAGATAAACCGTCAAATTTAGCCAACGCTTTTGAAGCTTTATTAGCAGCAATATATCTTGATTATACAGATAGCAATCCGGATAAGAAAGTTAATGAAATTATAGCTTTGCCTAAAAAGGTTTATAACATTTGTATCAGTTTATTGGAACCATATTTATTACAGGCAATCAGCGGAAATTTAGTTTATGACTATAAGTCGAAATTGTTGGAACGAATTCAGGAAAAATACGATTTATCGGCGCTGAAATTTGAATTAGCTTCACAGGCCGGACCGGCTCATTGTCCTCATTTTACTGTAGAAATAAAATTGTTGGATAAAGTTATCGGCAAAGGAAGCGGTAAGAGTAAGAAAGAAGCGGAACAGAATGCGGCGAAAGAGGCGTTGGAGGTAAACCTTTGAAGTTAATATCGCTTGATATCCATGGCTTTAAATCGTTCCCAGAGGCTACACATATTCAATTTCATGAAGGTATAACGGCAATAGTCGGGCCTAACGGTTCGGGCAAATCGAATATAGCCGATGCTTTGCTTTGGGTGTTGGGAGAGCAGAGCGTTAAAAGTTTGCGCGGCAGTAAAATGCAGGATTTAATTTTTTCCGGTACATCTCAGAGAAAACCTCTGGCTTATGCCGAAGTTGTTCTGACTTTGGATAATTCCGATCAGGAGTTGAAACTTGATTTTGCTACAGTTGAAATTAAACGTCGTTTATATCGAAACGGTGATAGCGAGTATGCCATTAATCAGCAGCGTTGCCGTTTGAAAGATATTATTGATTTGTTTTTGGATTCAGGTTTAGGTAAAAACGGTTATTCTTTAGTCGGACAGGGACGAATTGATGAAATTTTAAGTGCCCGTTACGAAGACCGCCGTTTAATTTTTGATGAAGCTGCCGGAATAAGCAAATATCGTAAGCGCAAAGAGGAAGCGGAGCAGAAATTACAGCAGACTGAAGATAATTTGTTGCGAGTTCAGGATATTCAAAGAGAAATAGGGCTACAATTGCATGCTTTAGAGCAACAGGCGGAGGCGGCCGGAAAATATCTTGATTTACAGGAGCGTTTCGGTAAATTGGATCGGCAACGTTTGTTTTATGAACTGCAGGATTATAGTTCTAAAAATCAGGAATTAACTGCCGATCTTAAAATTTTAAATGATAATATAGCTGACAAAGAAAAGGAAAAGGAAGCTTTAATTTCTGCTAATACAGCTCAACAGGAAAAATTGAATTGCTTAAGGAATCAGATCGACAGCGACAGCGACAGTTTACAGGTGACAAGTGATAAGTTGTTGCGTACAGGTCAGCAATTGGAAATTTCGCAGTTAAATATAACTAAGTTGCAGCAAAATGAGCAGGAGAAGTTGGCTGATCAACGGGATTTAGAAAAAGAAATTGCAGATTTGACGCTGGATTTAGCGCGGGAAGCGGAAGTTGAGAGTGACATCCGAAAATCTATTGATCTTTCTACTGTTGCATTCAACAATTTGCAGGCGGAGTTCGGTGATAAGTTAACTTCGGCTTTGCAACGTGAAAATGAGTGGCAGGAAAAATTCCGCTTATTGGAGCAGGATAAAAAAGCTTATTGGGAGCAGCAAAATCAATATGCAACTATCCAAGCTGAAGAAGCTGCTTATCAAAGCCGTTTGCAGGTCGAGAAAGATAATTTAAGTAAACAGAATTCTACTATTAGACAATTGCAGCAAGATTGTACGGCCGCACAAAAAAATCTGGTAAAAATGCAGACGATTGAACAGGAGACGGAGAAATCTCTGCAAACAGCAATAGAATGTTACAACGAGTCGAAGCATAATTTACAGGAAATTTCCAAGGTAGTAGAAACAGCGGAAGCTGAACTTAATAATTTGACTTATCGACAGCACAGCTTACAACAAGCTGCTGATAATTATGAGGGATTTAATCAGTCGGTACGACAATTGTTGACTTATATTCAGAAGCAGAAGCTGTATGCTAAAGATTGTGTCTTGGGAAGTTTAGCTGATTTGATTACTGTTCCGGCCGAGTATACTTATGCTATTGATACGGCTTTAGGGCAATCACTCCAAAATATAGTTACTGATAATGCTAAGACTGCAGCGGAATTGATTTATTTGTTGAAAGAGAAACATTTCGGTCGCGCCAACTTTTTACCTTTGGCAAATTTAAAGGCACATTGCATTAATTTACAACAGGAGAATGAAATTAAACGTGTCCGCGGTTTTGTCGGCTTAGCCGCCGATTTGGTAGAATGTCCGCCGGAATGTAGAATTGCGGTAAATTATCGTCTCGGTAGAATTTTAATTGCCGACAATATGACGACAGCTGAAAAGTTGTCGGATATCTGTGATCGGCGATATCAAATAGTTACTTTGGAAGGCGATCAGATTAATGTCGGCGGTGCTATGGCCGGTGGCGAAAAGCAGAAACATTCTCCGACTTTGTTGTTGTTACAGAGACAACGTGAAATTAGGAAGATCGCACAGGAAGCAGAGAAAAAAGCACAGGATTTAAAAGGTAAACAGCAGGAATTTCAAATAGCTGAAAACAAATTGTCTCAAGCTGAACTGGATTTAAGCAAACAAAAACAGTTGATGGAGAAAGTGCATTTACAGTTAGCTGAATCTAAGCAAATAGTGCAGCAAAAAACACTTCAATTACAAGAGTTGCAAAAACAATACGATATTGCAGAAAATGATTATGAAAAAGGACAAAGTGTTTTTCATTCTACTTATAAAAATCTGGCCGAAAAGTTAAAAATACATAAAGAGAATGAGGAAAAATTAAAAGAGCGGGATCTTGCTTTACAGACTTTAAGAGAAGAACTTAATAATGCGGCACAAAATGATACGCAAATACAGCAAAAATTACACCAAGCCGAGTTGGAATTAAACGAGCGACGCGGTGAGTTGAAGGTAGTTTTGGAAAAAATCAGTAATATCAAGGAACGGTCCGAAACTTTACAAAGCAAAAAAAATAATTATCAGACTTTGTTGCAATTAATTAAGCATGATCTTTCAGAAGAAGAAGATAAGGCGAAGAATTTACAAGTTGCTTATATGCAGGTTGAGAAAGATAAAAAGGCGGCAGAAACGGCTTTAGCCGAAAAGAAACGGCATTTAGCCGACTTTGAGCAGTCTAACAGCGGAGCTTTCAAACAACTGAATGAGATACATGCTCTGTTAAGTAAATTGGAAGCACAATCAGTGCGCTTACAGGGACAACAGGAAAGAGAAGAACAAAAAAGGCAACAATTATTGCAGGAATTATGGGAAAACTATCAGCTGAGCCTTAATGATGTGCCGGAAAGTAAAGATCCGACATATCAGCCGAAAAAAGTGACGGCGGAATTGGCCGATTTACGTACGAAAATTAAGGAATTGGGTACGGTTAATATTGATGCTATTAAGCAATATGAGGAATTGCAGACAAGATATGATTTTATAGAGCAACAGCATAATGATATTATCGCCGGGAAAAAGGAATTGGATCAATTAATTGCGCAAATTACAACGGCCATGAGAGAAAAATTCAGCGAAAGTTTCCGCTTGATAAATCGCAATTTTCAAGATATATTCGTAAAATTGTTCGGTGGCGGTCAGGGCGAGATTTGTTTGGAAACTGAAAATGATGTTCTTACAAGTAATATCGAAATTAAAGCTTGTCCTCCGGGAAAAAGAATGCAAAATATGCTCTTGCTTTCCGGCGGAGAACGTTGCTTAACAGCTATAGCATTGCTGTTTGCTATTCAGGAATTAAAACCTTCGGCCTTCTGTCTTTTGGACGAAGTTGAAGCGGCCCTGGATGATGCCAATATTTTTCGCTTTACTGAATTTTTGCAAAAACAGGCATTACAAACTCAATTCATTGTTGTTACTCATAGAAAGAGTACCATGTCGGCCTGTGCCAGAATTTACGGTGTTACTATGCAGGAACGGGGAGTATCGCAGGTTCTGACATTAGCTTTGGCGGAAGATAAGGATAAGTTCAGTAAATTAATTGAATAATATGGATGAAAATAAGGAGTTCAGCAGTGGGAATATTCGATAAATTTAAGGCAGGATTGACTAAAACACGGAATTTAATTACGGCACAGTTGCAAGGTATTAAATTGCAATTAGGCAAGTTCGATGAAGCGAAGTTGGAAGAATTGGAGTACAGTTTAATCCGTTCCGATATGGGTGCTGCCAACGTTGATGAAATTATGGCATCTCTGAAGGCCGGCATGAAAACTGCCGGTCGTGACGATGCGGAATTTATTTGCCAAAATTTACAGGAGCAATTCAGTAAGATTTTGGGAGAAAAAAAGGAGTTATCCTTGCAGGAAAACAACTTAAATATTTTCTTACTTATTGGCGTTAACGGCGCCGGTAAGACTACAAGTTGCGGCAAGTTGGCGCATCAATATATGGAAAAAGGAAAGCAGGTTATGCTTTGTGCAGCTGATACTTTTCGGGCTGCAGCAATAGAACAGTTGCAAGTTTGGTCCGAACGTGCGGGAGCCAAGTTGATCAGTCAGACTATCGGTTCCGATCCGGCTGCTGTAGTTTATGATGCTATAAGTTCCGCCAAAGCCAGAAATTATGATTTGTTGATTATTGATACGGCCGGTCGTCTGCATAACAAAAAAAATCTAATGCAGGAATTGGACAAGATTAAGCGCGTAATTGCAAAAGAGGCTGCCGGCGCACGCGTATATACCTTGTTGGTTATTGATGCCTTGAACGGTCAGAATGCTTTAGCCCAAGCTGTCAATTTCAGTGAAACTTGCCCCGTTGACGGCTTGATTTTAACCAAGTTGGACGGTTCAGGTAAGGGCGGAGTAGCTATAGCTTTGGCTAAAATTAATATTGCACCTATTGTTTTTGCCGGCGTAGGTGAAGGTATTGATGATTTATTGACTTTTGATCCTCAAGCCTTCGTTAAAGCTTTATTGCCTGAGAATGATTAGGGCATCGTCATATAGTAATACTTGACAGCTGCAAACGTTTTCTATATACTCACTATGTCTATGAGAGGTGCAAAGTGACAGATTTAGAGAAAACTGAGACTATTAATGAGCTGTTGGATCTATATATGCCATTATTGACTGAGAAACAACAAGTTGCTTTGAAGTTGGTTTATCAAGAAGACATGAGTATGCAGGAAGCGGCAAATTTGCAAGGAACGAGCAAACAGACGATTCATTTTAATATTCGTAACGCTTTGAAACATATGGACAATTTGGAAGCCGGTTTGCACTTGCTGGAACGCAATAGACGTTTACAGGAATTTATCGATAAGTACCGAAATATCGGTGCGGATGATTTGAATTATAAGACTTTGCAATTTGATTTGGACAAATTGCAGGCGGAATGACTGCTAGAGGAGAAGCAATGGCAATTTTTGGAAATTTGGCCGATAAATTACAAGCAATTACGCGGAAATTCGGAGGCAAAACGCGCTTAACCGAACAGGATATTGACGGTATGATGCGTGAAATTCGCTTGGCTTTGTTGGATGCCGATGTTTCAATTCAGGTGGTAAAGGATTTTATTGCTGAAGTTAAGACTAAGGCGCACGGTCAGGATGTCGCTGAAAGCTTGAGTCCCGGTCAACAGGTTGTAAAAATTGTGCGGGACAATTTAGTACAGGTTTTGGGCGGCAGCGATAATAAGCTACATTATTCTTCCTCTACTTTAACTGTAATTATGCTTTACGGTTTGCAAGGATCAGGTAAGACAAGCACGGCAGCCAAATTGGCTTTATATTTGAAAAAGCACGGTAAAAATCCTTTGCTTTGCTCCGTTGATACGCACAGACCGGCGGCCGCTTTACAATTGGAGGTGCTTGCAAAAAGTATAGCTGTGCCGTGTTTTATTCAACCGGAGGAAAAGTCGGCTCAGGCTGTAGCGCGGGCAGCGTTGGCCAAGGCAGCGTATTTGATGAGTGATGTTCTCATTGTCGATACTGCCGGACGTCAGGTTGTAGATACGGAATTAATGGCTGAATTACAGGACATTGATAAAATTGTCAAGCCGACGGAGCGTTTGCTGGTAGTTGATGCTATGTTGGGACAGGAAGCTGTTAAAGTTTGGCAGGCGTTTGATGAAGCTGTCGGAGTATCCGGCTTTATAATGACCAAGTTGGATGGCGATGCTCGCGGCGGTGCTGCTTTATCTATTCATAAGTTAAGCGGAAAAGATATAAAGTTCATTACTGTCGGTGAGAAGGTAGATGCTTTACAGGAATTTCACCCGGAACGTTTAGCTGAAAGAATCTTGGGCATGGGCGATGTTTTAAGCTTGATTGATAAAGTTACGGCTAACATCGATCAGGAAAAACTTAAAACAACGATGAGTGATTTGACCAAAAATCAATTCACCTTAGTTACGATGCTGGCGCAACTGGAACAAGTTAAAAGTATGGGATCTTTGAAAGATATTGTCGGCATGCTGCCCGGTGTGAATATGGCTAAGATTGATGACAGTAAGCTGAATGATCGAATGATTGATTACAACATTGCCATTATTCGTTCCATGACGCTGAAAGAACGCTTGAATCCTTCTATTCTCGATGCTTCACGCCGTAAACGGATCGCTGCGGGATCAGGCAGGAGTGTGACGGAGATTAATCTGCTTATTAAGCAATATGAGCAAACAGCTAAATTGATGAAACAATTTTCTTTACCTAAGATGGCAAAACACAAGAAAGCTAAGAAGGCAGGATATTCCATGAATCCTTTCAAGAAGTTTTTTGCCCCCAATGCTCTTGTAGCTGATAATAAAGAGTTGGAAGCTAAAGCGAAAGAATTGCTGCGCCAAGGAAGTTTGGACAGTTCGACAAATCCTTTCAATAATAAACCAATATAAATTTGCTAAAAACAATTGATTTAAATCAATTGCAGAAAATATAAAGGAGTTAACTATGGCAGTTAAAATCAGATTAAAAAGAATTGGTATGAAGAAACAACCGCATTATCGTGTCGTTGTAGCTGATTCCCGTTTCCCGCGTGATGGCCGTTTCATTGAGGAAATCGGTTATTACAATCCGAAAGCTGAATCGTCGGCTTTACAATTGGATTTAGCTAAAGTCGAGGAATGGGTAAAAAAAGGTGCTCAACCAACTGAAACAGTTCGTTCTTTAATTCGTAAAGCTAAAGAACAACAATAAGGACAGGAAAAATGGAAAGACAAAGACGTCAAAGAATTCTGGACAATGTCAGTTATGAACAAGCTGTAGTCGAATTGAAAGATTTGCTGCATATTCTGGTGTCACCTCTAGTTGAACATCAGGATGAGATTGAGATTGTACCGGTGGAGATGGAACGCCAATTGGTGTTGAAACTCCATGTCAACAATGAAGATATGGGTCGAGTAATCGGTCGTGCCGGTAAAAGAGCACAGGCAATCAGAACTTTACTCAAGGCTAAAGCTAGCCGAGTAGGTGTAAGAATAGCTGTTGATATTGTTGATGAAATTGAAGAATAGTATTTCGGTCTGTTAATCCGTTTTTCGGTTTAACAGGCCTTTTTATAAGGAAGTAAAAATGCACGAGTTAGAACCATATCTGAAGGTTGGGAAGATTCGTACGGCTCATGGAATTCATGGAGCCTTTAAAATAGAGCTATTTTCCGATGATGTAGCGAGGTTGGCCTACCTGCAAAATGCGCGCTTGGTTAATCCGCACAATCCGCAGGATTTTATTGAAGTTAAGCTGTCTTTGCAAGGTCGCAAACCGGAAACTTTGATACTTTCGGCCTTGGGGATTGAGACTAAGGAAGCTATTATGGCATATCAAAACTGGTATGTGGAAGTTGAGCGGGCAAATGCTAAACTTTTAGCGCCGGGTGAGTATTTTGTCTGCGATTTGATAAATTGCTGTGTTGTGGATAAAACACACGGAGAAATCGGCATAGTTAAAGATGTTTTGCAGAATACCTCACAGGATGTTTTAGTAATTTCGCAAAAAGGTCAGCCGGATATACTGTTACCCAAAGTTGACGAATTTATTTTACAAATAGACTTAGCTGCCGGTAAAATTTATACAAATTTGCCTCATGGTCTCTTTGAGCTATATCGTCCGGAGAACAGTTAAGCAATTTATGAAAATCAGTATTATTACATTGTTTCCAGAATTAATAAACTCTTATCTGTCAAGTTCTATTATCGGCCGAGCTGCAGCAAAAGGGATTTTCAGTTACCGAGTTTTTAATTTGCGTGATTTCGGTAAAGGTAAGCGTTTGCAAGTGGATGATAAGTTGTTTGCCGGGACACGAGGTATGCTTTTACAGGCGGAACCGATTTTACAAGCTTTTTTAGCTGCAATTTCTTGGCATCTGGAGAGCGAAATACCGCCGGATTCAGACGAAAGCATTCGGGATATTATCAATATTTGGCTGGAAAAGAAAGCTCAAGCTTTTTATCTTTCACCTAAGGGGCCTGTTTTTACCCAAAATACGGCTGTTTCCTGGTCTAATTCTTATGAACATTTACTCTTTTTATGCGGCCATTATGAGGGTATAGACAGCCGAGTCTTGGAATTTTTACCTTTTCAGGAAATATCTTTGGGTAATTTTGTTTTGACAGGCGGAGAATTGGCAGTATTAAGTATGGTTGACGCAACTTTAAGAATGGTAAACGGAGTTTTGCCGGAATCTGCTGCTTATACGGAAGAATCACTGTATACCGGCAGTTTGGAGTGCTGTCAATTTACTCAACCGGCAATTTGGCGCAATTATGCTGTACCTCAAGTACTTTTGCAAGGTAATCATGCTTTGCAAAACCGCTACAGAAAATTCAGTTCCTATCATGAAACTTTAGTTAAACGGCCGGATTTATTTGATAAATTAGAATTATCATTAGAAGATTTAACAGATTTTATTGCAGATGAATTGGCTAAAAAATGATTTTTTCATTTTGCTATAATTATTGCAATGTACATGATTACCGGAAAAGAGGTTTAAGATGCAAATTCAAGAAGGTAATGTTAGCAATTTTACGGAAGAACAAGCTTATTTGGCTGATTGTCTGAAATATATTCAAACATTAAGAGAGCGTCTTAATCAAAGAATTTCCCATATGAACATTGATATGAAAAATCTTAAGCAATCTGCTTACGATGAACATATGGAATATAAGAGCGGAGCCAATGCAGCGGATAATGCGGTTGTCCAACATGAGCTATGGCAGCAGCATTTGTATTTGACAGATTTGGAGAAAGAAAGTAGAAATTTAGTCAGATTAAGTTCTGAACCTTATTTTGCCGCCTTGCAATTTCGCTTTGAAAATGAAGAAGAAATCGAAACTTACCATTTGGGTATTTGTTCTTTAATGGATGAGGATACTTATCAACAGTGGATTATCGATTGGCGCAGCCCGATTGCTTCTTTATATTACGAAGGACAAATCGGTCCGTGTACATATAGAGCTGCTGATAATGAGGTTCACGGTACTTTGTTGCAGAAACAACAAATACTTATTCGCCGCGGCCGTTTATTGGCAATTTATAATCGTTGCGATTTAATGAATGATCAGTTGTTGGAGTGGGTTTTGAGTCAACCGGCTTCCAGACATCTGCAACAAATTGTTGCTACTATTCAAGTAGAACAGAACGAATTGATTAGAGCGGCGGAACAGCAAAATCTGTTTATATCCGGAATTGCCGGATCAGGTAAAAGTTCCATTGCCTTACATCGAGTTTCTTATCTACTGTATTTGCATCGTGATTGGAATTCAGACAGTTTTCTTTTTATTTCTCCGAACGAGCAATTTGCCGAGTACATATCGGAATTATTGCCCAATTTGAATGATGAAAATATTAGCACGATTACAATGGATAATTTGTATCGCAGCCTTTTTCTGCATAAGAAATTGCCTTTCGCAAATTTTAATTATTTACCGGTTGCGGTAGAAGTAAAATCTTTGTGCAGTACGTTCGCTTTTGCCGAAGCTCTGCAAGACTTTGTGGTTGATTATGCGCACCATAATTTTTGCCCGCATGCTTTAAATTTGGATGATTTGAATGTCGAAACATCTTTATTGCAGGACCTTTACAGCCGGGAATTTTCCTGTGAAGCTATGTTTAAACGACCGCAATTGATTTTCGATTATTTGCAAGATATTTTGCCGGGTAAGGCTTTTACTTATCAAGCGGATGAAATTAAACAAGAGTTGCAAAATATGCTGGGAGAGAGTGATTTAAGGGTAATTTTGCAAAAGTTTTATCAAAGTCGGGCCTTTAATTCCTGGTTGAGTTCATTATCAGCGACAGAGCAGAAATTGATTATAAATAAGTGCGCAAGTGTAAGCGGGCGCTTGGATGAAATTGACAAAATGGTTTTAGCTTATATGGTTGTTTATTTTTACCAAGATTATGATACAACGCTGATAAAGCATCTGTTGGTGGATGAAGCGCAGGATTTGCCGGCGACAGCACATATAATTTTACAAGATTTATATAAGGTCGATAAAACAATATGTGCCGATTTTAATCAAGCTATTTCTTGGAATGTACCGCAGAACTTCATGAAGGAGTTAAAAGAATTTTATGAGAAGCAAAAGAAGCTGCTGTTCCGCCAAATTAATGTGGCATATCGTTCTACAGCAGAAATAACTGAATTTTGCCGACATTTTATTCCGCAGACGGAAGTCAAAGCTGTTCCGCGCCATGGGCAGGAAGTAGTAATAAAGAAGATTGAAAGTACAGCTGCCGATAATTACGGCCGGAATTTTATAAAATCTGAAATTGAAAAACTTTATCAGGATTTTTGTCAAGCCGGCCAAAGTTTGATGAGTGTGGCCGTAATTTTACCGAATGTACAATTAGTAGATGAATTCCGCAGTTTTTTGCAGCAAACTGATTTAAAGACTTTTTTAGTCAACAACAGCGAACTTGAAACTGACGTTACCGGTTTTGCTGTGGAAAAATTGCTTTCTTGTGCTGATGCTGCGCCGGAAGAAAATGAGTTCAAATTATATATTCTGACCCCTTTGCAAGCTAAGGGCAGAGAATTTGATACGGTTCTTGTCTATTTGGCCGACAGTAAATTCTTCCCGCCGGAACAGGCGCAAAAAGAATTATATGTAGCCTGCAGCCGTGCTCTACATAATTTAAGAGTTTATTATCTGTCGGACGCTTCTTTGCTGCCTAAATGTTCCTAAATGTTCGGAGCGTTTTTAAAATAAGCGCTGTTCATCAGGCATTATGAGCTAAAGGATATTGTGATTGCCAAAGCTTATAATATTTACCGCCGGCTGCAATTAATTCGTTATGAGAACCGCTTTCTTGAATTTTACCGTTTTCAAGCAAAATGATTCTATCGGCATGCATGATGCTGACCAGACGGTGAGCGACAACCAGCATTGATTTATCTTTGCTTAATTCCTTTATAGCCTTTTGAATTTTTATCTCACTGAAGCAATCGACAGCTGAACTTGCTTCATCTAAAAGAATAATTTTAGCCGGCTTAAGAAATAGTCTGGCTAAAGCTAAAAGTTGTTGCTGACTGTATGAAAGCATCAACTCCGTCCCGATAACAGTATCAAATTGTTTAGGTAAACGACGGATAAATTCCGCAATTTCCGCTCGTTCGCAAGCTGCCCAAAGTTCAGCATCGGAAGCGGCGGAATTGGCAAAAAGTAAATTTTCGCGAATACTTCCCTGAAAAATCCAACTGTCCTGCAAAACCATCGCAAAATTATTACGCCAATCTGTCAGAGCGACAGTTGCAGCTGTTTGGCCGTTCAAACTGATTTTTCCGCTGTCAGGCTGATAAAATTGCATAAGTAAATTAATTATTGTACTTTTACCTGACCCGGAAGGACCTACTATTGCCAAAGTTTTGCCGCTTGCCAAGGAGAAATTGATTGCTTTAAGTATAGGATGCTGTTCGATGTAAGAAAAATTAACGTTTTGCACATTCAATCCTCCGGTCGGTACCGGTTCAGAGTCTTGAAGTGAGCGATTTTCGCCGCTTAAACCGAGTAAAAACTTCTTCAAATCCTGATAAGCACCGTCGGCTTGTGAAAGCTCCGTTATTACACCGTTAAGGTCACTGAACGGCTGACTGAATTCATTGGTATATGCCAAAAAAGCTGTCAAACTGCCAAGATCGACAGTGTTGATCTGTAAGAAAACCAAGCCGAAAAATGCTACAAGAATATAAATTAAATTATTGAGAATACGATTCAGAGGATTGGATAAAGAAGAATAGAAAATAGCTTGTTGCCAACTGAATTGCAATTTTTCATTCAAGTCGGAAAAAGTAGATTCAGCATAATTGCGATTATTCTGTTGTTTGATGCGCATAATATTGTTTACAGTTTCAGTTATCATAGCCGATTGTTGAGCCTGTTCATTTTGGGCGACCGTAAAATAATGAAAAGTTTTATGACTGATGTAATTGGTCACTAAAAAGGTAAGAGGACTCAATATGACGATGATTAACATCAAATAGAGATTTAAATTCCACATGATAATAAAGCTGAAAATTAAACTGCAGGCGGCGGTACAAAATTGTTTGTAGAACATTTCGATACCGTGAGCGATGTAGTCCAATTCTACCAGCAGATAATTTGACAAATTACCGGTAGGTAGGCTTTGAATTTGAGCATACTTACTATAATTTATCAACTTAAAAATATTTTGGCGCAAATTGCAAATGGAATCAATTGTGAAGTTGTAAAGTAATAATTCCAGACTTATTGTGCTCAAACTGTAGATAACTATCAGCGCCAGAAAAGCAAAGCTCCAATACTTAAAAGCCGGACCGGATACTTGTAAAAGCGCAATTTCTTTAATCAACCTGCCGATTGTCAAAGGCATTAAAGAGAGACTCAAACCGTTCAGCAGACATAAAAAGAGGGCCGAATAATGCAGAAATTTCTTATTTTGCTGCACTTCCGCAGAATTATGACATATGTCGGATAATTTTTCTTGAACGGTTGATTCCAGGTCAAATAAATTAAAAATAGAAAAATTAAGAAATTTACGCATTAGTTTGTTCTCCTTGATTGAGCGTGGGAAATTCCAAATTGTAAAGTTCGCGATAATAATTAGAATTTGCCAAAAGCTGATGATGTGAGCCGTATGTTTTTATCTGCTGGTCCTGCAGAATAAATATGCAATCACTGTTGATGAGAGGTGCTAAACGTTGAGAGAGACAAATTATCAGACAATTTTGACTGATACGTTTGAGCGTTTTGACGACGGACAAAGCGGTACTTAAGTCCAAAGCTTGCAAAATATCATCCAGAATTAAAATTTCAGGTTTGCGGTATAGAGCAATAGCCAGAGCCAGACGTGCTAATTGACCGCCTGAAAAATTGCCGGATTTATCACTTACAGAACAATCAAGACCGCCTTTCTCCCGGACAAAAGTTGCCGCTTCGGCTTGGCTTAAAGCTTCCCATATTGCTTTTTCCGTATCTGCAGTTGCCAACAAAGCATCAGATTGGCTGTTAAAACGAAAATTGCCTCGAAGTGTACCGCTTAATAATTTAGGTGCCTGTTCTACATAGGCTACATTTTGAGCAAGAAAAGCAGTTTTGGCAGCAGCGTTCGGAAAATTCAGTAATTGCCGATCGTAAAATATGTGCAGAGAATTATTATCCGGGAATATGCCGGCGATAATTTTAGCCAAAGTACTTTTGCCGCTGGCCTGCAGGCCGAAAATTCCGTAAATATTACCGCTATGCAGGCGAGGTAAATTTAATTTTTCCAAAATTGCCGGCGGTTGATAATATTGGAAATTCAGGTTTTTTATTTCCAGACCTATTTCTTTATGTTCCGGTACAGATAAGGAAAAATTTTCCTCCTTATTTATCGGCAACTGTAGAAATCTTTTAATCAGGCGATAACTGCCGATAGCTTTACTCAAAGAAACCAATAAATTGGCGAATTTAATACTTTCAATTAAACTCTTGCTGAAGTAGCTGTAAATTGCAATGATTGTAGCAGCTTCTACCAAACCGCTTTTCAATTCTAAAGATAAACAGATTAAACAAATTAACAAAGCGATATTAATCAGAGCCTGACTTAAAGGTGCTATATAGGCATTGAGCAGACTGAAAATCCGATTGAAGGCAGCCTGAGAATTATTGTTTTTTTGAAATTTAGCAATAATTTTTGCTTCGGCAATGAAAGCTCGAATACAGCTTTGGCCGGATTTTGCTTCATTAATTTGGCGATATAAAGATTTAACTTCCTGTTGCATCTTGTAGTAGGCCTGCAAGCTTTTTCTGAGAAAATAGTTAATGAGGACAGCGATAAGAATGATGCTGATACTTAAAGTTCCTCCGGCCAGGGGATTTATAATAAAGCACATAATGATGGAACCGATGATAATAAAAGGAGAACGGATAAGTAAGCGCAAACCGAGGTTGGTGCCGCTTTGAACAGCTAAACAATCGTTAATCAGACGGGTGTTCATATCCGATTGTTGTAATTTTATTTGACTTAAAGTATCAAGACGTAAATAATGGCGCCAAATTTTTTCGCGGATGTCGGCGGTAATTGTTGTAGCAGCTTTACAGGCGAAATATTGGGCTGAAATAGCTAAAATGCCGGTTATCACCGATAAAGCTATTATTTGCAGGAATTGGGGATTAGCAAGCAAAGTTAAAATAATTTGTCTGTATCTTTTTACGCCGGATAAATCGGCCGTGTTTATCGGCTGCGACATCAAGTTAATCAAATTAATCATCAAATAAGGAATTAACAGTTCCAGTACAGTTTCGCCTAATTTACATAACGGACCGAAAACAGCGGAATTATAACGTTTGAGCAGACAAAGTCGGTGTTTCAGATTAGCATTCATATGAGCCTCGTTTCTTACGTACTAAGTATAGCATTTTGTCACTTGAAAAAATTTATTTTCCGCCGGGAAAGGTGAAATATAAACTTTTTGTAAGTTTATGCCGTTAGTCATAGCTAATAATTGAGAATTAAATTATCATTTAAACATAAATAAACTATAGAAAGAGGTAAGTGGAATGGATAAGAAGTTACAGGAAATGCTCAATGTTTATTGTGCAAATTACGGCTTGGGCTATATCAAAGTTTGCAACTTGCATTGGAATGTTAAAGGCAAGGCTTTTATTACAGCACACAAATATTTGGAAACACAATATATGAAATGGGCGGAGTTATTGGACGAAGTGGCGGAACATTTGAGAATTAACGGTGTCTGCCCGCCGGCTACACTGAAATCGTATCTGCAATTAGCTACAATTGAAGAAAAGGATTCTGCTGAAGTTGAATATAGCGATGCTTACAATATTTGGTATCACGATATGAAATTACAAAGGGATTTAGCGGTAAAAATCAGAAAATATGCCGATGAAATCGGAGCTGATGCGACGGTTGTCATGTTGGATGATGAAATTGCTTACTTTAATAAAGCTTTGTGGATGTTACATATGACTATCAGCGATTGATAGGAATTTCGGCACATTGCTCTTGAAGCTGACATAACTGTCAGCTTTTTTTGTGTTAATATAACTCATACAGATTAATAGTCGGGAGTTCGGATTATGCAGCGAAGATTAAGAAGCCGGTTGCTGAAGCGGGCGGCAGCTTTTATATTGAGTTTAAGTTTAGTCTTTACTTTAACTGCGTGCTATCGGGTTGACGTACCTACTTTAGGTGACAATAAGATGCGTAAAGCTCAGCAAAAGCCGGTAGAAGTAAAAGAAGAAGTACAGGAGAAAATACCGGTAGAAATTCGTTACAGCCCGCAAGAAGTCAGTAAGAAAAATAGTCAAACGGAGACTAAAGGCGCCTGGGAGATGTGGCCGGCAGCTGCAAGTGTTCCTGTCCATATAGATGTTGATATGGCGGCGTTTAATCAGCGCAATTTGAAAAATAAGCCGTTGACCGATGCTGTCGTTTTCCTTGACCCGACACACGGCAGTACGCTTGATTTAGGTGCAAGCGGTGAAGCGGACGGTAAATCGTTTATAGAAGCAAACATAACCATTTCTTTAGCTAATAAATTAAAAGTTGTTCTGGAAAATATGGGTGCAAAAGTCATATTGCTGCGAGAAAACAACGATTGGCGTTCTTTACATACCAGAATAGCTGCAGCGGGAGATTACGCAATAGAAGCGATAAAACCGCACCTGGACAAAATACAGGCTGACGCTAAATGGTTGGAAGAGTTGGCAAGCGGAACGGAAGAGATGAAGGAAAGAAATAATGACAGACAGGATTTACCGAAAGAAAAATCCGGGATGGGGATGGCCTGGGGTTACGGTGTAAGTCCTAAAATGAGGCAATTACTGGATTTAGAGTCTCAATTCCGCCAGGTTATTTTACTTTCATTGAATATGAGTGCTTCGAGTCAGTTGGAAAAGTCAAATCAGGGATTCGAAACTTATTATTTAACAAGTGATTTTATTTTTGAAAAAGAGTTGAAGGATATGGGCGGCAAACCGGAAAGTAACGGTAATTTTGCTTTCGCCGCCAAAGAAAGAGCCAATCCGTCTTACTATTATAAAAATGATAAGGAAAGACAAAGTTTGGCAGCCAATATATATGATGCTGTAGCGAGTAAGATTACTTATTTTGCCAGAACAGCCGATGCCTCCGCCCACGTAGGCCAAGCTAATTATACTTCCTTAAGGGAAACCGGTTATGTTTCCGCCGCTTTACAATGCGGTTTTATTTCCAATGAAGATGATTTGCGTTGGATTGCCGATGAAGATAACCAAAATACTTTAGTTCAGGCTATAGGTCTCGGTGTATACAATTATTATTGTATGTCATCCTGGCCTCAAATTGAGGGCTTAAGCCGAAGTAATGACGGTAATTGGAAATTGGCCAGTGATGCTTACAGAGAGAAGGCTGCGGCTAAGGCGGACAAGGTTAAGGCAAAAAATAAGAAGTCCGCTGAACCTAAAAAATAGAATTATGCTTCCGCACAATATTTCACATAATTTCAGTCGGCTTGATATTGTCGCGCAGGAAACGGATTGTTATAATACAGACAAATTAAGTAGCAGACATTGTGTTTTCAGGGATAGGTGAAATTCCTTACCGGTGGTAATAGTCCACGAATGGTTCGCCATAGATTCGGTGTAATTCCGAAACCGACAGTTAAAGTCCGGATGGGAGAAAACGTTTAATTGCTTTCAGTTGTTAGACTTCTTTGAGGCACTTGTCTTTAAAGGAGTTTTTTATGAGTATTCGAGAAGAACGTTCTCTTGCCGTCAGCAGATTGGTATTGGCGGCTTTGTTTATAGCAATTGCGTATACAAGTGTGCTTTTTATTGAAATACCCTTGTTACCGTCAGTTCCATTTCTGAAATATGATATTAAGGATGTTTTCTTTGTCCTGGCGGCATGCATTCTTAATCCGGTTTATTCATTGGCCATGTGTTTTGCCGTGCCGTTTTTACAAATGCTGACGACTTCAAAAAGTGGAATAATAGGATTTATTATGAATTTTTTAGCTTGTATAAGCTTTGTGTTACCGGTAGCGTATACGATCCACCGCAAACGTAACTTAAAAAGATTGATCTGCGGTCTGCTTTTAGGAATAGTTACTTTAAACATTACAATGATTTTATGGAATTATATTTTTACGCCTATATTCATTCCGACGATGAGCAGAAGTACTTTACTTCCTTTTTTGCTTAATGCTATTTTGCCGTTCAATCTTCTGAAAAGTTCATTTAACTTTATTCTTTCCTTAGCTCTATACTTGAGTTTATGGCCGGTTTTGCAAAAAGTTTCGCAAGCGCATCATTTTAATTGCGTAGACAGTAATAAGAGTTCCAGACGTGTAGGTATTATCGTATTGCTTGTTTTCGCGGTGTTAACAGGTATATTATACAGTTTATTGATTCTCGGGATTATCTGATTGTTAATTTTAGCTTCGAAGTAGTGATAAATTTGCTTTGCTGGAAGCGATTATTTGCATTTATATCCCTATTTCTGCTATAATATCGTGGTTATTTCAGGGTGGTCCGCTGCGATGCGTGCAAGAACATCCGGTGTTAATTTAGAGGAGGTACGCATGAGAGATTTAGTTAAAGCAGTTGAACAAAGTCAACTACGCACCGATTTACCCAAGTTGGATATCGGTGATTTCGTCAAATTACATCTTCGTATTACTGAAGGTCAACGCGAACGTATTCAGGTTTTTGACGGTATTATCATTGCCTTGTCCGGTAAGGGCTTGAGCGAAACTGTCACAGTTCGTCGTATGTCGTTCGGTGTCGGTATTGAACGTGTTATTCCGGTTAACAGCCCGACAATTTCCAAGATTGAAGTTGTACGTAAAGGTGTAGTTCGTCGTGCTAAATTGTATTACTTACGTGAGCGTTCCGGTAAGGCTGCTCGTGTTAAGGAGCGCTTGGCAATTAAGAAGTAAGTCTTATTTGCAGTTAAACGTTCAGGCAGGGCTGTGTGCTCTGCTTTTTTGTAATTAGGAGTTATTTATGGATGTACAAGCTCAGTGGTTTCCCGGTCATATGGCTAAAACTTTTAAGCGCTTGAATGAGGAAATTAAATTAGTTGATATTGTTTTGGAAATGACTGATGCTCGTTTGCCTTTAAGCAGTCGTAACCCGGAATTATCTAAATATTGCCGGCAAAAGTTGCATTTGCTTTTATTGAATAAATCCGATTTGGCCGATCCGGCGATTAATCGTGCCTGGATTTCTTATTTTGAACGTCTTAATACGCCGGCTTTTCTCTATAGCAGTAAGGGAAAAGGCCAAATGAAGCTGTTGGAGAATTTTATTTTTGCGCATGCGAAAGAATTAACTGATAAATTTACTAAACGCGGTTTAGAAAAACGGGCATTAAAAGTAATGGTGATAGGTGTACCGAATGTCGGTAAATCGACATTTATAAACGGTTTGGTCGGGAGAAAAAGTGCTTTGACTGCCGATAGACCAGGTGTTACCAGACAAACAAAGTGGATTATTAACAGTGAACAAAAATTGGCCTGGTTGGATACTCCCGGTTTACTTTGGCCTAAAATTGAGCAAAAGAAAGCGCAGTTATTGTTGGCGCTGATCGGTTCAATTCCTGAAACTATATTGGATAAAGAAAATTTGTCATATCGGAGCTTCGCTTATTTGTGGGAAAATTACGGGAAATATCTTGCCCAACGTTATAAACTTGAAGAAAAAACGGAATTCAGCCCAGCATTATTTGATCAAGCCGTTAAAAATCACGGTTGCTTACGCGCCGGCGGAAAATTGGATTATGAACGTTTTGCCAAGTCTTTTCTGAACGATTTTCGGAGCGGTACTTTAGGAAAAATAAGTTTGGAAAGACCGGAAATATAACTATGACCAAGGCTAAAATTGCAGAGACGGAACCATATGATTTGGCAAGCTATATAAATAATTTAAAGCCGGGAAAAGTTGCAGGCGCCGCAGAGGTCGGGATTAATCTTTCTGCAGTTTCGGCTGAGAAATTCTGGCAGCTTTTTTATCCTACAAAGTCTTTATACGAACAAAAATTATATCAAGCCGGAGCGAGATTAATTGCCGGTGTGGATGAAGTTGGGCGAGGATGTTTGGCCGGCCCTCTGGTAGTTGCCGCTGTAATTTTACCTTTAGATTTTACTTGTCCGGCTAATTTGGATGATTCCAAGAAGTTAACGGCGAAAAAAAGAGAAAATTTGGCTGCTCAAATTAAGAAAGCTGCAGTGGCTTATCATATTGAAACAGCTTCGGTAGAGGAAATTGCAACTTATAATATTTTAGAAGCCGATAAAAGAGCGATGATACGTGCTTTAAAAGCTTTATCACCTCAGCCTGATGCAGTAATAGCGGATTATGTTGATTTATCTTATAAAACGAAGTATAAATCGGAACATCCGGCCAAAGGTGACAGTTTATCTTATTCTGTTGCAGCAGCTTCTATTTTAGCCAAAGTTTACCGGGATCAGCTGATGACGGAATTGGCGCAACAATATCCGGAATATTTGTGGCAGAAAAATAAAGGCTATGGTACGAAAGAACATTACGAAGCCCTGGATCAATACGGCCCGACAATTTGGCATCGGGAGCTTTTTTTGCGTAAATGGAAAGAAAAAAAGCAGCCGGAATAATTTTGAATTTTTGTCTTAATTTTCTTGTTTTCACGCTTTCTTCCTGCAGTACTTTTAAGAGGGAGGTCAGTAAGAAAATATGAAAAAACAGGAAGTAACAACAGTTAAAGGTTTAAGAGCGGAACAAGTTGTCTGTAATTTCTTAAAAATGCGCGGTTGGAAAATTGTGCGGCATAATTGGCGGCCGCAATTACAAGGTGCCGGTCAAGTTGATATATTGGCTGAAAATCCTGCCGAATCGCAGGCGGCTGTGTATCTTTTTGAAGTTAAATTTCGCCGAAATTCAGTGGAAGATAATTTCCCTTTAAGCAGCAAACAATTACATCGTTTGTACAAGGCGGCATATTGCTGGAATCAATTGTACACGAAAAAGATTATTCGAAACTTATATTTAGTTTTAGTTGAGCAGAGAAATAAATATTCGCAGGCTGACGCTGCAAATTCTCGGACTGTACGTTGCGGTGTTAGCGGAATAAAGTTCTTTTATACAGATTATCAGCTAAGTTTTTTCAGCTTTCGTGCTATACTTGACTGACAATAACAGAGGAGATTTATATGAAAATTGCAGATATAGCGGGTGAATCCAAGAAGTTGTATTTAAGTCCTTCTCTTTTAGCTTGTAATTTTGCCGATTTACAAGCAGATTTGGCTAAGGTGGAGATGGAAGCCGATATGTATCATTTTGATGTGATGGACGGAGTTTTCGTTCCGAATATTTCTTTCGGTTTTCCTTTATTGGCAGCTGTCAGACAAGTGAGTCGAAAACCGCTCGATTTACATCTTATGATTATTGAACCGGAAAGGTATTTTCAACGTTTCAAGGATGCCGGAGCTTCGAGTATTACATTTCATCTGGAAGCGAGTAAACATCCTGATCAGGCTCTGCGTTCTTTAAGAGATTTAGGTTTAGGTGCTGCTGTAGCGCTTAATCCCGGAACCCCTGTATGCTTAATCAAAGACTTATTACCTTTATGTGATATGGTTTTGTTAATGTCAGTTAATCCCGGATACGGCGGACAAAAGTTTATTGATTACACTTTAGGAAAGATAAAAGAATTACGCCAAATGATAGACGAGCGTAATGCAGATTGTCTGATTGAAGTTGACGGTGGAGTAAAGTTGCATAATTGCAGAGAGCTTGTGGCTGCCGGGGCGGATGTGCTGGTTGCAGGGACTGAAGTTTTCCATCATAAAGATCCGGCTGCCTGTTTGCGCGAGTTTCGGCGCTTGAATTTGTAAATTAAAGCTATCTCGACGAGAATAATAAAACGTTAAATAAAATTTAACATATAAAAGGCTATAAATTACAAATAAGAGATAAATAAAATAAAATTGTATAAAATAAATGCTTTAGTATTAAATATATATCATAGAATAAATGATATTTAACGTTATATTCTCAAGGAGGTGTAATTGTATGAAGAATTATGCAATGTTGTCAGAAAGTGAAGTAAAATTATTTGCTTCGGAATTGAGAGCTTTAAGAGTCAGAAGGGGGTTAACGCAGAAACAGTTAGCTTTGATTATCGGCACAACGCAAGTAGAAATAAGTAATTGGGAGAATGCGCGTAATATTCCCAGTATCGGTTATATAATTCTTTTGGGAGCTGTATTCGAACTGAATTTCAGCAAAATATTAATACAATTATCTTGGGAAAGAGTGAAAAGAGGAGAAATTCCGGTCTACAAATGTCTACTTGGAGAACCGCAACAGAATCCGCAAGGGTAAAGCTGCTGAAGAATTATCTTTATTGTGAATTGACTAATTGCTGACAATAATTTCCCCCTTCATCTTAAATGAAGGGGGTTCTATCTGCTTGAAGCTTTATAAATGAATACGTCGGTTAAGTGTTGCCCGTTTACCCAACTGCAATTGTACAGAACTGATGTCAAGCACAAATTGCCGTTGACCACTTGACAAATTAAATTATTTTCACTATATTAACATAGCTATAGGGGAGTGGCTCAACGGTAGAGCAACGGTCTCCAAAACCGTCGGTTGCGGGTTCAAATCCTGTCTCCCCTGTTTCATTGCTTACTTTTCAGTAAGCTTTTTTTATAATAGAAACCGGAAGAGGGCTGAATTGGAAGATCAATTGACGCAACGAAGTTTGAGTGATTTACACGCGCGAAATCGCATGAATTCTCAGCCTTTTCGTTTACAGAGTAAGTTTGCCCCGACAGGAGATCAACCTGAAGCTATCGCCGCTTTAACGGCTTCGATTAAAGCCGGTAATCGTTTTCAAAGTCTGTTAGGTGTTACAGGATCCGGTAAAACTTTTACCATGGCTAATGTTATAGCCAATGTGCAACGCCCGACTTTAGTTATTGCTCATACTAAAACTTTGGCTGCCCAATTATGCGCCGAATTTAAAGCGATGTTTCCTACCAATGCAGTGGAATATTACGTTTCGTATTATGACTATTACCAGCCTGAATCTTATGTGGCCCAAACTGACACTTACATTGAAAAAGATGCATCCATAAATGAAGAAATTGATCGTTTAAGTCACTTGGCAATCAGCAGTGTTCTGGAACGGCGGGATGTTATTATTGTAGCTACCGTTTCCTGTATATACGGTTTAATTTCGCCTCTTGATTATATTAATCTGACATTATCATTACGGGTCGGGCAGCAAAAAAGTATTAAAGATGTTATTGCTAAATTGGTCAGTATACAGTACGAAAGAAATGATTTCGACTTTCAAAGGGGCAAATTTCGTCTGCATGGCGACGTTTTGGATATTTTTCCGATAGAATCAGAAAACATTTATATTAGAGTTAATTTTTTTGATACGGAAATTGAAAGCATTTACGAAATGCAGGCGCTGAATAATACACCTATGGCCAAGCGTTCTTTTGTCAGTATCAATCCTGCCAGCAGATATTTAGTACGCAAAGAAGCTATTAATTCTGCTCTGGATAATATCAGAAGCGAATTACGGGAACGGTTGCAGGAATTGCAGGCAGCCGGAAAAGTTGTAGAAGCGTATCGTTTGGAACAAAGAACAAATTATGATTTGGCAATGATGCAGGAAACCGGTTTTTGCAAGGGAATTGAAAATTATTCGCGGCATTTGAGTCATCGTGCCCCCGCTTCAGCACCGTATACAATAATTGACTTTTTCCCTGATGATTTTCTGTTGATGGTAGATGAGTCCCATATGACAATCCCGCAAATCGGTGCAATGTATTTAGGTGATCGCTCACGCAAACAATCTTTGGTTGATTACGGTTTCAGATTACCTTCCTGTTTCGATAACCGACCTTTGAAATTTGAGGAATTTATCGCCAAAATACCGCAGGCTTTATTTGTTTCGGCGACATTGGGGCCGTATGAACGTCAAGTTTCTCTTTGTCAGGCGGAACAAATTATACGTCCTACCGGTTTACTTGATCCGGAAATAGAAATACACAAACAGGAAGACCAGATAGCGTACGCTTTGGAACAGGTTAATTTGCGTATCCGCCGGGATGAACGTTCGCTTCTTTTGACAACTACCAAAAAATTAGCGGAAGAAATCAGTGAACATTTGCAAAAAAACGGTATAAAATCGGCTTATATTCACGCCGATGTACCGAATCAGACGAGAAGTGAAATATTACGGGATTTGCGTTTGGGGAAATATGATGTACTTGTCGGTATTAATCTTTTGCGCGAAGGGATTGATTTGCCTGAAGTTTCGCTGATTTGTATTTTTGATGCCGATAAGCAGGGGTTGGCGCGTTCTACAACTTCATTAATTCAAATTATCGGTAGAGCTTCCCGTAACAGTAACGGTCACGTGATAATGTTTGCCGATACTGTTTCACCGGCGATGTTGGAAGCTATAAGTGAGACTAATAGACGCCGTAAAATACAAACGGAGTACAATGAAAAACATCATATAGTTCCGCAGACCGTGAAAAAGGATATTCGGGAATTATTAAGTACCAAGTTGGCTATGCGGGAGGAAGAACGGAAATATCAGGCGGATAAACGAAAAAAATCCAAGAAAAAATCCGAGTCTGCAGAGTCGTTTACAGAAATTGCTGCAGAAAATGCGAATAATTTTATGTCTAAAGCTGAAATTAAAGAACATTATGCTGAGCTTATTAAAGTTTATCAATCCGCAACTGATGCCGAAAAAAGCGATATTAAAGCGCAATTACAATCAAGTATGCAAGCTGCCGTGAAGGAGTTGGATTTTGAAACGGCGGCAAAATTGCGTGATTTGAATACTTTGCTTGATGTTGCTTTCTAGATTAATGTTATAATGTAACTTGTTTATTTACTTACAGCGTGTAATGGAGGCGCAATTATGGGAGAGAAATGTAAACCTGACAGTCAGGAACTGTATAAATTATGGTCGACTGATGACTTTTTTGACTGCGATACCCGCAATGAATTGAAAAAAATTGCCGGGGATGCTGCGGAAATAGAAGAGCGTTTCTATAAATA
This sequence comes from Amygdalobacter indicium, assembly GCF_029101545.1. Classification (NCBI taxonomy): domain Bacteria; kingdom Bacillati; phylum Bacillota; class Clostridia; order Eubacteriales; family Oscillospiraceae; genus Amygdalobacter; species Amygdalobacter indicium. Next base: position 832,091 of record NZ_CP118866.1, on the reverse strand, counting down.
TTTGGAATTCGGTACTGCAGGTTTACGCGGAATCATGGGCGCCGGAACCAATCGTATGAATATTTATACAGTCAGTTTGGCAAGTGAGGCTTTTGCCCGTTATATTGACAGTTTGTCAGCCGAACAGAAACAAAGAGGCTTGGTAATTTCTTATGATTCCAGACATAATTCTTTGGATTTTGCCAAAAAGTCAGCTTTGGTTTTTGCCAAGCACGGTATACCGGTACGTCTGGTTGATGAATTGCGGCCGACACCGATGCTTTCTTTTGCAGTACGATATTACAATTGTATCGGCGGTGTTATGATTACCGCCAGCCATAACCCGGCTAAATACAATGGCTATAAAGCTTATGGGGAAGACGGGGGACAGATGCCTCCGGAAGCGGCCGACGTTATTATGCGTGAAATGGCGGGGATTGAAGATGTCAGAACTTTGCAGTGGTTGGATGAAACAACGGCTGTTGCACAGGGCTTATTGACTTATGTGGGCCGGGACCTTGATACAGCTTTCCAAAACATGCTCCTGCAGGTACAAATTGATAAGGATGTTGTCAAACGGCACAAAGATTTGAAAATAGTTTATACGCCTTTATGCGGTTGCGGTAATAAACCTGTTAATCGCATTCTTAAAGCTATCGGTTTTGAAAATGTCATTACCGTACCCGAAGAAGAAAAACCGGATGGTGATTTTGCTTCTATTCCTTATCCCAATCCCGAAGAAGCGTGTGCTTGGGTAAGAGCCATTAAGTTGGCCAATAAAGTTGATGCCGATTTGGTTATAGCTACAGATCCCGACAGCGATCGCACCGGTCTTTTAGTGAAGAAAACTGACGGCACTTATCAGATTTTAAGCGGTAATCAGATCGGTTTGCTGTTGATGGAATATATCTTGTCGGCTAAAGTTGCAACTAAAAGTCTGGCACCGGATTCTTTTGTCGTAACCACTATTGTTTCTACCGCTTTAGCTGAAAAAATAGCAGCTTCATATGGCGTGAAATGCTTTTTGACTCTTACAGGTTTTAAGTATATAGGAGAAAAAATTAAGCAATATCATGAGACCGGATTGGCTCATTTTGTTTTCGGTTTTGAGGAAAGTTTCGGTTTCTTAGCTGAAACGGAAGTAAGAGATAAAGATGCCGTTGTCGCCTGCATGTTAATCAGCGAAATGGCTGCTAAAGCTGCAGATTCCCATAAAACCGTCAATGACCTTCTGCAGGATTTATTCCGAAAATACGGCTATGGAACCGAGAAAGTATTTTCATTGGTACGTGAAGGTATTCAAGGGCAAAAACAAATTGCCGGGGCGATGGCAGCTTTACGTGCCGATGAAACAAAGTTGAAATTCCCTGATTTGCAGATTGTAGCGGTGGAAGATTATCTTAGCGGTACAGTTAAAAATTGTCTTACCGGAGAAGTTAAAGCGCTGGATATGCCGGTTAAATCGGATGTGTTGCGTTTTAAGTTCGCTAATAATACCGATTTTGTCGCTATCCGTCCTTCAGGTACCGAACCTAAATTAAAAGTTTATTGTGCAGCTTATGCCGAGTCTGAAAGCGATTCACGTGCCAAAGCTGAATTAATGGCTGAAGTTATGCATAAAACCTTAGACGGCATAATGTAAGAGGAAAACAGTTTGGCGGAGAAATTTGTACATTTACATGTTCACAGTGAATACTCGCTTTTAGACGGAACAATCAGGTTGACCCAACTGCCTGATTATTTGAAAAAAGCGGGTATGTCCGCCTGCGCCGTGACCGATCATAACAATATGTTCGGAGCTGTTGAATTTTATCAGAAAATGCAAGCTGCCGGTTTACAGGCTATTATCGGCGTAGAATTAACTGTCGATGAACTTTATCATTTAGTTCTGTTGGCCGAAAATAACGAGGGATTGCATAATTTAAATCTTTTAGTTTCGCATGCCTGTCTGGATTTTGCCTCCAAGCCGCAAGTTAACCATGAACTGTTGCAACAGTATCACAAAGGGCTGATAGCCTTGTCCGCCTGCTGCCAAGGCGAAATACCGCAGGCAATCTTACGCAATGACTATAAAGTTGCACAGGAAATCGCCGTTAAATATAAAAATTTGTTCGGAGAAAATAACTTTTTTATTGAATTGCCGGCCAATAACGTGCCGGGATTTAATCTTTGTCGGCAACAGTTAATTAAATTGGCGCAAGAATTAAACTTGGGGTTGGTAGCGACTTGTGACGCTCATTATCTATTACCGGAGGATCGGGAAGCGGAAGATATTCTGCTTTGTTTACAAACAAACAGTTTGGCAGATGATCCGGCCCGCTTTCGTTTACCGGCGAATGATTTTTATTTGCGCTCGCCGGAAAAAATGATCGAACTTTATCGTGACTGTCCTGAAGCAATTGAAAATACTTTGCTTATAGCCAAGCGCTGTCAGGCTCTTAAATTAACTTTCGGCAAATTATATTTACCTGAATTTCAACCGCCTGCAGCTTTTACTTCAACTACATATTTACAGGAATTGGCGATCAAAGGTTTAAATAGAAGATTGCAGCACTATTCTTCACCGGCACATTCCAAGTCTGATTATCTGGAAAGATTAAATATGGAACTTGGTGTGATTAATTCTATGGGTTATACCGATTATTATCTCATCGTGCAGGACTTTGTTAATTATGCTAAAAGTCGAGGAATTCCTGTAGGCCCCGGTAGAGGATCGGGCGCAGCGTCTTTGGTAGCCTATGCTCTGAACATTACTGATATTGATCCTTTGGAATACAACTTGCTGTTTGAACGTTTCCTAAATCCCGAGCGTGTCAGTATGCCGGATTTTGATATTGATTTCTGCTATGAAAGAAGACAGGAAGTAATTGATTACGTAACAAATAAATACGGCAAGGATCACGTTTGTCAAGTTATAGCTTTCGGAACTTTAGCCGCTAAAGCTTGTCTGAAAGATATTTTACGTGTTTTCGGGAAAACTCCGAAAGAAGCTGATACGTACTTAAAATTGATACCCAATCGTTTGAATATAACTCTTAAAGAAGCTTTGAGCGCAAGTAGAGAATTAAAAATGTTATACGAGCAGAAAGCCGATTTCAAACGAGCTTATGATATTGCCCTAAAATTGGAAGGATTGCCTAGACATACCAGCACTCATGCTGCAGGCGTTATAATTTGCGGAAAAAGAATTGCCGATATTGCACCTTTAACGCAAAACGACGGAACAGCGGTAGTTCAATACAACAAGGATTTAATTGAAGATGTCGGTTTGCTGAAGTTTGATTTTTTAGGATTAAGAACTTTAACTGTAATTGCCGAAGCTTGTAGGAAGGCTGAGGAAAAGACAGGCACGGAAATTAATTTTTCTAAGTTGGGATACGCTGATCCGGCAATATATGAAGATTTAAGTTCAGGCAAAACGGCCGGTGTTTTTCAATTGGAAAGTTCCGGTATGACTGCTTTTATGCAAACGCTTAAACCGGAGAAGCTGGAGGATATTATCGCCGGTATTTCTCTGTACCGTCCGGGTCCGATGCAGCAAATACCTGACTATGTTAAGGCCAGACATGATTCGAGCCAAATTAAATATTTACATCCTTTGTTGAAAAAGAGCTTGAGTTTAACTTACGGAGCTATAGTTTACCAAGAACAGGTAATGCAAATAGTGCGTGATTTAGCAGGCTTTTCTTTGGGACAGTCCGATATTATTCGGCGGGCAATGGCTAAGAAAAAACCGGAACTTTTACAACGTTATGAAAAGTTATTTATTTACGGCGGTAAATTGGAAGACAGTGATGCTGCCGCTGTTCCGGGCGCCATTAATAACGGGGTACCGGAAGAAATAGCCAGAAAAATTTATACTTATATTTTATCTTTTGCCGGATATGCTTTTAATAAGGCTCATGCTGCAGGTTACGCTGTATTAGCATATCAAACGGCCTGGCTGAAGCATTATTATCCTTGTGAATTTATGACGGCGTTGCTTAACAGTTATATTAATACTCCGGGACAATTAGCCCGTTATATAGCTGTATGCCGGACAGAAGGAATAAAAGTATCGGCACCGGATTTACAACTTTCGGCTGCGAAGTTCCAAGCTGATTCCGAAAAACGGACAATTCGTTTTGCGTTGGCGGCAATTAAAAATGTCGGTATGTCGGCGGCTGAAGATATAGTAAAGCTGAGAAAACGCTGTAAATTCGTTAATTTGCCCGATACTTTGCGTAATTTACAGGCTGAAAATATCAATCGCAATAAGATTGAGTCATTGATTTATGCCGGAGCATTGGATTTCCTTCCGGGTAATCGTTTGCAAAAAATTATGTATGTAGCTGAATTTTTGCCAACACTCAACACGAGCAAAGATAAATTCGCCGAGCAACAGGTATCTTTATTTAATTTGTCTGATAATTCGGATTATCAGCAGGAGAATGCAATTAAATTCCCGACTGATAAAGCATTTACATTTACGGAAGAATTGAATTATGAAAAAGAATATGCTTATGTCTATTTTCAAGGTCATCCTTTAGACAAGTATCCGGAATTAATAAAGTCCCCCTTATGTACCTCAAGTTATGTTTTAACGACGGAAAATGATACGATAGCCGGTAAACAATTACTCATGTACGGTTGGATAAATAAAATTAAACGTCGTTCCGGTAAACAGCAGGCAGATTGGGCTATTTTGCAGGTAGAAGATTATTACGGCGATTATGATGTTCTGTGTTTTGCCAAGACTTGGCAAAAATTACATAATTTGATTAAAGAAAATGAAGTATATCTTTTCAGCGGAAAAATAAGCGGCAAAAATGATTTTAAGCCTTCCCTTATTTTGCAGAATTGTGAAGCGTATACACCGGCAGCGCTTATGCAAATGTATCATTCTACAGCAAATAATGATGTTTCACTAACGGATTCTGACCAAGTTGCCTTATTTATAAATTTACCTGTTGATAAAGCGGGTGAATTAGTCAAAATAGCAAGATTATGCAAGCGTTATCCCGGAAAGATCCCGGTATATTTGTATGATGAGTCGGTTAAACATATAATCAGCAGTAAAGACGGTCAGGGAATTAATTTAGTTGGAGAACTTTTAGAAAACATTATTGATATTGTCGGCCTGAAAAATTTGTCGTTGCGCAGTTTGATAAAAAAGAAGGAGATAAAGAATTAAAATGACCGACTTACCGACAAATAAAATTTTTCGGGTGATTTTAACAGTTTTATGTTTTGTTTTAGTATTGACGAGCCGTTATTTACCCTTGATTGCTGCCTTTAACCGATCTGCTTCACAAGTTATTTATCAATTTGCGGCTGTTTTGCTTTTGTGGCTGTTTGTCGCAATAGACTGGCCTTCATTGTTATTATTGTTTGCTTTCAGTCTGTTACCTGAGGTATCATTCAATCGAATTTTGCAGGCTGCTTTCGGCAATCAGATATTTGCTTTTTTGTTGTTTACATTCAGTTTAACTTATGCGGCGGCCCAAGCTGGATTATTGCGTCGAATCGCTTATACATTTATTAACAGTAAATTAGCTTCCGCCGGTAAATGGTATTTTGTCTGTACTTATTTTGCTTCGATATTATTCATCGGTTCGGTCGTTTCGCCCACTGTTTTATTTTTCGTTTACTTGGCTATTTTGGAAGAATTATTCGTAATTTTACATATACCGCCGAAACATAAATTAGCTAATATGTTGATGATGGGCACAGTTTTTATGTGCGGTATCAGTAGCGGTATGACAACTGTCTCCCACGTTTTTCCTGTTATTGCACTGGGTTTGGCACAGGATATGCTTAATTTATCCATAAGTCATCTGACTTATTCCATGTTGGCAGTTCCCACAGGTTGCCTGAGCGCCTTATTGGTAATATTGATTTTCAGATTTGTAATGCGACCGGATTTAACTCTTATAAGCTCCGATAATTTGAATAAATATAAAATCGAACTGAGCCGACTGAATATGAAGCGACAGTTAGCAAAAAAGGAAAAAATTATACTAATAGTAACTGTTTCTGTGATTGCCGCCTGGATTTTGCCTGATCTGTTAATTAAGTTTATAGCACCTGATTGCCAGCAAAATTTATTGAAGATGATCATTCATTATTTCCGAAATTCCGGCTTGAGTTTGCCACCGTTAGCAGGAGTTATGCTTTTATCTTGTATTAAAATAGAGGATAAACCGATTCTGAGTATTACAGAAGCTTTTACTAAAGGCGTTAACTGGGCAAGTTTACTTATGTGTGCATCTACTTTAGCTTTGGGTACAATTTTAACACTTCCGGAATTGGAATTTAATACGACATTAGCTGCTATGTTAAAAAACAATTTGCCTTTGCACAGCTCTATTTTACCGGTCTTTATTTTTTGTTTGTGGGCCGGTATTCAAACTAATTTCAGCAGTAATATGGTAACAGCGACTTTAGTTACCGGGACGGTCCTTTCACTTGCACCTTTAATGCAAAATGTCAATTTACCGTTGTTGGTTATATTTATCGGGATGCTGTCAGCTTATGCCTTTGCCGCACCGTCGGCCATGCCTTGCGTAGCTGTAGCGGCAAGCAGCCCTTACAGCAGCAGTAAATATCTGCTAAAATATGGTTTGTTGTTAATTATTTTAATTGTACTGCTTATCAGTTTCGGACTTTATCCTTTGCTGGCATCTGTGGTATAATTATCTCAATTGCTAGATGCTTAACGATTGGAGTGGGGAGCATATGAATAATACCTCAAATTTATCTACGCCGGCTGCAGTAACACCGGCAACAACAAACACAAAAACAAACAACGATTCGGCGGAAGAATTGAAAGTCCCACCGTTATCAGGTTGGTTGACCGATTTACATCGTCATCATCATAAAGATGGTGATACTCCTAATAAACAAGTCCGGACAATCGGTGTTTTGACAAGCGGCGGCGATGCGCCGGGTATGAACGCATGTATTCGTGCAGTTGTCCGTGCTGGTAGATATTACGGCTATCGTATGGTCGGTGTCAACCGCGGTTATCACGGATTGTTAAGAGGAGAAATTAACGAACTGACAGCAAGTAAAGTTTCCGGTATTCTGTCGCGCGGCGGTACATTCCTGATGACGGCGCGTTCCAAAACTTTCCCGACAGAAGAAGGCATAAAATCTGCTGCCAGAATGGCCAAAGTTTTCGGAATCGATGTATTGGTGGTTATCGGCGGCGACGGTTCATTTAAAGGTGCCCAAAAGTTGGCTCATGTCGGTTTGCCTGTAATAGGTATTCCCGGAACTATCGATAACGATGTTGCTTCAACCGAATATACTATCGGTTATGATACAGCTATGAATACTGCTATGGAGTGCATCGATAAAATTCGTGATACGGCATCTTCACATGAGCGTTGCTCGGTTATTGAGGTTATGGGCAGAGAAGCCGGATATTTGGCGTTGAATGTCGGTATGAGCAGCGGTGCGGAAGTTATTCTTTTACCTGAAATAGAAACCGATTTTGATCGTGATGTCATTAAGGTTATTTTGGAATGCCGCAATATGGGGAAAAATCACTATGTGGTAGTAGTTGCCGAAGGTGTAGGAAATTCCGTCCAAATTGCCAAACGAATCGAAGAAATTACCGGTATTGAATCAAGAGCAACAATTCTCGGTCACTTACAACGCGGCGGTTCACCGTCTATAAGAGACAGACAGACAGCCTGCTTCATGGGTATGAAAGCTGTCGAGTGTGTCAATGAAGGTCGTTTAAATCGTATTATTGCCGAGCGTGGCGGTAAGTGCGTCGACCTGGATATTGATGAAGCTCTGAATATGAAAAAATCTATTGCCCGTGATGAAATCTTGGGCGCTAAGATCATTGCGTTTTAATCGGCAGGTAAATCGTGGTTATTAGTGAACATGCTTTGGAAATATTGGAATTTCCCAAAATATTGGCCGATCTCGCTGAATTTTGTCATTATCCTGATAACAGGCGATTTGCCTTACAAATTCGTCCTCTGGGAGAAAGAGAAAAAGCGAATTTTGCTCAACGTTTAACAGGTGATGCCTTGTCTCTGATTAATAAATGGGGCGAGGCACCCTTATATGGTCTTTCCAATCTGGAACCTTATCTCAAGCGCGTTTCTTTGGATGCCGCACTCAGTTGTGCGGAATTATTACAGGTAGCGGTTTTTTTGCGCGCATTACACCGATTACAGGATTATATTCAACCGGCTTTAGCTGAAGATTTGTCCCTTAATCCTTTGATTCCGCAATTTGCCGATTACTTCAGGGATGCGAAGAATGTTTTGCAATGTGCCGAATTTTTAAATTTGCCAAGTACGCTGAACGCTTTAACTTTGTTGTTGGCTACTTTACCGCAAATGCCGATTTTGCTGAAAGAATTGGATCGTTGTATTCTGGATGAAGATAATTTACAGGATAATGCCAGTAAAGAATTGGCGAATTTAAGGCAAAAAATTCAGGAACAGCAAAATAAAGTCAGATTAACTTTAGAAAAAATAATCAAAAGTAACAACATCGCTTTACAGGATAACGTCATAACGCAACGTAACAATCGCTTCGTTGTACCGGTAAAAGCTTCTTATAAACAGCAAGTTCCCGGTCTGGTTCATGACAGTTCAGCCAGTGAGCAGACTTTATTTATTGAGCCTATGGCTGTTGTTGAACTTAACAATACAATAAGGGAATTGCAATTGGCGGAAGCTAAAGAAGTTCAAAGAATATTGTTGAATTTGAGTTTACAAGTTAAATCTTTAATTCCCGAACTCAAGTTATCTCTGAACATGATAAAATTGCTTGATTTTTCCTTTGCTAAGGGGAAGCTGGCCAAAACAATGCAGGCGGAAACAATCAATTTTTTGCCGCAGGCTGATTTACATTTGCTTAAAGCGCGTCATCCTTTATTGGATAAAACCAAGGTTGTACCTTTGGATCTGACTTTAAGTGCAGATATCAGACAATTGTTAATTACAGGTCCTAATACCGGAGGTAAAACCGTATGTTTGAAAACTATAGCCTTGTTGCAGGTTATGGCCCAAAGCGGTCTAGCAGTTCCGGTTAACAGCGGTTCTACTTTTCCTTTTTATCAGCATATATTTGTCGATATCGGTGATGAGCAGTCGGTTAAATTGAACTTATCGACATTTTCAGCTCATATGCGCAATATTATTACGATTTTACATAAAGCGGACAGCGACAGCTTAGTTTTGCTGGATGAATTGGGCTCCGGGACTGATCCTTCGGAAGGCGCCGCTTTAGCACGGGCAATTTTGGAGAGCTTTCTGCAAAAACAAGCTATGACTTTTGCTTCCACTCATTATCGGGAATTAAAAATTTATGCTTTGAATACTGAACATGTTCTGAATGCCGCTTGTGAATTCGATTCACAGACCATGCAGCCGACATATCGTCTGCTTTTGGGAGCGGCAGGTGTTTCCAATGCTTTTACGATTGCGCGCAATTTAGGTTTGGCCCCTGAAATAATTAATTCAGCTAAAAAATATCTTTCTACTGCGGATGTGAATTTTGCTGAAGCTTTGAGCAATGTTGAAAAAGAAAACGGTCAAGTTAAAAAGTTGCAAGCAGAATTGCATGATAAACTACGTGATGCCGAAATATATAAGTTGCAGGCACAAAGAGAAAAGGAAAAGATTCAGACAGAACGGGAAAAGTTGAAATCAACTTTGTTACAGGAAAATCAAAGAGAATACAAACAGAAATTAGCTGAAGTTGACAGTTTATTGGCAGAATTGAAAGATTTTGCCGTTAAATATAAAAGTCAAAATAAAAATGTGTCTTCTTTACCCGACAATTTGGAATTGGGTACATTGTTGCGGAAAGAAGTTAAAACCGAATTACATAATTTACAAGGTGAAATCCATCAGCAGACAATTAATGAACTGTTTTCAGCTTCAGATACGAATAAGGTGATAAATAACGCTGCCGATATTGTTCTGAATGCTTACTATAAAGCACCTAAGTTGCATCTGCAGGGACAGGCTGTCAGTGTTGATTTTAGTAAACAAGAAGTTGTTCTGAAAAATAAAAATTTACAGATAAAAGTACCTGTTGTCGGTTTGATATTATTAAGCAATTCGGATTATGCGGATGAAGATTCTTCTGCTGATAAAGACTTAAAGAGTAAATATGCAATTAAAGCAAAAAATAAAGAAAAGAGTTACCATAAATTAATATCTCAAACAGCTCGAAGTTTACCGTCGGAACTGAATATCATCGGGCAGCGTTACAACGATGCTGAAATATTACTGTCGCAGTATATTGATCAGGCCGTTTTGAGCGGTGTGGACAGTGTCCGGATTGTACACGGTAAAGGTTCCGGAATATTAAGAAAAATGGTGGAAAATTTTGCTCGTAATGACAAAAGAATTAAAGCCTGTCGCTTGGGTGAATTCGGTGAAGGAGATACGGGTGTCAGTATATTGACGTTAAAATGAGGTAAATAATGAAAGTTCATGTTTTTAATAATGAAGATGCCGCTTCTTTGGCTGCTGCAATGATGGTTTGTGCACAGGTTTTAGCCAAACCAGATGCCTTGATAGCCTTGGAAAAAGCTGAAGATTTACAGTCAACTTATCAAAAATTATTAGCTTTATATAAAGCCGGTTCGTTGGCTTTGCATGACACGAAATTTTTCAATGCCGTTGAGTATTGTCAAATAGAGCCGGAAAAATCGCAAGGAGAATTATTGCAGGCCGACTTTTTAAGACAAACTGATTGTCCGCAGGAAAATTTTTATAATTTTGCTTACCGGGAAAACGATTTTATTCGTGCAGCAGCTGATTATGAACAAAAAATACAGGAATCAGGTTCGCTTGATTTGGCAATTATTACTGTTGCTGATGATGGAAGCATACTGTTAAATCAGCCGGCACCGTATATACTGAACGATTGTCATTTTACTAAGGCTTTGCGCAATTCGAGTATTCAACCGACAATTAATCCGGCTATAGAACAAATACCTGGTCTGACAATGGGTATGGGAACTTTGATGCGTGCGCATATGATTATTTTGCCTGCTTACGGCAAAGATAAAGCTCCGGCCGTTGCCAACTTGGTACGCGGACAAATTGATCCTTCCTGTCCGGCGTCATTTTTACAATTGCATTCCTGCGTTATACTTTTGTTGGATGAAGCTGCTGCTGCCTTGATTTAATTTATTTAATATGAGGATTGTCAAAAGCAGTTTTTTTTAGTAAAATTATGCAGTACGGGGTGTAGCTCAGGTGGCTAGAGTGCGTGCTTGGGGTGCACGAGGTCGCAAGTTCAAGTCTTGTCACTCCGATTTAGCGCCGGCTTTGTGTTGGCGCTATTTTTGCATTAAGTTTATAAGACTTTGGAATATCGCTTTAATATCGGAGGTTTATTAAAATGGCTAATATAAAAATCGTGTTTTGGACAGGTACCGGTAATACTGAAACTATGGCTGAGGCTATAGCTGAAGGTATTGAATCTGCAGGTTCCGTTGCTGAAGTAGTTAATGTAGCTGATACGACAGCTGATGAATGCAAAGATTTGCCGTATATTATTCTCGGTTGCCCGGCAATGGGAAATGAAGAATTGGAAGAGAGCGAATTTGCTCCTTTCTTTGAAGAACTGTTGCCGAGCCTGGCAGGTAAAAAAGTTGCTCTTTTCGGTTCCTACTCCTGGGCGGAAGGGGAATGGATGGATACATGGTCTCAGACATGTCTGGATAACAACGTTGATCTTTTTGACGGTCACGGTTTAATTGCTTTTGATGATCCTGAAGAAGAGGATTTGGCTAAATGCCGTGATTTGGGAAAACGTTTCGCGCAAGCGGTAGCGTAAGCATCATATTTTTGTGCGGCAAGGATTTACTGAAATTTTTTGACAATTTTAGTTAAAACACTTGACAAACAGTCGAATAAAAGATAATATCTTTTGTGTCGATTGCCGAATGGTGTAAAGGTAGCACAGCTGCCTCTGGAGCAGTATGTGAGGGTTCGAATCCTTCTTCGGCAGTGTACAAAGAGGTTCAACCGCAAGTTGAACCTTTTTTTATTATAAGAAAGAGGTAAATATGGTTATCATTTTAAAAGTTTTGGCATACATTTTATTAGCTATATGCTTGATTTCCATGTTATGTGTTTATTTTGCAGGGTATATACGTAAGCATTTTCACTTGCAGTTTAAGTTGAACAGTCGGGAAAGCCAACGCTTGGCCGCTTTGGATGCTGAAAAAAAAGAATATTACGAGAAATTGATATTGGATTTGAAATTAAAGAGAAATTTGTTACTTTTTGCAGCTGCAACCGGTGCTGTCAGTTGGATTTTCTTTTTAATTTTGCACTATGTGTATCAAATTTAAGATGGGAGAGTTGAAAATGCCGAACTTTGAGGAAATGCCGAAACATTTCGAGCCGAAGGAAAGAGAACGTGAAATTTATCAAAGATGGGAACAGAACGGCTATTTTAAGGCACATGTTAATCCTGCGAAAAAATCGTTTACGATTGTAATGCCGCCGCCTAATATAACTTCACAGTTACATATCGGTCATGCTTTGGATAATACCTTCCAGGATGCTTTTATTCGTTATCATCGGATGTTGGGAGAAGAGGCTCTGTGGATTCCGGGTGTTGACCATGCAGCAATTGCGACGGAAGCTAAAATAGTTGAGCAATTGCGCAGTGAAGGTTTGACTAAACAGGATATCGGTTATGATGCTTATATGAAGCGTGCTTATGCCTGGAAAGAAAAATATGCCGGCAGAATTATAGAGCAATTACGCTATTTAGGCAGCTCCTGCGATTGGGATCGTTGCCGTTTTACGATGGATGAGGGCTTTTCTCAAGCTGTTTTAGCTGTTTTCGTTAAATATTACGAAAAAGGTTATATTTATCGTGGCAAGCGGATTATTAACTGGTGTCCTAATTGTCGTACATCTATCTCCGATGCTGAAGTTAATTTTTCCGAACAGGAAGGTAATTTATGGTATATTCGCTACGAAATCGAAAATGAGCCGGGGCGTTATATTACAGTTGCGACAACCAGACCGGAAACTATATTAGGTGATACAGCTGTTGCCGTTAATCCTGCCGATGCCCGTTTTTCCGATTTGGTTAATAAGCGTTGTCGCTTACCGTTACTCAATCGTTGGATTCCGATAGTTGCCGACGACTATGTAGAACAGGAATTCGGTACAGGTTGTGTTAAAATCACGCCGGCGCATGATCCGAACGATTATGAAGTGGGTCTGCGTCATAATTTGCCTGTTATCAATATTATGGATGATTCAGCTAACATAAATAGCAACGGCGGTATTTACGCCGGTTTGAATCGGGACGAAGCTCGGCGCCGAATTGTAGATGATTTGGAGAAAAGCGGTAATTTAGTCAAAATTGAAGCTTATAAACATAATGTAGGAAGTTGTTATCGTTGTCATAAAACTATTGAACCGCGCTTGTCCGAACAATGGTTTGTTAAAATGAAGGATTTGGCGGATAAAGCTTTAAAAGCGGCAGCAGACGGAGATGTCACTTTTGTACCGTCACGTTTTAAGGGAATTTATGATAACTGGATGAACAATATTCGGGATTGGTGCATTTCCAGACAATTATGGTGGGGGCACAGGATACCTGCGTGGTATTGTCAGGATTGCGGGGAAATTAATGTTTCTTTGACCGTGCCGACAACTTGTTCCAAGTGTCAAAGTAAAAATTTGCTCCGCGATAATGATACTCTGGATACTTGGTTCAGCTCCGCTTTGTGGCCCTTCGGTGTTTTCGGTTGGCCCAACTTCAGTGCACCCGGCAGTAAAGAAGAATTTTCTTACTTCTATCCGACGGATATTTTGGTTACCGGCTATGATATTATTTTCTTCTGGGTTGCCAGAATGATTTTCCAAAGCTTGGAATTAACGGGTAAAGCACCGTTCCATCATGTGCTGTTACACGGATTGATGCGTGACGCCAACGGTATCAAGATGAGTAAATCTTTGAATAACGGTGTTGATCCTTTGAAGATAATTGATGAGTACGGAGCCGACGCTTTACGTTATGCTATCGTTTCCGGGACAGCGTCAGGTAATGATCAGCGTTATTCCAAAGAAAAATTGGAAACGGCACGTGCTTTTATCAACAAACTGTGGAATGCTCTCAGATTTATTTTAGGCCATCTGGATGCTGCTTCTACTTATCCGACACAAGCGGATTTGCAAAATTTGCTTGCTTCTCCGGCTTTGAAGTTAGAAGATCGTTGGATCTTACAACGTGTTAACAGTTTAATAGATAATGTCAACAATAATTTCTGCAATTATGAAATCGGGACGGCGTTGGATAATATTTATTCTTTCTTCTGGAATGAGTATTGTGATTGGTATGTTGAAATTGTGAAATCACGTTTGTTTGATACTGCCGACAGCAGTCATCAGACAGCTTTGCAGTGTTTACGTTATGTTTTAGAATCAGTTGTTCGTCTTTTACATCCGTTTATGCCTTTCGTGACTGAGGAAATTTATCAATATTTACCTAACCACGGCGAAACCATTATGTTGGAATCCTGGCCGCAAGCAATTGAAACATTGAATGCTGAAACGGCAGTTGCCGATATGAATATGCTGATTCAGGGCATTCGTGAAATTCGTAATCTCAGAGCTGAGAAGAAGTTGAAACCTTCCTTACGTTTCAAGGTTTCCGCTTATACCGATAATGAACATATTTCTCAATTATTGCACGCAGCCGTGCCTTATTTTGAAAGATTATGCGGCGTCAGTTCTATTGAATTCTTAAGTTCACAAAGTCAGGCACCGAAGTTGGCAGTTACTATAGTCTTACCGCAAACTCATATTTATATTCCTTTAAGTGAATTAATTGATCTGGAGGAAGAGAAACAACGCTTGGCGACCGAACGGGAGCAGCTGGAAAAGGAAAAGCAGCGTCTGGAAAATAAGTTGGCCAACAGTGAGTTTGTTAACAAAGCTCCGGCAAAGGTAGTAGAGAACGAACGCGCTAAATTGACTGTTGTTTGTCAAAAATTAACAGCAGTTAATGCCCGAATAGTCGAATTAGGTTAAATTGATTCAGAAAAGAGATCAAAATTTATGGCCCTATTTTAATAATAGGGCTTTATTTTAATAAAAGAGGAGAAAAATTTGGCAGTTGATAAACCAAGATGCAGTTGGGTTAATGCTAATAACGAAGCATATATTTATTATCATGACAATGAGTGGGGAAGAGCAGTAAAAGAAGAAAAGAAATTGTTGGAAATGTTGATTTTAGAATTATTTCAAGGCGGTTTGTCCTTTGAATGTGTTCTCAATAAACGAGCGGCATTCAAAAGTGCTTTTGCCGACTACAACGAGTTTTCTATTATCAATTTTACCGAAAACAAAATTGAACAGCTTTTTGGCGATAGTTCTATTATCAGAAATAAAGCCAAAATTAAAGCTGCAATTAATAATACCGGTGTTTTTGCCGAAATTCAGAAAGAGTACGGTAGTTTTGCCGCTTATCTTAATTGTTTTACGCAGGGAAAAATTATTTATGAACAAGGGAAAATAAGCAACAAATTATCAGATGATATAGCCGGCGATTTGCAAAAACGAGGTATGAAATTTATTGGAAGCAAAATGATATATGCCTATTTGCAAGCTATAGGAATAATTTATGCCCATGAAGAAAATTGCTTTTTAGCATATGTAGGCAACAAAAAGGATGCCGATTATTATAATTGACATCCTTTTGCAATTTTTACCCAATTATATCGGATTACTTAGAAATCGAACTCTTTACCGTCAATCCAAACTCGCTTAATTTCCAAATCGTGGGTTACTGCAAAGAAATCCGCGCGCTTGGATTTTTTCAGGCTACCGATTTGATTGTCAAATCCTAAATATGTTGCCGGAGTCAAAGACGCCATTCTGACAGCATCCTGCAACGGTATACCATAGGAAGTGATTCTTTTGACATTATCCCAAATATTGGAAATACCGCCGGCGATCGCGCCGTTGGCGATTCTGGCTACACCTTTACTGACTGTGACAGTTTGACCGCCTAAATCGTATTCTCCGTCCTGTAAACCGGCGGCTCTCATAGCGTCTGAAACCAAAATCAAATGATCAGCGCCGAACATCTTATAAGCGGCATAAACGGTAGCCGGACTATTATGAACACCGTCGGCAATAATTTCTGCATAAGTATGATTAAGGCAGCCGGCTCCGACTGTACCGGGCGCTCTATGCATTAACTCCGGCATAGCGTTGAACAAATGACACAAGCCTTTAGCTCCGTAATTAAAAGCTAAATTAGCAGTTGTATCATCAGCTAAAGTATGTCCTAACTGACAGACAACTTCTTCGCCGGCCTGACGGATAAATTTAAGTGCACCTTCAGTTTCCGGTGCTAAAGAGATTAATTTTATTTTTTCACGATGATGATAATTTTTATATTCCTCATAAGTGGCATTCCTGATATAGGCAGGATTTTGAGCTCCCTTTTTGTTCATGTTAATGAATGGACCTTCCATATGATAACCTAATAATTTCGCACCGCTCAAATTTGTCTCCAAATCAAATACTTTATTGAGTGCAGTAACGGGCATGGACATAGTTGTAGCTAAAAATGAAGTAATACCGTGGCCGGCCAGGAAACGACTGATTTTATCCAAACCTTCATTACTGGCATCCATCGTATCATAATTAACAGCGCCGTGAATATGCTCATCCAACAGTCCCGGTAAAAGATAAAGACCGGTACCGTCGACAAAATCGTTGATAGCATTATTTTCGCTGTTATTCAATAAATTCGGCAAAGCTATTTGGGTAATTATGCCATTTTCCACAATTAAATCTTTGGCCACCAAATTGAAATTTTCATCCAAAATCGTAAAATTCTTAAAGAGCATAACGTTCTCCTTGTGTAATATGTACATCTGTATTATAGTATTAAACTTGAAAATTGGCTAAATTGATAATTCTTTTGTCAACTAAGCAAATTTGGGCTATAATGCTTGAGAATATATTTTAGAAGAGGTTGTAGTATGCCTAAGAAATCGGAAAACACCGCTGCTAAAGCACCGGCTAAAGAATTGAAATTTGAAATTAAGAAAAATATTGATGTTATTTCGGATAGTAAAAACGGTAATTGGCATTTGGAATTGAATGTTATTTCCTGGAATGACGCCAAACCTAAATATGATTTAAGAAGTTGGAATGCCGACCATACCAGAATGACTAAAGGTATTACCTTAAATTCGGAAGAACTGGCAGTATTAAAAGAAGTCCTGAATGAATTGGATCCTTATGAGATTGACGAGTAAATATGGAATCTAATCTCAACTCTTATTTTGCAGCCTATCCTTTGATTGCGAATTTATATCGCCAAAAACAGGTACCGAGCAGTGACTTAATTCAGACCGTATTTTCAGATAAAGCAGCTACAACTTATTTTTATCGTGATTTAGCTGCTGTTATGCAAAAGTATGCTGTTGCTTACTATGAAGAAGGAAATTCTTCTTTACCTGATTGGGATTATGATTTTGCTTACCGTTTACTTGAAACTTTAAGTGAAATATATCCGGAATTGAAGCAATACAGTAAATTAACGGAAACTGTCGGCTCGGGTGATCAACTGAGTTTTTTTACTCAAACCGATAAATCAAAGCAGCCGAATCATACTAAAGTAAAAAAATCAAATTTTACCAAAGAAGCTCATCAAGTTAAAATGGAATCGCTGAAAGACCTTTTCAGTAAAGAAGAGTTATTTGCCGCCTTGGACAACATGCGTAACGAATTGGTTAATTTGGGTGTAAAAAAGGAAGAAGCGGCGGAACTGAAGTTTACGGTTGAAGAAAAAATTGACGGATTATCATTGGCTGTTTTGTATGAACACGGTCAACTTACGCGTGCTTTAACTCGTGGTAACGGTCTGATAGGTGATAATGTTACCGCCAATGCTTTAATGATTAAAAATTTGCCTGCTGTTGTCCCGTCGGATTGGCCTATTTTAGAATTTCGCGGCGAAGTTTATATGCCTAAGAAATCTTTTCAGGAATTAAATAATTCTCTCTATGAGAAAGTACTGCAAAACGGCGGTGACAGTGAAACTGCGGAAAGTAAATTGTTTGCCAATGCCAGAAACGCCTGTGTCGGCTCATTAAAACAAAAAGATCCGCAAGTTACCCGGCAACGAAATTTAGCTATTTTTGCTTTTAATTTGCAACGCCCTGTACCGGCAAGTATTGACAGTCATCAAGAATCATTGAGTTATTTGCAAAGTTTAGGATTGCCTGTTGTTTACGAGAGCAGATTATATAGTCGGAATGAGGATATTTATGCCGCCTGTTCGGCAATCATGCAGAAGCGTGACAGTTTGCCTTATGGTATTGACGGTGCAGTTATTAAACTGGATAAATTGTCTTATCGACTGTTGTTGGGGTCGACAAGTAAAACTCCGCGTTGGGCTTTTGCTTATAAATTTCCGCCGGAGCAGGTGAAAACCAAGTTGCTGGATATTGCCGTTCAAGTCGGTCGCAGCGGTAAATTGACTCCTTTGGCGATTTTAGCGCCGGTATATATTCAAGGTTCAACTGTCCGTAAGGCCAGTTTGCACAACTTTTCTTATCCGCAAAAGCTGGATTTACGGATCGGCGATGAAGTGTTCGTGCATAAGGCCGGTGATATTATCCCTGAAATTACCGGACCGGATCTAAGTTCCCGTCCGCCTGAAGCTAGAGCGTATGTCAGACCTGATAGATGCCCTGTATGTCAGAGTGAATTGTTGGTAGCGGATCAGGACTCATATTGTTTGAATGTTTCCTGTCCCAAACAAATTTTGTTACGATTCGCCTATTTTACCGGGAAAGAAGCTATGAATATAACTAATTTAGGCGAGAAAACTTTGGAACAGTTCATATCTGCCGGTTTTTTACACACTTTACCCGATATTTATCGCTTGCAACGTTATTATGCCGAGGTAGCTGATATTAGAGGCTTTGCCGTAAATACTGTTTACAATGCCAAAGGTGAAAAAACTCTTGTTATTCCGAAATTCGATGAAATATTACAGGCGATTTCCCGTAGCAAAAGCAATTCACCGACAAAATTTTTGATAGCCTTGGGCTTGCCGGAATTAGGCGTAACAATGTCAACGAAATTACAGCATTATTTTCCCAATCTGCAAGCTTTATTTAATGCTTCTTCTGCGGATTTGCTGGCAGTTCCGGATATCGGGGAAAAGATAGCCGGTAATTTGCTGACTATTTTTCAATCCGATAATTTTCATAAACTTTTACAGGACTTTTCTACGTTGGAGTGGGATATTCTTACGCGTCCCTGGAGTGATCAACAAAGTAATTCCGTTTCACCTGCCGATTTTTGGTATCCTTGGTTAAAGGATCGAGATTATCTGGATCAGAATGACAGATTGCAAATTAAGCCGGAAGAAAATTTCTGGAACGGGAAAAAAATTGTTTTTACCGGAACATTCAGGCATAATAAGCGCAGTGAACTGGCATTGCTTTTACAGTATTTCGGATCTGTTATACAAAATTCTTTGACGAAGCAAACAAATTATCTAATAATAGGAGAAGAGGCCGGCAGCAAACAGCAAAAAGCTGCAAAAATGCAAATACCTTGCTTGACTGAAGCAGAATTTTGGCAAAAATTCCGCAAATAATTTATAATTATAGCTTGCAAGTAAATTTAGGAAAGAGCAATAGAATATGAAACGCAAAAATCGAAAATTAATTGTGCTGATATCGGGACTGATTGTCGCAAACATTGTATTAATAGCCGTTATATGCGCACTTTTTTACAGCAAACAGCAAAAAGCTCAGTCTCTGATTGCCAAAGCTCAGTCCGCTTATAAACAGGCTGACTATCAAGGTGCCTTGGATTGCCTTGACAAGTTATCGGATGCTGAAAAGAAGAAACCGGAAAATCTGCTTTTACTGGCAAAAATTGAAGCAATTACCAAAAATGAACATTTAGCCGATACTTTAGCCGAGTTTCATAATCTTAATTTAACGACTAAACAAAAAGCTCTCTATGCAAATGAGTTGGCGCAAATTAACTTAACGGTTGCTTTGAACAAAGATGACTATACTCAGGCTGACAGTATTTTTGCGGAACAGGCTGTTGTACCTTTAGATCCGCAGTTGGCATTAAAATTGATCAAACATGATACGGAAAATAATAATAATCCGGCAGCTTTGAAAATGTTCAAGTTGTTGGAGAATATGTTTGAATTTGATGAAAATCTTAACAAATATTATTTGTTAACCGCTGCTAAAGCGGGAGAGGCTCAGTTGGCAACTGAATTGTTCCACAAAAACAAAGATTTGTATCTGAAAGACAATCAATATATGCTGAATTTGGAAGAGAGTCTTTTATCGCAAAAAGCGACAACTTTATTAGGTGAAATCTATCAAAGCTATTTGGATAAGAAAACGCTTAATAAATCCAACTTCTTACGTCTGCAAAAGTTCTTCAAGAGCCAAAATGACACAACTTCTTTGGAAAAACTGAAAGAATTGGCGAAGGAGCTGAATATTGTAACGAGTGACAATGACTCTGTCGGTAACACTCAGGGTAATATATTGAACAGCGGTATTATCGCCAAATATAAAAACACTTTGTATTTCCCGGATTTCAGTAATTTTTATTTAACGAAGACAGACGATGATTTCGCGAATAAAACAGTTTTATTGCAGACGGCTGTGAATTACTTGAATGTAACTGCCGACAATATCTATTTCGTTAATCGTTTGCCGAAAGCCAATGCCAGCGGTAAACAGGATAAATGGCAGGAAGTCGGTCCTATTAAACGCGTTGATCTTGAAGGTCAAAATCTCCAAATGATTTATGATACGGAAGCGAGTCATTTACTTTTGGAAAAAGGATATTTATACTTCATTGATCATAAAGACGGCAAAAAGTTGAAACGTATTGCAGTTTCATCCATAGATATGGGTGAGGTGGAAGTTGAAACTGTGGTCAATGATGCTGTGACGGAATATGCTTTGAATCACGATAAAGTCGTCTATGCCCATGATAAAGACCATAAGTTGCATTTATATGATATTTCGCAGAAACAGGATAAAATACTGGTTAATAATCGTGTAAGCTATGTTAATATGGCGCAAGATCGTATCTATTACATCAATATGGACAAGAGTTCTCATATTGAGTGCTACAGTTTGGCAGATAACAAGACTAAGACGGTTTTCAACAAGAGTCAGTGCAGTCAATTGAATGTTATTCCCGGTTCTTCTCAGAGCAAGGATATGTTGCTTTTTGAAAAACTGAATCTTGCTCGCATGCGCGGTGACGGTAATGACTATTTGGATTTAACTTCCGATTTGATTACTCATATAAATTTCGTGGATAAATATATTTACTATTATCTTGAAGATCCGAATTCCGCTTGGGAAATGTATCGTCAGGAAATTAATGGCGGTAAGCGTATGAAAGTGGTTGGCAATAAATAATGGCAATAAAACTGGTAGTTTCAGATTTGGATGGAACCTTGTTGAATCGTACAAGTCGCTTGGACAGCAATACTGTCCGAGCGGTTAAGTCTTTGAACGAAGAAGGAATCTTATTTACTTTTGCAACGGGCAGAATAGATTTGAATACTTGGCATTTTGCCAAGCAATTGAATTTGCAGTTACCGATTATTTCCTGTAACGGCGCTTTGATACGTTATCCGTTTACCGGAGAGCCTGTTTATGAAGCATATTTGCCTGATGCGCCGGTTGATGCGATTTTACGGCTTTTTCAATCAGAAAAGAGAGATTTTTTCGTCTATACGCCGACTTCGATTTATTATCCTGATTACAGCCTGGCGGTAGAACGTTTCCGCTATTATAATTTATTGGCTGCGTCCAATGATTTACCGCAAATTGAGATGATAAATTATACAGACTGGCAAAAAAATAAAAGTAACTTGTGTCCGCCGGGAACTGTCAAGTTATATTGTCACGCTAAAGATCGTGAGCAAGTTAGTAAGCTGGGTGCTTTGGTGGATTCCTATCCGGAACTTACAGCTTTAAAGTGTGCCAAAGAAGCGGTTGATATTATGGTTAAAGGCTCCGATAAGTCTAAAGGTTTATTAAAGGTTGCAGACTTGTTCCATGTCGGTATTGACGAAATTGCGGCATTCGGAGACGAAGAAAATGATCTGAAAATGTTGCAGACAGTCGGTTATCCTTTTCTTATGAAGAATGCCGTTAAAACTCTGCGAAATAGACTGCAATCTTATCATTTGGCGGAAAATCATAATTGTGCTGGATTTGCGCGGGCAGTAAGACAATATATTTTGTAATCCCATTTTGAAAAATAGGCAATTTGTATTATTATTAATTAGAGCTTTTTGTGTGTTTGTAGCAAATTCAATTTCACAAGGAGTTTTTTATGTCCGTTTATTTCAATTCCGAGCGCAACAATCATTATTGTTCGCCTTATTTTGTCGTTGTTGCCAATGACAAAGAATTACTGGATCTGCTCAGCCGCCAGCTGAAGCAACAGGGTTATCTCGCCATTACCGACAGTTCCAATCGTGTTGAGTATTACATTGATGCCCGTGTTTCCAATCGAAATTCAGGCTCTCTTTCTCTCAGCAGCAGGATATTGCATATTTTACAAACAACGAATTTCAATTATCCGCAGAAAACAGCCGATTATCCGCATTTCTGTCTGGCTCGTAATACTTTGATCCGACTTTTATTTCGTGTTTGGCATTTTGATGCGCAACTTATAGGTTACAGTGTTCTGAAATTTATTGCTGAACATTCCGATTGTGATGCTTGTGAATTAAAACCTTATAATCGTAAAATTTATCCTCAAGCCGCCTGTTACTTCGGTTGCTCCGTCAAGCAGATTAATCGAGCCGTAAATTATACTTTGCGAAAGGCTGAATTTAACGGTAATCTTTCCGATTTACTGGCAACCTTGCGTCGTTATCTTACAGCTTTGGCGCAGTTGCCCGATTTAGTTGAATATTTAGCCAAACATGAACCGGATTTTTCACCGACGGAAACAGCTGCTATTAAGCGAACCTTAGATGACAAATTACAAACTTTTCAAGCTTTAGCCCGCTTACAGCTGCCGCATAAATCGGCATAAAAATGTCAATAAGAGTTTTTTCACATATTTAGGGCGATTTTATGGCTGAAGTGCTTGACAAACATGCGAAAAGTCTTAATAATACCTACTGTAAGTTTAAGGAGGAATCATATGTCTAAGAACAGTTTAATTGAAATGATTGCTGAGAACAGCGGTTTTACAAAGAAAGATTCTGAAGTTGCTTTAAAGGCCGTTTTGGCTGCTTTCAGCAGTGCTTTAGAGCAAGGTGAGAAGGTTTCGATTGTCGGCTTCGGTACTTTCGAAGTTAAAGAGCGTAAAGCACGTGTAGGTCATAATCCTGTAACTCGTGAAGAAATTCAAATTCCTGCAAGCAAGGCTGTTACTTTTAAAGTATCCAAGAATTTGAAAGATCGCGTAAATAAGTAATTTACTGTTGTTCCCTAAGAACACTTTTCCGGCAGGAATATTCAACTTCCGGAAAGTGTTTTTTTATTAGTTGAGTATTAAAGAAGGCACAAAATGAAAATAACACCTGATATGATTGTCAGTGATATCATGAATATGGATCCGGGAGTTATTCCTATTTTTATGGAGCATGGACTTTACTGTATGGGTTGCTTCATGTCCGGAGATGAATCTTTGGAAGAAGCTGCACAGGTTGATATGGTTGATTTGGACCATTTAATTCTTTCTCTTAACCAGTATTTCGGGTTTGACACGGGAGATTACGACATGAACGGTAATGAAGCTCACAGTGAAGAATATGATCCTGAAGCTAAACCTAAAACGGCAGCTGAAAGAGATATAGAAAAACAGGACAAGACGGAACAGAATAAGACTGAAGATGACGATAAAGATAAAGATGCTACGTCGGCAAGCAAAACTGCGCAGTGAATTATTCACAATTATTTAATTGACAGCTATAGGTAAGTGTGAGATAATTCTCGCTGTTGACGCTGGTGTAGCTCAGCAGGTAGAGCAGCTGATTTGTAATCAGCAGGTCAGGGGTTCGAATCCGTTCACCAGCTTAGCCGTAACGATTGGTTACGGCTTTTTTATTACCCTGAAAACAAGAAAAACGGCAGGTCAAGGCATGATAGAAAAAACAAAATCTAAATGGGCGTTAATCACAGGTGCTTCAGGCAGTTTAGGCAGGGAATTGGCATTGTTATTGGCACAAGAAAATTACAGCCTTATTCTCCATTATCAAAGCAACATCTCCGCTTGTCGTAAATTAGTTGAAGATTGTCAGTCAATAAGCGGTAAAAGTGCCGATAATTATTTATTGTGGCAAGCAGATTTCAGCGATCCGGCTCAGTTGGAGCCTGCGCTTGCCGCCGTATTAAAAAAAATTCCTTATCTCAATGTTTTAATAAACAATGCTGCTGTAGACAGCTACGAAATGGTTAATGATATTGAATGGCAGAATTTGCAAAAACTCTTACAGGTAAATATCGCCGCTCCGATCTTATTAACTAAGGGATGTCTGCCGCAATTGAAAGCCGCTGCTGCTGTTTCCGCTGCTCAAATAATTAATATCAGTTCCATTTGGGGGATATATGGCGCTGCGATGGAAACTGCTTATTCCGCCAGCAAAGGTGCAATTAACGCCTTGACGAAATCTTTGGCCAAAGAATTATACGATTTTCCTATCAGAGTAAATGCAATCGCCCCCGGTTTGTTTACAAGTAAAATGAATGATCGTTTTACCAACGCTGAAATTACCGCTTTTGTTAAAGAACACAGTTTATTACAAAGAGCTGCAGATGCCCGGGAAATTGCCCAAACGGCACTGTTTCTTTTAAGTGACCGGGCGACGTATATTAACGGTCAAATACTTGAAGTAAGCGGTGCGTACATTTAGAATTAAACTAATAGCTGGAACGAGGTAGAAGATTTGCTTAAATTCAAACAGGTCAGTGAAGAAGAGTTACAAAGACAAAGAGATTTGTGTGTAGAAAACAAGGCTCTCTGGGGGAATGAAAAAAAGTATTTTATTATGACATTCGGTTGTCAACTGAATGATAACGATTCTGAAAAAGTAGCGGGTTTGTTACGGGAAATGGGATTGAGTCGAGCTGAAAATAAAGAAACTGCCGATATAATTCTAATAAATACATGTAGTGTCAGAGAAAATGCCTCCGGTCGTTTTTATGGTAATTTAGGAGAACTTAAAGCTTTAAAACGCGCTAATCCCAATTTGATTGTCGGCGTTTGCGGCTGCATGATGAAACAGGATGTTTATGTGGAAAAGGTCAAGCACAGTTACAGCTTTGTCGATATTATGTTCGGACCGGCCGATATTTGGCGTCTACCTGAAATTCTTAATCGCCGCTTAAGAGGTAGCAGAAGAGTTTATGATATCAGCAATGAAGAATTGATTGCGGAAGACCAGCCGGTTTTAAGAGAAAGAAAATATCGGGCACTTGTCAGTATTATGTTCGGCTGCAATAATTTCTGTACTTTTTGTGTTGTTCCTTATACAAGAGGACGTGAACGTTCCCGTAATATGGATGACATTGTAAAGGAAGTAAAGACTTTGGCTGCCGACGGATACAGTGAAGTTATGTTACTGGGGCAGAATGTAGATTCTTACGGTAAAGAAATTAGAGAATATCGTAAAGCTTATAATAACGTATTTGCGGAACTTTTGAGACGTTGTGCTCAAACCGGTATTAAACGCCTGCGTTTCATGACTTCTCATCCTAAAGATATATCACTGGAATTATTGGATGTAATGGCGGAATATCCTAATATTGAACGGCATTTGCATTTACCTTTGCAATCAGGCAGCAATCAGGTATTACATGATATGAACCGCCATTATACTATTGAAAGATATTTGAATATTGTCGCAGAAGCTAAAAAAAGAATGCCGGATTTGCAATTCAGTACCGATATTATTGTAGGCTTTCCCGGGGAAACTGAGGCCGATTTTGAGCAAACTTTGTTAATTATGGATAAGGTAAGATATGCTTCAAGTTATACTTTTCAATATTCGCCTCGTCCCGGAACACCGGCGGCTTTAGCAGCTCAGGTGCCGCAGGATGTTGTCGATGCCCGTTTCCAGCGTTTGGTAGAATTACAAAACAGCCACAGTCTGGAAATTGCGCAAGCGCAAATCGGTAGAGTTTGTGAAGTGTTGATTGAAGGTTTGTCCGACCATGTTGATGATCGCTATACAGGTAGAAGTTCGGATAATTTCTTAATTAATTTTTCTGTTCCGAAAACGGCTTTTCCCGGACGCCTCAGGGAACAAACCCCGCAGGCGAAAGGAGACTATCTTGAAGGCAAATTTTGTCGGGTGATGATTACTGAAGCTAAAACATTTTCGTTAACAGGAGAATACGTCGACGGTTTGCCGGATAATTTTACCGAATAAAAACTGCTAATAATGGTGAGTGTAAATGAAAAAGTATCAAGCAGCCATGGCTGAAGCTAATTTAAGTCCTATGATGCGCCAATATTGTGAAACCCATGCGGCGTATGATGATTATCTTTTGCTTTATCGTTTAGGTGATTTTTACGAACTTTTTTTCGATGATGCGGAAATTGTCGCTCGAGAATTGGAACTGGTTTTGACCGGCAGAGATGCCGGGCTGAAAGAACGGGTACCTATGTGTGGTATGCCTTATCACGCTGTGGACAATTATATTAATCGCTTGTTAGCTAAAGGCTATAAATTGGCTGTATGTGATCAGATGGAAGATCCGGCTTTAGCTAAAGGTTTAGTGAAAAGGGAGATTACCCGTCTGGTTACACCCGGTACGCAAACTGACAGCGAAACTATGGCTGCGGATAAGAACAACTGGCTTTTAGCTTGTTATCAACAACAAAAATATTACGGCCTTGCCGTTTTGGAATTAGTTTCCGGTCGCTTTATGGCGTGCCAAATCAATTTCGGCTGTACAGAAACCGGTATTATCAACGAGTTGATAAATTATCATGCCGGTGAGTATCTTTTGCCCGAAAAAATGCAAAATTCAACAATTGCGCAACTGTTGCTGCAAAACGGTGCTACCGTCAATTATTGTGTCGACGGTGATTATAATGCCTTAAAAAAAGATTATTTACCGGCAAATTTCAATTTGACAGCTCTAAGTGACAACTTGATAAGTTCGGCACCTTTGGCTTATAAAGCCGTTATCGCTCTGCTTAACTACATTTTGCAAACCAGACATACTTTGCCGCCGCATTTGCAGAAAATAGAATATTATCAGCCGCAAAATTACTTGCAAATCGATGCCGATTCGCAAAATAATCTGGAATTATTCCGAACGCTGCGAGAACAAAAGCAAAGAGGCAGTTTAATTTGGGCTATTAATCAAACCAAAAGCAGTATGGGCTTGAGATTGCTGAAATTATGGTTGCAAAGACCTTTAATCGATGTTGAAAGTATTGTCCGAAGACAGGAGGCTGTCACGGAATTATTGGCCGATTATCGTCGTCGACAAAAATTAAGAGAATTAATCGGACAGATATACGATATAGAAAGATTGGCCGGTAAACTGGGAAACGGTAATTTACAAGCGAAAGATTTATTGGCAATCAAGGACAGCTTGTTACTTTTACAACCGATTAAAGATTTGCTGCAAAACTGTAAATGTGAATTACTGCAGAAGTTGGTCGGCAATTTAAGAATTTTACCGCAAATCACTTCTTTGTTGGAGCGGGCGATTAATCCTGACTGTTCCAACAACCTGAAAGAAGGAAATATTATTGCTGCCGGTTATAATCAGGAGATTGATTATTTGCGTGATTTGCAGAGCAACAGTCAAAAATGGTTCGATGACTATGTAATAACGGAAAAGCAGAAAAACGGTATTAAAAACCTGAAAATAGGATTTAATCGCTTATACGGTTATTATCTGGAAGTTTCCAAATTAAATTCGGCAGCTGTACCGGATTATTACATCCGTAAGCAGACATTAGTTAATTATGAACGCTTTATCACGCCCGAACTGAAAGAGAAGGAGAACGAAATATTAGGTGCACAAGCCAAGTTATACACACTGGAAAGTGCTTTGTTTCAAGATATAAGATCACAAGTCCGGGCAGAATTGGCTGCTTATCAGGTGGATGCCGATATTATCAGTACCTTGGATGTCCTTCAAAGCCTGGCTGAGCAGGCACAACTGGCCAATTATTGTCAACCTCATTTTCAAAAAGGTAAGACGCTGGAACTCAAAGATTCCAGGCATCCGGTTTTGGAGAAGTTGGCCGGACAGGGAAATTTTGTCGCCAACGATTGTCAAATGGATTGTAATAATACTTTCTGCCTGATAACCGGTCCGAATATGGCCGGTAAATCAACTTATATGCGACAGGTAGCTCTAATTTGTCTACTTGCGCAAATAGGTTCTTATGTACCTGCCGCAGCTTGTACGCTCAGCCCCGTAGACCGCATATTTACGCGTATAGGAGCGTCGGACGACTTGGGATTGGGTAAATCCACTTTCATGGTAGAAATGCAGGAAACGGCCCGAATAATGCTTAATTTGACAAGCGCATCTTTATTGATATTAGATGAAATCGGACGCGGAACAGGTACAGCCGACGGCTTAGCTTTAGCCTGGTCCATTTGTGAAGCCTTGAACGACACGGAAGGAGCACAACCGCGAACCTTATTTGCAACCCATTATCATGAATTGATAAATTTGGCCAAACATTTCAGTACTATCAGGAATTATCACGTAACTGTAGCTGAAAATGCCGACAGCATAGAATTTTTGCACAAATTAAAAGCAGGCGGCACGGACCAGTCTTACGGTATTGAAGTGGCAAAATTGGCGGGCTTGCCGGATCGAATTATTGAACGGGCTAACGACATTATGTTGGAATTAATCAAACAAAATTATCATGCCGGTAAATTAAGTATACCGAAATACCGTGCGCCTTTAGAGAAGCAATTACAAATGTTCTCGCCTCAAAGTGAAGCCAAAGATGCCTTGCTGCAAACCTTAAGAGATACGGATATTAATACTTTGAGCCCTCTGGACGCTTTGCACACTTTGAATGAATTAATTGAAAAAGCCAAAGAGCTTAAGGCTTGATGATTGAGGTTATTATGGCACATATTAAACAGTTAGATGAACAGACGATTAAACAGATTGCTGCCGGTGAAGTGATTGAAAGACCGGCTTCAGTTGTGAAAGAATTGGTAGAAAACGCTATTGACGCCGGTGCAAGCAGAATAGATGTTGCCGTCAAACAGGGGGGAATTGCTGAAATCAGAGTGCAGGATAACGGTTCAGGTATACCGCAAAATGAGTGCTTATTGGCTTTTCAAAATCATGCTACCAGTAAATTAAGCAGAATTGATGACCTTAATAATTTGCTCAGCATGGGTTTCCGCGGTGAAGCTTTAGCATCTATAGCTGCCGTCAGTCATGTAACTTTAATTAGTAAACCGTCTACGCAGGAAAATGCTTACATGGTGGAACTACAGGGGTCTGAAGTTTTGAAGCAACAAGTTTGTGCGGCTAATAACGGTACACAGTTTATTGTTCGTAATTTATTTTATAATGTGCCGGCAAGATACAAGTTTCTAAAAAAAGATAACAGCGAAATTCAGGCTATTACGCGCATTATAACCGAAGAAGCTCTAGCTGCTGCGAATATCGCTTTTACTTTAAGTAATAATGATAAGATAATTCTTCAAACTCCCGGCAACAATGACCGCTTAAGTGTTATTCAATCTTTATTCGGCACTGAAGTAGCCGATAAATTACTTCCTATAGAGAGTGATCCGAATTTTACTTTAACCTGCAGCGGCTACATCGGACGTGCCGACTTAACACGAAAAAGCAGAAGAATGGAATATTTTTTCGTCAATAATCGTTCCTTTGCCTCAAATATAATTTTGAAAGCCGTGGAAGCTGCCGTTCAGGATTATTTAATGACCCGAACTTTTCCGGTAGCTTTTTTGTTTTTGGATTTGCCGGCAAACCTCGTTGATGTTAACGTACATCCGCGTAAATTGGAAGTCCGTTTCTGGAATGATAATGAAGTTTATCGTGCCGTATATCACCAGGTAAAAAACAGTTTTTCCGCTTATTTGCAAGCGCAGGCAACTAATTACCCGCCAAATAATTCACCGGTTATAAACACCGAAGAGCTAAAGTCAGAGAAAAGTGAACTGCCTGCATTTAAAGCAATCGAGCCGTTTACTGCGTCAATTCCGAACGAACAGGATAATTCCTCTAATCCGGCAACAGCTGATACTACACTTACTCAGTCTGAATTTATGATACCTGCTGTAAATAACCTAATTCGGACCCCGGAATTAAAGGAAAATGTCACTATCTACAACGATATTTCCGCTGTTGCTTCAAATATAGATGCGGGCGAAACAGGTCCGACGACAGTTAGCGCAGAAAAGAGGACAATAGAACGTCTGTTTAATGCCAGCTTAGAAAGAGTCGACGGGAAAGCGGATGAATTACATAAATTACCGTCAGCTGAGTATCTTGGCCAATTGTTCTTAACTTATCTGCTTTTTGCCTGCGACAATGCTTTGTATTTTGTTGATCAGCATGCTATGCACGAACGCACTATTTATGAAAATTTATGTAATGCTGCTAAGCGACAGGAGAAAATAATAAGCAAAACACAGGATTTGTTGGTTCCTTATTCTTTTACATTATATCCGGCAGACAGCTTGATTATATCGGAAAATTTAGCGGAATTATCTGAACAGGGATATAAATTGCAACAGACAGCCGACGGCTCTTTTGTTCTAGCGGCAATTCCTGCAGATCAGATCGGCAATAACCTTAAACAATTGGTGGAAGACCTTTTACAGGCTTTAGACGTCAAGCAAGGCGGTTTTGCCGCTGAGCTTTCCAAAACTCAACGCCTTTTAGCGACCAAAGCCTGCAGAAGTGCTATCATGGCGCATGATTTTGTCGAACGGACGCGCGTCCCGGCTTTACTGGACGCCTGGCTTAAATGTCTTAATCCTTTTCAATGTCCTCACGGCAGACCGGTTTGCTTGAAATTGGAACGGAATGAATTGGAAAAAGCGTGTAAACGTAAAGTATAAAATAGTGAAGGAGAACTTAAAGTGGCAACTATTCCGGTGATTATCGGACCGACAGCCAGCGGTAAAAGTAATTTAGCTCTGGCTTTAGCGATGTGTACAGATAGTGATATTATTTCCCTTGATTCAATGCAAATTTATCAGGGATTGGATATCGGAACTGCTAAAGTTACTCCGGCGGAGAGAAAAGCGGTAAAGCATCATTTAATAGATATAATTCCCCCGACAGAAAATTATTCGATTGCCGATTTTCTTAGTGCTTATAATAAATTAATCGCTCAACTGCAGAAATCAAAACGGAAATATCTCTTAGTCGGCGGATCTTTACAATATTTGTCGGCAATTTGGTACAATGACAGCTACACTGAAATTAGCGGGGTTAATCCTGATTATCGGGAAAAATTACAAAAAGAATATTTGCAATATGCTGCTAATCATCCGGACAATAAGCAAAATCCTGTATATTTACAATTATGTGCTCTCGATCCTGAAAGAGCAGCTGTCCTGCATCCTAATGATTGCAAACGCATTGTCAGAGCCTTGGAAATTATTGCTGCAACTGCCAATCCGGCTTCCGCTTATCGCTTTGAACATAAAAGTAATCAATCACATCTTTATACTTTGTTTGCCTATGACCGCCCGCGAGAAGAGTTATATAGCCGGATTAACGAAAGAGTATTAATGATGGTAAAAGAGGGATTACTGCAGGAAGCACGCAAAGTTTATGAACATCGCAATGAATATAGCCAATCCTGCTTACAGGCAATTGCGTACAAAGAATTTTTCCCTTATTTTGAGGGAAAAATGGGACTTGACGACGCAATTGCAAGCTTACAGCTTAATTCACGCCATTATGCTAAACGGCAATTATCAATTATGCGAAAATTACCGATCAATTATTTGCCTGTAAATGCAGAAAATTCTACTATTATCACCAATATTAAAAATAAATGTTCACTGTACTGAAAATTAAAATATAATAAAGTTAATATATTTTTATACTGTATTGTTTATACAAATTATCCTTTATTTTTAACAATCGGGAGCGATAATAATCTCATCCGAAAGGAAAAAATTTAATGTTTAGGATAATTTATATGAGCGATTTGATGTTTAACAAATTAGGTAAAGTTGATTTTTCCACCCGAGAAAAAAACGGTACTGCTAAAACAGCGGATAACAATTTGCGTAACGGCAGTCTACAGGATTGTTTCTTATCAATTTGCATAAGAGAAGAATTGACAATTGATTTGTGCCTGAATAATGAAAGCAGCAGGCGCGGATATATCTTGGCATTTGATAATTTATCAATTTTGTTTTGGGATCAAAAACGATACTACCTGATATTTAAAAGTTCTATCTGCTTAATTTCGCCGTTGGATTTTTTGGATATGCATTTTTGCATGAAAGAATTTTCACCGGCGAAAGAGGCGCCGACAACAGAAAAATATCCTTGGGAAACGTTAAAGAAACGAACTGTAAAATGATACGTATCGACTGCTGCGCATTAATTTAGTATAATTTTGGAGACGAGGTTATTGCTATGAAATTAAAATTAAAGCGCACAGGTCCTAATAAGCGTTATCGCTTTAAAGGTTATAAAACGATAAAACAGGCTGCTCGCACCAGAATGTTTGAGCGCCAGCGGCAGTTATTATATCAGTATATATTTTTGATTGTCCTTGTAATCGCTGTGGTCGTAGCCTGCATCGTTTTGAAACCTTGGGATAAGATACGTGACATCTTAACTGTATTCGGTATCTTGTAATTCCTGATTTGAGTGCGCAATTATTGTTATGATAATTGCGCATCCGATCAATAGGTATTGAACTTATTACTTTTCTTTTTCAGTTTCGTTTTCCGGTAATTTACTGAGATCCAACTTGGTTGAAGCCAGAGGATTGCTTTCGACTGCCTGATGTAAAATACTTTGATTTGTATGAGTATAAATCTCGGTAGTTGCTACGCTTTCGTGTCCTAAAATTTCCTGTAAAGCCCTAATATCGACGTGCCCGAATTGATACATTAAAGTAGCTGCAGTATGTCTGAGTTTATGTACACTGAATTTGAAAGTGTCTAATCCTGCTGCCGCCAAAGCTTCTTTAATCATAACTTGAATCATACTGCGTGATAATCTGTTGCCTTCGCGTGAGATGAATAGGGCTGTTTTAGCAGCTTTCTTGGCCGGCATTCTGACGTTGAGATATTTTTGCAGCGAATCTAAACAGGCGGCGTTCAGATAAATAGTCCGTTCTTTATTACCTTTACCGATAACCCGTAATGTATCACCGTTAATATCATCAATATTCAAGGCCTGCAATTCGGACAAACGCATCCCGCAATTGAGGAAGAGAATAAGGATGCAGTAATTACGAATACTTAATTCTTTTTCCGTTTCCTCTTTGTACTTATGCTTATTGTTAATCTTCAAGCTGCTGTTTAATAAGCTCTTACTTTGCTCTAAATTCAAATATTTAGGTAAACGTTTCATCTGCTTGGGCGATTCCAACTCGGCCGTCGGGTCATTAGCTAAAAGGTTAACTTTATGAGCCAAATATTTGAAAAAGCTCTTCAAACTGGAACATTTTCGTGCCCGATTACACGCGGAAGATTGACGGGAATTAGCCAGCCAGGCGATATATTGATATATTGTCGTCAGTTTGATTTCCTGTAATAATTCGACATCAACTGTACTTAAATCTATTTGCTCCAATGGCAGATCGGCCGCCACCTTATGCGTGCTTTGCAAATACCAACGGAAAAACAGGCGCAAATCGTAATGATACTCTTTAATAGTCAAAGGTGAACGACCTTTAATAGCTTGTAAATAAGCCAAATAATCATCTAAAATCGTAAAAGAATCAGCCACAGCATCCGCGGCATTTTTATCAGTTTTTTTGTGTCTAGTCATAGCTTAACCCCAAGCTTCATATTCCTGTTCTCATACAATAACTCATGTAAGTGTGATTAGTTTGACATAAAAAGGACAAGCAAGTAACAAATATTAATTGAGATTATTTTGTTATATAAGCCTGAATTTCTGTTAAAATCGTCTTTCAAGTTATGGGAAAGGGGCCCGCGTTTACTTATTCTGAGTTCTACAAAATAATAGTTTTGTAGAATTAAATAGAGAGATTAAAATTAGTCGTATAAAACCGAGCTTAAACGGTCGGCAAAAGCCGATGCAAGTTCAAAGCAGCTAACAAGTGTCTAATTAGAGACTTAGTTGCAGTTTTCAAACGAAAGAACGAAAATTTAAACACAAATGCAGCTGAAAGCCTAAAAGAATATACAGCAGATTGAATAGCTATGCAATCATTTAACCAAATAAGCAGAATTAAGGTCTCAGAAAAGATTGATGTTCATTTTGACTACATGAACTTAATTTCATGTTGAGAAAATAAGCACGTTTACTTATGAAATTTATACATTAAAAAGAATAAATTTTCTCAAAGGAAACAAGCTGCCCTTTCTTCCCTAATGGTTCCTGAACATAAAAAAGCAAAAAAATACTCATCCAAGCTATTGCAGCCTGAATGAGTTATTAAGTGCATCCAGTCGGACGCTTTTATTTGTCATCAGCTAATAGATTCATTTCCAACAAAAAAGCTTTATAAGCTAAATAGGAATAGTACAAATCAAGTTTATGACAAATCTCCATCGGCGCATGCATACACAAAACCGGAATACCGGCATCAACTACCTGCATGCCTGTTTTAGCAGCAAACTTGGCAATAGTACCGCCGCCGCCCATATCAATTTTACTCAAAGTACCGATTTGCCAAGGCAAACGAGCTTCTTCAAAAATATTGATAACCGACCGTAAAAATTCGCTGTTAGCATCATTGGAACCGCTTTTACCGCCGGCTCCCGTGTGCTTTATTAAGCATAAACCTTGCGCTAAATAAGCGTTGTTAGCCTGATCGAAGACTTCCGGATACATCGGATCAAAAGCATCGCTGACATCTGAAGAGATCATATAGCTGCGGCTGATAATCTTATTATACAAAAGGTCGTCAAAACGTTGCAGCGATCTCTGTATCAGTTCCATTAAAAACAACTCGTACAAACGTGATTGTGCACCCGTATTACCTTCCGAGCCGATCTCCTCTTTATCATAAAGGAAAGATACTACGGTACGCTTACATGAATCAATTGCAGCTAAAGCGGTAAAGGACGCAAAAGAACAAAGCTTATCGTCCTGACCGTAACAAGCAATCATGGACGCATCCAGGCCGACATCTCTGGCTTTAGCAGCCGGAACAATTTCCAACTCGGCCCCAATCAAATCGCACTCATTAACTCCGTATTTTTCATGGAAAATACGGAGAATTTTGTCACGATAAGGAGTTTTGCTGTCGCTATCTGCTAAAGGTTGCGAACCTACCAATAATTTCAATTGTTCGGCGCTGATGAAACTTGCAGCTGATTTACTCATCTGTTCCCTACTCAGGTGCGGCAAAAGATCGGTAAAGAAAAACACCG
Organism: Amygdalobacter indicium; assembly: GCF_029101545.1. Classification (NCBI taxonomy): domain Bacteria; kingdom Bacillati; phylum Bacillota; class Clostridia; order Eubacteriales; family Oscillospiraceae; genus Amygdalobacter; species Amygdalobacter indicium. The sequence continues at coordinate 796,544 of NZ_CP118866.1, read as the reverse complement.
GTTCATTCTCCGCTTCTCCAATTGTAATCGGCAACACCGTGCCGTCAGCTTTAGTTATCACGCCGTGAATAGCCAAAGGAATAGTAGTCCATTGATATTTTTTTACCCCACCGTAATATTGCGTTGCCAAATAACTTAAATTATTGTGTTCCTGAACGCTGTTGGCTTTGGTATCAAATCTGGGAGAATCAATATGTGAACCCAACAAATTCATGCCTTCAGTCAAATCTAAGCTGCCGATTACAGCCATAGCCAGGCCTTTATTTCTAATCGACATATAAACTTTGTCACCGGGCTTTAATTTATCGCAATGAGCAATAGGCTTAAAACCTGCAGCTTGTAATTCTTTAATTGCCGTGCTGACAAATTCTCTTTCAGTTTTGGCTTGATTAAGGAAGCTTTTGAAATGTTCGGCATATGTATTTATCGCCTTTTGCTTTTCCGGCGTCAAATCTGCCCATACATCAAACTTTTGTCGTTTGTAACTTTGTTCCATCAATTTACAACCTCTTTTCTAATTCAGATCTTGTTATTGTCCACTATTTTACTGTTATTTCCTGTTGTTGCCAAATCATCCGCTACTTGATTCTTACAATAATCCCGCCAAGCAGTCAGCCATTTTTTTATTTTTTCTTCCTGACCGTTAGTACCGGGTTCATAATAGATCGTCCCCGCCATCTCCTGCGGTAAAAACTGTTGTGCTACTAAGCCTCCGGGGTAATTATGCGCATATTTATAACCTTTACCATAGCCCAAAATTTCCTGCATACCGCTAATCGGAGCATTCAAAAGGTGTCTGGGAATTTCTCCCGTATTTTTACTTTTAACATCCGCCAGAGCCGCATTTACAGCTTTATAAGCCGTATTTGATTTAGGACTGACAGCGATATAGATACTGGCATGCGCTAAAATAATCCTGGCTTCCGGCATACCTATTTGTTGAACGGCCTGTAATGCCGCCACGGCCAAAGGTAAAGCCTGATTATTTGCCAAGCCGACATCTTCACTTGCACAAATAACCAATCGACGAGCCAGAAATTCAGGATCTTCTCCGGCGTTCAAAGCTCTTGCTAAATAAAATATGGCTGCATCCGGATCGCTGCCGCGCAAAGACTTTATATATGCCGAAGTATTGTTATAATGTTCTTCTCCTGTTCGATCATAATTATATTGCACAGGCAAAGCAAGCTTATCCAGCATTTCAGCGCTGATAATTATCTGTCCGTCAGCAGAATAAGGCGTTGTTGTCACTAATAATTCCAGCAAATTTAAAGCTCTTCTGACATCCCCGTTGGCATATACGGCAATTTTGTTTAACTCGGCGGCAGCAATGTTAACCGGTAAATTGCCGAACCCGCAGGCGGAATTTAATGCTCTTTGCAAAACTTTAATGACCGCTTCGTTGCTCAACGCTTTCAATTCCAAAACACTGCTGCGTGACAGTAAAGCTTTATTAACTTCAAAAAAAGGATTCTCAGTTGTAGCGCCGATCAGAATAATATTACCGTTCTCTACCGCGGGCAAAAGCGCATCCTGTTGAGCTTTATTAAAGCGATGGATTTCATCAATAAACAATAAAATTTGTCCCTTGGGACAGGTAAAAACATTTTGACTGTCACTGATTACTTCTTTAATCTCCTTAACACCTGCTGTCACAGCATTCAATTGGCGAAAGGGATAGGAACATGTTTTCGCCAAAACGTAAGCCAGTGTTGTTTTGCCGGATCCCGGAGGACCGAAAAGAATTAAAGAACTTAAAGTTTGTTTACTTAATAGACGTCTTAACCAGGTTCCCTCACCTAAAATATGCTCCTGGCCGACAATTTCGTTAATATTTTGCGGACGTAATCGTACGGCCAGCGGTTCCGTTAAATTGGCCATTCAGCTTTTCTCCTGTTTATTCGTTATAATCACGTTGAAATTCTTTGATCCGATCATATCGGATATCATAAGAAGTAATTTTACTTAAAGCTTGTTGCGTCAATGCCGCACAATCAAGTTCGCTGTCACAACTTTGCCAAGCAGCCGTATTCGGTCTGGTTTTCGGATGTTTGGCCACAAAAATTGTACAGCAGTCATCATAAGGCTTGATTGAGGTTTCAAAAGTTCCGATTTTACGTGCAATTTTGATAGTATCTTCCTTATCAGAACCTATTAACGGGCGAAAAATCGGCAAGGTCGCAACAGCATCGGTGGCATTGATAGCTTCGGTTGTTTGACTTGCTACCTGACCTAAAGATTCACCGGTAATTATAGCTTTACAATCACGTTTTTCCGCTAAGGCCTGCGCAATCCGCATCATCATTCGGCGCATGGTGATAGTTATCATATCTTTAGGTGTTTTGGCGTTAAGTTCAAGATTAATATCGGTAAAATCAACAACATGTAACACGACTCTGCCGCAATAACGGCTGACTATCTGAGCTAAATCTATAACTTTTTGTTTAGCTAAATCAGAAGTATACGGGAAAGTATGAAAATAAATCGCTTCCAATTCCATCCCACGCGATGCCATCATATAAGCAGCTACCGGAGAGTCGATACCTCCGGACAGTAAAACCAGACCTTTAGCCGACATACCTGTAGGTAAGCCGCGCACGCCTTGGATTACTTGACTGTATACGGCCAAATTTTGCCGTATCTCGACTTTAATTATAAAATCAGGTTGGTGAATGTCCACTTTTAATTCCGGATAAGCTTCCAGAAGGTCGCCGCCCAATTGGTTCATAATTTCCATAGAAGTCAGAGGAAATGACTTTTCGGCGCGCCGGCAATCAACTTTAAACGTTTTATCGCCCCGTTCCAGATGTTCTTCAACCAATTGCCGGGAAATTTGCAGAATATTGCTATAATCGCCGGCAAACAAATATACCGGGCTGACGGAAACAATACCGAAAGTTTCAGTCGCAACTTCAATCGCTTTCTGCAGCAGTAAATCTATTTCAGTTTCCGTAACAGTCGGCGTAACATTTGGTATAATCCAAATTCTGCTTTGGCTGAGAGTCACTTGATAGGAGCCGTATTGTTTCAACTTTAAAGCTAAATTATGCAATAAACGTTCTTCGAATTTATGGCGATTTAAACCTTTGAGAGCAATTTCACCGAAACGGGCCATTATTAATTTTTGTTTATTAAATTCAACTGTTCTTGTCATTTTAAAATCACTTTCTATTTATTTCTGCTAAAAAAGAAACGCACTTATTGATAGCTTTTGCCAAAATAAGAATATCATCAGGCTGATGCTCTTCGTTTATGGTAATACGTAAATGCCCTTGCGCAACAGCTTCGGTAAAACAGGCCGCTTTTTGCGCCGCAACTTTACCGGCAGCTAAATTATGGCAGCTTGAAGCTGTTGAAACACTGATTCCTTCCCGTTCCAGAGAATGAAGTAATACCTCACCTCTGATATTCGGGAAACTGATAGCTACAATACCTGGATATTGGCGTAAGGCGGCAGCACCTTGAATACTGTATGACAAAGTCGAAATATTTTGCAAAAGTAAATCACGTAATTTTTGGATATATTCTCTCTTGGCGTTCAAGCGACTTATATTGCCGCTTTTCAGAGCCGCATCGGCCATAGCTCTGACTAAAGGCGGATTTTCTGTACCCGAACGCATATTATTCTGTTGACCGCCGCCGACAATAAAAGGTTTGAAATATTTTGGTTCTTTAATATACAGTAGACCGCAACCTTTAGGCGCACCGATTTTATGGCCGCCCATACTGACATAATCAACGGCAGTTTGCACGAAATCCCAGGCAATTTTGCCCCAACCCTGAACATTATCTACATGCCACAAAGCTTTAGGCGCATATTTTTTTAATAGCCGAGAAATTAGCATTAAGTCGTTAATCGTCCCCGTTTCATTGGAAAGACTGACGTTGGAAAGGGCTAAAATTCGCTCTCCGTACTGCTGCAACAGGTTCTCCAGACAATCTGTATCCAAAAGATAAGAGCTCGTCAAAGGAACATATATCAATTCCAACTGCAAATCGTCGGCTAAACGTTTAGCTGCGGCAACTGTCGCTGCATGCTCACCTTGAGCAATTAACAGTATGTCCTGCTGCTTGCGTCGTCTCTTGGCAAAGTTGTAAAAAACAGTATTGATAGATTCTGTAGCGCCGCTTGTAATTAACAATTGTCCGGGCGCGACATTAAAAGTAGAGGCAATATCGCGTAATGAGTCGGTAATCAATTTTTGCGCGACAATTCCGCTCTCATATACAGCTGCCGGATTAGCATAGTATTTTTGCAAGTTAGCACAATAAGTTTGCCAAATGTCAGGCGGAATCGGATGACTTGCTGTTGCATCAAAATACAAATTAATTTTATTAATAGACATACTTTTTTTCTTCACTCACTATATAATTGTAAAAATTGCAATAATTTTGCCAACGCTCCCGGATAAAAGAACTTTGACAGGCGGCTATTACTGCACATTTCGGTTCATGCGTATGACTGCAATTATTAAAATAACATCCTGCCGTAAATTCGGCCAAATCCGGATAAGCCAAAATAGCTTCCGCCGGCCGCAAGCGAAACTTAGCGATGTCCAGGGCAGAAAAACCGGGTGTATCAGCTAACCAAATTTTACCACAAGAGAAAAATTGGCTATGTCTTGTAGTCTGCTTACCTCTTTTTAATTTGCTGCTTAAAGATTGCGTAAGCATATATTCCGAGCCTAATAAAGTATTGAGCAGAGTTGATTTACCCACTCCGCTAAGTCCGCTTAAAGCAACTTTGAGTTCTTTTTCCCGACACCAGGCAGTAATTGTATCCAATTGCTGCATTTTAGCGGAGATAATTGCCGTTTTGAATGCTTGATTAAAATAAGACGAAATATATGTGCTTCTTGCCTGTTCGGCATTATCCAAATCAACTTTAGACAATAACAAGCGAATCTTAATCTGCTGCTGCAGTGCCTGACAAATAACCGCGTCCAATTGTAAAAAGTTAATTTCCGGTTCGAACAAACTTATTACCAACCACAACTCATCTATGTTGGCCAAAGGCGGGCGTAATAACATGTTTCTTCGCTGCCGGCAGGCCACAATTTGGGCAGCAGTTTCCGCCTGCGGTGTTAAGATATAGTCTATCTCATCACCGACGCATAAGGGCGATTTATGATAACGCAAATTACCCTTGGCAGTTGCCGACAGTTCCCGGCCTTCAACTGTTATAACGGTAAATAGCCCGTTCAACACTTTAGCTATAAAAGCTGTTTGTCTCTTTTCAGTCGTCATTATCACTTTGTTCTTGTTGATTTTTTATTGTATTAGCCAAATCCGCTTGGGAACAGGCATGGATATCAACTTTTGTTCCGACATCTATTTTATCGCCGCCGATATATGCTTTATTATTACCGGCAGGAGCGACATAACTGACAACGGCGTTATCTACTGTCAAATTATTATCGGCACTTTCCAATATTACTTCATTAATTTCCAAGCCCTGTGATTTCAACCATTCGCTTGTTTCTTTGGCACTTTTGCCTCGTTGAGGTTGAAATGTCACCTTATCGGAACCGGTAGAAATATAAAGAACAATTGTTTCATTTTTCTTTAAAACGCTGTCGGCAGCCGGACTTTGTTTAACAACATAGCCCTTCTGGTAGTTTTCATTTTTAACTTCTTTAATCTCCACCGCCAGACCTTTTTGTTGCAGCTCCCGTTTTACTTCATCTCCCATTAAACCGACATAATTGCCGATTTTGGTTAAATCATTACCTTTACTTACAGTTAATACCAGCTTTTGTAAACCGTTGGGGAAAAAGCGGCTGTTGGGACTGATATTCTGCTTAATAACAATATCTTTGTCATATTTATCGGAATAAACATATTCAATCTCCGGCGTAATTCCCGCTTCCCGCAGCGCTTTCTCAGATTCAGTCAGCGTATGACCGATAAAATCGGCCAATTTAACCGGCGGTACCTGGTTGGAGCTCAATTCGGTACGGAAATCATCAATAAAACGATAACCCAACACACCGATGGCCGCTATTGCCGCTATTAACAATATAATTATAAAACCTGTTTCCCGCCGCCTGGAAGAACGTCTCTTATTCATAGTCTCTTCCAAATAGCGTAATTTGGCCAACTTATCACCGGCGGTATTGCCGGAATTAAGCTTTGTCCTACCTGTATTAAGCTCGGTAAAACTATTATGTTTGCGAGCATCTTTTGCAATACCGAAAACACCCTGAGGATTAATCATAAAAGCATCAAGCTCACTGATTAAATCACGCGCACTGTTGTAGCGGGTATTAGGTGATTTATTCAGACACTTCATTACGATATCGGACAAAGGTTGCGGCACCAGAGGTTCTATAGAAATAGGCGGTGCCGGTTGCTCATTAATATGCTTCAAGGCCACCGTCACGGACGTATCGGCATCAAAAGGCAAAGAACCTGTTAAAGTTTCATACATCAAGACACCGAGAGAATAAATATCGCTTCTTTCCGAAACAATCCCTCCCTGAGCCTGTTCCGGCGAAAAATAGTGAACCGAACCTAAAGTTCCCGATCCCCCGGCTACCGTATTCTGATTGTTGGCTCGGGCAATACCGAAGTCGGTAACGTAAGCTTTCAATTGCTTATTAATAATAATATTCTGAGGTTTAATATCACGATGAATAACGCCGCCGGCATGAGCACTTTCCAAAGCCAGGGCGATCTGAACAAAAATCGGCACAGCGACACGCCAATCAAGCCGATGATAATGCAGAATCATCTCTTTCAACGTCACCCCGTCAACATATTCCTGGACCATATAGCGCATACCGTGGTCTTCACCCACACCCAGGACTTTAACAATATTATCATGGGATAAACTGGAAGCGGCCCGTGCCTCGGTGTCGAAACGCCGCAAAAATTCCCGATCATCGTTAAATTCCGGTTTCAGCATTTTAACAGCTACGAATTGACCGTTTTTCAAATCCTGGGCCAAATACACCTGAGCCATACCACCTGAACCTAAAAGCTTACAGATGCTATAACGATCATTCAAAACGGTACCGTTCAAAATAGGCATGTTGTCTCCTCATTTTCATTTCTTGTCTAGTTATTATAAATCTTCAGCCGACAGACAGGCAAATAGCCGTTGCATTATCCCGACTAAGTTCTTCCGCCTCGGTTAATAATCTTTTAGTACATATCTCTGCCGTTTTACCTTGCAAAAAGCACATTTCCATTTGGTCTTTACTCAGATATCCGTGGATACCGTCGCTGCAAAGTAAAAGCTTATCGTTACTTTGTAAGTATAACGAGAAAATATCGGGATTAATATAGTTGGCCGTCCCGACAGCTTTTGTCAACATATTTCTCCCCGGATGCGTCAAGTACTCCGTATAAGTAATTTTGCCGCTATCAAGTAATTTTTGGGCATAATTATGGTCAACGGTCAATTGCTGCAGCTGATTTTTATGCCAGCAATAAGCTCGACTGTCTCCGATATTGGCAATTAAAGTTTCACCGTCATCACCGACTAAAGCTGTCAATAAAGTTGAACCCATATTATGTAAAGATTCTTCTGTCAAAGCTTTTTGGAAAACTTGCATATTAGCCTGATTGAAAGCATTTATCAGACAAGCTCTGTCCGCACGAAAATCCGGATTCTTCGGCAAATTTTTCGTCAAATAATCCTGAACGCTGTTAACCGCCAGATTACCGGCAATTTCTCCTCCCTGCTCGCCGCCCATGCCGTCAGCCAAACACAAAACATAAGTTTTACGTTCCTCCAGGTAAAAGCAACGATAAAAATCCTCATTATCAGGTCGATATTTACCGCATATGCTGTCAGCAAATAACCAAAAATTCATATTTTTATCCTTTCAGACGAGGCGGCGCAATTCTCTTTCCGAACATCGGATTGTAATTTTTGGCGCCTTAATTGACCGCAAGCGGCAAATATGTCCTGTCCTTTTTTCTGCCTTACAGTTACTTCGATTTTCCGCTTAAGCAAAACCTGCTTGAATTTTTCAACAGTTTCGGCAGACGGCGGAACAAAATCGGTCCCCGGAACAGGATTTACTGGAATTAAGTTAACATGACTAACTATGCCTTTAATATAATCCGCCAGATAATTAGCATCCTCAATACTATCATTGAAGCCTTTAAATAAAGCATATTCGAAACTAAGGCGTCTACCGCTTAATTTCTGATACGTTATACAAGCTTGTTTCAAGGTACGCAAATCAAAGGTTTTAGCAATCGGCATAATACTTTCACGTTTGGCCTGTAAAGCTGAATGCAGTGAAATAGCTAATGTTATCGGCAGTTTGGCCTCAGCCAACTTGTATATTGCCGGTACCAAACCGCAGGTTGAAACAGTTACATGCCTTAAGCTTATATTTAAGCCCTCTTTTGCATTCAACATGCGTAAAAAACGCAATAACTCCTGCAAATTTTCTAAAGGCTCACCAATTCCCATAACAACAACATGGTCAATCCTTATTTCTCCCAAATCGCGCTGGATACGGTATATTTGCCCCATCATTTCGCCGGCGCTGAGATTACGTCCGTACTTAATCAAAGTTGAGGCACAAAAAGCACAGCCCATACGACAGCCGGCCTGTGAACTTATGCAAACTGAATTTGATTTTTTGTAGGGCATATACACAGCTTCAATAATATTGCCGTCGGACATTTGGAAAAGATATTTCCGACTGCCGTCAATTTGCGAAACTTTAACCAGTAATTGCTTCGGATAATCTAAAGTATAATCTTTTGCCAAAGCCTCTGTTAACTGCTTCGGGATATTCAACATCTCGGCAAAACTGACAACACCCTTATTTAACCAGGATTGAATTTGTTGCGCCCGAAATTTACCGGCACCGCATTTACAAACGCAGTCCTGTAATTCGGCATAATTCAGATCATATAAAAGTCTATGTTGCGCCTGAACTTTATCCAAGGCCGCCTGCATGCTGTAATTATCGGGCATAAACATTTCTCTTTCTAATTAAATTGTGACAAGAGAGGAAAATTATGAGCAATTTCCCCGGCAGCCAATCTTTTACCGCCGGCAAACTGAATTTCCTGTAATTCCAGGAAACCGTCGGCACAAGCTACCAGCAGACAGCCTTTATTCAGTACAACTTTACCGTCAGGTTGAGTATTAGCGCTCTTAATTTTTTGCAAACTATCATTTAATATTTGTTGTTGATGCGGTGTCAAATTGGAAATTTGCGGTAACGCAGCACTGTATATTTTCATCGTTTTACCGCCGTAATCGGTAAAAGTATCAGGCCAGGGATAAAAAGCTCTTATTTTGTTGTACAGATTAAGCGCCGGCTCATGCCAATTAAGCTGTCCGTCTTCTCTTTGTAAAAGATGGCAATAAGTAACTGAATTTTCATCCTGTTCCACGCCTTGCACCTGATTGGCAAAATAAGCATCTAAAAATTTTACAATATTCCGTGCCGCTAAGTTTGCCAGTGAAGCTTCCAAATCTTTATATGTCATATCCGGGCCTATTGCTTGCCGATATTGAGCATAAATGCAACCGGCATCCATAGCCTTAACCATCTTAATTATAGATACTCCCGTTTCCTGCTTTCCTTGCAGAATAGCGGTCTGAATCGGGCTGGCGCCGCGCAGTTCCGGCAATAAACTTCCGTGAATATTGATCGCACCGAATTTGGGTAAATCCAATACGGAAGAAGGCAAAATTTTACCGTAAGCCGCCGTAACAATTAAATCCAAATCCAAATCCCGCAATGCCTGAACATTGGCCAAGTCTTTGAATGTCGTAAATTGTAAACAGGGTATAGAATGCTCCAAAGCCGTGACTTTAGCAGGCGGCATATGCAAGTCCCGCTTGCGACCGATTACCGTATCCGGCTGCGTAACTAAAGCTAAGGGACGATAATAGTCACAGGCAATCAGCTCTTTCAAAATAGGGACAGCAAAATCAGCTGTACCCATGAAACAAATTCTTTTATAATCACCCATAAACATAACCTTACTTATCGCGATACATGGTACCGGGAATAACATGATCTTTGTACAGCTCGCCGTTAAGATGCCCCGTTTCATGCATCAGACAGACACCGTACATCCCGGTTTCCGTTACCTCAAAATAATTACCTTCTCTATCCTGTGCCCGACAGGTAACATAGCGCGGCCTTTTAACCTCTCCCCACCATTTCGGGACACTTAAACATCCTTCAGTGTTAATCTGTTCGCCTTCAGTTTTAGTAATTTCAGGGTTAATATAAACTTTTAACCCCCGTTCATCCTGAAAATCAATAATAAATATGCGTTTCAGCATACCTACCTGATTGGCAGCCAAACCTACACCGTTGGAAGTTGCTTTCAACGTATCAATCATATCATCAATTAAAGCTTGAGTTTTAGGACCGAAATCGTTAACCGGTCGACAGACTTTGCGTAAACGCTCATCACCCTCATGAATTATTTCTCTAAGTGCCATAAAAACCTCGAATGCAATAAAATAAACTCCCATAATTATAGCATAGGCATACAGAGGAGAATTAATTATGCTTCTAAAAACAAGCTGAAATTACAAGTAAACGGTAAAGAGATTTGTAAAAGCAACTTAAACAGATAACTTATAGCAGCTTCATCATTGGCTGTAATATTAAGGAAAATCCGATACTCATTATCCACTTTGCGCAATAAATCATCAGCAAAAGGCCATAAAATTAATTGCAGTTCCGGCCTGTGCTGTTTGATACCGGCAATTAAAGCCGTCAGTTCGGCATTAATCTGTTGCAACAACGTCCTGATTGCCGATAAGTCGTATCTGCAGTTGATGCTTATTTTGAATTGCCCGAAATACAAAAACGGCGGATAACCTAAACGTCGGCGCCAGACAAGTTGATCCTGATAAAATTGCTGATAATCATTCCGGATCGCCGCCTGCAGACATCTTTCCTGCGGGGCAAAAGTTTGCAGCAAAACTTGACAATTTTGCCCTTGTCTGCCTGCCCGACCCGCTGCCTGACAAATTAATTGAAAGCAACGTTCTTCCGCTTTATATCCCGGCATACTTAATAAACTGTCAATACACAAAAGACAAACAAGACCGACATTGCTGAAATCATGGCCTTTAGCTATCATCTGTGTGCCGACAAGGATTTGACATCTGCCTTGGCGAAAATCCTGCAACACTTTAGTCGCCGCCTGTTTTTTACTGCTGACATCCTGATCCAGCCGGGCGACATTGACTTGAGGGAACAAATTACGCACATATTGCTCCACCATCTCAGTCCCGAAGCCATAGTTAATTAAAGCTTTTTCCCCGCAAAAAGCACATTTTTCCGGTAAGTTTCGGCGATAACCGCAATAATGACATAATAATTTCCGACAATCCAGATGATAAACCAAACGAAAATCACAATGCGGGCAAAGTATTGCCCGCCCGCATTTTCGGCACAAAGTACTGGTATTATAACCGCGGCGATTAAGTACCAGCAAAACTTGTTGCTGCAAATTCAAACAATTACTGATCGTTTTGACAGTTCGTTTAGCTAATATCAATTTGTCCGTTTTAACCGTTTCATTCCTCAAATCAACAATATCAATAGCAGGCGGTAAAGTGTGTGTTACTCTTTGCGTTAATGTCAGCAGTACGCTCCTGCCCTCTGTCGTACGATAATAGCTGTTAACAGACGGTGTTGCGCTGGCAAGTAACAAAAACGCCTTCGGATGTTGGCGCAACATTAATCTTGCAACTGTAATTGCATGATAATGCGGAATTGTTTCCGATAAATAAGAGCTGTCATGTTCCTCATCAATTACAATAAGACCTATATTATCCAAATTGCTGAACAGCGCACTGCGTGTCCCGATAAGAATTTTCAGTTTACCGTCGGCAATTGCCATTGCAGTCGATAATTTTTCTCCTTCGCTCATTTGACTATGCCAAATACCGCAAATTTCCGGGAAACGTAAACTGAAAGCTTGAATCATCGGGTAACTGAGATTTATTTCCGGGACCAGAATCAGACAACAATGTCCGGCTGCCAGAACTTCTTTTGCCAAAGTTAAATAAATTTCAGTTTTGCCGCTGCCGGTAACGCCATGCAATAAAAACTCACGTTTATTCGCTGCCAGAGAAAGTTGAAGCTTCTGCAGCACCGCTTTTTGTTCTGTCGTTAACTGCGGGACTGCGGCCAACTTACTTCGCTCTGCTTCTGTAAGGCTTTGTTGAATAAGCGCAATATAATTACGATATTTATTACCTGATTTTTCCGGCTGCTTGAGATTGTAAGGCGGCAAAGACAAAGATAAGGCATGAGCAAATGTACACTGATAACGTTGAGCCAATAAATGAGCCAGTTCCACTTGTTTATCGCTGAGATAAGCCCGTTCATTATACCAAGCGGCTGCAAATTTCAGCTTTTCTTTGGCAAAAGTTTGCGGCAACGGGCAAGTTCGTAAAATTAAAGCTGCCTGCAATTTATTATTTTTCCCCAGAGGAACCTGTACCAAACGATTGCGGCAGAATTCCGGGCTGAAAAGTTGTGTCTGATAACAGGTGCTTATTTCCTCCTGCATAGATTGAGGCAGAAGATAATAGAGATTTTGTTTAAATTTAGCCTGCAATATACAAACTTCAATCATCCAGTCGTTCATTTCAGCCTCATATTAACCCAGTAAATCTGTTAAATCCATTTGATTCTGTTCCGGCAAATTATCCAGAACATGAAAATTAGCTAAAGCTTCCATTGCCGCCTGTTTGACATCCGCTTTAACAGCCAAATCTTCTCTGGCTAAAAATTCGCCGTTTTTCCGAGCTTTAACAATATTTTCCGCTGTCGTTTGCGGAAATTTCGGTATGACGGCAAAAGGCGGCCGGACATTGTTACCTTCAGGCAAAAAGAGTTTGGCATCCGACTTATATAAATCAATCGGAAGTAATTGCACGCCGCGCAACATCATTTCTTCTACAATTTCTAAAATATAGAAGAGCTTCTTTTCGCGCGGATTACGTTTGTTTAAGTCCGTAAAATAATACTCTTTACTTTTGCGAATTTCAGCCAAACTTTTGCCGATAATCAACTCGGCATTGAATTCGTCAATATTATTTCCCAACCAAACCGCATAAAAGGCTTCTTTCCGATAAACTTTATACCAGGCAATACGCAAAGCCGACATGACATAAGCAACGGCGTGCGCTTTCGGGAAAAGGTATTGAATTTTTAAGCAGGAATCTATGTACCATTCAGGGACCTGACATTCCCGCATTTTGGCTATCTGTTCCTCACTCAAGCCCTTGCCTTTACGTACTTTTTCCATGATATCGAAGGCCATTTTGGACGGCAGATTATAATTGATAAGAGTTGTCATAATTGAATCACGACAACCGATAACCTGATCGATATTACATATACCGTCATTAATCAAATCCCGGGCATTACCGTTCCAAACATTCGTACCGTGAGACAAACCGGCCAACTGGACCAAATCATAAAAAGAACTCGGTTTTGTTTCAACAATCATCCCGCGCGCCATAATAGTTCCCTGTTCCGGCAAACCCAAGCAACCGACTTTCTGCACATCCGGCTCACTTAATTTTAAGGCGGATGTATCCTTATACAGTGACATCACCTGCGGATCGTTCATCGGTAACGTCAGAAAATCGACATCGGTAAAATCTTTTAAGCGTTTCAATTGCGTCGGCGCATCATGGCCCAAACAGTCGAATTTCAAAATTGTATCATGCAAAGAATTGAAATCAAAATGCGTAGTATACATCGAGCTGTCGGTATTATCAGCCGGATATTGAATAGGCGTAAAGTCATAAATATCCCGTTCTTTGGGAATAACAACGATACCTCCCGGATGTTGTCCTGTTGTCCGTTTAACTCCGCAAATACCGGAGGCTAATCGCAATATATTCGCCGTCGAATAAACCTGTTCATGCATTTCGGCATATTTTTTCACCACACCGATAGCATTTTTTTCCTGATAAGCGGAAATAGTTCCGGCTCTGAAAGTATAATCGGCCCCGAACATTTCTTTTATAAAGTTATGTGCTCGGCTCTGATATTCTCCGGAAAAATTCAAATCAATATCAGGTTCCTTATCACCGTTAAAGCCTAAAAAAGTTTCAAAAGGTATATTTTGCCCGTCCTGCCACATCGGTACTTGACAGTTAGGACAATTTTTTACCGGCAGATCGAAACCGCTGTCATACTTGTCAGACAAAGAAAAATCGCTGTAATGACATTTTAAGCAAACATAGTGGGCCGGCAAAGGATTAACTTCCGTAATACCGCACAAGGTAGCGACAAAAGATGAACCGACGGAACCTCTTGAACCGACAAAATAACCGTCGGCATTGGATTTTTTTACCAATTTTGACGAAATGTAATACATGATGGCAAAACCGTTGGAAATAATTGAATCCAATTCTTTTTTCACCCGATTATAAACTAAATCGGGAATTTTACCCTCATATTCATAACGTTCTTTGACTTCCTGCCAAACCAAATCATTGATATCACGTGCCGCATCTTTAATCTCCGGCGGGAACGTGCCTTCGGGGAAAGGCGGAATATTGTCCTGAACTTCGGCGGCCAAAAGATTGGGATTGTTAATTACAGCATTTTCCTTTTCTTCTTCTGTTAAATAATCGAAACATTGCAGCATCTCTTCTGTTGTCCGGAAATACAGGCAAGGCGAAAAATCGGCATCAGCAAAACCGTTAACGCTGAGCAGCATGTTGCGATATATTTGTTGCGAAGGATGGAGGAAATGACTGTCACAGGTAGCCACGTAAGGTTTCTTATTTTTCTCCGCCAAAGCAATAATCAAACGATTAACATTTTGCAAATCGCTTTCATCTCTTAAACCGCTGCTTTCATCCCGCAAAAAGAAACTGTTATTGGCCAACGGCTGGATTTCTAAATAATCGTAGAAACGAGCCATCTGCTTAAAGTGATATTCACTTAATCTTTCTTTAGCTAAAACCATGTTTTTATTCGCATCGCGATACAATTTATGCATACTGCGATAAACTTCGCCCGCTTCGCAGGAAGAACCGATCAGCAAACCGCTTTTGAAATAACGTAATAAAGAGCGGGGAATTCGCGGCCGCGTGCTGAAATAATGCACATGGCTTTCCGATACCAGACGATAAAGGTTATATAAGCCCAAGTAATCTTTACATAAAGCGATAAAATGCAAAACTGTTTTATTTCTCTGCTTAATTTGAGCTGTGCTTTCTTTTCCGGCCTTTTCGTTCAGCGTAAATAAGTCACTGACTTGCAATTCCTGCAGTAATTTAATGAAAATTTCACCGCAACAACGAGTATCGTCCAAAGCACGATGATGGTTTTCCAAAGTTATATGCAGGGCATTGGCAACAGTATCAAGTTTATAATTGCTTAAACCGGTATAAAAAGTGCGAGCCATCTCTACCGTATCAATAAGTAAATTGTTAAATTTAAGTCTCGGTTCCGTACCTTTGACAATTCCGAAAGCCGCGTAGCGTAAAAATCCCAAATCAAACAGGCCGTTATGCGCCACCAGAGGATCATCGCCCAACCAACTATGAAAATCCTTAATTACCGTTTCAATATCAGGTTTACCGACTAAATCCAAGGACTCAATACCTGTAAGTTGGGTAGTCTTAGGACTGAGAATACCGCCGGGATTGACCAAAGTTGCAAAAACGTCACTTTCGACAAAATTACCGCTTTCATTCAGTTTATAACGAATAGCTGCAATTTCAATAATTTTATCTTCTCCGGCTTTTAAGCCTGTTGTTTCCAAATCGAAAGCTACGAAAGATGTCAGCTTAGTTTTCGGAACATCCAGACCGAAGACTACCGTATTACCGTCATCAACAAGATAGCCTTCCATACCGTAAATTAACTTAATATTTTTCCCCTTTTTGGCTAAAGCTTTCTTTTCTTCATACATGAGAGGATAAGCCTGCACTACACCGTGATCGGTGATGGCACAAGCCGGATGACCGAATTCGGCAGCCAGACGTAAAATAGATTTCGGTTCGGCAAAGCCGTCTTTGGCACTCATCTGACTGTGACAATGTAGCTCGACTCTTTTTTTCACCGCCTCATCTTTTCGGCCGGCAGTTTCGTGTGTTTGCTTCAGACCGATAATTTTGGCTTCCGGTTCGGAGGTATAACGATTGGTAGAAGCTTCAACATAAGCTTCCACCAACAAATCATCATGCAATTTTTCCGTCAGAACCTGCAATTTTTCCGCTTTTCCGTAGACGAAACATTGGACAGCACCGTCATCTGAAAAGAGGGCGAATTTGACAATCATATTAACGCCGTCACGCACAACGTTAGCCTCAAATCCGTGAATTTTACCCTTGAGCATAACTTTTTGACTCTGTAGATTAAAATCCGCTAAAGGTAAAATATTCATTTCCGCCGGTACGTTACCGTATATGTATTCAGGGTCGGAAACTTTCAGCCATTTTCCGGCCTTACTTTTACTGCGGGAAGCGTTATTATCGACATCTGTAGCGGCTTGCTCAAGCGCGAGAGACGCATCGGCAGTTTGGCTTTGCTGTAAAAGATTCTGTAAAACTTTATTGCGTTCCTGCAATACAACAGTATCCGTCTCTTTCGCATTTGCAGCAAGACAATCTACATGCAAATTTACATCCAAAGAAAATTCCCGCTTAAACTGTTTCGCTGTAATCTGCAACAGTTCACTGCTAAAAGTACTATAAAATTCGGGTGCAATACAAAAATGAACACCGTCATGAGCAATGTTGAGCTCTGCCGTCTGCAAAATGCAAACAGCCTGAGCGCTGACTTGATTTTGAATTTTTTTCAACAGATAAGGATAGATATCGCGGAAAAATTCGGCTATATCCTGCATACTCAAAGCAAGTGCAGACAGATCAAAAAACAATTCAACTTCTCCGGCCTGCGGCAGAAGCTGCGGCAAGATACGCTCGATAAAATAAAGTATCTTATAATCGGAAAAAGTACTTTGTAAGGTAAAAAATAAATTCAATTTGAAATTTTTCGGCCGAGCGGCAGAAACTTGCAGAACGTCGGAATTGCGAACGGCAGCATTTCCAACTTGACATTTAATGCTCGCCAAAACTGCAGGAAAAGCCGCTAAACGCTTGGTCGCCTCATCATTAAGGCGACTGTAAAAGCCGCAACCGTACAGTTTATCCAAATCTTGTAAAAATTCAGCTAAGTTCTTTGCTTTTTTTACAGACATCGTCATTCCTCACTTGTCTGCCTCTTCCGAAGCTTTATCTTTCAATATCAAATCTATAAGGGCATCAATCGCACCTGCTTCAGGAATTTTTTTAATTGTAACCCCTTTCTTAAAAAGCAGATAGTTGCCTTTCCCTCCGGCAATTCCGTAATCAGCTCCGCGAGCCTCACCCGGCCCGTTGACTTTACAACCCATAACGGCAACTTTGGCATTGACTTTAATACTTTCCAAGCGTTTTTCCACTTCATTAGCTACATTAATCAAATCAACTTCCGTGCGGCCGCAAGTCGGACAGGAAATAAAAGTCAAACCTTCACTTAAGCCCAGAGCTTTCAGGATACTTTCAGCTGCTTTGACTTCTTCAACCGGATCGGCAGTTAAAGAAACTCTTAATGTATCACCGATACCTTCAGCTAATAAAGTTCCTATCCCGACAGCGGAACGAATCGTACCTTCACGTAAAGTTCCCGCTTCAGTTACACCGATATGGAAAGGATAATCACAGACCTTGGCCATTAAACGATAGGCCTGAATTGTCAACAGCGGAAAAGATGATTTCAAAGATAATACTATATCCGTGAAGTTTTCTTCTTCCATCATGGCTATCGCTTCCTGAGCGCTTTCAACCAAAGCTTCAGCTGTCGGACCGCCGTACTTTTGCAGTATAGCAGGTTTCAGAGAACCGGCATTAACACCGACTCTGATTGCTATATGATTAGCTTTTGCCGCTTGTACAACTTCTTTCAAACCGCCGTTGAGTTTCATATTGCCGGGATTAATTCTGATTTTGCAAACTTTGGCATCTATAGCCGCCAAAGCCAACTTATAATCAAAATGAATATCCGCTACAATCGGTAAGGGCGAATAGCGCACAATCTCAGCCAACGCCTTGGCTGCTGTAAAATCCGGTACAGCTAAACGGGTCAATTGGCAACCGGCCTGTTGCAGTTGCTGAATTTGTTGCAAGCTGGCAGCGACATCTCTCGTATCGGTACTATTCATCGATTGAATTATAATCGGAGCTTCCGAACCGAAAGTTAAGGGCCCCGCTTTAATCATCCTGGTTTTGCGACGTTTAATTTCATACATGGCTTAATAATACACCATCTGTCCAAAAATTTTAGCTCTTAATGCCGGAATAATCTGAGGACATCCAGGAATAAAGTAAACAGTGCCAAGCCTAAAACAATTACTAAACCTAAATATCCGTAAATATTTTCCCACTTTTCCGATAAGCGCTTACCCCTTACCGCTTCAATAAATAATAAGAAAATTTGCGATCCGTCCAAAGGCGGAATGGGTAAAAAGTTGCACATACCCAAGCTTAAGGAAATCAGAGCGAATATTTGCGTAAAATGGAGGAATTTCTCCCACAGGACCACGCCTGCCTGATTGATTTGTGAGTATATACTGACAATACCTACAGGTCCGGCCAGAGCATCTTTAGCCGGTAATTGCCCGGTAAACAGCAAACCTAACATGTTATAGGTACTGGTAAAGACTGAAACGAAGAAATCGGCACTATATGATAAAACCGCTGCAAATCCTTTGACAGGTTTCAAATAAATTCCCGGGTCGGCAGGAATTTCCCGTACAGTCTGATCGGCATTAACTGTTACTTCCTTGCCGTTACGCAATAACTTGACTTTTGCCGCTATTATACTTTTAGGAGCAGCATCACCCTTATATAAGCGCGGAATTGAGGTCAATTTTTCACCGTCAACGGCAATTATTTCATCTTTAGGTAAAATCGCCGGATTACTGCTACCTTCAACCACAAATTTATCTGCGACAATTTGACCGGTAACATTCAATTGTAAAAATTTATATTTTTTATCGGCTAAATAAACTTCTTTAACAACCTTACGCCCATTTTCACTTCTTTCATAGCGTAAAAGTCTGCCTTCAGGCTGAGCCGGAAATTTTTGTGCAACCAGCAAATCCATATCCGTCTTAATATTAAAGCCGTTATAGCTGATAATTTTATCACCGGCAATTAAATGAGCGGCAGCAGCCGTACTCGTAGGCGGCGGCGGAAGCAGCTCCGTACTTTTGGCGGTAGTCCAGGCAAAGAATAAGGTAAAAGCTATAAAGCCGCTAATTAAATTCATCGCCGGACCGGCAGCCATAACAATAAAACGTTTCCATTTCGCCTGGGCGTAAAAAATGCCCGCCGCTTTGTCTCTGGCCAAAATTTCAGCCGGTGTCAAATCGTCATTTGTCGCTTCTTCTTCCGCGTGCAATTTTTCGGAGGCAATCTGATTCGGATTAAGTTTATTATCCATAGTCGGATACTCGCCGGCAAATTCAACAGATGCACCTATCGGCAAAGATTTGATACTGTATCGAATTCCTTTATAAACTTTGCTGAAAATTCTCGGTCCCATAAACAAAGAAAATTCAATTACCTTAAAACCTAAAAGTCGGCCGGCGACATAATGCCCCAATTCATGCAAAAGCATCATCAAACTTAATGAAATTAAACCGATAATAATTCCAACTACCGTATTAAACATGCAAATATTCCCTCACATACGTTCTGTATTGCTTATCTAAAGCTAAAACCGTTGCCAAATCATCAGCTGCAGGAAGTTCCGGGCGTCCGGCACATAAATCCAGCGCATAAGCAACAGCTTGTGCAATCCTGCCAAAACGAATCTTCTCCTCTAAGAAGGCATTGACCGCCGCTTCATTAGCAGCATTCAATACCAACGGATAAATACCGCCTTTCATGATAGCAGATTGCGCCAAACTTAAGCAAGGAAATTTATTAAAATCAGGTGGATAAAATGTTAAACTGCAGGCACGTGCATCAAAGAAATTGAAAGCCTGCGTTACACCGGCGATTTTGGCCGGCGTAAAAATTGCCGCCTTAATAGGCGCCTGCATATCCGGAAAACTCATCTGAGCTGTAACCTGACCGTCCTGCCACTCTACTGCAGAATGAATAATAGATTGCGGATGAACAACTACTTCAACCTGCTTGAAATTAACTTGAAAAAGATAACAGGCTTCAATAATTTCCAAACCTTTATTCATCATACTTGCAGAGTCGACAGTTATTTTAGCGCCCATATTCCAGGTCGGATGGCGTAAAGCGTCTTTTAATTCGGCTTGAGCAATCTTTTCCGCCGGCCAATTACGGAACGGACCGCCTGAGGCAGTTAACCAGATTTTTTTGAAATCTTCTTTTCGTCCGGCCTTCAGGCATTCATTAATTGCAGCATGTTCACTGTCAATGGAGATAATTTTACTATTACCCTGCTTTTTTGCTCGATCCAAAATAGCTGCACCGCAAACAATACTTTCTTTGTTGGCCAAAGCCAGATCAACCCCATGTTGCAAAAAAGCTGAATTAGATGCCAAACCTGCCAGACCGGAAATAGCTCCGACTGCCAAATCACAAGGAAATTCTACCAATTTTTCGGCTGCATCCTCACCGCAGAATACTTGCGGACCGCAATAAGTAGCATTAGTTGAAGACGAAAAAACAGTCGCAGCCAAAGCTTCTTTAAATTCAGCAATAAGATTTTTATCATTTGTACATAAGGCCGCCGCTGCAGGCTGAAACTGCCTAATCTGCTGTAATAACAAACGCCAATTGCTTTTACAGGCTAACGACACAACACTCAAGTTATAGTTTTGACAAATGGCTAACGTTTGCTTCCCTACGGAACCGGTTGACCCTAAAACTGTTATTTTATTATACATATTACCTCTAAAATTTAACCAGATAATAAATTAGACTTACTAATAATAAAGTCGGCAAAACAAACATATAAGAATCCAAGCGATCCAAGATTCCGCCATGTCCCGGTAAAATCTTACTGAAATCTTTCAATTTGGCCCAACGTTTAATGGCGGAAGCGAACCAATCACCGATTTGTCCGACGATACTTAAAAATACACCGGCCAAAGCCCCGAAAAGTAAATTAGCGAAATAACCGGTTAATTGCGGTGTACTTCCCGTTAAAAAAATAAGTCCGAATAATGCACCGGCCACAAAAGAAGCTAAAACAGCGCACAAAGAGCCTTCAACGGTTTTATTGGGGCTAAGATTAGGTATGATTTTTGTTTTACCGTAATTTTTACCGCCATAGTAAGCACTGACATCCGTAACTGTAACTACTACTATGCCGAACCAGAGCCATTTATAGCCATTGGGAACGGCAAAGCACAATAAAGTAACAGCTGCCAACGGTGCGGATAAATATAAAGCGCCGAAAACGGTAATTGTCGCCTGGGGCAAAATTTTGTCGTCATAGGTCTTAAATTGCCAAAATGTCGATAAGAAAGCATATACCAGAAATATAAATCCGTAAGCAGCAAAACCGGCTGTCAACATCCAAAAATAATAGGAACGCCAAAGGTTATTCTGTACCAATTCCGCTGATAAGCCGCTGCTTCTGAAGGGCAAATTGAACCAGTTGGCATAATCGCTGAAATTAATCCAAGCAATTAAAGGTGCCAGACCGCTGAAAGCACCAAGCATTAAACTGAACAGGCTTACAGGTCTCAAACGCCTTCTCAAGGCGTAATACATCTCCAATGAGGTCAATATTGTCAAAATAATGCAGGCTGCCAACAGTAATTCACTAAAATATGCCGCCGGTATTAAAAACAACAGGACCAACACACATAAAGTAATGCCCGTTTTAGTTCTTTCGTTCATAATTATCTCCTTCATTCGCGTGCATTGACGTACTTAAAATTATTTCAGCGCTCCGAATTTACGTGTTCTTTGATTATACGCCAATAAAGCGGCCAATAACTCCTTCTCACCGAATTCCGGCCACAAGCAATCACAGGCATAAAATTCCGCATAAGCTGCCTGCCACAATAAAAAGTTGGAAAGCCGCATCTCACCTGCAGTTCTGATTATTAAATCCGGATCGGGCAAATTCAATTTGGCAGTTTGCAAATTTGCCTCAAATATCTTCTCAACTTCGGTCAATGACAAATGGGAAAGATCATTTCTTTTTTGCAATAACAAAGCGGTAGCTGCAGCTGCCTCAGCTATTTCCAAGCGGCTGCCGTAATTAAGCGCAATTGTTAATTGTAATCGCTTATTTTCTGCTGTCCTGGTAACGGCCGAATGGATTATTTTCTGCAAATCTTCCGGTAACTGCGTCAAATTACCGATAAAATTAAGTTTTACCTGCATCTGCATCAATTCATCAATATATTTATTGAAATAGGTGGCAACTAAAGAAAAAAGTTCATTAACTTCAGCTGCCGGACGACGCCAGTTTTCAGAAGAAAAAGCATAAACAGTTAAATAATTTATCCCGATAGCGTCAACTATCCGACAAACATTAGTTAAATTGATTGTACCCTGACGATGGCCATAAGAACGGGGCAACATCCTTTTTTGGGCAAAACGTCCGTTACCGTCCATTATTATGGCCAAATGTCGAGGCAATTTAATATTTTCCAAAGCAAGTTCGGTAGTTTTACTTAAAATATACAAATTAAATTTCCATCAATTCAGCAGATTTTGCTTTAACAGCGGCATCAATTTTGTCAATATATTTATTTAGCAGTTTCTGAATATCCTCTTCACAACCTTTATAAACATCTTCACTGATTTCGCCGTTTTTCATATTTTTACGCATCAATTCCAAGAAATCGCGGCGGACGGCACGAACGTTAATCTTAGCCTCTTCCCCGTATTTATCAACTTCTTTTGCCAAATCTTTGCGGCGGTCTTCCGTTAATGCCGGGAAAGTCAGGCGAATGCTCTTACCGTCACTGCTCGGAGTTAGGCCTAAATCAGAATCATATATTGCTTTTTCAATATTTTTAAGTACTCCGGCATCCCAAGGGGTAATTAAAAGCTGTCTGGCTTCCGGTACTTGGATATTAGCCAACTGGTTAATAGGTGTCATAGAAGAATAGTAATCGACCATAATACGATCCAAAAGCCGCGGATTGGCACGACCGGCTCGAATGTAAGTCAAGTTTTCAGTTAAATTACTTAAATATTTTCCCATTTTATCTTCGTAGGGTGCATAAGTACTCTTTGTAATTTCAATCGCCATAGACAGTTCTCCTTTGAACCTGATTTACCTTAATTTTAGCATACTTTAGGACTAAAGTAATTAACTGTGAACCAACGTACCGCAATCAGTCGTCTCCAAAGCCCGCAAAATATTTCTCGGGTCACGTACATCAAAAACAAAAATATCAGTTTTATTATCCCGGCACAAAGCTGCGGCGGTCGCATCCATAACTTTCAAATTTCTTCTCAGTACTTCATCATGGGTAATAATACTGAATCTTTGAGCATTCTTATCCGTTTTCGGGTCTTTATCATATACGCCGTCAATATTAGTCGCTTTAAGAAATAATTCAGCTTTAATTTCAGCTGCGCGCAATGCTGCAGTTGTATCTGTTGATAAATAAGGATTACCCAGACCGCAGGCAAAAACAATAACACGCCCTTTTTCCAAATGTCTTAAAGCACGCTTTCTAATATACAGCTCTGCAATCTGACGCATTTCAATCGAACTCATAAC
The DNA here is from genome assembly GCF_029101545.1 of Amygdalobacter indicium. NCBI lineage: Bacteria > Bacillati > Bacillota > Clostridia > Eubacteriales > Oscillospiraceae > Amygdalobacter > Amygdalobacter indicium. Next base: position 772,839 of record NZ_CP118866.1, on the reverse strand, counting down.
CCGAACATCCAAGCCCGCTTGTTCCAAAGCATCAGATAAAGCCAAAGCATTCATACAGGTAGCCAACATCCCTATTTGGTCCGCTGTTACCCGATCCATATTTTTACTTGAACGTCCGCGCCAAAAATTACCGCCGCCGACGACAATTGCCAACTGTACGCCCAGATCATGCGCCTCTTTCAGTACTTTAGCTGTATTGGCCAAAGTATTTTCATCAATACCGCCACCGACTTTATTACCCGCCAGACACTCACCTGATAATTTTAACAAAACACGTTTATAAAGCATCATTCCACCCTCTTATTGTTAAATGGCTAAAAAAAAAGCGGCAACGCCGTTGCCGCTTATAAAATAGATTACTTAATTTGTTTCATAACTTCTTCAGCGAAGTTCTCTTCTTTTTTCTCAATACCTTCGCCCAACTCGTAACGAACAAAGCGCCGGACGACGACATTTTCACCGATCTTGGCGATCAACTCGCGTCTCACCTGATCACAGGTCTTGCTGTCATCACGAATAAAGTTTTGATTCATCAGGCAAACTTCATTATAGAACTTCTCCAAACGGCCGGGAACAATGCGCTCATCAACCACTTTGGCCGGTTTGCCTTCGTTCAAAGCCTGATTACGCACAACTTCTTTCTCATGTTCCAGAACTTCAGCCGGAATTTCGGAAGGTTGAACGTATTTCGGATTCATAGCGGCAACTTGCATCGCCATCTCCCGCGCAAAGGCTTGGAAATCTTCGTTTTTGGCAGCAAAGTCCGTTTCAATGTTAACCTCGATTAAAACACCGATACGACCATTGCCGTGAATATAAGATGCCACGACACCTTCTGCAGCTACACGGGCAGCTTTTTTGTCAGCCTTGCCCATTCCCTGCTCACGCAACCAATCCATCGCTTTTTTGATGTCACCGTCGTTAGCTTGTAAAGCTTTCTTGCAGTCCATCATGCCTGAACCGCTCATATCACGTAATTGTTTAACTAATGCAGCAGTAATTTCCATGCTAAACCTCTCTTATTAAGCTTCAGTAACAGTTTCCGGAGCTGTTTCAGTTGTTTCCTGCTCCTCGACTGCAGCTGTGCTTTCTTCTTTAACTTCAGCTTGTTCTTCGCTCTCAGCCGGCTCTTCAGTCTTTTGCGTTAAAATAGCCAAAGCATCTTCGCCCTGACGGCCTTCAATAACGGCGTTCGACAAAGTTTCGGCAATCAGTTTGACGGCACGAATAGCATCATCATTGCCCGGAATAACGTAATCGGCATCATCAGGATCACAGTTTGTATCAACAATTGCTACAACCGGAATACCCAAACGCTTAGCTTCAGAAACAGCGATGTGTTCCTTTCTCGGATCGACAACGAACAAAGCTGAAGGCAATTGCTTCATTTCGCGAATACCGCCCAAGTTCTTTTCCAACTTTTCTTTTTCCAGTCTTAACTTGGCAACTTCCTTCTTGGTCAAAACGTCGAACTGGCCGTTCTCTTCCATCTTGCCTAATTGTTCCAAGCGTTGCACACGTTTCTTAATTGTTGTGAAGTTCGTTAAAGTTCCGCCCAACCAACGGTTGTTGATATAGTACATACCGCAACGTAAAGCTTCTTCTTTGATTGAATCCTGTGCCTGCTTCTTAGTGCCGACAAACAGAATAGTTCCGTCATTGGCAGCAGTCTCTCTGACAAAATCATAAGCTGCTTCGATTAACTTCACCGTCTTTTGCAAATCGATAATGTAAATACCGTTGCGCTCGGTAAAAATGTAAGGAGCCATTTTAGGGTTCCATCTGCGTGTCTGGTGACCAAAATGGACACCTGCTTCTAAAAGCTGTTTCATTGAAATAACGGCCATAATTTCCTCCTGTTTTAACTTCCACAAACTAAGCAATATTATAAAAATCAACAGGCGATAGTTTGTGTGATTTTTAGCCATAGAAAGTGTATAAAATACTGATTCCCGTGTCAAGCCGCCCGATTGAATTACAGGAAAAGTAGAGAGAAAAAAGAGTATTTCCGGCTCTGTTTTTGCAATTTGTTTACATTTTCTCGTCTGCGGCTGTTTTACCCCATATAAAAAGCCCTGCGCCGGCATCTTTCCGGGCAAGGCTTATTATCTGCGAATAATCGACAGATGTAATTTGATTAAACAGTTATTTTCTGTTTCTCTTTATCACTGACGAGGAAATAAAGTAAGCCCCGACAATGACGACAACAAGCAGGAAAGCGATTATATAGATCAGCAGTTTTTTACCGCCGGCCGGTGCTTTTCCACTATTTCCCCGCTCGGCAGCAGCCGCAGTTTTATGCTGTGCAACTTGATAAACCAATTTTGCCGAATTAGGACGATTTTCTTGGATTTCAGGTTGTTGCAGACTTACAAGATCAAAGCTTTCCATTTTCTCACCGGGTACCTGCAATTGGGCCTTAGCAGCAGAAAATTTTACTCCTGCAGGCAAATTGGCTGTTTCGCCGATTTTAGTGTTGCTTATATCTTTTACGTCCTTGATTTTATCTGCGGCAATTCCCGTATCAGCTAAATTGAACAAATAATTATTACCTTGTTTTTTAGCATAAACAGCAACAGCAAAGCGGGGAATTTTATGGTCGAATTTAATATTTCCCACAAGTGAAGCGGAACAAGTTAATTGCTGTAATTTTTTATTGGCAGATAAATCCAATTGCTTAATATTCGTACCGGAGCAATCCAATGCCGACAGTTTTTCATTTTGGCTCAAATCAAGATTTTTAAGAGGCATTTCACTGCAAACCATCTCTTCCAAGTCTTTATTATTGCTCAAATCCAGCTTGCTTATTCCGGTATTAAAGCAATTAAAAAATCTTAATTTAGGATTTTTGTTCAAAGACAGATCGGCAACTTTGCAATCGTGCATAATCAATTTCGCCAGTTTCGGGTTATTGCTCGTATCCAATTTACTGATTTCCGTATTGTAGCAAAACAACACCACCAACTCTTTATTGTGACTGATATCCAGAGCTTTCAACGGTGTATTGCCGCAACTTAAAGTTGAAAGTTTGCTATTATTTTTCAAATCCAATTGAGTTAATTTTGTCCGATAGCAGGTTAATGTTTCCAAATTAGGATTTTGCGAAAGATCCAACTTTTCAATATCGTTAAATGTACAATTCAATTCTTCCAACTTGTGATTCTGTCTCAAGTCCAAAGATTTAATCTTACTTTTACGGCAATTTAAAACCTGTAATTGCGGATTTTTGCTGAGATCCAAAGTGCTTATCGGCGTATAACTGCAATTAAATTCTCTTAAATTAGGAAAATTCTCCAAGCCTTTAACTGCTGTCATCGTGTCGGAATTAACATCAACTTCATGCATGCCGCTTTTGCCGATATTAATTAATTCAACCTTTTCACACTCTTCCTTACTTAAATAACCATCTTTATTTTCATCATAAGCTCGCCTTAAATAATCGGCGAAGCCCTCAGATGCGAAATTTTTCCGGTTAATTTCGATGCCTTCAGCCGCCTTAACCTTAATACAGGCCGCACTACTGCAAAGAAGCAATACAGTCAGGGTCAAAGAAAATATTTTTCTTTTAATTTGTTTTAACGATTTCATTTTACGCCTCCAACGGCAAAATATTATACAACAAAAAACACTTAAATGTTATCCACATTTAAGTGTTAAAATAGGTGTTGACAATCCACTCTGTCTCAAAAGTTATCTCTAGTTTCATCACGTGTTGGATACAATGAAACCTTGCCTTTGAACTCTGAAACTATTTATAGGAATCCTGAAACTTTAACTTTCCATTCTGAGTTTTAACCTAACACTTTTAAATCTAATGCTTAATATTCCTTTTACTATTTACAGCTTATATCTGAGACTATACTTCCAGCAAATCATAGAAAGTCCGCTCATCAATAATTTCTATATCTTGCCCCTCAAGTTTTAACTTTTCTGCTTTCTTATGCTTTGAAGACTTCTCACCTTTAAGAATTGCATTGTAGTCATTGTCACCAAGTATCAGATAGTTAGTCTGCTTATTCACGCTATTATCTAAGATACCGCCAAGATTCACTACAAGCTGCATCGCATCTTTTCGAAGCATTTTCTCAAGCTTACCGGTGAAAACCACATGTCGATTATAGAAAAATCCATCTTCATCAATGACCGCTTCAGTAGGCTTAATGGCTTTGATATCTATTCTTTTGCCGCCGTGGCTTTCGCTGCTGATCCATAAATCTTCAATAGCGAGATTCTTCTCCGCCATACTAGCTTTTACGGCATCGTATAATTCTTTTGTTGATACGCAGTCCGATAAAGCACGGTGTTCATTATTGTGTAAGCCTAAGTAGTCAGTTAAATCGGAGAGTCTGTGATGTTTCAGCTCAGGATACAGTTTTCGTGCAAATTGCATCGTATCCATATACCGGTTAGTAAGTTGTTCCTTAAAGCCTTCATTCAAAAAGCGCATATCAAAAGAGGTGTTATGACCAAGGATAATGTCATCACCTATGAACGAGAGTACATCCGTTTTAACACTGTCTATAGATGGCATACCTTCCAGCATGTCATTAGTTATTCCTGTTAATGCTGTAATAAAATCGCCTATGTCAAAGTTTGGTTTAATCAACTGGTCATAACGATCTACAATTTCATTGTTCCTGACCCTTAAAATACCAATTTCAATAATTTCATCGTAATACGCAGATAAGCCGGTCGTTTCGGTATCCAGCACACAGTAATCATCAATGAGTTGCTTAGTGTAATTTGAGTTTGAATTGGACATAAAAAGCATCTCCTTCATCTATTGAAATCAGCTCGTACTCATTATATCTTGAAAGCTAAGTGCCTTAAGCATAAAAACAGGTCGATTGTAATAATTGACCGGCTGTTTTAACTATTTTTTATAAAGATTTTGTCAGCCTTTTTCGCGCAATTACTACCGTTAGTGTATCAGATTAACTATTAAAAAACTCAAGAATTAGATGCAATTATTTGTAGCATCATTTTAGATATTTCTTTTGGAGACGGGCGATTTTCCATTTGCATCCATTCGGAAAGAAGATTCCAAAGTGCACCGGCACTGACAAGCAGTGCAGCTTTCTTTTCAAAGATGCTATCGTACAAATTTTGATTTCCACGAACGGTGTCATAAATCACAGGTAAGGCCCGATTGAATTCTTCCAGCAGATAATAGAACAGATGATTCCGCTGCAAAAGACGCAAAAAGTTGATCTGTTTCTCCCAAAAGGTAAAAAACACTTCCACAATCTGCTCCAGTGTATAGTGCCTGTCTTTTTGAAAATAAGTAATGTAGTCCTCACATCTTTCTAAGAAGCATTGCTGTAATACCTGCTCCTTCGAATCAAAGATCCGATAAAAAGTTCTCCTTGATAAAAGCGCATGTTCGGCGATTTCTGTTACGGTAATACGAGCGTAGTCTTTTTGGCTCATAAGATCCAACAAGGACTGCATCAACCATTGACGGGATTGCTCAGCGATGGGATTCTTTTCCTTTTCTACCAAACTCATTTTGGTCCTCCTGTCACACTTTTTCGGGATTGTAGCACTTGAACTTCTTCCATTAACAATCATGTCTTTTTGAATATAATATAAATTAGAAAGTGACACAAGTGAGACAGATAAAGGAGGCTCAATTTTATGAATACAATAAATACGATTGTTTGGCTGTTCCCGGTTATTTTTATGCTGCATGACTTCGAGGAGATTATTTTTGTGGAGGCATGGAAACGGAAATATAAAAGAAAAATACAAACAACAAAAATGAAGAAGATTCCATTTGCCGATTTGGGAAGCACCCCGTCATTTTCCATTGGTGTATTGATTGAATTTTTCATTATTTCAGCTTTATCGCTCTCTGCTTGTATCTTTGATTGGTACTTTTTGTGGCTGGGATTATTTTTTGGATTTACCATTCACCTGATTGTGCATTGTATGTTGGCGTCGCAATTTAAAGGCTATGTACCCGGAGTGGTCACCGCAGTCCCGTTACTTCCGTTTTGCTTTTATATCCTTTGGGTCTCAAATGAATTCCTTTCTTTTACCACAGCTCAATTATGGATCAGTTGTGTAGTAGGCGCTATTTTGATGCTCTTAATGGTGGCTGTTTTGCATAGATGTATGAAATCGTTTGAAACTTTTATCAAGAAGTGGGAAGTTTAATTACCCACAAATAGCAAATTTTTAAGGAGATCTTTTGCATGGAGTTGGAATTTAAACAAGGTATGTATCACCTAAATCCTGATCCTAATTTTAACTTTCAGCTTAACCGTGTCATTCTTTGGGATGGAGGGAATTTAAACGATGTGATGCAGGCTGCCAAAAGGATTACAGACAGCACAAGCTGGAAACAGGAAATGATTTACCTTGGGGATCATGCACTCTCTCAAAACAGAATCCCTCAGGCAATTGCATATTACCAGATGAGCGAATTTTTTGATGGAAATCCTGGCAACAAGGAATACTATATAAAAGCCACAGGACTGTTTTATGAGTATTACCATTCTTATTTCGATGAGAGACGTGTCCAGAAAATTCAAGTTCCATATGAAGATGTTATGCTGCCAATCATGGTTGCAAAAACTCAAAAACAATGTAAGGGCACCATTCTTTTACACGGTGGTAACGATTCATGCTTTGAGGAAATGTTTTTGCCGATGTTATATCTTTCTGAACACGGGTATGATGTATATCTATTTGAAGGTCCTGGACAAGGCAACGTTCTTCGTGTTCAAGGTAAACACTTTACATATGCTTGGGAACGTCCGGTCAAAGCAATATTAGATTTCTTTCACTTGAATGACGTCATTATTATTGGTGTTTCTTTGGGAGCTATGCTGGCCCTGCGTGCTGCTGCACTTGACAAGAGAATTACAAGGGCTGTATCTTGGTCTGTTTTTCCGGACTTTCTTGACGTGGTTCTCGACCAAATACCAAAAAAGGTAGCCGGTATCGTTCGGTTTATGTTGAAACATAATCTTCGCATCGTTCTCAGCCCTATTCTTTGCATGATGAAATTGATACGGAAGAATGACCCATTATTTCAATGGGGTGTCAATCATGGAATGTACGCCTATGGAGCTGACAGCATTTATGATTATCTGAAGAAAGTGAGTAAATATCAGATTATGGATGTGGCCTCCATGATTGAACAAGATGTATTGATTCTTGGTGCCAACCAAGACCACCTCGTTGATTACCGAATGATCGGCAAAGAAATCAACGCACTTACCAATGCGAACTCTCTCACATTTCGCCTTTTTACTGAAAAAGAAAATGCGGGAAATCATTGCAATTTAGGAAACGCCAAACTGGCTTTAGATGTGATACTGCAATGGTTGACATTTTTAAAACAGCGTGATTTAGAAGTTAGGAAGAATTGAATTCATTTCAAGAATCTCATGTACATCTATCCTATTATACTCAACGTGTAACTCTTTTAACAGCAAAAAAGCACGTCAGCAGCTTGCTGATATGCTTTTATTTTGCCTTCTAACATTTCCTATAAGCTTAACGCTTTAATTCTGTTTTGCTCCCATCAAGGAAGATAAACTCAACCTTTCCATCTTGATGCACGGTTAGATAGTCAACCATGCTCAGCCAGACGTTTTCATCGAACGCTGTTAACAAGTCCTGCTTTTTCAAGTCCTCGATAAAATATTCAACCTCATCGCGCCTCGCTTGCTTTTCAACAATACCGGCTTTGACTTTCTTAAGCCTTGACTCTACCGTATTAAACCTGTTCACTAAACTCGCATATTTTTTCTCATACTCATCCTGATCCTGCAATTTCCGTGCATTTTCATTGATACAGTTGTTAACCTTATCAGCCACGATATTGAGTTCTTCTTCCAGCTTCACTTGCTCATTTTCAAGACTTAAGGTATCAAAATAAGAAAGCTCATCTCAAATCGCACTTAAAATCTAACATACAAAAAATGGCTCTAACATATAGCTAGAGCCACCTTCCAATAAGCAATGCTCGTTACTTAAAACAGACAGTGCCTACTTATTGTTTTCTTCCAACATTTTCTTCTTACGAAGAATTTCAAGTCCGACAATCGAGAAACCTAACGCTGCGAGCAAGCCTGCAAACGATGCTGATTCGCCTGTCTTAGCAATCATACCAATACGCTTTTCAGGCTGCGGCTTAGAATCCAGTGTAGGCGGATTTGAAGTTGGATTCGGCGTAGGCGCTGATGTCTCAGACACTACAGATTTTACTTTAACAGTAAATGTTGTTGTTGCTGTACCGTCTGTGGAAGCAATGCTCAATATATGCTCACCAACAGAAAGTGTATCAATAAACTCTTTCTTCAAGGTAATCTTCGTTGAACCGGCCTCTGCGGTGTAGTATTTACTGTCAACATCCTTGCCATCAACCTGAACCTTAATAAACTTGGCAAAATCTGCATCCGATACAAATGTTGCGGCGTTACCCATAGTTACTTCCTGCTTTGCCCCTGTTTTAATAACATAGGTCGCATACTTTACGGTGACGTTCACATCAATTTCTACTGTATTGTAATGAGTATTATCGGGAGTAAAAACAACCTTTTTGGCAACGGTTCCGACTGTGTTCATAACTTCTGTGCCATCTTTCCAAGTAAATGTGCCTTTGAGCTCTGCACCGTCAGCATCCTTTACAACACCACCTGTTAAGGTCGAAGCGGAAAGTGCATCGCCGATAATGATTTCGGATGCTGTGGGCTTTGTGTCAACAGTTGGTGTATCCTTGACTATATCTATGCCATCTGTAAAACAATGTTCATCTACAGAGACAAGACCACTCTTAATTACTACTTTCCCACCGTTTCGGTTAGCTATCTTACCGCCGGAAACAGTAACACTGCCACTGTTTCCCGTCTGAATACCGCTAATAGGACTGTTCAAAGTAATGTTACCGCCGGTAATGGTGATAGGAGAATCACTGTCACTACCGATTGCCGGTCCTTTTGTTGCAGTCGCATTTACTGTACCGCCGTTGATTGTAATGCTTTTAAAATTTTCACCAATCGCACCGTTTTCTGCCCAGTCAGGACCTGTACAACCGATGGCGTTGACAGTACCGCCGTTGATAACCAGACTACCACCGGACAGTTGAATTCCTGCCTCAAAATCTCCGGCCGTGGCGTTAAAGGTTCCCGTGCCCTGTTCCTGACCCCATATGATCAATGTATCCTCAGCACCCGATGTGCCTGTCATTTTGGATGTCAAAGTTGCGCCGTCTGCGAGAATCAGATTAACCGTTCCAACAAATTTTTTGTATGGTGCAATGGTTGCGGATTTCGTTACGATATACCATGTTTCTTGACCGCTCACACCAATATTTTCACTAATGGTGCCGGATAATACAGTTGCATTAACCGGTGTCTGCGCAACACCTTTGGCATCAACATAAGGAAATGCCGCACCGTTTGCTGCGAGCGCAACCGTCGGCATCATGCCTACCACAAGGAAGCTTGTCAAAATCAAACTTAAAATCTTTCTTTTTATTCTCATAGTGCTATCCTTTATCCTTTTCATTCTCATTTCACCTTTATTTTTTATTTTTATATCTTTCACATATTCAAGTTATTTATATTATCGTTTTGAAAAAATGCATAAAAATAGGCAGAAACACGTACCTATCCATTAGGTATATGCTTCTGCCTATTAAAAAATTCTATGTGAAAAGAGACAGAGTTATGCTGTCTGTCTGTCTGTCTGTCTGTCTGTCTGTCTGTCTGTCAAGGATTTTGTCAGATTTCCCATAGCCTTGTCAACCTTTTATACGTAACTTTTAATACGCTGATTATACAAGATAAATTCAGTGTTGACTAGCCTTTATTTATTCTATATTCGTTGTTTACCCGTCTATTTTTATTACACTCCCATCAAGGAAAGTAAACTCAACCTTTCCATCTTTATGCACGCATAGATAGTCAACCATGCTAAGCCAGACGTTTTCATCGAACGCTGTTAACAAGTCCTGCTTTTTCAAGCCATCAATAAAATATTCAACCTCATCACGCCTCGCTTGCTTTTCAACAATACGAGCTTTAACTTCCTTAAGCCTCGACTCTACAGTATTAAACCTGTTCACTAAACTCGCATATTTTTTCTCATACTCATCCTGGTCCTGCAATTTCCGCGCATTCTCATTGATGCAGTTATTGACCTTGTCAGCTACGATGTTGAGTTCTTCTTCAAGTTTCACTTGCTCGTTTTCAAGACTTGAGGTATCAAAAACAGTTTTTACCATCTCTTTATGCGTTGCGATGATTTCCTGTTTATCTTTAACCAGCATGTTTACGCCTTTAATAAACAGCGTTTGAATCTCATCTTCTTTTAAGTGTGGAGTGGTGCAGTGTTCTTCAAACTTGTGATTACACTGCCAGATTCTCTTCGGTCATAGCCACTGAATAATCGATATACCGTGCTAATTCTTTTTACATCGTGTTCTTACTTACAAATTATAAAAATTAAACCGGGATTCATTACAAACCCCAGTTTAATAATTAGAGTGTTCTTTAATACAACTTCGCTCCGGCCGGAATATGGTCATCAAGCATAATCAACTGCAGCTTCTCTTTTTCGTCTTCCGTATGAATAGCCGAAAGCAACATACCGCATGACTCGATACCCATCATCGCCCGAGCAGGCAAATTGACAATCGCCAACAAAGTTTTACCTACCAGCTCTTCCGGTTCATAGAAAGCGTGGATACCGCTTAATATGGTCCGATCCGTTTCCGTGCCGTCATCAAGTGTAAATTGCAATAATTTTTTCGATTTCGGTACGGCAACACAGGCTTTAACTTTAACAGCACGCAAATCCGATTTACTGAAAGTATCAAAATCAACGAAATCGGCAAATAAAGGCTCGATTTTCACTTTGGAAAAATCAATAGTTTCAGGTAATTTAACCGGCGTTTGTGCAACTGCAGTCGTCTGCTCAGCCGTTTCCGCCTTAGATGTGTTATTCAAAATCTTCATTGTCGGGAAGAGCAACACTTCTCTGATCGAATCTTTATTCGTTAAAAGCATGCACAAACGATCAATGCCGATACCCAGACCACCTGTAGGAGGCATACCATATTCCAGCGCCTCGCAGAAATCCTCGTCAATAATATTAGCTTCATCGTCACCGGCTTCTCTTTTTTTAGCTTGTAAAGCAAAACGTTCTCTCTGATCTTCCGGATCGTTCAATTCCGAATAAGCATTACCGAATTCTTTACCGTGAATAAACAATTCGAAACGTTCAGTCAAATTAGGTTGTCCCGGCTTTTTCTTGGTTAACGGAGAAATTTCCAAAGGATAATCATAAATGAACGTCGGCTGTTCCAAATTTTCTTCCACATATTTCTCGAAGAAAGAATTGATAATATCGCCTAAACCGTGTGAAGGCAAAACTTCAATCTGATGCTTGGCCGCAATCTCTTTCGCCACGGCAAAATCCTTAACATCATGAAAATCTTCACCTGAGAATTGCTTAATAGCATCGAGCATGGTTAAGCGTCTGAAAGGCGGAGTTAAATCAACTTCCTTATTTTCCCACATAACTTTAGTTGAATTATACAATTTCAACGCCAGATGAGAGATCAAGGATTCCGCCAATTCCATCATGCCGAACAAATCGGTATAAGATTGATATAATTCCATCATTGTAAATTCAGGATTATGTCGATTATCAATACCTTCATTGCGAAAATTACGTCCGATTTCATAGACACGATCAAAGCCGCCGATAATCAAACGCTTCAAATACAATTCCGGCGCAATTCGCAAATACATATCAATATCCAACGCATTATGATGGGTAACGAAAGGACGTGCGCTTGCTCCGCCGGCGATAACATTCAAAATCGGAGTTTCAACTTCCAGGAAATTTCTGCCGTCCATAAAACGACGAATTTCCCGAATGAGAAGCGAACGTTTGACAAAAGTATCTTTAACATCCTGATTGGCAATCAAATCAACGTAACGTTGACGGCAACGCAATTCCACATCCTGCAGGCCGTGAAATTTATCAGGCAACGGACGTAAAGCTTTGGCTAAGAGCACATACTCCATATTACGTAAAGTAATTTCTCCCGCCTCAGTCAACATAACTTCACCGCTGACTCCGACAATATCGCCGATATCCAATTTCTTCCAATCTTCGTAAGCGTCATCGCCCAAAACATCTTTACGTGTATAGACTTGAATTTTACCGGTAGAATCCATTAAATCGGAAAAATTAACTTTACCCATACCGCGTTTGGCCATAATACGTCCGACAAGTTTAATATTTTTGCCGACAAAAGAATTATAATCAGCCTTAATATCCTGTACCAGATTTGTACGCTCATATTTGGTTATGACAAAAGGATCCTTACCGCGAGCCTGCAAATCGTGTAACTTGGCTCGTCTTATTTCTATTTGCTCACTTGTTGATTTGTTGTTCTGCTTATCCATATTCGCTCCTTCTCGCACTTATTGCTTATTTACGAGAAATACTTGTAATTTTGTACTTAAATATACCGTAAGGTGTATCAACTTCAACAGTTTGTCCCTTTCGTTTGCCGATTATGGCCTGGCCGACAGGTGAATCGGAGCTGATTTTATTGGAGAAAATATCCTCTTCCGCCGTACCTACGATGTTATACTCTTCCGTCTCACCGGATTCAACATCCTGTAACTTAACTGTCGTACCGATTGCTACTTTATTTCTGTTGGCATCCGTGTCTTCGACAACTTTAGCGTACTTAAGAATATTCTCCAATTCCAAAATGCGCTGCTCATTCTCACTTTGAGCCTGTTTGGCTTCATCATATTCCGAATTTTCACTCAAGTCGCCGAAGCCGCGAGCAATCTTCATTCTCTCGGCAATTGAAGAACGTTCTTCAACTTTGCGTCTGTCCAACTCTTCTTTCAAACGATTGACGCCTTCCTGCGTCATCTCATAAAATTCTTCTGCCATACTTTCTCCTCTTATCTCCTTATAAATCTACACTTTGACTGTTCTTAAGAATAACATCATGTGCGCCGCCTTCAACAATACTTGTTGCCGAAACACGGACCAGACGCGCCTTGGCCTGCAATTCAGGAATGGTCAAGCTGCCGACCGAACACATTGTAGCTTTCATTTTAGCCAAGCTGTTGTTAACATTCAATGCCAACGAACCGGCATAAGGCACGTAAGAATCGACACCTTCTTCAAAAAGCATACCGCCTTTATTGTTGCCTTCATCATACCGTTGCCAATTTCTGGCCCTATTGGACCCTTCACCCCAATACTCCTTGACGTATTTACCGCCGACCACCATGCGTTTGGTCGGGCTTTCGTCAAAGCGGGCAAAATAACGGCCCAGCATAATAAAATCGGCACCCATAGCTAAAGCCAAGGTCATATGATAGTCATGCACAATACCGCCGTCGGAACAGATGGGAATGTAAACACCGTTCTTTTCGTAATAAGCATCACGTGCCCGGGCGACGTTATAAACTGCTGTAGCCTGGCCGCAACCGATACCTTTCGTTTCACGTGTAATACAAATTGAACCGCCGCCGATACCGACTTTGATGAAATCTGCTCCGGCATCAGCCAAATAATTAAATCCGTCAACATCCACAACATTACCGGCACCTACAGGTATATTAGGATAATTATGTTTAATCCATGAGATAGTTTCATACTGCCATTCGGAGAAACCGTCTGATGAATCGATACATAAAACATCGACACCGGCTTGAACCAATAAAGGTACACGCTCTTTATAATCTCTTGTGTTGATTCCGGCTCCTACCAGTAAACGTTTGCGTCGATCCAGTATTTCGTTGGGATGATCTTTGTGGGAATCATAATCTTTTCGGAAAACCAGTCCGACTAAATTTCCTTTTTCATTAATAATAGGTAATTGGTTAAGCTTATGCTCCCAGATGATATCATTCGCCTCAGTCAGAGAAACACCTTCCTTTGCCGTCACCAGGCGGGAAATCGGTGTCATCAAATCCTTGACTTCAGTATTCATCGCCGTTCGACTTAATCTGTAATCACGCGAAGTCAATAAACCCAATAATTTACCGCTGTTCGTACCGTCACTTGTAATAGCAATAGTTGAATGCCCTGTATTATTTTTCAATTTTACCGCATCTTCCAATGTGTTATTTTCCCGCAAATTGGAATCACTGCTGACAATACCGGCTTTATAACTTTTGACCAGGCGAACCATTTCAGCTTCGCTCTCAGCCGACTGTGAACCGTATATAAATGATAATCCGCCTTCTTTGGCTAAAGCGATCGCCAGCGTATGATTGGATACAGCCTGCATAATAGCCGAGACTAAAGGAATATTAATAGATAACGCCTGTTCTCTTTGCCCCTTTCGATAACGGGTAATGGCAGTCCGCAGACTGACATTCTGGCTCTGACAAGCTTGTGTAGTTAAATTGGGAATTAACAAATACTCGCTGAAAGTATGCGATTCTTCTTGAAAAATGCGTGCCATTTTGCCTCCTAAGCAATATAAAGCGTAATTTGTGTCAATTTGTTTTATAGAGTAACACAAAGGAGCTGAATATTAAAGCTTTCATCTGAAAAATCAGGTATAATATAGCTTAAGTTTTTGGTGCTTGCGTTAATTTTACGGCGAGCTCTTTCATGTTATTTGAAGGATGTTTTTTTATGAATATTACAATTGTCGGCGGAGGTAAAGTCGGGGAAACGTTATGTCAGGATTTGGCTGCAGCTAAGCATGACGTTACCTTAATCGACACGGATGCCGATTTGATTTCCAAATTGATTAATTCATTTGATATCACCGGCTTTGTCGGTAACGGTGCTTTATATGATGTTCAAAAAGAAAGCAATGTGGCGGAAGCTGATATCTTTATTGCCGTCTCGCCGCAGGACGAAACCAATTTGATTGCCGCTTTAACGGCCAAATATCTCGGTGCCAAAAAAACTATTGCCCGCGTACGTAATCCCAATTACACTAAACAAGCTAATTTTTTACGCAATAAATTGGGAATTGACATGATCATTAATCCTGAATTGCAGGCAGCCAGGGATATTGCCGGAAATTTACAATTTCCGCAGGCAAGCAACGTTGAACAATTTGCCCACGATCGGGGCTATTTATTAAACCTGAAGTTACCTTTTCAAAGTCCGATTATCGGGCTTAATATGGCTGCTGTCCGTAATCGTTTCAACAGCGTTATCATTTTGGCAATCGAACGGAAAGACGGTTCGGTCCTTATTCCCTTCGGTTTGACGGAAATTTGCGAAGGCGATCGTATCTTCGTTACCGGAGATATTAAAGAACTGAATTTATTCTATGCTTATTTAGGCTATAGTCAGACGAAAATTAAAAACGCTTTAATTGTCGGTGCCGGCAAAATTACCAATCACCTTATTCCGCGCTTATTACGCGGCGGAATTGAACCGAAGGTAATCGAAGTTAATCGAACTGCAGCGGAAAATTTAAGTATGACTTATCCCGATATTACCGTAATCAATGAAGACGGGACCAATCAACAAATATTGGATGCGGAACATTTGGCTGATTATGATGTCAGTATTGCTCTTACAGGTATCGATGAAGAAAATTTACTTATAAGCTTATATGCCGAAAAGCTCAACGTAACCAAAGTAATTTCCAAAGTTAATCGGACCAATTTATTGTGTCTGCTGTATCGGGAAGATCATAATCATATTGACAGTCACTCAATTATTACCCCGCGTCTCCTGGTAGCCGATCAGATAGTCCGTTTTGTCCGAGCTTACGGTAATGCCAGCGGTTCGAACGTTGATGCTTTATATCGTTTGTGCGGCGATAAAGTGGAAGTTTTACAATTTAATGTTAAAGCCCATGCAGCCTGTTGTAATATTCCTCTGGCCAATTTGGCAACTAAGAAAAACATTTTAATCGCTTATATTATTCGAGATAATAAACTTATTTTTCCCGGAGGTTCCGATATTATTCAAACAGGAGATAAAGTTTTAATTGTGACTACGCATAAGAATTTCGACGATATTGACGATATTCTCGTCGGAGGAACTGTATGAACCACAGAATGATTAAATTTATGCTGAGCCGTATTTTGTTGCTGTTGGCAGCCTTATTAATTGTGCCTTTAGTAGTGGCCTGTATATATCGGGAAGAGAGCCGGATATTTTTCAGCTTCATTATGTGTATCATTATTTGTCTGATTTTAAGTTTTATCTGGGGGCGGAAAATTCCTCCTATTAAAGAAATTGATACCAAAGAAGGTTTTATTGTTTGCGCTCTTTCCTGGTTTTTATTATCCGGTTTAGGTGCTTTACCCTTTTTCTTCAGCGCCTATGTTCCGAATTATATTGATGCTTTATTTGAAACTGCCAGCGGTTTTACAACCACAGGGTCCAGTATTCTGAACGATATTGAATCTTTACCGCACAGTTTGTTATTCTGGCGCAGTTTTACCCATTTGATCGGCGGTATGGGCGTTTTAGTTTTCGTAATTGCCATCATGCCTAATTCGGCAAGTAATTCGGCCAATGTTAATGTTCTCAAGGCGGAAATTCCCGGACCGATTTTCGGCAAATTATTGCCCAAAATTAAGGATATGACCAGAACTCTTTATCTGATATATTTAGGGATGACAACAATTGTCGTGATTTTACTTTGTCTGGGGAAAATGCCTCTATTCGACGCTCTGATTCACGCTTTCGGTATAGCCGGCACCGGCGGTATGAGCAATAAGGCTCAAAGTATTGCCGCCTATCAATCTCCCTATATTGAATATGTTGTCGGTTTGTCTTTAATCGCTTTCGGCCTTAATTTCAATTTATACTATTTGTTGCTGCTCAAACAATTTAAAGCTTTTTATAAAAATGAAGAACTGCGTTGGTATCTGGGCATTATGCTGAGTGCTATTTTAATAATTTTCTGGAATATCCGTAGTTTATATGACAATCTTGCCGACAGCTTCAGGCACGCTTTCTTTTATGTTACTTCTCTGATGACAAGTGCCGGTTTTTGCACGGTCGATTACACGAAATGGCCGGTACTTTCGCAAACTATAATCGTGCTTATTACCTTAATCGGCGCCTGTGCCGGTTCAACTGCCGGCGGCATCAAAGTTTATCGTATAATTGTGCTTTTCAAAACAATTAAAGCTGAATTAATTCATCTACTTTCCCCCAGACGCGTATATTTTGTCAAAATGGATCGTAAATCTTTGCCTTATGCAACCTACAACAGCATTCACGCTTATTTTGTCATTTATATGTTGGTATTTTTCCTAATTACTTTGATTATAAGTCATGACAGTCCTGATTTTCAGACGGCTTTCGGCGCGACAGTGGCTACTTTTAACAATATAGGTCCGGGCATCGGCGCTGTCGGTCCGAGCGGCAACTTTTCTTTCTATGATAATATTTCCAAGTTAACTTTGACTTTTTCCATGATTGCCGGTCGCTTGGAAATTTTGCCCGTCCTTATTTGTTTCAGCCGTCACGCCTGGAAGCGCGGCTAATTGCCCGGACATCGCCTAAACGGAGGCAAAAAATGACTTTAATCCAACTCCAAAGTGCCATTCCACAAGTGATAATAAATACCCTTTAAGTCTAATAATTGTTTATGGTTACCCGCTTCCTTGATACTTCCCTGATCCATTACCAAAATTTTATCGCAATTACGAATAGTCGAAAGGCGATGGGCAATTATAAGTACAGTTTTGCCTCGCATTAAATTATTCATCGCTTTTTGTACCAGATGTTCCGTACCTGTATCTATTCCTGAGGTAGCTTCATCCAAGATCAGCAACGGCTTATCGGCCAGAATAGCGCGGGCAATACATAAAAGTTGAATTTGTCCGCCTGATAATTCCGTAGCTTCCGGATCAATGAAAGTATCATAGCCTGCCGGCAGCCGCCTGATAAAAGAATCAGCCTGCGCCTGTTCTGCCGCCGCTTCTATCTCCTGCAATGTTGCTTCCGGTCGACTGAAGCGAATATTATCATAAATCGTACCGCTGAATAAATGGCTTTCCTGCAGCACTACGCTCATAGATTCTCTCAATGAGGCTTTCTTTATAGTATTAATATCTATACCGTCATAAATTATTTTGTCGTCCGCAACTTCATAGAAGCGATTAATTAAATTGATAATTGTCGTTTTTCCGGCGCCGGTAGAACCGACTAAAGCTACCTTTTCTCCCGGTTCGGCAGTAAAAGTGATGTCGTGTAATATTTCTTTCTGCGGCTCATAAGCAAAATCTAAATGCTGCACAACAATTTTGCCCTTAATTGTCCGTACTTCAATCTGATTATCCGGCTCATAAATTTTCCAAGCCGGTAATTTTGCCGGTGTGTAAGTCAATTCCACCATGCCTGTATCATTTTCTTCCGGTGCATCAATTAATTTATAAATATGCTCTCCCGCTTTGGCTGCCATAATTAAATTATTGAAATTATATGTTAATTCGATAAAAGGTTCATTAAAGCTGCGCGAAAGTTGTAAGAACGCCGCTAAATTGCCGATAGTCACGCCGTTAGCAGGATTAGTTGCCCAAAAAGCTCCGATTAAAGCTATAAGTACAAATTGCAGATTACCTATACTGCTGATTAAAGGTGCCATACTTTGACCGATAACAGTCGCTTTGATTTGCGAATCGGTCAACTTGTCGTTAATATGCCTGAATTTCTGCAAACAGGTATCCGTTTGATTGTAACTTTTAATAATCTTAATTGCCTGCAGCTGTTCTTCCAGAAAGCCGGTAAGTTCCGTCAAAGATTTCTGCCTCTGCGCAAAGTAAGCGGCGGAATAAGCACCCAACTTTTGACCGACAATATACATAAAAAAGACAAAAGCGAGCGCAAACAAAGTTAATTTCCAACTGAGAAAAAACATCAAACACAGGGAAAAAACAATTTGCAATGTATTTTGCCAAATAACGGCAATTGTCTGCGTAAATAAATTTTGCATTGAAGAAATATCGTTGGTATACATGCTCATAATTTTCCCGACTTGTTGACGGTCAAAATAAGTCATACTGAGTTTCTGCATCTTGGTAAACAGCCGCAAACGCAACTTCAATAAAAATTTCAGACCGATATTAATTAAAGTCAGATTGTAAAAATAGCAGGAATATGTACCGCAGGCAAACAGCAGAAATAAGCTCAACAAAAAGTAATAAAACGCTTGAAAATCACGGCTGTCGGCGGCAAGCATCGGTAAAACATAATTATCCAATAAAATCTTCAAAGAATAAGAAACTGCCGCCAGACTGACAGTACTGACTAAAACCGCCACAGCTGCAAATACTAAGGCTCTGACGTTACCTTGAGAAAAATCGCGCAATAATCTAAGTAAACTTCCAAAAGAAAATTTATCTTTCTTAAGCATTATTAGCAAGCCTCCTTTCTCCCCTGACTTAACATTATTTCCTGATAAACAGCATTATGGCGGGCCAATTCAGCCGGAGTATTGAAATCCTGCATCTGCCCGTTTTGCATAATTAAAGCAAAATCGCACTTTTCCACAGCGCTAATTCTTTGCGTCACTACTATTTTAGTGGCATCGGGTAAGTATTCCTGTAAATTACGGAAAATTTTCGTCTCCGTCACCGTGTCCAAAGCACTTGTTGCATCATCTAAAATCAATATTGCCGGCTTTTTTATGAAAGCACGAGCCAAACATAGACGTTGTTTTTGACCGCCGGAAAGATTAGCTGCACCTTTGGCAATTTCATGCTCGAACTTGTCCTGATAAGAAAAGACAAAATCACAAGCTGCCAATGCGCAAGCCTGCTCCATCTGTTTTTCCGTACAAGCAGCTGCACCTACCTGTAAGTTTTCTTTAATTGTACCGTTAAACAAAAAATTATTTTGAAGAACTACGGCAATTTGCGCATGCAAAAAATCCGGATCGTAAGTTTTAATATCCCGATTCCCGATCTTAATAGTCCCGCCATCGGCATCATAAAAACGCAAAAGCAAATTGATGATCGTGCTTTTACCGCTACCGGTGGCTCCTAATATTGCCAAGCTTTTACCGGCAGGCAAGAAAAAATCCAGATTATTTATTGTCGGAGTATTCTGCTGCTTATAAGAAAAAACGACATGCTCGAATTTAACGGAATTATCCGGCAAAGAAGTAGACGCTGCCGTACTTGGCAAAATTTTCGGTTGAATTTGCATAACTTCCATTATCCGTTTCCGTGCTGCTGCAGCAAAAATATTCATCAGCAAAACAAAAGTTAAATAGAAAAATGCCATAATGATTTGCATGGTATAAAGCATAACAGCTGTAATTTGACCGATTTTCATTTCTCCGAAAACTAAACTTTTACCGCCGGCATAAAGAATAAAAAGGACAACAAGATACACTACCGCATTCATTAAAGGATTAAAATAATTGGCTATTTTTTCAGCTTTAATGTTTATATTACAAATTATTCGGGCAATATTCTGAAACTTATCAATTTCCGCCTGCTCTCTGACATAAGATTTTACGACTTTAATGCCCGTAATGTTTTCCCGCACACACTTATTTAATTCATCATTTTTTTGAAAAAGCTCTTTGAAATAACGATATGCTTTATAAGCTATCAGACCTAAAATCGGCGATAAAACAAACATAAGCAGAATATACATCATCGCTATCTTATAATTAATTCGCCAAGTTAAAAACCAAGCTAAAATTATTAAAATCGGCAGGCGAAAAGCCGACTTCCACGTCAACATCAAAGAAAATTGGATAGTTAACAAATCGCCGGTCAAACGGGTCAATAAACTTGAACTTTGGATTTTTTCAAAATCGGCTAAAGAAATTTGCAAAATATGTTGAAACAGATAGCGGCGCAGATTGGATATCAAAATCGAACAGCCGTAAGCTGTTATAAAAGAAGTCAACAAAGCTGTCAGCAATTCGGCAACAGAAGCTGCCAACAAAGATAAAGCAGTCTGTCCGATATAAGCGGGGTTAAGTTGCAAAACTCCCTGATCAATAACATTGGCCATAACTCCGGGAATAAATAAGGTAAAGAACAGTTCCAAGGCTATCGCCGGCGGCAAAATATAAAGTAAATACTTCGACTTACCTAAAAATGCTGAAAACTTAATCCGCTCCACTTTATTCTCCTTGAAATTCTTCTATTACACCCGACTCTATTATCATTATGAAACAATTTCGTTAAAATTAACATAAATATAAAATTTTTTCAAGTCAAAAATATTGTTACACTCTATTGCAAAATGCCGGCTTTTACATACCTGCTATTCGTGTTGAATTTCGGCTTTCTTAGCCGAATTTTCAGTCTTTATTTGTTTTTCTTTATCAAGTTTTAAGATAAAAATGGTGGACAGTATAAATAAGAATCCGAGATAATCCAACAAATGCAAACGCAAATGCAAAAATAAAGCGCAAAAAACAATGGCGGAAAGAGGTTCCAATGTATTGAGCATGCTCGCTTTAACCGGACCTATTTTATTAATTCCGTACATATAAAAGCTGAAAGCAAAAACTGAACCGATGATAATCAAAGCAGCCATCGGTAAAATTGTCTGTTCATCCCAACTTACAGTGTATTTCCAAGGTTGGCAAATTAAAGACATGGTAATACCGGCAAAAAGCATGCCGTTACAAACTAAAATCATGCTGTTATAACGGCAAAGCAGTCTGACCGGTAACAAAGTATAAACAGCAATTCCTATCCCGCTCAAAATTCCCCAAAATAAAGCGGCTTTCGTAATAATCAACGAACTGAAATCGCCATGTGTCGTAATTAACAAAGTACCGATTAAAGCACAAATTAAAGCCCATGATTCAAATTTTTTCGGCAGACGTTTTTGTCGGATGCACACAAACACCACCAAATAGGAAACTCCCAAAAATTCCAAAATTGTCGCTGTAGCCGCATTGGAATAAGAAATGGCCATCAAGTACGGATATTGGGCTAAACTTAAACCGACAGCACCGAAAAAAATTACTCTTATAAGGTCATACCTGTTGCTCAAAGGTTCAAGAGTTTTGCGCCAACCGTACGTGATAAAACATATTATATACAACAAAAGCGAAGTTAAAATCATTCTTACCGGCGTAACCCATAAAGGCGACATATGGTGGACGGAAAACATGAAATCACAACAAAAGCCAGAAAATCCCCAACAAATTGCTCCCATAATTGTCGACAGCGTACCGGCTGCTGCATTAGAAATTTTTTTATCTTTCATATTACATGCTCCATCAGTGTTTTCGGTACCGGAAAACACCAAGATAAAAAATAACACAACCGGAAACATTATTGTTTCTGATTGTGTTAATAATAATGACGGATTATGCTAAAAGCTATTTATCCAACATAATAACGGAGCCCTTATACTTTTCAGCTACATAATCACGCACAGTTTTGCTGTTCAAAGCCTCAACCAGCTCTTTCAGGCCGGGCAAGTTTTCGTTGCCCTTTTTAACAGCCAGCAAATTAGCAAACTCATTGATGGCATCTTTTGATTTTTCCACTAATAAAGCATCTTTAGAAACATTCAAATTAGCTAAAAGAGCAAAGTTACCGTTAATTACACCGTAATCAACATCCGGTAAAACTTTCGGGACCTGAGCTGCTTCTACTTCTTCAATTTTCAGTTTATGCGGATTTTCCACAATATCCTGCTTGGTTAAATTAAATCCGGCATCCTGCTTCAATTTAATTAAACCGGCACTTTCCAAGAGTCTTAAAGCCCGACCTTCATTGGTACCGTCGTTCGGAACGGCAATTGTAGCACCATCCTTCAAGTTATCCAAGCTTTTTTGTTTGCCGCCGAAAAGGCCGAACGGTTCATAATGAATCTTCTTTAAAGTAACAATATGTGTACCGTTCTTTTCATTAAAGTCTTTCAAGAAAGGTTCATGTTGAAAATAATTGACATCAACTGTGCCGTCTTCAGTTACCTTATTCGGTAAAACATAATCTTCAAAAACTTTAATATCCAATTTAACTCTTTTATTAGTAGAAGAGGCATCCAAAACACCCTGAGCATATTTCAGAATATCGGCATGCGGTGTTGCACTGGCGGCAATTTTTAAAGTCACTGTTTCAACGCCGGACTTACTATCAGTTGCTTTAACCTTTGTTTGGGCAGAAGTTTCAGTTTTCTTCTCTGTGCCGGTATTTTTAACTGATTTTTGGCAAGCTACCAAATTTAAGCCCAAGGCCACAGCTAAAGTTGCTAATAATACTTTTTTTAATTTCATAATCTATCCTACTTTCTTTTTTATGAACATAAACTCATTTTGCCTGACGACGTTTATCAATTCGTTTGGCAATATATAAACCTAATTCTTGAATAATTTGGAGGACAACGGCTAAAACAATAACCGTCAGAACCATCAATTTGTTATCATAGCGCCGGTAGCCGTTATTGATAGCTACAGCACCGAGGCCTCCGGCACCGCAGAAACCGGCCATCGCCGAATATCCTAAAATTGTAGTTACTGCTAAAGCTGCTCCGACCAACAGGGACGGTTTAGCTTCAACCAATAAAACCTTCGTGATAATTTGCCAATTATTGGCGCCCATCGCCTGAGCAGCTTCGATAACTCCCGGATCTACTTCCTGCAGAGAAGATTCTACTAAGCGAGCCACAAAAGGAAAAGCGGCAATAACCAAAGGTACTATCACACCTCGAAGACCGATAGTAGTTCCGGAAATCAAACGTGTAAACGGCATAATCCAAACCAAAAGAATCAAAAAAGGAATGGAACGCAAAAAGTTCGTTAAAGCACCGAGTGTCCGATGTACAAGCTTGTTCGGGCAAATTCCTTTATCTGAACTTGTCAACAGCAAAATACCTAAGGGCAAACCTAAAATATAAGCAACAAAGGCTGAGATTAGAGTCATAACCAAAGTTTCAACCAAACTGTCGGCTAATAATTGTACTATTTGTGTACTGCTCATTTTATTTTCTCTCCTTCTTATAATTTATATTGTTTTCCTCCAGCCAGGCCAAAATACGACTCTCGCTGATATTATCATCGGGAATTCGGATCAACATTTGCCCGTAAGTTACTCCGTCTATAGTGTTACTGTCCGCTTGTAAAATACTGACAGGTACCCGGCAGGCCAGAATTAAATTGGCCAAAATCGGTTCACCGGCAGCCAAGCCGTCGAAAGTTAAACGAATCAAACGATTGCTGTCAATCTTTTTTACCAACTCACCATGCGGCATTATTAAACGTTTAGCTATGTCCGATTGCGGCTTAACAAAAACATCTTTTACCTTACCTTCTTCAACAATTCTGCTGTTTTCCATTACAGCGACCTTATCACAGGCCTTAATTACTACATCCATCTGGTGCGTAATAATCACCAAGGTAATTCCCAGCTTATGTTGAATCTCTTTGAGCAAATGTAAAATTTGTTCCGTCGTATCGGGATCAAGAGCACTTGTAGCTTCATCGCACAATAAAACGTCCGGTTTATTAGCTAAAGCTCGGGCAATTGCTACTCTCTGCCTTTGACCGCCGGAAAGTTGATCGGGATAAGCGTTCAATTTATCGCCCATACTTACCAATTCCAACAATTCCTTGGCTCTGGCTAAAGAATAATCTTTTTCTGCTCCGCTGATTTCTAATGGAAAAATCACATTGTCCAGCACGGTCCTCTGAGCCAAAAGATTAAAATTCTGAAAAATCATACTGATTTTACGCCGAACCTGCCGTAACTCTTTCTCGCTCAGCACGGCTAAATCACGGCCTTGAAAGAAGACTTTACCTGAACTTGGACGTTCCAAAAAGTTGAAGCAGCGAATTAAAGTACTTTTACCGGCACCGCTCAAGCCGATTATACCGAAGCTGTCACCGGAATTGATACTCAAATTAATATCTTTTAAAGCTTGAACAGAACCGCTTTTGCTGCTGAATTCTTTAGTCAAATTCACTGTTTGTAAAATAACATTTTGTGACTGTTCCATATTTTCTCCAACTCAAGAAATAATGTACCACAACACACCAAGCTGCATTAATAGTACGGTGAAAAAATAAAATAACGGTTTAACTCGTCTTGGCGACGGTACAAAAACTGAAATATCCCGCTGTAAGCGGAATTTAAGCCGATCTACGCTTAAATATGTAAGGTGCCGTTCAAAAACAAATTATAACGACACTCGTAATCTAAATCAGTGCAAGCACCATGTCCGGGATAAACCGGAAATTTTTCAGGCAAATGTAATACGGCAGCTAAGCTGCACATGTAATCAATGGTGCTCTTCATCATCATGGCGTTACCGCCGGGGAAATCAACTCTGCCGACAGAACCGGAAAATAAAGTATCTCCCGTAAACAGGCACAGAGGGCCTTCTTCTACCGTTTTAAGCAAATAGCAGGAAGAACCGGGGGTATGACCGGGAGTATGCAGAACTGTCAACTCAATACCTTTTTCCAACTCGACAACTTCATTCGGCTCCAGCAAACGATCCGGAGCTGCAAACTCGGCCTCACAACCGAAAAGCGTACTGACATTGGTAACTGCATGCTGCATATGCTCCGCTTCATCCTTCTCGATACACAAAGGTACAGTAGGATAAACGGCACGCCAATTATCACACTCTCTGATATGATCATAATGACCGTGCGTAGCGAAAATCATTCTGACTTTAGAAGCATAATCACCCCACATATCGGGTGTTACTGAAGGATCAATCAAATAGGCCCCTTCTGCCGCTGCAATCAAATAACTATTACTGCGATCATTAGTTCCCGGTAACAAATACACTTGGAGCAGGGACGATTCTGCAGCTAACTTACAAGTCTTAATCATATTGTCTCTCCTCCAATCTTTAATGTCTCTAGTATAGCATCCAAAAAATTTGCTGCAAGCCGTCTGCAAGGCGCTTATAACACACTGTCACTAAAAAAACTGTGACGGTAGACATTTTTTTGCTTAGGCATTATTATTAAAGCAAACAAATAAGTGGATATGCACAAAATACCTGTTTGTTTTTTTACTTATTTGGTAAATGTGACCATGTGTTTTTGCTATTTTTTTGTTTTTTTGTTGTACACTATGGAGGTATGTTATGAAAGGTTTCGCCATGTTGGAAATCGGTAAAACCGGTTGGATTGAAAAAGAAAGACCGAAATGCGGTCCTATGGACGCCATCGTTCGCCCGTTGGCTCTTTCACCCTGCACATCCGACATTCACACGGTTTGGGAAGGTGCTATCGGTCAACGTCATAATATGATATTAGGCCATGAAGCTTGCGGTGAAGTTGTTGAAGTCGGAAGTTTGGTGAAAGATTTCCACGTAGGCGATAAAGTTTTAGTTGCCGCTATAACTCCCGATTGGAATTCTTTGGAAGCTCAGGACGGTTATCCGATGCATTCGCACGGTATGTTGGCCGGTTGGAAATTTTCCAATTTTAAAGACGGCGTTTTCGGAGAATATTTTCATGTCAACGACGCCGACGGCAATCTCGCTTTAATTCCTGCCGGAATAGATGTTACTGAAGCTTGTATGCTTTCCGATATGGTACCTACCGGTTTTCACGGAGCTGAATTAGCTGATGTTCAATTCGGCGACACAGTTTTAGTTATAGGAATCGGCCCCGTCGGCTTAATGTCTGTAGCCGGTGCCAATTTACGCGGAGCTTCACGCATTATTTGTGTCGGCACCCGCCCGGCTTGTATAGAAGTAGCAAAGGCATACGGCGCAACCGACTTCATCAGTTATAAAGACGGCGATATTGATAAGCAGGTGTTGGAATTAACCGGTGGAAAATTTGTCGATAGAGTAATTATTGCCGGTGGTGATTGCGATACTTTTATTCCGGCAGTCAAATGCTTAAAACCCGGCGGCTATATCAGTAATGTCAACTATCTCGGTGACGGTGAATACGTCAAGATTCCGCGCAGCGAGTGGGGTGTCGGTATGGGACACAAATTAATTGTCGGCGGTTTGATGCCCGGCGGCAGATTGCGTTTGGAAAAGCTGGCGTCTCTCGTCCATTATCACAAACTTGACGTTTCTCTGCTGTTGACCCATAAATTCAGCGGTTTTGCGCATGTCGAAGATGCCATTAAATTGATGAAAGAAAAGCCGGCCGACTTAATTAAACCGGTAGTCAAAATGGAATGGTAAAAGCCGAAGTAATCGGGCATTTATCTTTATTAAACATCGGCAAATTTACGCAGTTCCAAATCTGCAGCCCTCGTAGCGACTTTTGTAAGTCGGTGCCGGGGCTGCAGTTATTTTTCTTTTTCCTGATAGCGCACTATATGCAAAAACAACTTGGAATCGGCATATTTTCCTTCTGCCTCATCGATCGCCTGCCCCAAAAAAGTATAGTCATGTCGCGAACCGTGATGGGCACCCAACAAGCTGTTAAAATACTCTTCCAATTCGTACTGTCGCGGCAGCTTCAAAGCTTGAACAAACTCGGCAAAATCAGCCGGTTCTTCGGAACATTTAACAGTAAAATCTATAGTTGTTGCCTGCTCATTAATCAGCAAATTCATCGTAATATCCAAAAGGTTGTGCGTAAAAAAATAGCTTAAAAATTCTTTCACCAGCCTATTAGCCTTATCTTTTTCATTAATCATAAATACACCTTTAATTCATACTATGCCGTTATTGCCGGCACCATTATTCCTGTCGCCACTTATCTGCAAGCAAAATTTCTGCTAAAGGTACGATAACCGCCGCTACAAAAGCGGACGTAAATCCGTTGTTATATAAGCTCATCCCCAAATGCAGAGAAAAAACGACATTGACTAAATTAAAATGAATGAATCCGGCTATAATTCCTATCAGACAACCGTACGCTCCTCCCAGCGGTGCCAGACCGTTAGCAAAAAGCAACGTGCTGATCACCTGTTGACTTGCAAGGTCTCTGCCGGCAATTAAAGCTGCAGCCAGTACTCCGAGAGAAATTTTAAAACAATTAAAAGGATGCATTCCAAAAGAAGAAAATCCTGCTACAGTAAGCAATCCCCCTATTATCGTTCCGTTCAACGGGAAACGTAAAAGCAAAACCAGTACCAAATAAAAGCCGACATTCAAAATTATATTAAATAATGTAGCTGCTCGACCGTAAACACTGTAAAAGTCACTCGGAGCTCGACCGTTACTGCGCCATATTTGGCGACATTCATGCCACCATTTCCCATCTTTTTGCCAAACAAAAAGAACAAAAAGAAAAACTATGAACAGTAGAACGTACGCCAACAAATAATAATGCTCGTCCTTACTTAAAATCATTACTTTGTCAATTTTCAAATCAAAGTATCCGAAAAAAGACGTAATTAACATAGCAACCAATCCGGTAGTAAAACCGACGTTGAACAGCGTATATCCCTGATGGAAACGGATAAAAGCTTCAGCCAAAGGTACGGTAACAAATCCGATCAATATGCCCACCGCATAAGCTGCCGTTGCGGCAAGCAAACTGAATCCGTGCACAAACATAATATAACTGACTAAAGGTGCCATAGCACAGCTGAACAAGCTTAATGTTGAATACAAAGAAAATGCTTTTTTGAGCCGCAGAGAATAAAAATAGACACCTAAAATTATCGGTATTACGTTGATAATATTCGTGCCGAAAAAAGCTAAAGCAGTAAAAACTCCGGTTGCAGCTATTTCAAAGCCGCTGAATTTACCGCGATTATTACGCCGTAACAAAATATATGCCAAAAGCAAATGTTGCGCGACATTAAAAAAGGTGGCCGCCAAGCCGCCGACAGCGACAAAATCGTGGATTAAATAAGCCTGACTTGTAATAATTTTACGATAATCGCTCAACATCGTTGCCCGATCAGGCATCAAAAAGGCAAAAATAAAAGTTAAAACAGCGAAACATAATATAGTTTGCTTCTCTTCTCCGCGAATATAAAGAACCGATTTTTGATTTTTAATTTTATCCAAACTGTCTTTCCTCGCTGTAAGATTTCAGGTTTATTCTACCATATATTAAAGTTAATAAAAAAGACCAAGCCTAAACTTGGTCTCAATCATGCGCCCGGCAGAGATCGAATCCACAACCTTCTGATCCGTAGTCAGACACTCTATCCAGTTGAGCTACGAGCGCATTTGCACTATCTATTATATGGTGATTGAAATTTTTGTCAAGGGCTTTTGGCGGAAGTTTATACGATATTTTAGAATCAATTTGAAAGCTATTCGGTAAGCGATTGTGCTTGCTGCAAACACAACCTTACAGTAAAACTATTTTATTTCTCCGGCTACTTTTCGCAAATTTGCCATATCAAAATTCTGCTGATACCATTCCAAAGAGTAAAACAAAATACCAGTTACTTTATCACTTGCTGCCGGTGAACGTTGCAATATACCGCTCTTGCTTTGATTATCAAATTGAATTTCCAGAATAGTAGGTCCTTTAATCAAGCGATATTTAGACATAGCTAAATCGGGGTACATCTTCAGCAGATCTTCCCTCGTCATCCCGATGCCGATATTGCTGTCGGTTACCAACTGTTCATTCCTACCGGCCAAAAAATCCACCATCAACTTATTATCTGCCAGCGAACCGCGTACAAAACTGAAAGCTTCAAAATCTGAGGTTTTATAATTCATAACACGTGAATAAATTTTTTCCGCCTTGTCCGTATCTTTTATTTGCGGCCTTATAAGAGATCCGTAAATAGCTTCACTATACTGATACAGATTCTGCTCTCCCGGCGTGGCAATCATATTTTTTACCTGTGCCAGATTATAAGGAGCGGCAACATTTATATATTGTTTATTGCCTAATCTGGTTATATTCCAGGCACCGGCCAATTCCTGCTCCGGCAAGTTGTCGAACGCCACGATAGTATTATTCTGACGAACGAAGCGTACATAATGCCGCATCTTATCTTTTTGCAGACGAACATAGAATTTACTTGAATAATGCAATTCATTAAAAGGCGCGACCTGATCATAAAAAGCCCGATTTGAATTGCCTTTACTATTTGCAGATTCGCTGATTGACGTAGCCGAAACGGCAACATTTTTAGAATTTGTTGCAGCAGTTTTGGAGCTTGTTTGCTTAAATTCCTTTTTCTGCGCCTGAGCATCAAGCAAAGGAAAAGAGACCAACCAATAATCAGGTCTGATTTCTTCGATGCGGCAATTATCGAATCCGGCTCTGACGTTATTGCGATAATAAAATAAATATTTTTCCGCTTGTAAAACCCGTAAATTTTCTTCTTGCGGTAAATCGGTATATAAGACATTGGCGATCAGATTAGTTTCACCCGATTGTAAGCCGTTGGCATATAAACGTGCCATGTAATAAGGCTCAACCATATCTGTTAAAAGACGTTGAGTCAACTGAATTTTTCCGGTACTGTAAGAAAAAACCAGCAAATTCATTTTTGTAATTTTCTTGTTACCGTTCATGTGCTCCGACACCAAATTAAAGTACTTATATTTATCAATGAACGGTAAATTCGAGCTGTTGTTATAGCTCATTTCCAAATTAATAGCTTTAGCCTCCGTTGCACTCACAGGTTTATAGCCGACAACATTACCGTTACAGGCCAAGCGAAGCACATTCATATACAACTTAAAATCTTCCAACTCGAATTTTTCAACTTGTAATCCCAAAATATTTTTGTACGCTTCTTCTTCCTTATTCTCATCATTCAACGCGTTAATAATCTGATCCAAAATCTTTTTTTCGCTCGGCACCGTACTTTCACCGGGGTTATCCGTGGCAACGACAGCCGGTTCGGAAGCCGTCACATTATCAGTTTGATTGGTAACAGCTCCGGGCAGGTTCTTCTGCTGTAAATCGGAAAGTAAAAACGAAACAGCACCAATAAGCATCAGCAAACAACCGCCTACAATTAAAAATATTACTAATCTATCATTTTTCGAATGCATCTTATTCCTCAATTAATTTATTCATACACTCAGTATAGCAACTTAATCTCTATTTGTCGGGTTTTTTCTGCTTATTTCATTAAATACACAAGAAAAATAGCTTTATTGTGCAAAATTTCTCAATCGTTCAATTTCATAACTTACAATTGCCAAGGCAACAGAAGCATTCAAAGAATTCACTTGTCCGTACATAGGTATGCTCAGAACCAAATCACATTTAGCTCGTACACTCGGACTAATACCTGCTCCTTCATTTCCGATAACCAACGCCAACTTATCATTGACCAATTTGCGCAGAGCGGTAGAAGAATAAAGATTTTCTCCGTTCATATCCAAAGCTATTGTCCAATAACCGTTCTCCTTCAATTTTTCAATAGCCTGTCCAATATTAGTAACTTTACAACAATCAACGTTTTCAATAGCACCGGCACTGGTTCTGGCAACCGTAGCATCCAAAGTACAAGCTCGATGTTTGGACACTACCACCGCTGTAGCCTGCAAGCAATCGGCAACACGTAAAACGGCGCCGAGATTGTGCGGATCATTTATTTGATCCAACATAATGACCAACGGTTGTCTGCTCGACTGCTTCTGCGTATCTGCCGAAACTGCGGAAGAAATTTCATCTGTCGGCGACTCGACAATTTGTTCGTCACTTGTACCTTTTTTCAACAACTCATCAAAATCCAGATAATCCTTAACTGCAACTTGGGCCACAATTCCTTGATGATTACGGCCTCCGAGGCGTTCCAAAGCTTTAGTATCCGTTTCTACGATTACGACACCGGCAGCTTTAGCCTTGGATATAAGCCTTTGCAAGCCGATATCGAATGTTGAGTTTTTATTGAGCCAGAGCTTTTCAATCGGTCTGCCGGCACTTAAAGCTTCATTAACGGCATTGCGTCCGCGCAAACGATCAACACGATTTTCCGGTTTAACATAATCACCGTCATCTCCCACTGAATTTGCAGTCTCCACCTCCGCACTCGTTCCGGCCGCCCTTTTTCTCAAAGATGCTTTGGTATTGAACTTGGAATTTTCAGCAAAATTGCGTTTTTTCCGCGTGTTCTTAAAATTTTTATTACCTGTAAAATCAGCTCTTTTTGTTTTATCAAAACCTTTGAATTTGTTTAAAGCTTTAACGTCTCTCTTTGTCATCTTTTATCTCTTTCATTTCCATAGCGGCAATTTTGCCGATTATTGCAGTTATTTTATCCGTCTTACCTTGCAAATATAAATATGCCAACAAAGCTTCCAAAGCTGTTGCCGCCTGGTAATCCTGCGGATCTTGGTTCTTGGCCCGGCTGTGCGCACGAAAATTTTCCGCCCGTCTAACCAGCGCTTTTTCTTCCTCATTCAAGCAATTA
The DNA here is from genome assembly GCF_029101545.1 of Amygdalobacter indicium. NCBI lineage: Bacteria > Bacillati > Bacillota > Clostridia > Eubacteriales > Oscillospiraceae > Amygdalobacter > Amygdalobacter indicium. Next base: position 740,647 of record NZ_CP118866.1, on the reverse strand, counting down.
TCTTCCAGACAAAAACGCAAAAGTTTCGCTTGAAAAGCCGCATTAACATAATGTATGGCACGACGATGCAAAAGCGAATTACTGCCTGCGTGTAAAAACAGCAACTGCCGAATATACAGCTCATACAAGCTGTCTCCCAACCAAGCCAGCTTTGCTATATTAAGTTCCTTATAATCTATGTTCCACAAAATAGGAACCAATAAATTGTCAACATCTCGTCCGATTAACATACTTACAGCTTCAATAATTGCGGTCCTTGTGGTGTATCTTTGACAGTATAACCCATACTCTGCAATTGGTTTCTGATTTCATCTGCCAATGCATAATTTTTCGTCTTACGGGCTTCCTGGCGTTGCTCCAACAATGTCAAAGCTTCTGCCGGCAACTCATCTTTAATTTCCTTAGCGGAAATACCTAAAATTTTCTCATAAAACAATATTGTCGCAATAACCTCAGCCAATAAGTTGTAATCAACTTTTGTTACATTGTCCAAGTAAAGGTTGCAATAATACATCAAATTAAATATTTCCGACATAGCCAAAGCCGTATTCAAATCATCCGCCAAAGCTGTCATAAAAATTCTTTGGCTGTGAGCGATCGCCTGTTTCAATAATGCCGAGTCATAATTGACAGTTTTAAAATCAGGTTCTTCTTCCGGCGCTTCCCATGTAAGGCTGTCAAGTTTCTGCAGTAAATCTGCTTCCGTCCAAAGCGCTACAGCTTCCTGCTGCTTAAAGCGGAACAGATAATCCTGTAAAGTTTCATCCACCCTTTGTAAAGACTTTTCTGCAGCCTGCATAACTTCCAAACTGAAATTAATCGGACTGCGATAATGAGCCGAGAGCATAAAATAGCGAATAACACGATAATCAAATTTTTTGGCCAGTTCTCTTATTGTCCAAAAGTTACCCAACGATTTGCTCATCTTGACATTGTCAACATTGATATAAGCATTATGCATCCAATAATTAGCCAAGGTTTTACCGGTATACGCATATGATTGCGCCATCTCATTCTCATGATGCGGAAAAATCAGGTCCTGCCCGCCGCAATGAATATCAATCTGTTCACCTAAATGAGCATGAATCATAGCACTGCATTCAATATGCCATCCCGGTCTTCCAGCTCCATACGGCGACGGCCAAGCCGGTTCACCCGGTTTTTGAAATTTCCAAATAGCAAAATCAAAGCTGTCCTCTTTATCACTTCCCGTGTCATGTACCAATTCTCTTTGGCCTTCGATCAATTCATCTAAATTATGACCGGATAAACGTCCGTAATTCTTGAGTGCTCTGACTCTGAAATAGACACCTTCTTTACCTACATAGGCATAACCTTTATCTACCAAATCTTTAACCATTTTTACAATTTCGGGCATAGTTTCGGTAGCTCGCGGACAAATATCAGCTTTTTCGACATTGAGCGCCTTACTGTCGATTTCATATTCTTTGATAAATCTTTCAGCGATGTCCAACATGCGGCAATTTTCTGCAGCTGCTCTTTTTATCAATTTATCATCCACATCCGTAAAATTTTGCATGAAACACACATCAAAGCCGATGCTTTCCATATAATGGCGAAAAACATCAAAAGTTATCATAGGTCGAGCGTTACCTATATGAATAAAATCATAAACAGTAGGCCCGCAAACATACATCTTAATTTTACCGGCTTTAAGCGGAACAAATTTTTCTTTTCTATTATTTAGAGTATTATAGATACTAACCTTATTCTGCAAATCCTTTAACATGTGCCCTCACCTGCTTAACTTCCGCAATTATTAAAAAACCGAAGATCATCTTTTGACACCTTGCTGTTAAAACAAGGTGGGTGTTCTACGATGGTCTTAAGTCTTCCCGCTAAATCAAATCAGCACGGGCTTGACCGTATTCCATGCCGACGCGAACTCCCTTTTTAGTCGTGTAGGTACAAAATAATGATTCTTCGGTAAACCAAGTATAACATAAAGTGTCGGTTCTTGTCAGTTTTTCAATAAGCCTCAAAGTTTCTGACGATATGTAAATAATGTCGTCGAATTATAAGTATCACCGGCCCGAAGTAAGGTAGACGGAAAATGATCGTACACGACATTATTAGGTATTCCCTGTGTTTCAAAGCAAAATGCACAATGTTTACCATATTCCATTCCGTCACTTGTAACATCCGCATCCAAATAATTAGCCGTATATAACTGTGCCCCGACTTCAGTCGTAACAGCACTTAAAGAGACGTTATTAAAATTGGAAGCGAAAGTTGTCGGTTTACTGTAATATCTTGAAGAAGCAGAATCATAATTATGATAATCCCGCGCCAAAATAAAGTTGTGATCATAACCGCCGATAGTAGTAGCTGCCAACTCCTTAATACCATCCGCCAAGGTTCTGCCATTTTGAAAATCTAAAATGCTATTTTCTTTAATACGCAATATTTCACCTGTACAAATTAAATTATCTGTCGGTGTATAAAAAGCAGACGGCATTTTTACCCGTGTCTGAAGCAAAGCTTCTTTGGGTGAAATATCATATTTTTGCAGAATACTTCTATCCCACAAACGGAAATAGCTGTGATTGGTAACATCAATATAGCAATCGCTCGAAGTTGTCAATTTATAATTAATCTTTAAAGTTTTCCCTTGAGAATTGGTTTGTAAGATATAAGAAACATATAAAATTCTATTTCCGGGATGCAAAACATGCTCAGGTGTAAACTCATGTTTCAAGATAATATAATCTTCTCCATGATCAAATAATTCAAAATCCAATTCACTGAAAGCAATATTGCTGCTGTGAAGCGTATCGGGCGACACATTTTGTTCCAATTGATAATCATTACCGGCAAGATGAATTTTACCGCTAGCGAATCTGTTAGGAATAGGTCCGATAACAGCTCCCATGTACGCAGGATCGGCCGCATAATGATTATAATCGGCATGATTGACAATCAGATTTAAGCGCTCATTTTCAGCTTCCGTACAAGGAACTTCCCATTTAAGCAAACGAGCACCGTAACTGGTAACAGTTATCTCCTGTTCTTCCGTACCGGCATTGTAGATACTGATGTTATGACCATCAGCTAATTTCACTTGGCTTTCTCTAAACATATAACTTTTCCTTTTCAAACTTAAAGATTAAATAAATTTTATTATAACTAAATTTTGTTACCGATTTTACCGACAAAATGCAATTCCCGTGCAGATAAATTACTTGCAAGAGCCAGGGCTAAAACGCCATAAGCACCGGCATCATACAAAGCTTTAACACCTGCGCTTAAGGAAGAACCGGTAGACAAAACATCGTCCAGCAACAAAATATTCTTTCCTTTAATAAGAACAGAATCATCGGCAACGAATGCAGACTTAATATTATTATATCTTTCCGAACGGCTTTGTAAACTGCTTTGTCTTTGCGTTTCACGTTGTCTTTTCAAGGTTGATAAACAAGGTATTTGCAAATATTCGGCACATGCTATTGCCAAAAGTTCGGCCTGATCATATGATCTTTCCAATTTTCGTGCAGGATGTAAAGGCAAAAAACTGACTGCATCTATGTGCAACATATCACTGCTTACAGGAGCTATATTGCCTGAGCTCAAAGCTTTTCTATATCCTGCGCAAGTTAAAGCGGCAATAAATCCCCATAGCTTAGATAAATTTCTTTCCTGATAAAATTTATATTTTCTAATTAACGTCCGCACAATTCCCCTATAATATAGACAAACCAGACTGCTGAATTCAAAATTATCATCTGTTTCTATAAATCTCAAAACACTGTTTACTGTTAAACGCCACGGCAATATAGCAAAACATTCTGCACAAAACGGCCAATATAAAATCTCATCTTCTGTGTAGTCAATTTTTATCGGATGATTATTACAGATGTAACAAGCTTCATAACGATAATAGTCTTCCAAAGCTCGTAAAATATCTGTCAGTCCGCTAAATAAATTCATTCTACCTCACCTCCGTTGATCTCAGCATAACAAACTCAACGCGAAGCAACAGTAAAATTTTCGAACAAAAATTCCTCAAAAATTCAAAAGCCCCGATGCTGAAATGAACTGCACCTTCTGAATCGGTTCTTTTTTTATTTCTCCAAATTCAGGGACGCAGTTCAAAACATCAGGGCTTAAAAATACAAATTACTTAGTTAAAGCTGCAATTAACTGTTCGGTTTTATCACATATTTCCCAAGGCAAAGAATTATCCGTACGACCGAAATGGCCATAGCAGCTGGTTTGACTATAAATCGGACGACGTAAATTCAAACCGGAAATAATTCCGTCCGGAGTCAAATCGAACACTTTCCGAACTGCACAAGCCAATTCTTCATTGCTGTAATCGGATGTACCGAAAGTATCAATTGAAATTTCCAACGGCTCAGCCAACCCTATTGCATAAGCCAATCTGACCTCGGCCCGCTTAGCTAACTTGGCTTTAACAATATTTTTAGCTACATATCTTGCGGCATAAGCGGCGGAACGATCAACTTTGGTAGGATCTTTACCGCTGAAAGAACCGCCTCCGTGTGAAACTGCACCGCCATAGGTATCAACAATTATTTTTCTGCCCGTCAAACCTGAATCGCCCGCAGGTCCGCCGACAACGAAACGACCTGAAGGATTTACGTAAATCTCAGTCTTATCATCCAATAAATTCGCAGGAACAATCGGTTTAATCAAATCTTTAATCAAAGATTTCCTAATTGTAGGTAAATCCACATCCTCCGAATGTTGAGTTGAAACCACCACGCTTTGAATATGAACAGGTTTATTGTCGTTATATTCTACCGTTACTTGAGTCTTACCGTCGGGCCGCAGCCATTCATAAACACCTTTATGCCTTAAATCGGCTAATTTTCGTGCCAACTTATGCGCCAACACAATAGGTAAAGGCATCAATTCCGCTGTCTCATCCGTTGCATAACCGAACATCATGCCCTGATCTCCGGCTCCTGTTAAATTACTTGTTTTTCTTTCAGATTGAGTACCGACAATTGAACTGTCTTTAATAGCATGACTGACACCGAAACTGATGTCCGGCGACTGCTCTTTAATTGCCGTAATAATGGCAACATTTTTAGCCTCAAATCCAAGGTCAGGATGATTATAGCCTATTCTATCAATCACTTCTCTGGTAACTTGGTTGAAATCAACATAACAATCGGTTGTAATTTCGCCCAACAAAACTACCAAACCTGTACTTACGCAAACTTCACAAGCTACACGTGCCTGATTATCATGCTCATATATTCTATCTAAGATAGCATCGGCAATTTGATCACAAACTTTATCAGGATGACCTTCGGTAACCGACTCTGAAGTAAGATAAACTCGTTCTCCCATTCCGTGTTCCTCCTTATTTTGTTTCAAACACTTATTATAGCAAACAATCACCTATATTTCCCAATTTCACGAATTTTTGTCGAATTTTGCGAATTTTTGAATTAAAATTCCGCTTTTCCCGACTGCAGAAGAGCATAAACTGAAAAACATCAAGCCGCTGCGAGCTGAAGCAATAAGTAAAGGAGAAAAAAATGAAAACAATTTTTGCTATTTGGGGACTGTTTTCTGCAATTAAAGCAGTAAATAACACATATATACAAGAGTTAAAAACAGCTTTAGCTCGCTATTATAATTCATCTCAAATATTCGTTGTTACTTTGGACAAACTGCAAAATCAACTGCTGTGTTCCAAGTTCGATGAGATGTTTATATTCTATTGTCCTGAATATCTGACAATAGACGAAAAAAATTTTGTAGAGCAAAATTCCGAGCAATTAAAAGAGCAGCAATGCTTCTTAATTCCCCTGCATGAAGTAAATAAATTTACTAAAATTAATCGTATAGAATTAGCTGAAATTGACGGATCAAATAAATCTCTGTTTTCACTTGATAATGAATCTTATCTGATTGATACCGACATTTTGGCTCAATCATCTGTTCTGCTCAAATATTCCTCTTTGGCGGAAATATGTGCAAGGGTCAATCGGTTAATAGAAAAAATTGATCGTTGTGAATTCATATCTTTTATTAATTATCCTTACACTTCGGATTGCAATGCTTTTTTTCTGGAAATGTTGCATAGCTTTATACAAACTGCCTCCGCCTGCCTCTACATACCTTTAATTTCCGATTTTGAAGCACTGGATTTAGCAGCTATATCCGATATTTGCCCGCCTTATGAACCGAACGGCGAAAACATATGGCTGTCCAACAGTTTTAATGATGTGGAAGACATCGATTTTAATCGATACATTAAATATAGTAAAGACGGTTTGCTCGGCGTTTTGCAATTAATAGATAAAGAGCACAGTATTTCCCGGATAAATCCCAATAATTGGGAAAATTTCTGGGACTCTTTGAAATTATTTATAAGCAAACAAAAACATATCCGCAAAATCATTTGTCAACTTGACGTCCACAACGAAGCTGCCTGGGAAGCTACGTTAAAAGCCGGCAATCTTATATATACCTGTAAGCGTAACTTGGAATCATGCCCGGAATTTCTAATACCGGAAAACTGGAAAAAATTTCTCACCCAAGAAACGCAAATTAAGTTCATACCTTCAAATGAACAAGTATGAGGTGCAGTATGAAATTATCTCTCAAAGAAAAATTACGCAAATATATTGATAAGCACAAAGGGTTACCGCAACTAAAAGCAATACAAGTAAATAGAGATGAACGCGAAACAAATACTTTAGCGATAAAAAACGCCATTCGTTCCGCCTTATATCAAAATATTAAGCAAGTACATAATTTAAGCAATCAGGAATTATGGCAAAAAATAAATATTGAATCACGTGTAATTATGCTGCAATATAATATAACTCTTGCAGATCAAAGGCGAATAATTCAGGAGATATTTGATAAAATACGCGGCTATGACTTATTGCAACCGCTGATAAGCAATCCTCTAATCACCGAAATCATGGTCAACAAATATGACAGGATATTCTACGAACAGGGCGGCAAAATTTTTCATAGTCAAATCAAATTTGAAAATGAGCAGGCATACAGAGAACTCATTAATCACTGGTTTGCTAAAGCTAATCGTCCGCTAAACCACAGTTATCCCATAGCTGATTTACGTTTACCTGACGGCTCCAGAGCTCATGCTGTTATTCCTCCTGCCTCTCCTGACGGCCCGATATTGAATATTCGTAAATTCAGCAATGTAAAACCAGATCGTAATTTTTACATTTCCCGGAAAGGGATTCCGGAAAAATATATGGAATTTTTAGAAAATGCGGTACGAGATAAAAAGAGTATTTTTATTTGCGGCGGTACAGGCAGCGGTAAAACAACCTTACTCAATATTCTTTCCGCTTCTATTCCTACCGATGAACGGGTAATTACAATAGAGGACGCTTGTGAATTGCAGTTGCAAAATATCAGTAATCTGGTCCGACTGGAAGCTCAAAGAATTGATGCCGGCACAGTTACCCAAATTAATCTGAGTAATCTTATTAAAGCATCTTTGCGTATGCGACCCGATAGAATTATCGTGGGTGAAGTAAGAGGAGAAGAAGCAGTCGACTTATTAAATGCCATGAATACCGGTCATCCCGGAGCCTTATCAACGGGTCACAGCAACTCCTGCCTTGATATGCTGTATCGTCTCAGCAATTTGATCTTTGCCAACAGTAAAATCCCCTATGAAGCAATCCAGCGCAGTTTAGCTTCCGCCATAGATTACTTGGTGTTTATTAAAAGAGAAGCGGACGGACTTAGACATGTTGTGGAAATTGAAGAACTGACTGACTATAGCAACAATCAATTTATCTTATCCCCCGTTTACTTATTTTCGAACAATTCAGGAGAATAACTATGTTAGAGAAAGCAAAATTAAGAATTTTATATTTATACAAATATATTCTGGATTTACCTTGGCAATTAAAGCAAAGTCAACCTAATGATGAGCAATTAGAAACCGGATATATTCGTGATGACTTAATAAGTCCGATATTAAGAATAGAGAAATCCATTTATCTGTGCAGTTTTTTCCTGGCCGTATGTACAGCAATTTTTTTGGTAACACCGTTTGTCAACAATATTACGTTTTTATTTGTTGCGACCTTCATATTAGCGTGCTTTATTTTTAAGTTGTTCAATCACTTAATCGGAAGAAGAAAATTGCAAATAAATGAATTAGCGTTTCACAGCTTTTTGCAGGAATTATCAGCCTTGATTCACAACGGTTGTTCGATGGAAAATGCTATTTTGGAAATAGCGCCGCACCTCTCCAACTATTACGGCAAAAAATCGCCTTTAGCCGATATACTGGCAAATATCTGCAGTGCTATCAGTAACGGCTGGACAATAAACGATTTGAATCGTGAGTTTATGCGTTTGTTTCCCAATAATTATGCTTACAATTATTTCACAATATTACATGATCCTGTAAGCATCAGTAACCATCTGCTCAGCCTCAGCCGTACATTCAGCAAAAACATAAGCGCTAAAAGTAATTTGGAAAAAGAAATTGCCGCTAACGCTGCCCAACAACAAATGGAAGCTGTAATTTTAGCAATTATGCCTTTTATAATTATTTATGCTTTACGTTTTTTACAAGGTGACTTTTTTTCACCCGCATTAACTACAATGCCCGGTCCTTTATTGCTGACTGCTGCCTTCTTTTTCATAATTTTATCAATGCTTGTGCTTTTTCGCCTTTTTTTACCGCAAAAACTGAATATTAATAAAGAAAAGCTGCCGCTGCCTAATTCTTATATTCAAAAGATAGCCGGATTAATCTGGCCGTTTATCCTGGTAGCTGCACCGGTCAATTATATTGATAAACTAAAAAGCAACTTAACTTTACTTTATTCTCTTGTTGAAAAGCAAAATAATGATAAACAGGATAACCTATCGCAAATGCAAAATTTATTAATCACCTATTTTGCTGCAAAAATTCGTTTAATTTTACTAATGAGCGGAATTGTCCTGCTTTTCTGCCTCAGCAATATATTGTTCATTCTATTGCTCCCGCCGGCAATAATTATTGCTTTCGTAGAACCTGATTTTACACTTAATCGTAAATGTCAAAAATATAAGCTTTTGTTGTTGCATACCTTTCCCTGGGACTTCAGTTTACTGATTTTGCTTTTGAAAAACAATTACAGCTTAATTAACAGCATAGGTAAACTGGAAAAGTTACTACCTGATAATGACATATTAAAGCAAAAATTTGCGGAAATATACCATGAAAACGCCCTGGGAAAATACAGCGATAATACCTTTTTTCGCTTCGGAGAAAAATTGCAAATTATGCCTTTAAATAACTGCCTGAGTGCTTTACGCGCTTATATTACCGGAGGTGATATTATCAGTCTCAAAATGTTAAGTGAGCAAACCGAACAATTGTTTATCGGCGCTTTACAGGAACAAAAAAAAGCTCAAAGTAAAAGACAAAGTGCTTTTGTCTTACCGATGATGCTGGACCTGATTGCGGTAATATTAATCACTTTGGCTCCTATAATTCCCAATTTAGCTTATTAAACTAACGGCCGTTAGAAATTAATAATAAAAAAGAAAGAGGTAATTTTATGAAATTATTAAAAGACAAAAACAACAGGATTATCAATCTCAACTACAAAAGAAAGTATTTGTTCAGTCAAATTTGCTTGAAAAATATTTGGCACAAGCATATGCGTAAATGTCTGCATCATTCCGAACAGGGTTCCGTAGTGCTTGAAGTTGTCATAGTTATTGCCGTAATTATTGCTGTAGCTTTGATATTCAACAAAACCTTGAAAGAATATGCCAATAGTCTGATTAACGTTGTCTTCGGCGAACGTTCATTCTTCGACAGTCTTAAACCGGGTGTATAAAAGGAGAATTCAAATCATGATTAACTTCATAAATCATCATTCTAAAATAAGAAATGTTACTCTCAAACGTAATCTTACTGCGGATTTTGCAGACAATAACAATGCCAATGACCGAAAACACTGTTTATCATCATCCGTAAACAGTTTACGCCGTTATGCTCTGAATAATATGCAAATTTCCACGGGTATAGTCGGCTTGGAAAAATGTTTGTTCTTTCGTTTACAACCGCATGATCAAATAAATCATTTAACTTTAGAATATCTGCATAAATGTCAAATACAAAAGAATCATAACGCTTTTACGTTTTTGAAATTTACGTATTATGAGCCGAATTATTTTTTGGCACCGATTAATAATCTTTGGTGCCTGAATAATTACAACTTTAACTATGATCATCCTTATAGCGTCCAATTACTATGCAGTTTATTGAGTGCTTTACTGCAAATTATCAATTTTTACAACTCTTCCTGGTTTTTACATTCGTATTTGGTCCTGGATAGAGACAAAATATTTTATAATCAGGAAAAATCCACTTGGGTATTTTGTCTGTTGCCGATTAAATATCATCAATCAAAGACACTGAGTATAAGCGGTAACAATATGAATACTTACGAAAGCGGCATGCAGGAAAATATTGTAGAATTCAACAATACATTAAATAGCACGATCAATGGCACAAGCGAAAATAAAAGTGGCGGCGTTTTAGAGTATCCTCCGATGCAGGAAAATATTGATAATTTAATGCAGTTTATTCTTCAAAAATTGGATCTTCTCTGTCGTCATGCACCGATAAATAAACTATCGCTTAACCGCTTCAAAGGAAAAGAAACAAATTTTATTATGGAATATCCTGATTTATCTAAGTTAATCAAATTAATTAACGAAGATATTATGAAAGCAATCAGTTATCTGCAACAGTTCAACCGTACTGTCAGACGTTTAGCGAGCTGATTATTGTGAAAAACATTTATTTTAAGCAAGCATGTTTGATTCGCCTTTCTGCAGAAAAATTTACTCAGCTGCAAATATTAGCTAAAAATTTGTCGTTTCATGATTACTGCATAAAAATCGGAAATTGGATTACTTGCAGCAGCAATTTAGCAAAAGACGCGATTTTTCTACTGCCGAATTGTAGTTTCAGCGGTTTGAAAGGATATTGTGATTTCTATTGGAAGGAGCTGATTAATTGGGAATTGTTGATGTTTTACGATCAGGAAAATGATAATTACAGGTTAAAGTTTTCTGTTGTTGCAGTTTTTCTGCCTTTAGAAATAATTTGTGCCGCAAATAAAAGTACTTTCAACCTTCAAAGTGAGGCGAATAAACAAGAAAATTATGACTTACCGCTACACCATGGTGATCTGATTACTATAAACAACAATCACTTCTTGTACTTTGCTCCTTGAAAGCACCTTGAAATTTATATAAAAGAAAAGCGTCATTGTCATCAATGACGCTTCCTATGGAATACTGCTTTAACTGCCTTATTCAGCAGGCTTATCACCATACTGTTCAGCTACATGGATTCTGGCTTTTGCCCGTCTCATAGCATGTTTAGCGTGGCTTTTAACAGTTTTGCTGCTCTTAGAATCATTGAACTTCAGTCGGTTACGTTCATAACTGGCTTTAGCTCGAGAAACATCGATTTCGTTCGGCCACTCAGCAGCATTGCAGATAACAGTTACCTCATCTTTATGAACTGTAGCATAGCCGACGGATAAAAAGGCATTGTAGTAAGTATCGGCAACTCGATAACGCAGTAAACCGGGAATGATAGCCATAATAACAGGTGTATGTCCGTACATCACACCGTTAATACCGTCTTCCGTATTCAACTCCACTAAGTTACATTTTACATTTACCAATTCTCTGTAAGGAGTAACTACAGTTAATTTGATTAAATCATTCACTGCCATAGTTCAATTCCTCAACCTTAAAGCGACTTATAGGCTTTGAATACGTCATCGATATCGCCTTGCATGAAGAAGCACTGCTCAGGTATACGATCGCATTCACCGCCGATAATTGCTTCAAACGAACGAATATTGTCGGCTAACTTAACATACTTTCCGGGATATCCGCTTGATTCCTGCATAACAAAGAAAGGTTGTGAAAGGAATCTTTGAATTTTACGAGCACGTTGGACCAACTCTTTATCTTCTTCACCCAACTCGTCCATACCCAAGATAGCTATAATATCTTTCAATTCCATATAGCGTTGTAAGACCTTTTGAATTTGGCGAGCAACTTTATAATGACGGTCACCTAAAACTGAGGCTGTCAATATACGCGAAGATGACTGCAGAGGATCTACAGCCGGATAAATACCTAATTCAACTATGGAACGACTTAAAACAGTAATAGCATCCAAGTGGGCGAAAGTTGTAGCCGGAGCCGGGTCCGTTAAATCATCCGCCGGAACATAAACAGCTTGAATTGACGTGATGGAGCCGTCGGAGGTTGAAGAAATTCTCTCTTCCAAGGCACCTACCTCATTAGCCAATGTAGGTTGATAACCTACAGCTGAAGGTATACGTCCTAACAAAGCTGAAACCTCCGAACCTGCCTGCACATAACGGAAAATATTATCAACGAAGAACAAAACATCTTTATGTTCAACATCACGGAAATACTCCGCCATTGTTAAACCTGTTTGAGGTACACGCATACGGGCACCCGGCGTTTCATTCATCTGACCGAAAGTCATAACGGTATTTTTACTAACACCTGAGGCTTGCATTTCCTGCCACAGTTCCTGACCTTCACGCGAACGCTCACCGACACCGGTAAATACCGAATAGCCGCCGTGCTCCTGCGCAATGTTACGAATTAACTCCAGAATCAGAACGGTTTTACCTACACCTGCGCCGCCGAACAAACCGATTTTACCGCCCTTACAATACGGAACAAGGATGTCCAAGACCTTTATGCCCGTTTCCAATACGGCAATGTTTTCATCAATTTTTTCGTAACTCGGAGCACTACGGTGAATCGGCCAATTTTCTGTACTGTTAATCGCACCTAAACCGTCAATTGCTTTACCTGTAGCATCCAACATTCTTCCTAATAATTTCGGTCCCACAGGTACGGTAATCATTGCGCCGGTAGCTATAACATTTTCTACTCTGCTCAAACCTTCAGTCGGATTCAAGCTGATACAGCGCACCGTTCCATTTCCCAAATCCTGCATAACCTCTAAAGTGATTTGACCATGGAAATTGTTAGCCGGGATCAATAAAGCTTCTCTCAAAGTTGCTGCTTGCTCAACTGCAAACTCAACATCGATAACTGAGCCTATAATTCTTGTTATTATTCCTTTTGCATCTTTCATATAAACCTCCAAGCTCACTTATAGAATTGAGCCGGAAATAATTTCGTTCAATTCTTGGGTTATCTGTTGTTGACGCACCCTATTCTTTTCAATTTGCAACTTACCTAACAACTCATCTGCATTATCAGTTGCCTGATTCATAGCGGTCATTCTCACCGCCTGCTCACTGGCGAAAGATTCGGTAAACGCACCGTATACCATACCGTAAATATAAGTCAGACTTAAATAATCTTTCACCTTATGCGCGTTAGGTATCCATTCCATCGTCTCATGCTGATAAAAATTGCAGCGTTGTTCCTCTTCTTCAATTTCAGCTTGGCTGAACAGCTCACTCAACAGCAGATGCAGTCCCTGGTAGTCAGCCGGCATAAGACGGGTATATATAGGATGTGCCTGTATTTTGTTTTTCATCGTCGAATAAATAAGGTAAATAGAATCGACCTTGTTTTCATGGTACAAGTCAAACATATTATTGGCAATATCAGTTGCATCGTAGAAGTTGGGATTATCTATATGACAATTCCATGAAGCATTAACCTGATAACCATCTCTTACCAAACGTTCTCTGCCGATTTTTCCTAAGAAACGAATCTCATAGCTAAAAACATAACCGTCTTTTTCTATGCGGACCCTGGTATCGTTGATCACCTTTTCGGCGAATCGCACTACATTCAGGCCGTAGCTGCCTGATAAGCCTTGTTCTGCACCGAAGACAAAGAACAAAACTTTCCATTCACTACCGGCCGGCTTTTGCTTAATCTGAAACAAATTGGACAATGCTTCAGGTTCAGCAATCATCATTTCTTCCATTGTCCGAACACAACCGAGGAAAAATGGTTTAGTTAAATCCAACAGCTTACGTGAACGCTTCATTTTAACCTGCGAAACTAACTGCATCGCTCGGGTTATTTGTTTTATTTCCCGTATTGAACGAATATGCTTTTTAATTTCACTGTTCTGCGGCATTATGACTCCTTAACCTCAGCTGTCTCAGCTGTTTCAGCAGTTGCAGCGGCATCGGACTGTTGTTTTTCCGACAAACTGTTATGGTAAAAGTCGTTGAAAATATCTTTCAGCATATTGACTTCCAAATCAGTTACTACTTCAATATTTTCAAATTCCGTCAAAACATCGCTCCGCTCTTTGATCAAATACTCAGAGAAGCTATCGATATAATGGCGCAAATCTTTCACCGGCACTTCGTCGAATCCTGCATTTGTACACAGAGAAATCAGCAACAGACTGAGGGCCATCGAACGATTCAGATGCTCAGATTGTTTCAAAATTTCATTCAGACGTTGTCCACGAGCAATTTGCTGTGCCGTAGTAGCATCCATTTCACCGGACAATTGCGAGAATGCCTGTAATTCACGGAACTGAGCCATACTGACACGCAAAGGACCTGCGGCTTTACGCATAGATTTTGCCTGACAGGAGCCGCCGACACGTGAAACTGACAATCCGACGTTAATAGCCGGGCGTTGACCTGCGAAGAACAAATCACTTTCCAAATATATTTGACCATCTGTAATTGAAATTACGTTTGTCGGAATATACGCGGAAATATCACCTGACTGAGTTTCAACAATCGGGATAGCTGTTATCGATCCGCCGCCTTTATTATCACTTAAGCAAGCTGCACGCTCCAACAGACGGGAATGGATGTAGAAAACATCGCCCGGATAAGCTTCACGTCCCGGTGGTCTGTGGAGAAGCAAAGAAATTGCACGGTAAGCCTGCGCATGTTTGCTCAAATCATCATAAATAACCAAAACGTCCTGATGGTTTTCATACATATACTCCTCGGCCATAGCACAAGCTGAATACGGTGCAATGTACTGCATAGCCGCACTTACAGAAGCTGAAGCTGCAACTACAATGGTATATGCCATAGCTCCGCGAGCTCTTAACAAAGCAACTTGACTTTTAACTGTAGACATTTTCTGGCCGATAGCAACATAGATACAAATGACATTCTTACCTTTTTGGTTAAGAATAGTATCAATTGCTATAGTCGATTTACCGGTTTGACGATCGCCGATGATTAATTCACGTTGTCCTTTACCAATAGGTATCATTGAGTCTATAGCTGTTACACCGGTATAAAGCGGTTCCTTAACTTGCTTACGGTCAATAATAGCAGGTGCCGGATGTTCTATCGGTCTGTAGTGAGTCGCCTGTAAATGTTGTTCATGGTCCAAAGGTCTACCCAAAGGATCAATAACTCTACCTAAGAAAGCGTTACCGCAAGGAACACTCAAAACTTGTCCGCTGCCTTTACAGCTGGAACCGGATTGGACACTGTCTTCCAAATTCAACAGAACCACACCGATTTCATCTTTTTCCAAGTTCATAGCTAAGCCGATGGCGCCACTGTTGAAAATAATCATCTCACCGTTAACGCAGTGCTTAAGGCCGCGAACTTTCGCAATACCATCACTGACACTCAGTACGTCGGCCATCTCCTGTTTTTGATTATCAAAGATATCCGACAACTTATTTTGAGTATCGTCACTGAGATCACTGACCTTTTTTGCTAATAACAATTTGGCATACAAACTGGATTCTTTAGCAAAAGCGGAAGTGGAAAATGTTTTGGCATGCGGTTCAATTACATTCTTATCACCGTTTTCGACCTCTAACGAGCCCTTACCGGCTGTCAAATCCCAGACTGAACCGGCACCGAATTGGTTGTGATTGAATAACATATCGCGTAAAGCTTCTTTGCTTATGTCATCCAAATCAACATCACTGCTATACAGTGCACCGGCCAAATTTTTCAATTTGCCCAATAGAGAATAATCATAGAAATCGTTATTAACTTTAATTGTAAAGCCCGACTCCAATTTGGGGTCAATCTTACTTTCAACACTGTAATCATCTGCAGCAAAGTCATAACGTTTCGCTAATGCACTGACTAACTTATCAACAGCCGGGGAAGCCATTTGTTTAGCAGATGTTATTATAATTTTATTCTGCGTCATGTTTCTTCCCGTCTTTCTCTACTTTTTGCAAAGCATCAACAACTTGTGAAACTAAAGCTTGATCGGTATTGGGGGCATTATTCTCACTATTGAGTTGTTGCAAAACTCGCAAAGACAAACTGATTGCTTGATCTCTCTGTTCCCGTTCCTTCGCTTCCCAGACAAGTTTCTGTTCTGCTTCCTTGTTCGCTAAATAACGATCGGCCTCTTTTTTAGCAGCATCCAACATTATTTGACGTTTAGTATCCGCCTGTTCTTTCGCTTGAGCAATAATTGTCGCCGCTTTCAACTTGGCATCTGCCAATTCCGCTTTAACTTTTTCAGTTTCCGCTTCGGCTTCAGCTTTAGCCGCCTTGGCACTATCCAAATTTTTAGCGATATCCGCCTTTCTTTGAGCCGAGACTTTCTTTATCGGCTTATAAATGAAATGACGAATGATAAAGTAACTGATTAACAGATTAATTATTGCCGCTATTGCCGTAACTATATAGCCGGAAACATTTTCCGGTGAAAAAACATTTACTTCTAACAGAAATGTATGTGTACAAGGGGCGAGCAAGGTATCTATTAAATCTAAACCCATTTAAGTTGCCTCCTTATTTGAAAACAAACAGCAGGATCAAACTGACGACCAAAGCATAAATAGCTGTAGCTTCAATGAAGATAATAGCAATAAAAAGCAAGCTTTGAATTTTATTTGCCATTTCCGGTTGACGTGCCATGGAATCAAACGCCTTACCTGATGATAAACCGATACCTAAACCTGCTAAACCGGCAGCAAATGTGATGGCTAAGCCTGCCGCCAATGCAATTAAACCTCTATCCATATTATTCCTCCAATATTAAATTTCACGTAATCTTTGTTCTTCGTGAGCTTTGTCGGCAGCTTCTCTTTCCATTTCTGCCAATTTATCCACGATTTCACCAACATAATTCAACGTTAAATAAGCAAATACCAAGCCTTGAATTATGCCGTCACCGACATCAAACCATAAGCCCAAAATCGACGGTACGAACAAAGGAATTACCAAGCTGATAAATTCAATTAAAATGTATGCGCCGAAGATATTACCGAAAAGACGGAAGGCCAATGATATAGGCTTGATGATATAGTCCAAAATGTTAAATGGTAACAAAACTGCTTTCGGATACAACAGAGTCTTAAGGAAGCCCTTAATACCGACAAAGTAAATACCCATGACAATCACAAAAAACAAGGTAAAAATACCTAACGCAATCGGGAAAGCGGGATTGCCGGCGGGAGGTGCAACTTTAAATAACGAAACCAAATTCGTTAAAGTAATAAATGCGCCGACGCTGACAATATATGGTGCCATCACATGTGTCTGTTTTTCATTCAAATGATTCTGCCCACAAGCGTTCTCCACCATGTTAAACATTTTTTCTACAAGACTTTGCACAGTTGAAATATCATAAACTTTAACGTGATATTTGAACCAAACAGCGAAGATCAAAATTACGAGTACGGTAAATTCAATTCCGATTACTGCCAATGGAATCGGTACAACGCCCCATGGAGTTGTAACACTGAAAACAGGTCCGAAGTTTATTGCTTCCTCGATTCCTTTACCAATATCGCGACCGCCGATTTGAAAATATCTGACCAACTGCTGCAAAAATTCTTTTAGAAATTCCAGCATGTCTGCGATTCTCCTTTCTATAATCACTCGTAAGAAAACCCCACTACCTTAGCCGTTAAGTCCAGTGGGGTTAAGTTGAGTGTTAAAATCTGATTTAGTAATGAACTATTTAGTGCCGTAAATACGATCTCCGGCATCACCCAAGCCCGGAACGATGTATTTATTTTCGTTCAAAGACTTATCGTTCGCCGCACAATAAATAGTTACATCGGGATACGTTGTGTGCAAATGACGGATTCCTTCATCTGCTGCAACTAAGCAAAGAAATTTGATTGACTTGACATTTCTCTGTTTAAGGAAACTGATAGCTGCCACAGCCGAACCGCCGGTTGCCAGCATCGGATCCAAAACATAAACGCTGCGATTTTCAATATCATCCGGCAATTTGCAGTAATATTCTACAGGTTCATGTGTTTTCGGGTCACGGTAAAGACCTACATGACCGACTTTTGCTGTCGGCACCATACTCATAATACCGTCAACCATACCTAAACCTGCACGCAGAATCGGAACCAGAGCCAATGTCTTGCCGGATATTCTATAACCGGTAGTTTTAGCGATAGGCGTTTCTACCTCATAAGTTTCCAAAGGCAAATCTTTTGTAACTTCATAGCACATCAACATGGCTATTTCGTTAACCAACTCGCGGAAAATCTTGGTAGAAGTATCCTTAGAACGCATAATTGAAATTTTATGCTGAATCAAAGGATGATCAAACACATAAACGTTATCGTCGATTTTTCTCATTTGTTACAACCTTCTTTGTTTCTTTCAATTTTAATACTTAGTCTCAGTCAAAGCAAGGAAAAAGCATCATTCGATAAAAAGCAGTTTTATCGTCATTTTGTCCTGTTTTTAGGTGCGTTCAGTGAGTTTTATCAACAAAATGCACAATTATATTTTTCTTATGTTTTTGCATTTTTTAACGAATAAGGCACTGAAAGCCCAAATATTAATAGGTTTTTCCCTATCCTGGTCTTAGATAATTGTTAATATTCTTATTTTTTTACCTTTAGCGCAATTTACAATTTCAGGCGACCCTCAGACTGCTTTTTGCTGTAAAAGTGCAATATAACAATTATGTAACAATTATTTGTCTTATATCCTTTTTTATCCGGTAAGCATGACATATTTCTATACTCTGCACAGGCAGCAAATGCAGGCAGATTACATTCTCACTTCCGGACTAACTTACAGCAGTAGGCAAGCCGAGGGGTGCAGCAGCCGGACCAAAGACAGCGCATCCGAACCAAGTGCAGCAGGCGAACCAAAGACAGCTCATCTGAACCAGGAGCAGAAAGCAGCCGAACCAAGGGCAGCAGCCGGACCTAAGGCTCACAGCAGTAGGACCCGGGGCAGAGCGTTTAATACGTTTCAATCGCCATTTTCTGCTATTTCCTGCAATTTGTTCTGCAAGGCAGCGCGTAATTTTTCGATCTGAAAATTGCCTTTAACCGAGATAAAAAATAAATCCTGCGGCTGACACAACGTATGCAATTTGTTTAAAAGTAAAGAGTCTACCTGACTAAGATCGTTATGCAACAGATCCATTTTATTGGCGACATAAAGGCGGGGCACTTCAGCCGCACCTATTTGTTTAAGTAAATTTTCTACGACTTCAAGTTGGGCGACAGCCTGGGTATCGGCAGCATCCAGAACCAACAAAAGTAAATCCGCTTTTGCCGCTTCCTCCAAGGTACTTTTGAAAGCTTCGATCAGATGATGGGGTAATTTCCTGATAAAGCCGACGGTATCAATCAGTAAGCTGTCTGTCGCCAATTTAGGCAACCATAAGTGTCTGCAGGCAGGATCAAGGGTGGCAAAGACCTGATTTTCCGTATATAAATCACTTTTGCATAAAGAATTGATTAAACTCGATTTGCCGGCATTGGTATAGCCTACCACAGCAACAGTTAAAGCGCTTTTGGTCCGATGTTGGCGGACAATTTGCCGCTTTTTCCCTAATTCCGCCAGTTTTTCCCGTAATGTATTTATCCGTCTTTGAATATGACGGCGATCGGTTTCTTTCAAGCTTTCGCCCGGACCTCTTGTGCCGATACCACCTGCCAAACGGGAGTTGAAGCCCAACATGAACTGGATGCGCGGTAAGCGATATTGCGCCTGGGCCAAGGCCACTTGCAGTTTACCTTCGGCGCTTGTGGCTCTTCCGGCAAAGATATCCAAAATTAAAAGTGAACGATCAATTATTTTCAACTTCGTATAATCTTCAATATTTCTCAATTGTGCCGGACTCAGTTCATCGTCACAAATTAAGCAGTTAGCTTTTAATTTTTCGGCCAGGTCTTTGATCTCCGCCAATTTACCTGCTCCGATATAATATTTGGCGTCGATTTTATCTCTATTTTGATAAATTTCTGCCAGAACTTCCGCCCCTGCCGTATGAGCTAATTCTTTCAGTTCTTCCAAGCCGGCCAGAACTTCTTTTTCATCCTGCGTCTTCAGACAAACGCTGAAGCAGATGGCCCGCTCTTTTTCGTCGCCGTCATTTCGTTGAAAGAGTGTTTTTTCGGCCTGATTGGCCATTTTTTTGTTAGCCATAAAGTTTACCCCCTTTTTAGCTCTGCTTAGGCAGCAATTGTCTCAGTTCACTGTTCAAATCGGGGCTGAGATTATCCCAGTCTTCCATTTTTTCCCAAACTAATTTCTCCTGTTGAAAGAGAAGTAATACAGGCACAGTTTTAATCTTATACTTTTCGGTAAAATCGACAGTTTTTTCTATATTGATTACAAAAAAATCGACGTCGTTGCTGTAGTTTTTGCTTAAATCCAATATTACGGGCAAATATTTATGCGCCGCTTCGGACCAATTGGTCACCCCGAAGATAACTGTCGGCCTTTTGGATTTTGCTATCTCATCTGTAAATTGAGCGTTAAAATCAATTTTCAGGCGTTTATCTCCTAACAATTTGATAATTTCAAAATCGTTGGTATGCAGCAATTTTTCAAAATTGTTTGTCTCATCTTGGTGAGAGACGGTAATTTTTTTTGTACTTTGAGGCAACGGCGTAAGGTTATCCTGTGATTTGCCGTTTTTTCCGTGAAAACAGGCTGTTAAGAGCAAAGCTGCCGCTACCAGTGTTATGTATACATTTCTTTTATGGAAAAATCCGCTTCGCATTTGCATAGCTGCACATAATTCCCTTTCTTTCATCTTTAAGTTATTATACATTTTTCTCGACCGAATTTCCCGGTTGAATTTCCGCCCTAACTCCCGGCCCAATTTCCCGGCCTAAGTTCCGAGCTAACTTCAGACCTAATTTCCCTGCCCCCAAAAAATAATTTCCCGCCGAAAAAGTTGAAATTGGAAAATTTTCATCCTGCAAGTTATTCGGCAGTCAGCAGTGCTTGTGCATGTTACTTTACGAATAATATGATAAAATAGTAAATGTTTTTATTTTAGACTGTTTACAGTTGGAGACGGAGTAACCCTATGAGCAAAAACTTGGATCGGAAGTTGCGGCATATACACAATTATCCCAAACGCGGAATTGATTTCATTGATATAACTACAGTTTTGAAGAATGCGCAGGATTTTCACGATTTAATTGCGGAATTGCAGGCTGCCTGTGCGGATTTGAATTTTGATAAAATTGTTGCTGCCGAAGCGCGCGGCTTTATTATCGGTTCTGCCCTGGCCTATATTATGCAAAAAGGTTTTGTACCTGTACGTAAAGCCGGCAAATTGCCTGCCGCTATTTACAAGAAAACATACAAGTTGGAGTACGGCGAATCGACAATTGAGATGCATAAAGATGCGCTGCAAGCCGGAGAAAGAGTGCTGTTCGTCGATGATTTGCTGGCTATCGGCGGTACGGCTGAGGCTGCTTGCGAATTAATCGAGTCTGCCGGAGCTGAGGTGGCAGGCGTGCTTTTCTTTGTTGAATTGGCGGGTCTTAACGGCCGTCAACGTTTGACTAAATATGACGTACGCTCTCTGTATCTTGTGCATGAGGATGACTTGAGTCAGGATTAATAATCCATCTTTGCGATTTTGCAGGCCTGCATTCTGCAGGCTTGTATTTGCAGCCTTGCAGTTTGCAAGTTTGCCCTCTCCGGTCTTATATCATCAGTCTTTTATCTGAAGCGTAAAGCTGCCAAGGTCACAGCACAGGCGGCGGCAGCATTTAAAGACTCGTTATTCGGCAGCATTGGTATAGTTAAGACGGCATCCAGATATTTTTGCGTTTCTTCCCTGATTCCGTTGCCTTCATTGCCGATAACTACAGCTAATTTTAAGTCGGCAGCAGCTGTCTTGCTTTGTAAGTAATCATAAATACTTTGATTGTTAAAACCGGTTCCAAGAATTTGATAATTATGCTGCTGCAAAAGGGAAAAAAGCTGCGCTGCCTCAATTTGCTCTACAAGCGGGACTTTGAACATGCCGCCCATAGCAGCACGAATGACTTTGCTTTGCCAGGCGTGAACAGTTGCCGGCAGGGTAAAAATTGCTTTAATTCCAAAAGCGGCGGCTGAGCGAATAATGCTGCCCATATTTCCCGGGTCTTGCAAGGCATCAAGAATAAGTACAATTTCAGCGGTCTGAAAATTTTTCACCGGCGGATAAAAGTTAAATGTTGTTTTATGAGTTAAGAGCGACTGTAAATCGGCCTGAGACGGGATTTGCATAACGGCCGCCCAGCCTTGAGAGCTTACGGTATTAACCAAACTTTCTAAGAGCGAATCTTCTAAAATAACGCATTCACGGCCGTTGGAAATTGTCTTTTTTTCCTCTTCGGTTAATATGGGCCACTGCTCTTTACTTAATAATACCGTTGAACAATTTGCAGCATAGCGACTCTGCAGCAATTCATGCACTAAGCGCTGCCCTTCAAGCAAACATAAGCCGGCGATTTTGCGCTTAGCTATGCTGAGAAAATATTTATACTGTTTGTTTTGTCTGCTGTTAATTATTTTCGGCTCCATCAAAATACCTGCACTCTTTCTGCGATATGAAAAAATCCCTCTATCTTCGCGAGACAAAGGGACTTTTCTGAAATATCTGCTGAAATTACTTGTTTTTAACCATCTCAACCAAGTTGGCAAAATCTTGAGCCTGATTCAAAGCCATATCGGCCAAGACCTTACGGTCAAGCAAAATACCTAAGCTCTTCAATCCGGCCATAAAACGGCTGTATGACATACCGTTCAAACGGGCAGCAGCATTGATACGAGCAATCCACAAGCTGCGGAAATCACGTTTTTTCAAGCGACGATGGGCAAAAGCATAATTACCCGACTTCCAAACCTGTTGCTTGGCGACTTTAAACAATTTACTCTTACGGCCATAATAACCGCGAGCCATTTTCAAAATTTTCTTGTGTTTGGCGCGTTGTGTAACGCCTCTTTTAACTCTGGACATTTACTTTTCCTCCACGCTCTACTTAGTTATAAGGAATCATTTGTCTAACGTTGTTAGCAAATTGACCGACCATCTCGGTTGAACCGCGCAAATTACGTTTTTGGCGTGGTGACTTACAAGTTAATTTGTGCTTCTTATCAGAGTGGAAGCGCATAACCTTGCCGCTGCCTGAAATCTTAAAACGCTTTTTGGAAGCGCTGTGAGTTTTTTGTTTTGGCATAAGAATTCCTCCTCAATATCTATTACCTAACTTAGAATAAGTTATTTAGTTTTTTTTGGAGCTAAAAACATGTACATGTTTCTACCTTCCAGCTTCGGTGCTTTCTCAATCACGCAACTATCGGCACATGACTCGGAAAATTTCCGCATTACTTCAATTCCCTGATCTATGTAGGTCATTTCCCGACCGCGGAACCTGATAGCTACTTTAACTTTATTTCCATCATCTAACCACTTGCAAGCATTTCTCCGTTTGAAGCTCAAATCGTGTTCATCTGTCGTCAATTTAAGCTGAACTTCCTTAAGTTCCTGAACTTTCTGATTCTTTTTCGCTTCTTTTTTGTACTTTTTCTGTTCGAATAAGTACTTACCGAAATCCATAATTTTGGCAACGGGATTAGTCGGATTGTCTGCTACTAAAACCAAATCCAAATCTGCTTCTTCAGCTTTGGCTAAGGCACTGCTCAAACTCAGTTCGCCTAATTGTTCACCGTCCTGGCCGATAACACGCAACTTATGATATGTAATAGCTTCATTGACCAGCACACGCTCTTGTTTCTTAGCGATGGTAACACCTCCTGTAATAAAAAAAAACAGAGTCTCACGCTCTGTTCCAACAAGTTAAATCATAAAAATTCTTGTAAGAACCTCTTCACTGAGCTTGAGGTGAGATTTAATCTACTTTTCTCAACTATAATAAGCAATTAACGCCCTGTTGTCAAGGATAAATAAGTCTAAAATCAGAAATTTCACAATTATTGTTCGCTGTTATTGTTCGCTGTCCAACATGATATAAGAAAGTAAAGCCAAGCCGGCTGTTTCCGTTCTTAAAATTCTGGCGCCTAAATTCACTATATCGGCATTGTTGGCTGTAAAATAAGCAATTTCTGCGGGCGTAAATCCCCCTTCCGGGCCTACAACTACGGCAATCTGCTTGCGTTTCGGCGCTGTTAAAATCGATTTCTTGACAGTTTGCCAATATTTGGCCAGGCTTTGAGTCAAATCACTCTTTTCATAGGCTATCAGGCAATAATCAAATTGATATTTTTGAAATAGTTCTCGGCCGGCAATGCTTTTTTCAACTTTTACAAGTTGGCTGCGATGCGCCTGTTTGCAAGCGGCTAAGGCTATTTCATTGCGTCTTATTGTAATTTTTTCCGCTTTCTCCGCCTTATCTCTGGTAATGCTGCGTTCGCATTGCAAAGGCAAGATTTTGCTGACCCCCAATTCACAGGCTTTAGTGATAATGAATTCCAGCTTGTCACTTTTGGGCAAGCCCTGTACGAGGATTAGTTCAAAAGGTAATTCCGCTTTTTGTTCCTGCAAGGTCAATTGCTCTACTACAACGTGCGTCGGGCGAATTTCGCTGATAAAGCCCTGATAGTTATGGCCGAGACAGGCAACTGATATCTCTTCTCCTATTTCGGCGCGTAAAACGTTAATCAGATGATGTGCCTGTTTTTCGACAATCGTGGTCATAAAAGCGTCGGGAAATTTGGCACTTTTCTCTAAACGGTCAACAAAAAAATGATGCATCAGTGTTTTCTCTTACTTTCTGTTGCTTGAACGTTTTTATGCAGTTCGTCGCTGATTAATTGTTTGAGGGCAGCATAATTGTAACCTGTTTCCGCTTCCGCTTGCGCCAATTCTTCAACTTCGGCCCTATCTTGTTCCGCCAGCTGAGCTTCCTGTTCGGAAACGTCGGCCAATTCATCGGTTAAAGTGTAATCAAGCCCCCAGTTGTGATGGACCATTTGTCCTTCGCCGCAGCAACCGGCGGAGGCTCTTTGCCACGCTGCCAAAATTTCTTCTTCGCTTAAGTTTTTCGTTTCTTCGCACAGTTGTTTGGCCCGGGCCATTGCTTGTTTATCGGCCTCTGTAATGGGTAAGTCGGCGGCAGCACTGTTCGTATCTTGCTGTTCGTCGATGTAAGTTTCGCCGTCCCACTCGGTCAAGTTTTGGCTTTTGCCTTCACCGTAGCAGCATTGGCAGGCGTTTTCCCAGCTGTGCAGCAAGTCCTGTGATTTTACTTTTTCTCCCTGTTTGACGGCCGCTTTTACTGCCGCCATGATTGCCAAATCTTCGGCGCTAATTTCGTTGTCCACCATATTTTCCTCTTTCTGTCGTCTTTATTATAGCAAATATAAATTCTGAATAATAAGGGGGCGGAGCGTGAATTGGTGGGAGGAGGTTCCGGCGGGTGTGAATCTGTTAGCTACAGCTTTATTCCATACTAAAGCACAAGAGATGGACATTATTCATTGCTTTAACCATGTTAGAAAACCGATATATAACGGAAAGATTGAGCGATTTAACAGGACATTATAGGAAGCATTATTAAATGCCGCTCAACGAAAAATAGACGATTATTTAGCATTTTACAACAACGAACGACCGCATTTTGCTCTCAAATTTTCTACCCCTTCGAGTGTGTGCCGGAATACCTTAAACGGATTTCTTAAATCCAGAATGTATTGAACTAATATCGTAATACATCACTAACGCTCACCTCCTTACTCTACACCTAGAGCCTTAAACACTGCGTCCTCGGCGCTGCTATAGAAAATCAAATTAAAACTTCCAATTAGGTCTGCCGGTACGGTACCAAGTTCTGCTGCTGATGTGATAGGTAAGAGCACTCTCTTTGCTCCACTGTCCAAACATACCTGCAGAGAATTTGACAGCTCGTCCACCTTCATCATAGTTCCACTGATGCTGATTTCGCCAAGTACGGCAAGACTGCTGAGTGTTGGCTTTCCAAGTGCAATCGAGCACAGCGCAATCAGTGTAGGAAGGGCCAGCTTTCCTGTCATGCCGATGCCCTGCAAATCCTGATAGTTAATAATATAATCTTTTGTTGTGGTACTGATAGCTCCACTGATGCGATTCCCGTTTGCCTTCAAAAAATTAAAAGCTGTATTAGTGGATTCCTTGGAATCACGGTCACTACCAATACCTGTTCTTTCGAACTTTCCATTACCCGGAAGCATCTGGCTTTCCAAGAGAAATACGCCAAGCATGCCACTCTTTCCCTGAGATACAGTGTAAACTTGTCCCGGATTGCACATTCCTTCCGGGATGAGCTTTCCGCCACCTTGCTCAGGTACGGAAACATAGTGCTCCTCAAAGGTCTCATTATCTATATAGGAGAAGTTTACATCGTAGAATTCCATACCGCCCAGCTTCTTGAGCTGCTCTTTTACACGGCGGCGCATCTCCAACGAAATCTGGAGAACTTCTTCTACTTCTTCTTTTGTAAAATTGCCATCTGGATACAGAAGCTTCAAATATCCATCTGCCATTCTACGCACAGCGATGGTATCTCTCTGATTGAGGTTCTTGCCAAGGCGGAAATAATGGTCAATGGCATCACCATACTGTTCCTTTCGAAGCTCGCGAATGAACTCTGCAAGATAGTCGCTGATGAATCCATAGTCGTTTGTAAAATGCTCCGGACGGAACTTCGGAATTTCCCATCCCGGCAGATAACAATGCATACGGTCAAGGAACGCCGTGTCTGTCCCCATTTCCGGAGGAAACGGGTCAAACAGACTTGATGTCTTCAGAAGTACATCTACGCTCTGATTGATATTACCAACGAATACCATAGAAGCGGATGCAGCCTTTTCTTCCTTGCCTCTTGCAAAGGAACCGGATGCCATGTAGTCTTTCATAATCTGCACGCCATCTTTATCCTTGAAACGAATGCCAGCAACTTCATCAAAAGCTACGCAATCCCATAAACCAACCAGACCAACAGTCTTACGACCCATGTTATAAAAAAGGTTTGCTACCGTAGTCTGACCTCCGGACACAAGGATACTGTTCGGAGAAATCTCCTTATAAAGATGAGATTTACCGGTGCTTCGAGGTCCCAACTCACAAAGGTTGAAGTTGTTCTCCACCAGCGGAATCATACGAGTCAAAAGAAGCCACTTCTCACGATAGGTCAATTCATCCGGCTCCATACCAATGGAGCGCAGCATAACATCCATCCACTCTTCCTTGGTAAATGCCTGGCGTCCCTGTTTCAAGTCCTCAATATCGATATGAGGCATCTGAATTGGAGTCAGCTTACGAATGCTGATTGGAGAGATATCCTTCTGCTTTTTCTGTTTGGACTGGAGTTTGTTTCCTTCTGCATCTATGATTCCGAAATTATTATCACCTTCGGTCTCATAATCAAGCTGAACGATACACCAGATACCGCCGCAAAGAAGCCGGTCATACTTCTCCGGGTATTCATCCGTGATAGGGATATTAGATAATCCCAGATTGGAAAACTCCGCAAAAAAGCTGTCCTTCTTAATATCCAATCGTACCGTTACCATATCAATGATTGTGTGACTGCCTCTGCTTCTGAGGCGAGACAATACTTTCTGCGCTTCATCCGGTCTTACAAAGTTATCGGCAAGGATACGCTTTACATTCTGCACACCCTGCTCGATAACCTCATCATCGTCTGAACTGCAATATTGGCCCAACAGAAACTCAAGAACATAAACCGGTACATTTGCACCCTCCTTGATTTTCTTTGTCAGATCTTTACGGACAATTTTACCGTCAAAGTTCCGACGCAATTTTTCTTTAATTACAACACGTATATCACTATTCTCCATAAAATCCGGCATTAGTCGCACCTCCATTCAACTGTATTTAGAACCCAAACCCAAAATCATCTGTAAATGGCAAATCCATAATGATTGGATGGCGAAAGCTTTCTAATCTGGCATTTTCATCATAAACAACAAGGTAATACTGCTTGTCCGGGTCATACTTCTTATCCTTAAACTGGAACTTCATTCTAAAGATTCTCTTCTGTGCATTTGGCTCTCTGCTATCTGCAATATAGCTATTTTCATTTGAAATCTTCTCATTATCCTCGGATATAAAGAAAATCTTATATGTTGTAGCTTTAACTGTATCGCTGACAGGTTCTGACTGAATGAAATCCATCGTTGTAATTTTGTTTGTAATCTTCTGAACTGTGCTGACAAGAGCAATTTCTGCATTCTTTGTCTCCCTGTGTCCACGCTCCATCTTCACTTCCAATACAGGCACAAGCATTTCCTGCGGGGAAGAGCCACCGTGTACGAAGTTTTGTCCACCACCTGCAACCTTGAATACATTACTGCTGATTGGGAAGGATACCACCTTTTCATCCTGATTGCGAAGCACTGTTCCCATGCTCATGTGTGCGATGCCGTCCTCTTGAATAGCTTCCGGTGCAACAATGAATCTACGGTTTACGAACGCTTTTTTAACGTTTACGCCACCAATCTTATCACTCTCAGTAAGCTTATCTCTCTTATAAATAAATCCATGATCAGCTGTTACAATAAAGTGATATGTATTAGCGTTGGCAGAGATACGGCGAATCAGATCAATGATTTCTGCTACTGCTTCTTTACAAGCAACAAATACTTCATCCTCTGTATTTGCCTTATCACCTCTTGCATCAATCTGATTATGATAAACATAGATTGCCTGTTTGCCGGTAAAGATGTCTCGAAGCTCTGTTTTCTTCAGTCCCTTAATGTCATCAAACTGCACACAGATACTATTCGGTGAATATTTCTGCAGAACAGTCTGTCGTCCTGCCAAATTATCACAAAGAACGTCGTCAACCAGTACCTGATAGTCATCCGTCATCGTAATCTGATTATGTGGCAATAACGCAGCCATTCCAAGTCTTGTATAGGATGGAAGCACGCTGAGCTGTGTTTCAAGTTTAGCTGTACACTTAGGGTCATCAGACAATGCCCGGAATAATTCCTGCCCTACTTCGTAACGCATTGCATCAGAGATAATGACAACCGTGCGTTCCTTCACATTACAAATGTTGCGGGTGTAGAAAGCAATCTGTGCCGGCAGTTTTGTAAGCGAATTTTCTTCCTGCAATCCTGCATTCCACTTTGGAATCAGCTTATCCAGATATTCATTGGTATAGATGTTCTCAACAAGGTCACGAAGTTCTTCAAATGCCGTAGTATCTTCTAACTGATCGAACTCATAGTAGAAATCACGGTACGCCTGATCAATCTTGTAGTCTTCCGCACGATACTGAGCAATGATATCTGCAAATCCATCTGGACAACTATAAGTTCCGGTTGCAACAAGATGATACGCACTGTTAAGTAACCTGTATTTACGTCCTGTTTTTCCGCCAAAGTGCATCTTCTCCCGTTTTACAGCAATCTCCGGAATAGTCAGATCATCTAACTTTGCA
The DNA here is from genome assembly GCF_029101545.1 of Amygdalobacter indicium. Taxonomy (NCBI): domain Bacteria; kingdom Bacillati; phylum Bacillota; class Clostridia; order Eubacteriales; family Oscillospiraceae; genus Amygdalobacter; species Amygdalobacter indicium. The sequence continues at coordinate 711,012 of NZ_CP118866.1, read as the reverse complement.
CCAGTATCTTCCGCTAACAAACGATCTACAATCCACTTCACCAAAATCTGATCGATACACAGGAATGTATCACAATTCAGTAATTCTTCCGGAAGATAATCCTTGAATACACTCATTGCATCCAGTCTAGATGCAACCAAGTAAGAAAGTTCATCATACTTCTCTCTGTACAATACGTTGTTCATCAGATTATCCATGAACGCAACAATGTTACCGGATTTATACGATACAAATGGTTTCCATTTCTTCGGCAGTTCTGACGGTATATACTTCGATGTATATGTCACAAATAATGTATAGACAAATCGCTCCAAAGTTGGCTTCACATCCGTATAGCCAAAGTGTTGTTCACATAGTTTCCAAAAGATATCCAGTAAATCATACTTCTGAATCTCGGCAAGGAACTTATTATCCTGAAGTTCACCATCTGTAAGAATCAGTCGAATGACTTCCTCAAATGAACAGGTTCTTGTCTTACAAATGCTGCTGAGAAGCCCAATGAGGATATTCTCCTCATTGAAGTTCTCGATTTCCAAGTCATAGAATCTCTGTGTGCGTTCTTTATTAGCAAAAAACTTAATATGCTTCTCGATGATTGGCTTATACTTCTCGTCGATACCCAGATCTACTGACAGTAAGGCCGCACGATCTGCAAAGAATCTCTTGGAATACAGCATCGTATCTTCCAGATGGTTATCCTTTACATCCGGTTTTGGAAAAGGAGCATAGATCAAGTAGTTGTTCTTCCGATCCTTTCGCTCCAGAAAATATTTTGTATAGAACTGGTTATCCGGCTGTAAAAAGTACACCTTCGCATTTGCCAGCTCTACGCTATGCATATCTTCTTCAAATTCGCCCTTATCGTCATACCAGAAAACCAACTTTCTTGTGTCACCGGCAAACTCTGCATTCAGACGGTCTATAATTTGTTTTAGGTTTAATTCAGCCATCAACCTCACCTCTGTAATGTCTTACTTTTCCTTCGCCATGATATTTTTCGAATCTGCGAGCACCTCATAGAACTTGCCATCACTTGCTGTCTGGACTTTTCTGTAGTTATTCTTCACGCCATCATCCAAGTCAAGTTCAATACGGCTCAATGCTAAGTGTCCGATCTTCTCATCATATTCACGACATTCTTTTAACTGCTTCTGCAGCTTTTCTTTTCGCTTCGTAGCTGCTGCCACTTCACGAGGATTTGTACTATGGTCAATCGTATCCTGCATACGGTTGATTTCACTATCATAAATACGCTGCATCTTATGGAGATAATCTACACGTAAGTTACCGATAGTATCCGGTGTATAGCGATGCATGTAAATGAGTGCCTTAAAGCCGTTCTTTGTGCCGCTGTCAAACAGCCAATAAATCGGGCGCTTCTGATAAATCTTGCAATGGTCGGAGTAGAAGTCGCTCAGGAAGTAATTCCGAATCACATCCTTCGGCTGACCCTTGCCGCCAAGAGCATCAGCAATAAACTTCAGATTTTCCTCCAGCGTATCTGCGCCGTAAACCGTTTTCACGAACTCCACGAACCGACCGACAATATCATCGTCGAAATAATCATCATCACAGATCGGAATAATGTTGTCGGTATCCGGTGCAAAAGAAGCCGGAATCCACTTACCGTCTTTCCGGACCCCATCATACTCCCACAAGGTACAACCTGCCCAACCGCCGTGAATTAGCTTGCCATTTTCGTCAATTTCTTCGGTTGCTTTATTACCTAATTGGCGAATCCATCTGCAATATTTAGAATCATAGTTACCGCCTGCATAAGCAAGACCATCCACATCCAGAGAGTAACGACCGAACATACAACCTACTGCATAGGAAATAAATGAGACGACCTCGTCCTCTTTCGTGCGGATATACCTACTGCCCTTCATGCTCTCCGGCACATCCTCCTTGCTGTCGAATATCCGGTACACCGTAATATCCTTGTCCGCCACTTCCGGTGTCAGCTCATCCTGCAAACCGTAAATGTCAATGAAAATGCGGTTCAGTTCTTCCTCATTGGCTTTCAGCTGGTTAAATCGGTTATCACATTCAGCATGCCACTGGTTAAATGCCTCTGCAATGGTAGAAACATTGCGAAGCAGCGGGTGACGCTGGAAGTCCCATGAAGTTTCAAATGAATCCCAATCTATTTTACTAATTTGTACACACCTTTTGCTTCTTTCAATGATGTCCTCTATTCTTTCACGTATCAACGGAATCTGGATTATATCCCCCACCTTAAAATCAATTGTTGGAGAAATAAATGAAAGGTAATTTAAACCAGCCTTACTATTAATTAACGCCATCGCATAATACAATTCGTCCTCGGATGCTGCAAATCCCTTTGCACCTTTTGAATCAAAAAGGAATCCTGAATCTGCGTATCTAACAGAAATATTACTTGAGCTTAATGCAGACCATGTCACTCCTTTTCTAAATGCAAATCCACCATTATAGTTATGCGAACGAATTCTACCTGTTTTTACATCCTTGTTGTTTCTGATTAATTGTCCATCATTTTCCCAGTTAACAACATAATCATTATTACCATACCATTTACGATAATCACCACCTTTATTGTATGGGAACCATGTACACCCAATCTCCTTTGCATCCAATGTATCCGTACATCCAAATCCGATATTATCAATTGAAACTTCTGACCACAGTCTTAAGAAAGAATCATTATCCGCTGTTGCCATTCCTTCTCTTGTTGTTAGAATATCTCCTAACACTTCTTTCCCAAAGGTTCCAACAATACGTTTACTCACCCAATATGCCACCGGAGAGCCGGGGATTTTGGAGAAGTTGTCGGTAGTTACTTGTGCAAAACGATTTACCTTTATAGGAAACTCTTTAGGCACATCATCTACTATATCTTTATGTTTTATATAATTGTAAGTGCCTTTATACTGTGGTATGTGATTATTTCTAAATGCAGTAACTGCAGTACCAAAAGCTATCCCCATAACCATATTTTCCATATGCATTAAGTTTATTATCGTTTTATTCCTTAAACATTTTTCCCTAAGTTTTTCAAAACTTGATAGAAACATCCAGCTTTGCATAGTTACCATACAATTAATTCCATTACAAACGACCATTTGATTACCTCGGTCAATAAACACAGCAAACAAGTCACTCTTGCTGTCAGGATAATTCTTTTTCACATAATCCGACAACTTTGCACTCATACCTGATGCGCCCATATACGGCGGATTGGTGATTACAACATGATATTTTTGAGCCATGGCTTTAGCTACATTCACGATGGAACGCAACTTAAGCGCTTCATCCGTGTAAGTAGATATCACACTTTTATTCTGAATTTCATCAAACCGAGCATACAGTGCTTCCCAATCCTGCTGGCTAACAGTGATGATAGAACCATATTCCTTTGCATTATGCAATTCACTGATGATGGTGTCCATTGCTTCTTTTAGCTTAGCATCGCCATTGCAAAAATAGTCCACTACATCCGGATCTACGTGGTTACTTTCAACGATAGCAAACACATGCGGCTGCACCTTGCTGCGAAGGAATCTCTTGTCGTATTGGCAGGCTTTCATCATAACAGTAAAATAGCTAAGCTGTACCGCACGGTCATCAATGTCCAAGCCGTACAGATTGTTCTCCACAATGCTTGCCACCGCTTCACGGGTGGTATAGCCGTAAGATTCATAAATCTGCATCAGCACGTCAAACATATAAGCCAGAATATGGCCACTACCGGAGCAAGGGTCGATGCACAGAATATCTTCCGGTTTCAATGCTTTATATTCTTCACGAATGGTCGCAAGTTGCAACTGAACATCCAGCTCCTGCTCTGCTTCTTCCAGATAATACTTCCACTGAGATTTCAGTTCATCATTCGGATGACCTTCCACCCACAAACGGCCTAGGGAGTTCTCGACCATGTAACGAACAATCCAGTCCGGTGTGAAAAGCTGCGTGGCTGCAGGAATATTTTCCTTTGTAATTTTTATATTCTTTTTAAGAGCGGCAAATACGTCGTCTTTCTTTTCGCTGTTATAGTACTGATACAGCCAGCCGATAATCTCAACCTGTCCACCTTTTTCGACATTAAAGTCATCCTCGTCAATATCATGAACAAGCTTGTAGATAACACCTTCCTGATCAATAACAGAGAGATTCAGAAGCACTTCTGTATAATCCTTTGTCTTTTCAAATAATGCCGGCAAGAATTCATTTAATGCATTACACTGCTTGATGAAAAGCATACGGAAAAGCTCATCCAGCTGATTATCATTTTTAAGTTGCATGATAGTCTGCTCTTCGTCACCTGTGAAATCAAGTTCAGCATAAAACGGATTTGTGACAATATCCGGTTCCAGTTTTCCAGTATCCGAAGATAGGACACGCATGTGAGAAGGAAGATAATCATTCACTTCCATAAAACGAATCGCAATCAAACGGTTAAACCAGGTATAGGCTACCTCTTCGATGATGTACTCATAGGCGGTCTGATAGTCTGTGTCCTTTTCTTTTTGGCAAATTACTTCTACTAACTTTTTTCTCTGCTTTACAGCATCTCCACTGATGGAATATGGCTCAGCTGTTCCAATATCATAAAATTCAGTTGTACCTGTGGACTGAGGCAGGGCATTTTTGATGCCGTCAGCCGTAATTCCCATCAAGCCTGCACGGTAACGAATATCTGCAATGAGCTTGTTTCTAGCCCGGATCGCAAAGTTTTTGATAGATGACTTATTCATACCTTTGCTCTCTCCTTTGTCTCGCAATTAGAACTCAACATTAACAATCGTATCATCATCCAGTTGAGCTACAAGAGTCTTTCTCAGTTCTTCGATGTATTTATCTACATCCTGTGTATTTTCCAGTCTCCAAGAAGACGTACCTGTCACCTTCTTAATAGAAATATTCTTTGTCTTGTGGACTTTGTACTGTGCTTTTTGTTCAGCGACCTTATGAGCGACTTCCGTATCTGTCACATCAGCGCCTTGTTTCTTTGCTTCTTCTTCAATTCTACGGATTTCTTCTGCTTGCTTTTTTTCTGCAATCTGACGGTCCATTGTATCCATCTCATTCATAAGACGAATCTTGAGCGCCTCTGCTTTATCCGCAAAGCCTCTGAGAGAAGAAACATTTTTGCATCGCTCCGCACCTTGACGAATCTCTGCAAACTGATTCAAATAATGTTCTTTCTTCTGCGCTGCATATTCCTTTGTATTCAGAACTTCCAATACACGCTGTCTGGACTGATCGATGGAATCCAATACAGGTGCTTCTTCTACTTCCAGTACCTTTTCATAAGCGTTCCTAAACTGCTCACAAAGTTCCGGAAGTTGTGGAATATTCTTATAAGGCTTCTCCTGCTTTACAATCGCATACATCTTATCAACGACTGCTTCCAAGTCTGCATCTACGATATATGTCTTACTATCTTCGTAGATGGCAAGCATATCCAGAGCATCCTTAAAAATAGACTGCTGCCTTCCATTGAAGAATGCCTTCACCGGCTCATAATACTCTGCCAGATCAAAGAAGGATTCACGCATCTTTGATACAGAGCTAAAGAATTCTGATGCTACGGTGATCTGAACCACGGACTGCATCAGTGGTTTTCCATTATCCAGAACTTTCTTTCCCGGATAATCACACTGCTTATAATAGACTTCCAGCTTATCCATCGCATTTACCATATTGGACGCGTAACTCTGGAAATTCTTCATGATAGTATCCTCATCCTCTACAGATACAGTGGTATGGAATAGCTCTTTCATTACATCACGAACTGCCTTCTTATCTTTCTCGCTGACGCGAATACGCTCTTCCAGCAGGAGCTTCTCTGCAAAGGCCTTCTTTGTGATGTAACCTACGATCTCTTCATCAGATTTATTATTCAGATTTACGGATGCTCCATTTACCGTGAATTCCAAATCTCCACGCTTATACAGCCGAGCAACGAGCCAGTTGATATCATCTTCCACGAATCCATATGGAGCTTTCATGAAACGATCCTTTACGGACTTCATGGAAGTCTTCATGTGATTATGAGAATTCATAGTAATATATCCCTGTACATCATCTAATGCATGGGTATTAGCTTCAGTGCCGCCTTCCAGCTGCGATGACACCGGGTTTGTTGTACGAAGCATCTTGCGGATATCAGCCTCTCCCATCGGAGTATCGATATAAGAGAGTTTATTATAAACAGTTTTAACCAAACGTCCGATAGCTTCATTGATTCTGGATGTGACATCCTTTGCCGCAACACGAGCAACATCACCATTCACATAGATGGTTGCTTCTTTGAGTGCTTCTGTGAGATAGAGCTTAGCATTCGCATTACGCTCTCTCATCTCCACACGTTTTGCTTCTTTGATGGTTTTATATTTGGCAAGCTGAGTAGAGGTATTCTTACGAAGGAAGCGCTCAATCTTTAAGTACTCACGCATCTCCGTCAAGAATTCATCATCATTTGGAAGAACCACAAGTACTTCCTTACCCTGACCGGACAACATGCGAAGGGTCGCATCGTCCATTCCGCCATCATACCAAGGTGTCAGAATGCGAAGTCCGATATCAAAGTTCTGATTTGATTTATACGGACGATCATCTACAACCTGATTGAAGGAGAAGGAATATCTGCCGTTTAATTCCGGGTAACGATACTTCTTATCGGTCAAAATATCCTCAAAGATCATCTCAGCAATCTTTGTAATAACATCCGGCATCTCAACATTTTCTTTTTCGATTTCATTATTGATTTCCTGTTCTTCATCTGTTAGGAAAATATAGAGATTGCCATTTTTCTGTACCATCATCTGGCTCATCAGAACCTTAAGTGCTTCTTCGACTCGATCCTTCAATTCGATCCGATCATCATCAATATTCTTAATCATCAGACTGGTGATGTTATCGATATTGGATTCAATCGCAGAAACATATTTGATCATGAACAATGTCTTTAAAACATTGATCGCAAATATGTCTTCTTGCTTGTGTTCCGGATTAATGTAATTATTGTCATATGCCTTGCTTATAACACCCTTGTGACTGTGATCCAGGAAATTCTCCAAAGCATCATAGAAGCGATGGAATGGCACAATCACTCCCATTTCTCGGTCTTTCAGCTTCGCTGCGGACTCTTTGAAAAGTGCCAGCATAGAACGTTCGCCTTCGGATAGATGCTTACCGGATGCACCATGAGTACGAATCGATGTCAGAACACTTGCGAGCAAGTTAAACTGATATGGTACAAAAGGATATACTTCCGCAAAATCATTTTCGTTTGCATACAACTTCTTCTCTACACCATCATTGAATACAATCAGATTCTTGATAATCGTAGCCTTCTGCTCATAAAGAAGACGAAGAGCTTGTGCTGCTGTTTCTGTCTTATCCAAAATTCTCTTTTTGATTACCGCATCAACATTCGCAGATGACAAAGAGAGACGTGTATCAAACCGTCCCTGAATTTTAGAAAAGTCATTTCCCTTTACTTTTGTAATAGAATCAATATCCTGCTGAGATGTAACAATCACCCAAGCTTTACCCATGCATTCCTTACCGAGTTCTTCTGTAACAGTCTGCAGGTTCAGCATCAATTTGGAGTCATCTCCGATATACTGGCCGATTTCATCTACCAAGAAGACCACATGGTGATTCTTTCCTTTACTATCAATATAAGCCTTGACTCTCTTAGCAAAGTCTTCAATGCTGATGGTGTAAGGCTCTGTTGCCTTCTTACACCAGTTTTTCGCAGCATCTTCACTCATAAAGTCCATAGATACAAGAGTATCTACTACACTGTCCTGAATGAAGTCAAAATCCTGCCGATACGCTTCCCAAGAATCACCTTTTTTCTCTTCAAAAGCTTCTTTGAACTCATCAAATTTACCAGCTTCTGTCAATTTTCTTTCCAGGTCAGCAACATGAGGCATAGAGCCACAGAATCCCTGCATCTCATTGAATACTTTCAGAAATACATTGACGATGGCATCCTTATGCTTTCCATCTGACTCACTCTTCGAATCAATATTAAAAAGAACCACATTGGTCGGTGTCTCTGCCGCCAGTTTCATATCAGCTAGAACCATTTGATCAACAATCTTTTTATCCTTGATAAAGTAGTCGAGTGCTCTCTTATCCCCGACCTGCTTATTATCCAACAGATAAGATAAAATCTTTAGGAAATGAGATTTACCACTTCCAAAGAAACCGGAAATCCATACACCCATCTTAGGTGTGTTTTCGTTAATTCCTTTTTTGTATGCAGAGAAAAAATCAGCAAAATGCTTCTGCAGTTCTCTTGTGACCACATACTCTTCCAGCTCCTGTGCCACATTTGTTTCTTCACCCTGGCCAACAATGATGACTCCCTGAATCTCACGGTCAATCTTCTTGGCAAACATATCTTTGATTTGCATTTTACTTCCCCCTATTTCACGAGCTTAAATGCTCTGTAGTAGTTATCATCTTTAATCTCGTTGAAGAGAATCAGTTCTTGTTCGTTATATGTTCCTGGAAAGAACATGACCACCGGTGCCTTTACAAAAGCCTGATGTAAATTGTTCAGTACCTTATGTGATCGCAGAATCGGATAACACTTTCCAATTCCAGTTAAAAACACGATTGCATTATCCGGAGTATGATCTTTTATGTACTGCACGATGATGCTGTCATCGTCATTAAACTTCATAGAATTACTTACTGCTTTTGTAATTCGTTCCAAACCTTTGTTCTTCTCGAAATCAAAGCATTTTTCAATGAAATTCTTCTTCTCCAAAAAGTCGATAATGATGTCGTAGAGATCGAACACAACCAGTTCGAAATCATCTGTACCATTCTTATTTTTATTTTTCAGATACTCAATTCGATCACGCACTTCCATTTCTTGTTCCGGCGGATAATCAAATACCCAGTAATTCACTTCATTTGCTCTGCCACTACTTTGACGAAACTTTGGCTTTTTAATTTCTACCTCCATCTCATCAAGCCGTGCTGCTAAGTCTGCCATTATCTCACCCCTGTTAATGCTTTGACGCACGCTTCCATATCATGATCTTCGAGCCAGCGCTGCATCACCAGATCGAGAATCGGTTTCAAAATTTTTCTCTCATCCTTGCCCTTATCCGTAAGACCAGCTTCAAAAAGCATCGTCTTATAGCACCTACCAAGTCTTGTAAGAGTTGCATCTGTCCACTTGGCAACTTTCTCATCCTGAAGCTGCTTATCCTTGAAGAAAATGCGGATATCACTATCTGAAAATATATTGCTTCCAATGATCATCTTTTCTCTAACAACTTCATACACGAAATCAAAAAACAGAGTGTCATACGCCATTGCAGCAACTAGCGCAAATAATTTCTGCGAAGCCACGTCGCTCTCTAAAAACACCGAGCAAAAACTTTCATCTAATGTTCGAACTCTGCCTGCTACCGTGCTATAAATCTGCTCACTTCGAAGAGTTGTTGGCGCTCCGAATATGTTCTGTTCTTTGTTCAGATATTTTATCTCATCTAAAGATTTTCCTTCTGCCATGAAACTCACCACCTTGCGAAACTCCATAAACCAGAAAGACATCTTTACAGCTCCTGCACTGTAAGATTTTCTTTCCACACTCATCACTCTCCCTTTTGTTCTTCGGCCTTGTCCTTATTATCTTCCAATATCGGATTAGGGATGATTTCCAATATATCTTCTACATTACAACGCATGTTGACACAAATTCTCTCAATCACATCCATCGTAACATTCTCACCATTGGCAAGCTTACTTACAGTAGCTGCACTAATTCCTGTAAGCTTCCGAAAATCTTTTTTCATCATATCTTTGTCAATCAACATCTTAAATAATTTCTTGTAGGAAACAGCCATAGTTTGCACCTCTCTGGCATATCTTTGTACAATTTTTGCATTATAAAAAACATAATACTACAATTCCGTCTAAATTTGAATCGGTTTTTGATAAATAATCATGTGCTCGCGATATTTATTTTGATTGATAATAATTATTCTCTCACTTGCGATCATAAATGAATTTTAATGTCCTTAAACATTAGACACTATGAAACTTTGCCTTGGAGCATCATATTATTTCTTATTGAGAATAAGAAAGCTTACATCTCAAATAACACTTAAAAAATAGCATACAAAAAGATGGCTCTAACATATCGCTAGAGCCACCTTCTAATAAACAATACCGGTTACTTAAAACAAGCAGTGCCTACTTATTTGTTTTCTTCCATCATTTTCTTCTTACGAAGAATTGCAAGTCCGGCAATCGAGAAACCTAGCGCTGTGAGCAAGCCTGCAAACGATGCCGATTCACCTGTCTTAGAAATCATGCCAATATGCTTTTCAGGCTGCGGCTTGAGTTCCGGCGTAGGCGTAGGCGTAGGCTGATTAGGCTCCGGATTCGGTGCCGGAGTTGGATCCTGTGTCGGCACAGAATCTTTCGTGTAAATAGCATACACAGTCATATCGCTATTAACTAAGCTTGCTCCCGTAAACGCATCACCTTTACCGTCAGCCTTCGTATTCCATTCCTTGAAAGTATAACCGGCCTTCGTTGGATTCTTAGGCATAGACTCATCAGTATCAATAGCCTTACCGGTTTCTACCTTTACTGTTGCATGCGTCTTATCGCCGTCCTTGAAAGTAACCGTGCTTCGAATTTGCTTCCAATTAGCATTGAACACGGTATTAGCATTCAAAATATACGTATCACCCGGATTATAAGTTTGACCGGCAGCATCTACCCAGTTTAAGAACTGATAATCTTCGCGCGTAGGCGCTTGAGCAAACATAATTTTTTTACCGGCTATAGTTACTTCGTACTTCGTGTTCTCATTTTTATTATTGAACACTCCTCCATTTGCGTTAAAAGTCGCACGAGCATTCCATTGTGCACGGAGTAAAAATATGCCGTCATACAATGGGTCTAATTTCTCATCGTTCCACAACATCCAATCGCGACTATAATCAGAAAATGGCGATTTGCTATTCCAGTAGTAGCGCTTGCCTACAACATTTTTTTGTCTATACGAATCAGTATCGGGTAACTCGGTAAACCATCCGCCAAATACTAAATTATCTTTTGTTGGATCAGCTGGAAAATCAACCGTATTATCCTTTTTTACCGTATTGACGATTGCATCTGATTGACCGTCAACTTTTCCTCCCTGTAAGTCGAATTTCACCTTCATTTGATCCAGCGAAATACGTACAGGCATACTACTATCAACAACTACTTGAAATTCAGCATAATTTCCAGTTGGTTTAGGATACGTATAATCAGACTCCCACGAAAGATTATAGTTATCAGGAAGCTTTGAAGTATCAACTTTGATAGTTACTTTTTCACCATTTGCAAAATTGCCAACCGTACGTTCACATCTATTATTTAATTGTTTCGCAACTTCAAGTTCTTGCCCCTGACTGTCGATAACTGTTATGGGAAGATTTTTCCACATATTTTCCATTTCAGGACTAAGCTGTCCAAGCGCCCCGGGCGTTGTATGACCTTTGCCTAATTCTTTTGCATAGTTTATAGATATTTGTAGCGGTTGCTTATTCGTATTATTAACTTCAACTGCTTGTGCAGTGACTATACCGGCAAAAAGTCCAATCGCTGCTATAAAAGCAACTACTAAACTAACAACTTTATTTATTCTTTTATTATTCATTTTTGTTCCCAACCAAATTAATGATTATAGTAATAATATTTTTATTAAATTAAAAATTTATATAGTGCAAATGCAAAACTAAAAATGCATGTAAATATGCATAATCACTATCGTTAGTGTATCAGATTAACTATTAAAAATCTCGCACCCAACATAACTGTATTGTTCTTGTAATAATATATAAGCATTTTATTATTTTTAATTATGATTCCATCTGTGCAACATCTAAATCAATTATTACCCTCTTCAAATCCACAATTGCGCTCCATATACTCCTACTCCTCCAAAACTTTCACTAAATTATCACCTTCTAAAACTCGCTGAAGAAAGTCTCAAATTTTGCTTGTACTCATGCTGTGACAAACAGCGAATACCTGGCGCTGTCCGCAACAAAGCAGCTTGCAACCCGGCAACGCAGCGACAAAAAAGGCGTAACCGGCAAACTACCGATTACGCCACTTTAAGCGACATTTACAAATGCACCTTACATGCCGGCAATCTTGTGCAACGCATCAGCCACAAACTGCACATCCGGTCCGATAATAACCTGCAAAGCATTTTTGCCCGGCTTCAGCAAACCTGAAACATGTAAATTTCTGATTCTCTTCTCATCGACAAGATTATCGTCAACCAATTCCAAACGCAATCTCGTAATGCAATTGTCAATAGAAACAATATTCTCACGTCCGCCCAAAGCTGAAAAAATTTCCTGCGCCATATGCTGATAATCTTTATTAACATGCGAATCATCAGCTTCTTCCGCCTCGGTATTATCCTCGCGGCCGGGAGTTTTCAAATTCAAAGTCTTAATCAAAACAGTAAAGACAACGAAATAAACAACAAAGGCGACCACACCGATTAACAATAAGAGCAGACCGTTTTTGGCACCCGGAGCATTGAAGCTCAAGACCCAATCGACAAAACCGGCGGAGAATTGGAAGCCGGCGCGAACAGGTAAGTAAGCGCACAGAGCAACAAAAATACCGGTTAACAAAGCGTGCACCAGATAAAGGACCGGAGCCAAGAACATGAACGCAAATTCCAAAGGCTCGGTAACACCTGTGAAGAAGGAGCACAAAGCAGCCGAAGCGCAAAGGCCGATAACCATCTTCCTTTTCTCTGGTTTAGCCGTAACAACGAAAGCCAAAGCGGCAGCCGGCAAACCGAACATCATAATCGGGAAGAAACCGGTCATATAAATACCGGTAGCGGAAACCTGCCCGCCTCCCAAAGTATTAATCATAACTTCCGACAAAGGCAGAACTTTGGCACCTGAACCCCAGAATCTTGCAATATCCGAAATACCGGCAATATCAAACCAGAAAACGGAATTCAAAGCATGATGCAAACCGACAGGAATCAACAGGCGGTTAAAGAAAGCGTAAATACCGGCGCCGACACCTCTGAGGCCGATAATTGCCTGACCGAAATTTACTAAAGCGTTGTAGACTGCCGGCCAGATGAAGAACAGCGGAATGCAACAAACTAAAGTAATAAGAGCCGTCATAATAGCGACGGAACGGCGACCGGAGAAGAAAGCCAACCATTTTGGCAATCTCGTATCTTTGAAGGCGTTATAAGTATGTCCGCCGATCAGACCGGAAATAATACCGATAAACTGTGTAGAAATTTTGGCAAAAGCAACAGGAACTGTCGTCGGATCCAGGCCCAAAGCCTTATAGTACGCAGTTACGGAAGCTGTGCTCAAAACGGTTGTAAAGACCAAGAAAGATACCAAACCGGCCAGAGCCGACGTACCTTCTTTATCTTTGGCCATACCGACAGCAACACCGATAGCAAACAGCAGCGCCATATTGTCAATTAAAGCACCGCCGGCTTTCAGGCAGAAAGCTGCAATAATGTTACCTGAGCCCCAAGCTTGAGGATCAATCCAGTATCCTATGCCCATCAAAATACCTGCAACAGGTAAAGCGGCAACAGGAAGCATCAACGACTTACCTAATCTTTGTAAGTACTTAATCATAATATCCCCCTTTATTAATTCCGACCTCGGTCAGAACATAAATTTGGTTTACTTATAAATTTTCGGCAAAAAACTTCTCCAACTCGGAAGCTGCCGTTTTTTCGTCTTCACCCTCAACACTGACGGTAAAAGTATCGCCTTTTTTCAAGCCTAAAGTTAACAGGCGGATCAATTTCTTGCAGTCGACTGTTTTGTCACCGAACGTTAAGCTCACCTTAGACTTAAAAGAAGCGCACTTGGTGGCCAACAATCCTGCCGGTCTGGCATGCAAGCCTAAATCATCTTTGATTGTGTAAGTAAATTCTGTCATATTTCCTCCAATTATGATATATTATACACTAAAAAGCAGTGTGTGCAATAGCGCGGCGTACGGCCAATGTTTTAGCGGGAGAAACTGATAATTCCGTAAAACCGTATTCGATCAGTTTCGAGGTTAAAGAGGTGTTGCCGGCAAGTTCGCCGCAGATACCGGCCCAAATGCCGTGTCTCTGGGCAGCTTCGGCCACCATTTTCATCAAGCGTAAGACAGCTTCATTCGTATCGTCGTATAAGTATGCGACATCCGGATTTTGGCGATCACAGGCTAAAGTATATTGCGTTAAATCATTAGTACCGATGCTGAAAAAGTCAACTTCCGCCGCTAATTCATCCGCCAGTACACAGGCTGCCGGTGTCTCGATCATAATGCCGAAAGGAATATCGTCGGCAACTTTATAATCGGCTTTTAACAACTCTTCCTTGCACTCGGCGATTATCTGCTTGCACTGTCTGACTTCGTCTACCGAGATAATCATCGGAATCATAATGGCCAATTTACCGTATACGGAAGCACGTAACAGGGCTTTCAGCTGCTCTTTAAACAAAGGTTTATCGGCCAGACAGATGCGCACAGCTCTTTTGCCCAAAGCCGGGTTAGCCTCTTTTTTCAAGCGTAAACAGGTAACTTGTTTGTCTGCACCGATATCCATAGTTCTGACGATCAGCAATTTTCCCTGCAAAGCTTTTAAGGCTTTGGTATAAATTTCAGTCTGTTCTTCTTCTGTCGGTAAGCTCGAACGCCCCATGTACAAGAATTCGGAACGGAACAGGCCGACACCTTCGGCACCGTTAGCTTCAACGGCCGCAATATCATCGACGCTACCGATATTGTTGTACAATTTGATAACTCGGCCGCTTTTCGTGACGCTGGGCTTATGCAGATAGCGTTTCAGCTCTTCCAGTTCCGCCTGTCTGTCGGCAATTTTGACTTTGTAATCGGCCAACAATTCCTTATCCGGATCACTTATCAGACAACCGCTCACCGCATCCAAAATTACAAGATCGCCGGTTTTCAGGTCTTTCTGCTTCACGGGAGTTTGAATCAAAGCAGGGACGTTCATCCCTCTTGCTAAAATCGCCGTATGGGAATTGGCCGACCCTTGCCGCAAAACGAAGCCCAATATCTTGTCTTTGCGGAAAGTCACAGTTTCAGACGGTTCCAGATCATCTGCCAGAATCACAGACGGTACGGTTAATTCCGTTTGAGCTTCCACATTGCACAATATCCGGATTAAGCGATTGGAAATATCCTTAAAATCCAAAGCCCGCTCCTGCATGTACGCATCATCCAGGCTTTGCATCATTTTGGCGAAATTGTCTCCGGCCGTATAAACGGCATGCGGCGCATCAACCCCGGAATTAATCAGATTCCGCACTTCATCTTTGAAGTCATCATCCTGAATCAACATCCTGTGAACTTCAAACAGCAAGGATTTATCCCTTCCCAGTTCGTTCAAAGCTTTAGTGAATAATTGTTTCAGCTGCTCCGTAGCAACCTTGAGCGAATGTTCGAACTTAGCCTGTTCTTCCGCTATCGTTCCCTTGACATATTCGCATTTATCCAAGGAAAATTTCTCATAAACAAAAACAGGCGCAACAACCAAACCGGGCGATATAACCCGACCTTGATATGTAGTCATTATATTTCATCACCTTTCAAATACTATTTGCGTAAAACTACCATTTCCGTATCGCCGGCAGTTACCTGAGCGGCATCTTTAACTTCAAAGTGCTTAAATTCATTGTGATTGCAAATAACCATCATAACTGTTGCCGGATGCTTATGTTCCTGCAAAACAGCCTTATCAAACTTGATTAAAGGCGTACCTTTAGTAACTTCATCACCGGTTTTTACCAAAGCCGTAAAGCCTTCTCCCTGCAATTTAACCGTATCAATCCCGATATGCAAAAGCAGTTCGGCATCTTTCACCTGCATAGTTAAAGCATGTTTGGTCGGGAAAACTTGTGTAACTTTGCCGCTGGCCGGAGCAACCAAAGTATCACCGCTAGGCTCAACTGCCACGCCCTTACCTAACATTTCGCCTGAAAATACCGGATCGGCAACGTCCTTCAGTGCGACAAATTGACCGTCAACCGGAGCACACAGCACAACTTGCGCCGCTTCTCCGTCTTTACCCAGTAATGATGATAATAAATTCTTAAACATACACTTACGTCCTATTCTAATACATGTGTAGAATAAGCCCGCTTATTTTTAAGCAGACAATAAGCATATTTTAACATATTCGCTGATATTAAATGCACTGCAGTAAGCGGAAAAGGCGCCAATAAAGTCCATTTATTCAGCTTGTTTGCACAAAATTTATAATTTATTCCGCTCCATTTTGTGTAAAATGCAACAAAATCAGCCGAGTGTACGCAGTTTTCGACTTAATTTGAGCAAAATTCGAAGCACGAGCAAAATTAAAGCATAGGCTACGACTAAAGCAGTGACAGTGACTGAAATAATGTATTGAACCAGATTGGAAAAAAACTCACCCTCAACCAAATTAATCAGGCGGGATTCAGCCGGATCAAGTTGCCACAAATCATTAGTAAAGAGCAATTCATGAAATTTCCACCAAAAAGTGGAAAAATCACAGGCAGCAAAGACGGCAACAAGGGCGATAAACACCAACGCCGTCACAATACCGCCGATAAATCCGGCACGATAGCTTAAAAGATAATCTGTCCATAAAGTTGCCGCAGCTCGGCGATACAGCAAAGGCAGTAACAAAAACAAAAGTACGAATAAGGTCAGAGCCGCTTTTTGGCTGAACATAACTCTTTGCAGCAAGCTCTTGACATCGACCATGTGGTCCTTTTCCCGCCGGTTGAACATTTCCGTCTTCTGTCCGGTACTGAGCAAGCGAACTTGCAGATTAAGATCGTCACGTCGCTGCAAAAGATAGTCGAAAAGGCAATCTACGGATTTATTCAGATCCGCCGCATCAATGTCCACTTTCGTCGACGTTTGTAATTTGCGGAAATTATCCTGATAAAACTGTCGATTAAAGCAACAGTAAGTTAAACTTTGTAATAAGATGACCCAGGTAAGACTCAGGCTCATTATTACAGCCAAACTTATTTGTAATCCGTTTCGTTGATACTTGCCCATAGTTAACGCTTTACAGCTCCAATAATTCCTGCGGCCGCTTCAAGTAATAGGCACAGGCAGTAGAAACAGGTAATTTCGTGCCCCAACCGGCCAACGCCGCATCGATGCCGGCAGCCTCCGCACATTGCAAATCGAAAAGTGTGTCGCCGACAAAAAGAATATCCGCCGCTGAAGCTCCCGTTTTTTCCATATAGCACAACAATATATCTGGCGCCGGTTTGCGTTTCTGCACCATATCGCCGCAAACGGCTGTGCCTAAATATGAATAAAGAGGCAATTTTTCAAAATCTGCTAAATATTCCGCATATATTCTGCTTGTGCCGATGCCCACGTTAACGCCCCGGGCGTGTAACTGCATTATTGTCTGTTCGATACCGTCGAAAAATTTCGGCGGTTCCTGATATTCAATCAGATAGCGTTCCCACAAGCGAATGATAGGTTCTACATTGTCATATCCCAATTTAGTTAAAATCGGTTCCGGTGCCATCCCCATCGCCCAGCCTAAATCTTCAACCGGATGGTCAACACCGCGCATGTCAATTACCGCCTGTCTGAGTGTTGATAGGACTTTCAACTCGCTGTCCACCAAGGTGCCGTCAACATCGAAAACAATATGTTTATATTTCATCTTCCTTTTCTCTCACTTCTGTAGGCTTATACTACTTTACAAGGATATTTTTACAATTAAATTAAAATTAGATAAACTTACGGGCTTTTCTCCATTTTACACGAGTGGTACTTACTTTTATCATTTTTTATTAGTTAAGTTATCCAAGTTTTGCTGCCCTGCTGCTTAGCAGAAAAAAGCAGTAAAAAGCACCGATGCAAATATCGGTGCGAAAATGGGCGATACAGGGCTCGAACCTGCGACCTCATGCGTGTGAAGCATGCGCTCTAACCAGCTGAGCTAACCGCCCGTTGTTGCTAATTATATCATTAAATCGACACAAAGCAACTTAACAGGCCCGGCGCATAAGACTAATGCGTCAACCAGGCCTGAACACAATTGCAGATCAATTGCGCCACTGTTAAAAGTCCTACGCCTCCGGGTACCGGCGTATAAGCTGCCGCCTTGTCATAGCAGGAATGATTAACGTCCCCGACCAGTTTTCCCTGTTCATTCCGATTAATTCCGACATCAATCAAAATAACGCCGTCTTTCACGGCCGCAGGCGGTAAAAATTCCGGTTTGCCGACGCTGACAACAATCAAATCCATCGTTTGGCTGAGCGTAAATAAATTTTTGGTTTTGGAATGAGCTATCGTAACGGTTGCATCTTCACTGAGCAACATTGCGGCCAGGGGTTTGGCAACAATATTGCTGCGGCCGATGATTAAGCAATTTTTCCCTGCCAAAGGTATATCGTAATAATGTAACAGAGCCATAATTCCCGCCGGGGTACAAGGTCTAATACCCGGGACATTGAGCCAGCAGGCACCCATATGCTCTTTCCCGAAGCCGTCAACGTCTTTATCCGGTCTGATAGCCTCCTGCACTTCAGCTACATTTATATGAGCCGGTAAAGGTAATTGCACCAAAATTCCGTCAGTTGTCTTATCCTGATTAAGCTCTTTTATTTTGCTTAAAATATCAGCTTGTGTGCAGTTTTGCGGCAAAATAATCGTTTCATTAATTATGCCCGTTTCATCACAAGCTTTCAGTTTATTCCGTACATACGCCTGCGAAGCTGCATTATCTTCGCCGACCATTATGATAGCTAATTTGGGGGCTCGGCCCAAGCGTTGCAAATTACTCTCAATCACGGTCTTAGCCTGCCGCTTCATTTCGCTTGCTACATCTTTTCCTGCTAATATCATTTAAGTTTCTCCTTGCCGTCAATTCCGACTGATTCTGATTTCCCGCGGTTTGGAACCGTTTGCCGGTCCTATTATCCCGGCCCTTTCCAAGCTGTCGATCAACCTGCCGGCTCTGGGATAACCGATATTCAGCCGTCTTTGTAAGATGGAAACGGACGCATATCCGGCTTCCATTATAATTTCGACTGCCGCATCGAACAACTCATCTCGGTCATTATCCGTGCTGTTATCTCCCGTCCCGTTATTTTGCGAGGTAAAAATATCTACCGGTTCCGTAACATAATCGGCATCTGCTTCTTTGAGAAAATCTACGACAGCTTCCACATCCTGATCGCTGATAAAAGCGCCCTGTCCCCGCAACGGCTTAATAGCACCTCTGGGATTATAGAGCATATCTCCTTTACCTAATAACTTCTCGGCGCCGGAACCATCAAGGATGGTACGCGAGTCGACTTGAGAGGAAACGGCGAAAGCGATTCTGGAAGGTACATTGGCTTTAATAACACCCGTAATAACGTCAACGGAAGGTCTTTGGGTAGCTAAAATCAAATGGATACCGCAAGCTCGGCCTTTGGCGGCGATACGGTTGATTGCGTCTTCTACTTCCTGAGGTGCCGTCATCATCAAATCGGCCAATTCGTCAATAATAACTACCAAATAAGGCATATGTTCCATGACTTCATAAACCATCTGACCGTCAGTCTGTTTAACAGTTTTCCTGACTCCCTGATTTTTGGCGACATATTCATTATATGACTTGATGTCCCGCACGGCCGCCCGGGCCAGTAATTCGTATCTTCTGCCCATTTCGACACAGGCCCAGTTCAGAGCTTCGGCCGCCTTTTTGGGATCGGTTACTACCGGTACTAATAAATGCGGGATACCGTTATAGACACTCAGTTCCACCACTTTGGGGTCAACCATTATCAGTTTGAGGTCTTTGGGATGGCAATGATACAGCAAACTGATCAGAATGGCATTTATACAAATAGATTTACCGCTTCCGGTTGCACCGGCGATTAAAGTGTGGGTCATATCGGCCAAGTCGGCAACAATCGGTTGTCCGGGGATGTCTCTGCCCAAAGCAACTTTCAGCGGCTTATTATTGTTTTTCCAATCATTACCGGCCAGTATTGAACGTAAATCAACGATGCGTTTGTCTTTGTTCGGTATTTCTATGCCGATGGCGGATTTGCCGGGAATCGGAGCTTCGATTCGCACTCCGGTTGCCGCCAGGCTTAAGGCTATATCGTCATTCAAGTTGACAATTTTTGAGACTTTAACGCCTACGCCCGGGCTTAATTCAAAGCGGGTGATTGTCGGACCGGTTGTGATGTTGATAACCTCGGCATCTACGCCGAAGCTTTTCAAAGTAAATTCCAATTTATCGGCTAAGGCTCTGATTTCAGCTTCAGAATTATTGTTGCGATTGTTCTGTACCGGCGTCAGTAAGTCAAGGTCGGGATAAATATACGGTTTTTTGGGAGAATCGGGCTTCCTTGTCAGTTCGTCCAAAGCTGCCTGTTTCAGCAAACTGTCTTTACGATCTCTTTCAGTATATATAAGCTGTCTTGAATTGGCTGCCGTTGTTTTATGTTCTTCTTCCACGTTGTCTTTCGACAAATCCAAGTCGGCAACTACTTCAACTTTTTTGTCCGTTAAATGAGCAGCTGCTACAGCGTCTGTTGCTGTCGGGCCGTTTGTTTGGCTCGAAGCAGAAGGAACAGGCGCAAGTACGGCTGTTTCCGCTGTGGCGGCTGTTTCCGACTCGTGCGCAAGTTCAGGTTCGGCAGCGACAGCAGTTTCAGGTTCGACAGCAAGCTCCTTTATGGCCGCAGGCGCAGGTGAACTGTAAGCGGAAGAATTTAGCGGCGAAATGTCGGCCGTAATATTGTTCAAAGGGTTATAATCGCCGAAAGTTCCGGCAACATCTGCGCTTGCAGCTGTTGTATTCAATTTGAAAGGATCAACATCGACAAGATGCTTAACCGTTGTAAATTGCGGTTGCAGCGAAGAACTGTTAAGCACGCGATACTCACGGGCCAGAGCTGAATTTTCCGCTTCATTAGCGATTTTACCGGTATGCGGTTCCTGTAAATCAGCTACCAGATTACCGACTTTTTCAGCTTGAGCCTGCAACTTTTCGCCGGTCGTACCGGGAAATTCTTTTTTGTCAGCTTGCGCCTGTTTTTGCAGAAAACTCGGCAAGGAATTGTCCACAGCGTTAAAAGCGGGCAGAATTACAGGCTGATTATGCACGTTCACCTCTATTTCCCGATCAGGTTCAAGGCTTTCAGGCGGCAAAGTTTCGACAAAAGCGGGATTAAATATATTACTGTGTCTGATTTCCGGCAAAATTTTACCTGCCGCCTGTTGTTGCCAGCGACTCATGTCTATCAATTGCGGTTCCGGTAATTCTTCTTTCCCGACAGAATCGTTTTCCGCTGTTAAGTGAGTTGAATGCTGTAGCTGCTGCTCGTTCGCATCTGCAGTTTGAGGCTGCTGCTTGGCATCACTTAAATATTGGGCGGTATTTATAGGTATAACGGCAGGTACAGTCGTTGCCGCTTCTTCCACCTTATTCTCTTCTGTGCTCGGTGCATCTTCTGCGTCCGGTAAAAGCGGCGTCACTGCACTTGTATTCGAACCGGTACCGGTTGCAGCCTCATCTGCAGCAGCGGCAGAAATCTCATCTGCACCTGCTTCTATTTGCGGCAATTTTCTCAACGGCAATTTAATCTGCTCGGACGGTTTTTCCAATTCAGCTTCAGTATAATAATTTTCTTTTTGCAATTCGGCAGCATGCATATCGGCCAAAGTTTCCTGCACCGCCTGCTTAATATTACTGTGCGAGCGACGCACAATATCACTCAAATTGAGCAGCCATTCCAAAGCGGAAAAGCCGAAAATAATGCGCAATTCGCCCAAAGTTAAAGCAAATAACACAACTTTTCCCGCCAAAGAACCGAACATTTCATAAAAGGCCAGGCTGAAAGTTCCGGCAATAATTCCCATCGGTCTGCAATTATGCAGCAAAGGATAATTATCAGGAGAAATGCCGGCCTGCCAAAGTAAATTGAAAGCGGTGCTTGCCCGCAAAGTGCTGGTATTCAACCAAAGGCTCTCTCCCTGTGTCTGCCGGTAATAACCGGTTAATTGCTGAACCTGATTAATAAAATCCTTCTGATCAAGGGTAAAGAACTGCAAAAGTGACGCTACAAGTAAATAGAGAATGATACTGTGAAAAATCAAAGCACCCGGCAACGGATGTCTGCTGCTGCGCGCGACAATAAAAGCAGCCAGCAAAATAAGGATGAGCGAAAAATGATAAAGAGGTCCGAAAAGACCGCAGGAGATATAACGCAAAGCTACTCCCATAGCACCTGAAACATCAGGGGGTAAATAAAACGAAATAAACAGCAGAGAAAGAAAACACAGCAAAACAAGAACTGTAATTTCCTTCACGCCAATATTGCCATTCTTCTTATAATTCACCATTACTTACTATTCCATTCTCCGTCAATTATTATCTGCAAATTACTCGCTGCAACGGCAACCCTTTTCCCTCATCGTCTTAATCTTATAGGCCAAAATGATTGTCTTGGCATCATGAATTTGCCCCTCTTCGATTAATTGTAAAATTTCGGACAAAGTCAAATATTCTACTTTAACGTGCTCGCCTTCATCCAAATGTTGTGCCGTTCGTTTTAACTGATCGGCGTAATACAGAAATATTTTTTCGGTCGAATAGCCGCATGTCGGGTAAACATAGCCCATTTCTTTGACAGACGCGGCCAAATATCCACCTTCTTCTTCCAGCTCTCTTTGGGCGCAGACTGCCGGATCCTCTCCTTTTTCGATTTTACCGGCGGGAAATTCGAGCAATTCCTGCTGAACGGCAAAGCGATACTGTCGCACCATTAAAAATCTGCCGTCCGGCAAAGCCGCCGCGATGCAGCAACCGCCATGGTGTTGCACAACTTCACGCGGATAAGCGCATTGATCAGGTCCTTGGATAGTGTATTTTATCGTTTCAAAAACTGCGCCCTGAAATTTGCTCTCTTTGCCTATTTCTTTTTCTAAAAATATAGAATCCGTTTTGTCGCCTGTTAATTTTTCCATAAATCCTCCCTTTAATCAATAGCAGTCCGTTAATCCGAAGGATGCAAGCGTTTGTAAGTTTGCCACTCTTTAACTGCCAAAACATCACATCTGTTGTTGTAATAATCGTCGGCGTGGCCTTTTACTTTAACGAATGTAAC
The DNA here is from genome assembly GCF_029101545.1 of Amygdalobacter indicium. Taxonomy (NCBI): domain Bacteria; kingdom Bacillati; phylum Bacillota; class Clostridia; order Eubacteriales; family Oscillospiraceae; genus Amygdalobacter; species Amygdalobacter indicium. The sequence continues at coordinate 687,838 of NZ_CP118866.1, read as the reverse complement.
GTCATATTTTTCTACAAGTTCCGCCAGACGTTTCCACAAATCCTGATTGCTGACTGCTTTTTTGGCACTATTGACCCAATTGTTCGCTTTCCAGCTTCTAATCCAGCCGGAATTGAAAGCATTGACCACGTAACTGCTGTCACTGTGGACTATCACTTTAATCGGACGATTGATGCATTCCAGCGCGCGAATTACAGCCGTTACTTCCATTCTGTTGTTGGTTGTGTCCGCCGCTACACCCGAGATTTCTTTCTCGTGTCCCTGATAAATCAACACGGCCGCCCAACCTCCTACTCCCGGATTACCCGAGCAGGCACCGTCCGTATATATACGTAAAATATTGTCTTTTGCCGGTTCGGCACTCATAATTCCGCTCCTCAAGATTTTGGATTGATTCTTTTAATTATATCATCAATGCCTTCAGGCGACAGAGGAGCCGGCAGAAGGGCCTAAGGCAGAACAACTACAAAGCGGGCAGGATAATGTACGGCAAATTTTCCGGTCGAAGCAGATTTCTGCCGACACTTCCGCTTGCACTGTAAGTTTGAATTATACAGCTGAAATATACGGCCTAATTATCAAACGGAATAATTGTTATAAATTTGCAATCCATAAACTCACTATCTATTCTATAATATTATTTTGTAATGCAAATATGGAGGAATTAACATGTCTACTCAATTATTATTAGCCAGTTCTTCACCTCGTCGCAGAAGTATTCTTAATTTGGCAAATATAGATTTTATTACATATAGTCCACAGGTTGATGAATCTGCTATTAGCAACAAACTGCTTGAAATATATAAGGGCGCCTGTCAATCGGCTATGGGCCGAATTATTACAGGCGAGTTGGCCTTGCAGAAAGCTCTGGCCGCCGCTTATTTGACGAAAGCTCCTCTTATTCTGGCTGCCGATACTTTAGTTATGTGCCGCGGTTATATTTTGGGCAAACCTCAGGATGCCGCCGTTGCTCACAGTATGTTCAATTTATTGTTGGGTAAACAGTTAAGCTCCGAAGATCTTGCTCTTCTCGGTACCCCCAAAGCGACGGAGGAAGATCGGCAACATCAAATTAAAGGACAATATCACCAAGTTTCAACCGGTGTCTGTCTATTAGTTCATAAAAATTATTATCAGAGCAATTTATCCCCGGAATTGTCCAAGCGCCTGAAAGAGGTAAAGACCGCCTATCCGGAATTGAACGAATATTACAAATTATCCTTTGTCGAACAGGCCGGTGTATATATGCAGGGAGATACGGCATTTGCGCAAAAAACGGTGGATGATTATATTGCTGCCGGTAATTGTTATGACAAGGCCGGTGCTTACGCCGTCCAGGAAAGTACTGCCGCTTTAATTAACGGCATTGTCGGCGATGTCTATACTGTTATGGGCCTGCCTTTACACGCGCTTTTGGAACAGTGCAACGAAATATTGCCGTTAAGAGCTGCCGAGGCGATAACAGACGTCCCCGAGGTTAAGGAAGTGAAAGTCCGTACTGTCGCCGAAGAAACTGCTTTAAAAGCCGAATCTGCGCCTGAACCGGAACTCATAAATACTAATACGCGTAAAAGCGCTTTCAGCCGCTTCAATTCCGCTTTAATGCACATGAATAATAAAGAGAAAGCAAGCAATACCCTGCCTGCCTCTCCGACTGCAGACGGACAGTTAAAACAGCAAAGCGGGACGGAGAAAACGCCAATGGTACCGGACTTAAGCTTGAGTCGACCTCTAATTTTCGATAATTCGGCAACTGCAGTCGGCCAAGTCAACAGTTTGCAAAGCAAATTGCAGGAGTTAAGACGAAATGATTCTTCGTTACCGTCATTTTTGCAAAAAAATTAAGTCAGCAGTTTAATCCGACATGAATCAGGAAAATCTGGAAATATTAAACAGTCTGAAGCTCGATTCCGACCTCAATTCCTGGCAAAAACTATATCGTTGTTGTCAAATTTGTCCGCAGAATTGTCGGGTCAATCGTTTGGCCGGAGAGCTGGGCTTCTGTTTGACCGATAAAGATTTGCACATTGCGCGCGCCGCTTTGCATTTTTACGAAGAACCGCCGATTTCCGGGGCTTCAGGCTCGGGTGCAATTTTCTTTACCGGTTGTAATATGTCTTGTGTTTTTTGCCAGAACTGCGCTATTTCCACTTCCAGAAGACGGAAAAATGTGAATAAACTCGGCAAAGTTTTCAGTCAGGAAGAATTTCTGCAAACCTGCTTTGATTTGCAGGATCAAGGTGCATGTAACATAAATTTGGTTACCGCCGGCCATCAGTTGGCGACTTTAATTCCCTGTTTGGAAAATTTGAAAAAGGCGGGCTTAAAAATTCCTCTAGTTTATAACAGTTCTTCTTACGAAAATTTGGAGATGATTAAAAAGCTCGACGGTCTTATTGATATTTATTTGCCTGATATTAAATTTTATCGTTCCGATTTAGCTGCAAAATATCTGGGTTGCCCCGATTATCCGGAAGTAAGTTTCAGTGTTGTGCGGGAAATGTACCGTCAAGTCGGTAAATTAAAGTTTCAAAAGCAGCCTGTGACTGCAACTTCTAAGGCCGCCTGTCATTTTCCGCTATTGAAAAAAGGGCTTGTCCTGCGGATTCTGCTCATGCCCGGCTATCTGAACGATGCCAAAGCGGTTTTAAGTTACGCTTACACCTGTTTTTCGGACAATATCTACATCAGTTTGATGAACCAGTATACTCCTATTCCCCAAATACTGCGAAAATATCCTGAACTTAATCGACATGTGAAAACGGAAGAATACGAAGAATTTGTCAATTTCGCGCTTGATCTGGGCGTTAAACATGCCTTTACGCAGGATGAAAGTACTCAGAGCGATTCTTTTATCCCCGATTTTCAAATGTATAATCCCGACATATAAAAACGCCCGTCCGTACGGGATAAACCCGCTTAACGGAACAGGCGCTTAATAATTTACAATGCTTTTTCAGCTGAGAACTCAGCCGTTGGCATTCAAACGTTTCAATTCATATTGGTTCCACAACAAAGCTAATGATTGTGCCAAGTCAACGTTCTCAACAATAACTGCATCGTTCAAATTCAGATGAACGGTAGAGAAGTTCCAAATAGCTTTAACGCCTAATTGTGCCAACTTCTCGGCTGTAGCTTGAGCCTGATCATGAGGAACGGTCAAAATAGCCAATTCCGGCAACTTGTGCTTCTCAATCTCGTTAATGTTGTAAACAGGGACTTCGGAATCCTTGTACTTGGCAATCAAATCCGGATTGATATCATAAGCAGCGGAAATTGCCAAACCGTACTCTTTGAAACCTGAGTAATGGAGGAAAGCACCGCCCAAGTGACCAACACCGATTAAGACAGCTTCACGAACATTGTTGTAGCCGAGGAAGCTCTTAATATCGTTAATCAAACGATCGATGGGGAAACCTGTACGGGGTTTACCTGAGTCTGAAACCCAAGCCAAATCCTTACGGACCTGAATACCGGTCAAGCTGAGCATGGAAGCAATTGTCGATGAGGAAATTGCTGTCATTCCCTTAGCCTGCATGTGCAACAGGCAATTCAAATAAGTAGGCATTCTACGAATTGTAGGAGCCGGAACACTTTCAGTTCTAACACGTCTAAACATATTAAATCTCCTTCAGTATTAATCATAATTTACATATTATACTAATATTTTTATATTATAGCAGACTTATCGGTATACAACATATGGTATAATCAAGATTAATCAAAAATTAAAAAAGATTTATAAACAAGCCACAAATGACAGGCTGTTAGGAGGAACAATGAGGTTAGAAGACGATTTTTACACCTACGTTAATGCAGAATGGCTTAAAAATGCCGTAATTCCGCCGGATCGCCCCGCTACGGGCACGTTTCACGAATTAGATGAATCTATTGAGAAATACTTGTTGAAACTGTCCGAAACTTGGCTGCAAAAGCCTGAATCGGTAAATGATAATCCGCACTTGTCGGCTTATGTTAAGCTTTTACGCCTGGCCAGAGATGAGAAAAGCCGCGAAAGCAACGAAATTCCCGCATTATTGGGGCTTTCCGCCGAATTGGATAAGTATACTTCCTTTGCAGAAATTTGCCGAAATTATGGTAAATATAAGTTTACAGGCCTGCCTTTTCCGTTGACCATAGATATAGAGGCAGATATGAAGCGGGCACGCAAAAAAATCCTTTATTTCGGACCGGCCGGAACAATTTTACCCGATTCTACCTATTATCAACCGGGGCATCCGCAAGCTGCGCAACTGTTGGATAATTACAAGCACTGCACCTCAGCTTACCTGCAGGCATTAGGTTTGAGCAACGTAGAAGAGTTGGTAGAATTAACCATGAAATTCGATGCCTCTTTCGCTATTTACACCAAGAGTAATGAGCAAAAGGCCGATTATGTCGACAGTTATCATCCGCAAACTTTGCAAACCTACATTGATAAATTGCCGGCGGAGCTGCAGGCATTGGGAACGGAACTGCAGAATATTTTCCATCTGTCCGCTGATGATATTGTCAGCGACAGTGAACCGGAATTTACAGCCTCTTTGAGCAAATTTGTCAATTCGACTGATTTCTCCGCTTTTAAGGCTTGGGCTCTGGTTAATTTTCTCCTGCACAACAGCAAATATTTAACTGACGATTTGCGCATTAAAGGCGGCGAATATGGGCGTATGTTGCTCGGAGCGGCCGAACCGCGTAATTTTGAGAGATATACTTTTGATTTAGCTAATTCGTATTACAGCGATCCTGTCGGTCTGTATTATGCTCATACCAATTTCAGCGAACAATCTAAAATGGATGTTTTAGAAATGTTGAAGCAGATGATTCAAGTCTATGAGCAAAGGCTCAGTCAAATTACCTGGTTATCGGCTTCTACCAAAGAAAAGGCTATTAAAAAGTTAAAGGCGCTGCAGCTGCATATTGCTTATCCGGATAAAATCTCGCCTTTGTATGATAAGCTTTTGCCGGTAATTGATGAAAATAAGCCGTCTCTGCTCTTAACCTGTACGCAATTGAATCAGACTATTTATCAGTACACTATTGATAATTTTGCGCAGGAAATTGATCCTGAACTGTGGTCGATGCCGGCTGATATGGTTAACGCCTACTATTCCCCTTCTAAGAATTGCATTGTTTTTCCGGCGGCAATATTGCAAAAGCCCTATTATGACCTGGAGTCGCCTAAAGCTGCCAATTACGGCGGTATCGGAGCTGTTATGGCCCATGAGATTTCTCATGCTTTTGACAATAACGGTTGTCGTTTCGATGAAAACGGTAATTTAGAGGACTGGTGGCAGCCGGAAGACTATGAGGCTTTCAAAAAGAAAACGCAGGAAATGATTGCTTTATTCGATAACTATCCTACTCCGGCAGGTAAATGCAACGGCAAATTAACTGTTTCGGAAAATATCGCCGATGCCGGCGGCCTTGCCTGTGCTTATACGGCTGCAATAGCGAACGATAAAGAACATGAAGCGGAATTTTATATGTCCTGGGCGCGGGTTTGGCGTTCCAAATTTACGCCGCAATTTGAGAAAATTCTCTTGTCTTTGGATCCGCATGCACCTTGTATTCTCAGGGCTAATCGCCAGTTAATGAACTTAAGTCCTTTTGCGGAATATTATAAATTACAGCCCGACGACGGCATGTATTTGGCAAAAGAAAAGCGAGTCAGTATTTGGTAAGAAAATTTGATAAGAAAAAAGACCGGTTCAAAAGAGCCGGTCTTTTTTATAAAGAAAAGAATAATCAGATTACTGAAACTCACTTCTTAGTTGTTGTCTCAGCATTCTTGTCTGTCTTGTCAGCTTTCTTTGTCTCATAAGTTGCGGAATCTTCTGCAGCCATAAGAACAGGCTGTTGAGCCATCGCATCGGCGTAATAAAAAAGCTTTGGCTTTTCAGTAGTAAATGAACCTCCAACCCCGAAGAACTTCTCAAAGAATGATTTCAGTTTGTCAATTACGCATTGTTTTTTAACAGCTTTTTTTCCACCACCGAAACGAGATATAGGAGGCATAAGCTTATCAATGTCTGTACCTGTGGTTTTAATTTCACCGTCACGGAAGGCATTCCCTATGAACTTTCTTGTTTCAGGTTCTTTCAGCTTTTCTTCTTTGATAATCTGAACAAGTTCCTCTTCACGCTTTTCAGCTACATAATCATGCCATTCTTTCATAACATCTTCGACATCATTAATTCCTGCAATAAAGGTTTCAATGAGAGCCTTCTTGCTACGAAGTTCAGGACTTGCATCAATAGCTTTCTTGATTGTGACAAGGACTTCCTTATCTTCACAGTGACTATCGTGATATTTCTTAACGAGCATAAGGATATAATCGATATTGATTTCAATCTGCTTGATAAGTTCAACCTCAAAGACAATATCATCAATAATATCGGTGCTTTCACCTTTCTTGCGTTTTTCATTCCATTCATCATGCAAGTCCTGATATATACCAAGATAATCCTGTAAATCACGCTCCGTTATCATTTCTTTGCCGGCGAATTCATCAAATGCAGATAAAAGGTTTCTCATACGTAGGATTGCACCAAATAGGGAGATAAAATCCTTCTGATTCTGCTCACCTGTAATCTGTGACTGTGAAAGTGGAAACTTGGAAGTAAGGTCATCCATCATATTCATATATCCCGGATGCAACTTGCCGTCAATACTTTCATAGCCATAGTAGTAATCTTTAAAGCCCTTCATCAGGACAATACCACCTGCATTCTTATCACCAAAAAGTGAAATAGCAGTATCAACACGTTTCTGAAGATTTCTAAAGCAGACAATGTTACCGAAGGTCTTAATCGAGTTAAGAATTCGGTTTGTTCTTGAAAATGCCTGAATGAGTCCGTGCATCTTCAAATTCTTATCAACCCATAATGTATTCAAGGTTGTGGCATCAAAGCCTGTAAGGAACATATTTACAACGATTAGTAAATCAAGTTCCTTGTTCTTCATACGAAGGGAAACGTCTTTATAATAGTTCTGGAATTTGTCGCTATCTGTAGAGTAGTTCGTATGGAACATCTCGTTATAATCTTTAATTGCAGCCTCAAGGAAATCCCTTGAAGACTGATCAAGTGCAGATGTATCTTCTGAATTTTCCTCATCAAGAATACCGCTTGTACCTTCATCACATTCAGCTTCGTTTGCACCATAGCTATAGATAGTAGCAATACGGAGTTTTTTGGTAGGGTCAGCCTCCATCTGTTTCTTAAATTCCTGATAATATAATTTTGCCATCGGAACAGAAGCAACGGCAAAGATAGAGTTAAATCCACTTACTCGTTGTTTCTGCTTGATTTCTTCTACCGCACCATTCTTGCCGGAAGCAACTTCAGAAATGTTTGTAAGAGTGTTATAGATATAAGTCTTATCACCACGATAGGTTTTTCTATCAAAGTTATTAAGGATATATTCCGTAACAAGCTTGATTCTTTCAGGTGCCATCATAGCCTTTTCACGGGCAATATCCCACACCTGCTCATCATCAATATCTTCACCCATATCCATTGTCTTTACATAATCAACTCTGAATGGAAGTACGTTCTTATCATTTATAGCATCGACAATAGTATATGTATGGAGCTGGTCACCGAAAGTCTGCTCGGTTGTAAAGAACTGTGGCTTACGGACACTTCCCGTATTAGCCGGGAAAATTGGTGTTCCTGTAAAGCCGAACAGATGATATTTCTTAAAGCTTTTTACAATAGCAGCGTGCATATCACCAAACTGACTTCTATGGCATTCGTCAAAGATGATAACCACGTGCTTATTATATATTTCATGTTCTTTATTTTTTTTGATGAATGTTGCAAGCTTCTGAATAGTCGTAATGATAATGTGAGCATTACTATCATCTAACTGTTTTTTCAAAATAGCAGTAGAGGTATTGCTGTTTGCTGCACCTTTTTCAAAACGATCATATTCCTTCATTGTCTGGTAGTCCAAGTCCTTACGGTCAACCACAAAGAGCACCTTATCGATATAAGGAAGTAATGAAGCTTGTCTTGCCGTCTTAAATGATGTAAGGGTCTTACCTGAACCTGTTGTATGCCAGATGTAACCACCACCTGCAACATCACCATATTTTTTGTAGTTATTGGCAATCTCGATACGATTCAAAATACGCTCAGTAGCAGTTATCTGATATGGTCGCATTACCATAAGCATATTCTCTGATGTGAAAATGCAGTACTTGGTAATGATATTTAAAATCGTATGCTTGGCAAAGAATGTTCTTGTAAAATCAATCAGGTCAGTAATGACACGATTGTTTGCATCTGCCCAGAAGGAAGTGAATTCAAAGCTATTGCTTGTTTTACCTTTCTTGGCACCGGCAGCAGCATTAACATCCTTAATTGCGTTAAAGCGTGTACTGTTGGAATAATACTTTGTATTTGTTCCGTTTGAGATAACGAAAATCTGTGTGTATTCAAACAAACCGCTTCCAGCCCAGAACGAATCACGCTGATATCTGTTAATCTGATTAAATGCCTCACGAATAGCCACACCTCGGCGTTTTAGTTCTATATGAACAAGTGGCAAACCATTCACAAGGATCGTAACATCATAGCGATTGTCGTGCTTTGCACCTTCTCCAGTACCAATAACATACTGATTGATGACCTGAAGAAAGTTGTTATGAATATTCTTCTTATCAATAAGAGTGATATTTTTCGTGCTTCCATCATCACGTTTCAACACCTGAACATTATCTTCCTGAATCTTACGGGTCTTTTCTACGATTCCTTCATTCCGGTTGGCGATGGAATCTTTGAAAAATCTATCCCATTCCGTTTCAGAGAAATGGTAACTATTCAGTTTCTCAAGCTGAGTACGAAGATTGGCAAGCAAATCTTTTTCATGATGTATTGTAAGATATTCGTATCCCTGTTCCGTGAGCATACGAATAAATTCTTTTTCCAAAGCTGCTTCAGACTGATAATTGCCGGAGCGTGTTTTTACCGACTCATATTCTGTAACAACTGTGTTCTCATTTGTTTCGGCTACGATATTAAAATAAGGCACATACATCACCTCTTTCGTATTTATTTTGTCATCGGCTCACGCATCCTTTTTAGAGGGAAATGGAGCAGTTTATCTCTATAGTATTCGTATTGTTTTTGACGTGCTTCAATCTCGGCCGGTAGACCGATGTTGAGGTCAGAGCAGAGAGCATCGAATCGGTCGAGGATAGACACAATTCTTTCTTGTTCTGCCATAGTCGGCAACATTATTTCAATGCTACCTAATTTGCTTGGTGTTACTTCAATTACCTTTGTACCATGTGCTAATCGTTTCTTTTGTTCAAAGAAAGAAGCTGAATGGAAAAAGTAAGACATATATTTAGCATTCTGATTATGACTAATGATTGCCGTATGTCCACTGATAGCAATTTCTTCATCGCCAAGCCATGCAGTACAAGAGCAAACATCTTCAACATTTTCGCTTGTAACCGCCATAACAATATCTCCCGGTTTTGCAGTCTTTGACTTTGCAAATACTTCATCATTCACAAATGTTAAAGTTTTATATGCATAAACTCCAAAGTGTGTGTACATCTGACCGTAATGGATGCAAGGTTTTCCGTGTTCGGCAAAATCCTTCTTTTGAAAATTGCCTCCACGGATAATCGTTGCAATTTCATCCAGTTTAACAGGAGCATAACCAAAGACATACTGAATAAGCCTAATTATTGCTTGTCTGTCTGTCTGTCTGTCTGTCTGTCTGTCTGTCTGTCTGTCTGTCTGTCTGTCTGTCTGTCTGTCTGTCAAGGATTATCTTGCCTGTTGCTGCGTATGTCAAGAGTGCATCACGATAATATTCGTATTGTTTTTGCCGTGCTTCAATCTCAGCCGGAAGACCGATGTTGAGGTCAGAGCAGATGGCGTCGAAGTTGTCTAATACGCTCACTAATCGATTTTGTATTTCGATTGGGAGAAAGGGAATTTCCAATTTTTCTAGCACTTCACGGGATAACCTTGGTATACTGGCTTTTCTTACACGAGAATATAAATACTCCTGCTTTGTTTTAAAAAAATGATACAAAAATCTATCATTTAAACTACTAGGGCACTCGAAAGTTAGACAATCATCTGCTGCCCAATAATCTTCGGTGCTATAGCCTATATCACCCGCAGCACCTGCACTAATTACAAAAGATGTATTGGCTTTCCTATTTGATTGATTATAATAACCCATAGGGGTTAAGCTGTTCTGATAAACAGGATATCCCCTATCGCCATTAAGCTCACTTCTTGTGACACGTATTCCCCTTGTGATTTTACATAATTCGCCCAACTTAACCATTTGTATATCATTGTCAAATTTAAGCAAATCATCCCGATAAAATTCATACTGTTTCTTGCGAGCTGTAAGCTCTGCTGTAAGCTCTGCTGTAAGCTCTGCTGTAAGCTCCGTGAAATTGTCCAAAATACGGACTATTTCACGTTGTACCTCCAGAGGAGGTACAGGGAGCATATACTCTTTTACAAGTTTATCTGATATAGCAGGATAACTAGCTCCCTTTTGATTTTGTTCTACATATGCAAAGAAATCATTAGATGCGATTATATGATACAACCATCTACGTAATACAACATTCTCATCGGCGCGTAATACTGTAAATCCGGTGCTACATATTTGATTATCATAAGTACCGTCAACCATGCAATATCTCTTGAGCATTGGTCGAGTCGCACCAAACAATATATCTCCACTATTAATAATTTGTTGTGCTCTACTTGGTGCAGTATAAGAACTTATTGTCTGCGTTTCTGTAATCTGATGAGTATCTCTATCTACGGATGACAAATCAATGTACTCGTATTCTTCTCCATTAGTGTTTTTCCATTTAATATTATCATTTTTAATGGTACAACTAGCTATCGTTTTGTAATTGACTCCATCAGGACACAACTCCTGAATCAATTCATCTAATCTGCTCATTTGTCCCCATCATCCTTCCCGGGTTCTTTTGCAATCGTTTCCGGCAGGCCCTGCGATGCATCCTCCAACAATATCCTGTCGAAGTCGCTTTGATACAACCGATCCTGTACGATGCGGTATTTTTCAAATTCGCTCAGAGCATGACTTTTTGCCAGCTCTGCGGATATTTTCCCGGCATCCTGCAATACATCTCTATCCCAAACCTTCAAAAAACCATTCAGCCGTTCTTCCCAATCCGCCATTGTCATCGGGATGTGACGCTCTGCCTGTGCTTCTGCAAAATCCAGATATGCCGAAACTAAGCGTCCCAACTGGAAAAGCTCCTTTTCGGTCAAATAATTTTTCGCTACCACAACATCATAGGCATGAATTTTACTTTTGGGCGAACCGTCCCATGTGGTAAGCCCCATGTGTTCCTTTTCCGCATTTGCTCGGTTGTAGACAACCTCTGCTGCCGTTTGCCCGTGAACACTGTAATGCAATTTATTTTGTACCGCCGAAAAAAAGCGTTTTGTAGTCGCTGCGGTAGGGTCGTAATCCAAAGCTGTGGCATAAATGTCGGTAATTTTCTGATAAAATTTTCGTTCTGAAAGGCGAATCTCACGGATTTTTTCCAGCTGCTTTTCAAAATATTCTTTTGTCAGCACCGTTCCGCTGTTTTTCAGACGGTCATCGTCCATAACCCAACCCTGAATGGTATAATCTTTTACAATTTGGTTTGCCCATTTTCTAAACTGCACAGCCCGCTCGTTATTCACCTTGAAGCCAACTGAAATAATCATTTGCAGATTATAATGATTTACTTCACGGGCAACCTGACGGGAACCTTCCGTTTGAACTATCCGATATTTTCGGATAGTTGCTGATTGCTCCAATTCTGAATCGGAATATATTTTTTTAATATGGTCATTGATGGTTCGCACATCCACATCATATAAAGTAGCCATCATTTTTTGCGTCAGCCAGATATTTTCATCTTCGTAACGCATCTCTATGCTCTTTTCGTCTGCGCCTGTGGAGGCAACAAATGTCAGATACTCCGCAGCGGAGGAACGAAGGATGTTGATTTCACGCCTGTCCTTTTTCATCATCCCACCTCGATTTCTCCAATGATTTTGTCAATCTCATCACGAAGAACCTGCTCACGCGCAACAATTTCTTTAATCTCGGCATTGAGCTTTACAATATCGATTTTTTCTTTTGTATCTTCTGCTTCCACATAAGTAGATACCGAAAGATTAAAGCCATTTTCTTTTACTTCATCGTAAGAAGCAAGGTGAGCAATGTGTTCTACTTCCTCACGTTTTGTAAAGATATCAACGATTCTGTCTATATTCTCGGACGTCAACTTATTGTTGTTGGTAACTTTTACACACTCATTGCTTGCATCAATAAAGAGAGTACGGTTATCCATCTTATTTTTCTTCATGACCATAATGCAGGTGGCGATTGATGTACCGAAGAAAAGATTGGAAGGTAACTGGATAATACAGTCAACATAGTTGTTATCAATCAGATACTGACGGATTTTCTGTTCTGCACCACCACGGTACATAATACCCGGAAAGCATACAATTGCAGCCGTTCCATTTGATGCAAGCCAGGAAAGACTGTGCATAATAAAAGCTAAATCTGCTTTACTCTTTGGAGCAAGAACACCGGCAGGTGCAAAACGAGGGTCATTGATAAGTAATGGATTATCATCACCGGCCCATTTAATAGAATATGGAGGATTTGAGACAATCAGTTCAAAAGGCTCATCATCCCAATGTGCAGGCGCAATAAGTGTATCTTCACAAGCGATATTGAATTTATCAAAGCCAATATCATGTAAGAACATATTGATACGGCAAAGGTTGTAGGTTGTGATATTGATTTCCTGTCCATAGAAACCATTACGAATCTTATCTCTGCCAAGTACTTTTTCTGCCTTTAAAAGCAGCGAACCTGAACCACAGGCAGGGTCATAAACCTTATTAATTTCAGTTTTACCAACTGTACCAAGTCTTGTAAGAAGTTCTGATACATCAGCAGGAGTAAAGAACTCACCACCTGATTTACCTGCATTTGATGCGTACATTGTCATGAGATATTCATAAGCATCACCGAATGCATCAATATCGTGGTTCTTAACATCACCAAGATTCATATCAGCCACACCATCAAGAAGCTTGCAGAGCTTTTCGTTTCTCTTTGCTACTGTAGAACCAAGCTTATTACTGTTTACATCAAAGTCATCAAAAAGACCTGCAAAGTCTGATTCTGATTCGCTGCCTTTAGCCGATTCTTCAATGTGACGGAATGCATTTTCAAGTGTTTCATTAAGGTTTTCATCATCTTCAGCTTTTGCTCTAACATTACAGAAAAGTTCTGACGGAAGGATAAAGAAGCCTTTTTCTTCAACAAGACTCTGTCTTGCTTCTTCCGCATCAGCGTCAGACATCTGTGCGTAATCGAATTCAGTATTGCCGGCTTCAATTTCACCTGCGTTAATGTAGTTAGTAATGTTTTCAGAAATATATCTATAGAACATAGTGCCAAGCACATAGTTCTTAAAGTCCCAGCCATCTACTGCACCACGAAGTTCATCGGCAATTGCCCATATAGCACGGTGAAGTTCGTCACGTTCCTGTTCTTTTTTAGTATCAAGAGCCATTATATTATTCATCCTTTCCTTATGTATCCATTCAGTTATATGGCATAATCATATCATAAATTCATATTTTTCTATCCTCCGCCGTGGATAACAAGTAGAAGGTCAAAAAACTTTTAAGACAGGTTAAAAAGTCGGCTTTTTCTTTTGCCTGTAATTTAGAATGGATACAGCGGAATTACATAGGTGCAGTTGATATTCCACCCCATAAATAAAATCGGCGTAGCCGGTAATACTACCGATTACGCCGATATTTTTTTAGGAATTGAATCCCTAAATGAATGCCCCAAAAGAGCCGGTCTTTTTTATAAAGAAAAGAATAATCAGATTACTGAAACTCACTTCTTGGCTGCTGCTGTTGTAGCCTTAGTTGTTGTCTTAGCATTCTTGTCTGTCTTATCAGCTTTCTTTGTATCCTTAGCTGTTGTCTTCTCAGTCTTCTTCTCTGTCTTCTTCTCTGTCTTATCAGCCTTCTTGGATTCCTTGGCTGTTGTTACAGCTGCCTTAGTTGTTGTCTTGACATCCTTTGTTGTCTTAGGAGAGCAAGCGTACAATGTTGTAGCTGCTACCAAGAAACTTAAACCTAAAGCTGTTGCTTTTCTCTTCAATGTGTTCATAACTTAAAAACCTCGATTTCTTTAAGTCTGTTATTTTGCCTTAGCAATATTTGAGCTTTAACTCGTTGTCTATTGTAGCACTATGTGCAAAAAGAGCATAAAATAATTGGTAAGCACTTTTTGAACTTTATTCGTCAAAATTAACAAAAGATTTGATAATAATCATCAAATTCATTTTTGCCGAAGCTTGAAAATTGCTGCAATAATCAAGATAAAGAGGTAACAACATGCCGGATAAATTACAATTATTATATGAAAAAGCAGCGCGGTCGCATTATGAAATTACAGCCGCCGAATTAAGCGCCTGCGGCCAAAGCGGGCTTACTTTGCTGGATGTGAGAAATGCCTCGGAATGGGCGGATTTTCACGTAAACGGGGCTATTAACATTCCGCTGATTCAGCTACAGTTGCAAGCCGATTATGCACTTTCACCGGCTAATTTAATTATTGTTTATTGTAACAGCGGTAATCGTTCGTCAATTGCTGCTAAAATACTGAGAGATAAAGGATTCAGGGCTTTAACTTTGACAGGCGGACTGAATTCTCTATATCACGATCGACAGTTCTAGCTTCGGCGAAATTCCCCGAATTTTCGGGGTTTATCGGCCGCTTTCAGCTATTGTTAACTGTTTGTGAATGAGAACTGACAAATTAAGAAGGAATTTTGCTATATGGTAATAGACGGCATGAGTATGCACTTCCTGACGGAAGAAATTAATGCGGAAATTCAAAACAGTCGAATCGCTAAAATCGTTCAACTGACCGACAGCCTCTTTGTTTTTACCCTGCGTTTACGCAAAGGACAAAATCAGGGGGACAAACGATTGCTTATCGACGTTGCGAAAAACAATCCGGCGCTTTATTTGACCGACAATAATTTTCAATCCCCGGCCACCGCTCCGAATTTTTGCATGTTTTTGCGCAAATATCTGGCCAACGGTGAAATAATAAACATTACCTGCCCGGACTTCGAACGCTACGCAGTATTAAATATTGTCGCCAAAAACAGTTATTTCGACTCGGTTTCATACAAATTAATTATTGAACTTATGGGCCGATACAGTAATTTGATTCTGACCGAAAACGATATTATCAAAGATTGTCTTTATCATGTGGACAGTCGACACAACAGCAAAAGAGAGCTTTTACCTTTACGGCCCTATGTTGCCCCACCGCAGCAAAAAGGTAAACGGAACCTTTTGAGTTTCAGGAATGCCGCGGAAATAGCAGCTTATCTTGAGGAAGATTGGGCGCTTAACGCCGGTTCTACAGTTAAGAAGTTCATTTTGCAAAAGTTTACAGCCCTATCGCCGCTGTCAGCTGAAAAAATTTGTCTATCAGCTTCTTTACCGCCGACAACTTTACTAAGTACTTTATCCGCTCCTGCAAGTTCCCGAATTTTGGCCGCTTCTTTAGCCGAATTCAGCGATATTATCAAAAGTAAGGCCGTCATTCCGACCGTAGTGCAGAAAAATTCGACTGCCAATTATTTAAGCATTTTACCGTTGCCGCAATTTCCGCAAACGGCGCAAAAAAGTTTCACTACTTTCTCGGCCGCTATTATTGCCGCCCGGCAGGAAGCTTCATTCAATTCCGCTTTCAGTCAAAAACAGCAATATCTTTTACGCACTGTGGATAAGTTATTAGATAAATTTCAGCAAAAATTATTGACTTATGCTGAGGAAATGCGGACAAGCTACGATTTTGTCCTCGATAAAATTAAAGGTAATTTAATTCTGGCAGCCGTACCTCAAGTCAACGCTTTTTTGCAGCATAAATTCAGCGCCGCAACGGAAGCTCTGAATGTTTGTAATTATTATCAGGCGGCTTTACCGTCGGACTTGAATGAGGAAATGCTCACTTTCAATTTGCCGGAAAATGAACAACTCAAGCTGCGGGATATTTTGCAGGAACCTGAGATTACCGTGCTTCTGCGAGGCGACAAAAATGCGCAGGATAATGCCAAACTTTACTATAAAAATTATACGCGGAAGAAAAACCGTCTGCTCTTCGTGCAGAAATTAATAAGCGGAATGCAAGCTAATTGCCGCTATCTGGGCGAGTTGAAAATCAACTTACTGAATGCTGAAAGTCTTGCCGATCTCAGTGTTTTGCAAGCGGAATTGCAGGCTGCCGGAAGCAACGACAGAGGTTCAAACGAAAAGGAGAACTTCAAAGCGGAAAATAATCAGCCGGGAAAGCCGCAGACACATAAGCGTTTATTAATGGCACGCAAATTGAAATTGACGGAAGCAAACAAGAAGGGAAAACAGAACGGCAATAAGCAAAACGGCGACAAATTGCCGCGCAAAAACGACTTTATCTCTTTCAACAGCTCGGATAATTATAGAATATTGATCGGCCGTAATGCGAAACAAAACGATTATCTCAGTCTCAAACTGGCGGCAAGCGACGATATTTGGCTGCACTTGCAAAAAGCACCCGGTTGCCATGTATTAATCCTGACAAATCATTGTCCTGAAGCTGAATTACCGCCAAGAACACTGGCGGAAGCGGCGGCATTGTGCGCCTGGTATTCAAGGTCGGAGAAAGAACGCCGTTTGTTTCAACAGACAAATTTGGAAAGTGTAACAGTCGATTACTGTCAGGCAGGCAAGCTTAAGAAAGCGCCGGGAGCTAAAGCCGGTTTAGTTTATTACAATAACTATAAGTCCTTGAGAGTACAAGCTCAAAGCCCGGAAATACTCAAATTAACGGCTGCACCTGCTAACGGCGAAGATTAACGTACAGGCACAAGTTCTCCCGTCTCTCTGAGATAGCGATGCGGAATATCCGCTTTGCTGATGGAAGGCAGATGGTCCTTAATTATTTTGTCGCTGTATTTACTTTCGCCCAAGGAAAAAATACAGCCGCAATAACGTTGACGATATAAGCCGTCTTCCCGCGCCATTTGCTGCCCTTGGCGATAGCCGACACGAAAATCCTCATAATAATAAGGCACATGTAATTTCTTCCCCGAGACACGCGCGCTGATTTTCAGCATTTCATGCCGCTGCCACGGGCTGACGAATAAAGAAGTTGTAAATGTATCACAGCCGAATTTCAGGGCCGCTTCAGCCGCAAAATCCAGACGCATCTGGTAGCACATCCGGCAGTGGTCTTCCTGATATTTACTTGATATATTCCGCCAGTTACTCTCTAAATAAGTATCGTCATAAGAACAGTCAACATGGTGCAAATGGCTGAAAATCTCAACATTATGCTTGCGTAATTGCCATTCTTCCAAGGGATGGATATTAGGATTATAAAACAGAACCTTAACTTCGAAGCCTTCCTGCAATAATTTGACATAAGGATATTCGCCGCACGGAGCACAGCAAACATGCAGCAAAATTTTAGGTTTGCGCTCAGGGCAGCGAGCCAGTACCTGCTCATAAGTCAACTCATATTCTTGATATAAATCAGGCATCACAATCACCTGCAGTCTCTAAAGGCAGTTGACGATTAAGCTTGGATTTTTCCGGCGCACTTAGACCCAGGTATTTCCAAGCCGGCTCCGTTAAAACCCGACCGCGCATAGTTTTGGCCAAAAAACCGATTTGCATCAAATAAGGTTCATTGACATCTTCAATCGTGCTGCTGTCCTCATTTAAGGCGGCTGCCAAAGTTTCCAGACCTACAGGTCCGCCGGCATAATTGAGGGCCATAATATTGAGCAGACGTAAGTCCGTTTTATCCAGTCCCAACTTGTCGATTTCCAATTTTTCCAAAGCATAGTCGCTGATTTCGGCGCTGATTAAACCGTCACTCATAATTTGCGCAAAATCTCTGACTCTTTTCAGCAGGCGTAAAGCAATACGCGGTGTGCCGCGCGAACGTTTAGCTATGTTCATCTTCCCTTCTTCATCTATATTCAAGTGTAAAATAGCTGCCGCTCGGCTGATAATTTCAGCTAATTCTTCCGGTTGATAAAGTTGCAGCTGTTCAATGACGCCGAAGCGATCTCTAAGCGGGGCGGACAATAATCCGGCTCTGGTAGTTGCTCCGATCAAAGTAAACTTGGGTAAATCAAGTCTGATCGATCTGGCTCCCGGTCCTTTGCCGATAATCACATCCAGCGAAAAGTCCTCGATTGCAGGATAAAGAACTTCTTCCACCTGCCGACTGAGTCGATGAATTTCATCAATAAATAAAATATCTCCCGCTTTCAGGGAAGTTAACAAGGCTGCCAAGTCTCCGGCTTTTTCGATCGCCGGTCCGCTGGTAATTCTTAAATTGGCCTGCATTTCTTTGGCAATTATTCCTGCCAAAGTGGTTTTACCCAAACCCGGAGGGCCATATAGAAGGACATGATCCAGACACTCCTGCCTTTGCTTCGCCGCCTTAATATAAATCTGTAACTTCTCTTTGACTTTACTTTGACCGTAATATTCTTTCCAAGCTAAAGGGCGCAATTGATTTTCATCATTGTCATTCAGTTGTTTATTACGACTGATCAAAGTATTTTCGTCCGTCTGCATCTGATTATAGGTGCGATTCTTCATACTGTCCTGCGGACGGGCGGGCGAATTAACTTTATTCGTTACGTTGGATTTATTATTCGCCAAATAACTTGATTTTATTAATTCGGGTAAAGTATCCGGTAAGTCGTAATTCCCTGAAATATCACGGTTATCAGCCATAAGTCCTCCTTCTGTCTATTTAACGGGTCTGCAAAGCTAAGCGTAAATTCTCCTCCAGCGTCAATTCCGGTCGGAAACTTAATTTTAGCATTTGTTTACTTTCATGCAAAGAAAAATTAAGCACCATCAAAGCTGCCAATAAATCATCATACTTCTGTTTCGCCGGACTTTTACTCAGTTTGTCGGCCGTTAAATCACTTGCAGGTTCCCGTAAGGACGACGGTAAATCGCAAGTTTCCCCGGAATTATGCGAAGATTCCGTGATTTTAACGTCACCTGAAGCTGCCTGTAATTTATTTAACTTGTTATTAAGTTCCAAAAGCAGTCTTTGCGCCACTTTAGCGCCCAGGCCTTTAATTTTCACAAGTTCCTTCGTATCCTGTGTCAATACGCAGGCGAGCAAGTTTTCCGCTTTAATATTGTCGACAACGGCCAAACTCAATTTGGCGCCGAAACGCGGAATACTCAGTAATAATTCAAACAGCTGTTTACTTTGCCGGTCGGCAAAACCGTAAAGCATTTGAGCATCTTCCCGCACTATCAAAGTTGTATAAATTTTGACCTCTAAAGTCTGTCCGGCTGCCAATTCTTTCTGCCATTTTTCCTGTAAATTTTTGCCGACATTGACAGCATATGCAATATTATTTACTTCCAGAAATACTTGTTCCTGATAAATTTCAGTTATCTTTCCCGATAAGTATGCGTACATAAAGTTCCTTTCTGCTATTCAAACAATGAATAATCGTAATTGTAGGCACCCTTCAGCTTGAAATCAGGTCTGGGACCTGTGTATGCCTGGCAGATAGCTAAGGCTAAAGCATCCGCCGCATCATCCGGTTCCGGTAATTCATCCAGTTTAAGAATGGTTTGGACCATCAGTTGCACCTGTTTTTTATCCGCTCTGCCGTAACCGGTAACAGCTTTTTTGACCTGCACGGGCTTGTATTCGTAAACCGGCAAACGCGTTTGAGCTGCAGCTAAAATTAAAACACCGCGAGCCTGACCGGTGGCAATAGCCGTTGTGGTATTGCGACTGAAAAACAATTCTTCAATAGCCATAACTTGCGGTTGATAGAGTTTAATAATTTGTCTGATACCTTCATAGATAATCAAAATCCGTTCAGCGAAAGCCGTGCCTTCCCGACTTTGAAAAGTACCGTAATCGACGACTTGAAAGCCGGCGTTATTTTCATCATAATCCAAAACACCGTAACCGCATATTGCATAACCGGGGTCAATACCCAAAATTCTCATATCGCATTCTTTCTCAATACATACGCAAAATATAGGCAATAAGGCAGCCCAATACCGCTCCCATAAACACTTGTAACGGCGTATGGCCCACTAATTCTTTCAGAGTTTCATCAAAGCTGTCCAAGCCGTCAAAAGCAAAAGCATCACTGGACAAAAGTAAATTGAGCAAGCGTGCCTGTTTACCTGTTTCTCTGCGGACACCGGAGGCGTCATACATTACTATTATCGCTACTACGGCACAAGTGGCAAACTGCACCGAGTTATAACCCAAATTCAATCCGACACTGTTGGCCAGAGCACAAACTGTAGCTGCATGAGAACTGGGCATACCGCCGCTGCTGACTATTTTTTTTAAGTCAAACTTGCGGTAACGCCAGCCGTCAATAAAGATTTTCAAAAGTTGGGCAATAAACCAGGCAAGCAAAGCTATACCCAAGTAGTAATTGTCGCAAATTTGTGACCAAAATCTCATAGGCACCTCCAATCTTGAAGTTTAACTATTGTAACATATAAAACTAGATTAAAGATGTTCCGCTGCTTGTGCCCAAGCGATTCGCTCCCGCTTCGATCATAGCTTCGGCAGTCTCTCTGTCTCTGATTCCACCGCTGGCTTTTACGCCCATGCTTGCACCTACAGTCGAGCGCATCAATTTTACGTCTGCCGTCGTAGCTCCGCCTTTTCCGTAACCGGTAGAAGTTTTCACAAAGGCTGCTCCGGCTGCCTGAGCTGCCAAACAGAGCTGTTTAATTTCTTCCGGCGTAAAATAACAAGTTTCCAATATTACTTTTACTTTGGCCGGTAAAGCCGCCTTGACCACTTGGGCAATCTCATCCTGCACAAATTGATATTCTTTCTCTAAAGCTGCTCCGATATTAATCACCATATCTATTTCCTGTGCACCGTCGCTTAGCGCCTGCCGAGCAGCAAAAACCTTGCTTGCCGTAGGATCGGCCCCGAACGGGAAAGAAATAACGCAACAGGTACAAACATCGCTGCCGGTAAGCTGCTGCGCTACCAGAGAAGTGTAACAGGGATTGACACAAACGGAGGCAAAGTGATATTTTTTCGCTTCGTTACATAAATTGATAATATCCTTCTTTGTCGCTGTCGGGCGTAAAAGTGTGTGGTCGATATAAGCAGCCAAATCTAATTTCTTCATATATATTCTCTACTCTCTTAACTAATCAACGTAATGAATTCGTTCCGGTTGGAAACGATCCTGTTGTGCTTTCGGTTCAGTCAAAGGATAGCCTACAGCTAATAAAGCGAAAGTCCGCAGTCCTTGGGGCAGATGCAGAATCTGATCGACTTTCAACATGTTTTCCTCAAAAGGACAGACGCCCAACCAGACTGCGCCCAAGCCTAAGCTGTCGGCTTCCAGCCACATATTTTCCATCGCAATGCTTAAGTTGATGTGGTTGTATTGCGGTACTCTGACATTTTCTCTGTAAACTGAAACTATGACCAGCGGAGCATTTTTGGCACAGGGTAAATGTTTGCTGACCTGCGACAGTTCATTAATTACTTCCCGATTTCTCACGACGTAAAATTCCCACGGCTGTAAATTGTAAGCTGAAGGTGCCTGCATGCCGGCACGTAAAATCAACTCCAATTTATCGGATTCAACTTCTTTTTCCTGAAATTTTCTGACACTGACACGGTGAAAAATACTGTTCATACTAAAAATCAGCTCCTTCGTTGCTTTAACTTATTCTTAAGTTTAGCACTTACGACGGACAATGGGTAATTTTCCGGTTGCAATTAATATACCAAGTACCGATATTAATATTATCAGGCCTGCTGCTGTACGACTTTGTTGCTTTTCGCCGCTCTTGCCGACGGGGTTTGCCGGTAATTTACGTTTCGGCTGCCAAGAAGATGCAGACGGCGAAGAGATTATTTGTTGCTCCGACTTTTTAGGTACATCAAGATTTGCTTGATCGGCGGCTGCCGGCGAAGTACTTTGATTCGTTTTCTGTGTGCCTGCCTGCTGCTTGTTCGGTTGCAGGTTCGGTTGTTGGTTCGGCTGCGGTTTCGCTTGGGTATTCGGCGGTGTGGCCGGCTGATTATTCGACTGAGTTGCCGACGAATCGCTTTGATCCGGCTGCGGCGCGCCCGGCTGCGGGTTATTAGGTTGCGGATTCGCTTGCGTATCCGGCGTGGCCATTTCTTTTTTCTCGTAAGTATCGTCCACTGCACTTACTATTTCTTTTTCACTGACAGTTTCCGTAATATCTCCGTTCAACGGATTGACAGTGTAAGTTTTAATACGTTGTTTCTTGCCGTCCCGCCCCTTTTTAACAATAAAATTCTCTTTATCCGGCAAGCTAACATGCGGTACGGTAATCTCACTGCTGACACTTGCAGTTCCTTTATAAACAATCTCATTGCCGTATTCATCAAATTCACTTCTCGTTTGTCCGAAGGGCATTTGGGGATCGGCGGCATATTTTCTCGCAGTTTTAATTGCCGTGACATCTAAAGTAATCGTTCCCTGATAAGTGAATTCCTGTTTTTTGCGATAATTTTCCCGTCCGCCGATAGTGGAAGTATATTGCAGCTCTAAAGAAGTTTTGCCCTGCAAATTCAGCAGTTTAATTTTCGTGCCCGTAATTTCGACCTTATCTTTGTCTGCAGCCTCTGCAGCCGCAATACTTAATTTAATCTGATCGCTATTTTTTACTTTAAAAGGTAAGTCTATCTCCCGTTTTTCGGCTTTATACGTCCAATTATTGTTATTCAGAATCAGGCTGCCTAAATTAGCGGTAATAGCGGCAAGCGGCGTTAAATCGGACAAGTTATTGCCGGCTAAATCCAATTCCGTCAATTCCGCTAAATTCGCCAAAGCAGAAATATCCTTAATTTTATTATCGGCCAGATATAGTTCCGTTAAACTCGTCAATTGTGCAAGCGGCGTAAGATCGCTGATCTGATTATGGCTTAAATTTAAATAAGTTAAAGTGTCAACGGTCTGAAGCGGCTGCAAATTGCTTATTTGACTATTTTGTATATTTAAGGAACGTAAAAAAACGAGTTTTTGTAAAGGACTTAAGTCGCTGATACGGCTTTCTTTGATTTGCAATATTCTAAGATTCGGGAAATTACCGATATCCTCCAAACTTGCAATATTGACATTTTCAAGCGTCAGTTTAGTCAGATTGGCGGCTCTTTCCTTGCTTATTTCTGTATCCAATTCAGTTAATATGTTCTGATTACGCAACATCTGCAAAACTGCATCCTTAAAATTAGCATCTTTAAAAACGACATCATTATTGGCAGCGGCCGGCGCTAACGGCAAGAAAAGAAAATTAAATAATAAAAATAAGGAAATTAATAAACAAGGTAGTAATTTCCGAGTAAATTTCCGGATAATAGAAGAACAATGATTGATTTTTCGCATGGCTGCCTCACTTAAAATAATTATTAGGGTAATAAACCCCTGATATTTTAACGGAAGGAGGACATTTGAAGCAGTCTGAAACGAGTCTAAGCCGCTTGAAAAAGGTAGGAAAAACGTGTATTTAACAATTATTTCAGGTATTTTTCATCTGCATTATAAATTATCAAGCAGACAGAGATAGTGTCGTTTGCACAAAATCTCAGCGGACGCGCGCCAATCTGGGCAATATTCAGTTAAAAGTTCATAAAAATGCCGATTGTGCCGCCGTTCTTTCAGATGCAGCAATTCATGGCACATAACATATTCCAGACATGATACGGGAAAAAGTAACAGGTCACTATTAATATTGATTTTCGCCTTGGCGACATTGCAAGTTCCCCAGCGCGTTTTCATCCGCCGAATATGATAAGAAGCGGTCAGACCCAAACGGGTTTCCAGCTCAGGACGTAAATCTGCAATTTTTTGCATGAGCAGCCGGCGAAAATAATTATGCATAAAAGTAGCGACAGCTTCCTGTGTCCAAGCTTGCGGCACATAAAAAGTATAAGTTTCAGCCTCCTGCTTCACTTCTGCTGCCGTTTTAGAAGCTTGGCGGACAACATAACGTTTGCATTCCTGACCGAAAAGATAAAACACTTCCTTATTTTGCAATAATTTAAGATAGTTCTCCCGTGCCGGTCCGGATTTTTGCAAAAAACTTAAAATATTTTCAGCCTCCGCCTGCAGAAAAGCATTAATCTGCCGCACCGGACATTTCAGCGGAGCAGTTAAAGTCAAGACGTATGCGACATTAGAAATTTTAAGTTGCAAATGGCGACAGACACTGCGTCTTTTGACTTGTAATTTCAACTCCGGCGGTAAAATTGCCGGTAACATAATACGATTTTCAGCCATTTCCACCTACCTGGACAAACGATAAATCTTGTATCCCTGCGGCGGCAAATTAATTTGCACACCGCTGTCGCTTACTTTAACTTTTTCCTCAGGTGCGAAAACATTTTGCAGTTCTGCGCCGGCAGTAAGCTTACTTTTATCCGCTAACGGCACTTCAACCTCCCGGACTTTATCACTATTATTGAAAGCGCAAATAATCTCCTCCTGCGGCTTATCAGTTTGACGGGAAAAAGCATAAACATTGTTCTCTACAAGTAATTCCGTCTGTTTACCGCAGCTTAAAGCTCTTTCACCGGCCCGTAACTTATTCAAAGCTGCAACCAATTTGTAAGTATCGGTATCTGTCCGGAAATAATCATGAATAACCTTGCCGTCCCGATCCTTAGTAACCATGCACCAGCGATTCCAAATATCCGGCATCCCGCCGCTCATAATTTTGCCGTCGGCATTGCCGCGATTCTGTTCCGTGCCCTGGAAAACACAAGGAACACCTCTGACTGTAAAGAGGAAAGCCAAAGCGTTTTGCAGGCGCGGTACTTGGTTATGCGCTTCTGTCAGGAAACGATTGCGATCGTGATTATCAATGAATGTCACCATATCGTTAATATGGTCGCCGTAATAATGGTCCTTAGCGAACAAATCACGCATGATACTGAAATTTTTACCCTGCGCAAAGCAATCGACGATTGCCATGAATAAAGGAAAATCAAGCATTCCCGTCTCTCTGTCTTGGCCCAACCACCGGGATATAAACTTAGGACTGGAATCGAAATTCTCACCGAAAGTCGGAACTGCTAAATATTTTTCCAATTCGCCGCAAATTTCCGGGCGCAGACATTTAACGGCGTCAACTCTGGCAGCATCGGCATGACAATAATCGAACCAATATTTTATAGATTTGAACATGGCCGCTTTAGCTTCCGGCACATCATAATTAATATCGTCCAGCTCGCCTAAATCATGGGTGAACAACATTTTATCGGAGCTTTCGTTATGCGGTCTTTCTTTGGACCAGTCAATCGGTCCTAAATTGTGATACCAATTAAGGTTATTAAAAGGCGCAACCGGCTGCAACTGAGTTCCCGGGAGGACGGAGGAAGATTGAGAGTAATGGGCATCTTTTCCTACCCCTTTGATATAGTCGCCGACGTGATTCGGCACAACATCGAATATCACCCGTAAACCCGCCTGATGGCATTTATCTACAAGTTCTTTCAATTTGGCTTTACTTGCATCGGGATCTTCTGCACCGAAGTAGCGATTGGCACGATAAGGATCGTAAGTATGATAACCGTGGTAAGCTGTGGGCATCTGTTTCCCGTTTGCATCCGGACAGCTCCAAAGCTGGGGATCGGAAATAGGCGAAATCCAAATAGCTGTATAACCCATGCCTTTTATATAATCAAGTTTGTCGATAATTCCCTGCCAGTCACCGCCGTGCATTAAGAGAAAATCTTCGAGCTTATCTTCAGAATAAGTAAAAGCTGCACCTGTAGCATTATTGCCCGGATCGCCGTCATAAAATCTGTCAGTCATTATTTGATAAATTCTTTGGCCCTGAAAATTAGTTAAAGTCGGCGTTCGCCGGCTGCAGGCACCAAGTAAGGAACTTAATAAAAAAGCAGTCGTCAACAATGCTAAAAATTTCTTATACATATCAACCTCTTCTTGCAACCGGAAAATTGCAGATTAATTGTCACAAATTTAACCATAGTTAAATTTTACCACGGATGACGACTGCTGAACAAGCATATTAAATCATGCACGACTGACAGGTATTGAGCGTATCAATAATGGCATCATCCTCCAGATGCTCACTGCCCGGAAGTACTTCCTGTCTGATTCTGACATAATAAATTGACGGACAGCCCTTTTTGAAAGCATAAATATACGCCTTATTCAAGTCTCTGGTGCTTGATTTATCGGTCATAAACAAAGTCAGCGATACAGCCTGATCCACATGCTTAGCAGCCGCGGCGGCAATATCAATTATCGCTTCAGCTCCCACTTCATAAGCACCTTTCTCGTAGTACTTGTAATTATCGGCACTTATTCTGTAAGCCGGCACATAAACCCGCCCTGTTTTCCCTTCTTTGCGTACTTCTACCGGCGAAACGGCAGCTTGTAAACTCGGAGTACAGGAAGTCAAATAAGAAATTGAACCGGTCGGAGCAACTGCCAACAAATGCGAATTGGCCAAACCGTCAGTTTTAATGGCAGCTACCAGCTTGCGCCATTTTTCCGCTGTCGGAATTTGCAAATTATACTTGGCCAACAAAGCCTTAACTTGCGGATTTTGCACTTCTTTATCCGCCTGCACATATTGCGAAAAATAAGAACCGTCGGCATAAGACGTCTGAGCAAAGCCGGCAAATGCTCCTCGTTTTTTGGCCAACTTGTTGGAAGCTGAGAAAGCATAATAAGCTAATGTATAAAAGAAAATATCCGTAAACTCCACAGCTGCCGGAGAATCATAATAGATACTGTTTTGCGCCAAAAATCCGTGCAAATTCATAGCTCCTAAGCCGATAGCGTGATTACGGCTGTTACCTTCCTTCACTGAAGGCGCGCAATTAAGATCGGTATTGTGGGCCACTGTATCCAAAGCTTGGACAGCAACGTCCACAGTTTCCGCCATATTAACTGCATTTTCCATCACTGCGGCAATGTTTAATGAGCCCAAATTACAGCAAATATCCTGACCGACCGTTTTAAAGGTCAAATCCTCTTCATATGTACTGGCGGTAGAAACTTGGGCAATTTCGGAACACAAATTGGACATACAGATTCGTCCCAGATTTTTCTGAGGATTTTTCGCGTTAACGGTATCCTCAAACAGAATATAAGGATAGCCTGATTCAAAATGCAATTCGGCGATAGTTTGAAAGAAACGTCGGGCGGAAATATAAGTTTTATGAATGGCCGGATTATGCAACAAATTTTCGTATTCTGCGGTAATTGAAATATCACTCATCGGCTTTCCGTACACTTGTTGAATTTCATACGGCGAAAATAACGCCATATCTTTGTTGGCCTTAGCTAATTCAAAAGTAATATCCGGAATCACTACACCTAAAGACAAAGATTTTATCCGCACTTTTTCATCGGCATTCTCCCGTTTCGTATCGAGAAATTGTAAAATATCCTTGTGATGTGCCTGCAGATATACCGCTCCGGCGCCCTGTCTTTGCCCCAATTGATTGGCATAGGAAAAAGAATCTTCCAACAGTTTCATCACCGGCACTACA
Source organism: Amygdalobacter indicium (assembly GCF_029101545.1). Taxonomy (NCBI): domain Bacteria; kingdom Bacillati; phylum Bacillota; class Clostridia; order Eubacteriales; family Oscillospiraceae; genus Amygdalobacter; species Amygdalobacter indicium. The sequence goes on along the minus strand of NZ_CP118866.1, from coordinate 660,169 downwards.
CCTGAGGCCTGATTGCTCATGCCTTTGATCGGCGCTCCCGTTTCTCTTAAATTTGTTAGACATAAAGCTACGCCGCCGCCGCGCTTGGACAATTGCAAAGATGTCGCTACAGCCCTGCCGATTGATTCCATCGAATCTTCCAAACGCAATAAGTAGCAGGAAACATACTCGCCTCTTCTGGCCTTGCCGGCATTCAAAAAGGTGGGAGTAGCCGGCTGAAAACGTTGACTCATTATTTCCCGTAAAACGGCACGGGCCGCTTTTTCTTCTCCGTCAGCCAAAAACAGGGCATTCATCACTGCCCGATCGGCAAAATCCTCAAAATATTCCTGCTTATCGTCGCTCATCAAAGCATAGGAACTATAAAATTTCAGTGCTCCCATCAAACCGGCGAAGGTAAAATTATAAGCTTCCGCTTCAGCGAATAAAGCCAAAACAAAGGCGCGGTCATAACGTTCCAACAACTGTTTATCGTAATAATTGTGGGCAATCAAATAATCCAATTTCGTGGCCCGATCGGCAAATTTATGCTTTTTCGGTTCGATTACCGCCTGCAAATAAAGTTTAACGGCTTCTTTATCGGCATCGAAATGATAATGTCCCTGACGATCTTTGAATTTGCTCAAAGCGTTTAAAGAAATATAAGCGTCCTGATGTTCATGCATTTTGTGTCTGCTCCTGCTTCTCAAAGGTGTAATTAACTAAGCGTTTTACTCTGGCTACATCTTCTTTAGTCCCGAGTAATTCAAATTGATATAATAGCGGCACTTGTAATTTACTTGCCAAAATCGGACCGGCTATAGCGTAGCTGTCACCGAAATTGGTATTACCGGAAGAAATTACCGCCAGGCAATGCCGTCTGTTCTCCTCTTCATTCAAAAAATGAATTACTTCTTTCGGTACAGCACCGCGCAAATCAAGCTTCCCTGCTTTTTTCTGACCGCCGGAATAAGTGGGAACAACTAAAACATAATCGGCTGTCACTTTAATCGGCTCATCCGCCGGTATACGAATATTCGGCAAATCAAGCTTTTGCACAAAACGATGTGTATTGTTCGATTTGCTGGAAAAATAGACAATTAACGGCTGCATACTAAAACTCCCAATCCTCATCTGTTGTTTCTTCACTGGTTCCGATAATATAAGAAGAACCGCTGCCGGAGAAAAAGTCATGATTTTCGTCCGCTCTGGCTGATAATTGAGCAAAGACTTCCGGCGTAATATAAGTTTCCTGCTCGCTGAACGGCGAATCGTATCCGAGATTCTGGAGGAACTTTCCGGCATTATAAATACTGAAATTAATTGCTTCTCCTGCCAAATCAAATCCTTGATATAAATCCTGCAGATAATCCTTCTCCAAATCAATTAAGTGATAAAGCAAATCGAAAACGAATTTTTGCATTTCTTTTTGCTTCTCCGTACTTAATAATTTGACCTTCTGTTGATACTTGTAGCCACTGTAATAGTTATGAATAACTTTATCGCGCAAAATTAAGCGGATAATATCGGCAGTATTCGGTAATTTAGAACGTGAAGCCAAATAAAAAGGTAGATAAAAACCGCCATACAGCAAGAATCCCGGCATCAAAGCGGCTGCAACTTTCGATTTCAAAGGATCATCCTGAGTGTAATAAGGTATGAGAGCCAAAGCTCGAGCTTGCAGCTTGGCATTATTCACTACCCATTCATGGGCGGCATTAATCTGCTCGCTGGAACAGAGGGTTGAAAATATCGTACCGTAAGAACGGGCATGCACCGCCACCATAAAGGCGAAATTAGCATAAATCGCTCCTTCAATATCTGTCAAAGAATTCTTGATTTGAGCGACATCGCCGACTGTCGCCTGGACAGTATCCAGCAAGGTTAAACCGGTAAACGTTCTAACAATTAATTGCTGCCAATCAGCGCTCAACTGCTGCCAGGAAGGAAGGTCGTTGGAAACGGGAATATTCTCGGGTAACCAGAAATTTTGGGTTATTCTGTTCCAAACTTCCAGATCCTTCTCATCGCTGATTCTATTCCAGTTAACAGCTCTTAAACCCTTGCCTTTGTCGTGAAAAGCATATTCCACCGGCGTTTGCGAATTAAGATAATAATCAGTTTTCATTTTTCACCTTTTCTTAGCCTCCTTTACTGTGGAAAACTCAGCTGCAGCGCCAACGGCAGCGACAGCTTTCGGCACAAAATAAAGGATTTATTCTCGAACAAAGAAAAGGTTAGCACAACATATTGTATTTTTCCGTGCCTTGCGACACAGATTTTCATTAACGACTTACTTAACAGCCTTGACCGTTCAGGCTGCAAGCTGCGGTAGAATTTTTTGTCTTGACTTGCGTAGCTTCAGTCGACTTGCAGGCAGGTAACTTCAGACTGACACTGCCGTCTTCCATAAGAAAGCAGGGAATACCGACAGAACCGGCAGCTTTGACGGCGGAAAAAACCGGATTATGATCGCGCAATTGCAAAAAATCCCGCAAATTATGCACATCAACACCGATATCACGATAATCATAGCGACCGTCTGCTGCTATAACTTGCTTAACTTTGCGACAATCGGGACAACTTTCCATACCATAAACTATAATCATAATTATTCTCCTTATATATTAATATTTTGTAGTCATTAAAGTTACTACAATATATATTTTGTATTATACTTACAGCAATTATTAGATGACAACAGGATGCATATTATGAAACAGAAAGTAAGTTTTTGGGAAGCGATTGTTATTTTGGCAGTTCTGCTTCTGCTGCTAAGTATCAGTGTAATTAATCTGCGTTTGCAGCCCACCGTACCGATTATGTTCACAATCGGATTACTGATTATCTGGGCCAAATTCAAACATTTCGCCTGGCAGGAAATTGATACAGCTATCAAAGACGGAATCAGTGTAGCTATAATTCCTATATTTATTTTTCTACTCATCGGCGCTTTAATCAGTCTCTGGATCAAAAGCGGCACCATTCCCACGATCATGTATCTCGGTTTTCGTCTGATCAGCGGTAATTTTTTCCTTCCTTCGGTATTTTTGGTCTGTTCAATTATCGGCGTTGCCATCGGTTCCGGTTTTACGACAATCTCTACCGTCGGTATCGCTTTATTCGGCATAGGCATAAGTCTGAAAATTAATCCCGGTCTGGTGGCCGGCGCCATCATTTCAGGGGCCGTCTTCGGTGATAAAATGTCGCCTCTGTCCGATTCTACCAATTTAGCAGCCGCCGTAGCGGAAAGTGAACTGTTTGCGCATGTCAAAAATATGCTTTGGTCGACTGTGCCGGCTTTTCTAGTCTCCCTTATCCTCTATACTATTTTTAATCAGAACAGTAATATCTCTTTCCACGCTCTGCAGGGAACAATATCAGCTTTACAGTCTGATTTTTCCCTCTCATACCTGACTTTGCTGCCGATTCTGCTGATGTTTATCTGCGCTCGCCTTAAGATTCCGGCTATTCCCACTCTTTTCGGCAATATTTTTCTGACCGTGATTTTGATTATTGTCCAGGAACCGACAATTTCTCTCACGGCAATTATTCAATTGATCAGCAACGGTTATGTTGCCGCTACGCCGGATGCAGCTTTAAATGCGCTTTTGACAAGAGGCGGAATTGCCTCCATGATGAACACCGTGGCTTTGATTATCACAACTTTGGCCTTGGGCGGTCTGCTGATGCATTTTGCCATCATTCAAAGTGCTCTGACACCTTTAAGTCGGAAAATTAAAAGAACTTTTCCTTTAGTCCTGCTGACAATTTGCAGCAGTATAGCCATTAATTTATTGGTAGGCGAACAATATCTTTCCATCATTTTGCCCGGTCGGGCTTTCAAGGCTATTTATAAGCAACAGCATATTTCCGGTTTAACTTTGAGTCGCGCTTTGGAAGATGGCGGTAGTGTCATTAACTATCTTGTGCCTTGGGCGGTTGCCGGTTCATTCGCTGCCGGAACTTTAGGTTTAGCAGTAAGCGACTTTCTGCCCTACACTTTCTTCAGCTTATTCTCGCCGCTTTTCTCCTTAATTTCAGCTGCTACGGGTTTAGGTCTGAAAAAAGATAAATAATAAGGTGGTCAAAATGCAAACTTCTATTGTCGCCTATCCTCATATCGGTAAAGAGCGTGAATTAAAATATTTGTTGGAAAAATATTGGCGTAAAGAAATTTCTGCTGCCACTTTAGAAAAGGAAGCTGCCGCCTTAAGACAGGTACATTGGCAGAATCAAGTTGACGGCTCTTTGGATTATTTGACAATTAATGATTTTTCCCTATACGATACCGTATTGGATACCGCCTACTTGTTTAATATTATTCCTACCCGTTATCGCCGCCTCGGCTTATCTGCCATCGATACTTATTTTGCTCTGGCACGCGGTTATCGGGATGAAAAAGGGACTGTCGCTCCCTTAGCTATGAAAAAATGGTTTAACACCAATTACCACTATATAGTTCCGGAATTTTCCGACGATTGCGCTATCAAGCTGATAAGTGACGCTCCTCTGGCGCAATACCGGGAAGCAGCTTCTTATCAGCTGCAAAAAAAGCTTTTGCTGCTCGGACCTTTCACCTTATTGAAATTATCTGCATATAGCGGCTCTAAAGGTCCCGCTGCCTATGTTCCGACTTTAATCAGGGCTTATCTTGAATTTTTCCGTTGCTGTCAACAGGAGAAGGTCGATTTATTACAATTGGACGAACCGGCCTTGACCTTAGACTTGCATCCGGAAGATTTAATTTTGTTGAATTCTCTTTATTCGGAACTGTTAGCCGGGAAAGGTAAGCTGAAAATACTGCTGCAAACTTATTTCGGTGATGTTCGTGATTGTTATGACGACCTGATAAAGCTGGATTTTGACGCCTTGGGCTTAGATTTCGTCGAGGGCGAAAAAACTCTGCAGCTTGTAAGTTCCAAGCCCTTTCCGGCTGACAAGATATTATTTGCCGGAATTATAAACGGCAGAAACGTTTGGCGCAGCTCTTCTGCTGCCGGCTTAAAGTTAATTAAAACTTTGCAATTACAGGGCATCAACCTCGTCCTCCAAAGTTCCTGCTCTTTGCAGCATGTACCTTACAGTCTGACAGGCGAAAAAAATTTGCCGCCGGCGCTAAAAGAAAAATTGGCCTTCGGCGAAGAAAAAATCCGGGAATTGCGGTTATTAAAAGAGCTGACTGCCGCTGATCCGGCCGCAAACAGCAACTGCTGCAGTGCCGACAGCATTGGCGTCAGCAACACCGACAACAGCACGAAAAACAGAGCGAAATTTTTGCCTCTGCAGGCCAAGGTAACTTACGAACAAAGAGCGAAATTACAGCAACAATACTTAAATTTACCGCTTCTGCCGACTACGACAATCGGCTCCTTTCCCCAAAGTCAAGCTGTAAGACAAAATCGCCGACTTTACAACAAACAGCTGATTAAACGCCAGGACTACGAGAAATTCAATTACGCGGCGATTAAAAAGTGTATCCGTTTCCAGGAAGAAATAGGCTTGGATGTTTTGGTACACGGGGAATTTGAGCGTAACGATATGGTAGAATTTTTCGCTCAACAATTGAGCGGCTTTGTCGTCACGCAAAACGGCTGGATTCAATCATACGGCAGTCGTTGTGTTAAACCGCCGATTATTGTCGGCGACATTAAATATCGGCAAGCTATGACCGTCAAATGGATAAAATACGCGCAGTCTTTAACGACCAAACCGGTAAAAGCTGTCCTGACCGGTCCGACAACGATTGTGAATTGGTCTTTTAATAGAGAAGATATTCCGGCGCAAAACAGCATTCTTCAATTGGCGGCGGCCTTAAAAAATGAAGTTGCGGCTTTAGAAAAATCCGGCAGCAAAATTATTCAAATTGATGAACCGGCCCTGAGAGAAAAATTGCCTTTGCGCAAAGTCGATCAGGCCGCTTACTTGGAAACTGCCATCAATGCTTTTCAGTTCCTGCATAATTCCTGCCGACCGGAAACTATGATTCAAACTCATATCTGTTATAGCGATTACACCGATATAATACCTTGGCTGAATAAGTTGGAGGCTGACGTAATTTTACTGGAAGCAAGCCGTACTTCCCAAAGCTGTCTGCCAAATCCGGCGTTTTTGCAGTTAAATGCCGCTCTCAGTCTCGGCGTTTATGACGTGCATTCGGAATGTATCCCTTCTGTCGCAGAATTTTTAACAGCAATTAAGCAGCGCTTAGCAGTTATACCGGCTGCCGCACTTTGGGTGGCTCCCGACTGCGGCTTGAAAACAAGGACTTACAAGGAGCTTGCCCCGAGTCTGAAAAACATGATCGCCGCCTGCCGCAAAATACGGCAAAATCTGCCTCTGTCGAAGAGATAAGGTTCAGTTTGGCCGTCTACCCGCATATTAAACGAAAGGACTGTTTTATGCAAGAAACAGTCCTTTTACTTTACTTTTTACTTCTCTTCTTCCTGCTCGTGCTTCGCAGCGGAAACAGGGACCTTGTCGGTGGCGGTAGGAGGATTTAAAGGTTTAAGCGACCAGAACACTATATTCATCAAAATAATTAACAGGACAACTAAGCCCAACGAAACATAAAAGCCGATATCCAAGCCCAACCACTCGCTTGTACCGAATAAATATATCCACAGTTGTCTAAAACTCATAATAAAGTACCTCCTATAATAATTCACCGTAGCGTCTTACATACGCTTTTTTCAAACTTGTAGCCAACAACATATAGAACAAAATGCAAGGAATAAGGTAAGCAAAATATGCTGCCGGTAAAGCGACAAAACCTAAAGCTTTGCCGATTGCTGTAAACGGTATAATCGTCAAAACCGAAATTCCCAACAAAGTCAATGACGTTAAGCTCCAGGAAGCTCGACTTTGAATGAAAGGCAGTTTCGGCGTACGAATCATATGAATAACCAAAGTTTGGCTCCACATGGATTCAACGAACCAACCGGCCTGGAATAAACCGATATACAGCTCTTGCAGATGGGCCAATTCCGTACCGCTGAAATGAGCCGGCAAATCGTTGAATAAGATGCCGTGGGAAACAAACAGCGGACAAATGATAAAGTACATAAAAATATATGTTGTAAAATCGAAAATCGAGCTTGTCGGTCCAATCCAAATCATAAAATTGCCGACACTGGAAGCGTCCCACTTTTTCGGTTGCAAAATAAATTCTTCATCGACATTGTCCCAGGGAATTGCCGTGCAGGAAAGATCATAAATTAAATTCAATAAAATCAAATGCAAGCTCATCATCGGCAAAAACGGCAGCAAAGCACTGGCGGCAAGGACGGAAAACATATTACCGAAATTAGACGAAGCGGTCATTTTAATGTATTTAATCATGTTGGCATAAGTTTTTCTACCTTCAACAATTCCTTCTTCCAGGACCATCAAATCTTTTTCCAACAAAATAATATCCGCAGTTTCCTTGGCCACATCCACGGCACTGTCAACAGAAATACCGATATCTGCGGCTTTCATAGCTTCAATATCATTTATACCGTCGCCCATGAAGCCGACAATATGATTATTATTGCGCAATACCGTTACTACCCTGGCTTTTTGATCAGGTGTTAATTTGGCAAAAACATCCGTTTTTTCAACCGCGAGCGCCAGCTCCGTATCATCCATTTTTTCCAAATCGGAACCTAAAAGCATGGTTTTATAATTAATGTTGACCTGTTTACATATAGCCCGTGTTACTTTATCGTTATCACCGGTCAGAATTTTAGTTTTCACTCCGTGCGCGAACAAGGCTCTAATAGCCGGAACTGTTGATTCTTTCGGCGGATCCAAAAATGCCAGATACCCGATTAAAACCATATCTATTTCATCTTTAACACCGAAATTGCCGACAACGGAAGGGTTATTTTTCTTAGCCAGCAGTAAAACACGAAAACCCTTATCGTTCAAATCGCTTGCAGTTTGTTGAATGCGGCAACGTTCATTTTCGCTCAATTCCACTTCCTGCCCGTCCAATTCAACGAAGCGACAAATTTTCAACATTTCTTCGACCGCACCTTTGGTTATCATTTGCGTTTTTCCCTGTTTATCTTCAACAACGGTGGTCAAACGCCGGCGCGTAAAATCAAAAGGAATTTCATCGATTTTCGTATAATTTTCCGACAAATCCAACAAATCGGTATTTTGTTCCTCTTCTTCTTCCGTTTTGCGAATAATCGCCAGATCCATCAAATTCTTATAACCGGTTTGGAAATAGCTGTTGAGGTACGCCTGCCGCAAAACGTGCAAATCGTCTTTGCCCTCCATATTCCAATGATATTCCAAGGCAACTTTATCTTGAGTTATAGTCCCGGTTTTATCCGTGCATAAAATGTCGATAGCTCCGAAATTCTGAATGGAATTAAGATTCTTGACAATTGTTTTTTTCTTGCTCATAGAAACAGCACCTTTGGCCAGGCAAGTTGTAACAATCATCGGCAACATTTCCGGTGTCAATCCGACGGCGATGGAAATACCGAAAAGAAAGGCTGCTAACCAGTCACCTTTAGTTAAACCGTTAATGACAAAGACTAAAGGAACCATAACCATCATGAAACGAATCAGAACCCACGAAACAGCGTTGACGCCTTTGGTAAAGTTGGTTTCAACCGGGGCCTGATTGACGTTCAAAGCCATGGAACCGAAATAAGTGTGATCACCGACAGCAATAACTACAGCTGTCGCACTGCCGGAAATAACATTGCTGCCCATAAAGGCAATATTGGGATATTCAGTTAGTGAGACATTTTTAGTACAGATATCGGCTGTTTTTTCAACCGGTAAGCTCTCACCGGTCAGTGCCGATTGGCTGATAAATAAATCCTTGGCACTGATAATTCGTACGTCCGCCGGAATCATATCGCCGGCTGAAAGATGAACTATATCTCCGACCACAACTTCATCTAAGGGTATCTCTCTTTTTTCCTTTTCCCGCATAACGGTGCAGGTTGTCGTAATCATGGCCAGCAGTTTGGCGGCGGCATCACCGCTTTTAGCTTCCTGGACAAAGCGTAATGTACCGGAAATTATGACCATGGTAAAAATAATTATTACAGTCAGCGGGTTAAAATCTTCCGGTTCACTTGCAAATAGAGAAAAATACGGGAACACCATATCTGTAAGGATAGAAACCAAGGCCAAAAATAATAAGATAGCTGTAAACGGATTAACAAAAGCATTGACTAATTGCTTAAACAGCGACGGTTTTTTCTCCCGGGTAACTTCGTTGCTCCCGTGTTCTCTTAAACTTTCTGCAATCGCTTCCTCAGACAAACCGTTTATATTGCTGTGCAGTTTTGCTAAAACTTCAGAGACTGAGGCGGCCGCCAAAATCTTCAAATTGACTTTCAAAGCTGAGAGAATGGCTGCCTTTTTGGCATTTTGCGTAATTGAACTGTTCTTTTTTAATATTTGCATTCTTCTTACCTCCAATCAGTTCGAGGCAGACAATCTTACATGAATGATACGGTACGTCCGAAAATCCATGTAATTTATGCTGCCTGTTTTTTCGTCGACTATGGCTATCATCAAGTCCCATATCATTCACCTCCGTTCTAATTGTTCAGGAAAAAAGAATTTAGAAAAAATTAAATTCAAAACATCCACTTCAGAGCAAGCTCCGAAAAGGCTGTCAGCGCTGAATATAAAATTTTCTGAAATACTTATGACTTCGTACAGTACACAATCGCAATAATCAATGCGACGCTCCGTACTTAAGACGTGCAATCTTAAATTGCACAATGATAAGGAGAAAAACTGCTACAGCCTTATTCATTGCCGCCCGTACTGAATTAAAATATCCGAGAATTAATTGCGGCACAGCTGCTTCCTCCTTGCAAATATTTAACTTCTGTCATTATAACGCTAAAGTCAAAAAAATACAGTACTCGGGCAAAAAAATATCCTCCTTACCGACACGGTAAAGAGGATTCGTAGTATTAGTCTGCGGGGTTAAGTTTCCCGAAATTACAATGTAATAACTTGACCGATACCGGCTTTGACGGCAGCCTCATAAATTTTTTGGCTGACCACTAAATCCAAGACGGCACTGCCTGTCGTTTCAAAGAAAGTCAATTCGTCCTGTGAACTTCTTCCCGGTTTGAATCCGGCCAATTTCTCGCCCAATTCACCGGTTATTTGTGTTTCCTTGAAGGCACCGTTTTTAATCGGTTGAATAATATCACCGGATTCTTTCACAGCGTCAAAAGTATCAACATAAACTTTACCGGCATGCGTAAGAACATATTCCGGGATTTCCGCCATATCCGGAGTATAGGAACCTACACCGTTAACATGAGCTCCGCGTTTCAGCAAGGAACCGTCAAAAACGGCTTTTTTAGCCGTAGTAACAGCTGTAACAATATCCGCATCTTCCAAGGCCTGAGCCGCAGAAGCGACTGCTTTAATTTCCACATTAAACTTCTGCCCGTATTCAGCCTGCATTTTGGCGGCAAAAGCCTGTGCCCGTTCCGCCGAAATATCGAAAACCTTAACTTCTCTGATCGGACGAACATTCAAAACTGCTTCCAGCTGACTTTCAGCCTGTCCGCCTGTGCCGAACAGAGCAAAGACATGAGAATCTTCTCTTGCCAATTCATCTGTTGCTGCACCGGCTACAGCACCTGTTCTTAATTGGGTCAGGTAAGTACCGTCCATCAAACAGTTAACTTCACCTGTCTCGCTGTTCAAAACCACCATAGTAGCCGGGACACTGGTTAAGCCTTTTTCAATGTTATGCGGATAAACTGAAACGATTTTAACACCGGAAGCTTTGGCGGGAGCAACATAACCATACATGTAAAGACTTTGGCCGTCATATTCCGGGATGTTCAAATTGGCACGCAAAGGAATGTTGCACTTTTTTTCCGAGTAAACTTGCAAAGCCACTTTATCGGCGGCAATAGCATCCTTCATCGACATAACTTTTTTAATATCAGCTGCGCTGAGAATTCTAATTTTCTGCATTTTTCTTTTCCTCCCTGTTCATTTTGACAGCACTTTGAATCATGGTAAAAGCAGAATAAAGGACAACTACAACAACTATCCATTGTAAAGCTGCCGTATTCAAACTCTTAACAACAAAAGCGGCTACCAATACGCCCAAGACACCGAAAGTGGAAGTAAATAACGTTATTTTGCGGCTATATGAATCAAGCTTGACAAATTGCATTGAACCGATAGGAACTGAGAATGTGCAGGCACCCATCATAATCGGGAATGCTACACCCGGGTCCATGCCTAAAGCGTAAACTGTAGCCATAGTTAAAGGATATGAACCGATGCCGATATTGTTAAACGCACCGAAAATGAGGCACAAAACTGCAAATAAAATCAACTTGCCACCTGTAAGTGCACTCTCATTGCCGCCTGCAGGATACAAACCGAATTTGCCGGCTAAAATCAAAATTGCCGCTACAATTAAACCGATTGATACGAAAATTTTAATTACCTTGGTGGGTAATTTCGTAACATAACGAGGGCTGACATAAGCACCGATAACTTGGCAAACAATAGCTGTAGCTAATGTAATTAAACCAACTTTAATTGATGAAATATAGGCTAAAGCCATAACGGCAACCGGTATAACACATTCAGTGTTCAATGTACCCGGCAATTTCTTGTCGCTAACCCATTTAGCTTTCGGATACAAAGATGAACCGATAGCAAAATCGGAAATTCCGAATGTTGAAAGCAGGAAAATCAAGAATGTGGCGATTGCCATGACAACCGGGTTGCCCGGTTCGGCCGCTGTTTCTTTTTTGTGCTTCAGCAAATCTTTGACGAATGTGAAAGCAAAACAGGCGTTAACAATAACTATTAAGCCTAAAATGATTGGAACTAACATTGTTGCATTACTATTTATTTGCCTGAAAACCGGCAAATAAATATCCCTTCTAAAATATTTTCGCACGGAAAAGGTAAACATACCTTAACCACACCACGTCTATTTTAGAAGAAATAAGAAATTTGTCAATATTTTATTCATAATTATAATTTGCTTTATAGATAATACGTAATTCAGCAATTTATTCGGTTTTCATCTTTTCACTGACGTCCAAAGCGCCTGCTGTACGACATCTGCTGCATAAATAAAGCTTATCGCCGATAAAACTCAGCCCGAAAGCCAGCAAGGTCGGCACCAACCAAGCCAACTTGAATTCGCTCAGCGGCAATAAATCCATAAAATCACGCAACAGTGTCGGAATCCAAGACGCCTTATTGAAGACATCAATAAAGCTGAACAGCAGACAAACGTAAACTGTCAAAGAAAAAACAATTCTTCTGCCGCGATAAAAGCGTTCCCCTATACCCAGTAAAATTAAGACAACGGAGACCGGACTCATAATAAATAAAGTAGGTAAAGAAAATTTCAGAATCGCATCCAAACCGAAATTAGCTAAAAGACATGATATAACGCAAATAATCGTCACCATTTTTTTATAAGTAAAGTAAGGGCAAATCTTACTGAAATAATCGGATAAAGAGACAATCAGGCCGATACAAGTCGTTAAACACGCCAGGCTGAAAACGGAAAGCATTAAGGCATAGCCGAATTTTCCTAGAGATATAGCGGCTGCAGACCGTAAAATTTCAGCGCCGTTTTTCGTTGTCGGGAACAAGTCGGCTGTTGTTACACCGATATAAGTCAGCATACCGTAGACGATCAGAAGAAAAGTACCGGCGATAACGGCTGCCGCATAAGTATAGAAACGGCCGTTCTGCCTACCGTCTTTGAGATTGAGCGATTTAATAGCAATAGTTATTGCAAAACCGAAGTTCAAAGCCGCCAAAGCATCCATGGTGTTATATCCTTCCAAAACACCTGTTAAAAACGAAGCTCCGGCATAAGGTCCTTGGGCCAATCCCTGCCTGAACGGAAATTTCAGCCAAGTTGAAAAAAACAACGAGCATATCAACAGCAACAGCAGCGGCGTAATAAATTTGCCGACGCGCCGTACAATTTTTCCCGGTGAAATACAGAGCCAGAAAGCAATAGCAAAAAATACTACAGTATACAAGGCTCTGGCTGCAGGTAACGATACTTCCGGCGGCAATAAAGGCTCCAAAGCCATCACAAAAGGAACGCTGCCGGCACGCGGTATACCTAATCCCGGGCCTATAGCCAAACAAATAACCAAAGGGAACAGCAAACCGAAATACTTGTCTACCTGTTTCGCCAAATTGTCCATACCGTCCATTTTAGCAACGGAAAAAATACCGAGTACCGGACATAAAACTGCGGTAATAGCAAAGCCGCTGATTGCCGGCAAAAATTCCGTTCCGGCCATTTTTCCCATCAACGGCGGGAATATTAAGTTTCCCGCTCCGAAAAAAAAGCCGAAAAGCAGCAAACTTACTTGTAATGTGGATGTTAATGAAAAATTTTTCCGCATAATTCTCTCCATCAATTTTATTCAGATGAGGCAAAGCATAATCACAGCAGCGAATATCCCGGCAGATATACAGGTTAATAAACGGCAGTAATTCAATTTGCTTAATCTATTATCGTTTAACGTTATACCGATCCGCGGTGGAATCCGAGTTGGAATCCATAGAGGAATCCGTGGTGAAATCCGTGGCAAAATGTGCGGCAGAATCCTTGGTAGAAAAAGGAATTTCCCTTGTCTTACGGCAGGCTATTATCAGCCATAAAATAATGGCGATGATTGTAGAGACTATAGTAAAAAAAGAAATGAAAATCAGAGAAATTACAGTATAAACTCCTGTAGAGGTGGAGCTCAAGCCATGGGAAAACGTGGTTACGGCGGCTACGGCGGGTAAGGATACAAGTATTAAAATCACGCCCATGAAAGAAAAAACATAATATAAAACAACTACGACTTTACTTAGATTAGAGTCATTTGCACGCCGCATAACCATTGCCATATTTGGAATAATTGTTAAAAGGTTGAAAAGCGTTTGCAAGGAAGAACTCAAACTATTCAACAAAACACTCACAACAACTAAAATCAGTGTTACTGTCCAATATTCGGCTCGTCCTGTCCGCCCTTTAAAGTTAAAATAATTGACACAGTAATTACGTATGCTATCTCCGATAAACGACATAGAAAGTCCCCCGTTCAGTAATTTTTATCATTATAGCATAAGTTTATATTTTTGACACAATTATTTTAACCAATTTTATCAATGTTACCGTCGTCACATTATAAGCGGCCTAACTGAATAAATCCTGCAGAAACAGGACAACATTAAAGTCATAAACGCGATACAGATAATAGATAAAAGCCGCCAGGCCGATAACAACGAGCAAAGCCAAAATAAAGCGCCAAATTACCGAAAAGTTACCTTTAGTTTGAGCCGGCGACGCTTGGGTAACATACGGCAAATTGCGACTGATGTATTTGCCCTCATCCGGCTTTTTCTGCTTCAACTGCTGGGCCATCTGTCTTTTTCTGGCAGCTTCCCGTGCTTGATTAAAGCGTTGCAAATCATCGGTAGTAATCGGCTCCGTCAAAGTACGATTTTCATCAAAAAAGCTTAAAGTGCTGGCTGATGCATTATTGCCCGATACGCGGCTGATCAAAATATTGCTGCCCTTGTTTTCGCCCGTATTAACAACAGTATCGACGACTGTCTCATGCCGTTCAACGTGCTCATTATTCCGAGTCTGCAACAATTTTTCCTGTAACAGCTGTTTTTCATGTTTATCCGCTTCTTGTAAGGCCTGTTGTTCTTCCAACTTCTGAAAATCCAAATAAGGATGCTGCAACAAGTCAAAATTACTGATACCCTTACTTAAATGCTTGAACTCCGTCTCAACCTCATCTGCAAGTCCGTCCGCGCCCGTTGCGCCGGTATCAAGCATCGACGCTGCCGGAAAATTATGCAATAAATTTTCATTCAGGCGCATCTTCATTAAAGGATTTTGCCGCGTATCTTCCAGGTTAAGCACCGTTTTTACCGCTGCTTGCGTCGGCGCAACCGTTTTAATCCGCCCGCTTTTCATCAGTCTTTCATCACTAATATTATCTATTCGCAACAAAATAACGGTTATATTATCTTTACCGCCGGCAATTATCGCTTTCTGGACTAAATCTTCCGCCGCCAATTTAATATCTTTACTCGTAGATAAAATTTTTCGAATAGTTTCGTCCGACAGCATATCGGTCAATCCGTCACTGCATAAAAGAAAGCAATCGCCTACGGCCAATTCGATTTCAGGTGATAAAGCCGGTTCCAAATTATATTCATTCGGAAATATGCCCAGATGCTGCACCAGCCGATTGTGCTCCGGATGCGTTTTAACTTCACTTTGACTGATCAGACCTAAATCCGCCAATTTCTGCGCTTGCGTCTGATCGACCGTCAATTGTCTCAACTTGTCTCGACGGTACAGATAAATTCGGCTGTCGCCCAAATTAATACAGCGGGCGGTCCGATGGCGAATAAGCAGCGAAGAAAATGTCGTGCCCATTCTCAATCCGTGATGTGTCCGTATGCGATTGCATATTTCCTGATTAACCATAAGCAGGTAACTCTGCATCAATTCTGCAAAATCCTGCTTGGAAGAGTGAATTAAGCGGTCTTCTACGGCCGATAAACCGGAAACGGCAATTAATGAAGCTTCCTCACCGTAACTTTCTCCCCCCATGCCGTCACAAACGACAAACAATGAAGCATCTGCAGTCTTATCCAAATAGTGCCAATAAGGTACATTGACTTCACTGCCATGACGCCATTCACTATTAAGATAAAGATTATCTTCATTGTTATCTCTGACTGCTCCCGTCTCCGAAATAGCAATCACACGGTATTTAATCACTGTCTTCTACCCCTCTTTGCTCTCCGCTTATTATACTAAAAATATCGCCGGCAATTCAAAGTTCCTTACATATGTTATCATTATAAAAGAAAGAGGTTTTTCTATGGAAACAATGCATCCACACTCATTAAAAGATTTACCGGCCAATGCGCGTTTGTTTTTTGTCGGCATCGGCGGTATAAGTATGAGCGGTCTGGCTATTATGGCGCACAATTTGGGCTATGAAGTTGCCGGCTCCGATCCGCACGAGAATGATCGAACAGATCGCTTAAGTAAAGAATTGAATATTACTATTCATTACAGTCACCATAGTATGTGGATTGATGATTTCGGCCCTGATGCGGCTATTTATACGGCTGCTATTAAACGACCGAATCCGGAATTGAATCGTTGCGAGGAATTAGGTATTCCGATTATCGATCGGGCGGAATTTCTCGGCTGGTTGACAAGATATTACAACAAGGTGATTAACGTCGCCGGCACTCACGGTAAAACGACAACAACTTCCATGTTATCTTCCATGCTGATTGCGGATAACTTCGATCCGTCCGTACATTTGGGAGCGGAATTCAGTGCTTTTAACGGTTCCACAGTTCGTTCCGGTAAACCGGGAGAGCTTTTAATCTCGGAAGCTTGTGAATATAATTCCAGTTTACTCAATTTCCGCAGCAGTACAGCTATTTTATTGAACATTGACAATGATCATTTGGATTATTTCAAAACCATGGACAATCTCATCAATTGCTTTGCCCGCTTTATCGCCAATATTCCGGCAGACGGTCAGCTGATTGTGCTCGATCGAGGTAAGCATATTGATAAATGTCTGGAAGCTGCTGCTCGTATGCGGGCGGAAAAAGCAAACGGCCACGTCAATCTTTACAGTTTCAATATCATCGATTCGGACAATTATCCCGAAATTAAAAATACAAGTGAAGATGAATTGGTCAGAATGTGGGCGGAACATAAATTACCTGATTATGCGGCTTTTAATTTAACTTATAACGCCGGCTATCCCGAGTTCGATTTTTATAAACAGGGCCAATTCTTAACGAAAGTAAAATTACAAGTTCCCGGACGCCATAATGTCCTGAATGCTTTGGCGGCTTTAGCGGCAGCCGATTTATACGGCGCCAATATTGAAACTATAGTTAAAGCTTTGGCTGAATTTCACGGCGCTGACGGGCGCTTTGAAGTTAAAGGAACTTTCCGGGGAGCGACGATTGTCGGCGATTACGCCCATCATCCGACAGCAACTAAAGCTACAATTATGGCTGCCGCCAAGCTGCCGTACAAGCATCGCTATGTTGTTTATCAACCGTTAACCTACGGTCGCGTAAAGAATCTTTTCCCGGATTATGTCGATGCCTTGAAAAATGCGGAGCATGTTCTGTTCATGAATATTTTCAGCGACCGGGAGCAGAGCGATTTCGGTGTCAGCTCGCAGATGCTGGTCGACGCTATCAATGCTGCCGGCGGGCATGCGGAATTGCAACCGGATTATGAGCAGATAAAAAAGCGTTTAGCGGAATTGTGTCACCCCGGTGATTTGGTCCTATTCTTAGGGCCGGAGGAAGTCAGAGCTGTCGGTCAGAGATTGGCTGACGAGAAATTGTAACAACAGTCTTATTGCTCTTGTCGCTTGCCGATAATTGCCGATAAGATAAATGAAAAAGCACATGGAAATTACCGTTAATGGTTAGTCCATGTGCTTTTTATTACGCTTATTGCGCTGCGGCAAACAGCCGCCGACTTATTTTTAAGCTTCAGTTAAATCGGGAACTTCAGCAGCCTGCAATTGCGCCATAGCTCTTTTCTTCTCGGTTTCAGCTTTTTGGGCCGCATACTTTTCCTTGAATTCCGCTAAATTATCCTTGGTCGGCAACAAGCCGTCTTTAATCATCTGCTCTCTTCCAAGGTTAACAGCATCCAAAGCTAAAATCTCCGGCGGTGTGTTCTCCAAATAAAGGATTTCAAACTCTACCTCATCAATACGTTCCACTTCCAACAAACGCTCTGCAATTTTCCGCAAAGCCGTCTCATGCTGACTTAAGCAGGTCATAACCCGCTTGTAAGCTGCATCAATTATTTCTTTAACATTGTTGTCGATAAGTTGTGCCGTATGTTCACTGAAGCTGTGACTGTGCCCGATACCGTGGCCCATAAACATATCGTCCGATTCCGTGAATACCAGATTTTCCATATGCTCGGCCATACCGTAAACGGTAACCATCTTTCGGGCCAACTTGTTACAGCTTTCCAAATCATTGGAAGCACCGGTAGTTATTTGTTTGAAAATCAATTGCTCGCCGCCGCGGCCGCCCAGAGCAATCATAATATTCTGCAACAAATGATCCTTGCTGGCATAATACAGATCTTCAAAGGGCTTATGGGCTGTATATCCGCCCGCCTGACCGGCTGAAATTATAGAAACGCGTTCAACTCTTTCAGTTTCACTCATGGCCCGCACCATAATGGCATGACCGGCTTCGTGGTGCGCGGTAATACTTCTCTCCTTTTCGCTCATAATGCGGTTTTTCTTCTCCGGTCCGAGCATCACTTTGAATATTGCATCCTGAATATCAAAATATGTAATTTCTTTGGCATTTTTACGCGCCGCCAACAATGCCGCTTCATTCAGCAAATTAGCCAAATCGGCACCTGTAAAGCCCGGAGTAATACGGGCAATCTCACGTAAGTCGATACCCTTGGCCAATTTTTTACCTTTGGCATGTACCGCCAAAATATCTTCACGCCCTTGAATATCAGGCGGTGAAACAGTAATTTGCCGATCGAAACGACCGGGTCTGGTCAAAGCTGCATCCAAAATGTCAGGACGGTTGGTGGCCGCCATAACTATAATTCCCTGAGTTGAACTGAAACCGTCCATTTCAACCAGGATCTGATTCAAAGTCTGCTCTCTTTCATCATGGCCGCCGCCTAAACCGGAGCCTCTCTGACGACCGATAGCATCAATTTCATCAATAAATATAATCGCCGGCGTGTGTTTTTTGACTTCATTAAACATCTCTCTGACACGGGAAGCGCCGACACCGACATACATTTCCATGAAATCGGAACCGGAAATGGTATAAAAAGGTACACCTGCTTCCGTTGCGACAGCCTTGGCCAACAAAGTCTTACCGGTACCAGGAGGGCCGACTAAAAGGACACCGCGCGGAATTTTAGCTCCGAGGGCATAATACTTTTGCGGATTTTTCAGGAAATCGACAATTTCCTGCATTTCACCTTTTTCTTCATCGGCTCCGGCCACATCGGCAAAAGTCACAGGGTCGGTACTCAAATCAACTCTTTTAGCTTTACTGCCGCCGAAGTTCAGAGGGTTTTTCCCTTCGCCCATCTGCCGGAAGAATAAATTCCACATTGAAAATGCCAACAGACCCAACATTACCAAAATTAATATAACATTGGTCATGGCTCCGAGACTTATAGGTTCGGTATAGTTATAAGTTAAGCCGTATTTATCTTTGGCTTTTTCCAACTTTTCAAGTAATAAATTCATCCAGTTGGGTGAAACATACTTATTTATCGTTCTGCCGTCCAGAACAATTTTATTTTTGTCCGTCTGCTTATTATTAGCCAATATATTCAACAAAGAATCGTTATTCGAGGAAGCATCTGAAGTTCCGGTGACAGTTGTCTCCGGCTGCTTGGCTTTCCGCGTATCAATCAATTTAACGGAAATCTTATTATTAACAATATCTACATGTTGGACCTTACCGTCATCCACCAACTGTAAAATTGCAGACAAATCGGTGTCCGGTTCTTTATCACCCATAAAGTAGTATATTGCAATGAACGCAAACAGAATCAGCAACAGAAAAGTGCCGATATTAGGTCTTATGCCTCTAGTTTTTCGCTTTTCTTTTTCAAACATAACAACTCCAATTTAATTTTCTACCGGTCTGGCGGCATAAATTTCCGACAGATTACGATAGTAATTCTGATAATCCAGGCCGTAACCGATAATAAACTCATCCGGGACTTCAATACCTACATATTCCGGATGGAGTTCAACTTTACGTTTAACAGGTTTATCGAACGCCGTACAAATCTTCAAGCTGGCCGGATGACGTAAAGACAGTACTTCCTTTAACTTACTTAAAGTTAATCCCGTATCTACAATATCTTCAACCAGTATTACATGCTTATCTTTAATATCACAATCCAGATCTTTAATAATTTTAACTTTACCGCTGCTGCTCGTACCGTCACCATAGGAGCTGCATGCCATGAATTCCACTGTCGTCGGCAAATCAATCGCCCGTACCAAATCGCTGCAAAAAATGAAGGAACCTTTCAATATAGAAACCAATAAAATTTGTTTCCCACAATAATCTTCCGTAATTTGTTTACCTAAACGTTGTACCATAGCTGTCAATTCGTCCTGACTAATCAACAAATGTGCCGGATACATACCGCCAATTTCCGAAAATTTACCTGGTAACCTACTCTGAGTCATGCCTATTCTCCTTTAACCGAAGTACGTCTAATTTTAACACAAATAGCCTGCGACTACAGTTTTTTGTCATTTGATAATAAAGAGAAGGTCTGCCATTTTGTTAAATTTTTGTAAAACAGATGGTACAAATGTCGGCTATTTTTCTCGGAAAGAACCAATAATTCCGGCCAGAGAAATTCCGGTAAGTTGCTTTTGTGCAAATAATCGCTAAGCAGGCGACGCTTGCAGGAATTTGCGGTATTGACGTTAAAATAGTCACCCGGCAGGATGGTACGCAGGCACATATTTTCGGGCAATTCTCCGCTTAGGCGGTAATAACGTCGCCAGTTGGATTTTAAAGGTAAAATTACGGCATAATGTTCTAAAAAATATTTTCGACACTTCTTATATATCAGCGAGCGGTCAAACGATGCGTGCGAAAAATTAAAGTGCGGCGACGAATATATTAACAGCAAGCGATCGATCAGCAACATTAAACAATCTTTACGTAAAATTATAAGCCGTAAATCTTTACAAGGACGGTAGAGAGCAAGATTAAATAAATGCTGTATGTTATTGTATTGTGTTCTTGATAAAAGCAAATCCGGGAATTTATTGTGCAGTTGCCGTTCTAAATAAAGGTTGCGGACAGTTTCAGGCAAAGTTAAAAAAACGCTTTTATTATCCGCTGCAAGAAAAGATAGAGCCAAAACTTTTTCTCCCGCCTCCAATTTTTGCGCATCGGATAAGTCCCTGACTTTTTTTATCTGTGCATTATTAGCCAACAAATAATCTGTCGCCTGCAAAGTACGCTCAACCGTAGCGCCCAAATTACCTAATTTTTCGACAGTCTGCGGGAAGCGCTCAGTTAAAGCCGGTAAAAGCTGCAGACGAATAAAGTTGCGCTCATAATGAGGGTCATAATTGGTCCGATCCACCGAATAATCGAGTTTGCGGGCTTTAACATATTCAAGCAATTCCTTTTTCAATAAAGGTAATAGCGGACGCCAGGCCGTATAAAAGCAGGCGTTGTTCAGAGTTGAAGCACTTAACTCACTAAATTGTCTCTCGGTTGCGCAAGTTCCCGTAACAAGTTTTAAGTAACCGGCGTTTTTAATCTGTTTTACAGTTTCAGGCGCCGTTAAATGTCTTTTTAAAGAAGCTATACCGCATAAACCGTTCATGCCGCTCCCCTTACAGACGTGCAAAATTATTGTTTCGGCCTGATCATCGGCATGTTGAGCCAAACAAACATATGCTTTTTCTTCCCCGTTCGTACAATATGCGTAAGCTGAACGCCTTAATTCTCTGGCAGCAACTTCAGCACTTAAATTGCAATCGTGCGCATAGGCCTTAACGTCAGCATAAAAAGCCTGAAATTTCTGCACTCGCTTAGGTAAAGAGGCAGCTAATTTGTAATATTCCGCTTCCGCTTCCGCACGTAAATTATGCCAAACATGTAAAACGTTCAAACTTATCTCAGGCGGCAAATTATCAGCTAAAAGCCAAAGCAGAGCTAGTGAATCAGGGCCGCCGGAACAGGCAAGCCAAATTTTTTCCGGTTGTCTGTCTTTTACAAAATTATTTAACTGCTCTAAAAATTTTTTCGTCAATTTATCGGCCATATTAATGCCCAGCCTCCACTTGTTGCCTGAGCAACGTCAAAAAGGTAAATCCGGTACGACTTCTTCGGCTGTAGACGAAGTGGCCGCAGTTTCGGAGCTTACAGGCGGCAAAAAGTTCGGGCTCAATTTATCGGGTGTAAATTCGTCAAAATCCTGATTATGGGCTTCAGGCGGCGCCTCCAAATTGCTGTTCTCGGCAAACAATGTATAATCCGGCATCCAGTTCAACTTAACAGTTGTTGTTTTTCCGTGCCTGTTTTTGGCAATAATAATCTCCGCCTCACTAACAGCAGAATTTTCCGTAATGCCTTCTTCTTTTTCTTTGTAATAAGAATCACGATAAATAAAAGTTACCGTATCGGCATCCTGTTCAATTGAACCTGACTCCCGCAAATCCGATAATATCGGCCGGCGATTCTGCCGGGCTTCACAAGCACGTGAAAGCTGCGAGAGGGCAATTACCGGCACTTCCAGTTCTTTGGCTAAAAGTTTGAGATTACGTGAAAGATCGGAAACGTCCTGTTGTCTCGAATCACTGCGATTATCCGACTGCATCAACTGAAGATAGTCGACAACAATTAAACCTAAACCTTTTTCCAATTTTAATTGTCTGGCCTTGCTCAAAATTTCAAAAGGGGTTATGCCGGGACGATCGTCAATATAAATCGGTGCATCATAAAATTTAATGGCAGCTTCTGATACTTTGGACCAAAATTCCTGTGGAAAAGGCGGCTTGTTGAAATCGGAAGCATTGATAAAATTGATTCCCGACATAAGGCGGATGGAAATTTCCTGTTTGCTCATCTCCAAGCTGAAAATTATTACCGGTAATTTGGCCAGGCAGGCGACATTACAGGCTATATTTACAGCTAAAGCCGATTTACCCATCGCCGGTCGAGCAGCTAAAATGTTCAAAGAACCGGGTTTCAAGCCGCCGTAAGCCAAGTCCAGCGAAGGATAATAAGTTTTCAAGCCGCGAAAGCGACTGCCCGATTTATCAATTTCTTGTAAATAGGCCAAAGTTTCATCCATAATCGGCCAAATCGCCTGTAAACCGCTATCTTTGGATAACTTGCGGATCTGCAGCAGCTTGGATACAAGGCTGTCCATCACCTCTTCCGCACTGTCACTCTTCTGCAAAAGTGCCGTTACTTCCTGCAAAGCCTGCTGCAACTGCCGCAATTCGGCTTTACTGTGTACCAATTTGGCGTATTGCTGCGCATTTTCCAAAATTCTGGGAGCGTTAGCCAATTCGTCGATATAGGCCATCGTTCCGATTTCCTCCAGCTGACCGGAAGCTTCCAATTTATCGGCTAAAGTTAAAGCATCTACAGCTTTACGTTCATTTACCAGTCGACAAATCGCCTTAAAAATAATTTGATGTCTGGCTGCATAAAAATCGCCCTCGTTTAATAAAGGCAGCAATGTTGCCAAATAATTCTTACCGGCCAACATACAGCCCAAAACAGCTTTCTCAGCCTCCAAATTGTACGGTACTTTGGGCGTATCTCCGATATTATTCGTCTCGTTTATAAAGTCAGCTTCCGTCATGCGGTCAATCTCCCTCAAAGAGCTTCAACATTCACATTAATTTCAGCAGTTACACCGCGATAAAGTTTCAAATGGCAAGTGACTCTACCGATGTTTTTAATATTTCCGTTCAAGCTTATAGCCCGACGATCAACTTTATAGCCGGAATTTTCCAAAACTTCAGCAACATCATTAGCGGTTAAAGCTCCGTAAAGCTTACCGCCTTCACCGGCCTTCATTTTTAAAACGAAAGTTTTTCCGTTAATTGTAGCCGCCAATTCCGATGCCGCCTGTTTCTCTCTGGCCGCTTTAGCATCTTCCGAACCTTTTTTTTGTTGTAATAAATTTAAGTTCTTATTATCCGCCAAAACTGCCAACTTCTTTTTCAAAAGAAAATTATTGGCGTAACCTTCGCTGACATCAAGAATTGTATCTTTTTTGCCGACATTTTTCACATCAGCCAGTAAAATTACCTTCATACTTTATCTCCCTCATTTGCTTAATCTCATCTTATTATAACAAAACAGCGCTACCGCCGACAGACGTTATAGCGCTGTTTCCGAAATCAAATTGTACTTGCAGCTACTTCAGCAAATTCATAGCCGCCTGAAAAACCTTTTCCCCGTTCATCATACCATAGTCCATCATATTGATAACTTGTAATTTTATCGGGCGATCGGCTATCACTTTCTTAAATTCCGGTTCAACAAAACGAATTTGCGGACCGATAAGCACAACATTAATATCTGTACTGCCCTTGAGTAAATCCAAGGCTTTAGTTTCGCCAACTGCAAAAATTTCAACTTTTTCTCCTGCAGCTGCGGCAGCTTTCTCCATTTTGGTAACCAACAAACTGGAACTCATACCGCCGGAGCAAACCAACATTATCTTTTTCATTTAACTTCCCCGTTTTCCATTTCCATTTTCTTATAGCCCTGCTCCAAATTAAGAACAAATGGCATATAAATCAACACATCAATAATGATCAGGACGACTTGTAAAATCGAACCGCGAATGCTGCCGGTTACGAAAAAGCCGCTCAAAACAGGTGGCATGGTCCAAGTAGCCATCGCCATTGTCAAAGGTACCAGACCGATACTCATCGTTGTATAAGTAATTATAGCATTAACAATAGGTGTAACAACAAACGGAATCAACAATTTAAAATTCAAAACAATCGGTACACCGAAAATTGTCGGCTCATTGATATTGAAAATACCGGGAGCGAAAGTAATGGGAACTAAGGCTTTCGCCTGCTTGCTGGCGCCTTTACGCCGAGCCAAAACGGCCAAAACGATAACCAAACCTAAAGTTGCGCCGCCGCCGCCCAAATAAACGAAGTTCATCATAAACGGATTGGTAACAATGTAAGGCAAGGGTTTACCGGCCATGAAAGCATCCATATTAGCTTGAATATTAGCCGTCCAGGTCGG
Source organism: Amygdalobacter indicium (assembly GCF_029101545.1). Taxonomy (NCBI): domain Bacteria; kingdom Bacillati; phylum Bacillota; class Clostridia; order Eubacteriales; family Oscillospiraceae; genus Amygdalobacter; species Amygdalobacter indicium. The sequence continues at coordinate 635,359 of NZ_CP118866.1, read as the reverse complement.
ACCGAAGAAAGTATGGACAGTATCGGCACCGTGTACACCGACGAACCAGAACAAACCGTTCAAGCCGGCAACTACGCAAGTTCCCAACAAATTGTTGGTAAACAGGCTGACAGGTTTACCTAAAACTTCCTGTATCAAAAGATGCAAATTCGGTAAACCGGAAGCTTCCAGTACGGCAAATAGAACCAACCAAGCCGAAATTATCACGATACCGGGGATAATGCCGGAAAAGCTGCGAGCGACAGCCGGCGGTACGGTATCAGGTAAAGTTATTTGAATATTACGTTTTATAAACCAGATAAAAATCAAAGTACTCAATAAAGCGATGATAATAGCAACAAACAAGCCGCTGGCGCCCAGGAATTTGGTCGGTACACCGGCCATACCCTGTTCTTTATCCTGCACAAACGGTGTTAAGGTGATAAAAGAACCGATAGAAATGATACCGGCGGAAATACCGTCAACATCATGTTGTTTAGCAAAGTCATAAGCAATACCGAAAGCGGCAACCAAGCTGACTAAACCGAAGCTGCTGTCGACACCTTTCCACAAATAGGTTGCTATACCGGTTAACTTCAACCAATCTTTCCATTGTTGCACCGGGAAACTGGCAATAATCATCAACAAAGAACCGGCCATAACCAAAGGCATACTTAAGGCTAAACCGTTACGGATTGCGATTAAAACTTTGTTGGTTGCAAGTTTATAAGCAATCGGTGTCAATTTCTCTTCCAACATACTCTTGAGATTCATAATTTTTCTCCTCAAATGTATTTTATTTGTACAATTCACTATACTCAAACCGTTATTCTCTTAAGTTTTAGTACACATTGCACAAACAACTCACAATTCTTTTTATACACTAAGGCTCATATGTTGTCAACTTTAATTGTTCATCCGCCCTAATTTTTGGTTATTTTAGGCAAAAAAAAGCGGATTTATCCAACAATCCGCCCAAAATTTTTTATTTTCGCTCCCTATTTACAGCGCCGTTTCAACTTTGATAATCGGCAACTACAGCCCGTAAAGCTTCAGCTGAATTATAATCGGTGCATAAGTAATTTGTCGGATAATCATTATATATGGCATAAGAGACATTCAATTTACTCGTTACATCCGTAGCTTTCACGCGGCAGGAGGAGTGAATATAATTAACCTTCGTTTTCTGTAATAATTGCAAGGCATTTTTCGCTTTAACACCGGCGCCGGCTACCAACTCAATTTCCTGTCCGTATTCGGCCTGCAATTTCGCTAATAAGTCCGCACCTTCTATAGCCGTACCCGCCTGACCGCTTGTTAATAAACGGTCCGCCCGTAATTGAATCAAAGTCTCTATAGCCTGCTTCGGATCAATTGTATTGTCGAAGGCTCGATGAAAAATTGCTTTCAGCCCGGCTTGATGAATTCTGGTAATCATCTCTGCCGTACGGGCAATATCGACATGATAATCAGCAGTTAAAAAGCCGAAGACAATACCGTCAATCTTTTCTTTGCACAAAATATCCAAATCAGCCAGCATCGTTTCATATTCGGAAGCGGTATAACAAAATCCGCCGCCGCGCGGGCGTAACATACAATTTTTTTCTATCTTAAGGTTATTACATATCTCGCGTACCAAACCTAGAGACGGTGTCAAACCGCCCAAGTCCAAAGCGGAATTAATTTCCACACTTGTATAGCCCAAATCTGCCGCTATTTTCGCTCCTGCATAACTATCTATGCATATTTCCGTTTTGATTGCCATATAAGAAGTCCTCCTGTTATCTATTATGAAGGTATAATTTTTGTAACTTCATTCAATTTTGCCAAACCGTAGGCATATATCTCAGAACACTTCATCAAATCGTCCAAGTCAAACCATTCATTCGGTAAATGCGCAATGCCGTTTTGTCCCGGAAATGACGGTCCGAAAGGAATTACGCTTTGACATTTGTGCGCGTAAGTCATGCCGGTTGTCGTCGTAATAGTTGCAGAATCGTGCATAACTTCCGTATAAGCAGCTTGTAGAGCTTGCACATTACTGGAATTCGGATTTTTTAAGGCCCATTCAGTAAAGCTTAAAAGTTCAACTGTCAAATTTCCCGCTGTCGATTTTAATTTAGATAAAATAGACTTAATATCACAAACAGGTATTGACAAGCTGAAATTAACTGCGGTTTTACCATTAACTTCCACGAGTTTCACCCCGCGTACGATTAAATTGCCGAAATGCTCATCGGAACAGGCAATACCGAGAGTTTTACCGCTGCCGTCCAAGCGTAAAAGATAATTATTGAAAAAATCATTAAATTCTTTGACAGGACCGCTGATTTGAATAACAGCCCGGCCTCTTTCACCGTAAATTGCCGGAAATTTATTATCGGGTACAAAGCCCATAACCGGCGCCTTGCAGTGCTGCAAATAATAATCCATATCTGCCATACCGCTTTCTTCATTCGCACCGAATATCATTCTGATCGGACGTAACGGCTGCATCTTCAGGTTTTTCAGAGCAATCAAAGCATACAGAGCGGCAATACTCGGGCCTTTGCTATCCAAAGCTCCGCGACCGTACATTCTGTTATTCTCGATTACAGCAGCATAAGGCGGTCTATCCCAACCGACACCTTCTTCTACTACGTCAAGATGTCCGAACATGCCGACATATTCTTCTCCCGTGCCGTATTGGCCGTAGACCATATAATTATCTACATTACCGGTTATCAGACCTTCGCGCCGACAAATATCTGAAGCTGCCTGCAGAACTTGGGCGCACGCCGCTCCGAAGGGAGCTGCGGGCAAAGGCGCACTTTTTTTACTGGGAATCATCATCAAGCGCCGATAATCTTCCAGCATTTGAGGATATAAACGCTTCAGCTCCTGCTGAATAGCCACTAAACTTATACTCATTAATTTTCTCCACCTATTAACCTGATTTTGAAAAAAACTGCCGAAAACGGCAGTTTTTTCTTTTAATAACAAATTTGTTTTTCCAAATCAGCCAGGTGTACCGGATCATTTAATTTAATCCGCAACCACTCAGCTAAATTGTCCAAACTTTCACTTAAACCCACGCCACCTTTTTTCGGCATCCTGATGATGCTGATTTTGTCTTTATAAGCATCAATTGTCGCCGTATTTTCGGCCGCCATCATCGTGACTACCGGAATATCGGTCCGTGTCTTTATGGAAAGGGTAACTTCCGCCGCCATTTTGGCAAAATCCTGAAAATTAAAGCAAGGTCCGCAAACTACGGCATCAGGCTTAATTTTCATAACCATCGCCGTCAGTTTCTGCACAACTTCCTGCTCATTTTCATCATAATACTGATTGCCGCAATAAAGCGTCGCCAGCACATCCGCTCCGATTTTCCGGAAATGCGGTTCAAGCATTAAAGCCGAACCGATTCCGCCTTTAGCCAGGGTCAAACCGATGTTGGGATTACTCTTTCCGCCGGCACCGGCCAAACCCTGATCAAAAATTAAAACTATTCTCATTTTTCGCCTTCATTATACGGTCAAATCGTCAAAGGACAAATCATCCAACTCATCCTTTTTGTCAGCATTGGCCTTTTCTTCTTCCAAATATTTATTATCAAGTAACTTTAAGAACGGGAAATACAGAAGCATATCCACAATCAACAACACAGCCTGCAAAATGACAGCCGTAAAGGAGCCGCTGATCAAATAGCCGGAGAAGAATATCGGCATGGTCCAAGGCAGCTGCACACCGGAAGTAATAGGAACAAATCCGATGGTGGTTGCGATAATAGCCAAGACGGTATTGACAACCGGAGTCAAGATGAAAGGTACCAACATAATCGGGTTCAACACAATCGGCAAGCCGAAAATAATCGGTTCGTTGATACCGAAAATACCGGCAGGCAAAGATAAGCGGCCGAGCATCTTGATTCTGTTGGATTTGCCGATAAACGCCATCATTATAACTAAGCCTAAAGTAGAACCGCCGCCGCCGAAGTTACAGAAGAAATCGGAGAAACCGGCGGTAAACATATTGGTCATAGCCAAACCGGCTTTGGCAGCTTCGTAATTTTCCAAGGTTAAAGCCTTGTGAATCGGCGCAAAAATGGTGTTGGTAACAGCCGGGCCGTTAATACCGAAGAACCAGAACAGCGTTGACAGGAACTGATAAATAACTTCAAACAATTTATTCTTGCCCAAGCCGACCAAAGGCGCCTGCAAAACTTCATAAATGAAGCTATGAGCATAACCGTAAGATGTCGCATTAAAAATTATACCGACAAAGAAGAAAATGATCATCACGATAGCGGCAGGAATTAAAGCGGCAAAAGAGTCCATAACTGCCGGCGGTACACCGTCAGGCAACTTAATAACCAATTTGCGCTTATAAGCCCAGGAAAATATAGCGACTGAAATAATAGCGATAATCATGGAGAGGAAAATACCGGCAGTACCGAAGTTGCCGAAGGAAAATCCTCTGAAAGCCTTACCGGCTTCATTTACATGAGTCAGATGAGTTTGCGGCGTAACAATCAAAAACGAAACCAAAGCGACCAGAGCGGCGGCTATTTTATTCGTCAATTTGAGTTCGGCAGCATAACAATAACCGATAGCTAAAGTTGACATCAACGAAACGCAGTCAAAAGCTACAGCTGTTACACGTCCGAGAAATTCCGACCATGTCGGTCCGAAAATTCTCGCCATAAACTCTTCATATCCGCTAATAGGGAAATTGGAAATCAACAAAAACAAGGAACCGACAATAACTACCGGTACGGAAACCATAAATCCGTCGCGGATAGCACTCAAAACTTTGTTTTTGGACAAGGAATTAGCAACAGGGCCTAATATTTTATCAAGCTCTTTTAACATTTTTCATTCCTACCTTTCTTAATTTCTAATATGGCACGCTTCAATACGCGTTCACCATTCATCTGACCATAATCATCCGGATCAATAACGAAAATCGGCATTCCATAGTGTCCGTATTTCTCCTTGACCTTCTCATAAATGTGTTTGACTTGCGGTCCTAATAAAACCGCGTCCGGATGAAATTCCGTAATGATGTCTTCCAACTGCGCCTGCGAAAAAGCCTTGACTTCGACCGCCAAATTATGTGCATCTGCAACTTTTTGCATTCTGGCAGCCATCAAACTGGTAGACATAGCGTTATCACAAAACAAATAAATTCTTTTCATATTACTCCCTCAAACCGGCACGATTACTTTTGTCTGTGCTATACAGTCTTGTATCGAGCGGTCAAATTTTTTGTTTTTTATACCTAAGTAAATGGTCAGCAATAAGCAAACGACTGAAGCAATTAAGAATGCCTGATCCAACCACATCAGTTCTTTTACATTTATAATATGCTGTAAATTTTCCCATGTCCTTGTGAATTGAGAATAAAAATACCCCTGCAGCAGAAAACCGGCGAAGCAAAAGCGCTTGCACAAGGCACCGAACTTCGGCTTAGCTGCTGTTTTGTAATCAACAATTGCCAAATTAAACAGGCGCATCATCAAAGTCCCGGCCGTCTTACCGCCGTAGGGTAAGAGCACATAATAAATGAAAGCAACTGCCAATGAAACGCTTATCTCAATGTAAGCGGATGTGATACTTAACTTCGGCGACAATTGCAACAGGTAGCTTAACAATCTGATTGCCGCTTCGACAATCAAAGACGATAAATACCAGTCCAAAACAAAGGCACACAAACGTTTAAAAGCCATAAGCGATTTCTTTCCGCAGCACTTATTTGCGCAATAAAACTCGCAACATTTCTACATTTTCTTCAGCGACAGTCTTAAAGATATCGGCCGAATTCAATTGGTCTTCCGCATGTAACAACAGCAAAGAAAATTCGATTTTTTCGCCGTTAGCTTCTTTGACCAATAATTGTCTGTGCGCATCATGAGCCTTGGCGAAAGCAGCATTGCCCTCACTTAATAATTTTTCGGCGCGAGTAAAATCACCGCCGCGCGCTGCCCGCATACCTTCAATAAAAGATGATTTCGCCGTACCGGCCTGAGCTATTATCTGACAGCAAATCATTTCCATATCTTCCATAAATATAAATCTCCCTCAATTTTTTATAATAATTTCAACGGTGCGGTTCGAGTTTTAATATACTCATCCAACCATTCCTGTTTAGCCGGCGTATACAAAGTATGTCCTTCCTTCAATTCCGTGACATATACTGTCGGCGCCGTTTTTTCAGAAGCATAAACAAAAGAAAAGCCGCTGATATTGGTTGCTACACCGAAATTACCTTTTTTATCCAATGCGACAACTGAAATATCACCCGCCGTACCGTTAATCTTTTTTAAACGCAAATCCAACTTATTGACAGCCATTTCGCAAGCTGCCTGAACCGACATACCTTCTTCCATGCAACGCACAATTTCGTATGAAATCAGGCCTTTCATAATATCTTCGCCTAAACCGGTCGCCGTAGCTGCGCCGATTGCAGAATCGGCATAGAAACCGGAGCCGACAAGCGGACTGTCTCCTACCCGTCCCGGGCGTTTCATAAACAAGCCGGAAGTTGACGTAGCAACACAAATTTTCTGTGCCTGATCTAAACAGGCCATGCCTACGGTATCATGACCGATATACGGTTTCAAATTTGCCGCTTTGCTCTCTTTCTGTTCCTGTTTCAGACGATTATAATAATGAATTTTTGCTCTTTGAGTCAGCATAGTTTTACGCTCAAAACCGGATTTGGAAGCATAAGCTTCAGCGCCCGTACCTACCAAAAAATTATTGCATTTTTCAAGTGACAAACGTCTGGCAACGGAGATAGGATTAGCAAAATCTTTGATACCGGCTACAGCACCGACAGTCAGATCATCGCCGTCCATATAACCTGCATCCAGCTCGACTTCCATATTCTCATTAGGTAAACCGCCGTAGCCGACGGACTTAAAATAAGGATAATCTTCCGTTTCTTTAACGGCAATTTCCAAAGCGTCCCCGGCACTTCTGCCCGCAGACAGTTCACCGGCAGCCTTAGTAATACCTTCTAAAGCCATACGCCATGTTCCTACAATAGCCCACATAACTCTCTACTCCTTTAATTTCTTAAATTATACTAATTAACTAAGTTTAGTGCAAGAGAAAGGGACAATTTTGTGCACATGCATATATTGTTTTAGTGAAACGATAGAATTACCAAATAAAACAAAAAAATCGGTAATTTAAGAAAAGAAAAACCAAGTATAAAAAAGTCCTCCGAAGCAACTTAAAAAGTGCAAAAGAGGACTAAATCAATTATCAACAGATAGATAAACTACTCACCGACAAAAGGTAAAAGCGCCATAAAACGGGCACGTTTAATTGCTACAGCCAACGGACGTTGGTGTTTAGCACAGTTGCCGCTGTTGCGACGCGGTAAAATCTTGCCCGCTTCAGTAATAAATTTCTTTAAAGTATTGACATCTTTGTAATCAATTACTTCCACATGGTCGGCACAGAACTGACAAACTTTTCTGCGCATACGATGCGGACGACGAAAACTGCGATTTTCAGCCATATTGTAACTCCTTCATTAGTTATAAAGAAAACGGCAGAACATCATCACTGCCTGAAGTCTTAAAGAATTCGTCACCGTTATCCATGTCAAAGGCATCATTAGCCTGTACGGGAGCCTGTCCCTGAGCTTTAGCTGTCGGCGTATAGTTCGCGGCAGAATTGGAGCCTTGAGCACTGCCGTTTTTACTTTCAGCAAAGTAAACCTCTTCAACTACCACTTCCGTAACATAACGTTTCTCACCGTTCTTCTCATAACTACGAGTTTGAAGGGTGCCGACTACGCAAATTTTAGAGCCTTGATGCAAATATTTGGCAACAAATTCAGCTTGTTGACGCCAAGCAATTAACGAAATAAAATCAGTCTCGCGTTCACCGTTTTGTGATTTGAAGCGACGATCAACCGCCAAAGTAAAAGAAACCACAGGTATACCGCTCGTGTTGGTCCGGCGTAATTCCGGATCTTTAGTTAAGCGACCCATCAAAATAACTTTATTCATTATTATTTGCCTCCATCAACTTTCGCGTTCCAATTACTTGTCTTGACGAACAATAATAAAACGCAGAACAGATTCATTAATCTTCAACAAACGATCAATTTCTTTCGGATGCTCAATTTTGGCTGTTTGGAATTTAACAACATGATAATAAGCTTCCTTGTAATCATTGATTTCGTATGCTAAACGTTGCTTACCGACAGCTTCGGAAGATGTAATTGTAGCGTTGGAGCTAACTAAAGCTTCAATACTCTCTACAGCTTGCTTCAAAGCTTCCTCATCTAAAGTCGGAACTAATGCAAACATTAATTCATAGTTACGATCCATGACTTCACCTCCTCTCGGACATTGGCCTGAAAATATCAGGCGAGGGCACCTGTTTAGGTGCAAATAACTTTGATATTATAACACAACTTATCGCAGACGTACAGGGACAATACTAATAATTATTTCAGCTTCTCTCCCCGTCGCTTTATGTAAATAAGCTAAAAGTTTTTGGCGGAAATAATCTGAGGTCAAGAATGTTGCCAACGGTTTGCCGCTCTTCTTCGCCGCCTGAATTTCCCGACTGATTACCTCTTTAAAATTATGTTCAATTCCCTTGTCGGTTTCAAAAATAAAACCGACAGTCTTAATTTCCGCTTCACCCAAAAGGTCACCGTTCAATTCATTTACAGCAAAGGCCAGATCGATTAAGCCCTTATCAGCTAAAGTATGACGTTCCTGAATAACTTTGGTATTAGCCAAAGTTCTGGTGCTGCCATCAATCAAAACGTCGTTACCCGGTACATATCCGGTAATAGCGGCAAAATCGTCTTTCAAAGAAAGGACGTCACCATTATGCATAATAAAAATATTATTCCACGGTTGCCCCAATTCATGCGCTAATTTAGCATGTTCATAAAGCATGTGGTATTCACCGTGTCCCGGAACAAAGTAACGCGGTTTGATAATGCTGTGCATCAATTTCAATTCTTCTCTTGAAGCGTGCCCCGAAACATGCACTTCATTCAATTGATTATATATAACCGTAGCACCGTGTTTATACAACTCATCAATAACCCTGACAACTGAACGTTCATTACCGGGGATGGGAGAAGAACTCAAAATAATGGTATCGCCTTCTTTGATACTGATGGCCGGATGCTCCGAATAAGCAACTCGACTTAAAACAGCTAAAGGCTCTCCCTGACTGCCGGTCATAATGAAGCACAGTTCCTGCGGCTTATATTTATGAATATCTTTTAAATCAATTAAAGTATTATGCTTAATTTTAATATATCCCAAGTCAAAGGCAGCTTGGAAAACGGACTGCATCGAACGTCCTAAAAGACAAACTTTACGATTATAAGCTTCGGCCGCGGAGATAACTTGAGACACCCGATCAACATTGCTCGAGAAAGTAGAAACAAAGATTCTGCCTGCAGCTTCCCGGAAATAATCATCAAAGCACCGACCGATAGTTTTTTCCGACATCGTATAACCGTTTTTGGTCGCATTCGTACTCTCACACATATAAAGAAGAACGCCTTCTTTGCCCAATTCGGCAAAACGTTGCAGATCAATCGCCTGTCCGTTTATCGGCGTAAAATCCACCTTAAAATCACCTGAATGAATAACTGTTCCGGCCGGAGTGAAAATCGCCAAAGAGAAGGCATCCGCAATCGAGTGATTAACATGAATATATTCCACCTTAAATTTACCGGCTATTACAGTTTCACCGCTATGACAAACATGTAAATCACGACAGGCATTAGTTAAGTTCCGCTCTTTCAATTTTTTCTCAATTAATTTGATAGCCAGAGGGCCGGCAAATATAGGGGCTTTAACCTTTTCCATCAGCCAGGCAATTGAGCCTATATGATCTTCATGTCCGTGGGTAATAAAAATACCTTTGATTTTATCTTTATTATCGTAAAGATATTGCATGTTAGGCAAAACCGAGTCTATTCCCGGATGATCCTCTGTCGGAAACTTCACGCCGACATCAACAACTATAATCTCATTTTCGTATTCATAGCATGTTAAGTTTTTACCCACTTCACACAGACCGCCTAAAGGGATAATTTTAAGCGCTCCCTGCGGTGCTTTCGGCAGCTGCTTACTGACCGAACGAGGTGTCTGAACAGACATCATTCTTTGAAAACGATTTTCATAGGTGTTAAATTTAGGTTCACTGTCAGCCAGTTTTAAAAACTCCAACTGCGGCGATAAATTCGGCCGATACAACAACTTCAGTTTAGTTCTTTTGTACGGGCGAATTTGATTCTTTTGTAATAACTTGTTTTTAGCTATTCTTATTCTGCTGCCGTGAGCAAATAACGGCGCCTTGCTGCTTTTAACCGGAGTCTTGGTCGCTATGAGCGGCAAGTTCTTCCCGTTACGCTTTTCTTTATTTTCGTTCGCCAATTTATTCGTCACCGGTCCGATCGGCTGCGGTTTAATATTATTTTGCGGCTTAAATGTTTTGAAGCGGATTCGTTTGCCGCCCGGTATTTTCACATTGTTACTATTTGTTTTATTCATAAATTCTCCAATTTCTATCTTTTCCTATTATACCAAAATCCGCTGCTAATTTGACAAGCCGGAATTTTCCCTTATAATAATTTTGTATTATTCGCTGGAATAGCTCAGTCGGTAGAGCAACTGATTCGTAATCAGTAGGTCGTCAGTTCGATTCTGATTTCCAGCTTTTTATAATTAAAAATGCCGCCTGATGGCGGCATTTTTTGCTGTTATCGACAATAGACAACGGATTTTCAGTTACCCTTGTACTTTAAAATCAAGACTGATAACGGCGGCAACTTAATGTCGCAGCTGGCATAAGGACTTGTCAAAGTTTGCAATTCGGTCATCGCCAAATCAGGTAAAGAGTAGTATTTCAATTCCGGATAATGCAGATTCTGAATATCATCTCGAGTCATCGTCATCAATTTACCGTAATTAGCCTGTTCCAGCAACAAATCAACGTATTCTTCTTTAAGTGCGGCAAGCTTCTTCTTCATTTCGGCATGCTCTTTCGAGAACTTCTGCAATTTTTTATCAAATTTTTCTTTTGTCAGATCGTAATTCTGTTTGGCAGCAGCCGCATCCAAAGTAACCGTTTGAATTTCCTGCAATTTACCCAAGTTATCGGAACCGTACCACTCATTATCATCGGAATTCAGCAAAACTTCATATTTACCGTAGTAGGGCAATTCCAATTTATAATCGTCCAAAACCGCCGGTGTATTATTGAAGATAAAGACCAAGGTATCTTCCGGTTTGTCGGCAAAGCGGGCATAGGCATAAACGGAATTCTTGGCATCGTTGACCTGTAACCACTTAAATCCGGACCAATCATGTTCCTTGGTCCATAAAGCCGGTTCGGATAAGTACAAGTGATTCAACTTGCGAATGTAATTATGTAATTTGGCGTGATGTTCATATTCCAACAAATACCAGTCGATTTGTTCATTAAAATTCCATTCGGCGAACTGCCCCAACTCGTAGCCCATGAAATTAAGTTTGGCTCCTGGATGACCGATTTGCCAGGCGTACAAAGAACGGGCACTGGCCATCTGCCGCCATAAATCGCCGAACTGTCGGCCTAAAATCGACTTTTTGCCGTGTACGACTTCATCGTGTGAGAAAGGTAAGACAAAGTTCTCACTGAAAGCATAAGTCAACGAGAAAGTTAACATATGGTAGTGATAGACGCGATAAAGGTAATCCAAGCTGTAATAGTCCAATGTATCGTGCATCCAACCCATATTCCACTTATGGGTGAAACCTAAGCCGCCGTCCTGCGCACTCTTGGTAATCGAAGGATAAGCTGTCGATTCCTCCGCAATTAACATGCAATACGGATAGCGATCACGCAAAATAGAATTTACCCGGCGTAAGAAATCTATCGCTTCCAGATTCTCATTACCGCCATAGACATTACGCACGCTGCCGTTAGGTTTATCGAAGTCCAAATAAAGCATAGCGGAAACTGCATCGACACGAATACCGTCACCATGGAACTCTTTAATCCAAAAATTAGCGGAAGAAATTAAGAAGCTGTGTACTTCACGTTTGGCAAAATCGAAAATATATGTACCCCAACTGGGTTGTTCACCTTTCAAAGGATCGGCATATTCAAATTGCGGCGTACCGTCAAAGCGAGCCAAGCCCACCTCATTCTTCGGGAAATGAGCCGGCACCCAGTCGAAAATAACTTTGATTCCATGGCGATGCAGACAATCAACCAGATATTTCAAGTCATTCGGTGTCCCGTAACGCGACGTGGCAGCGAAATATCCCGTTACCTGATAGCCCCAAGAAGCATCCAGCGGATATTCAGTTACCGGCATAAACTCCACGGCATTGTAGCCCATATCGTTCAAATAATCGGGTAATCTCTCAGCTAAGTCACGATAACTGTAACAATTACCGTCCCAATGTTTCATCCAACTGCCAAGATGCATTTCATAAATATTCAAAGGTTGCGGATCGAATACTGATTTTCTTTGCCGACAAAATTCTTCATCCTGCCAGACATAATCGCCTTCACCTACCAAAATCGTAGCTGTACTTGGTCTTTCTTCAAAATGGCGACCGAAAGGATCAATCTTATCCACCCAATTGCCGCTTTGCTGCTGTACACAATATTTGTAACGTGTCCAATCGGCTAAATTGGGAATAAACAGTGAAAATATGCCTGTTGCCCAATCTTTGTGCATAAAGTACTCAAATTTATTCCACCCGTTAAATGAACCGAAAACAGTTACAGCCTGGGCATTGGGTGCCCAAACGCGAAAAACATAGCCGTCCTGATCATTTTCTCGAGTCCGATGAGCACCGAGAAAGTTATAACTCTCAAAGTTCTCGCCAATATTAAACAAGTAAGCTTGATCCATTGTATTCTCCCCACTGATAAACTAAGTTATATATGGTAATTATATCAGATTATCACAGATATGCACATAATTGCCTAATAAATCCACTAAAATGCGCATATTATTTCAGCAATTGCACAAAAATCAGATATCGAAGCACTTATGTAAAGCTTTGTACTCACCTAAAGCAAGTATAGTAACATCCGGCGTGAGCTTGGTAGCGGGAGTAACAACGACATCGGTATTGCCGTCTTTTTTTATTCCCAGAATATTTATGCCGTATAAACGGCGGACATCAAGCTCGCCGATTGTATGACCGACCCATTTTTCCGGCACTTCCACTTCAAAAATGGCATGGTCCTGATCCAACTCAACATAACCGAAAACGTGATCCGCCGTATAACGAATCGCAGCCCATTTAGCCATTTGTTTCTCAGGGTAAACAACATCATCGGCTCCGTTACGCAGCAAAAATTTCGCTTGGACATCTCTTTCCGCTCTGGAAATAACGAATTTGGCGCCCAACTCTTTCAATAAAGAGGTCGTTTCCAAAGAATTTTGGAAATTGCCGCTGATAGTTACATAGCAAACATCATAGTTGCCAATACCCAGGGAACGGAGAAAATCAGCCTGTGTACTGTCACCGATTTGGGCATTGGTGACATAATCCATGACTGCATTCACTCTACCCTCGTTAAAATCGACGGCCATAACCTGATGGCCTTCTTCAGCCAGTTGCATCGCAATATGGCGGCCGAAACGTCCTAAACCGATTAATAAAATATTCTTCATGTTACACCTAACCTACCATAATTTGTTCTTTCGGTAATTTGGAATTAATCAATTTCTTTTCATTCAAAGCTGCAAAAATCAAGGTCATAGCTCCGACTCTTCCTAAAAACATCAGCGCAATTAAAACCAGTTTGGATGCGATATGTAAATTAGGCGTCAGGCCTAAAGTCAAACCGACGGTACCGACAGCGGATGCCGTTTCATATATACACGTAAACAAAGGCAAACTCTCGTATGTACTTATAAATATTGCTCCACCCAGGCACAAAAGCAGATACATTAAAAATATCGTTGCTGCCGTTCTGATAATAGGATTTTCAATTCGTCGATTGAGCAATATCGGTTCTTCTTTGCGATGGAAGGCGGCAAAGGCATTAGCAAACAACAAAGCTAAAGTTGTAGTTTTGAAACCGCCGGCAGTTGAGCCGGGTGAACCGCCAATCAACATCAGGCAGACAATAATTGCTCTGGAGCTGTCGCTCATACTCATAATATCGACAGTATTGAATCCGGCGGTCCGCGGAGTTACGGACTGAAATAACGACGTAATCACTCTTTCGCCTGTAGGTAAAGCGGCAAAATCAACATAATAGAAGAAAATCGCCGGAAAAATAATCAATAACAGGGTAATCAGCAAAATAACTTTACTTTGTAAGCGATAGCGCCTGAAATGCCAACGTTTCTGACAAATATCCTGCCATGTTAAAAATCCTATACCACCAATAATAATTAACAGCATAACAACAATATTCAGCCAATAATTAGCCCGATAATGCACCAAAGAGGGATATAAATCATTATTACGGCCGAGTAAATCAAAGCCGGCATTACAAAAAGCCGATACGGCATGAAAAATGGCCAGAAATACGCCCCGAAAGCCGTAATCCGGCAAGAAAACCGGGATTAAAGCTAAAGCACCTGCCAACTCAATAATGAAGGTACCTTGTAGGATAAATTTAGTTAAACGAACAATTCCCCCTACACTGGGAGCGGATATAGCATCCTGCATCCAACTGCGCTGCATCAGCGAAATTTTCTTCCCCGAAAGCAAGGTCAGAGAGGCGGCAATAGTAACAACACCTAAACCGCCGATTTGAATAAGTAGAAGAATTATTGTTTTACCGTAAATCGACCAATAAGTTCCCGTATCACGGACAACCAGTCCCGTCACGCAGGCTGCCGAAGTGGCTGTAAACAGCGTATCTGCAAACGGCGTTACCTCTCCGCTGACCGTGGCTATGGGTAACATCAGCAATAACGCGCCGCTGACTATCAGGAGTGCAAAACCTAAAATTATTATTTGAAAGGATGAAAGTTTCAGCTTAAATAGTTTGGTTAACTGCATGTTGTCCTCCTTCTGCGCAAAATCGACGATTCGTCTCCATAAAGCTATTTATAACGCATTTTTCGCAGTATAGGTGCCTATTTAACTGAAAATTTGCATATGCTTAACGGAACGTGTCCTTAAAACCGTTACCTAAAATTTCGTTGGTACTGGTCAACAGAATAAAAGCATGTTCGTCCAATTTGCGAATTTCACGGGCCATCAATCCGGCTTGATATTGACCGACGGCACAAATAAATACTGTCTGCTTCTGCCCGGTAAAATAACCTTCTCCTTGCAATTTGGTCGCTCCCCTATGCTTAACTAAAGTAATATAATCACCGATAATATCAGGTTTGGTGGTAACGATAATAAAATATTTGGACATGGTTAAAGTGTTCATAACCGCATCAACCATGGAACCGCGCGCCAGCATACCCAAAATAGACAGTAAAACGGTGCGAATATCGAAAACGAGGAACGAACTGAATGTAATCAAAAAATCGGAATAAACCAGAGCGTTGCCGATATTGACGTTACTGTATTTTTTCATCAACATGGCTATTACATCCGTACCGCCGGACGAACCGCCGGCATAAAAGAGCAAGGCGCCGCCGATTGAAGGCAAAAGTACGGCAAAACTCAGTTCCAGCAACGGTTGGTCCGTCAAAGGCTTAGTGAGATGAAAATACTTTTGATAGACTACAATCAGGGCGTTCATCAATAAAGTCGAATAAGTTGTGCGGAAGCCGAAACTGCGCCCTAAGAAAATATAACCGAGCGCTAAGCAGACGAGATTAAGGACAATTGTTGTTGTGCCGGCGGAAATTTGCGGAACCAGGCGAGCAAAAACTACGGAAAAGCCGGTGACTCCGCCCATGGCAAAATTGTTCGGGAACTTAAAGAAAGTCACACCGATAGTCATTATGAGCGTACCTAAATTAATTAACGCGTAATCTTTAATCAGAGTCTTAACCCTGGAACATTGATCGGTACCGCTGATATGCACTCCCTGTCCCCGTACATAACTGAGGAAACTGTTAAAAGATAACTTCTGCCCTTTGGCAGGTTTGAGAAAACTTGTTTTCAAGCTGTTATATTGCGGTTTGGCTTCGGATAAATCGTGTTTAATTTTCTCGACAACCTGGGAAGCATCCTTATCACACAAACGACAATTATGATTAAAACTATCCAAAACTTACTCCTTTAGAAATTAAAAATCTGCTGAAGAATTGAACCTCAACAGATTTTAACACAAAAATTGCCGCTATGCTTTTATTTTCTTTCGGCTTCCATCTCTTGTAATTTTACCTCGTACTCAGCCATTTCACGATCATTCATAAATACCAGATGATTCGGTCGAATATGACGTAATTTCGGCTTCTCACCCGACAAATCCCGGCCGTCTTCATCATAAATAACCAGCTCCTTGGACTTTTCGATACGCGGATCGGGCATCGGTACCGATTGCAATAAGGAACGTGTATACGGGTGTAACGGATAAGCGAAAAGCTCTTCCGTCGGCGCAATTTCAACAATACGGCCTTTATAAATAACCGCAATACGATCACTGAAATAACGAACAACGGACAAATCGTGCGCAATGAACAAATAAGTTAAACCCTTTTCCCGCTTGAACTTATTCATGAAATTCAAAATCTGGGCCCGAATGGAAACATCCAGAGCAGAAATAGGTTCGTCGGCAATAATAAAATCAGGTTCCATAACCATGGCCCGCGCAATACCTACACGCTGCCGTTGACCGCCGGAAAATTCATGCGGATAACGGGATTTATGCTCCGGCAACAAACCGACTGTTTCCAAAGCCGCATCAATTTTGGCCCGTCTTTCTTCTTTATCTTTGTACAACTTGAAATTATCCAAACCCTCGCCGACGCAATAATCAATAGTTGCTCTTTCGTTCAAAGAAGCGGCAGGATCTTGATAAATCATTTGAATTTCTCTTACCAAATGATGCTTTTCCTGCTTGGACAACTTACCGTTAATCTTTTTTCCTTTATAAATAATATCTCCGTCGGAGGTTTGATTAAGACCGATAATTGCCCGTCCGATTGTAGTTTTACCGGATCCCGATTCACCGACCAGGGAAAAAGTCTCACCCTTGTAAATTTGGAAATTGCAGTCTTTAACAGCCCGAAATCTCTTATTGTTGTTGGTGAATGTAACTTCCAGGTGTCTTACATCCAAGAGTACTTCTTTTTGCTCGTTAATCTCTTTCACTGTAAACTCCTCCTTTTGAGGTTAAGGCAATCATTTTTTCATGTAAATTACGAATCAGTTCAGGTTTCTCCACCTTCGGTGCCCGTTCATCCAGAAGCCAGGTCTTGGCAAAATGGGTCGGGCTGACTTGGAACAGCGGCGGCTCTTCTTCAAAATCAATCTTCATCGCATAATTGCTGCGGGGCGCAAAAGCATCGCCCTTAATGGTGTTGAACAATGAGGGCGGTGTTCCTTTAATTGCGAAAAGTTCGTCATTCTTTTCCCCTAATTGCGGCAAGGAGGATAACAGACCCCAGGTATATGGATGCTTGGGATCATAGAAAACTTCTTCGACAGTACCGTACTCTACTAACTGTCCGGCATACATAACGGCTACAACATCGGCAACATTGGCAACCACACCCAAATCGTGGGTAATGTAAATTGTCGTGAAACCGTACTCTGCTGCCAAATCTTTAATCAAAGCTATAATTTGAGCTTGAATTGTAACATCCAAAGCTGTTGTCGGCTCATCGCAGATCAAAATTCGCGGACGGCAAGCCAAAGCAATAGCGATAACAATACGTTGACGCATACCGCCTGAATACATGAAAGGATATTCATCGTAACGTTTTTCGGCATTTTTGATACCGACGCGGTGCATCAATTCAATCGCCAATTGTTTCGCTTCGGCCGGTGTTTTGTTCTGATGCTTGATAATAACTTCGGAAATTTGGTAACCGATAGTACGTACAGGATTAAGTGAAGTCATCGGATCCTGGAAAATAGTGGCAATTTTTTTACCGCGAATTTTTTCCCAGTCGGAATTCTTCACCAACTTAGCTAAATCCTGGCCCTCGAACATAATCGAACCATGTGAGATGATACCGTTAATATCCAACATTCCGGTAAAGGTTTTCGTAAAAACGGATTTTCCCGAACCTGACTCACCAACAATGGCCACAACTTTTCCTTCTTCGAAATCAAAAGAAATATTACGGATAGCCGTTAAAACACGATCACGGACTTTGAATTTTACTTCAAGATCTTTTACTGAAAGAATAATATTTTTATCACTCATATTACGCTCCTAAACCATATGATTACGAGGATCACTAGCATCAGCTAATGTTTGACCGACGATATACAAAGAAATAGAAATTAAAGCCGTGATAAATACCGGAATCAGGAACAAATACGGAGCTGATTGCATATAAAGTGAATGCTCCTGCACAATTCTACCGAGGGAAGCTTTGGATTGGGTTAAGCCGACTCCGATGAAGCCCAAGAAAACCTCGTAGGAAATGAAGGACGGAATATCGCGGGATAAAGCCGTTACCAAAACTGAAATCAGATACGGCAAAATATTGTGCATAACTATCTTTGTTGTACTGGAACCGAGCGTACGGGAGGCCAGATTGTATTCCCGGTCACGAATAATCATAACCTGAACACGAATAAAGTAGGCAACACCGATCCACGAGGTAACGGATAAGGCGAAAATCAACTGCCAGATACCGGCACCGGCCACGAAAGCAATAACCATAACAATCAAAGTAAACGGAATATTGGCGACCACGTTGAAAACCTGAATCATAACTTTATCGACTTTTTTCGAAAATCCCCAGAACATACCGACTATTATGCCGATAAAGTTGGTAATAATAGTAGCTGAAAAAGCGATAAACAAACTGGTACGGGCACCGGACCACAACATAGCAAAACAGTCACGTCCGACATCATCCGTACCGAACGGATATTTCCAATTCGGCGAAATAAAGTGCATGCTGCGATCATTAACATATTGTTGATTCAAATGATCATAATGCGAGAACATCGGATGGATAATCGACATCAACAAAATGGCAATAACTATGAGCATCATAAATATTGCAACTTTAGATGAGAAAAACTTGCGGAAAACACTCTTCCAGTAGGAGTATTCCGGTGCAGCTATTCTCTCGGAAATAGACTCATCAACATTAACAAATTCAAATCTAGGATCAGTAACTCTATTATCAGCCATATTATTCTCCCTTCTTGGAATCCAAAGAAATTCGCGGATCAACCAATGTCATCAAAATATCACCGAGGAAAACGGAGAAAATCGACAACGATGTAAAAATAAAGGTCAATGTGATAACCATGGTATTATTGGCCGAAGTAATAGCGTCAGGCAACATCTTACCCATACCCGGGATAGCGAAAACAGTTTCTGTAATAACCGAACCTGAAATAGCCAGGATGATAGAAGAAGGAATACCGTTAACAAATGGAATAATAGCATTTTTCAAAATATGATTTTTGAAAATTTCTCTGTTCGACAAACCTTTAGCACGGGCAAATTTAACATAATCGGAATTGGACTGGTCAATCATATAACGTCTTAACCACATCATGATTCCCGGTGTAGACAAAAGGCCCAAAATAACAACCGGCATTACATAAGATTTGACATTGCCGAACCCAAGTTGCGGGAAAGAATCAGGCATGCCGATAACAAAACCTAAATATTTCATCAAGAAGATAAAGGCCAGAGACGGAATAGCAATTAACAAATTAATGTACAGGATACCCAATTTATCCTGGAATTTGCCTTTATTACGTGACATTGCAATACCTGCCGGAATTGCAATTAAATAAGCAATAAGCAGAGATAATATACCGAAGAGATAAGAAGTAACGATCATTGACGGCGCTTCATTAGCCTGCATACAATCGGCATAATTATCATTGAATTTCTGTTTGTCCAACTCATCGACAGTGTATTTATAACGGCAAGTCCCCTGCAAAATCGGACTGACCATTTCCTTACCTGAAGGCATAATCTGTTTGAAAGGCTTGGGCTTACCTTGAGGCGAGCCGATAACTTCCATCGTATTAACACCCGAGAAGGTCGGATAAGATTTACCGAAGTTCAATGCGATAACATTTTGATGGATGAACGGGAACTGACTATTGAAATACACTTGATATTTATACGTACAGCCGGAGCATTGCAGACCCCAGTTACCGGCATTACCGCCGAAGCTGTAGTATCGTTTCATGTTTTTGTTTTTAGGATCATTTACACGATATAGATGGTCAACGAAGAATAGATTGCCGAAGTAACGTGCGATTAATTCATAGGGCTTATAATCCCTGAAAGCAACAGTTTGTCCATCAAGATCACCGCCCTGATCTAAAGTTTTGAGCGTATAACCTTTTTTGACAAACTCTTCAAAAACGCGTTTGGATTCGGCACTGCCTACCTTTTTACACTCATCATACTTATCGGATTTGATTGAGCACATCTCATTTTGAGTATAAAAAGAAAGATAGCCTAAGCTACTTAACGTTGACATCTTATACAAATACAATTGATTGCCATTGAGTTTATTAATGATCGTATCTTTAGCAAAGATATTCGATCTCGGTATCATGGTGAAAACCATAGTAACGACAATTGCCACGACAATAAAAATCGCAAAAATTGATTTGAGCAATCTTGTTAAAATATATCGTCTCATAAATGCTCCCTTGATATAAAGCAAGGGGTGAGCCTTGGTGGGCACGCCCCTATGCTTAAAGTACAGTTAATAATACTACTTAATGTGAAAAGCAGCAATATTATTTTTTAGATGCAGCTCTTGCCTTTTCCCAAGCGTCCTGGGCTTTAGCAAATTCTTCCGCTGTTACCATCTTATTTTGTAATTCCAAGCCCTTCCAGCAGTTGGTGTTTTTACCGTAAGGAGCATAGTATCTTGTGAACGGCTTAACTCTGGAAATAGCCAATCCACGTGTTTGTTGAGAGTTGGGCAGGAAGAAAGCTTTTTGCAACAGGAATGCGTCACATTTTGCGTATGCTTTGTAACGAGCATCCATATCTGTTGTGACCTTGTCGGCTGCCTGTACCATCTTGGTATATTCGGACATACCGATCTTATCTTTGATTTCTTTGTCCTTGTCACCAGGTTGCAAGCCCATGTTCTTCAAATATGTACCGTCAACAGCGTTGAAGATATCGCAGAAGGACTTAGGATCGGCGTAGTCGGGGCCCCAACCTGAGAAGGTTGAAATATCATAATCTGCTTTAGCAGGATCGGCCAACTGGAATGCGACGTTGGTCAAAGTTTCTCTATCCATCAATACCGGCTCAACCAAGATGTTACCGTCGGTATTCTCTTTAACGGATTGGGCGATGGAGTTAGCTTTGTTAACCAAATCTTTACGAGTTTCAGCTACCGGAAGATCCAAATGAACAGGGAACTTAACACCTTCAGCTTTTGCTTTTTCGATGTATTTCATAGCCTCTTCTTTGTTCAACCACGGATACTGACCGTCTTTCAAGTTAACGCGCTTACCGTTAAGTTCTGTAAAGGCCTTTTCAACCAATTCGAAGTATGTACCGTCTTTAGTTGTACCTGCATCCGGGAAGTTGTTAATGTTACGAATCTGAGCTTTAGCAACAACTTCAGGAGCGTTACTGCCCAACCATGCCACAGCGTCGAAAGCGGAACGCAAAGCCTTACGGAAGTTCTCATTCAGAACAGCTTCACGTGTGTTCTTACGCAAAGTCTCGTCATTAGCATACTTGGTCTGCTTGAAGGACTTACGGTTCATGTTGAAAATTACACCGAAAGCTGAAGCGTTAGGCATAGAAAGGTACGCATACTTTTTGTATTTTTCCAAGTAAACGTCATAATCTTTCCAGGCAGCAACCAAAGCGGCTGTTGCTGTTGTACCGGCTTCAAAGTTCTTAATACCGGCATACATATCGGAACCGTCGCTGTAAATATATTTGACGGACTTCAAATGAACATTCTTCTTATCCCAATAATTAGCATTTTGTACTAATTCAGCTTCAGACTTAGCCTGATATTTGGACAAGAGGAAGCAACCGTTATAAAGGATTGAGTCAGGTGTTGCTTTACCGAAATCACATTTTTTCGGATCCGGAGCACCGAGTTTACAACCTTCACCCTTGGACTCCAAGAATTCTTTCTTAACCGGAGAGAATACACCGTATGTAACCATTGTTTCAAAATAAGGTACTGTATGAGTCAACTCATACACAACAGTTTTCTCATCCGGTGTTTTGATACCGACTTTAGCCCAGTCTTCATCTGTCTTTTTACTTGCACAATACTCTTTATATCCTTTGATAAGGCCTTCGAGCAACCAGGACATGTTGGATTTGAAGTCAGCACCGTGACGTAAACCGGTAACAAAATCCTCGGAAGTTAAAGCCTTAGGATATTCTTCACCTGTGTTTGTGTACCACTTAACACCGTCACGCAATTTGAAGGTCCAAACTGTTTTGTCATCATTAGCTTTCCATTCTGTTGCCAACGAAGGAATCAAATTACCTAAGCGGTCATTTTCCAATAACGTATCAACAAGGTTCGATACAAATTCGTGATCGGAATTCTTATCGGTAACTGTATAATCCAATTTCTGCAAATCGAAATCCTCACTTACAGTTAACGAATCAGTCTTAAAATTGCTGTTACCGCCGTTCGTACCACTTTTACCGGTGGAACAAGCAGTTAAGGCTAATGCTGCAACCACGAGAGAAGCAATAAGTCTTTTCTTCATAAATACCTCCTTATTTTTTTCTAAAAAATAATTGTCTAAATTTTAATAAACCATAAATTCGAGTGCAAGCATTTAACGAATTTTTCTTGTCGATTTATACATTTCGCACAAATGCTGCCGGCTATCAACCGATTTATTGTAGATATTGCTTAAAATAAAGCTGCCTGCAATTGTTAAATAATAGTGTATAAATTTTTCTAAGTATAAACTCGTCACTATTTGGACCTATTTTTTCTGATTTTCCGTAGCTGCAGGAGCGTTTTTTAACAGCTTGGTCAGATCCACCGCCTCTTTCAAGTCCTGATAAAGCTTCTTCGACTCATAAACGCCGTTCTTCTTAACGTAATCATAGTCCAGCGGTATATTGTGGAACTCACCTTCGAAACTGTAGACGATTGACGGGACATATTCCAATTTCAACTCGTCAAAGAAGGCATCCGTTTCCTTATTAGGTTTAATCACATTCAAATAATAAAACTTAATATTCAACTTCTTTTGGATTGTCAGAAGCTCAGGTACCAATTTTACACAATAAGGGCAATTCTCTCTACCTATATAAACAAAAAAGCTTTCCTTATTTTTATTTTTCTCTTTCAGTTGTTGCAAATCCAAGCTGTCAAATGACTGTACATGTTTGCGATATGCGGCAACTTCCGGTGCGACGGTATGGCAAGCTGTCATCCCCAAACACAGGGCAAGTGCCAAAAATGAACTGATAATTTTTCGCATATTATTTCCACCTTTCAATTATTTTCGTATTTTATACTTATTTCCGGTAAATGCCAACGACTTTTCCAACTTACAAACAGCGCATATGGCAAGCTGCCGGATCTGCCGGCAAGCCGGGCAATGTCAGAATTTTACCGCAGGCAGCGACAATAAACCCGGCGCCTGTATAAGGTTTCAGGCTTGTCACAGTCAGAACAAAATTCTGCGGCGCGTTGAGATTTTTGGCATTATCAGTAAAAGATAAAGGTGTTTTGGCTATACATACAGGTAAATTCTGCCAACCCTGCCGCGTAATTGCCGCTATATCGGCCTGAGCTTGTTCGCTGAATTCAACGGCAGCCGCACCATAAAGCTTTTTCGCTATCAGCTCGATTCTTTCTTTAAAATCTGAAGTTTCAGCTTGTAAATTATAGGTATTCCGGCTCGGATTTTCCTCCAAATCGCAACATAAATCCCGGGCCAAAGGTAATATTCCCTCGCCGCCGGCAGCATAAACATGCGAAACATACAATTTTATGCCTCTCTCCTGCAGTAAGCTTTGCAAATAATTAATTTCCTCCATATTATCGTCCGGAAAAACGTTGAGGCAAACATACGGGTTACGCTTAAAAGTCCGAACAATTTCAATGTGTCTTTGCAGATTGGCGAAGCCTTTGCGTACAGCTTCAAGATTAATTTTCTGCCAATCATCCGGCTTTATTCCTGCCTGATACTTTAACGCCCGTAAACTGCTGACAAGGACAACTGCCGCCAAATGCAAGTTGTTCGGAGCTGCCAACAAGTCGCAATATTTTTCCAAGCCTAAATCGGAGCCGAAGCCTGCTTCAGTTACGACATAATCAGCTAAACGCAAGGCTAATTTCGTGGAAACCAGAGTATTAGTACCATTAGCAATATTGGCAAATGCTCCGCCGTGTAACAATACCGGATTATGCTCCGCCGTTTGGACTAAGTTAGGATTAAAAGCTGTCTGCAATATTGTCAACAAAGCATCCGTTATCTTAAGTTGCCGGGTATAAACAGGCTCTCCGGCAAAGTTATAGGCTAATACCATATGATCTAAACGATAACGCAAATCCGCAAAGTCTTTCGCCAGACCGAAGATAGCCAGAAGTTCACTTGCCGCCGTAATTGTATAAGAACCGTTGATAACATAAGTTTGAGCATTAGGAACAGTTGCCGGCTGCTTAATCGTATAAGTAAAATTGCGCAAAGAGCGATCATTCATATCCAGCGCCCTTTTCAGCAAAATACGTTGCGGATCAATTTGTAAGCTGTTGCCCCAATAAATGTGATTATCCAAACAGGCGGCCAATAAATTATTCGCCTGTGTAATTGCAGCCAAATCACCGGTAAAATGCAGATTAATATCCTCCGCCGGCAAAACTTGAGCTTTGCCGCCGCCGCAAGCGCCGCCTTTCAAGCCGAAAGTCGGTCCCATGGAAGGCTCGCGCAAAGCGCCGCAAACATTTTTATGCAGTTTAGCTAAAGCATCTATCAAACCGATAGCTGTCGTCGTTTTACCTTCACCGGCCGGCGTAGGTGAAGTTGCAGTCAGCAAAATCAGTTTACCTGCCTCGGGCAAATTATCCTGTTGCCAATCGTACGCTATCTTAGCCGCAAACGTACCGTATTGTTGCAGCTCGTTTGCTCTTAAATTCAATTTGGCGGCAACTTCTTTAATATCTGTCAGTTCTTCGCGCTTCATAATACCTCCTGTTACAATACAGCTTACTGCACGGGTTGAATTTTCAATTCATCACTGTCCAGGAAAAGCGTAAACGGACCGTCGTTGATTATACTTACCTGCATATCGGCACCGAATTTGCCGTGACCGACATTCGGGATATCCTGAGCTGCCAGAGATAACATATATTCATATAATTCCGCCGCATGATCCGGTTTACCCGCATTTACAAAGCTCGGACGATTACCTTTATGACAATCTGCATACAGGGTAAATTGTGAAACTATAAGTACACTGCCGGAAATATCGCTCAAACTCAGGTTGGTTTTGCCGTCGGTATCTTCAAATATTCTGAGATTTTTAATTTTTTGCCAGAATTTTTCAGTTACAGTCCGATTATCGCTGTCGGATACGCCCAAAAAAATTAAAAGTCCCTGCTTAATAGCTGAAATTCTTTGACCGTCTACAGCTACTTCAGCCTCTTTAACTCGTTGTATTAAAGCTCGCATAGCATTTCTCCTAAAATTATTGTTTTTTCGTATTACTTTTCCGGTTCATCCGGTTCAACTGAATAACTTTTGAATTGATATTAAATATGTATGTAACGTGCCGCTCAAAAGGAAACATCCGACAATAATCATTAATATTGCCGCCAATTTCTGACAGATATTAGTGTAACGGGCAAAATGTTGCAGGATACCCTGCAAATAATTGGCAAAAAAAGCTACCAACATAAAAGGTATAGCCATTCCCAAACTATATAACAATAGTAATAATGCTCCCTGGTAAGCCGTACTGCTTTCGGCCGCCAACAACAGGGCATAACTCAAATTGGGCGATATGCAGGGAGAAGCTGTTAAACTGAAGGCGACGCCGAAAAGTAAAGCACCCCAAAAATGAGTTTTTTCTTTTTCGTTGAGCGCCTTTTCTTTCAATTTATCAAGGATTAATCCGCTCCGGTTCCAGCCGATGGATAGCAAAAAATAATCAAGTTGACGTTTAAGTGCACTTTTCATGATAGATTGATAAAACATATAATAAATTCCCAGAAGTATAATCAGACAACCGGCAATTTGCGTCAATAAAATACGATTACTCAAGAGGACCCGGGCCAGACCGGCAGCCGAAACTCCCAGGGCTACAAAAATGCCGCTGAATCCCAGAATAAATGCAACAATATTAATCAGGCGACGCTGCAGACGCTGACGGGCATTTGCTGCTAAATAAATTAAATAAACAGGCAGCAAAGGTAAAATACAAGGTGAAAAGAAACTAATTATTCCTTGTAAAAATAGTAGTATATAAGTGTTCAATTAAGCCTCCAAAATTTGCTTGATAAATCCGTCGATTTGCTCTTTATCGGCAGCAAAGAAATATTTAATCGAGCGTTTATCACGATATTTCAAGCTGTGCAAATTACCAGCGGAATTCAGAATTAAATTGAAAGGATAGCCGCTGATACCTAAGCTTGAAGCTGCGGATTGTTTAATAAAAGCCAAAGGTATATTAATCCCGTGCTCGGAAAAATATTTCTTGGCATTGCCGGCTTCTTCTTTTTCATCTAAAACATTGACCGCCAAAAATGTTAAATTTTCCTGCTCCTTATAACGCTCACTGATAATTTTCAAATCTTCCAGCTCAGCTTTGCAATAATGACACCAAGTAGTCCAAAAAATCACATAGACATTCTTACCTGTAAAGGCTTTCTTGTTCAGTTTTTCTCCCTTCTCATCCTGCAAAGGCAAAATTTCCAAAAGCGACTTCTGTTCCTTGGCTGTTGTTGTCGGTGTCTGAGATTCATGCAAAGCTGCCTGCGCCTTGGTAGTTTGAGTATTTCGTTTATCTATGCTTATTAAGTCCGTTCCCCGGTTACAAGCTATACAAGGTAACATACATGCTGCTGTCAAAGTAATAGCAACTGCTTTCTTAAATGTATTCAATTTTATAATTCTCCTTTAATCTTGGTCTATATTGTACTTTTGCCTAATCTTCTCAATAAAGTCCGAGCGAAAAGACGCGCATAAATAACTTGGCCGTCATTATTGGGGTGAATACCATCCCATAACAAATTGCGTCTGTTCTTGGCTAAGGTATGCCAATCAATTAATTCCAATTCGGCATGTTCCTGTGCCAAATCCTGCCAAATTTTGTTATTTGCGCCTTCCCATTCTTTGCCGACATATATGGTATATACCAGCACCGGCCGCCCATCTGCAATTTTCAGTAAGGTTTCCGCCTGCCGGCGCGTGAAAAAGCCGTTTTGACCGACTGCCAGCAAAACAATATCGCCCAATTTTTTATTATCAGCCATTTTTTGCAGTTCTTTTACGGCCTGATCGACTTGCGCCGATTCTTTGGCACGATAACGGAAATGCGGGATTAATTTAGTGATGGCATTGGAGCAGCCTAAAAGGACGGAATCTCCGACTGCCGAAACTTGAATTTCGCTCAATGCCTGCTTCTCCTCCGCTGTCAAATCGCTTTCTGTCATTTTTTGCATTGTGGCCAGATCATAGGGACCTTTTTCATTTTTCAGAGTTTGAGCAGATTCTGTCGGGGCCGGAGTTGCCTTAGCAGTTTCCTGTGTCGTTTCCGGTTGCTGCTCGTTTTCCTCCGCTACCTGTTCCTGTGTCAAAGCTGCCTGCTTTATTTGTTCACGATAAGCCTGTCCGGCTTCCAAAGAGACCGGTTTGGAATTTAACAGAGCCGGGACAATACCGCACAAAAAGAAGACGGCAACCGTTAAACGTGCTAAAGTTTGCAGGCGGATTTTACCGTCTGTAAATTCCTGCTTCAACGAGTGCCATTTGAAAGCATGAACATAACGATATGCAAGTTCCGCTGCAATGACAGTCAAAACAATATTAATAATCAATATAACATTCCGATCCAAAGCGACAGTTGTCAAACCTTCCCGCAACAGAATCATAATTGCATATTGCCAAAGATAATATTCATAAGCCTTCTTGGCCACATAACGGAAACCGGGGCTGTCAAAGAAACGTCCCCACCATGTTTGCGGCAACATAACGCATACAGTTAAAGCTGCACACAAGAGTGAATTTATCAACAAAGCGCCGCGATATACGAAGGGCGAATCGGCCGGCAGAATCAACCAAAGTAAAGGTACAATGCAAAGCAAAGGCAAAACTGCAAGGTCAAAAAAGCGGACATGACTGCGCAATTGCAATTTTCCCGTCAAATCAGGATAAGATGTCCCATAAGCAAGAAAATTCAATTTCTCTACCGGGAAAAGCACACCTGCCAAAGCGCCGACAGCATAAGCATATGCTCTGGTTAAAGTGCTGTAATAAACTACAGTCGGATCGCTGCCCGGTTTATATTGAAAAAACATGAAAGCTGCAGAAAGAATAATAACTACCAGCAAAAATCTGCTTAAATTTTTCTGCAAAGTTAAACGACTGCGATGGCAAAGAGCAAATAACTTAAAAACTGCCGGCCAAATTATTGTCATCTGCCCCAATATTGCTATGTACCATAAATGCTTAAAGGCTGAAGGGCTGACAGCTTCGGCAAAATAAGAATCACCTAAGTATATTTGCCAGAAATTATTCATGAATACCAAACTGCTCAAATAATTAGGTAAAATATTTTGCATCAACTTCGGAACAGCTGAAAAAGCAAGCAAAAGAACGAATGTACACATAACTGCCAGAGGTGGCCACAAAGTATGCAGGCGATGCAAATAAAAGCGGCGCAGCTGCAGTTTCTGCCAATTTTGCAATAATTTCTGAGTTGTCAAATAAGCAGTAATAACAAAGAATAAATCAACAGCAAAAAATCCGCCGACAAAAATATCGGAACGCAGATGATAAGCACAAACAGCTACCAGCGCCAAAACTTTTAATGCGGCTAAACCGCCTAAATGTTGTTTGGCAATAAGCTGACGTCTTAAATCCTGTTCACTGACAGTCTTACTATTTCCCTCATATCCCGTCATCACAACTGTACCTACTTTACCAATTCAGATTGCAACTTGTTCCGCCTGCGCAAGAGCAAACGGAAGTGCGACAATTCACCTGATTATATCCGGAAAAAATTACTATTTTATTACCAAGATTGTTGTCGCACCACATAATTCAGGAAAGCATCTCGCCGTGAGGGTAGCTCAGCTTCTCCGGGTCCATCAATTTCTCATATTCTTCCCGACTCATCAATTTATTTTTCAAAACAACTTCCAACAGTGTCAAACCGTTCTTATGCGCTTCCTGTGCCAGTTCAGCTGCTTTCTTATAGCCGATTTTAGGACTTAAAGCCGTTACATTCATCAAAGAAGCGTTAAAATTGGCCTGCATCTTAGCACAATTAGCTTCTAAGCCGGCCAGTAAATGATCCGTAAAACTTAAAATTGTTTCATTCAATAAGCGACAGGATTGATGGAAATTGTAAATTTCCAAAGGCATGTAGACATTCAGCTGAAATTGGCCGTTAGCTGCAGCCATAGCTATCGCCTGATTATTGGCAATTACCTGAGTCGCCACCATGGTCATAGCCTCGGCTTGAGTCGGATTAACTTTTCCGGGCATTATTGAACTTCCGGGCTCATTAGCCGGAATTTTGATTTCACCGTAACCCAGGCGCGGGCCGGAAGCCAAATATCTGATATCGTTAGCGATTTTGAACAAGTCGGCTGCTAAAGCCTGTAAAACTCCGTGGCAGGCTGTTAATGCCGTTTTACCGCTTAAAGCGGCAAACAAATTAGTACTTTTCCGGAAAGCAAACGGACTGACGGCAGCTAAATTCCCCTCTCTTTCCTGCAACAATTCATTGATTAACTGCAAAACATCTTCGCTGAAATTATCAGGTGTATTCAAACCTGTTCCGCAAGCTGTCGCACCTAAAGCTACACTTAAAAGTGACGGTTCAATATTTTTAATTGCCGTTTCCGCTTCAATCAACAGAGCCTGCCAACCGCTTAATTCCTGACCGAAAGACATAGGAACGGCATCCTGTAAATGGGTTCTGGCAGACTTATATGTATGTTTATAACGGGAAATTAACGGACCAAAGGTCTTAATCATCCGCCGTAAACTGATTTTCAGCTGTGCTAAATCGGAATAAGCGACGATATGCATAGCTGTAGGGAAAGTATCGTTTGATGATTGGGAACAGTTGACATGATCGTTCGGAAGGACCTTTATTTCCGCTTTCTGCAATAATTCACCAACTTTCTCCGTCCCGAGCAAATCCAACAGTTGTTCGGCCGCAGCGGCATCGCTCAGCGTCGGCTGTTCCTGTTTCAGATAGAGAAATAAAGTAGCCAAGTTGGCCATAACTTCGTTGACATTCATATTGCTTTGCGTCCCGCTGCCCGTTTGCCAAACATGTAAAGGAAACTCGGGTACAAAGCACGTAAAATTATCCATTATCAGCTTGCCCGCAAAACTTACTGCTGTACCGACAGATACAGGAATATAACCGCGTTTAAGATTAATATCGGCCGCAGCCGTCTTAATTAAAACCAGGGCTTTAATCACCTCTAAAGGCATGACTTCCTGCCCGATGCTGAAATTATGCAAACTTCTTTCCGTCTGAGCGGCATACAGGCGCTGCATCGGTACCTGTACTTCACCCAAACTGTCCGTTTCAACTCTATATTTCATAACACAACCTTCTTTACTGCAAGATACAAAAAAGCACCGGCTGACCGGCGCTTTTTGCAAATCAAACGCGATTAATACCGCTGTCTATAGCCGCCTGTTTACAAGCCTCCGCTACTTTTTCCGTCACTCTGTGATCGAAAGCCTGCGGTAAAATGTAATCCGCTTTCAATTCAGCATCGGTCACTAAAGCCGCCAACGCTTCCGCCGCCTTCAATTTCATCGCTTCGTTAATTTCTTTCGCCCGCACGTCCAAAGCGCCGCGGAAAATTCCCGGGAAAGCCAAAACATTATTAATCTGATTCGGGAAATCGCTTCTACCGGTTGCTACAACCGCAGCTCCTGCCTGTAACGCCAAATCAGGCATAATCTCAGGTATAGGATTGGCGCAGGCAAAAACTATCGCATCCCGATTCATCGTCCGAACCATTTCCGGCGTTAACACATGCGGAGCGGAAACTCCGATAAACACATCGGCGTTCTTGATGACTGTCTGCAAATCACCCGCTACATGCTCCAAATTGGTAACTTCAGCCATTTGCTTCTTCACATCGTTCAAATTATCTCTGCCGGCATAAATTGCACCGTGGCGATCAAGCAGAGTAATGTTCCGGCAACCGTAAGACAGCAAAAGTTTGCAAATAGCAACAGCTGCAGCGCCGGCTCCGTTCATAACAATCTTCAGATCAGGTATTTTTTTACCGACAAATTTTGTTGCATTGATCAAAGCCGCCAAAGTTACTACGGCTGTTCCGTGCTGATCGTCATGGAAAATAGGAATATCACAAAGTTTCTTCAGTTTTTCCTCAATATAAAAACACTCCGGCGCCTTGATATCTTCCAAATTAACGCCGCCGAAACTTCCCTGCAAAGCGGCAACAATATGAACAAACTCATCTACGTCTTTGCTGTTGACACACAACGGTATAGCATCAACGTCACCGAAAGCTTTGAACAGGGCTGCCTTACCTTCCATAACCGGCATACCGGCAACAGGTCCTATATCACCCAAGCCCAAGATTGCCGTACCGTTAGTGATAACGGCGACAGTGTTCCATCTTCTCGTATAAGTAAAAGACAGATCGGGATTCTTCTCTATCTCCAAACAAGGTGCCGCAACACCCGGTGTATATGCCAAAGCCAAAGCTTCCGCCGTATCCAACGGTGCTCTGGTTTTAATTTCAATTTTTCCTGCCCACTCGCGATGTTTGCGCAATGCTTCCTTTTGATAATCCATAAAAATATCTCTCCCTGTAAAATATTTCCATTAATACAAACAATTATAGCACCCGGATTCAGCTTTTAGAGGTAATAAAGAAAGAGAAAATTTGTCTTTACCGATTATTAAAAAGTCGCTTTGCCAAGAGGATTGTTTTCCTCTATAATTAAGGAACGCAGGTGTAGTTCAGTGGTAGAACATCAGCTTCCCAAGCTGATTATGGGGGTTCGATTCCCCTCACTTGCTTCAGCTCCCGTTGCGGAGCTGTTTTTTATTATTCAAGTTCATAATCGACAGTTGTAATACTGCAATCGGTTCGTTACGAAGGGAGAATCGTATGATTTATTTCGACAACGCCGCCTCCACCAAAATGTGTCAGCCGGCTTTACAAGCCTTAATGTACTGGAGTGAACATTGTCTGAATCCTTCTTCTTCCTACAAAGCCGCTGATGCCGATCGCAATGTCATCGCTCAGACTCGGGAAAAGATTGCTAAAGTTCTCAACTGCAGCGACAATGAAGTATATTTTACTTCCGGCGGAAGTGAAAGCGATAATTGGGCCTTTTATACGGCAACGGAGGCTTTAAGCAATTACGGCCGGCACATAATAATAAGTGCAATTGAGCATCCGGCTGTAAGTAAGTGCGCCGAATTTTACCGGCGGCACGGGTATGAAGTCAGTATTTTGCCGGTTGATGCCGAAGGAATCGTCGATTTGCAGGCTTTAGAAAAATTGCTCCGTCCTGAAACTATTCTGGTTTCCGTTATGACTGCCAATAATGAAGTAGGTTCTTTACAACCGATCGCCGAAATCGGTGCTCTGCTGCGTGAACGGCCGCATACGCTGTTCCATACCGATGCCGTACAGGCTTTTATGCATGAAAATATTGATGTCAAAGCAGCTGCTGTCGATTTATTAAGTCTCTCGGGCCATAAGTTCAACGGACCTAAAGGTATCGGCGCTTTTTACATGAATGAAGACAAGCGAAATAAATTCAATTTACCTGCATTCATCCTGGGTGGCAGTCAGGAAAGAGAAAGGCGGGCCGGCACTGTGCCTGTACCGCTGATTGCCGCTATGGGTGCAGCAATTGATTTTCATTTGCAGCATTATGACGAATTTCACAAACATATTGCCGATTTACAGGCGTATTTCATCCAACAACTACGGGAGAATTTCCCCGCTTGTCAAATTAACGGCAGTTTGACCCGTCGCCTGGTTAATAACATCAATGTCTGTTTACCCGATGTAGCCGGCGAAGAAGCTTTGATTTTGCTAGATTTTGCCGATATTTTGGCTTCTCACGGTTCCGCCTGCGCTTCCGGTTCTCTGGATCCGAGTCCTGTTCTGTTGGCTATGGGCAAGTCCTTGGAGCAGGCAGGAAGTTCCCTGCGTTTCACTTTAGGTTACGAAAATACTGCGGAAGAAGTGAATCAGGTCATTGCAGCCTTAAAAAATTTAGCATAAAATCAGGTAAAAATAACATTTAATAAGGACAGTATGTTGCAGGATAACACTTCAAATCAAGCTTCCAATCCGGCTCCTTCCATTATTCTGCCGGTGACAGATAAGCCCAAAGTGGTTGTAGGTATGTCCGGCGGTATAGACTCTACCGCTGTTGCTTACTTATTGAAACAGCAAAACTATGAAGTTATCGGGATCAGTATGAAATTATGGCAGGAAAGCGGCAAAGATGAATTATCCAGTCACGGCGGTTGTTGTGATTTGGACGCTTTATCCGATGCCCGCAGAGCCTGCATTCAAATGGGTGTGCCTTTTTATGTCATGAATTTCAAGCGTAGTTTCGAACAGGAAGTCGTCGATTATTTCGTCCGGGAATATCAAGCCGGTCGGACACCCAATCCTTGTATTATTTGTAATCAAAAATTAAAATGGGAAGGTTTGTGGCAACGCAGTCGCATGATAGGAGCTCAGTTTATTGCTACCGGTCATTATGCGCGCATCAAAAAGTTGTCCAACGGCAGATTGACAATTCAGAAGTCTCTATATTTAGATAAGGATCAATCATACGTGCTGTATAGTCTAAGTCAGGAAAACTTGCAGCATACATTTTTTCCTTTGGGCGAATACAAAAAAAGTGATGTGCGGGCGCTGATGGCTGATGCCGGATTTACCAGAATTTCGAGAAAAAAAGATAGTGAAGACATTTGCTTCGTAACTGAAGGAACGCACGCCGATTTTATTGCGGCCCGGACCAAAAAAGCTGCAAAGCCCGGTAATTTTGTTGATATTCACGGTAATATTTTGGGAAAACATCAAGGCTTGACCCGTTATACAGTCGGGCAACGTCGCGGATTGAATATTGCTTTAGGTTATCGTGCCTATGTGCTGGCAATCAAAGCCGAAAAAAATGAAATCGTTCTCGGAACTTATGCTGAAAGCTTAAAATCCGTATTTATTGCCGACTTATGTAAATTTATGGCTGTAGAAAGCCTGCACGAAAGTATAATCTGTCCGGTAAAAATTCGTTACAATCAAAAACCGGTAGAAGCCAAGATCACACCGCTTAACGCTCTGCAATGTCGAGTTGAGCTGAGTCATCCCGTTTCCGGTATCGCTCCCGGACAATCGGCAGTTTTCTATCTGGAAGATTATATTCTCGGCGGCGGAATAATCAGTCAAATTATCTCTTAAGATCATCTCTTAAGATCAAAAGAACAACTTAAATAACGAGCTGACACCGAAAGTCAAGCCGTAAATCAAACAAGTTCCGACAGCATTACCTAAGGCTATTAAAATCAAAGAGGGCAAATATTTCAGTTTTAACAAACTGGCCAATAAAGCTCCGCTCCAAACGCCTGTTCCGGGAATCGGCAAAGCGACAAAAACAAATAATCCCAAATAGCCGTAACGATCGATCAAATCTCGTTTAGCATAGATATCCGCTTCCAATTTTTCAGCTTTTTGCATCGTTCTATGCCAAATTTTTAAAAAAGCCAATATGTAGTTAAATCCGAAAAGAATAAACGGTACAGGCAACATCGAACCTAAATAAGCCCAAAAACTGCTTTGCCAAACAGGCAAGCCCGCAATAACACCTAAAGGTATAGAACCCTTAACTTCAATAAAGGGACAACAGGCTATAACGAAAACCGCTAAATGCAAAGGCACATATTTCTTTATAAGACTGAATAATTGACTAAACATGTTCACATTATACTAATTTCCCTCTGTTCTGTCTGCGATAAATATTAATTTTCTCTAAACTTCAACAGATTCGCCCCGCTCCTCCGACTCGGACAGAAAGAAAAAAGGATCACAGAAAAACTGTAATCCTTCGATAATTGCGGAGGCAGGACTTGAACCTACGACCTCCGGGTTATGAGCCCGACAAGCTACCAACTGCTCTACTCCGCGATATATATGCTCATGACCGGACTCGAACCGGTATGGCTGTTAACCCACGGATTTTAAGTCCGTTACGTCTACCTATTTCGTCACATGAGCATCAATGCAACAATTCCTACTCGATTGTAGCAGCCATTCCATCTTCTCTTAAAAAGAGTGGAGATAAGCGGGATCGAACCGCTGACCTCTTGAATGCCATTCAAGCGCTCTCCCATCTGAGCTATACCCCCGAACTGCATTACTAATGTTAGCAAATAACAGCTTCCCTGTCAAGCGACGTGTATTAGCTCGCGACTATTAATCCCGGTGAATGCAAACTCTGTAATTAAAGTAGTTTTCCTTGTATTTCCCTTTATTTTCCCGCTAAAAATATAAAAGCCGAGGAAAATGTTAATTATTGTTAACATCTCGACGAATTAAACCTCATTCCCGCCAAATTCAGCTTCTTACAGCCGGACTTTAATTCACCGCTAAATATTTTTTTATTTGTTGCAGCTTACGTTCCTTAATCCCGGAAATCTGCAGTAAATTCGTTAAATTGCTGAAATGTCCGTGAGTTTGACGATATGCTATTATTTTTTCCGCCAATTTTCTGCCCACATATGGCACTTCACTCAGTTCTTCTAAAGTACAGGTATTTAAGTTAAGCTGCTTCAGGCAGCCGGATTGCCGGGAAACTTGCACCGAATTCGGATTCAACGCTTCCGGTTGATTAGGCAGTTTTTGGCGATATACCGGCGGCAATACTTCCCAAATTCCCGGTTTCAGCACATTAATTCCCTCCTGTTCCAGTTGTCTGATCTCGTTTGTATCCGGGATACGATAAAGGCAACGGTCCTGCAGTGTCATAGCTAAATTAATATATTCCCGGGCAGCTGCGGCTGTGAACCCGCCGGCTTTTTCAATCAATTCGTGTAAGCTGGCGCCGACAGACAATTTATATAAACCGCTGCGCTGAACGGCACCTTTGATATCAACTGTAATTTCAGCCTTCTGTTCAAGTCTGCAAGTTTCCATCGTTGAGCGGCGCCTGAATTCATTCGGTAAATTCGGCAGTTTCCTATTGAACGAGGGAGTAACGGTCTGTACAGCGTTGAAAGCCTTATCCGTTACCTCATTGCCGCTCAGATATAAAGCCCAGGCGGAGAAGAGTATAAGTAATAAAGCAGCTAATAAAAAGCTGCGGCGATGGCGTAAGTAAAAGCGTTTCATAGAATAATCTCCTTTTTATGGCCGTTCTTTTACTTTATAATACGCAATCATCTGCCGTAGCGATAAACTGAATTTATACAAAAATTCAAATTGGAATTCAGCGCCGATCAATCACCGATAAGGCGGGAAAAAACTTATTTTTTCGGGGGAATCGCCTGCCACAACTTATCCAGATTGTAGAAATCGCGCTCTTCTTTGTGAAAGATATGAACAATAACAGTATCATAATCGAGCAATATCCAGCGGCGGCTGTCCAAGCCTTCCTTAACCCGCGGGAAAATCTTGAGCTTGGCTAATTCTTCTTCCAGCAAGCCGGCTAAACCTTGGGCCTGTTGTTCGGAGTTGGCCGAAGCGATAACAAAATAATCACACAAACTGCTCCTATTCTGTAAATCAATCAGCTCAACGGCCTGTCCTTTGTAATCCTCAAGCGTTTTCTTAATTAATTCAGCTAATTCCGATCCGTTCATAATTATCTACCTCATTAAATTATTTATTATTCTGCAAATCATCCAACGCCGCCTGTGACAGAGGATGGCAGAAGGCCCTTTTGTTCCTGTTAATACTGATGCACTTGCGCAAAATCTTTTTGATAGTTTCATCATATCCTGAATTAAGGCTTTGGCGCAAGAGCGGAACATCACTGTATCTTCTCCCGAATTCCAGTTTATCAGCTATGTAAACAACCTTATCCAACCAAGTCGCCTGCGGCCGTAAAGTCGTATGATAATAAAGAGCATTAAGTACCAATTCATCCTGACAGGCGAATTTTTGCTGCAAAACATATGCGGCTATCGGTCCGTGCTGCATTTGAGTACAAGCAAGGTCAGCTTTCGACAATGTAGCGGCCAATTCCGGGTAATCGGTCAATTTTTCGTATTTGCAGGCATCGTGAAAAAGTCCGGTAATTAAAGCCTGACGCACAAATATGCTTAATTTCGCTGCACCGACAACGACGTTCGCAGAGGAATTTACATTTACGGCAGCAAACGGATTTTTTAAGTTTTGCCTTAAAGCAATTAAGTTAAGATTCTCCCAAGATTTGGCCGTCTTAAAATCATAACCCGATTTTTCTAAAGCCAGAGTTAAAGCTGCCGCCATATTCATAACGTTCAGGCAGTGGGTATATCTCTGCCAATTTAAATGTTGTCCCAGATATAGCAGAATTTCGCCGAAAAGTTTCTGCTCCGCGCCGGACAAATACAAGCGCCAGTCAGGTTGTTGATATAATCTTTGTTGTGCAATATAAGCTATAGTCGCAGGCGTTAAATAATTAGACAAATCCCGATAAGCCGCCTGCTGCAAAGTTATACCGTTGTATACCGCCGGGGTCAAAGCTGTAATATTGTAAGGCGGCAATAAAGGTAAATTCTCAAGTTGCCGACGCAAGGCGGCAGAACTGACATCCGGCATATCGGCAATTAAAGTTTTAATCTTAAAATTAAACTTTTTCTCTCCGCCGCCTGCAGAATCAGTTTGCCCGTAACCCGGGCGGGTAACCAGCAAAAAATCGGCTATTTCAGCTAATTTTTCCGGTTCATGCCACTCTCCCAGAGAAGGCAACAAATCCGAGCCGCCCATCATAATCAATTTGGCATGCGGATATTGTTTCTGTAATTTTCTTAAAGTATTAATCGTATACGAAGGCGGTAAAGACTGCAGATCAAGATCGCAAATCTTAATTTTTCCATCTTCCTTCATCTTATTAATTAAACGCCTTTCCGCCGTACTCAAACAAGCCAGAGGAATTGTTAAATCCGTGACATCATTTAAAGCCGCTTCCAACATACAGCGTCTATAAGCGGCAAAGGAAAAGTCGGCATTTAACTTAAAAGGAGAAACAGCTGCCGGTAAAAGCAGAATTTCAGCCGCTTTTTCCTGTTGACAGGCTAAGGCCAATAATTTCAAATGGCCGAGGTGGACAGGGTTGAAACTACCGCCGATAATAATAATTTTATTTGCTAATTGAGACATTGTTTTAATCCGGCCTTCTGTTCTAAATAAGCATTGACAAAGCCCTGAATATGTCCGTTCATAACATTTTCCACATCTATCTCTTCGTATTCCGTACGATGATCTTTAACCAGAGTATAAGGACAAAAAACGTAGGAACGGATCTGAGAACCCCAAGCTATTTCCAATTGTTCGCCCTTCAAATCATCAATTGACTCTTTTTGTTTTTCCTGCGCCAATTTATATAACTTCGCCTGCAGCATTTTCATAGCTGTTTCTTTATTCTGAATCTGACTGCGCTCAGCTTGACAGGCTGCGACAATACCGGTAGGTAAATGCGTTAAGCGAACGGCAGAATCGGTTTTGTTAACGTGTTGACCGCCTTTACCGGTGGAACGATATGTATCGACCCGTAAATCTTCCGGTCTGATCTTAATCTCGATTTCAGTAGATAATTCCGGTAATACCTCACAAGATGCAAAACTTGTGTGTCTTCGACCGGAAGCATCAAACGGCGATATTCTGACTAAGCGATGAACTCCGTGCTCCGAGCGCAACCAACCGTAAGCATGTTTACCTTTAAGACTGAAACTGACGGACTTAATGCCTGCTTCTTCCCCGTCAACCATATTTAATTCCCGCAATTCAAAATTCATCTGTTCGGCAAAACGGCTGTACATACGATACAACATTTCTGTCCAATCCATAGCTTCCGTTCCGCCGGCGCCGGCATGTAAAGTTACAATAGCATTATTATCATCCAGCTTATCGGTAAACAGCGTTTCCAAATGCAATTCCGTATAAACTTCCTGCCATTGTTTAATACCGTTTTGAACTTCCTGTAATAAGGATTCCTGCTCTTCCGCTTCCGCTAAAGCCGCCAGTTCCAAGCCGACGTGTAAATCGCCTATTTGCTGCTGTAAATTTTCAAAGCCGTTGAGCCGTTTCTTCATATCGGTCAAATCCTTTTGTACCGAAGTTGCCTTTTCGACATTGTTCCAAAAGTCAGGTTCCTGCGTTACGGCTTCCAATTCTTCAATATAATTTGCCAGTGCATCGATATGCAATGCATTTTTCAGCGGCTGCAATTTTTCTTTCAAAGCGTTAATTTGTAATTGTAATTCGTGTGTATCAATCATTGTTCTTTTCCTCTGTTTCCGTAGCTGTAGTAGCACTCGGGGCGGCAACTGCCTGTTCGCACCTTTGTAAATGTTCCAATTCGTTATTAATGAGACTTTGCAAATTAATGCTTGCTGAACGATTGGGAGAATATAAATTTTCTTCAATCGCCCGGACGGCGTTGTCCAAATAAGCAGCTTTAACCAATATTAAATTTTTCTGCTGCAAAAGTGCCTGCAATTTTTCTTTAATTATTTCTCTGTTGGCCAAAACTCTGGCATATTTATCTGCCGGTGTTAATGTTTCCCCGGCGCTTTTCTGTTCCCCGCTTTCTCGCTCGTCCGTCTTTTCCTCGGAATTTACCTCCTTTTTCAAAGGTAATTCAACTTCCAGTACCTTTTGCTTAAAATCGGCGAAATCCCGTTGCCGAAACAGCTGTTCCAATTCATTTTGTACCGAGTCCTGTTCCCGTAATTGTTTCAGTAATTGTCCTTTTTCCGTTTCACTGTGAAAAGGATAAACAAAGCTGTTCAATTTTTGCCAAAAAGGTTCGCTGTCTATCAAGCCCAGACTGCGTATCTGGGGATAAAAGTATTCCGTCAGATAAAAGTAATAAATATAAAGCATTTTAGCTGTCACTAAAATATAAAGCGTGTTAATTAAGGCATTCAAAATATTATGTACAAACTCCGGTAAAGGCAGGAACAATAAAATCAAAAACGGTACCGATTTAATAACCACGTAAGTAAATAATAAATTAGCCAAAATATTCAGCTTAAAACCTCCCGTCATTTTACGGGACATGAAGTAGGCGGCACTGAGACTGCAGCCTTTATCGGCTAATAAAATCGGGACAAATAAATACTGCGTCACAAAAAACAACAGCAGAACTAAGGCTAAAGTCGGTAAAGCGATGAACAATCGGGCCAACAACATAAAAATCAGCAACAATACGACAAAATAAGCCCAGATTTTCCATTGACCGCTTAAGAAACGCCACAGAACTTTGCCGCTTGCCGTGTGACGATAAGAAGATATTTGCCAACTGACGAATAATATACTCAACAATATTAAGATGAAACGAAAGATAATATTGGCGACTATATTAATCCAATTATCGAACGTGATAATGTTTTGCAGTAAATGTTGCTCCTGTAATTTTTGCAAAGTCTGCAGTAATTGTTGAAAATCAAGTTGCAGCAGCTGCTCACTGTAAGCGATATGCGGATTACCGATCGGGAACTGATAAAACAAGAAATCAGCTGCTGCAAATATCAGCGCAAATATCAGTAAAAGCCTTCTATTAGGGAATTTATTCAAACGCCAACTTTCTCGAATCATTAAAAACATAATTTACCTCTTATTAAGGATATGGGGCAAATCAGCCAAAAGAGCTTTCATTGCCAAAGCACGATGACTTATTTTATCTTTCAAAGCCAAGGGCAACTGGGCCGCCGTTTTACCGTATTCAGGTAAATAAAATATCGGATCATAACCGAAGCCGTCTTCACCTCGAGCTTCAGCAATTATCTGGCCGTGAAATTCCCGTTCATAATGATAAACATCACCCCAAGGACAAATCAGGCATAAGTTACACGTAAAATGAGCCTGCCATTTATTCGGCGGCACTTGTCTCGCGGCCAATTCCTGCCAAATTAAATTGAATTTTTGCCGATACGAAGTGTTTTCACCGCCGAAGCGGGCAGAATATATACCCGGTTGGTTATCCAGAGCCGTAATACACAAGCCCGAATCATCCGCCAAAGCAAAATATTCAGGATAGAAGCGAAAAATATTGGCGGCCTTAATCTGAGCGTTCTCAGCAAAAGTCGTACCTGTTTCGTTAACATTCTCCATATAATTCAAATCTGCCAAAGATAATATTTCCAAATCGAAGTCTTGCAATAAATCCCGAAATTCCCTCAACTTGCCTTGATTAGTTGTCGCTATAATCAGTTTTTCCATTCTCCGCCTCTTTGCTCTTGATTATCTAATTCTAACACATAACAAGTTACTGTAACCAATTACGCGGATAGAGAGATTTTACGGTATCGGCTGTTATTTGCAACCAGCAAGCGCCGTACCCTTCAACTGTCAATAGGGCGTAAATGCTGTTTTTAAGTTCCAAGTCGTTTCGTTGGCTGTAAAATGGCTGTATCATATCTATAGTTAAACTCTGCCCTTGCAGAATACGGTCATATATACCGTCGGCAAGCGTCGTTTTTACTTCATAAACTGTCTGATTACTGTGTAAAAGCAGGGCAAAATTATGGGAAGGTACAAATTTGCAGCCGTTTTTGAAAGCCTTAATTTGTCCCAGCCAAATGCCTTCGCTCAACACGTGTAAAGATTTATGTTCTTTCTGTTTTTTAACTCCTGCCGGTTGAATTTCAGGCAGGTCAATCAGCCACTCCAAAGAGTCTCCGATCAGTTTGAAATACGGATAGCGGGACCATAATTGACAATAGGCTGCAGCAAGCTCAGGGCTTAAATAAGCAGTAGAAAATTTTTGCAGCAGATCAGTTATCTGCTGATAATTCAATTGCAGGCTGCTGTCCCGCGTAAGTTTCAAGTTAGCAGCAGGCTGTCGTTTCTTGGCCGATATAATATTCTTTTTGTTCAAATCCACTACCGTCATGAACGGCGCATAAACAGGCTTACTGCCGATCGACAATTCGGTTGAATCGTCCAAGTTGCAGCCTGTGTTTTTTTGCAATAATACGGCAAAGTGGCCTTCTCCGTAACCGTCTTGCGGAAATATACGCAATCCTGCTGTTAATGCGGAATTATGCGCATAGGCAAAAGCCGGCCTTATCCCCGCCGCCTGACTGATTTCAGGCTTTATCGGCAGGATGGTAGCCTCCTTGTGTTTCTCTAAAAACTCATTAATTACAGCCTCATTTTCCTGCACATTGAAAGTACAGGTAGAATAAACAAGACGACCGCCGGCTTTTAAAGTGGACCAGGCTAAATTTAAGAGGCGATATTGCAGGTGGGAAAATTCATTAACATCTTTAGCCAAGCGTGCCGCCAACGCCTTTTTATCTTTTCTGATCATACCTTCACCGGAACAGGGCACATCCAAAATTATTTTGTCAAAGTAATCGGGTAATAAACGTGCCAATTCCTCTAAATCGGCGTTCAGGACTGAATTGTGCCAAACGCCCGCTTCATTCAAATTGCGCAATAAAATCTTGGCTCTGCTAAGCGAAATATCGTTGGAAATTAAACAGCCGCTGCCGCTTAAATCTGCTGCAATTTTGCCGGATTTACCTCCCGGAGCGGCGCAATAATCGGCAACTTTATCATTTGCTGTAGCAGATAA
Source organism: Amygdalobacter indicium (assembly GCF_029101545.1). Taxonomy (NCBI): domain Bacteria; kingdom Bacillati; phylum Bacillota; class Clostridia; order Eubacteriales; family Oscillospiraceae; genus Amygdalobacter; species Amygdalobacter indicium. The sequence continues at coordinate 592,365 of NZ_CP118866.1, read as the reverse complement.
AATATTAGCCGGCAACATGGCAGAGCTTTCCTGCAGATAAAATAAACCCAATTTGTAAGCTTGGCATTTACCGATAAAATCAGCTGCTTCTTCCGGTACATAAAATCCGTCCTGAGCCCAGGGAACCGGGCGCCAGAGATTTTTCAGGTTCTGAAATTCCGGCCAATTGTTCAGGAAATCGGAGGCTGCTTTTCTTAAATCTTTTTTCTCGACCGCATCTGCCGCTTGTCCGATTAATTTATCCGGAGTGCAGGCTGCCGCTCTCAACATATTGACCCTTAATGCTCTTAAAGGTTTCTCGCGATAAGCAGCTTGAAATTGCGGCCAAAAATTCGGTTCAACATATGCTGCAAGCGAATTTTGTAATTGACTGATAAAAGATTGAAAGTCAAGATCCATATATAACTTTTCCTAATCTACACGATGATTTAATTCATTAATTTCCAAGCGATACGCCAACTTATATGCCAATCTTTTAATGGCATCATCGTCAAAAGCGCTCGGCCACTTCAACAAATTTATCGCTTCAACTGCAGTATAATTGGCCCCCAACTGCAAAAGCGAATAAAATGCCGCCAATTTCTCATCCGCTGAAGGAGAAAGGGAACTTTTATCCCACATCATCAAAGCCGACAATTTCAGTAAAACATTAAGCTGCTGATAAAATGACTCCTTCATTATTTCGGAAAAATTACGGCGCTGAATTAAGCGCCGATAACGCTTTAAGCCCGGAAAATACAGCTCATGTAAGCTGCTGTATAAATTGGTACATAGACTTATTGTATCGCCGTTAAGTTGGATATTGGCCAAATAAATTTGTTCCTGGAATTCCGTAAACAGACAAACATAAAGAAGTTCTTCCAAGATTTGCAATACTCGGCGATAGAAATAAGTCGGTCCCCAAATTTTGCTGCCGTTCTCAAAGCAGAAGCTCTCCAGGACATGCCCGGCATAAATACGAAAAGCCTGATCCGGCAATTCGTTTTCCACCAAAGTATCAGTCCCGGAATTTTGCCGAATAAATTCACTGCCGGCAAGCTCTTCGAATAAGTCCGACCAATCGGTGATATGATCAAATTTGTGCAGCAAAATCAGCGGCAGTCGTTCCTTAGCCAAATACAGCGTAGCATCAGGTAATTGCCTGATTTTAGGGAGATTAACGTCCGCCGGTTTGATGCGCACATAACCCTTTGCCTGCATTTCTCGCAAAAAATCGCTCGCTGCCGGCGGCAAACTCCCGTTCAACAAGCGGATAAAGCCGTCAAACATTTGCGTTTGAGAAGCAAATGTAACCTTGCCGTGCTCGTATAAAGAAAATTTTTGTAAAAGCCCCTTGTATAAAGGCACAAGATACTTCTGCACCGCTAAACGTACGGTACGTAACTTGGTCGTTTCCAATTCCGCGCCGGCTGCCAATGACATTGCCAGTTCGCCGAAATTGTTATAGCCCAGCATTTTAGCCTTCCGCAGGCGTAATTTCAGTAACTCGTTGAAAGATTCCGTTAACTGCAGCTTTTGTCTCAACGTTAATTCCGCCTGGCCGTAATTTAAGCTTTGAAATAAGCTCTGCAATTTCCGATAAACAGTTTTCTGCTCGGCATTAATTTGCAAAGTTTCCGGCTTTTGCAGGAAATACTGCATTTGCAAATCAATCAAATATCTTTTACCCGTATATTTAACCAACTCTTCCAAGTCGCCGCGTAAAATACTCAATTTCGCCAAAACATTCGCATCATGCACAGCTGTCAATTGGCCGGTGTAGTAATCCAGCTCCTCCTGATAAGACGGTTCACCGGCGGAATCGGCCATTAAAAATATTACCTGGCTGACTGACTGCACATAAGCACGATATTGTTGATCATATTGGCGCAAAACAGCATATTTATCAGCCGAATTTTCGGCATTTTTCAATTGTTCGGGCAATTTCCGCCCGCAAGCAATCAAAGTCGGTACATCAAAGCGCCGATAGCTAATCGCGGAAAAATCCTGCAAATGTGCAACGTCGGCTGAACTTAAAGCTGTATTGAACGAATCCATCCCGGTACTGCCAACCTCATTACATTCTATCTACCGTATCCATACCTAACATTTGCATACCGTTCGCCAAAACCTGTACTGTCGCCCGACAAACGGCCAGCAAAACTCTTTTTTCAGCATCAGCGGCTTTCAAAATAGGCGTATTGGTATAAAAGCGGTTAAAAGCACGACAAATACTATTCAGGCAGCGGGTCACAACAAAAGGTTCATTCTGCTTGACGGCTAAGGTAAGCGCTTCACTGTATTTCGCCAGTTCTTTGACCAGAGCATATGTACTTTCATTCAAATTCAAGCCCTGCACGGCAGCTGCATTTATAGCGGCCGCATCAGCTGTATCCGTCGCCGGCAAAGGTTCGGTTGCCGGTATATTATACGCCTTATGCAATATTGATTGAGCTCTTGAGTAAGTATATTGCAAATAAGGACCGGAATCTCCTTCAAAGCTCAAAATCTCCTGCCAATCGAAAACTATATCCCGTTCACGTCCGCTCTTCTGAAAGATATACATAATCGCCGATACGCCGATTTTTTCGGCAGTCTGCGCAATTTCCGCCTCGCTCATTTCCTGTTGACGTTCCGCATTGTTGGCCCGAATAATTTCCGCTGTTTTATTAACAGCTTCATTCAGCAAATCTTCCAACAGCACAACCTTACCTTCCCGCGTGGAAAATTTGGCATCGGGAAATTTAACTAAACCGAAACCGACATGCACACAATTATCGGCAAAGTCATAACCGGCTTTTTTCAAAACGGCAAAAACCTGCTTGAAATGTAAGGCCTGCGGTATACCTACAACATAAATATTTTTAGCAAAGTGCCAACGTTTGTAGCGATACATGATAGCAGCCAAATCTCTGCTGGCATAGATTGTAGTCCCGTCGGATTTAAGCACCAGACAGGGCGGTAAATTCTCTTCATCCAAACGGACAACCTGTGCTCCCTCCGACTCTTCCAGCAGATGCTTGGAGCGTAAATCTTCAACAACATCCGGGATTAAATTACTGTAAAAGCTCTCCCCGTTCCAACAATCAAAATCAACATGTAAACGACGATAAATCCGATTAAATTCGACTAAAGATAGATCTTTGAAACGTTGCCATAACTTGGTCTCATATTCTTTTCCGTCTTCCAAATTTTTGAATTTGCTGCGTGCTGCAGTCTCCAAAGACGGATCTTTTTTTGCTTCCTGATGAAATTTTACATAGATGCGCAACAATTCATTAATCGGATCTTTTTGTAAAGCAGCTTCATCGCCCCACTTTTCATAAGCGACAATCAATTTGCCGAACTGCGTCCCGTAATCACCTAAATGATTAAGACGAACTACTTTATATCCCTGACTTTCGTACAAGCGCGCCAACGAAGCCCCTAAAATAGTAGTAAAAGCATGACCGACATGAAAAGGCTTGGCAATGTTGGGTGAAGAATATTCCAGCAAAACCGTTTGACCTTTGCCTGTGTCGTTTTGGCCGTAATGAGCTGCAGCCGTATTGATTTCTTTGATATTCTCGGAAATAAAATAAGCTTGATTGTAGAAGAAATTAACATATGGTCCGGTACTTTTCACCGTCTGCAAATATTCAGGTAAATCGGCTGTGACTGAGGCTGCCAATTCCTGAGCGATAGCAACCGGAGACTTGTGCTGAATTTTGGCCAAGTTAAAGCAGGGAAAAGCGGAATCTCCTAAATCCGCTTTGGGCGGATTTTCCAATAGAGCAGCTATCTCGGCTTCCGACAAATTAACATAAGGCATAAGCGTTTTTGCTATAAGTGACTTATAATTCATAAAATTATCTCCTTCAGTCGGCACTTTTGCGTAATAAATCTTAGACATTTAAGCTATTTACTTCTATAATCATAAAAGGCTTTGTAATATTATAACAAACTTGGCAAGTAAAAATAGCCGTCTGCGCACAACTCGGTCAGGCGACGGTGTAAAAGAGGTTTCAATGACAGATTTTCCGGAGAATGATAAAAGCGATTTAATTAACAATCGTCCAAGGATTGCTAAAACCAGTTGGTATAAAGGTAAAATGCCGCGCACGAAAGCTCAACTTTTAGCTGAAAAAAAGGCTGCGGAAGCTTTGATCGACAAAGAAGAAGTTGACAATCAAGTCAGCAATCGGGAGGCCGCTCCGGCGCAATTACCGTCCCAATCGGCAATGATGAATCGCCACAGTAAGATCAAATACGTTCTGGCGGTAAGCAGCGGTAAAGGCGGTGTAGGCAAATCGATGATCGTAGCGACATTAGCTGCGGCATTGCAGAATCTCGGCTTAAAAACAGGCATTTTGGACGCCGATATTACCGGACCTTCAATTCCGACGGCTTTTAACCTGCACGAACACGCTTACGCTTCCGCTTTAGGTCTGATGCCTGTGCTTGCCGACAACGGCATTAAAATAATGTCGATGAATTTGGTTCTGGAAAATCAGGATGATCCTGTCTCTTGGCGGGCACCGATTATCAATACTGCTATTAAACAATTTTGGACTGATGTTGTTTGGGGGGATTTGGATGTTCTTTTGATTGATATGCCTCCGGGCACCGGCGATGTACCGCTGACAGTTTTCCAAGCTTTGCCGATAACTGCCGCCGTCGTAGTTACCTCGCCGCAAATGCTCGTAACTACCATAGTTGAAAAATCAATCAAATTGTTGGAGAAATTGCATGTTCCGCTTCTGGCTGTAGTGGAAAATTATGCTTATTTCGAGTGCAATAACTGCCACAGTAAAGAGGAGCCTTTCGGACCTTCGAAATTATCCGAGCTGGCGCAAATAACAAACGCCCCCTTAACTTGGCAAATACCGTTACTGCCCGAATTGGCGCAGGCAATTGATAAGGGAGAGATCACTTCTTATCGTAATGACTATTTCTATAATCTGGCCCGCAGAATCTATGATAATCTGACGGAAAAATACAGTAAATTGGTCAATTAATTCAATTAAAAAGTCGTTGATCCAAATAAATATTAACCGCAGCTTTTATCCGGCTGCCGAATTCACGCACAAAATTATAAATACGGGTAGCCGGAGACAAATTAGCCGTAGAAGACGTGAAAGCATAAGCTGCAATCTGCAATTTACGAGCCAAAAAGCAGGCTCTGGGCGCATGATAATCGCTTGTAACCAGCAAAAGTGTCCGTTCAGCGTAGTTATGTCGATAGTTCAGACAGCTTTTTATTGTATTATCGCCCTGCTCATCCGCTATTATATCTTTTGCCGGAATACCGGCCTGCAACAAATAATTCCGCATCACGCGCGGTTCATTATAAAGGGATCGGACCCCGCCGGAAACAATAATCGGAACAGGTTTATAGCGATAGGCTGTGATTGCCGCCTGCAGACGATTCTGCAAAATTAAAGACGGCGTATCATCCGCATAAACACGAGCGCCCAGAACCAAAATGTAATTATAAGCGCTCCGCTGCAACGTATTTCGCGTCAAAATATAGCGAGCGCCTGCACAATAAACGTAAATATTAATTAAACTAAAAATGAAAACTAGAGAAATGAAAGCAGACAAAAACAAGGTAAGATAAAACTTGCCGTTTTTCTTACCCTGTCTGCCCTGTTTTCCATTAAAGTAAGCAATTACTTTTTGCACTTGGAACGACCGGTTTTACAACAGGATTTTGTGCTTTTCTCTGTTGTTTCTTTTACCGTCTTACTTGTCTTGGTAGCTTTAGCTGCCTTAACTTCAGCTTTTTTGGCCAGCTCCGCTTCATCAGCCTGCAAAATCTCGGTGGCTCTTTCCGCCCCCAGTATACGTTGCATCCATTCCGTCGCATCAGCTAATGACAAGCTCAATAAGGTTTCTTGCGGATAAGGTGACAACGAACCGCCCAATCCGTAAATAAAGTAGTCGTGAGCAGCTTTACGATACAAGCGCTCTTCGAAGCCGTCGGCCGAACAATATTGACCGACTACCTGTTCACCAATCAACTGACTCTTTTCAGTATCATATACTTTTGTACCAATTTTTGTACGCATAACTCCATCTCCCTAATTACATCCCTTATTTTTTACTCGAAGACTCGAGCGAACCGGGTTAAATAAATATTAAAAAGTTTTTAATTCTCTGACAAGCAGTAAAAATAAAATTTGACATTTTGCCTAAATAAAATCGGTAAATTAGCCAACATTAACATGTTAATAGCAATAAAAAAGCGTTTTCGAACAGCAAAAAAACCGTAAGCGAAAATTCACTTACGGTTCCTGCATAATTCTTTTCCCAAAAATTATTACTTGGCTTGAGCATTCAAAGCCTTCTGCAAACGAGAGACACGACGAGCAGCTGTGTTCTTCTTCATCTTGCCTTTGCCTGCTAATTTATCAATCTGTTTCTGAGCGGAACGAACTAAATCCATTGCGCCTTCACTAGCTGTAGAAACGGCAACATGGGCTTTCTTAACGGCCGTGCGAACTTCACTCATCTTGTTCTTATTAATCTCAGTCTTCTTCGAATTGATACTGACACGCTTAATAGCTTGCTTTAGATTAGGCATGCTTTACACCTCCTTTGTTGACGTTGCTTACATAAATGCTGATATATTGTAGCATCTTGTTCAGATAAATGCAAGTTGAAAATGTGCAGCTGCAAAAATTCCGGCAAACTTGCGAAGTTTAAAGCTCTCTCTTCCTGTTACGAAAAAAGCTTATTCCCGTTCATTATAATTAATCGTCCAATCATCTGCCAAATTCAACAAATTTTGCAGCATTTTCTGCGCCGCCTTAATTCCGTCGACAGCTGCCGAACTTATTCCGCCGGCATAACCGGCACCTTCGCCGCACGGATAAAGGCCGACGCACTTCTCCGCCAACATAGTTTTTTTATCCCGTTCAATTCTGATAGGAGCCGAGGTTCGAGTTTCAGGAGCGATTAAAGTACTTTTTCTGGCGGCAAAGCAAGCCATCTGCTGATTCAGTTGTAAAATTCCCAAGGCTAATGCCCGGCTGACAAGCGGCGGATATAACTGCCCCAAGTTACATTTTTCAGCTTGCGGTAAATAGCTGACTTGTACTTTTTCTTCACACCAAGATTTTAATTCCTGATCTGCCTTAACTTCATTTCGATCTTCAGCATACGGTGCAGCCGCAATTATCCGTTCATATTCTTCACCGCTGTATTGTGACTTGACGAAATCTTCCACCGTGCAATAAGGCGCAGCATAAGAAGCAGTTAATTTATACGCCGCCCGTTCAATCCGCTCCTGGAACTTTAAACCGGCAAACAGATCATCGCCCAAATCTCCGGCATTAACAGCACAAATAACTGCAGCATTGGCATTCTCGCCGCTTCTTGCATGATAACTCATACCGTTAACGCACAAGCTCTCTTTTTCCGATGTCCCGGAGATAACTTCTCCTCCCGGACACATACAGAAGGTGTAAACACGTCGTTCCTCCCCCTGCACCTGTACTTTACAAGCCAAATGATACTCTGCCGGTCCCAGCATTTCACATAGCATAAGCTCGTTTTCTTTACCGTACTGCACCCGATTAACCGCCTTTTGTTTCTGCTCAATACGAAAACCGACGGCAAAAGGTTTAGCACTCATTGACTGTTTTTTCTGTGCCAACATGTGATAGATATCGCGCGCACTGTGACCGGGTGCCAATATCAGCTGTTCACAGGCAATATTTCGTTTTGTGCCGGCGCTGACTGTCTCCAGGCCTATAAGCTTATAAACTTCCTGCGAGTCGTTTTCTCCTCCGGCAGCGGCATTTTTCAAAGGCAAAAGTTGTAAATCGCTTAATTTCGTTTGAAATTGAATCTCGCCGCCCAAATCTATAATTGCCTCACGAATTTTCTTAATCAAAGGCCGCAACTTATCCGTTCCTATATGCGGATTCTGTCGCCATAAAATACTCGGATCGGCCCCGTAATACACTAAAATATCCAAAACGAGGCTTAAAAGGTCATCTTTGATTCTCGTTCCCAGTTTACCGTCGGAAAAGCAACCGGCACCGCCTTCACCGAATTGCGCATTGGATTCTTCCTGCAATATTCCCTTTTTTTGAAATAAAGCAAAATCCTCAATTCTCTGCTCGACTTTTTTCCCCCGTTCCAAAACTAAAGGTCGCATCCCGGCAGCAGCTAAAATTAAAGCCGCGAAAATTCCAGCCGGGCCGAAGCCGACAACTACCGGTCTTTTACTTTCATTTGCCAAATATTTTTGACTCTCCGGACGCAAGGTACGCAAATTTTGCAAAGTTTCAGGCCAGACATAGTTAGCCTTTTCTATTTGGATAATTTTCTTACTCAGCAGGCGTTGCAAGCGGGGGAGCGGCAAAAAATCGCTTAAATTATTAATTGCTAATTTATAGACAAATCCGGCCTGCATTTTCTGTCTTAAATCCAAAGAACGTTTCAAAATTTTATATTCCAACTTTTTAGCTGCCGCTAAAGGCATACAGGTCCCCAAGTTCCGCTCAAATTCGGACCTTAAGGCAGCTGTTTCGCCTAAATCGCGAATCTTGCTTAAAGTAACTTTAATCGGACCGATAACATAAATCTGCATATCTCACCTCGCATGAATTTTATGATAGCAAGGAGAGGCTATAAAAGCAAAAGCCCCGACAGAAAATTGCCGGAGCTCGTGCCTTTATTACAGTTCAAGCTGTAATTATTTAGCAGTATAAGCCGCCATAGTAATATAGTTGTAGGGTTTATTGAAATGCGGCAGGAAGAAAATATCAGTCAAAGCTAAGCGGTCAATCGTTACTTTTTCCTGAATAGCCAAAGAGAACATATGAATTCCCATGCTCATATCATAAGTTGAAGCCATCTGACAACCGATAACCTGGCGATTATCCTTACGGTAAACAATTCTGATTTTAACTTTAGGATTATCAACTTCCATAAATTCCGGACGTTGCAAGTCTTCAAAATCCGTCGCCAACGCTTCGATACCGACTTTGGCCGCTCTTTCCAAAGTCAATCCGGTCGATACCATCTTCAAATCGTAAATATTAATACCGTTGGAGCCCTGGACACCGATAGCATCGAGAGTTGTACCGCCGACATTATGAGCTGCTACCAAACCGCTTCTGACGGCATTTGTAGCTAAAGCGATATAAGCCCAAGCTTCTTGTGAATTATCATAAATCGTAGCACAATCACCGATAGCATAAATATTAGGATCGCTTGTCTGTTGATGCCGGTCAACGATATATGCACCGTTTTTGAAAGTGGACAGCTGATCCTTCATCAAAGCGGTGTTGGGACGGAAACCGATAGCCAAAACAGCCATATCGCAAGCATGTTCCGCTTTGTCGGTCACAACTTTTGTCAGTACGCCGTTTTCTCCGACAAACTTAATAATTTTTTCATTGAAGCATAATTCAATGCCGTGGTCTGCCAGATTCTTATCCATTAAATCCGTAAATGGCCGGTCGTAATAAGCTGATAAGGCGCGGTCGGCCATATCGATCAATTTAACTTTTTTACCGTGACGTCTGAAAGCTTCCGCCAATTCTACGCCGACATAGCCGGCACCGACAACCGCCACTGTTTCAATTTTCTTAGTTGCCAAAGTATTAATTGCCAGTTCGGCATCCTGATAAATCTTCACATGCTGCACGTTTTCCAAATCCAAGCCTTCAATTCCCGGAGGGTCAATCGGCAACGAACCTGTAGCCAAAATCAACTTATCATAATGATCAACAACTGTTTGGCCGTTATGCAAACGGACTTCTACTGTTTGAGCCTTAGGATCAACATGAAGAACTTCAGCCTGCATATGAACTTCGGCTCCCGCTTTTTCCATTTTTTCCGGGCTGTTATAGAATAAACCGTCACCGGAACTTATCTGGCCACCGATCCATAAGGCCATACCGCAACCTAAAAAGCTGATATTACTGTTGCGATCGTAGACAGTAACTTCACAATTAGGATAGCTGGAAGTTAAGGTGTTAATAGCGGCTGTACCGGCATGATTAGCACCGATTACAATAACTTTTGTTTTTGCCATTTTAGTATTCCTCCTAAAATTCGATAAACTTGATAAATACTTACCTAATAACTTATTATAACATTATTTTTTCAATAATTCGGTGATTTGAAACGCATTTCGGCATATAAAAAGGACGAAAATATTTGTGCAATTGCACTGATAACCCGGCAGCGTAGAATTTGCAAAGACGGCGTAACATTCACGCAAGTTCTGCAGTTTATACTTAATAATTAAATTTATATTTGCACTTACACTTGGAGAAGCAATTATGAAATACAAATCTGAAGCAAAGTTACAACAACTGGGTGCGCTGCTGCTCGCAACGGCGTTACTTTGCGGCTGTCAAGGAAAAGCACAGCCCGTTAATTTGCAGGAAAGTAAAGTTCAAGCTCCCAAAACTCCCTCTTTAACTTACGGAATAAAAGATAACTCCATATATGACAAGCCGAAAGTCGTGCGCTATAATCCTCTGACCGGTGACAAAAAAACAATTTTCGAACCGCCGACTCCCCCGCCGCCGGATCTTGAATCGGAAAGCAACGGGCGTAGAGGTGTAATTGCAGATTTGCCCAAATCTCCGCTTAATATCAGGCGAACAGGCAAGTTGGCCGACTTATTGGGCGATGCGCGCAGTTATATGTTCGACGCTCAAACTGATAATCTCAGCAAACAGGAACTTGAAGCACTCTCTTTGCTCCAAAAGCTCATAGCATTCCCTCTGAACAAAAGTAATTACGAAGTCAATTTCAACGATAATGCCTGGCTGAGCGAGCGCCTGTTTTATGAAGCCTCCGACAAATTAAGCAAAACTGCTGTCGACTTGGAAAGCTTAAACACATTACTGCGGGAATATTTTGCCGATAACATCAGTTTTACTCCGACCACGACAAATACTGTGCATTATGACTCGAGCAGCAGTCAATTGCAAAGTACTGCCGATTCGACGCAAAAAGTAAGTAAATATCTCGGAGCGGCATTGCCTGATATTGCAATTCAAAGAGACGGTGATGATCTTTATGTTAAAAGTCATACTATTTTTTATCGTACTCTCGGCAGCCTGCTCCAAGATAGCAATTTACCCGACACTTTAAAAAACTGCGGCATTATTACTTGCGGCGGCTGGTTAATCGGTTACTTCGATAATCGCTTTCCCGAAACAGATATTGAGAACGGCGGTATAATTTTCACTGATTACAATTGGTTGGACAGCTCCACTTATTATCTGAAATATGATAAAGAAAAAGAGCAATATAAAATTTCCGGTATGGCCCACAGTCTCGGGACTCTTGATAAAAGTCAATATAAGCCCCGGATATGTGCCGCTACAGCTTTGAATAAAGTAAAAATCAAAAGCGGCAGCTGTAAACTTAAAATTGGAGAAATATACCAAGCTTCCGCTCTGCCGCAAAAACCCAAATACAACGAACAGGTAGTAGCGCGTTATCAGAATGGCGATTCGGTCATTTATTTACAATTACCCACCGGCGAATATGCGCTTTGTTTCGATAGCAACGATACAGATGCTAAACGACCGGCTTTTATCCCCTTGAGTAAGATTAATTAAAAGATATATACAAAAAGCAGCCAAGTTCGACCTGACTGCTTTTTGCAATATTGCCTTCTTAATTAAGAAAATCAATTAAGAAAATTTCACTTGGAAAGTTTATTGACACTATCCATTATCGTGTCCCAAACATCCGTCACAAACTTGACAATTCGATCCCAGAATCCTGCCTTCTTGGCATCCTGATAGAATTGGTCGAAAACAGTTTGCAGTTTACTGCTTAATATCTGTAACTGTTGTTGCACTACCGGAGAATTGATAGCATCAGTATTTTGGAAACGTTCAAACAATTTGGTTAAAGCTTCAACCTGATTGCTCTTAACAATATTTCCTAAACCGTACTTGCTCAAATTCGCATTAATAATTTTGGTAATCTCGCCGGCAGCCAAACCTGTACCTAATTGTCCGGCCCGTTTTTGCATAGCCAATTTGGTGTCCAAAATAACTTTGTCCATATAAGCTTTGTTGTATCCCTTAACTTTGGCATTGCTTTGATTTATAGCGTTAACCGTATTAAGTTCGGCCTGCGAAACCTGCATCTGCTTGGAATTGAAAGTTTCACCTTTCAAAGCAAAAGCTTTATAAACACCGGCCAGAGCCGACTCGCCTGTAACCGGACGAGTTGAAGCTACTAAAATCTGACAGTCGCTGACACCGGCGGAAATGGCCGCATTGGTATACATAGCATCCGTAATTTGCGTAATCATACTCGGTGTTACGATTTTTACGCGAACTCCGAAGCCTTTCTCCCGTTTCTGTACGGCAACTGAAGAAATCATATCGCCGTCAACGGCACTGCTGCCCAAGTAGCGATACAAATCACGGCTGTCCACACTTGTTTCACTTAAAGCGTTAACATTGCCCAAACCGAATAATTCTCTGGTCCGACTGATTTCATTGATCGACAAAGCAGCCCCGTATACAACCACCGGCGTCTTCCAAACTACTTCGAATTTACCGGCATCCTGTTCCTGCACTTTTTCCAGACCGGACTTATTGCTCTTTGTCGTCTGTTTCGGCGAATTTGCAGTAGTTGAAGTGACGGAAGTAACCGACTTTTCTTTCTTGTTATCGCCATTCTTTTGCGAGTCGGCAGCTGAATCCGCCTTTTTGTCTTTCGGTTCCTGTTTCGCTGTTTTTTCCTGATCGTTTGCAGCTGCCACGTTACCTTGAGAATTCTTGTCAGTCTGCGGCAAATCTGCAGCCAACGGCGTCAAAGTGACAGATAGAGCCAAGCAGGCGCTCAAAACCGTTGCCAATTGTTTTTCGTATTTCATAATAACACCTCTGTTTCTGCATGATAATTATTCCTATCATGCTGCTATAACAGCTCTTGGTTTTCATCAGCCTATTATATCCACAATTTTGCAAACGGGAATTTCTTCGGTCAGCCTTTTATAAAAATGCTACATTTTTTTCACATTCATCGCCTCGGCAGCCGGCAAGCGATATTCATCTTTCCACTTTAAGTACAATTCTTTAAATTTACTCGGATTTTCTTCCTTTAATTCCAAAGCTACGGCATGGGCTCCGAATTCGTTGCAATTAGCTTCGACGGTTGACAGAGCGATAGCCGAGCAATGATCCGAGGTACGTTCCAAACTGCTTGTAATATCATTCATAATAAATCCGAGTTCAATCGTACATAAACCCAACTGCAAGCGTCTGACATGACGGTTCTTGACTTTTCTTTCAAGATAGTCGATAACTTCTTCCAAAGGTTCTACCATCTTGGCTTTGGCGGCATTCTGTTCTTTATAAACATCGAACGTCCGTTCCATAATTTCAAAAACCGCTTTTTCCAAAACGTGCAATTCCGCCAAGGCTCCAGCGGAAAACTGCAGGCCTTTGGTATGCATCTCTTTCGCCGCTTTGGCAATAGTTAAAGCTCGATCGCCGATTTGCTCAAAATAAGACAAGCTTTGCATCACCATGGTTAAATAATTATTATCGGCATCCGACATTCTGTGAGTCGATAATTTCAAAGTATATTGCGCCAGCGCATCTTCGATATTATCTGTCAGTTCCTCCAATTTATCGACCTGTACGAACTCTTCTTCTTTATAATTTTCGATTAAAGCTACGGCTTTATACATTGCCGATTTAGCATAATTACCCATCAAAAGTGCCGTTTGGACACTCTGTTGAACAGCAAAAGCCGGCGTATTGAGGAAACGATCATCAAGAGCTTTCAAAGCTGTATCCATCTGCATATCGGCAAGTGAAGTATTAACTCTTTTTTGCGGCAGACAACGTTTTACCAAGTCGGCTAGGCAATACATGAAAGGAAAGTGTAAGGCGGCATTGATAATGTTGAATGTACTATGCACAATAGCAATACCGACCGGAGTAACAGGAAAAAACATAAAAGGTAAAGGGTAAAATAAATTGACCAAATAAAAGGCGCCGCCCAAAATGACAACGCCGTCAATCTTATAAACAAAATTTGTTAACGCTACACATTTACCGTCGTTATTGGCACTGACGGCAGATATTAAAGAAGTAACGCAAGTTCCGATATTACAACCTAATATAACGGGAATCGCCAACTTAAAATCTATCAGGCCGAGTAAAGCAAACGCCTGCAGCATACCGATTGACGCCGAGGAACTTTGAATAATAACAGTTATAAGAATACCGAACAAAATCGCTGTAAAAGGATTTCCCAAACTGAGCATAAACTTACTGAAATTAGCGGAATCCTGCAAGGGTCTGACTGCCGCTTTCATCACATCCATGCCGTACATTATAAGGACAAAGCCCAGCATAATCGAGCCTATGTTATACCTTTTAGTATTTTTGATAAATACCACAAATATAACTCCGACGACAGCCAAAAGCGGCAAATAACTTAAAGGATTGAGATAATAAAAAATGGTAGAAGCCGAAGCACCTTTGTCCAGGCCGTTCAACGATAATATCCAGGCTGTAATTGTCGTGCCGATATTAGCACCCACGTCAACGTATAAAGCCTGCAATAACCCCATTATATTGGAATTTACCAAACCGATAGCCATGACTATCGTCGCATCGCTTGATTGAACCAACAGGGTTACAGCTACACCCAAGGCTAAAGCTCTAATCTTACTGGCTGTCAATTTCTCCAATAAGCCTTGTAATTTATTGCCCGCCAGCCGCGTCAAACCTCTTCCCATGACATGCATGCCGTACAGGAACAGTGCCACGCCCCCCAACAAATCTAAAACCTTAAATAAACCCATTCTGCTCCTATTAATAAACTAATCAAATCTGTTTCAGTCCTAATATTATCTTCAACAACATTTATAGTTTAACATGAAAAAGCCTTAAATTTGCAATTTGGCACAAAATAAATAAAAGGCGGAGAAAATCAGACGCTTTTACCCTTTTTATCAGCTTTCTGTCCTGCCGCCTCCGCTGCCGGATTGACATTTTCGCATGTCTTTCTGCTGCGTCTTCTTTTTCGCTTTTTCTTCAGGGTACAAGGACAAGTAAAAGTACCGCTGCCGTCCAAATCAAAAATTTCATATATTGATACTCCGAGGCTGGCGGCGATAGCATGCGCGATACTTAAATTAGGAATTATTTTACACGTTTCAATCTTATTGACCGTTACCCGTGATAAACCGATTTTCTTGCCCAATCTGTATTGGGACAAATCCAAGGGTCGACGATACTCTTCTATGCAATTTTTCATATTACTTCCCTCCATTCTCAATCAAACCGGATAACAACTTTAGATTGCTGGATATTAGGGCAAAAAGCAAATTAAGTAATTTTTATTTTTCGAAGCATAATTCGAACGTTTTTCTCGATAAAACGGGGATTTCAAAGGCATCGTGAGTATTTTTATATTTATTATTTTTGGAAAAAATCGTTTTTTTTTTGTTTTTTTGCTCAAAGATCGTAATTCTATTATTGTTTTGCCGGCATCGGTGTATAATTAAAGGAATATTTGCTATGGCAAAAATTTTTTAGTGAGGTATAAGATGAATAATGCAGAAAAATTACAAGCGTTAAGGCGCTTGATGCAGGACAATAATCTGGCAGCTTTTATTGAAGTCACCGGCGATGACCATCAAAGTGAATACTTTGCCGATCACTATCGGACTTTGGAATGGATCAGTAATTTCAGCGGTGAAAATTCAACTGTGGTTGTCACACCGGACAAGGCTTTGATTTGGGCTGACGGCCGTTATTGGATCAGCTGTGAAAAAGAAATTGCCGGCACGGAATTTCAAATGATGAAGATGAACTGGCCGAATGTTCCTACTGTCAAAGAATTTTTATTAACTTTACCGAACGGCAGTCGCATCGGTTTTAACGGCGCAATCTTACCGGCGCAAACAATTAATGCTTACCTCAGAGATTTTCAGGCACACGATTTTGAATTGGTCGATGTCGATTTAATCGGGCAATTATGGACAGCTGATCGGCCGCAAGTCTCCAAGGAGCAGGCTTGGCTGCATGAATTGAAGTTTACAGGTTGCCGTACTGCCGATAAATTGGCCGATTTCCGTCAACGTCTCAAGGAAAAATATGCCGATTATTCGGTTATCTCTTCGCTGGATGACATTTGTTGGTTGTACAATATTCGGGCTTTTGATATTCCCTGCTGTCCTGTATTGCTCAGCTTCGCTTTGATTACTCCGGAACAGGCCTTCCTTTATGCCGATCCGGATAAAATTCCGACCGCTTTGGCTGAAAATTTACAGGCTGAAGGGGTAACGCTTTTACCTTACGAGCAAATTTATCAGGATATTGCCGCTTTACCTAAGACTGCGAAGGTATACATTCAAAGTTCGATGGTCAATTATAGAATTTATCAAATTTTAAGCAGCAATTATTCCCTGGTCGACGGAATTAATATTTCAACTTATCAGAAAGCTGTTAAAAATCCGACGGAAATTGCTAATTTGAAAGGCATTTTCCTCCAAGATTCCGCCGCTATTTGCAAGTTTATGTGCTGGTTGGATCAGAATATCGGCAAACACGAAATTAAAGAGTTGGACTGTGCCGCCAAGCTGTTGGAATATCGCCAGGAACAGGAAGGTTTCATCGAACCCAGTTTTGAAACTATTGCAGCTTATAAAGATAATGCCGCAATGTTACATTATTCCGCTTCCGTTGAGAAACAGGCAGTTTTACAAAATAAGAGCTTCTTCCTTCATGATTCCGGCGGTCAATATTACGGCGGTACAACCGATATTACCCGGACGCAAGCTGTCGGTCCTCTGACAGAAGAAGAGATTTTCGATTACACTCACGTAGTTAAAGGTTGTGTCGATACAATGAGCGCCCGTTTCCTGCGCGGCACTACAGGTATCAGTTTGGACGGCATTACCCGTTATCCTATGTGGCAAACGGGAACCGATTACAAGTCCGGTACCGGTCACGGTGTCGGTTATTGCCTGAATGTTCATGAAGGTCCGCAGTCAATTTCGACCCGTTCCAATCAGGTAAGTTTGCAATTAGGCATGTTAACCACGGTAGAGCCGGGTATTTACAAGGCCAATAAGCACGGTATCCGGATTGAAAACGATGTTTTAACCGTGAAAGATTGCCAAAATGAGCACGGTGAGTTCTATCGTTTTGAAATTGTTTCTTATGTGCCTTTCGAGTTGCGGGCAATAGATAAAAAATATTTAACTGCTGCTGAAATTAAGTGGTTGAATGATTACCATCAAGCCTGCTATGAGAAAATTTCTCCGTTCCTGAATGAGAATGAGAAAAATTGGCTCAAGAATGCCACCAAAGCCCTCTGATTTTCGGGAAATTCGAGTAAAATCATGCCTTATGCCTCTTCGAAGCATAAGGCTTTTTTCAGCTCTAATCGGCCTGCTGCGATCAACTTAATTACAACAACGGACCTAACGGCCGTAAAACAATACCCCAAATTTTATCGCTGATACTCAAGCTTTGGCAATACGCCAAGTCCACCTGCTTACATTCCGGTCTGATAGTCCGAAAATCGGCTGCAATTTTTTCGCCCAGAATCCGGTCGTAGATTATAACACCGTTCTCAAAATTCAAATACATGCTGCGAAAATCGAAATTCACGCTGCCGATAACTGCTATCTGCTGATCAATCAGCAATACTTTAGAGTGAATAAATCCCGGAAGAAATTCATAAATTTTTATACCGGCTTGCAATAGAACCGGATAAGCAGCCCGTGCCAGAACCTGCATAATTTTTTTATCGGCAATGTAAGGCAAATATATTTCCACTTTAACGCCGCGATTGGCAGCTACTGTTAAAGCACGCAACAATTCATCTCCCAGGATAAGATAGGGCGTCATTATCTGACAGGAGCTTGTCGCACTGTAGATAGCCTGTAAATAAATATTTTCAGCCAGAGAATTACCGACACTGGGAGCATCGGCATAAGGGACGAGCAAATTTTCCCAAGGCAAATTCGGGATGGCGGGCATATCTCCGCCGGTAAATTTAATTTCACTTTGTCGGCGTCCCCACGGTATATCGTTCTGGCGATCCAATTCTTTAGTACTTAAATGCAGGAACTCATGCCCGCTTTTATGCCCGTGATTTTTCTTCCAGGCCGGCAGCAATTGATTTTTATTTTCCCAATTATCTTGGTGTTTGTCCCGCCGCTTTAATAATTTCACGTCGTAATCCCGCATATTGACAGTTAAATTCAAATTTGCCTGACTGGAATTAAAAGCCGCTAAATCGGCATTAATCAAATTAGCAATAATTTTTTCGTCATCTTGCGAACAACTTGCCAAAAAATCCGCCAGGAAAAATCCCTGTAAACGTTGAACTGCTTCCCCCTGCACGGAGATAACGGCATCTTTCCAATAACCGAAAGGCGAGCGCAAATTAATATATTCATCAGCCAAATTTATGCCGCCGGTAAAAGCAGTTTCCCCGTCGATAATAATTAATTTACGATGGTTACGATGGTTATGATCCATGGTAAATCTACCGTTTATCGGCATAAACACCGCAGTTTTCGCACCTTGATTTTTCAAAGTGCGCGCCAAATCAAAATTCAGCAGGAAATCACAGGCACCGTCATACAATAAATAAACTTCTACTCCCTGCTGTAACTTTTGACAGAGTAAATCCAGCATTTCCTCCAGCATCGTGCCGTTTTTTATAATATAAAACTCGATACAGATGTGAACTTTGGCCGCTTTAATTGCCGCCTTAATCTGCGGCCAGGCCTCTTCTCCGCAACGATAATATTCAACTTTCTGATTCAAATAAATTTTACTGCCGTTATGATGAAAAGCTAATGCGGCAATCTCATAAAAATTGCCCAGGCCTTCCGCCTGTAATAAAGGTCTTAAACGAGCCATCAAGCTCCGGCCTTCTTTATGAAAATAGCTGACAAAAATTCTTTCTTTACTGAAAGTTTGCGCTAAAAGGGTTCGCCGTTGCAGTAAATTACTGACAGAAAAGCCGTAAAACAGCCAAGTAAAAACCGGAGCCACCGCACCACACAATAACCAGCTCAATTTGGCGGAATTAGTCATATGTCTGGTCATAATGAACCAGGCGAGAGCAAGAAAAATAAGGAAATTGCCTAAACTGAAAAAGCGCATAGCATTATTTTGCACGGTGAAAAAAATAACGACAAAAAAGATAAACTGCAAAACAACCAAGCTACCCAACAGATAAATTCTGCGCGCCCGAACTTTTTGTAATCTTTGTTTTAACTTTCCTTTATTATTATCTTTTACAGTTGTCTGCATTCTCTTCTCTTCTCCTAATGCCATAAATGCCGGATTTCTTTAATTTCTTTGATACCGACAAGATACGCTGCCGCTAAATAAACAGCGTAAGCGACGAGGGCGCGCGCACCTATAACCGCTAAAGAAAACAGCTTATTAACATACGGAATCCGAGCGCTAACATGCACTTCAACCAACAGATAAATTGCCAAAATAGTCAAAGCTACCCAATTTTGCCAAATAAAATAAGCGAAATTACGTAATTTCTCAGGCTTAAATCGGTGATGGTACAAAGCTTGTAACAACAAGGCGATAAACAACGTCGAAACGGCAAAAGCTAAAGATAAACCGGAAATCTCCTGCCGTTGCTCCGCTATATAACCCAAACCTAAAGTTAACAGCAAGGAAACGGCGGCATTCACCAAAGGAATTACGGTAATACTGTGAGCATAAAAAGCAAAGTTGTAAATATAGATAACCGACTGAAAAATAATCGCCGGGCAATAAAATTGCAATATTCGGCCGGCATTAACCAAAATATCATAATATTCCCGATTAGCGGCAGCACTTGAAGGTAAATAATTTTTCCACCAGAAAATTCCTACCATAATTTCCGTGCGATAAGCATAGAAAATCAAGGCGGAAGGCAAAGCAAAAAGCAAAACCAATCGCAAGGCTTTATTGAGCATCCGCCCGGCTTTAATCGGATCATTGTGCCCGATACATGTTGATAAGGTCGGCAACATTACCTGGCCGATAGCAACGGTAAAAATGCCGTACGGCAACATCCAAACAGTCGAAGCATACCTCAACGCTGTCGCACTGCCTGCAGGCATCGTTTTAGTGTAAGCTTGTAAAATTATGTTTCCCAATTGCGCAATAGATGCGGAAAATAAAGTCGGCAAAGCTAATAACAGAAGGCGCCGAAAACCGGGACGGGAAAAGTGCAAATTCAATCTTAAGGGAGTAATTACTCGCCGCGCTAAAAATAATTGCCAGATAAAATAAACTGCTGCACTGCCACTGATGCCCCACGCCACTTGCAATAAAGCCTTTTCAGACGCTGCTCCCAATAATATTAAACTCAAACAAACAAAAATATTATACAAGCCCGGTCCTAAGGCCGTTTTGGTAAATAATTTATGGGCATTCAATATGCCAATTGTTAAACCCGCTCCCATCATAAAAAAAGTTTGCGGGAATAATCGGCGGGCCACTTGCACCGTCAAGATTAAATTTTCGCTTTTACTAATTAAAGATAATATAGGCTGAGTAAAAATTTCCAGCAACAAAAGGCAAATAAACATCAGAATACTGAAAAAACTGATAAATGTCGAAACGTCATACCAAGCTTTTTTCTCCTGCTCAGTTCCCAAAGCTTGCGCTAAAGTTGGAATCAAAGCAGCCTGAATCGAACCGCCTATCAATAGTTCATAGATAAAGTCGGGAATTAAAAAGCCCTGAACATAAGCATCCGTTAAATACGGTTTCTGCAATACCACCCCGTATAGAACTTCACGTGCCTGTCCCGTCACTTTACTGAGTAACAAACCGATAATCAGAATAATTGTCGCTTTTTTGAAAGAATTACTGCGAATTAAAGGTCTGTCGGCGGTCTTACCGTTGTCCAATATTATCTTCATCTCCAATCTCTAATTAAATCGCCAATATTGCCGAAAGTTCTCTGATTGCAAACAGGCAGGCTGCCAAGCGCACAAGATTTCTCTTCGGAGAAAAAATTTTTTTATAAGTAAATACTGCCACATCGTCGCCATAATCACAAGCTATGCAATCAGTTGCAGCGCATGTAACTTGAGTTGATTTATCTATAAGCTGTAGCGGTAAAGCAAGCGCAAAATACACAGTCCCGCAAGCTTCCTTTTCCTGCCAATTCGCAGTCTGCGGTCCGGCATACCCGCTCAAAGCCACCGCTATATCAGCCTGTGGCAGGCGCTTCAAGCTGTTTTTCGCCATACTCTGAACCACCGGAGCTGAAACTGCACTATATTTCTCCAGCATCGGCGCAGGTATACCTAAAAGCGTCTGTTTCGCCTGATTAGTATAACAGACAAAAGCTCCGCTTAAATAATCACTCGCACCGCTTATATCGGCTATATACCCGGACAAAGAACCGGCTGTCAACGACTCGGCCGTCACTAAATGTAACTTTTCTTTTCGTAAATAAGCACCCAATCTGCGGTTACTTTTTGCCAACAAAGAAGTCATGTCGGCTGCCGACAACAATTGAACTTTCAGCAAGCTGTCGGAATAAAGCAACTTTTCCGAATTTTCTTCTTTTCTCATGTCGCCCTCATCATAACTCGCTCAAAGGATCAAGCGTTCTTTCGTAAATAAACTGTTCGCCTTCCTGCCGATAAACTTGTACAGCACAATTAGTAAACTTCACCGGCGGCGCATTATCCGGTTTTACTGCCATTTCAAAAAAGGCCCAATTGACACAACCGTGCGCCACAACCAGGAAATTATCTCCGGTATCAGTCAAAATATCTCTGATTGCCCCGTCAATTCTTTTTTGAAAGTCGGTCAAACTTTCACCGCCGAACTGCGCATAAAAGTCAGGCGATAAATTGTTGAACACTTCCGGTCTTTGCAAACATTGCCCTTCGCCTTCAAACAAACCGAAATCCCATTCTTTCAGTTGGGAAAGATAAGTGTATTCCTGATCAGTAATATAAGATAACGTTTCCCGAGCCCGTAAAGCAATTGAACAGAAAATCCGATCGAACTTTATTCCTTCTTTTTTTAAGAGTCGACCGCAAGAAGCTGCCTGTTCTCTACCTGCTGCCGTCAATTTAGAATCACATGACCCTTGAATAATATCCAATTTATTAAATTGGGTTTCACCATGCCGCACCAAATACAATTTTTTTACCATGAATAATACTCACTTTCCGAGACAACAGGAACTGTCTGAGAAAAGACAGCGGAAGTAACATAATTGAAATTTCCCTGACTATATGTAAACGTATGGATAGAAGCCGGCGTAAAAAAGCTTGCAGGTAAAAGCTTACCGTTCTGTTCTCGATGGTGAAGATAGAAAGTGTATATCGCATGTTTCCCGCTTATATAAAGCAAATCGGCCTCTTTGTTCTGCAACTTGGCAATATGATTTTTTATTCCCGTCTCCAAGCGCTCAGATACCGCCGAACTGCTTTCACCGCCATAGCCGTAAGAGCTGAAAAAATCACCATAATCATCCGGCACGTTCCGGGATACTCGCGGCAACAAAAAATTTTTTTGCGCTTCAAAAACGCCGAAATCAAAATCCGTCAAATAATCTTCCATACGCCATTGAGAAATTTGACAAAGTTTCGCTGTAACTATTGCTCTTTCCTGCGGTGAAACACAAGTAATAATTTCGCCCAGCTTGCGCAAATAATCCTTAGCCTCTTTTATCGGTACTTCTGCCGTCTCACTCACTTTGGAATCGGAACGGCCCTGAATTTTATCATTTTCATCAAATAATGTCTTTACCGGCACCATTAAATATATTTTTTGCATCCTGCCTCCTTTGAAAATCTCTCTAAATCCGAATGTCACAAGGTAAATTTAAGAGAAAGTCTATTTTTTTAGTAAATCTCTGATCTCAGTTAATAATTTCACGTCTTCCGGCACGGTTTTAATCGTTTCCTGTGACTGCTTCTTATAAACTAAATTAATTAACTTCACAATAAAGAAAATAACAAAGGCTATGATGAAAAAATTAATTACAGCCTGCAAAAAAGCGCCGTACATAATCTTGGCTTCGCCCAAACCGAAACTCAAATTGCTGAAATTCAAACCGCCCAGGAGTAAGCCGATAATCGGCATTAAAATATCATTGACCAAAGATTTGACGATAGCCGAGAAAGCTCCGCCGACAATAACACCGACAGCCAAGTCTACAACGCTGCCGCGAGCAATAAAGGCCTTGAATTCCTGCAAAAGTTTCTCCCATTTTTCCATATGTATCTCCTTCGAATAGTACTATTCTAGCACAGCCATATAAAAAAAGGGCGGCCGCAGCCGCCCTTTCAGAAGCATCTATTCAGCGTTTCACTTCACCATTAATTGGCGGAACATCGCAATTACCTGCTCTTTAGTAGCCTCTCGCGGATTGCCCGGATAGCAAGCATCGTTTAAGGCATCCGTTGCCAATTGATCCAAATCGCCTTCGGTAATTTTATCTAAAGTCTTAGATACACCCAAGTCCAAAGTCAATTGTTTAACAGCATCGATAGCTGCCTGACGATATTCAGTCTGACTCATTGTATCAACATTCTTAACGCCCATAGCCCGAGCAACTTCACGCAATCTGGTGCCGGTAAAGTCACGGTTGAACTCCATAGAAATCGGCAGGAACATCGCACAAGCAATACCGTGCGGTGTATCATAATGGGCCGACAAAGTATGCGCCATCGAATGAGCAATGCCGAGACCGACATTAGAGAAGCCCATACCGGCAATATATTGGCCTAATGCCATATTCGCCTTAGCTGTCATATCTCCCGCAACCGCTGCCCGGAAATTACCGGACAAAAGGCGAATAGCTTCCAAGTGGAACATATCTGTCATTTCCCAAGCTGCTCTGGTCGTATAACCCTCAATTGCATGGGTCAAAGCATCCATACCGGTAGCAACTGCCAAACCGCGCGGCATCGAAGCCATCATTTCTGGATCAACTACAGCGACAATAGGCATATCATGAGGGTCGACACAAACAAATTTACGCTCTTTTTCAACATCGGTAATAACATAATTAATTGTAACTTCTGCTGCCGTACCTGCTGTTGTCGGAACAGCAATAATAGGTACACAGGGATTTTTAGTAGGAGATAAGCCTTCAAGAGAACGCACATCAGCAAATTCAGGATTGGTAATAATAATACCAATAGCTTTGGAAGTATCCATAGACGAACCGCCGCCGACAGCTACAATACAATCAGCTGCAGCCTTTTTGAAAGCAGCTACACCGTGTTGAACATTCTCAATTGTCGGATTAGGTTTAATCTCCGTATAAAGTTCATACGGAATACCGGCTGCTTCGAGTAAAGTCGAAACTTTCGTCGTCACACCGAATTTTACCAAATCCGGATCCGAGGTCAAAAACACCTTATGAAAGCCGCGAGACTTTATCTCATTGACTATCTCTTTAATTGCACCTGCACCATGATATGATGTACCGTTAAGTGAAATTTTGTGAACCATAAATTTTAATCTCCTTATGACCGAACATTTGTAACAATCGTTCCAAAATTATCTTTGGCTTACATTCATATAATAGCAAGGAAAAGGAATTTATGTAAGTTACAGAAAAATAATTGTGTAACAAATTTGTGGATTATGCTGCTATTTTAGACAAAATACACAAAATATAATGGATAATCTGCACAAATTGACAAGAGATTTTTTCCTTATTCGCCAACTCAAGACCAACTCAACTACAAAATCTCCAAGCGTAAAAACAGTTCGTGAATCCGTGGCGGCATAGCGTCAATCAATAAATCGGCCAATTCGCTGTCACTCATCACCATCCCGTGTAAAACCCACTGGACAGTCATATATATGGACATCTGGCAATATAATTCCAACAATTTATCATCCCGGGCCGTAAGTTCTTCATTACTGCGTGAGCGAATTAAATGACGATAAAAATTTTGAATAGCGGAAAAATCATGCTCTTTCAAATTATTCTGTTCATCCACCCGAAATGCAGCCGCAAAAAAGACTTTTTCAGCACGAATATAAGCAAACTTGCGACAAAGTCCGCTCCTGATGTTTTCACCTTCACTCATAGCTTGAAAAGAAAGGGCTAATAAACGATCGAAATACCAGTTAATTAAATCATATTTGTCAATAAAATTACGATAAAAACTTTGGCGCGAAACTCCGCAGGTCGAAACAATCTGCTTCACAGTAATGTTCTCCACCTTATTGTTACTCATGCATTGCTTTAATGCCGCAGCCAAACGATACTTCAAATCCTGACTTTTCCCTGTATCCATCTCGCTTATCCTCCGCCTGTACTTATATTATAAAGTACAAGTCCAAAAAAAATACTGCCCGGCAGAAAATGGATTATTGCTGAATTATTGTTCAAATAAAAAGCGGGGATGCCGTTGCCGACATCCCCCGCTTTACATCACCGAATATGAGTGATATTACATATGCTCATGCATTGTACGAGCAATAACTTCGTCTTGTTGTTCCTTTGTCAACTTATTGAAGTTAACAGCATAACCACTGACGCGGATGGTTAATTGCGGATATTTTTCAGGGTGTTTTTGTGCATCTAACAATGTTTCACGATTGAACACATTAACATTTAAATGGTATCCACCATCCATAACGTAACCATCAATCAATTCTACCAAATTGTCTTCTCTTTTAGCCATAAGACAACATCTCCTTCTTTTATATCTATTTTAACTCTAACAAGTTAACCTATTTAATATCGCCTTACTCTTCTTTACCCAAGGAATTAGGTACGAGTGAGAAGGTGTTTGAAATACCGTCACGAGAATCGTCATAAGGCAACTTAGCAACGCTCTCCAAGGAAGCCAAAGCACCGTTGCTGTCACGACCGTGCATCGGGTTAGCGCCCGGAGCAAACGGTTGACCTGCTTTACGACCATCAGGTGTTGTACCGGTCTTCTTACCATAAACAACGTTAGAAGTAATGGTCAAGATACTCATTGTCGGAATACTATTACGATAAGTATGATGTTTACGAATCATATTCATAAAGGTTGTGACCAAATGAGCTGCAATCAAGTCGACACGATCGTCGTTGTTACCATATTTCGGGAAATCACCCTCTGTCTGATAATCAACAGCTACGCCGTCTTCATCACGAATGACCTTAACCTTAGCGTATTTAATAGCTGACAAGCTGTCTGCGACAACGCTCAAACCGGCGATACCTGTTGCGAAGTAACGTTTTACTTCACGATCATGCAAAGCCATCTCTGAACGCTCATAGCAGTATTTATCATGCATATAGTGGATAACGTTCAATGTATTTACATACAAGCCGGCTAACCACTCCATCATCTGTGTGTACTTCTCCATGACTTCATCATAGTCAAGATATTCGCTTGTAATCGGAGCGAATCTAGGAGCAACTTGAATCTTCTTCTTTTCATCCATACCACCGTTGATAGCATAGAGTAAGCACTTAGCCAAGTTAGCACGAGCACCGAAGAACTGCATTTCCTTACCGACGATCATGGAACTGACGCAGCAAGCGATAGCATAGTCATCGAACATCTCAGGACGCATCAATTCATCACTCTCGTATTGAATAGAAGAAGTCTTAATAGATGTCTTAGCGCAGAAGCGACGGAAACCGATCGGCAATCTCGGGGACCACAGAACTGTCATGTTAGGCTCAGGAGCCGGTCCCAAGTTGGACAAAGTGTGTAATACACGGAAAGAGTTCTTAGTAACCAAAGTACGACCGTCAACGCCCATACCGCCGATTGACTCTGTAACCCATGTAGGATCGCCGGAGAACAAAGCGTTGTACTCAGGTGTACGCATGAACTTGACCAAACGCAATTTCATAACGAAATGATCCATCAATTCCTGTGCTTCCTTCTCGGTCAATGTGCCTTCATCCAAGTCACGTTGAATGTAAATATCCAAGAATGTTGAAGTACGGCCCAAGCTCATAGCTGCACCGTTCTGCTCCTTGACTGCTGACAAGTAACCGAAATACAACCATTGAATAGCTTCTTGTGCCGTTTCAGCCGGGCGACGGATATCAAAGCCATAGCTCTGAGCCATCTCGGCCATCTCACCCAAAGCGCGGATTTGTTCGCTGATCTCTTCACGATCACGAATAATATCTGCTGTCATAGTCGGGGATTCCAAAATCTCCAATTGTTGCTTCTTATCTTCAATCAAACGATCAATACCGTAAAGCGCAACACGACGATAGTCGCCTATAATACGTCCGCGGCCGTATGCATCAGGCAAACCCGTGATAATACCGCAGTGACGAGCTGCTTTCATAGCAGGTGTATAAGCATCGAAAACGCCTTGGTTATGTGTTTTACGATATTTAGTGAAAATCTCCACTACTTCCGGATCAATTTTATAACCATAAGCTTCCAGTGCGCTTTCAGCCATGCGGATACCGCCGAAAGGTTGTAAAGAGCGCTTGAAAGGAGCATCTGTCTGGAAACCGACGATCTTCTCTAAGTCCTTATTCAAATAACCGGGGCCGTGTGATGTAATAGTAGAAACAACTTTAGTATCAGCATCCAAAACGCCGCCTTTTGCTGCTTCCTGTTTATTCAACTCCATTACCTGATCCCACAATTTTTTAGTAGCCTCTGTCGGACCTTCCAAGAAGGAATCATCGCCTTCATAAGGTGTGTAGTTACGTTGAATGAAGTCACGGACGTTAATAGTGTCCATCCAATGACCTTTTTTGAAACTTCTGTAAGCTTCCATTATTGCCTCCTATGCCTTGTACAGGCTTTTTATTTGCTCTCTATCTAACCTGTAGCCTAAGTATAGCAACTGCAGTCATCCAAAAAAATGACGGCAGTTACAATGTAACTTTTGCTCAAGTTTTTTCGTGATCGAGATCAACTTTTAGTTATTTTCGCACAAATTACATAGCAATTACAAGTGCCTGACAAAATTATGTGCAAAATGTCAAATTAAAGTTCATCATCATTAATGTCTCTATTAAAATGTCAGAGCATTATTTCAGACGACTGAGTTGATCTTCCAGCCACAAATCCAAAATTTCCTCAGGTTGGTAGCCTTTAACCAAAGCTGCCAAAACGCCGTTGTGCAACAGTAACAAAGCAGGTATTCTGTCAACACCGTATTTGTGACAAATATCCGACGTTTCATGAGTAACAACCACATAGTGATAAGTTATCTGCGGATATTTCGGCAGAAGCTGCATAACCGTCGGCTTAAGGGCAATACACCCGGAACAGCCGTCGCCGCTTAATTCCACCAAATGCGTACCTTCTTTCACAACCTCAAGGAAATTATCATTAGTAATATTAACTTGTTTTGTCATATTCTCCCCTTTCCACAACAGCTCTGGCCATTGCTACCACCTCTTTGCTCGGCGGTTCTACGCCTTCAAGAGGATAGCTGATGTTCATCATCTTATATTTATTAACACCCATCGTATGGTAGGGTAAGATTTCCACCTTTTCTACGGTCTTCAAGGTGTCGATAAATTGTCTCAACTTAATCCAGTCGTTTTTGTCATCTGTATAACCGGGAACTAAAACATGTCTAATCCACATAGCTTTATTATGATCGCTCAAATAACGTGCAAATCTTAAAATGTTATCATGTTTAACTCTGGTTAAAATTATGTGTTTCTGCGGATCTATCTGTTTTATATCCAAGAGGAACAAATCACACCATTTAATCAGTTCATCGAACTTCGGCTGATTATGCGGTGTAAACAGGTAACCGGACGTATCACAGCAAGTATGAATGCCTTCCTGTTTCATGCGCTTATAAAATTCAATCAGAAAATCAATCTGTAACAAAGGCTCACCGCCACTGACAGTTACACCGCCGTTCTTTATATAGTTGCGGTATTTCAACACCTTTTGTACGACATCTTCCAGTTCATATTCCGTACCTGCTTTAGTTGACCAAGTATCGGGATTGTGACAATACAAACAACGCAGCGGACATCCCTGCATGAAGATAACAAAGCGAATTCCCGGGCCGTCTACTGTTCCGAAACTTTCAAAAGAATGGATTCTCGCTTTCATAATTTCACCTCTTCATAATTTATATTATAGGTCTCAGCTGAAGATAGTTCAGCCTTTTTCCGACAAATACATCAGCGTCAGCAAATTTGTTAACGGCAGTGTAATAATAGTGTCAAACAACTGCCTCAATAAAATAATTATAGCAGCTTTCAGGAAGCAGGCGGCATTTTTATTGATTTCGACTACTTTTTAGATACTTATAATGATTTTTTGCTGCAATTTGTCCAAAAAACAAAAAAGCCCGCAATGCGAGCTTTTTACGGAAACGGAGGGATTCGAACCCTCGAGCCCCGAACGGGACTACCTGATTTCGAGTCAGGCCCGTTATGACCACTTCGATACGTTTCCTTCTACAAAATGAGCACCCACCACCAGGCGAATGCTCAATCAATCAGTGCTTGCGCTTACGAGCTGCTTCTTGTTTCTTCTTACGGCGAACACTTGGCTTCTCGTAATGTTCACGCTTACGTACTTCAGCTAGAATGCCTGAGCGAGCGCAAGAACGCTTAAAACGACGTAATGCACTTTCGAGTGTTTCGTTCTCTTTTACACGTACAACTGCCATCTTAATCACTCCTCTCAGTGCAAATATTAGGTTAAAACCTTGCAACGGAGCAATTATAATCTATTTGACGAAATATTTCAAGTAAACGAAAAAAGCCGCCGAATTCAATCGACGGCCATTTATTCACTTTACAGCTCGGGCAATCAGCTGACTAATTCCGCCCGCACCATTAAACGGGTTTTGCCGTCATCTTTGGAGCAGGTAACCAGAGTTATAACGGTTTTACCGTTCTGCAAAGGTTTGAAAAATTCATACATATCCTGTTGTTTCGGATCAACGGAGAATGATTCAAAGACTTTGTATTTGTAGCTTTGGTTATTGTAGTTAATTTCAACGATATCACCGTTTTTTACTTCATCCAGACGATTGAACATTCTGCCGTAAGTCAACATACGATGCGCCAGAATAACGGCATTTCCGCCTTTTTCTCCGATTTTGGATGAATAGTCATACCAACCGGCACCGTATTTAAGCGGCGTTTCGGTAGCACCTTTGACGATCGGCAAATTGATGTTAACGGATTCGATCATAATACGACCGATAGCTTCTACCAATACCTGGCCTTTGTCGTTCTTCTTTTCATTAATTACCAAATCATCGGCATTAACTCCCGGGGGCAAATCGTAATCCTCGCCGTTAATAGGATTGGCATTCGGATCGACCCACAAGGTCTCATTAACCTTGCTGTTACCGGCGCTCATCTTGGCTTCCAAGCCGTGCAATAAAGCCTGCGTACTTCTGTCACGGTTCCATTGCAAAATCAAAGGACGGGAAACAAGATAAATACCTATAACGACCAGCAAAACAATAACGGCGTTAAGTGCAATAGCTAACGGTTTGCGTTTTTTGCCGCCCCGCTTAGGATGCATTCTGCGGCCCGGTTTAATCCCTGACTGTTGTACCCGCTGTGCTTCCGATTGCAACCAAGCACCGGTGCTGCTGTCGGGAACTGATGTCAATTGTTCAGATTGCGCCGCAATATTATTCAAATTTTTATCAGCTCCGGATTCTGCCGTAAAATCAACAAAACCGCCATTATTCGGTGTCAGATTGGAATCGCCGTTAGGTAAAGAGTTATTAGGATTCTGACCTGTCGGATTTCTTTTCTTCATCTATTCATACTCCTTGTTAAGGTAAGTACAATTCATAATAGCACTAATAAACTTTATAACTTGTACCCGATACTATTTTCCCACTTATTTTGCCGTTTCGTTACAATCAAGCCAAAGAAGCGGAAAAGTTACATCTCCTATAGTGATGCGACATTTAAGCCTCATACATTCAAAAATAATCAGATTAGCTGTAAGCCGAGTTCTGTCTTGGACAAACATTTATCTGTGCTGTTTGTTGCCAAACAGCTCATAGCCACCTCCTCAAGCGTACGATCATCTATCGCTTTCCACGGTGTTGCACCGGAACGGGGTTTACATGGCAGCTGACTCCTATCAGCTCCGGTGAGCTCTTACCTCGCCTTTCCACCATCACAGCTTGCGCTGCTGTCTATTTCTGTTGCACTATCCTTAAAGTCGCCTTTACCGGACGTTATCCGGCGTTCCTTGATCGTCGGTGCTCGGACTTTCCTCACTTGAACACTTTTCAATGTTGAAGCGCGTTTATCCACTAATCTGATTATCTAATTCTAACCATCTGAAGAGTTTTTTTCAAATCTTTTTCTGCAAAAAGACGCCTTGACTGTTCATTGGTGGAAAGTACGTTACAGTTTTTGCGCCATTCATGATTTTTTCCGGCACCAAAAAGCATCTAACCGTTTTTCGATTAACTAATAAAAAATGGAGATGAGAAATATTTAACTTCCCATCCCCAAAGCTTTCGTTCTAAAGATTTGTGTATAAAATAAATGATCTAATCAAGATAATTTTGGCAGAATGGACATTGATGGTTTACACAGCGAAAAATATACTTATCGCAATTAGGACATCTACAAAATTTGATCCTGAATACAACTGTTCCTACCATGCAAATAATGCCTATCCCCAACATAATAACTGTTCTAGCATTTCCATACTTAGGAGGAAAAATTAATAACACCAAAATTATATACAGTATTTCAATAAGCAACGAAACCCATGAAATCCAAACTGATTCGCTATATGTAGGTTTTTTCACTATTTTTCTCCTTTCTAAGAATATTTTTTAATCTAACAATATTCTTTTACATATGAGGATTTAATTGTTTTGCACTTAACATAAAGCATTCCCTCCTAAACCACTTGGTTTATCGTTTTCACTTTAACACGCTATTCATTAAAAAGACAGTAAATTTTATAGGCATTCACAAGTAATCTACAGACCGCACAAAAAACGCTCCTTTTTTTGTGCAACCTGCTAAAAATAAATCTTACTAAAGCTATAGTGAAACCATTTTTAGGGAACTTACGCTTGTATCTGTAAAAAAATACCTCGACTATTCAACTCATCTTTGACTAATTTATGAAAAGCTCTGTACAAATCTTCTATATCACCGCTATTATCAATAACAAGGTCAGCTATTTTCGCATATTCTTCCCGGCTCATTTGACAAGCTATTCTTTGTTCGGCTTCTGTCTTATTCAGTCCGCGTTTCTCCAAGCGTTCCAAACGTTCAGCTGAATTTGCCCAAACAACTACGACATAATCGCATTGATCTAAAAATCCCTGTTTAACCGGAAGCGGGACATCCAGAACAATTAAAGGCAGTTTGGCCTCCTTAGCCTGCTGTACTCCGTTAATTAATTTTTTAGTCACTTCTTCATGAATAAGTAAACTCACAGCATCCAGCATTTTTTTGTTATTGAAAATCAGTCGTGCCGTTTCTTCTGCAGCTAAACTACCATCGGCCTGAAAACAATTTTCAGGTAGAATATTCCTTAATTCCGTTAACACCGGTGAACCTGCCTGTGTAACTTCATGCGAAATTCTGTCAGCGTCTAAAACCGGCACGGAATATTCCTGAAAGATTTTGGCTAAAGTTGATTTTCCGCAACCGATTCCACCTGTAATTCCCAAAACAAACATAAATAACCTCTTCTCTAATGTACATCTGCCCAATTGTTCCCGACATGCAGCGCCGCCTGCAAATCAACGCCTATATTTGTAATATTTTCCATACACTTCAGAAGTTGCTCAGCTGTTTTATCGGCTGTCTTCCCGGCGATCGAAAATAACAATTCATCATGCACCTGCAGCAGCAACTTCGCCGGCAATTGTTCTTTTTGAATCTTCAAAGCACTCTTAAGCATCGCCAGTTTTATAATATCCGCTCCGGTCCCCTGTATAGGCGTATTAATAATAATACGATTATCGGCAGCTGATGTTTTGGCAGAAGGCTTTTGTCTTACAGGCGGATTTTCCCGTAATTTACTCAAATCAGTCAAATATAAGCTTAATTCCCCGGTAACGACTTGATGCGCCGGTTGTTTGCCTAAATAGCGGCGACGACCGAAAGCAGTCAGGATATAATCATTGGCCTGTGCTGTTGTTACCAGCTTTTTCATATATTCTTTGATCGCGGCATATTTTGTAAAATATCCTTGTAAATAGGCCTTAGCTTCCGCCAAACTGATTCCCAGCCGCTTCGCCGTGCCGAAAGTTGTAGCACCGTAGATAAGACTGAAGTTAATTGCCTTAGCTTTAGTCCGTTGCTCCGGCGTTACCGCCGTAAGATCTTCCTGAAATATATGGGCTGCTACTTCAGCGTGAACATCTTTACCTTGTTGAAAAGCTTGCAACATATGTTCATCATTAGCCAAGGCTGCCATAATTCTTAACTCAATCTGCGAATAATCTATATCCAACAATAAATCATTTTCATCGGCGACAAAAGCTGAGCGCAAACTTATTTTAACGTTCGAGCGAACCGGAATATTCTGTAAATTAGGATTCTGTGAAGATAAGCGGCCCGTTGCCGTTTTCATCTGTTGAAATTCGGTCGTAATCCGCCTTGAATCTTGTTGTACCGACTGCTCCAAGCCGACGGCAAAATCAAGAAGTTTCCGATATTTTCTGTAATTGAGTAATTCACGTACCGCAGGATTAAACGGTGCCAACTCCTGTAAATATTCATTCTTGGTTGAAACAAAGCCGGATTTATTCAATTTATCTGTCGGCGCGCTGATCGCCAGATCTTCAAACAACAATTTACTCACCTGCTCCGGTGAATTTAAGTTGATTTCTCTACCGGCGGCAAAAAGTAATTGCCTTTCCGCCTTCTCCATCTCCAATAAATAAGCATCTTCAGCCTTCTGCAATTCATCCTGATCCAATTTAATACCTGTTTTTTCCATCTCGGCCAAAACTATAACTAAAGGTTGTTCAATGCGATGAACTAAAACGGCAGTATCTGTCAACATTATTTGCAACAGAGACAAATCGAGGTAATAAACACAGTCTTGCAAAAATTGCCCCAATTTATACGTTTCATCTTCAAGTTGCTCATGCCGGCAGCGATATTCCGCCCATAAATCAGTTTGCAGAACACCCAGAGCATAAGCCTGTAAATCTAAATCCGCCCAGGCTGAACCGGCTATGACTTTTCGAAGCGCCAAGTCAGATTCCCGCTTCTCGGTTTTTTTGGTCATTAATGCCTGTTCTGTAATGTTTTCACAATCTATTTGAAAAGCAGCTCTGAATTCAAATAAATTCAGGGACTTAAGCAACTCTTTCAATGAAAATGTATAAAATCCGGGTACTTCGAATACCTGACCTTCCCGTTCGCAGAAAGACAGTTGCTTGTGTTGCAAATTCAGTAAAAATTCTCTCAAGGCTTCCGCCGACAATTGGTAATAAATATTCGGTTGAGAGCTGTTCCACAAAATTCCCTGTCTGACATCGGAATCAACACAGAATGTATCTTCTGTTACGCACAAATACGGTAAATATATCCATGCGCCCTTACTTGCCGCTTCGTTGGCAGTATCCGTCTCCAATTCGGTTTTAATAATTCTACGTTCCTGCACCGACGGCATAGCTAAACTGTAATACGGCAAATTTGCCGCTTTGTTTTGAATTTTCTGCAGTAAATTACGGATAAATGTTCTTTCTCCCGTATTATATGTTAAGATCGAACGATAATTTAAAGTTAAAAAATCCAATAACAGCCTGGTACGGGAATCGGCTTTGTCTAAATCAGAAGCATAACTCTCCGCTTCCTCGACTTCTGTTTTAACATCCGCACAACTATCGCTTTTTCTGCGCCATACAGCCTCATTCGGCTTGTTTTCTAAAAAATCGGGATCGGTTAATTGTCCGACAGCTATTTTTGCAGCCGGCACCGGCAAATTGTAACGCGAAATCAAAGAATTAAATTGGAGAAGCTGACAAATTTCCGCTAATTCCTTTTGCTTAATTCCGGGATTAAGTAATTCTTCCCATTCATTGAACAGCTCCAGATCGCAACGAATACAGCTAAGTTTTAAAGCTAAATTCAACTGTGCGCCGGATTCTGCAATGTTTTGTTTTTGCTTACCGGATAATTCGTCCAAATGTGCCAACAAATTATCCAGTGTTTGATATTTGGCAATTAATTTGGCGGCTGTTTTCACACCTATACCACTGACTCCCGGAATATTATCGGATTTGTCACCCATTAAAGCTTTCATCTGCAACCAACCGTTACCGTCTACTCCGAAATCGCTGCGTAACTTCTCCTCATCCCACAATTCATAAATGCCGCCGCCTTTAGGCATCAAAACTTGAACATTGGAATTAATCAATTGCAAATCATCCTTATCACTTGAAAGGATTAAGCTGCGCCACCCTTTTTCAGCAGCTGCAAAACTCAAGCTGCCGATTAAATCATCCGCCTCATAACCTTTATAGCCCAGTTGAGCAAAAGCGCTCAAATGTAAGGCATTTTGCAACAGAGGTAATTGAACTTTCAGCTCTTCCGGCATCGGCGCTCTGCCGGCTTTATATTCGGGGAAAAGTTCATTTCTGAAAGTTTGCTTGGACACATCCCAGCAAAGGGCTAAATACTTGGTCGGGTACATCTGTACAGTCTTTAAGAGAATATTGAAAAAGCCGTAAGTGGCAGCTACCGGCAGTCCCCGCCATGTTAAATTACTTTGCAAAGCGGCATAATGCGTGCGATAAATTAAACTGTTGGCATCGACAATCAGCAAATCATAGTTTTCCGAAGCAATTAATTCTTTCATATTTCTCAATTTTCCCTTTTATAAATTTCACTTACAACTTCTATTTCCGGGGCATAAAGCATTACAAACAATCTGCGCATACTTGCCGAAATTAAGTTCTTTAGGATAACTGTTAAAGCACATAGTTTCAGGTTTTACCGGATGTTTTATCTCTAATTGATACGACCACAGCAGAGGACCGGAAAATTCGCCTTTATCCCGTTGATTATACTTATAATCGCCTAACAGCGGTAAATTCGCCAGCGCAAGTTGAGCGCGAATTTGGTGAAAACGTCCGGTTTGTAAAATTATTTGCCATATATAAGCTGTCGGTGTATCTACGAGTAAGCGCAGTAATAAAGATACCGGCTTATAACCTTGAGCCTCATTTAAGCGGACAACAGCTTTCATTTGCTTAGAATCTTTAGCGGCATAACCGGTTAACACATAATAAATATCCTCGTCTATTTTAACTTCGGCCAACTTATTCTGCAGTAATTCCCACGCCTGTGTATTTCTTTCACTTACAGCCACATATTTTTTGCTGATAAAAGCGCCATTGCCGTTTTTCTGCATCCTACCGGCGGCTTTATCTGTTTTAGCTAACAGCAATACCCCGCCGACAGTATAATCAAGGCGATGACAGGGAGTTAAATAAATTCCGCCGTTTTTGGGGCGATTGGCTTTAATCGATTCTAAGCGAATATATTCTTTGCCTAAAGTCAAAGCATCCGTTTTCTTACTGCCGTCAGGTTGACTCAAAATAAAAGGATATTTCTCGACAACCAGCAAATGATTATCTTCATATATAACAGGCAAGGGCGATAAATTATTGCTCCGCCGCTCGTTAATAATTTTTTCTGTAACTTTCGCTAAATCCGGCATACTTTATTCCTGCGACGTCGACGTAACTGTCCGATTATGACTTAAATCCGCCTGTAAGACTGCAATTTCCTTATCCGTCAAATAACGATATTCACCGATAGCCAAATTACCCAAAGTAATTTGCATTATTCTGATCCGCTGTAAACGGACCACATTATACCCTAAGGCCTGACACATCCGTCTTATTTGCCGATTAAGTCCCTGAGTTAAAGTTAAACGGAAGGAAGTCGGAGTTAAACGCCGCAAATGACAAGGCTTGGTTATTTGCCCCAGAATTTTCACTCCCTTTTGCATTTGTTCGACAAAATGAGCATCATACGGTCGATCCACGGTAACTTCGTATTCCTTACTGTGATTATAACGTTCACGTAAGATTTCATTGACAATCGCGCCGTCATTAGTAAGTAAAATCAAACCGGAAGAATCCTTATCCAAGCGACCTATCGGAAAAATTCTCTGCGACAGTCCCAGATAACTGACAATATTATTCTTTTCTCGTAAATCAGTCGTACAAACAATACCGCAGGGCTTGTTCAAAGCTAAATAAACAGCCGTTTGCTGCTTAAATTTAATCGGCTGACCGTCAAGTTTTAAATCGTCGCTGCTCGTAACTTTAGTTCCTAAAGCAACAGGCTGACTGTTAAGAGTCAAGCGACCTTCGGCAATATAAGCATCAGCTTCCCGCCGGGAACAGATACCTAAACGGGCCAGCAATTTATTTACCCTTTCACCGGCAGGATCAACAGCCACATAATTAGTATCACCGCTAATTTTCGGCCGTTTGACAGCTTGTCCCGGATGCTTTTCCCGATTTTCCTGCGTTAAAGTCCGAATTAATTCTTGCGCTTTTCTATCTCTTTTATTATTCTGCACTTTCCTCTGCTCCCTCTTTCACACTGAAACTGAAACAACTTCCGCGATGCAAACGACTTGT
Source organism: Amygdalobacter indicium (assembly GCF_029101545.1). Taxonomy (NCBI): domain Bacteria; kingdom Bacillati; phylum Bacillota; class Clostridia; order Eubacteriales; family Oscillospiraceae; genus Amygdalobacter; species Amygdalobacter indicium. The sequence goes on along the minus strand of NZ_CP118866.1, from coordinate 554,851 downwards.
CAACCAAATTTTACCGCCCAAACTTTCCACTATCTGTTTGGCAATTGACAAACCTAAACCGTTGCCGCGCGTTTGTTCCCGGGATGAATCTATTTTGTAAAAACGTTCAAAGACATATTTCTGTTGATCGGCTGCAATACCTTCGCCATTGTCAACGACAGATATAACAATGCATCCCGTTCCCCGACTGACAACAATTTGCACCTTACCTCCGGCCGGCGTATGCTTCATGGCATTATCCAGTAAAATAATTAATAATTGTTCCAAGTAATCAAAATTAGCCTGAATAAGAACATCATGATTCAAATAATTATGCAAATCGAAATCCTTCAATTCATCCGGATTGTAAAGTTCCTGCTCTTTATCTGCCGCCTCAGGCTGATAATCAGGTAATTCCGGTATCTGTAATTCAATGTCTTTTTCCTTAGCCAACTGTAACATTTTGCTTTTAACAGTCAATAAAAGTTCAGCTGCACTGAAATCCTCCAAGGCAATTTTCTCTTTTTTCGCCTGTAAACGGCTGAGAGTTAAAATCTGATTAATTAAGCGCGACAAACGCATCGTTTCATCCAAAATAATATGATAATAGCGTAATTTGTCCTCTTCATTATCAACTATCCCGTCACACAAAGGTTCAATTAAAGCTCTGATCGCCGTTAAAGGTGTCCTTAATTCGTGCGAAACGTTGGCAACATAATCTTTTTGCGTCTGTTCTCTTTCTTCCTGCTCCGTAATATCACGGAAGCTCGCCAAAACACCGACAATATTATTAAATTCGTTGCTCAAAGCGTAAATATCAATAGCGACAATCATTTTACCGTAACTGCGTTTATAAGAAGCAGCTTCCCCGGTCAACAAAGCCTGCTTGAATTCTTTTTCCAAGGATAAAGCTTGCGGCCAGTTAACCGCCCGACCCTTATCGGGCCATCTATGTTCTTCAAGCAGATACGGCTTAAACAGGGTCAACATCGCCTGATTCTGATGCGTTAACAGCAAAGAAGCATCGTAGGCCAGCACACCCTCCGCCAGATTATTCAGCAGTTGCTGCAAACGATTCTTTTCAAAGTGTAAAGAGCTGAGCGTTAAATTCAGATTGTACGATAATTTATTGACACTTTTGGCTAAGTCGCCTATTTCAGCCGGAGCATTTTCATCCGCCCGTTGGGTAAAATCGCCTTTTTGCATAGCCAAGGCAACATCCCGCGTTTTAACTAAAGGTTTAATTAAACGCGTAACAAGCAGAAGAATAGGTATAATCATTAAAAGAAGTGTAAGTGAAACACCTATCAACAAAGACAAATTCAAAACTAACAAATTGCTGCGAATTAAAGTCTTGGATTTAACAAGAAATACCGCCCCGCGTAAATGCGTTTTGTCACTGCGGCGATTAACGTTAAAGCTGCTGGCGGTACAGACATATTCATTCCCGGATTTATTATGAGAATTAAGATTGATATCGAAACTGTAATTGCTGCCGTTCACCAGTAAATTATTGACAGTCGTTTTGATTTTCCAGATAATTTCGCTGATTTCAGATTCACTGTATCCGTGATTTTCCCGTAAGCAATAATTTATTGTATCGTTATAATTGATTTCCGGATGAATTTTGCCCGTTTTACCGGAAGAAATGTTAGCTGCTCGTTGCGGATCAAAGTAAACTATAAAAATATCCGAAGCTATAACATCCGGTAACGAACGCAAATAATTTTCCTGACTGCGCGCCGCTTCATTATTCAAGCTGAAAATACTTTTAACTGTCTTAACTATACTGTTAGTTGTAGTGAACATCGCCGTAACCTGATTTTTCTGCAACTGCAATCGTGTCGCGTAGGAAAAAAAGCCGAAGATTAAAGAGGAAAATAACAGCAAACTGACTACAATCAGAATCATAACCTGCTGAAAAATAGTTAATTTTTTCATACTTTCCCCTTCGCAAATTTAGTGTGAATTGCCGGCCCTTTAACACAGGAAGCTAACTATTGTTGCAATTCTTTGTCCATATCGATTCGATAACCGATCCCGTGCACCGTCATAAGATTGAACAGCACTTTAAACTCACTCAACTTCCGGCGAATTTGCTTAATATGAGTATCTACTGTGCGTGTTTGACCGCCGAATTCATAGCCCCAAACCTTTTCCAACAATTTCTCACGCGTAAAAGTTTCATTAGGATGTAAACACAAAAAGCTCAACAAATCCAATTCTTTTTTCGTAAACTCAATCGGTGTGCCGGCATAATCGGCCGTATATCGATCAAGATCCAAATGCAAACTGCCGATATTAATCAACTTGTTCTTTTTGTTGTCCGTAGCGTCAGAATCAGTCTCAGTTTGATTATGATTTTCCGTCCGCCGCAAAACCGCCTTGATACGGGCAATCAACTCGCGGGGACTGAAAGGTTTGACAATATAATCATCCGCTCCCAATTCCAAGCCTAAAATGCGATCAATTTCTTCACCGCGCGCCGTCAGCATCATAATAGGTACTTGACTGAATTTGCGAATTTCTCTGCACAATTCCAAACCGGTCATCTGCGGCATCATCACATCCGCCAATACTAAATCGGGTTTTTCTTTCTTCACAATGTTCAGACCGTCTTCCCCATTAAAAGCTGAGCGCAAACGCATCCCCTCTTTAGTTAAATACAAACGTAATGATTCATGAACAATCGGATCATCATCACAAATTAAAATAGTTGTTTGCATTCTGTACCTCCACATCAGGTCTATATTGTAACATGCTTTTATTTTGCCCGACTGACGGATATAACATCGGGGATAGCCTTCAAGCGGCCGATGACTCGATTATATTGCTCCTGCGAGCTTACTTCAATTGTTATATCCAGGACTGCCGTAACATCTTTCACAGCATTCATCGAACCGGAAATAATATTAATTTTTTCATCCGCCAGAGCATTGGAAATATCACCGAATAAATGCCAACGATCGTGAGCCATGATCTTCAAAGCCACCGGATAATTGCCTTTACGTTGGGCAATATTCCAACTGACTTCAATCAGGCGGCTGGCTTTTTCCGCTTCCAGAACACTGGAAGCCGATTTTTCCAAAATAGAACGAATATTCGTACAATCCTGTCTATGAACCGCTACCCCTCGTCCCCGGGTAATATAACCGATAATCAAATCACCGGGAACCGGTGAGCAGCAACGGGAAAGATTAACTTTACAATTTTCGATATCTTTAACTTCGATACCCAAATCATTATCACTATGTTTATGCTTAGTCGTTTCTTTGCCTAAATTTATGCTGCTGTTGTTCGGATCAACTTCATCTTTAATCTGCTTGGCAATCGGATTATAAATCAAATTGCCGTAACGATTTATATAATATCCCAGTTCCTCCAACTGGGTACTGCTCAGGCTGCGCAGATAAGCATCCCGCAACTTCGGCGCAACTTTGGTAGCTGTCAACCCGGAAGCTGTATCACCGATAGAGGCATACAAATCGTCCATGTTCCGCAAACTGTAACGTTTGAACATCGCTTCGGCATATTCGGGATTGACCAATTGCAGCGGACTGAAACCGATTTTTTTTATTTCCTTCTCCAGCAGCTGCTTACCTCTTTGTATATTTTCATCACGCAACTCTTTTTTAAACCAGTGCGTAATTTTATTCCTGGCTGTAGAACTTTTCACGATATTCAGCCAATCGCGACTCGGTCCCTGAATTTTGTCGGAAGTCAAAATTTCAACAATATCTCCGTTCTGCAGCTCGTAAGTTAAAGGAACGATTTTCCCGTTAACCTTGGCACCGTACATATGGTTACCGACGCCGGAGTGAATAGCGTAAGCCAAATCAATCGGAATAGATCCTTGCGGTAAAGAAATAACGTCTCCTCTGGGAGTAATAACAAATACTTCCTCTACAATTAGACCGCTTTTCAAAGAATCCATATATTCTTTATTGCTGTAATCTTTTTGCCATTCGACCAAATTCTTCAGCCACGGCATATTATTATCAGCTTCCAAAGAAGCTGCCTCTTCCGTAATACCGGCTTTATACTTCCAGTGAGCGGCAATACCGTATTCCGCCGTCCGATGCATGGCAAACGTCCGAATTTGGACTTCAAAAGGATAACCTTTAGGTCCGACCACCGTTGTATGCAAAGATTGATACATGTTCGGCTTGGGCATAGCAATATAGTCTTTGAAACGGCCGGGTATAGGTGTGTAGGTTTTATGTACCAGGCCCAGAACAGAATAACAATCGGCCACAGTATCGACAATCACGCGACAGGCGAAAAGGTCATATATTTGATCCAGGTTCTTACCCTTGGTTTTCATTTTTCGATAAATACTGTAAAAATGCTTCGGTCGACCGTCAATCTCGCATTTAATATTCATCTCGCCGATTAATTTTTTCAAGTGCTTGATGATCTCATCCAGATAACGTTCTCTTTCCGCTCTTTTCTGGGTAATGGCGCCGACCAGTTCATAATAAGCATCCCGATCCAAATAAAGCAGGCATAAATCTTCCAATTCCCACTTCCACATGTATACGCCCAGGCGGTCGGCTAAAGGTGCGTAAATATCGAGAGTTTCTCGGGAAATTCTTTCCTGTTTATAATCACGTTGCGATTTTAAGGTCCGCATATTATGCAACCTGTCCGCCAATTTAATCAAAACGACACGGATATCTTCCGCCATCGCCAAAAAAAGCTTCCGGAAATTTTCAGCCTGTAAATCCTCTTTCGATTCATAACTCATCTTACCGAGTTTGGTTACACCGTCAACCAGCTTAGCTATTTCCGAACCGAAATTTTCCGCAATATCCTGTAAACTTCTACCTGTATCTTCAACTGTATCATGCAACAAAGCGGCACAAATTGTCGTTTCATCCGCCTCAATTCCCGTCAATATCTGCGCAACAGTCAAAGGATGAATTAAATAAGGTTCACCTGTCAGCCGCTTTTGATTGCCGTGCGCCCGGGCTGCAAATATATAGGCCTTTTCGATTGTGCTTAAATCCGCATCTTTGCCGGCATATTCCCGGTATTCTTCAATTAAATTAATATAAGCGGATTGAATCAACTCCAAATATTGGCCGTAATAAACACCGGTCAAAGGATCGACACCGCTGTCGTGCGAAACAGCAACATCATCAAGTTGGATTTTACTGTGTTCATGCCTGCTGACTTCATGCATGTGTTCAGATTTAAGCGAATCGGCTTGCGGTAAAGGCCTTTCAATATCCTGTCCTTGTTCCTGTACTTGTTCCCGCTCCTGTTCCGTCTTATCTTTTTTCATCATTCCAACACCTCGTTTCGCCTATTCCTCTACTAATCGTTTATTTATTTTCATTTTGCACCCAACGACAATAGCTCGGGGCCGCCTGCAAATTTATCTTTTGCTGTAATCTGTTTATTTTAAGTAATTGTACCTCATTTGTCAGAGGAAAAACGCTGATTATACCCAATTCCGCTAAAATTTGCCGACACTGGATAGAGGCCGTTACGCTCAAAGTGTATTCCGTCTGCATTTCATTATGCAGATAGGCGCGAAGGAGAGGAAAATAAGTTGCGACAAAGGCCGCATCGGAAAAATAAACTAAAGCGGATGCGGAAAATTTGCTTAATACTAAATAGTAATCAACAAGGACTTGATAAATCGTCGTTGCTTTCAGCCCCTGCAAATTCATAACTGTGCGCAATTTATGCGTAAGAGGAGTCAAACAGTAATTTTTAATGACATATTGCGCACTTAAATTACCTCGATATTCATTAATACCGGCTTCCAACAATAAAACTATGTTATTCGGTGTTAAGGTGCACATTTTTTGCAATTCCGGACGATTAAAAGCCAGAAGTTTCTTACCGGTGGCAGTTTCCAGCCGCACATGTTTTCCTTCCTTACCCAAAGCAGCAATATTTCGATAAGCTCCGCAATAAAGATAAATCGGCGCCCTTCTGCCCTGCCCGTACGGCTCCGTCGCATTACGTTGCAACAATTCCGGCAAATCGGGTAAATTATCAGCTGCCGAATATTTGTAAGTAATATTTTCCGGCAGCAAATTTTCATTAGCGGCCAGCTCCTGCAAAGCTGCGGTAAATTTCGGGAAATCTTCACTTTTGATACTTAAACCGACAGCCTGTTTGTGCCCGCCGAAACTAATAAACAGCTCCGGCCGCCTGTGGAAAAGCGTATTAACAACTTTATACAAATCGAAATTGCCGTAGCTGCGACCGGATGCTTTCAATATTTTTTCCGAATCGTCGGAATTAGTGAAACATAAACAAGGCTTGAGATATTTTTCCTGCAATTTAGCAGCAACTATACCTATAATTCCGGCATGAACGGCAGATAAAGGCACACATAAAATCGTATTTTGTAAAGCATCAGCGTGAGCATAAAGGTAATTTTCGGCAAGTTCGGCCGCTTTTTCCGTCATAAGTTTTCTCTGTTCATTAACAGCCAATAATTCCGCCACACATTTATCGGCAAAATCACTTTTTGCTGCCAAAAGGCAACTTAAACCGATATAAGGGTCGCTGATTCGCCCGCAAGCATTAAATTTAGGGCAAATATAAAAAGCAACATCGGCATATGTCAGGCGTTGCGGCGCTAAATTAAGTTTTTGCAATAAAATTGCCAAACCGACTTGAGCTTTACCTGCCTTTATTTTATTGAAAGCAATCCGGACAATCAGGCAATTTTCCCAAGAAAGCTGCATCACGTCGCTTATTATTCCTAAAGCGGCAATTTCGACAATTTCAGATGTTAACAAGCCTTTAATCCGCCATGATTGTTCTAAAGCCTGCACAATTTTCAAAACAACAGCCGAACCTGACAAATCCCGATTCTCATAAGCACTGTCTTCCCGTTTCGGATTAACTACTGCTGCAGCCGGCGGTAAAATCTCCGGACATTCGTGGTGATCGCTTACCAAAACTGTGATACCGGCATTATTCAATTTTGCAATTTCCGCCGCCGATTTAACGCCGCAATCAACAGTAATTACAAGATCATATTTCTCCGAAATAATATAATTTACAGCTTTTTCACTGATACTGTAGCCTTCCTGCAAACGGTCGGGAATATAAACGGCTAAATTATAATCAGCCTGAATAATCGGCCCGGCATCCGTTCGCGTCTGAGCTACTATTTGGGAAAAATCCCCGCTGCTTTGCAAATTTTGTAAAAATTCAGCCAATTTAGGATTTATTTCAAGTTCTCCGGCATTCTGCAGTTCCTGCAAAGCATATTTCAACCGTAACAAAGTCAGATACAACGTTGCCGCCGCCGACATACCGTCCAAATCATAATCACCGTAAATTAAAATTTTCCGCTTTTCTATTAAAGCCTGCTGCAATACCGTAATAAATTTCGCCATATCCGGTAAAGCAAAAGGGTCCAATAAGCTGTCCTGCCAATTCTCAGACGGCAAAGAAGCTAAAGCAGCATCGATAGCATCTGAATTATTCAATGATTCCATTTGTAGTTTTACCGGTAAAAAGTGCATCGTTCTTTCACATCCTTTAACAAAAAAACTAGCCTGAGCAAAGCTGCAAGCTAGTTCAATACTAATTATAGCGCAATTTGTATTGTGAATAAATTAACGCCGTTTCTTCGTGACAATGTATTGTGCCCAATAAACTGTAGCCAAAGCAACAGAAGAATAGGAACCGACAATAATACCGACCATCATCGGCAAACTGAATTGGACGATACTTGTGATACCGTTCAACAGTGCAAAAACGAAGGCCACTAAAACTGCGATAAAGGAACACAATGATGTATAAATGGAACGTGAACATGACTCTCTGATTGACAAATCAACCAAATCAGGCAAGTTAACTTTCGAACCGAAGAGTTTGGAATTCTCTCTGATTCGGTCGAAAATAACAATAGTATCATTAACGGACCAACCCAAAATGGAGAGAACCACCGCAATAACCGTATCGTTCAAAGCGTAACGAGCCACAATAAAAGTCAGGAAAGCAATCAACACGTCGTGTAACAAAGCCAGAAGCGAGAAGGCACCGGCCGACAAACCGGAAATACGCCGGAATCTGACCCACACATAAAGGACAATTAAAACCGCGGCAACTACCAAAGCCAATAAACCGTTGAAAAGTGTTTCCCGGCCGATATAAGGATCAACAACATTGGAATCGGCCAACGTCAACTTAATATCTTTGCCGGCATTTTGCGAAATTGTATCACGCAAAGAAACCAAATCCTCCGGTAACAAAGCTTTATTACCTGAAACGCTGACACTTAATGATCTCTCCTTCGTTGTAACCGAAGTGGAATCCTGAACAACAACAGGTACACCCAACTTATCGCTGGCAATATCGGACAATTTCTCCGTATTAATTTCACCTTCACCGGTAACTGTATAACGAATAATCGAACCGCCCTTGAATTCAATCGACAATTGAGCGCCGAAGATAACCCAAGCCAAGCAGCCGATAATTATCAAAGCCAAAGAGAAACCTAAGAAACGGTGACGATTTTTATAGAAACTGAAACCGTAAAAAGGTGCCAAACGATTGGCAATAGTATACATATCTTTTTCTTCACTGCGAATCGTGCTCTCTTCTTTGATCATCTTATCGCTGACCCGATAGAGGCTCGGTTTACGCATCGCTCTGAAGTTGGCCAGAGAACGCATCATGGTATTGGATAAATAAGCGCCGCAGAACAAGTTCAGGATAACACCGGTCAACAAAGAGTAACCGAATGAAAGCATGGAACCTGTACCGAAAACCATCAAGCAGATAGAAGCAAAAGCAACGGTTACGTTACCGTCAAGAATAGAAGCGAAAGCTCGATCAAAACCGTAATGGATAGCTGTTTGAGTCGGGGTGCCGGAACGCAATTCTTCTCTGATACGCTCACAAATAATAATGTTGGCATCAACACCCATGCCGATAGACAAAATAATACCGGCAATACCTTGCAAAGTTAAAGTCTGCTGCGGAATTGAAATAGCCAACAGAATACCGACAATCTGAGCTATCAAAGCAATACATGCCACAATACCGGCTATTCTGTAACGTTCCAGGAGGAAGACGAAAATTATCAACATGGCAACAAAGCCGGCCATTATCATCACGCTTAAAGCATTACTGCCCAACTTAGGTGAAATAGCATTGGAACTGATGGCGGTAATAGAAAACGGCAAAGCACCGGCATTAATCTGGTTCGCTAATTTAGCAGCACTCTGAGCATCTTTCATTCCCGTAATCTGGGCCTTACCGTCAAGGATCTTCGCCTGAACTACAGGAGCGGACAATTGAGTATCATCCATGTTGATGGAAATTGTTTTACCCAACAAACGACCGGTTGCTTCAGCAAATTTCTTCGCCCCGTCGGCCTTCAAATTCAAAGAAACGAAACTGCTGCCGTCCCGCGTATCGGCCAAAGCATCGGCACTGGCAATATCACTGCCCGTTAATACCACGTTACCGTCCGGATCTTTAAAAGTTAATTGAGCCGTCTGTCCCAATTCCTTCATAGCTTCTTCGGGATTAAAATTCTTCTCCGTCGATTTCCACGGGAAACGTACGATAACTCTTCCCGACTGCGGTACCGGAATTACATCACGATCAAGAATCTGCAAGCCGTCCAAACGTTTCTCCAAAACTGAAACGACCGATTTCAACTCTCTGTCTGTCGGTACTCCATTGTAATCTTTAGGTGCAAAAACCGCTTCCACACCTCCGCGAATATCAATTCCCAAACGAATATCCTTGGAGCCGTATATCGGTAAAGGTTTGCCCTTAGGCGACGGAATTGTCAGACCTGTCCAACAAATAACAGTTGCCAGTGCAACACCTAATACAGCGACAAAAAAACTCCAACTATGGGACTTACGTATTTTCGATCTAGCCATAGCTTTTAATCCTTTCCTACACTCTGCGAGCATAATAGCCTATCTATTTTACTCAAATTTTACATTTTAAGCAATTAAAAAAGCCTCTATTCAGCACATTTTCCTGAAAAAAAGCCTGTTTTCATTTATTATTTTCCAAATACAGTTCTTTCCTGCCTAAATAAAGCAGTTGAAAATCCGCTGCCGTCAATTCCTGCAAATAGCTTTTCAGCACTTCTTTTTCCGTAAAAGGCAATAAAAAGCGTAATTTTACATTTGCGGAAAAATCCTGCTGCACAATTACCGCCCGTTGTTTCTGCAAATAATTAAGCAACTGTTGATACACAGCATAGGCGATAATAACCTCAAATTCGGCCCAACTGACAAGCTGCACGGTTTCAGCAAGCTGCAGAACAGCATTTCCCGCCTGACTGTACGCCCTGACCAAACCTCCGGCACCTAATAATATACCGCCGAAAATACGTGATACAACCAGCAGCGTATTATTTATACCGTGCGACGTCAAGACATGAAATAACGGTGCGCCCGCCGTTTGCGCCGGTTCCCCGTCATCACTGAATTTGCTGTATTGTTGCTTAGCTACCGTATCATAATATTGCCAGGCATAAACGTGATGTCTTGCCTCCTTATGCAGATCCCTGACGTAAGCTAAGCGCTCAGGAATCTCGGCCAAAGAATACAACGGCAAAGCATAAGCGAAGAACTGCGATTTCTTCACCGTATATTCGGCACAAACCATCGATTTTACCGCCAACAGACCGCTGTTTTCCATGTTCAGAACCAATCTTAAGGTAATAATGCCGTTTGCCAAACTTCTTCAATTTGTTTTACAGGCACAATATGTAAAACTTTTTTCACTTCGTTATCTACTTCATCCAAGTCTTTTACATTAGCCTTAGGAATAATTACCGTATCCATCTTCGCCCTGTAAGCAGCCATCAATTTCTCCTTTAATCCGCCGATTGGAAAAACTCTGCCGGTCAAAGTCAGCTCACCGGTCATCGCTACCTTATGTTTTACCTTACGCCCGCTCAAAGCGGAATAAAGTGCAGTCGCCAAAGTTACACCGGCGGAAGGGCCGTCTTTCGGGGTAGCACCTTCCGGTATATGAATATGCACATCCAGTTCATTCCATTTCGTATCACTCAATTTAAGTGTATCCGCCTGACTGATAATATAAGTCCAGGCAACCGTTGCCGATTCTTTCATCACATCACCCAAATTGCCGGTAAGATTGATTTTACCGCTGCCCTTACAGATTTTAACTTCTACTTCCAAAGTTACGCCGCCGATATAAGTCCAGGCCAAGCCGTTAACTACACCGACCAGATCTTTACGATGCAATTCATCATCCTGATACGGAGCAGTCCCCAAATAATTGACTAAATCTTTCTTGCCTATGCTCAGTGACGGCAAATCGGTTATGGTGCCGGCAGAGTCACGCAGCAACAAATCAGCCGCCAACTTACGACATATAGTTTTTAAGCATCTTTCCAGCTGTCTGACACCGGCTTCCGCCGTATAAGCTGAAATAATATTTCTTAAGCAGGTATCACTTAATTTAATTTGATTAACTTCCAAATTTATAGAACGCAAAAGTTTCGGCCACAAAAAGCGTTTGGCAATCTGTAACTTCTCGTTTTCCGTATAAGAATCCAAATTAATAACATCCATCCGATCGTAAAGTGCCGGCGGTATCGTGTCATAACTGTTAGCTGTAACGATAAACAGAACTTTGCTTAAATCGTAAGGTAAATCCACATAGTTATCTCTAAATTTATCGTTCTGTTCTCCATCCAACACTTCCAGCAAGGCCGCAGCCGGATCGCCTTTACTGCTGATACCGAGTTTATCGATCTCATCCAATAGGATAACCGGGTTGTCACAGTCTACCGTCTGCAAAGCTTTAATAATTCTTCCCGGCATAGCACCGATATAAGTGCGACGATGTCCACGAATCTCCGCCTCATCATCTACACCGCCCAAACTGATTGTCGCCAAAGGACGATTCAAAGCTGCCGCAATTGAACGGGCGATGGAAGTTTTACCGATACCCGGAGGACCGATCAAACATAACAGCTCCACAGTCCCGGCGGAATTTTTCTTAGCTTCTTTCAAATGACGCATAGCAAGATATTCCACGATACGCTTCTTAACCTTAACCAAGCCGAAATGATTCGCATCCAAGCTCTCCTGTACTTTCGGCAAATCGAAACATTCGGGCGCCAACTTTCCCCACGGCAAACTTAAAACCAGATCCAAATAATCCTGTAAACCGGCAACTTCCGGATTATTCGGAGCTGCCTTAGCAATCTTCTGCAAAACATTTTCCAGCTGCCGCCGCACTTCCGGCAACAAATTCAGCTCCGCCAAACGCTTTTTATAATTATCCAGTTCATCAGTTTCGGTATTGTCGGAAAGTTGCTGCTTCAACGCTTTAATCGTATTGCGAATAACATAATCGCGTTGTTCCTTTTTGATCATATCTCCGACTTTTTTATCCAATTGTGAGCGCAACAAACCTAAGCCTAAATCACGTTGAATAAAATCGACAATACTATACACACGCAGCAAAAGATTGCGCATAATCAGGCAAAACAAACGTTCACGCGGAAAAAGCGGCACCTGCTCGGCAATATAATCAATATATGTTGCCAAAGGCATTTGCTCCTCGTTACCGATAATCTTCGCTGCATCATCGCGATTGCGATTTTCCATTAACCATTTATGAAAATATAAATTCAACACATCCCGCACAGCCTGTAAATCGCTCTTTTTAAGTTTACTGCCGGCAGTTAAAGTAAAACCTGTCCGGCCGTTATAAATCGGCAATTTAAGCTGCGATAAATTGGTATTATCGTTAAGAACTTTTATCTTGACCAAATCCATATTATCATCACTCTGAATTTCCAATAGTTCGGCCCGAACCAAGCCTTGTAACAAAACACGAGTCGAATTATTATCTTCATCCATCTGTAAAGACAGAACCTGAGCTATAACACCTGTATGCAACATCGTAAAATTCGAATCCTTATAAGGTGAAACAGCGCAAGGTAAAACCGTATGAGTTAACGGCTGCGTGTGTATAAAATTGTCCAAATCAACTAATTCATCTTCACTCACCAAAGTGGCGACAAAAACCAACCCGTTATTGGCAAAAGCCTGCGCTGCGGCATTATTGGAAAGTGAATCTTTACACTCAAAAGACGCACATATAGCAGGTAAGAAACAATTATTCCGCACGGTCAATTGCGGCATCACCATCGTCTTCTTAGATTTCAACAAAGTAGCGCGATCATAAAAAACTTCGGAAACATCGCCGTCCTGTACGGAATTTTCCCAAGCTCCGTCGGCCGTATCCTGCATTCTCTGCGCATATTCATCGAATAAATTAGTAGAATTATCCTGCTTTTTCGTCATTTTCTCACCTATACTAAAAAAGGGTGGCGCAAGCCACCCTTGTGAAATAATTACAATTGATATCAGCCGTAAATCTTAGCAACTGTACCGGCACCAACTGTACGACCGCCTTCACGAACAGCGAAACGTAAACCTTGCTCAATAGCGATCGGGTAAATCAATTCGATATCCATGTTAACATGGTCACCAGGCATACACATCTCAACGCCCTCAGGTAATTTAATTGAACCTGTAACGTCAGTTGTACGGAAGAAGAATTGCGGACGATAACCGTCAAAGAACGGCTTATGACGACCGCCTTCAGCCTGTGTCAAAACGTAAACTTGACCTTCGAACTTGGTATGCGGATGAATTGTACCCGGCTTAGCCAAAACTTGACCACGCTCAACACCGTCACGGGCAATACCACGCAACAAAGTACCGATATTTTCACCGGCCTGAGCAAACTCCATGCTCTTATGGAACATCTCAATACCTGTAACAACAGTATTAACCGGCTCATCGTTCAAACCGACGATAGCAACCTGCTCGTTCAACTTGATTTGACCACGCTCAACACGACCTGTAGCAACAGTACCACGACCGGAAATTGTGAAGACTTCCTCAATCGGCATCAAGAACGGTTGATCAATAGGACGATCCGGTGTCGGAATGTATTCATCAACAGCCTTCATCAACTCAACAATGCACTTGTATTCCGGAGCATTGATATCTGTGGATGTGCTCTCCAAGACCTTCAAAGCTGAACCGCGAATAATCGGAGCATTATCACCATCGAAATCGTACTCATTCAACAAGTCACGAATTTCCATCTCAACCAAGTCCAACAATTCAGCATCATCAACTTGGTCAGTTTTATTCATGAAAACAACGATTGTCGGAACGCCAACCTGACGAGCCAACAAGATGTGCTCACGAGTCTGAGGCATAACACCGTCAGAAGCGGAAACAACCAGGATAGCACCGTCCATCTGAGCAGCACCTGTAATCATGTTCTTAACATAGTCGGCGTGCCCCGGGCAGTCAACGTGAGCGTAGTGACGCTTATCTGTCTCATATTCAACGTGTGTGGAGTTAATAGTAATACCACGTTCACGCTCTTCCGGTGTCTTATCAATGTTATCGTATGATGTGTATTCAGCATCACCAGCAAGAGCTAAAACTTTTGTAATAGCAGCTGTCAAAGTTGTTTTACCATGGTCAACGTGGCCAATTGTGCCGATGTTGACGTGGTCCTTATTTCTCTCATAAACCTTCTTACCCATGTGAAGGATCCTCCTTTTGCTAAACGCAATTAAAATGACAATCGGCAAACGCCTATATCATAATATTAAAGATTTTTACAAAATTTGCAAGTATATCTCTGCGTCAAATTAATGTTTTAATACTTTTTCCATTATTGACTTCGGCACTTCCTCGAAATGATCAATCTGCATCTGGAAGGTTCCGCGACCTTGAGTCTTGGAACGCAACGCTGTAGCATAACCGAACATCTCGGCCAACGGTACCAAGGCCTTAATCTTTTGGGCACCTGTCAAAGCTTCCATGCCTTCGATACGGCCACGACGGGAACTGATATCACCCATAACATCGCCCATGTATTCTTCCGGCACAACAATATCGACACGCATCATCGGTTCCAACAAAACAGGATCCGCCTTACGCATAGCCTCTTTGAAAGCCATAGAACCGGCAACCTTAAATGCCATTTCAGAAGAGTCAACTTCATGGTACGAACCGTCAACCAGCTTAACCTTAACATCAACAACAGGATATCCGCCTAAAATACCGGCTTTCATCGCTTCCTGAATACCTGCATCAATAGGAGCAATGTATTCTTTCGGCACAACACCGCCGACAGTAACATTTTCAAAGCTGTAACCTGCGCCCGGCTCATTCGGTTCAACTTCAATGACAGCGTCACCGTATTGACCGTGACCGCCTGACTGACGTACAAACTTACCTTGAGCTCTGACCGCCTTACGAATTGTTTCTTTGTAAGCTACTTGCGGAGCACCGACGTTGGCTTCAACTTTAAACTCACGGAACAGACGATCTACAATGATATCCAAATGTAACTCACCCATACCGGAGATAATTGTCTGACCTGTTTCAGGATCCGTATAAGTTCTGAAAGTCGGATCTTCTTCAGCCAGCTTGCCCAAAGCAATCATCATCTTATCTTGTGATGCTTTCGACTTAGGTTCGATAGCTACCGAAATAACAGGCTCCGGGAACTCCATAGATTCCAGAATAATCGGATGATCAGGATCGCAAATCGTATCACCTGTAGTAGTATCTTTGAAGCCGACAATAGCGGCGATATCACCGGCATAAACTTCATCAATTTCCTTACGGTGATTGGCGTGCATCTGCACAATACGACCTACACGCTCGCGTTTACCTTTAGTAGCATTCAATACATATGAACCTGCAGTCAAATGACCGGAATAAACACGGAAGAAGCATAACTTACCGACAAACGGATCGACAGCAATTTTGAATGCCAAGCCTGCAAAAGGTGCATTCTCATCAGAAGGTCTCTCTTCTTCCTCTTCTGTCTCCGGATTAATACCCTTAATGTGAGGGACATCCAAAGGAGAAGGTAAGAAATCGACAACAGCATCCAAAACTTCCTGTACGCCTTTGTTACGATAAGACGAACCGCAAACTACCGGAACCATTTCGCAGCGGCAGGTAGCGGCACGCATTGCCTTCTTCAACTCATCATTGCTGATTTCCTGACCGTCAAGGAATTTCTCCGTCAACTCATCGTCGGACTCAGCAATCTGCTCAACCATCTTATCATGCCATTCTTGAGCTTTTTCCGCATAATCAGCAGGAATTTCAACTTCTTTAATAACCTTACCGTCTTCACCGTCATTGATGTAAGCTTTCATCTTCATCAAATCGATAATTCCGGCAAAGGAATCTTCCTGACCGATAGGAATTTGAATGGCGACAGCATTAGCATGCAAACGATCATAAATAGATTTGACCGATTTATAAAAATCGGCACCCGTAACGTCCATCTTGTTGATATAGACAACACGCGGAACGCCGTAATGATCAGCTTGACGCCAAACTGTCTCTGTCTGCGGCTCAACACCGCTCTTAGCATCCAAAACAGTAACCGCACCGTCCAAGACGCGCAGAGAACGCTCAACTTCAACAGTAAAGTCAACGTGCCCCGGAGTATCAATAATATTAATACGGCAATGACGCCATTGAGCTGTTGTAGCAGCTGAAGTAATAGTAATACCGCGTTCCTGTTCCTGTGCCATCCAGTCCATGGTAGCACCGCCGTCGTGCGTTTCAACCATCTTATAAATACGGCCCGTATAATACAAAATACGCTCCGTGGTAGTGGTTTTACCCGCATCAATGTGCGCCATAATACCGATGTTACGTGTATTCTCAAGTGAGAACTCTCTTGCCATTAATCTCTACTCCTTTATTAAATGCAATTACCATCTGTAGTGAGCAAAGGCGCGGTTAGCTTCAGCCATACGATGCATTTCTTCTTTACGTTTGAAAGCACCGCCTGTAGCATTACTTGCATCCAACAACTCACCGGCTAAACGCTCAACCATAGTTTTTTCACTACGTTTACGAGCAAAATCCACGATCCAACGTAATGATAAAGTCTGGCGACGCTCAGGTCTTACTTCAACCGGAACCTGATAGTTGGCACCGCCGACGCGACGTGCTTTAACTTCCAGTTGAGGCATTGTATTCTCTAAAGCTTTTTCAAAAATTTCCAAGCCCTCAGTGTTTGATTTTTCATTCACCATAGCGAATGCTTCATACACTATTCTTTGGGCTAAACCTTTCTTCCCGTCCAACATGACATTATTAATCAGCTTACTGACTCTAACATCATGATACAGAGGATCAGGAAGAACTTCTCTTGTTGGGACATGTCCTTTTCTTGGCACTTGTCTTCCCTCCTTAATATGATAGTGCGAACTTAATCGCCATCACAGGTACTCATATTGCTCACGCAATTGTCAGGCCGTCACATCTATATGTGAGTACTGATCTGAGTTCAACCTGATCCGATTACTTCTTAACCTTAGCTGCTTTCGGACGTTTAGCACCGTATTTTGAACGGCCCTGCATTCTGTTAGCTACACCGGCAGTATCTAAAGTACCGCGAATGATATGATAACGAACGCCCGGCAAGTCCTTAACACGACCGCCACGAATTAAAACAACTGAGTGCTCCTGCAAGTTATGACCGATACCCGGGATGTAGGAAGTAACTTCCAAACCGGATGTCAAACGAACACGAGCGACCTTACGCATAGCTGAGTTCGGCTTCTTCGGTGTTGTTGTCTTAACAACTGTGCATACACCGCGTTTTTGAGGCGAAACTACATTAGAAGTACGTTTCTTCAAAGTATTCATCTTAACATGCAAAGCAGGTGCTTTAGGCTTGTAAGTCTTTGAACTGCGTCCTTGCTTAACTAATTGATTGAACGTTGGCATCAATACTCCTCCTTTCACAAGAAAACAAAATTTGCTTATAAAAGCAATCTGTTCAATTATACCGCAGATAGATTTTTTTGAATAGTAAATGTAAGCTGGAAAAAAGTAAAAAAGTTGTTAAATACAGCACGCAGAATTATTTATGATATGGTTCATGCGCATTAATCTTAAAAGCCCTGTACAGTTGCTCTAAAACTATATAACGGGCCAAACCGTGAGTTAAAGTTAAAGGACCGAAAGACCAGGTGTAATCACAGGCTTTGATCAAATCCCGATCCAAACCTCTGGAAGAGCCGATAATAAAATCGATTTGAGCCTGACCGCGTTCAAACCATTTCGGCAAAGCTGCCGCTACATCTTCGGAACTTAAAATTTTACCGGCCGGCGTTAACGCGACACGGCAAGCTTTGGCAGACAACTTATTTTTGACCTTTTCCGCTTCCAATCTCAAAGCTTTATCAGTTTCAATTTCATCAGGCAATGCGGGAATTTCAATGATCTTTACATTGGCGAACCGTGACAGACGCTTAATACACTCTGCAATCCCCGGCAGCAGAAACTTCTCTTTGACACCTGCAAGTGCGATTATATTAATTTGCACGACCGGTCAATCTCCTGCCTGTGAATAAAAAGCCGCATCGGATTCATTTCGGATGGCAATATCGGCACCTAAAGCCCGCAATTTTTCAACAAAATTTTCATATCCGCGTTCAATACTGCTGACTTTATATATCTCAGTCTCTCCCTGAGCGATTAACGCCGCCAACACCATAGCAGCGCCGGCCCGCAAATCGTGTGCTTCCACAACAGCTCCGGTCAAATTCGCCGGACCTTCAATCATCGCCATTCTGTCGGCCAATTGAATATGCGCTCCCATCTGTTGTAAATACGCTACATACTGGAAACGATTATCCCAGACATTTTCAAACATTCTGCTGATACCTGTAGCCTGTGTCAATAAAACAACAGTCTGCGGTTGTAAGTCGGTAGGAAAGCCCGGATAAGGTAAAGTCATAAAAGAAGTAGCGCGAAAATTCTCTTTAGCATCAGCTATTATATGGCAATAATCATCGCCGGAAATTACCGGAATTCCCATCTCCTTGAACTTGGAAGTCAACGGCTCCATATGTTTCGGAATCAAATTTTTCACCTTAACATTACCTTGAGTGATCGCCGCCGCTATCATAAATGTCCCGGCCTCAATCTGATCCGGAATAATAGAGTAAGTCTCATTCCCCGGCAAAGTTGAAACACCGTCAATTCTGATAACATCCGTACCGGCTCCGCGAATTTGTGCACCCATGGCATTCAGAAAATTAGCCGTATCGACAATATGCGGTTCCCGGGCGGCATTCTCAATTACAGTGCGTCCGAAAGCTTTGGTCGCAGCAATCATTAAGTTCATCGTCGCTCCGACACTGACCTTATCCATATATATTTTATTACCGCTTAAACAGCGCTCAACGGAGAAATTAATTTTACCGTAACTTATATTATGTTCAGCACCTAAAGCGTTAAACCCTTTAATATGCAAGTCGAACGGTCGCATTCCGAAATTACAGCCGCCGGGTAAAAAGCACTGCACCTTACCGCAACGACCCAAAATCGCACCCCACAAATAATAAGAAGCGCGAATTTCTCTGGCTCTCGTATTAGTAACTATATGAGTATTAATAGTCCGCGGATCAATTTTCAAAGTACCGGCCTTAAATTCTATCGAAGCACCTAAATCACGAATAATTTCAACCAAAGAAACAATATCCGAAATCATCGGGACATTCTCAATCACACAAGGTCCGTCCAATAAAACTGCAGCTGAAATAACCGCCAACGCGGCATTTTTCGAACCGCTGACAACAACTTCACCTTTTAATCTATTTCCACCCTTTACATAATAACTGGTCATTTATTCACCCACATTTACTGTTCCAAAATAACTTTCAAATCAGCTTCACTGACATTCGCAATATCGTCAATTTTAACACCGTACTCCTTGGCTTGTATGAGCAATTCTTTCTTGGCAGCCTTGTACCACAAGTCATTTTCAAAATCCGGATCATGCGCAGCGGCAATGGTCGAACGGTACATACTGCCTTCAGAAGGTAAAATCACGGTAAATTCGGTACCGCTACCCAATACTGATTGGACAAAAATTTCTCCATGATGCATTTTTATTAACTCCTGCACAATAGACAAGCCCAAACCTGTGCCGCCATGCTGCCTGGTACCGGAATTATCAACACGATAAAAGCGGTTGAAAATATAAGGCAGATGTTCCTGCGCGATCCCGATACCGTTATCAGCAAACTTTATTGTAACATCATCAATCAAGCAGCTGATATATATGTCGATCTTACCGTTAGGCACACCATACTTAATTCCATTACTTATTATATTACCGAAAGCTCTTTCCAGCGACTCAGCCTCTGCAAAAACCATCGGTACTTTATTTAAAATATAGCAATTTATTTTAATATTTTTTTCAACAGCCTGCAGAGAAAATCTTTCGATTAAATCATGAATCAGAGGTTCAACTTCAATCAGTTCAACCTTAGGCTGCCGCCGATTGCCGTCGATGCTTGAAAGTAATAACAAATCTCCCACTAAAGCTTCCATCCGCATCGCATCATCACGAATCTTCTTAATATCATCGGCGATCTGTTCTTTCGACTTTTCCTTAATACCCCAATCCAACAAAAGTTCCGTATAAGCCTTTATTGTTGTAATCGGTGTTTTCAGTTCATGGGAAACATTGGCAACAAATTCTTTGCGTTGCTTATTTTGTAATTCTTCCTGCGTAAAATCCTGTACAACAATAACTGTATTCAGAATGCGTGTATCCTGCATATTAACTTTTACAGCAAAATTAATCGATCTGTCGGGTCTGATAGAAAATGTCACCGACTTGCCGTTAACAGGCATTAAAAAAAGGCTCTTAATCCCTTGAATATGACCGAACATCGTTAAAATATCAGTAACAGAGCCGGGAGGTTCTTTCAGGTCCAAAAGTTCCAAAGCACTACGATTATGGAAACGACATTTACCGTTGGTATCAAAGTAAAGTACTCCTAGATGCAACGAAGAAAAAGCCGCCAGCTCCATATTAAGATCTTTGTTGGCTTCTCCATGCTTAAAATGCAGAATCCCACCGCTGAAAAAAGACGTAAAAAAGTTACCTATAAGCTTATAATGACTGCCGATAAAATAAAGTAAGACAACAGCTGCAAGAAATAAGGCGGCTTGGAGAGATACGGTCAAAAAAGGTACAACTAACATAACGGCAATTAATCAACTTTAGGATTTTTCTCAAAGAAATAACCGACACCGCGTTTAGTCATAATGTAGCGATAATCGCCTTGACCATCTTCCAGTTTCTCACGGGTACGACGAATAGTAACATCGACAGTGCGAACATCACCGTAATATTCATAGCCCCATACTTTACACAACAAATCCTCGCGGGAAAAAACCTGGCCGGCATTCGTCGCCAAAAAACGGACAAGTTCAAATTCACGTAAAGTCAAATGCAGGTTAACACCGTTACGCCGGACCTCATAACAATCCGAATCAATCTCGACATCACCGAAAACCATAACACGGGAATCGTTGGCTTCCATCTCGCCTAAATTGGAGCGACGCAAACTTGCCTTAACCCGTGCCAGTACCTCACGCAAACTGAAAGGTTTGGTTATATAGTCGTCTGCACCCAGTTCCAAGCCCAAAACCTTGTCAATTTCCTCACTCTTAGCTGTCAACATAATAATGGGCATTTGATGCTTTTGACGAACCCGACGGCAAACATCAAGGCCGTCAATACCTGGCAACATACAATCCAAAATAATCAAATCGGGTATTTCCTTATCAATAGCTTCCAAAGCCTGAATTCCGTCAAATGCTGCCCGCACCTGATAACCTTCACGCGTCAATTCGGAAGACAAGACATCAACAATATTTTTCTCATCATCAACAATTAATATCTTAAAACTCATTAATAATACCCCACTTACTATTAAGGTAATAATAACAAAAAAAAGTCATTATAACAACAGGAAAATAACATCTTCCGCTGAAATAATGACATTCAAAGCATAAAAAAATCCGGCGAAAACCTATTTTCCCGGGCCGTCTCCAGCCAAGTATCTTCGGCACAAAGGAGCTTAACTTCTGTGTTCGGAATGGGAACAGGTGTGGCCTCCTCGTAATCTTCACCGGAATGGTAAGGGTGAAACACCCTCAAAACTACATAGAGCTCAAAGCACTCTGAAACTTCAGTCCAAGTTCATCTACGATTTACTTGAGTTGAAATTGTGGTCAAGTTTTCGATCATTAGTATCTGTCCGCTACGTACATTACTGTCTTCCACTCCAGACCTATCAACCTGTTTATCTTTCAGGGATCTTATAACCTTAAAGGTTTAGGAAATCTCATCTTGAAGGAGGCTTCACGCTTAGATGCTTTCAGCGTTTATCCCGTCCAAACATAGCTACCCAGCTGTGCCATAAACATGACAACTGGTGCACCAGAGGTTTGTCCATCCCGGTCCTCTCGTACTAGGGACAGCTCTTCTCAAATTTCCAACGCCCACAACAGATAGGGACCGAACTGTCTCACGACGTTCTGAACCCAGCTCGCGTACCACTTTAATCGGCGAACAGCCGAACCCTTGGAAGGGACTTCCCCTCCAGGATGTGATGAGCCGACATCGAGGTGCCAAACTCCCCCGTCGATGTGAACTCTTGGGAGGAATCAGCCTGTTATCCCCAGGGTAACTTTTATCCGTTGAGCGACGGCAATTCCACTTTCTACCGCCGGATCACTAAGTCCTACTTTCGTATCTGCTCGACTTGTATGTCTCGCAGTCAGGCTCCCTTATGCCTTTGCACTCGTTGCACGATTTCCAACCGTGCTGAGGAAACCTTTGAACGCCTCCGTTACCTTTTTGGAGGCGACCGCCCCAGTCAAACTGTCCGACTGCCATTGTCCCATTACCAGATCATGGTAACTGGTTAGAAACTCAATATCATCAGAGTGGTATCCCACCGACAGCTCCCTTAGTTCTGACGAGCTAAGTTCTCAGCTTCCCACCTATCCTGTACAGATAATATCGAATCCCAGTAACAATCTACAGTGAAGCTCCATGGGGTCTTTCCGTCTAGTTGCGGGTAACTTGCATCTTCACAAGTACTACAATTTCACCGGGTACGTTGTTGAGACAGTGCTCAAGTCATTACGCCATTCGTGCGGGTCAGAACTTACCTGACAAGGAATTTCGCTACCTTAGGACCGTTATAGTTACGGCCGCCGTTTACTGGGGCTTAAGTTCTATGCTTCGATTGCTCTAACATTTCCCCTTGACCTTCCAGCACCGGGCAGGCGTCAGCCCCCATACTTCATCTTACGATTTAGCGGAGACCTGTGTTTTTGCTAAACAGTTGCTCGAGCCATTTCTCTGCGGCCTAATTTCTTAGGCTCCCCTTCTCGCTAACTTACGGGGTTAATTTGCCGAGTTCCTTAACAACGCTTCTCCCGCTCGTCTTAGGATTCTCTCCTCATCTACCTGTGTCGGTTTACGGTACGGGCACCTTTCCACTAAATAGCAGCTTTTCTCGCCAGTGTGGAATCATAACCTTCGGTACTTGATTTCCCTCCTCATCACAGCTTACCTTCCGTATGCGTACTTTACTACATACCGGTTATTCTGCTTAAACTCACTCTTTTTGCAGTGAGCGTTACTATCCTCCTGTGTCCCTGCTTCTCTTATACATGAAACGGTGGTACAGGAATTTTGACCTGTTATCCATCGGCTACGCCTCTCGGCCTCGTCTTAGGTCCCGACTAACCCCGGGCGGACGAACCTTCCCCGGGAAACCTTAGATTTTCGACGGCAAGGATTCTCACCTTGCTCTCGTTACTTATTCCAACATTCTCACTACTGATACATCCACATGTCCTCACGATCATGCTTCTCCTGCTTACAGTACGCTCCCCTACCAATCTTTCGATTCCGTAGCTTCGGTATACAGCTTAGCCCCGTTTATCTTCGGCGCAAATTCACTCGACTAGTGAGCTATTACGCACTCTTTTAATGAGTGGCTGCTTCTAAGCCAACATCCTAGCTGTTTATGCAAACTCACATCCTTTTCCACTTAGCTGTAATTTAGGGACCTTAGCTGACGATCTGGGTTGTTTCCCTCTTGTCAATGGCACTTATCTGTCACTGACTGACTCCAGTTTCTATCTTTGCGGCATTCGGAGTTTGATAAGTTTTGGTAGCCTGGTAAGGCCCCTAGACCATTCAGTGCTCTACCTCCGTAAGACTCTGTCACTGGGCTAGCCCTAAAGTTATTTCGGGGAGAACCAGCTATCTCCGGGTTCGATTGGAATTTCTCCGCTACCCACAAGTCATCCCAACCTTTTTCAACAGATACGGGTTCGGTCCTCCAGAGAGTTTTACCTCTCCTTCAACCTGCTCATGGGTAGGTCACCCGGTTTCGGGTCTATAACATCTAACTTTACGCGCTTATCACACTCGGTTTCCCTTCGGCTCCGGACCTTTAGTCCTTAACCTCGCTAAATGCCATAACTCGTTGGACCGTTCTACAAAAAGTACGCTATCGAGCTTTAACGCTCTCTAACTGCTTGTAAACACAGGGTTTCAGGTTCTCTTTCACTCCCCTCCCGGGGTTCTTTTCACCTTTCCTTCACAGTACTTCTTCTCTATCGCTCACCATGTAGTATTTAGGCTTGGAGGGTGGTCCCCCCGCTTTCCTGCAAGATTTCTCGTGTCTCACAGTACTCCGGATCCTACTATGCTGTATTTGTTTTCGCCTACGCGACTATTACGCTCTTTGGACTCAGCTTTCCTTCTGCTCATTCGGCTAACTCCTACAGTCAATATCGTAGTCCTTACCCCAAAAAACCGAAGTTTCTTGGTTTGGCCTCTTCCGCTTTCGCTCGCCACTACTTACGGAATCTCGTTTGATTTCTCTTCCTGAGGCTACTTAGATGTTTCAGTTCACCTCGTTTCACCACATAACACTATTGATTCATGTTATGCTGATTAAGCTCTTAACTTAACCGGGT
>NZ_CP118866.1:345000-527500 GCF_029101545.1 Amygdalobacter indicium | reverse complement strand
CCCGGCATTACTGTTAATTGAGCCAGGCTGTTTCTATTAATGTAGTTGTTGCTCAACGGCGAAACTAATTCATCTTTTGCACTTTGAAATACATAGCTGCGTACAGGGAATTCGGCAAAGTCACGTCTGACTTTATGCATTTTCCAGAGTAATTCGATGAATGCCGGCAAGAAATAAGGTAATTCGTAATAATGCTCTATTTTGATGCTTTTATTGTCTTTTACGCTTGAATCGATTTTATCTTTTTCTTTCTCCTCATTAAAGGTAGCTTTAAACATGGTTTCCAGCCCCTTGGTTGTTATATGGCCGATCAGCGGCACGTCAATCAGGATGGCACCGGCTATTTTATCCGCATTTTTATTTATTTCATCTACCAAAAGTAAGTTTCCCATAGAATGGCCTACAACTACTATGCGGCTGTATTTTTCGCGCAGTAAAGCCAATTTTTCGGCGCAATAATTTTCCCAGTCTTTCATATTAACTTTGGCAAAATCACTTAAAGTCGTACCGTGACCCGGCAATAATATGTTGAGATAACTGTAGTTGTCAGGCAAAGACCGGGTCATTTTGCGAAAAAAATTAGGTGAACTTAAAATACCGTGCACAAAAAGAATACAGGTATCTCCGTCCAATAAACGCGATTTTTCTTGATATTTCGGATTAATCATTGGCGCCTCTTATCTATTTATATATAATATTTTGTACTTCGGCAGTTTCCGCTTGTTTCTGCCGCTTTCTGGTTACGATTATTATATGCGTATTAATGCAGAAAAAACTTAATTTATGTTTTTAAATAAATTAAGTTTCAATAAATTAAGCTTATTTGGAGATTAAAATACAGTTTGCTACTTTTCGTAATATTGCGGCTGTTTGAAAAATTCGTCCGTTTCCCGCTTGACCTGCCCGCTCATATACACAACCCCGATAATATTAAACAGAACCACCATGCCCAGCGTAAAATCCAGTAATATACCAGCGTTGTCCATACTGAGAAAAGCAGCCAGAATAATCATAGCGCAGGCAGACATTCGCATGATTTTACTCATCAGATAGCCGAAACAATATTCTGCTAATTTTTCAACATAATAAACTATCACGATAATTGTTGAAAGTACGAATAAAAACAGGCTGAAGGAAACGATATATTCACCTAGTGCTCCGTACTGTAAGGAAAAGGCTTTGTAAACAGCAATGTCTTTGAAGGCGTCATTTTGCCAAACACCGCTTACCAATGTAATCATCGCACTCATAGTGCACACTATCAAAGTATCAACCGTTACTTCAAAAATTCCCCAAAATCCCTGTCTGACAGGATGATCAGTCGTTGCAGCGCCATGGCCGTACGGAGCGGAACTCATCCCCGCCTCGTTGGAATAAACGCCTCTGGCTACTCCGGCTTTCATAACTGTTAAAATTGAGCCTCCGGTCACCCCGCCGCCTACTGCCGCCGGATTAAAAGCTCCGACAATTATATTGTATAAAGCTTGCGGAATTTCCCTGAAATTCACTAATAAAATAATCAAACCGAAGAAAAAATAAACAACAGCCATAAGCGGTACCAACTTTTCAGTTACCTTGCCTATTCTTTTCACACCGCCATAAACTACAAGGAATACTAAAATAAAAATTATTCCTACTGCCGAATAACGATTGAAACCCAATTCGACCAGCGGTTTGACTGCTGAATGCGTTTGCAGCGTAATGGAGGGTAAAATTTCGATCATAAAGAAGAAGGCTACCAGGAATCCGCATATTTTGCCGATTCTGCCGCCTATTCCTTTTTCCATATAATAGCAGGCGCCGCCGACATATTCTCCGGCTTGATTCAGTTGGCGATATTTAATACCTAAAACTATTTCGGCAAATTTAGTTGACTGGCCGAGTAAGGCGGCCAACCACATCCAAAATACAGCTCCCGGACCGGCTGTAAAGATAATAGTAGGTACTACTACAATATTGGCTGCACCGATAGATGAAGCTAAGGCAGTACAAGCAGCCTGAAAAGGGGTTACAGTTCCTTGGCCGATAGAGGAGGGAGAAAAGATTCGACCGAAAGTTTGTTTGTTGATATACGCAAATTTACGAAATTGAATGAAACGCAGGCGGCAGGCTATGATGATGCCGCCGCCGACAACTGCTGCTAACAAAGGATAGCTCCAAAGCCAATTGGTAAATTCACTTATAAGTCGCAAAACAAGGTCCATTTCAACCTCCTGCAATGTCAGAGTTTAATCCGTGATAACTGTGCCGTTGTTTCCCTGCAGAGCTTCCCGGGCTGTAAATAAATTGGTAATTACAGCTTTTCGCTCCGGTTTTTGATGAACAAAGTTCAGGCAGGCTTGGATTTTCGGCAACATGCTGCCTTTAGCAAATTGTCCTTCTGCGATATATTTTTCGGCTGTGGCGTAATCGAGTCTACTTAAGTTCTGCTGTGCGGGAGTGTTGAAGTTAATCGCGACTTTTTCCACTGCTGTCAGTATTAAAAGGCAATCGGCGTCTAAGGCATCTGCCAGTAATGCCGAAGAATTGTCTTTGTCGATCACGGCATCTATACCCTGATAGCCTTTTGGTGTCTTGATTACCGGGATTCCACCGCCGCCGACAGTGATTACTAAGACATTGTTTTCTACTAGGGTTTTAATTACTTTCAGTTCTATTATTTTTACAGGTAAAGGTGATGCTACCACCTGACGATAGCCTCTGCCTGCATCTTCCTGCATAATAAATCCTTGCTCGCTCATTATCCGTGCTTCCGATTCCGTATAAAAATTACCTACGGGCTTAGTCGGATGCTGAAACGCCGGATCATCGGGGGCAACTTCAACTTGAGTTGTAATTGCTGCCACCGCCTGTTTTATTTGGCGTTTGCAACACTCATTTTCTATTGCCTGTTGTAAATGATAACCGATATAACCCTGGCTCATGGCACCGCATTCTTTCAAAGCGATATAAGGGGCATTATTTTCATTTTTGTGGGCACAATCAGCCGCTTTTTTTATCATCCCTACTTGCGGTCCGTTACCGTGGGTGACAATCAATTTATGTCCGGCTGCAATTAAATCAACAATTGCCGTCGCTGCTTTAGAGACGGCTGCCAATTGTTCTTCCGGGGTCTGTCCCAACGCGTTACCGCCCAATGCGACAACTATTTTCGCCATTTTTTCACCTCAAAGGCCGAAGTCGAGACGGCTTCGGCCGGATTTTATTATTTTAATGTTGCATACATAATTGCTTTAATTGTATGCATACGATTTTCAGCTTCTTCAAATACAACGGAGCGATCAGATTGGAAAACTTCGTCTGTGACTTCCATCTCCGCTAACCCGAACTTCTCATAAATTTGTTCACCGATTAAAGTTTTACGATCATGGAAAGATGGCAGGCAATGCATGAAAATCGCCTGTTTGTCGGCATTTTCCATGACACTGCGATTAACCTGGTAAGGCTGCAGCAATTTAATTCTGCTTGCCCAAATTTCATCCGGCTCACCCATGGATACCCAAATATCCGTATAAAGCACATGCGCTCCGGCTGTTGCTTTTTTTACATCTGATTCCAAGGTCACCGTTGATCCTTGGCGTTCGGCGATAGCTCGGGCTTGAGCAACTAAGTCCGCTTTCGGGAAAAGTTCCTGCGGTGCACAGGCTGTAAAGTTAACACCGGCCATAGCACAGGCAACCATCAACGAATTAGCGACGTTATTACGCGCATCACCCATGAAAACAAAGTTCAGACCTTTGAGGTAGCCGAAATGTTCTTCCATTGTCAATAAATCGGCAATCATTTGGGTCGGATGAAACTCGTCCGTCAATCCGTTCCATACCGGGACTTTAGCGTATTTTGCCAATTCTTCAACCAATTCCTGACTGTAACCGCGATATTCAATACCGTCGTACATTCTTCCTAAAACGCCGGCAGTATCGGCAATAGATTCTTTCTTGCCCATTTGAGATGAACCGGGATCAAGATAAGTTACACCCATACCTAAGTCACGTCCTGCAACTTCAAATGAACATCTTGTTCTGGTTGAAGTTTTTTCAAACAGCAATACTATATTCTTCCCTTCCAGATAACGATGCGGTGTACCGGCACGTTTCAAGCGTTTAAAATCTTTAGATAAATCAAGTAAGTAACGCACATCTTGCGGTTCAAAATCCAATAATTTCAAAAATGATCTGCCGCTTAAATTTTTTCCCATGCTAATTCCTCCGTTTTTCGGTTTTCTACCGTTTTGCTTCTTCTAAGTATAAATGAGAATGTAAAAATTAGGGGACATTGTAAGCTTTTTAATATGTCTATAATCTGCAATTTGTCTATTTTGCCTAAAATGCTTGCTTTTTATTTGGCAATTACTTACAATTTGATGGTGATAGAACTTTTTAATGTCACAAACATAATGAGTCAAGTTTGTTTCGGCGGGGGCATGTATGCGGAAATATTCGACTGAATCTGATAAAAGCAGAAGAAACGGAGATAGTACTTTCATTCGAACGCAATCCGTTATGTTCAATAATATTGCTACTTATGAGCAACAATGTGACGTTTCGGCTACCGATCCGCTGTTGCATCAGACAGCTCGTTTTATTTATGTGCGTGAAGGCTTGGGCACAATTAAGATTAAACAGAATTCGTATCATATTCGGAAGAATTCGCTGCTTGTTCTTATGCCCTGGCAGGTCAGTGAAATTACCGAAGTTACAACACCGCTTTTTTATGATTTAATAACTTTCAACTTCACGTTTTTGGATTATTTGTTGAGGCACAATCTAAATACGGGGCGCAGTAATGATCAGTTGCGTGATACTTTGTACAGAATCAGTTGCCTTAATCTTGATGCAGCTTCCGGCAAGTATGTAAATTATCTTTTTAATGATATTGCCGATTTGTTGGAATATAAACCACTTAATAGAACCGGTCTGCAATTGGAGTCATCGCTTAACCGCATCGCCGAAAATGATACTGCTCCTGTTGCTGCCGCTTCTTTATCGAATTTGCCGCTTAATCATCTCAAAGTTCTGCAAAAAGTAACTAATGCTCCTTTAACTTTTTTGGCCGATAATATCTTTGCCGATAATAATAATCCGGCACCTGAAATTTCCGTCTCCGGCAAAAGCGATATCTGGTCGACAGTCAGGCTGACGGCCAAGATGATCGATTTAATTGCTTTGTATATGCAATTTGCCGCTAAGCAGGCCGCTTATAGAGATATTCCGGCAGCAGATTCGGTGCCTACCGACTACAATAGTCGTTCCATTTTTCAGTACATATACAATAATTTGGTTTATCATCCTTCGATTGATGCGGTGGCGGCAGAATTTATGATGAGCAGTTCCACTTTGGACCGTTATATTCGTAAGACTACGGGCGAAACTTTTGCTTCTTTAACAAAAACAATGAAAGTGATAAAAACTATAGATTATATAATCTATACTGAATTTACTTTGGCGGAGATTGCTCATCTTATGGGCTATACGGATGCATCTTATATTTCTAAACTGGTATTTGAAAAAACCGGAAAGCATACGCAGGATATCCGCAATGATTCTGCTATTTTAACTTTGATTAAACATGATAAAAATTGGCAATTGGCTAGAAAGATTACAGCTTATATGTATGAACATTTTGCCCGTGAAGTCAGCGCCGGTATGGTTGCGACTTTGTTTAAGATTTCGCCCAATCAACTTAATTCAATTCTGATGGAATCTTATGAACGGAATTTTTATGAAATGCTCATGTTCATTCGTTTGACGAAAGCCTCTATTTTATTAACGACTACCGACTTGGATATAACCGACGTTGCCTATCGTGTAGGTTTTAATTCCACTAAAACTTTCGTCCGTAATTTCAGTAAAGTTTATCAACAAACGCCCGGTAAATTCCGTAATAAAACGGTTTTGCAGGCCGGCGACTTCCCGTCGGAATTGTGTTAGATTGCAGAAGCGGGCGAAAAGCTGTGCACAAAGCGCTGATAGAGACATGAAAAAAAAGTTAACTATGTGTTTGAAATAACAGCGACAACTTGCGCTCCTCGATAAAGTAACTAAAATTAATATATTGAGTATTTGAACCGAATATCTTGTTCTCTTTACTCAATTAGCAGATTATCGTTACAGAAAGATGAGGTAGAGTTAATGCAGCCGATTTTAGAGATAAAAGATTTACACGCTTCGATTGCCACCAAACAAATATTGAAAGGTGTCAATTTGACCATCAAAGGTGGTGAAATCCATGCGATTATGGGACCTAACGGTACGGGAAAATCGACTTTGGCTTCTGTAATCATGGGACATCCTGATTACACTGTCGATTCGGGCACAGTCATTCTGAACAGGCAAAATGTTTTAGCAATGACTGTAGATGAACGGGCACGGGCCGGAATTTTCTTGGCTATGCAATATCCGGCAGCAATTCCCGGTGTTACCAACAGCGATTTTTTGCGCACATGTATGAATGTCAAACGCCCCGATAATCCTATCGGTATTTTCCCCTTTCGGGCTAAGTTGCACCAAGCCGTTAAAGATTTGGAGATGAACGGTGATTTACCTACCCGTTATTTGAATGAAGGATTCAGCGGCGGTGAGAAAAAAAGGAACGAAATTTTGCAGATGAAACTTTTGGAACCTTCAATCGTTATTTTGGATGAGATTGATTCCGGTTTGGATATCGATGCATTGCGTATTGTAGGTGAAAATATTTGTCAAATGGCCAAAGAACGCGGTAAGGAAGTTGCTGTTCTGATGATTACGCACTATCAGCGTTTGCTTAACTGTGTCCCGCCTGATTATGTTCATGTTTTGATGAACGGTAAAGTTGTAAAGAGCGGCGATCGTTCTTTAGCTTTGCGTTTGGAAAATGACGGTTATGAATGGTTAAGAGAAGAAATCGGCGCTGAAAATTACGCTGAAGAAAATTAAGGAGGCTACAGGTGCTTGAACTTTTACGAGATAAATTGCCTTTTGCAGTTGATGATAATTTCTTAAGCGAAGCAGTTCAAGACTGTTTGCTGCTTTATCTGCACGAAGCTGATTTGTACTATTTGCAGCCTGACGGTCAACAAGTGGCTTTGGCTACGGCTGAAACTTTT
Organism: Amygdalobacter indicium; assembly: GCF_029101545.1. Taxonomy (NCBI): domain Bacteria; kingdom Bacillati; phylum Bacillota; class Clostridia; order Eubacteriales; family Oscillospiraceae; genus Amygdalobacter; species Amygdalobacter indicium. The sequence goes on along the minus strand of NZ_CP118866.1, from coordinate 520,416 downwards.
ACGCCCTCCTCTTCCTTTTACAATCGTTACAATCCGCCCCAAGTGGAATTGAAAACTAAAATTAAAAATCGCTATCCTTTCAACGGTATACATCGACAGTTAACGGTGGATTTGCTTAAATTGGCCGATATTTGTCAACGTTATGCGTCGGAGCGGAAGCTTTTTCTCCTTGTTGATGAGCAGATTCCCGGGAATACGGTTATACATTTTAATTTAATGCCGGCGGAACAGTGGCAAATTTCCTGTTTGAATATTGCTTCCAATTCCCATTGCCTTTATTTTGAATGCGATTTGGCGCGTCAAAGTAAATTGCATATTGATTGTCTGAGTTTAACGACTTTACATTCACTTAAAGCTTTAAAAGAATCTTTACCGGCAACTGCAGTTGTTTCAGGTTCTTTGCGGGCCGAGCAGGGTTTTGTAATTTACGCCGATTTGGCGAAAGATGCCGTCTTTACTTCGACCAGTTGTAATTTTAAGGCTTCATCGCTGAACGATGCGGTGATTCACTTGAATGACGAAGGCGCCGAAGCGGAAGCTTATGCAGCTATGTTCGTCAACAATAAAGACAGTCAAAGTACCCATTTGGAAATCAGGCATCATGCACCGCATACCACTTCTTTCATGCTTTGTAACGGCGTTATTCAGGCTGCAAGTACCGGTGAATTTGTCGGCAGAGGTTATATTGATAAAGCGGCGCACGGAACTAATTGTCGCCAGGAAAGTCGCTTTTTAACTTTGGACAAGACGGCTAAAGCTAAGACATATCCGTTACTTATAATTGATGAATATGACGTCGTTGCCGGTCATGCTACTTCAGTCGGTCAATTAAATCCTGAAGCTCTGTATTATATGCAAAGTCGCGGTTTAACTGCAGATTTAGCCAAAAAGCTTATGACCAGAGGCTTCCTGATTCCGGTTGTCGACCACTTCAGGCAACCTTTTTTGCAGAAACTCGGCGTTCGTCTTTTGGAATGGCAAACTGATTTTACAGCCGACAGCGATGCCGATTTGACCGAAGAAGAATTGGCACAGTTGGAAAACTTAGCTCACTCCGACAGTCAACATCGTATTACCGGCAATGAAGATCGGATTTTAGCAAGTAAGGACACTAATTAATTATGGGGCAGGATAAATTAAAGCAGCCTGATTTATTTGTGCAGGCGAAGGCTGAGATTCCTATGTTAAGGCAGAAGTTGCATGGTAAGTCCTACATTTATATGAACAATGCCGCAACAGCTTTGAAGCCGCAAAGGGTAATTGATGCACTAAGTCACTATTATGCCGACTACGGTGTTTCGATTTATCGCGGTACAGATGAGTTTGCCCATAAAGCCGACGTCGCTTTTGAAGGTTGTCGGCAACGAATAGCAAAATATCTCAATGCGCCGACTGCCGAATCTATAGTTTTTACGCGCGGGACTACAGCGGCCATCAACCTGGTCGCTCGCAGTTACGGAGAAGCTGTGATAAATCCGGGCGATGAGATTATTGTTTCAGCTATGGAACATCATGCCAATTATTTGCCCTGGCAACAATTGTGCCTGCGCAAAAATGCCAAGTTGGTTTTGGCACCTTTGGATAAGCGCGGCATAATCGATTTACCGGCTTTGCAAAAATTATTAAATGACAAGGTAAAAATCGTCGCTGTCGCCGGTGTCAGTAATTTGATGGGGGCCTGTCAGGATATTGCTGCCATTTGTAATTTGGTTCATAAGTTCTCACCGGCAGTTGTGTCGGTCGATGCTGCGCAGTGGATTTTGCATGCCAAGATAGACGTGCAACAGTTGGATTGTGATTTTCTGGCTTTCAGTGCCCATAAGCTCTACGGTCCTACAGGTTTAGGTTGCCTTTACGGTAAATACGATTTGTTACAGGCTATGTCACCGCTTGAAAGCGGCGGAGAAATGGTTGATAAGGTTGATGTTTATCAATCGACTTTTAAAGATGCTCCCTGGAAGTTTGAAGCCGGTACCATGCCGATTGCTGAAGTTATCGCTTTTGCTGCTGCCCTTGATTTTGTCGAGCAATATGAATTGACAAGCCATAATGATTACCTCACGGCTTTGACTGCCTATGCAGTTGAAAAATTATCCCGTTTGCCCCACATTAAAATTTATAATCCGCAAAATAATGCTTCGGGTATTATTGCTTTCAATGTTGCCGGAGTCCATCCGCACGATGCTGCTTCAGTTTTTGCTAAAGCCGGTATAGGCTTGCGTGCCGGTAATCATTGTGCTCAACCGACTTTGCGCTGGTTGCAACAGGAAAATTGTCTACGCTGCAGTTTGGCTTTTTTCAATACTGTCGCTGAAATTGACCGTCTGGTAGAAACTGCTGCTACAGCTGATGATTATTTAAGTGTGCTTTTTAATTAAAGAAAGGATGAAACGATATTAGTTATGACAGAGGATGAACAATTAATGAAAGAAGTGATTATGGATCATTATGAGCATCCGCGACACAATGTATTGCTTAATAATCCGGAGTATATAACGGTTCGTTTGAAAAATCCTTCTTGCGGCGATGATTTGACTGTTCAATGTGAGTTCAGCGGCCGGGGCGATACGGCAGAATTAGCGGATATTCGCCAAAAAGGCAGCGGCTGTTCCATTTGTCTGGCTTCAGCCTCTATGATGGCCGAGCAATTGGAAGGACATGATATAAAGTTCGTAAAAACGGCATTGGCAAATTTCAGTCATATGCTGCAGGCGGATCCTTATAATCCGGAAGTTTTGGGAGATGCCCAAGCACTTAAAGGCATCAGTCGGGTCTTACCGCGGATTAAATGTGCCAACTTGGCTTGGCAGGCTTTAGCGCACGCTGTAAGTGCTTATGAAAATAAAAAATCAGCCGCGCAACAGGGTCAGCCGACGGCCATTGATTTGGAAGTAAATGAATAGTTAGAGAAAATAAAGGAGATTAAAATGTCTGAAACAAATAAAGAGATTGATTTTCTCACCCCGGAAGAAAGAATTGAAATGCAAACGGAGCAGAACCGCGAAGAAGCCGGAAAAATCAATCGTGATTATCGTTACGGCTTCAGTGACGGTAAAGTCGGTGTCTTACAGTTTAAGCGCGGTTTGTCGGAAGAAGTAGTTAGACATATTTCTCAAATAAAAAAAGAACCGGAATGGATGCTGAATTTCCGCTTGGAAGGCTTAAAGCTTTTTAACAAGATTCCTTTGCCTGATTTCGGTTGCGATTTAAGTCATATTGATTGGGACGGTTTCTGTTATTATCTTAAGCCTTCCGATCATAAGGAAAACAGTTGGGATAAGGTTCCCGGTAAAATTAAAGATACGTTCAAACGTCTGGGTATTCCTGAAGCGGAAAAGAATTTTCTGTGCGGGGTTTCAACCCAATACGAGTCGGAAGTTGTTTATCATAAAGTACAGGATGAACTGAAAAAAGAAGGCGTAATTTTTCTCGATACGGAAACAGGTATGCGGGAATATCCCGACTTATTCCGTAAATATTTCGGTAAAATCGTGCCGACAGGTGATAATAAGCTTTCAGCTCTTAATTCCGCCTGTTGGTCCGGCGGTTCATTTATTTATGTTCCTAAGGGAATTAAAGTTTCGCGGCCGCTGCAAGCTTATTTCCGTATTAATGCCGCTAATATGGGGCAATTTGAACGTACTTTAATTATTGTTGATGATGATGCTGATGTTCATTATGTCGAAGGCTGTACCGCTCCTACTTATTCCGAAGATGCTTTGCACTCAGGTGTAATTGAAATTTACGTCGGTAAAAATGCCCGTTGTCGCTATACAACGATTCAGAATTGGTCCAACAATGTCTATAATCTGGTAACTCAAAGAGCTTACGTCGAAGAAGGCGGTTCGATGGAATGGGTTGACGGTAATTTGGGCGGTAAATTGACCATGAAATATCCTGCCTGTATTCTTGCCGGCCCCTACGCCAAAGGTTCCGCTATCAGTATTGCTGTTGCCGGTGAAGGGCAAATTCAAAATGCCGGTTCGAGAATGATTCATTTGGCCCCGCATACGTCTTCTACCGTTATTTCCAAATCAATTGCACGGGACGGCGGCGAAGCTACTTACCGCGGAACGATTGAACATGGGGTTAATGCTAAATATGCTAAGACTAATGTCAGTTGCGATACTTTGATTTTGGATGAAAAATCAAAATCCGACACCTTCCCTACCAATCGGATTAAAAACGGCGAAACGATGTTGCAACATGAAGCGACTGTTTCCAAGATTTCGGCTGAACAGCTTTTCTATTTGCAATCACGCGGATTGACGGAACAAAAAGCTTCAGAAATGATTGTTATGGGCTTTATTGAGCCATTTACCAGGGAGTTACCGATGGAGTATGCGGTTGAGTTGAATCAGCTGATGCACTTGGATATGACCGGTGCCCAAGGTTGATAAATAATATTTCCGCTACGGCGAAACTGAAAAGAGTACAACTGTTAGTTGTACTCTTTTTTTGAAAAGCGGCTCTATAAATATTTTCTGTTATAAGTTCTCTAAAACACTCGAGTTAAACTCGTTATCATTTACAATAATTATTCTTTCACTTTATTAGCATAAATAATCATAAACAACATATACAGCAAAACTAAAATACCTGACAGCATAAAAATCAAGCTCAAATTAAACTTATCAAACAACAAGCCATACAATAAATATGAAACCGGTACAGCAGCTTTGACAAATGAATCAAGCAAAGAGAAAATTCGTCCCTGTAACTTAGCAGGTACAACTTTCTGTATAAATGTCATAGTCGGTATTTGAGAAAATGAAGCTAAAAATCCCACTATAAAAGAACTTAGAATCATAATAAAGGCAAATAAATAAGATTTAAGATCTAAATAATACGTGCTCACCCCGATAAGAATAATAACAGCGGCAAAGCCGGACCAAGAATAAACCGCTTGTTTAACCAATCTGCTCTTTAATCTTAGAATCTGGTATAAAATAGAAGCTGACAGCATGCCCAAAGGTATTACGAAACTTATAAAGCCGAAAATATAAGGCTTATCCTTAAAATTTTCCGAAACAATAAAAGGATAACCTACATTAAGCGAACCCATCAGAAGATTTAAGAAAAGCATGCAAATACTCAAATGTACTATAATTTTTCTGCTCAGTAAGTAGTTAACCATATCTCCGATACTTAAGTCGGATTTGACTGTTTCAGTTTCTTCCTGGACTTCCACTTCATTAACCAACTTAATATTATAAATATAAAACACGCAAATTGCTTCAATCACAATTTCAATTATGACAAAAGTTGTCAGGCTGAATAGATGGTATAAAGCGGCACCTAATAAAGGAGCAGTCATGCTACAAATACTGCGAATCGTTTGACTTAAAGAATTATAGCTTCCCAATTCATCTTCACTATTAACGATTTGTTGAGCTGCTGCCAATAAACTCGTTGAAATAAACTCATCACATACGGATAGGCAAACATTCAATGTAATAATGCTGACACTCAAATAAGCGTCTCCATGTGTATATCTAAATAAACCGAAAATTACAAGAGACAAAATACTCATTAATTGTGCTAAAACCATCAAACGATTTTTTGAGTATTTATCAACAACTTTACCGATAGGATAAGCTACAACCAAGCCGACAATACTTGTGGGTATTACCACGCTGCTGAAAGAAAGCGCACTGTTAGTAACTTCCAAAACATACCACGAAAGAATAAATGATAAAACGCCACTACCAAGCTGACTCAAAATAAGTAAACCAATAAGGTTTTTCTTCCAATTTCTTTTCATATAACTTCCTACCCCAAATTATATTTAACATTGTCATTTAAATAATTGAATCTATTTATCGAGCATAGACTAATTAGTATTAGGTTCTCCGGATGCTTGTTCTGCATTCTTAATAGCAATTTCAACAAAATTTTTATTTACAATATTTTTTTGATTGCTTTTCTTATTCATAATTTTATCCCCCTTTTTAAACTTTAAAAGCATTCTTGATGAATATTTTAGTATTAATTGGATTACTGTCAATAAATTTGTTCTTTTTTCTCCATTATGCACAAATTATTTTTATCCAAATTTGCTTTCTTAGATATATTTATGTTTTTTCTCTTGCCACTTTGTATTTGTGTGCTGTTTTTTTAGAAAAATAGCTAATTAAAAAGCCCGGATTTCTCCGAGCTTTAATAAAATCAGATGGCTGAAATAAAAATTTATTATGTCAAACTTTCACCGGCAACGTCCGTAGCGGACGCTTCGTTTTCGGCTGTCTCTGTATGTAAAATACGAGCCAAATCTGCAACTTGCGCTTCACTCCGCATCAATCTTAAGCCTTGCGTATTACGTCCTTGAACATTAACCTCGCTGCTACTGATTCGAATGGTCATACCTTCATCATTCATAATGATTAAATCGTAAGCATCACTAATAGAAGTAATAGCCATTAAATTGCCGGTTTTATCAGTACAATTATAGGCTTTGACACCTACACCGCCACGATTAGCTAAACGGAAATCAGAGAAAACCGAACGCTTACCGTAGCCTTTTTCCGTCAGGAGGAAAAGGTCTTCACCCGGTTGCTCAACGACAATACCGATAACATAATCATCAGCTCTTAACTTTATGCCGCATACACCGTAAGCTTTGCGGCCGACAGCCCGAATTTTGTCAATTAAAAATCTCACTGCCATACCCGTATGAGTCGCCATAATTACCGTCGCTTCATCAGGCGCCAACGCTGCTGCACATAATTCATCGTCCGTACGCAAAGCGAAGGCAATTTTACCGTTCTTATTAATGTTAGAAAATTCATTCAAACGGGTCTTTTTAATTAAACCTTTTTTGGTCACCAAAACTAAACTGCGCTTTTCTTCAGCTTCCGGCACGGCTAAAATTTCGACGATTTTCTCGCCGGCTTCCAATTGCAGCAAGTTGACAATCGGCGTACCTTTGGCGGTTCTGGAAGCTTCATGGATAGCATATGCCCGTAATTTGTAAACTTTACCCGAATTACTGAAGAAGAAGATATCATCATGGGTTGAAGCGGTAATCATCTTATGAATTCGATCTTCCTCTTTGATACTCATACCGCTGACACCTTTACCGCCGCGATGCTGCATATTATAAGTATCGGCTGCCAAGCGTTTAATGTAACCGTTATTTGTCAAACTGACCAAAACAGTTTCCTGCTTAATCAAACTTTCATCGTCAATCCCGTCAACTCCGAAAGGATCAATTTCCGTCCGTCTTTCATCACCGAACTGTTCGGCAACTTGCGTAATTTCAGTTTTCAACACGCCGTCCAAAATTGCAGGCTTCTCAATGATCTCGGTGTATTCGGCAATTTTACGGGAAATCTCATCATATTCCTGATAAAGATTCTCAATTTCCAAGCCGGATAAACGACCCAGGCGCATATCGACAATATGTTGTGCCTGCCGATCGGAAAAATTAAAGCGTGCCTGTAAATTAACTTTAGCATCAGATTCACTCTTGGACGCCCGAATGATTTTAATGATCTCATCAATATTGGCAACAGCAATCTTCAAGCCTTCCAAAATATGTTGCCGTAATTGGGCCTTCTCCAAATTAAATTGTGTACGGCGCAAAATCACTTGCCGCTGATGATCCAGATAATACTGTAAAGCACTCTTAAGATTCAGCAGTTCCGGAACCAAAGCTCCGTCAGCGTTCGGAACAAGTGCCAACATATGCGCATTAAAAGCGTCCTGTAATTGTGAATTGGCATAAAGCTGATTCAACGTCAGCAGCGGATTGGCATCTTTTTTCAACTCAATAACAATACGTACATCTTCATTGCGATCCGATTCATCGCGAATTGCCGAAATTCCGATTATCCGTTTTTGCTTCACCAGTTCCGATATTTTCTCAAGCAGGCGAGCTTTATTAACCATATATGGTAAATCGTGCACAATAATTTTAGCCGGTGAACCGTCGACAATCTCCGCATTGGCGCGAACGACAATACGACCGTGACCGGTTTTGTAAGTTTCCCGAATCCCGTTAGTTCCCAAAATAACGCCGGCCGTCGGAAAATCCGGGCCTTTTATAAATTGCATCAGTTCTTCGACTGTAGCATCAGGATGATCCAACAGGTAAATACAGGCAGAAATCGTCTCACGTAAATTGTGCGGCGGAATATTGGTCGCCATACCGACAGCAATACCGACGGAACCGTTGACCAGCAAATTGGGGAAATTGGTCGGTAAAACAACCGGTTCAACATGATGGTCATCAAAATTAGGCCGGAAATCAACTGTTGCTTTGTTGATATCCAACATCATAGTTTCCGCCAATTTAGCCATTCTGGCTTCCGTATAACGATAAGCAGCGGGCGGATCTCCGTCGCGGGAACCGAAGTTGCCGTGGCTGTCCACCAACATGTAGCGCATGGAAAAGTCCTGTGCCAACCGTACCATAGCATCGTAAACGGCAGCATCGCCGTGCGGATGGAAGCGGCTGATGACATCGCCGACGGTTGAGGCTGATTTTCTATAAGCCTTATCAGAGGAATAGCCCTGAGTAAACATGGAATAAAGAATTCTTCTATGTACAGGTTTCAAACCGTCTCTGACATCAGGCAAAGCCCGATCGGAAATAACACTCATAGCATAGTCGATGAAGCTCTTCCTCATTTCGTCTTCCAAATTAACGGGGACGACATTCTCAAGGTTCTCTCTGAACATCTGATCAATCTTGAATTCCTGCGCTTTATCACGCTCCGCTTTGTATTTTCCCTTCATTTCATCCTCCAAACACTTACATTAATTATATCATATTTGCCGGGATGATTCAGAGCGTATCCGGATTAATATCCCGAAATTTCGGGCATATTTTGAATATATAGAATTTCCTGTCAATGAAAACTCGGGGAAATTGAGCTTGGAATGAGGCGATTAAATTATTTCATAATTTACAGTTATAATTAGCATCAACTGAAGAAAGGCGGTTTCATTTAACTTGCATAATTTATCATCGACAGAAGTTTTTGAACGAAGTTCTCTCCTCCTCGGAGCGGACAATATTGCGAAATTACAAAAGGCGAAAGTTGCCGTTATCGGTTTAGGCGGTGTCGGTTCTTTTGTAGCCGAAGCTCTGGCTCGCAGCGGCTTAGGTCACCTGTTGCTTATTGATAAGGATGTCTATCAGGCCTCAAATCTGAATCGCCAATTAGGTGCCGATTGTCAAAGTATAAATTGCAGCAAGGTCAAAGTCAGTTGTGCCCGGATTAAAGAAATAGCGCCATTTTGTCAAGTTGAAGGAAAAGAAGAATTTATCACGCCGGTCACCAACCTGTCATATCTGGACGACTGTGATTTTGTTGCCGACTGTATCGACACGGTCAGCAGTAAAATTGCTCTGGTTTTATATTGTCAAAGCAAAAATATCGCTTTAATCAGCGCCATGGGAACTGCCAGAAAATTCGATCCGGCTCAAATTACCGTTTGTGATCTTTTTCAAACAAAATATGACAGAATTTGTAGAGTTATGCGCCGGGAATTACGGCAAAGACAGGTAAAACACTTGACTGTCTGTTATTCACCTGAACCTTTAAAGGAACAAACGGCCGAAATTTCCCGCCTGAAACTGCAACAGCCCGGGGCTAAAGTGCCTTTGGCCAGTTTGATCTTCGTTCCCGGCACTGCCGGTTTACGCATCGCCCATCATATAATTTCCTGCTTAATCAATTAGCACTTATACAAGATTGTCGATTTCTTCCTGAGTCAGTCCTTCCAAGCGGATTTTCTCAAACTCGGCCTTATGTTTTTCCGGATCATAGCGATCATTGTTGACAATATTTTCCGGCGGAATATCCTGTTCCATAATAAACCATTGCGGGAAGAGCTGACCGGATTCCAAGGCTAAAGCCTGCATAAGTTCTTTAAATTTTCTGCCTTTAATTTCCGCAGGGGCATAAATGGCATTAATTACTCTGTCGGCATAGCGATAAATCGAAGCGTTAACGAAGACAACGTCCAGCTCATCCTCTTTTTGATTCTTCTCATAATATTTTAAAAATCCGGCAAAAGCCAAGACCGATAAAGGCGGCAAGAGAAGATCGAAGCGGTCATAAATTGTCAAAAGTAATTTTTCTTCCGCTTTTTCGGTATATAATTCGGCACTGATAACGCCATTAATATTATGGCGACATTGTAACGACAGCTGTAAGACCCCTTTGTGGGCAAAATCATTCATCCAGGCCAGTGATTTGACGTTATCACGACTGCTGAATTCAAACAGCATCCGTTCCAATTGCACAGGTAATTCAAAAGTATTGTGCTTACCTTTAACTTCAAAGCGAAAATTATGTACCAGTTCGCTCAACATATTACCCTTTTGTCCGGATAAAATAATTTTATTAATCAACGGGCACATTACTTTGGCATAGCAGGCGGCCAATAATAAGTATCCTTGTTTTGCCGGTAAGAAAAGGTTAACTCGGCGATAGGAATCTCCTGCGCCCTTTTCAGGTGAGTCTGAAATTTCTCCTTTATTTTCAGGATGAATTTTGTCCGCTTTATTTAAGGGTAATTCAGCAATTACTGCAAGTTGTAAAGCCGTGGCGATTAAAACTGCCGATAAGCTGTCCAATGTCGATAAAGTAGGAGCCGGGTAGTCACTGAGGTTGCCTTCATTTGTCAAATCGACAGCCGGAGCTGTTTTGCCTGAATTATCAGAATCGGACTTGGAATCATTAACTTCACTGCGACTGAGAGCTACTTGAGATTTAATGTGCCGCAAACGACTGGCAAAAAGATTAATTGTCGGTAAGCTCAAAGCGTTATCTACAGGCGCCAGAATTATATTATTGACATATTTCTTCATAGCCGCATGTACAATCGGATTAATGCGCTTAGGATTATAATACAGCGTTAATTTCCGGTCATATTTAACCGCTTCCAAAGCTCGAACTAAAGCGACAAAACTGCTGTTACCCAAATTATGTTCCAACAAAATCAAGTCTCGCCGATCCTGCCGTTTGCGTAAGGCTGCAGCCTGCAGTTGAACCAGTAAAGGCAATATATAATCATATATACTGCCGCTGTCCAACTTATCCAATTCCGCCAAATATAAAGGCATATAATGATTGAACGGCTTCAACGGCAACAGACTGTCAATCTTGGAAAATTGTTTTCCGACAATTTCATCCAATTCCTTGCGGGTAAAAGAGGGGAAAAACAATGCCAAAAGAGAACTTATCCTTTCAGCCGGTTTGAGTTGTGCCAGCTTTTGCAAATCGGCAGCCGTAATTTCGGGGAAAGTTTCGGGAACGTAATAACCGTTTTCCAAGTTTTCCACCGTCAAAAGCAAATCCGAATCGTTGATTTTCTCAAATGTTCTGATATGTAAATATTGCATATATTCCTCATTTCTCCCGACAATTACAGCAGGCTAAGTCAATTTTACCTTATTTCTTCATAAAAACAAAAAATTTGCTCAAAATATAATTGCACACGACAACTAAAAATGCGGTGGCAATTTTCGCCCAATCCTGATTGATCCGACATATTTCAACCAGAAAAGCCATCAAGGCAAATTCAATGACAAAGCCGGAAAATAAGCGGGAAAAGACAAAGCGTTGTAATTCCTGCCACCAGATTCCCTTGCCGCTAAAAACATATTTGCGATTAACCCAAAAAGCGAAAATAACGCTGATTACGAAAGATAAAATTTGGGGAATCAGCCATTCTTCCGTAGCAAACAAAGAGAATATATGGGCGAAAAGACTGAAGCTGCCTACGGAAACTACCGTGGTTAAAGCGCCGAAAAATAAATACAAAGTCAACTCGCGCGATAAAACGGTCAATAAGAAAATTCCAAGCAGGCAGCCTAAAAATATTAAAGCTTCCCAACACATATAATTCGGAAAAATCTGCAGAAGCTGTAAACGCTTGACATAAATCAAACTGACCGGAGGAAAGATGACGGCAGCAAAAAAAATCATGCTGCGGCGCCACCAAGGTAAGTAAAATTTCGTACCGTAATAACAAAACAAAGCCAAAAGGCAACTGCAGACGGTCAAAGATGCTAAATTAAAAGTAAATTCCGTCTGTAAAACTCCCGGTACTGCAGCCGGCAAAAAGTGCAAAACAGCTTGCAGAATTAAGAAGCAAAGCACAGTCGGAGCTAAGATAAACTTGACGTAATAACTTCGGCCCCGAACATTATTTTCATTTTTATTCGATTCGATATTCATTCTGTAATATAACGCTCTCTTTCGATTCCGCATCCAAGGCGGCATGATTCAAATCATCCAAAGACATACTGAAAGCACGAACAAAATGTTGCACAAAATAATCAGCCTCCGGCAACTGCAGTTCCCCGATTCTTTGCTCGGTTTTGCTGCAAGCTGCTGCAAATTCCTGATTGCCTAAAGCAGCTTCCTGCCTGCACTTGATTAAAGCGCTGATTTTATCGGCAGCTTTGATGAATAATCGATTCAATTTTTGCTGTTCCGACAGAGTCCCGGCGGCAGCGGTATTTTCACCTGTCAGAATTAAGGGACGATAATTTGCCTGTAATTCCGGCGGTAAAAGTGCCAACAGCCGTTGGGCGGCAATGTCTTCAACAACTTTGTATGCCTGCTTCAATTCCGGATTATAGTATTTAACCGGTGTCGGTAAATCGCCCGTTATTACCTCGGTGGCATCATGCAACAAAGCTAACTGCAACAATTCTCCCAAATCCAATTTAATTTGCGGTAAGGTTACCGCCGTCAACTTATTCAAGCGAATATAATACAGAGCTTGCACAATTATCGCCACCTGATAAGAATGCTCACATACATTTTCTTTTTGGCGACATTGCATCAAACTCCAACGCTCAATTAAACTTAGGCGATTGAGCATGGCAAAGAAGTTATAATTTTCCTCATTCATAATACTACTCCCGCTGCAGATGGGCCGCTTTGGCCATAATGCGCTTACTTTCACCGTTATCCAACTGTATAACTATAATAGCGTCATTGGCAACCGGTTCTATTTGTTTAATTACGCCATGTCCCAAGCGGGCATGCACAACTCGCATATTAACTTTTAATTGTGCCAACTCCAATTCATTTGTGCTTTTGCCGGCCGCTAAGGGGGTCAATTTGATTTCAGTTTTTTTGTTGTTACTGATTTTGTGTAATTGACTCATAGCCTCCTGTACACCTTTATTAATTACTCGTTGCGAGTAAGCGACTGTGTTTTTGTTGCTGTTATAGTTGTCAGCTTGGTAGTTGCCGAAGCTGAAACTACCGGCACTGCCATAGTGACGACGATCATTATGCTGAAATAAATCATAGTTATCGGTGCTCGTCTCATTTTGCTTTTCATCCAACAATTCAGGCGGTATTTCCTTTACGAAACGGGATTGCGGATTATAGGTAGTACTACCGTAAAGTAAGCGTTCCGCCGTCGCTGTTAACGTTAATTTCTTTTTAGCTCTGGTAACTCCGACATAAGCTAAACGTCTTTCTTCTTCCAGACTTTCAATATTATTCAACGATCTTACACCGGGGAAAATACTTTCTTCCATCCCGACAATAAAAACGTTATCAAACTCCAATCCTTTAGCGGCATGTAAAGTCATTAAAGTAACGAAATTCCCGTCATTTTCGCCCTCCACCGCCTGATTTAAGACTGTCATTTCCAAATAATCATGCAAATCGTCCAACAAAGTCCGCTGTTTTAGACTTTCAGCTTCGGAATTACTCTCTGTCGTTCTTTTCAGAGCTTCCTGTTCCAACAACGACAAGTCGGCGGCCTTACCGTCATAAGTCTTTACCGGCGCTGTACTCAAATCTGTAATAGCTTTTCTTTCGCGGCTGACAAAAGCCAGCAAATCGTTCTCCTCCAATTGCTCATCGGTAAAATCCAAGGTATCAAACTTAGCTTGCTTAACAAAGTCGACAGCATCCGAAAGCATTTCTTTCAAGTTTTCCACCCGTTGCGCCGAATCTTCGCGTCCTTTTTCCATTTGATTCAAAATCTCTTCTACTAAACCGCTTTCATTCTGAACATATTCAATATAAGAGGCTAAAGTAAAAGCGGGATTTTGCAAATTACGTCTCATATCGGCCACAAGCTTGGCAAAAGTTGCCAATTTATTCTGAGCTTTCTGCAGTTCCGGATAGCCGGAAACTTCCGCACAAATTTCTAAAGCCGATTTGCCGGAGGTACGAGCCAAAGTTAAAACTTTTTCGACTGTACTTGTTCCTATTTGTCTTTTAGGCGTATTAACTACCCGAATGAAAGCCAAATCATCTTTAGGATCGCAAATCAAACGCAAATAAGCCAAAACATCTTTGATTTCTTTGCGTTCATAAAAGCGTAAGCCGCCGAATATATGGAAAGGTATCTGCGCTTTCAGGAAGGCCAACTCTAAATTACGCGATAAAGCGTTAACACGGTATAAGACAGCAAATTGTCTGTATTCCTGTCCCTGCTGCACCGATTTTTTGATAGTTTCAACAACATAATCAGCTTCATCCTGTTGGTTCAAAGCTCGATAATACGTAATTTTGTCGCCTGACGCCGCCGTAGTCCACAATTCTTTGGCCTTACGCTTCCGGTTATGTTTAATAATATTATTTGCAGCCTGTAAAATAGTGGCACTGGAGCGATAATTCTGTTCCAATTTAATTACTTTCGCATCCGGAAAATCTTCCTCAAAACTCAGAATAATTCGGACATCTGCACCTCGAAAAGCGTAAATAGACTGATCATCATCCCCGACCACACATAAATTGCGATGCTTGGAACTCAGCATATGAACAAGGTTGTACTGAGCAAAATTGGTATCCTGATACTCATCAACAAAAATATAGCGGAAACGATTAGCGTAAAGTTCCAAAACATGGGGATAATTCACAAACAGAACATAAGCGTTGAGCAGCAAATCATCAAAATCCATCGCATTGAGACTTAATAATCTTTTCTGATATTCCGCATAAAACGGGAAACACAGCTTAGCTGTACTGTCCAAACATTTCGTCAATGTCGGATATTTCTCGTAAAATTGCTCCACCGTTAACAAACGACCTTTTTGTTTGGATATAGCCTGAATAACCGCCCGCGGGTCATACATGTCTTTGTCCAAACCCTGTTCCTGCAAAATTGTTTTAATCAGTTTTTGCTGTTCTTCGGTATCCAAAATCTGAAAACTCGGGCTGTAGTGCAAGAGCGAGCCGAACTGGCGCAAAACTTTAACCATCACGGAATGGAATGTACCTATCCACATACGGTCGACGTTACTGCCGATTAATTTACTTACACGTTCTTTCATTTCCAACGCCGCTTTGTTGGTAAAAGTTAAAGCCATAATTTGTTGCGGCATTACCTGTAAATCTTTAATTAAATGGCTGATACGATAAGTAACTACCCGTGTTTTGCCTGAACCTGCTCCTGCCAAAATCAAAAGCGGTCCTTCACCGTAAAGTACCGCCTCTTTTTGGGCGGCATTCAAATCATTATAAATTGTGCTTGTATTTTCCATATGCTGATTATAACAAATAAGCGGGAAAGAGGCACAGGGTATATCCTGCGCCTCTCAGTAAATTGATAATTAATAATTAATAATTAGTAATACTCAATCTCTAATATTCCAATTCCATTACACCGTATTCCCCGGCTTTACGAGCATAAATTACATTGACCTTACCCGTTTCACCGTTTAAATACAGGAAGAAGCTGTGACCTAAAAGCTGCATTTGCAGTAAAGCTTCTTCTTCATCCATAACAGCGATATTAAAGCGTTTATGTTTAGTAATTTTTTGCACGGTTTCTTGGTCTTCCGCAACTGCAGATCCGTCCTGCAGTTCATCATACAAACGCTTGAGACTTTCGCTGTGATGATGTTTCAAAATTCTGGTTTTATGCTTACGTAATTTACGCTCCATTAAATCCAGAGCCTGATCAAAAGCGACAGTAGCGTCGTTAACATTAGCTGTCGTACGATAGAAATAACCGTCAACCTTCAATGTCAATTCGCAAATAACAGAATTATTGACGGCGCTGAATTTAGCTTCCACCTGATCCTGAGCAGCTAAATTACGCTCCAATTTATTTATCTTCTTAGTAGCATGTTCTTTAATTCGCTCACTGATCTTAACATTAATACCTTGTAAATTAAACTTCATAAATGTCACGCTCCCTCTACGCTAATTACCGGAACAAAGTTACCTTTGTTATCTATATTATATATTACTGCGACAATCGGGGCAATTAACTCGTTGACACAATCAAACAAAACTTTGTTGAAAAACTTATGCCAAAAAAGCCCTGCCTGTCAAAATCATTTCGACGAGCAGGGCTTAACTTTCAAGTTTCAGACCGGAAAGCTGTTATTTAGCATCCTTGCTTGCCATAAAGCGCAACAAATCAACTACACGATTGGAATAACCCCACTCATTATCATACCAGCTGACAACTTTGAAGAAACGCTTCTCGCCCGGGAGATTGTTCTGTAAAGTAGCCTTGCTGTCATAGATAGAGGAATGATTATCATGGATAATATCAGTAGAAACAATATCATCCTTGCAATAGCTCAAAACACCCTTCATGTATGTTTCGCTGGCTCTCTTCATTGCAGCATCAATCTCTTCAATGCTTGTATCTTTTTCGGAACGGAATGTCAAATCGACAACTGAACCTGTCGGTGTCGGAACACGGAAGCTCATACCTGTTAATTTGCCCTTAGTTGCCGGTAATACTTGACCTACAGCCTTAGCAGCGCCGGTTGAACTCGGAATAGTATTAACAGCAGCTGCACGACCGCCGCGCCAATCCTTCTTGGACGGACCGTCAACAGTCTTCTGTGTTGCAGTATAGGAGTGAATTGTACTCATCAAACCTGTTTCAATACCGAAACCTTCTTTGAGCAAAACGTGTACAACAGGTGCCAAGCAGTTTGTTGTGCAGGAAGCGTTGGAAACAACGTTATCCTCTGCAGGATTATATTCGTGCTCATTAACGCCCATAACGATTGTCTTTACGCCGCCTTTACCGGGAGCGGAAATGATAACCTTCTTACAGCCGGCTTGCAAATGTCCTTCAGCTGCTTCTTTTTTGGTGAATAAACCGGTAGATTCGATAACATAATCAACGCCTAATTCCTTCCAAGGCAAATCGGCCGGATTACGTTGAGCCATGATACATTTGGTCTCATGTCCGTCAACAACGATAATATCGTCATGATCTAATTCAGCAGAAGATTTCTTGCTGGAAACTTCATGCTCAAATCTGCCTTGAGTTGAATCATACTTGATCTGATAAGCAAAATAATCAGCATCAGTACCCATATCTGTTACAGCAACGACGTCAATTTCCTTGCCTAACAAACCTTGATCAGCGATTGCTCGAAATACCAGACGACCAATGCGTCCAAAACCATTAATACCTACTTTAATTGCCATAACTTCCTCCTGAAATTAAATCTAGCAAATATGCTCGAAGAACTATCGAACTATTGTTTATTTTATATCAGATGTCACCGGATTTCAAATAAAAGCGGCCAACTTCTCACATTTTGTACAAATTGTCTAATCTTTGTTCAAACCCCTGCATCCTTCGGGCCATTCGTCGGGGTTGTTTTATCAGTTCCCGTTTCCCGTTTTTTCTTGGTTTTAGGGTTTTTAACTTGCTCCTCTTCACTCTTTTTATCCATATTTTCATTTGTTGTCAAATAGGGCAAAGAGATGTGCGGCAGGTGCGGAAGCGGTAAATGCTTATTCATAATAGCGGTAAAAAACGGTGTAGGATTGTAATCCCGCCGCATAAGAGCATCAACGTCTTTCTCTACCGCAAAATATTCTACGGCACTGTGCAATTTGGCAACAGCAATATTTCTTTGTTCGTTGCTCTGCTTGACATATTGTTTTATGACAACATAAAGGACAGCTGAAAGCGGAACTGAAAGGATTAAGCCGGGGAAACCGAAAAAGTTACCGCCGATTAAAACGGCTGCGAAAACCCAAATTGCCGGCAAACCCACCTGTGAACCGACCACAAAAGGATAAATTAAATTGCCTTCAATTTGTTGCACGACAAAAAATAAAGGTAAGAATAATAAGGCCTTATGCACATTTACAGTCAAAATTAAAATAAAGGAAAGGCCGGCGGAAATATAGGCCCCGAAAATAGGAATAAGCGCAAAAAGGGCAACCAGGACGGCAATCAGGCTGTAATAAGGAATATCGAATAAAAACATTACTACAAGGACAAGAAAGCCCAAGATTCCCGCTTCCATGCAGGCAGCGGCAATATAACGGGCGAACATTTTACCGGCGAAAATCATCAATTTCAAGAAATGGTCAACCTTTTCTTCATTAAACAAAGCATAAAGCAGACCGGTAACTTCCCGCCCTATCTGTTCTTTGCCGCATATAATATAGATTCCGAAAATCAGGCTGATGAGGAAGGTTACAAAACCGCTGATAATATTTAATGCTATATTGGAAATACCGCTGATTAACGAACGAATAACTTTGTCATAGCTTAAAGTAAATTGACGAGCAATATCATCCAGATGGATATTATTGGCTTCGGCAAATTCTCGAATTTGCGGTTTGGTTTCTAAAAAATTCTCAACCTGATCGGTCAAACGGGCAACTGTCAGCGGAATTTGCGTACTCAGGCGCACCAAAGTAGCGTTAATTTGGGGTAAGAGCAAAGCGAAAAAAGCATAAATCAAAGCTCCGAAGAAGAACAATGACAGTAATAACGACAAAGGTCTTTTCACTTTTTTTCTGGCAGAATCATATTTGCCCCAATTAATCGAGAAAAACTTGTGCTCTATGTAAGACGTCGGGATATTGATTACGAAAGCTAAAGCGGCTCCCAAAGTTATCGGTAATAACTTGGAGGAAAAGCTGTGCAGCCAGTTAGGTAAAAAATTGAAATTGAGCGACAGCCAATAAACTGCACCCGCTATCAATGCGTAAGCGATAAAATCGCGCGTTCTGAATCCTTTAATATGCATCCGTTTACGCCTCTCTATAAAGAAAACCGCCTCAATTGAAGCGGCAGCAGTAACTTTGTTTCCTACTTATTCTATCATACTTTCGTATAATTTCAGATATTCTTTGCCGGCATTGTTCCAACTGAAATCACATTTCATCGCCGTTGTTATCAAGTTGGCGAAATCCATATTTTCACCATTATGATACGCTCGATATAATCTTAAAGCCTGACATATAACGTGCAGGAAGTCATGGGCATTAATATTTGTGAAGCTGAAGCCGTTGCCGCTGTGTTCATAACGATTATACGGCTGCACCGTATCGACCAAGCCTCCTGTTTCCCGGACAATAGGTAATGTCCCGTAACGCATGGCAATCATTTGACTCAAACCGCAAGGTTCAAAAATGGAAGGCATCAGCAACAAGTCGGCCCCGGCATAAAGGAGATTGGAAAAATGGTCGTCAAAGCGTAAACAGGCGCGCATTTTTTGCGGATATTTGTTACTGAAATAGCGTAACGAATCTTCATACATACTCGGTCCTGTACCCAAAATGACGATTTGGCAATCTTCCATCTTTAGTAAATCTTCTGCAATACAATTGAACAAATCCAAGCCTTTCTGGTCGGTCAGGCGGCTGATCATAACAATTAGAGGCACATCTTCATCCACTGTTAAGTTCAGCTGTTTCTGCACTGCCACTTTATTCTTGGCCTTGCCTTGCGCAAAATCGCTGACGGAATAATTTTTCACCAAAGCAGGATCCGTAGCCGGGTTAAATTCAACCGTATCTATACCGTTTGTAATACCGCATAATTTATTCTTGTAATAGTTAAGGACGGTTTCCAGCCGTTCGCCGTAAAATTCATACATAATTTCCTGCGCATAAGTATGGGAAACTGTATTGATTTTATCGGCATAAACAATACCGGCTTTCAAGAAATTGGCATATCCGTCTTTGAGGACACCGTAATCGTTCAAATAACTGTTATCCAAGCCAGTCAAATCGGCAATTTTCTCATAACTTGTATATCCCTGGAAGCGCAAATTATGGATAGTCAGCAAAGTCCTAATTTCAGGGAAATAGCCGAACTGTTGGTATTGTGCCTGCAGAAGTACGGGAATCAAGCCCGCCTGCCAATCATGGCAATGAATAATATCGGGATAAAAGCGCATCGCCTGTCCCAACGCTTCCAGCACCGCTTTCTGGAAAAAGCAAAATCTTTCAATGTCAAAATCATAGTCTTTATAAATTTCGTCATAACCGAAATAATATTCATTGTCTATAAAGTAATATTCTACGCCTTCGTAGTTGCAGCGAAATAAACCGGCATACAGTGTACGCCAGCCCATACGCAACATTGACCAACGAACGAACTCCAAGTCGGCGGCGAACTTTTCTTTTACGCATTTATACAGGGGCATCACGACCCGCGCATCTACACCCAACTTCTGTAACTCTTTCGGTAAAACTCCTACAACATCCGCCAGCCCGCCGGTTTTGGCAAAGGGCACAGCCTCTGCCGTTACCATCAAAACCTTGACTTGTTTGTCGTTCATCACACTATTGCTCCTTTACCTATTACTACAGGATAATCATTATGTCCGACCATATGAATTCCCGGTTGAATTACACAATCCTTATCAAGTATAACATTCTCCAGATAGCAATCGTTGGCGATATCGACATTTTGAAAAATTATGCAATTTTTTAAGACTGCCGTTTCAGCGATTCGCACATGGCGGAAAATCATGGAATGTTCCACTTGGCCCGAGATCAAGCAACCGTCTGAAACAATAGTATTGGTAACTTTGGCAGTTTCCGTGTAGATAGTCGGCGCTTCATCTTTTACTTTAGTATACAAAATATCATCGGTTTCAAACAGCTGCTGACTGACTTGCGGGTTAAGTAAAGCAAAAGTTTCTCTGAAATAATCTTTAATAGAATTAATTCTCAGACATAAGCCTTTATATTCATAGCAACGAATATTAAGGCTGTTGCACATTCTTAACAGGTAAGGTGCCGTTACTTCTCCGAAACCTTTGCTGATAGCCTCATCGACGATTTTCAGAAGTAAATTGCGCCGGATAATCATCGTTCCCAGGAATAATTTGTTGCTGACTTTTTCAATCGGATTATTCCAGGCATTCAACAGTTTATCTTCCGCATCGGTTTCCAAAACAATGTTCGGTTCACTGGGAAATTCATCATGGCGATCGTACATTACGGTCATATCAGCCCCTGTTCCCTTGTGACAGCGCAAAACATCGAGCAAATTGGAATTGAAGACAACATTGGCGCCGCAAATAATGACGTCGGTCGAAGTGTCATGTCTCAAAAAATTAGCGATGGACGATAAGTCATCAATATGGCCGGGATAAAAGCTGGAAGTAATATAAGGAGCAAGGAGAAATACTCCCTGATTTTTGTGATCCAGGTCCCAGTTGGATCCTGTTCCGACATGGTCGATCAGGGACTTGAATTTATTATGCGTGACAATACCCACCTTGCTGACACCGGTATTAACCAAATTGGACAAAGCAAAATCAATAATACGGTATCTGCCGGCAAAAGGAACTGCCGCCAAGGCTCTCAGACGGGTTAAGTCACTCAAAGATACGCCCTGACCGTCAGCGAAAATCAATCCGCAAGCGTCATTTTTCATACATTACCCTCCCACAAAATTGCGACTTCTTTTTCCACGACATTTTCTGCCGCTTCAATCTGCATATCCTGACAAACCATAACTTCCGCCGGAAGTTTGCTGCCGGCTTTGATGGTCGCACCATGATTAATAACAGATACGCCTTCAGTGCACAGCTTGTTCTTGTAAGGAGAATTATCGTCTACATTATGACCGATAACTACGCCCTCGCCGATTACCGCGTTTATGCCGGCAATAACTCTTTCCAATTTGGCTCCGGCTTTGACATGTACACCCGGCATTAAGACGGAATCTATAACTTCGGCTCCCGGTTCTACAATGCAGGCTGCCGACAATAAAGAGTGTTGTACCTTACCGTAAATTTGGCAACCGTCTGTCATGGCCGAATTTATAACTTTGGCCGTATCGGCAATATAATGTGCCGGTTTTACCGGGTTACGGCTGTATATACGCCAGGAAGCATCACGCAAATTAATTTCATCAGGATAATCCAAGATATCCATATTAGCTTCCCACAAAGAGGCAATCGTACCGACATCTTTCCAGTAGCCGGCAAAGCGATAGGCTTGTAATTTGATGTCCGATTCCAAATATTTCGGGATAATATTTTTACCGAAATCGTGTGAACTTGCCGGATCGTTTTCATCGGCTATCAGCATGCGGCGCAAGGTTTCCCAGGTGAAAATATAGATTCCCATCGAAGCGAGGTTGCTTTTGGCGTGGGCCGGTTTTTCTTCAAATTCGATTATTCTGTCATGTTCATCCACATTCATAATACCGAATCTGTAAGTTTCTTCATAAGGGACTTCCAGAACGGCTATTGTCGCTCCGGCGCCCGAGTCGACATGCATTTTCAGCATTTTGGCATAGTCCATTTTATAAATATGATCACCGGAAAGAACAAGGACATATTTCGGCGAAAACATATCAATGAAGCCGATGTTCTGATAAATAGCATTGGCTGTATTTTTGTACCAGTCACTGCCGCCTGAACGCTGGTACGGCGGCAAAATAAAAGCTCCGCCCGTGCTTCTGTCCAAATCCCACGGATGACCGTTGCCTATATAAGTGTTCAAGCCTAACGGTTGGTACTGAGTTAATACACCGACTGTATTTATTCCCGAGTTAACGCAGTTACTCAAAGGAAAATCTATTATGCGATAACGTGAGCCGTAAGGAACTGCCGGTTTTGCCATATGTTGGGTCAATGTCCCTAAGCGTGAGCCCTGACCGCCCGCCAGAATCATGGAAATAATTTCTTTTTTGGCCATGCTTACCTCCATAACAAGCCACTAAGACTGTAATATATGTCTATTTTATCAAGCATAAATTCTCACTGCAATAATAAAACGATGAATTTTTGCATTGTTTTTGTGCAAGTTCACTAAATTTGCTGTTTGTATGAGTTATTATAAAGATAACATTCTCTCCTGCCGAACGCCAAACCCGCCGGCACCATTTTTATTATCACAAAAAAATTATAGAAATTAATTCAGATTATCGTCGGTAGAGTCTTATCTTTACTTTTTTCGTATGATGATTTACAATAACAAATGCAACACTTAATAAATTAAATGGAGGATTTATGGAAAATCAAAGTTTGCTACAATGTGAGAAATGTGGCTCAAGCAATGTACAAGTACAACTTTTAAATCAAATAGATTTAAAAGTAAAAAGAAAAGGAATAATCTGGTGGATATTAATAGGTTGGTGGTTTATCACTATTAAATGGTTGTTCTTTTTTTGGTTAGCTTTAATAATAAAAATACTTAAGCCCAAAAAATATAAAACTATTAATAGAGTGGAAAAACATTTTGTATGTAATAATTGTGGGCATAGCTGGCAATAAAGAAAATATATTTAAAAGGCTCTCTTTTTTGAGAGTTTTTTTCTTTTTTAAAGAGGTGTGACGAAAAATGTCCCAGGCAAATAAATACATCACATATTGTCGCTGCAAAATCGCCTTGCATTAGGCAGCTTAATTTTGTATAATAACCTGACGTCGAGGTGTAGCTCAGGTGGTAGAGTGCCTGCTTTGGGAGCAGGATGTCGTAGGTTCGAGTCCTGTCACCTCGATAATTCATAGCGACAGCAAAGTCGCTGATTATTAAGAAAAGCGCCCGTTGAGTGACGGGCGCTTTTTTTTCGACTTTTAAAGCTTTAATTCCACGAAACACTGAGTTGATATTGCAAATTATGAATATCGGCAAAAGCTTGTGTTTCAGCAAAAATACGATAATTGCAACCGTCAAGTTCGGCTAAAGTCGCCAAATTGGCCACTAAAGCTCCTACTGCCGCCGCCTGCGCTTTTTTGTGCCAGGCACTGCGAAAAATAAGACTCGGTTTGCTGAAAATATGTATCGTGTCCTCTGTAACCCAAAATCTCCAGGGCTGAGTATTGTACTCGGATGGCGCCTGACAGGCTGCATGCAAAAGTAGCTCGACTTTCGCATTAATTGCAGGTGAACCTGAGATTAAGCGTTTTCTTACCGCTATCTTCCGACATTTTCCGGGATACTTATCCGGATGGCCGATAGCTAAAATTAAAGGCAGACGTTTATCTTCGGCAAATTTTTCCGCATCGCTGACAGTCTCGGCCTCGGCTGCACTTGCTGCCGGCGTTGACGTTGTCGCTGCTGTTTTAAGCGTCGTTTCGGGCTCAGAATCAAGTTCGGATTCAGATTCTGACACAGAAGCAGCAGGGGCAGCGGGAGTAACGGGAGCAGCGGGCACCAGCTCAGTTACAGGAACAGTATCGGAAGAAGGCAACAATTTATCACATCTTTGGAAACAGGCGCCTAAATTGTTACAAGTCAACCACAAAGAAGCAATCTCACCCAGATAGCCTGCATTTTGCCAATTTTCCCGACAATCGTCTCCGTAAAAGAATAAATAATACGGAGCAAAGGTACAAACTTTGGAAAAATTCTTATATTTCCGTTGTGCCTCTTCGTAAGTTAAAACGACAAAATTAAGCTCCGCTCCGGGCATTAATCCGGGAATGGACTTCAAACCGCGCATAAAATTATTTAATTCTTCCGACTTAAT
This sequence comes from Amygdalobacter indicium, assembly GCF_029101545.1. NCBI lineage: Bacteria > Bacillati > Bacillota > Clostridia > Eubacteriales > Oscillospiraceae > Amygdalobacter > Amygdalobacter indicium. The sequence continues at coordinate 495,765 of NZ_CP118866.1, read as the reverse complement.
CGGCAGTTGCTTAAATTTGCGCACTGAAGCGCGTTGCAAAATAGCTTCTTTTAATGTCATCTTTTTTGCCTCATTTTCAGCCTTGATATTTAGCTTTCAGTATAGTTGGCTTTAATAGCAAATTAATTACTCAACAATTAAAATATGATAACTAATGTTGCGCCTTTAATGCTTCAACTTGATCCGACAGCAATACTCTTTCTTGGAAGCGTTCACTTGCCAAAGCACATTCAGCTTTTGTCGGATGATTTTTGAACAGCTCATAACGCAAGCCTTTTTCCGGGGTGTAAGCGTGATGATTACCGTTACCGGATTGGGCCATCCGCTTGAATTCGGCAATAATTTGCGGTGCCAGGGCGCCGTTGGCAATAAAGCTGCCGATAACCTGACCGCCGGCTTCCTGAACAAGTTTAATACCCTTCTGAATAGCTTCAAAAGCATGCGTAGAGTCGGCAAAGTAAGCTAAAGTGCAAAAAACAAAGACACGTTTACCCTTTAATCTTGTAATAAATTTGCAAGCAAGATCATCCGGTCCGGCCTGATCAACATAATAGCCCAAAGCGACAATGTCAACGGCAGTGATATCAGGATTGTCCTTAATATCAAGCAAAGCTTTATCTTTCTCCTTAATATCATCGTATATAGCTTGTGCTACTTTTTTCGTACAACCGGTCAAAGACCGATAACAAACAGCGTATTTCATATATTAACCTCTTTCTATTTCTCTTCAGTATAAACCGTATAATCTATCAGCGGGCGTCGACGGCCGGCAATTTTCAATAATTTGGCCTGAACTTTATAAACTTCAGCCAGCATCGCGGTATTGATAACCGTCTCCGGATTTCCGGCTGCATACTGTCTGCCGTTTGCCAGCACAATGACCCGATCGCTGATATCCATCGCCTGAGCAATATCATGTAAAACAATAACAATGCCCAAACCTTCCTGTTTTTGCAATTCCTTAATCAATGTAATCATTTCCAGCTGATGACAAATATCCAAATATGTTGTCGGTTCATCCAGAAATAATATCCGCGGTTTTTGTGCCAAAGAACAGGCTAGCCATACTCTTTGCAATTCTCCGCCGGAAAGTTCGTACAAATAACGTTCGGCAAAGGCTGCCGTATGTGTACGCTTAAGCGCCCAATCAACTATTTCCCGGTCTTCTTCCGAGTCTCGGTGCAACAAGTCTTGATGCGGCATTCTGCCGTAACTGACAAGTTCACGCACGGTAAAATCCTCCGGGGCCTGATGAATTTGAGGTAACAGGGCAATTTTGCGGGAAATTTCCTTCTTTTTCCAACAGTGTAAATCCTTGCCGTCCAAATACACCTTGCCCTTTTGATAAGGCAATATTCCGGCCACAGCTTTCAACAAAGTCGATTTACCCGAGCCGTTAGGTCCGATCAACGTTAAAATCTCACCCTCGGATATTTCACAGGAAAAATCAGTAATTATCGTTTTCGTACCATAAGCGACTTGCAAATGTTCTACTTTAATAAGCACCTGATCACTTACCTCCTTGTTGAATTTTGCTCTTGGTTTTAAGCAAATAAAGGAAAAAAGGACCTCCTGCCACCGCCATCACAATGCCTAAAGGCAATTCCATGCCGGAAATTAAAACTCTCCCGACAGTATCGGCTGCCAATGCTACAACTGCTCCCAAAATCATCCCTATCGGTAATAAGCGACGATAATCCGACCCTACCAGAATACGAGTTATATGCGGTACAACTAAACCGACAAAGCCTATAATGCCCACAGCGGCAACTGTTGCCGCCGCTAAAAAAGCTGCCAAGGCCGAAATTAAAATTCTGGTTAAAGTAATGGGGAAGCCGAGATTGGTAGCCATCTCATCCCCCAATTGCAAAGCGTTGGCTCCTCTGATTGTTAAAAAGCTTAACAACAAACAGGGAATCCCGTATGCCAAAATCAAGCGAACATTCGACCAGGTGGAAGCGGCTATTGAACCGGTCAAAAAAGATAACACTCCCGTCAGGCTGTCGCTGTACAACAACTGTAACAAGGCATTGAATCCACCTAAAACAGTATTAATAGCCACTCCTGCCAAAATAATTCTGACAGGGCTTAATCCGCCGTCGTATGCCATGATATAAATAAGAGCACACGCCGTCAAAGAACCTATAAAGGCAAAAAAAGGAATGCTTAAGCTTAAATCGGCACAAAGTAACATAATCGCCGTTGCCGCCGTACCGGCACCGGCTGAAACACCTATAATTCCCGGATCAGCTAAAGGATTACGCATTACCGCCTGTAACAAAGAGCCGGCAGTAGCCAGGCAGGCACCTACAACCATCGCGACAATGACACGCGGTAAGCGTAAATGTAATAAAATATTTCTGACCGTAACGGACCCGTTGCCGAACAAGGCCCGAACTATTTCATCCAAACTATATCCCGCCGATCCGATTCTTAACGAAAGCAGGGCGAGCAGAGCCAGAATTCCTAAGAGGATGCCTGCGAAACCCCAAGCTCCTGCTCGCCCGGTAAGGGACGGGCGTTGCATCATTTCCCTAACTTTTCTGTTAAAATCTCACACAAATGATAGAGATCCGGAACAATTTCTAAGCCTCTGCTGGTTGTGTAATTCCCCGGTAAAGCAACAATCTTGTCGGCTTTTACCGCTTTAATACCTTCATATACGGCTTTATCGGCATTCTTAGCTTTAGTAAAAGCGGTCAACAAACTTTGCGGATCATAGCCTGTAGGCGGCGCAATTAAAAAGATAACTTCCGGATCGGCCTGTACCAATGTTTCCAGACTTGACGGTAAAATACCGCTACCCTTGACATCTTTGGCATCAGCTGCATTTTCAAAGCCCAACATTTTAATTATGGTTCCGAAATAACTCTTTGAGGTTGCCAACATGATACTTTTACCACCGACACCGAACATAATGGCCGTTTTCTTTGATGCATGTGCCTTGGCGTAATTTTGACAAGCCTCTTCGGCTGCTTTGTACATAGCCGTAACATCTTCTTTAGCCTGACTGCCGCCGAAAGCTTCGGCCAAAGCTTCAGTTTCCGCCTGATTAGCTGCTAAATTTACTAACGGACCTTCAGAAGTGTAATATACGGGAATTTTCAATTTTTCTAATTGTGCGCCGTATTTTTCCTTCATGCCGCCGCTCATAATAACCAAATCCGGTTCCAGAGCAATAACAGCTTCCGTATCAACTCCGCGCATACCCGACTCAATGTCCTTCACATCTTTGTAGTATTCTGCGGCCTTAGTTGTCTTAACAGTCCGGGAAACTGCCGCCATTTTAACGTTCAATTTCGCCATAAGTGCCAAACTTGAAGTAGAAAGGTCGACAATTTTTGCCGGATATTTGGATAATTTAAGCGATTTGCCGTACTTTTTTTGTACAGCTTCCGGATACTTAATTTCCAAGCCCTTTTGTTTATCTAAATTATTGCGTAATTTAATATTTTTCCACTCCAAGTTCTTAGCTGTCGTTTCCTTGTCTTTCTTGTCTTTGTTATCCGATGCAGCTTTGCTTGTCGTTGCAACTGACTGTTTAGCAGTCGTAGTTGGAACTTGAGTTGTTTTATTTTTATTTTCTTTAGCTTTTTGAGCAGTTGTACTGCACGCTGTCAAAGCACAGCACAAAGCCAAAGCCATTATTGTTTTCAATAATTTCATACAAATCCTCCTGTAAAAGATTTTTATATTTTAATTTATATTTTTCGCCTCATTGCATGACTTGAGGCTGTGATTTTTTCGATCCTGTTTCTATGACATCCGTTACCCACAATATGCCGCCTCTTATCGACATAGCACAAGCTGCTGAAATGTCTTTAATTTTCCGCAAACCTCCTTTTCTGCAAAAATTATGCCGAAGAACATAATAACACCAATCAAGGTAAAATAAAGCTCTTTCTGCGCAAGAAAAAAACACAAAAAAAAAAACGCGATAACAATCGTTATCGCGTTAATTTATGAAAAAAGATTAACTTATTACTTCAAAAACCATTCTTTGCCGTCGTAAGCATCAATCATCATTTGTTCCATATCCTTAACCATAGGCAAACGCGGGTTAGCCGGAGAACATTGATCTTCATAAGCCAGCATCGCCAAATTATGCACTTGCGCCATGAAAGCTTCCCGATCGACACCCATCTCTTTGAAGGAACTTGGCATACCCAAACGCTTCGACAAATCACGACATGCCTTAGCATACTTGCGGACACCGTCTTCAATACTTGTAGCACCTAAGCCCAACATATTGGCAATTTCAAAGTACTTCTCATCCGCCTTGAAATAATTGTACTTCGGCCAAGTTGCAAGTTTATTCGGACGTGAACCGTTGTACATAATAACATAAGGCAATAAGACGGAGTTGGTTCTGCCGTGAACCGTACCGAATTCACCGCCGATTTTATGCGACATGGAGTGAACTATACCTAAGAAAGCATTAGCAAAGGACATACCGGCGATGGTCGCGGCATTATGCATCTTCTCTTTCGCTTCCTTATCGTTTCTACCGTTAGCAACGGAACGCGGTAAATATTCAAAAATCATTTTGATCGCCTGCAAAGCCAAGCCGTCGGTATAATCACTGGCCAACATGGAAACATAAGCTTCAGTTGCATGGGTCAAAGCATCCATACCGGTATCGGCAGCAATAACTCCCGGTACACCGTCAACCAGAGAAGCGTCGATAATAGCAATTGACGGCGTCAAAGCGTAGTCGGTTACAGGGTACTTCTTGCCTTCCTTCTTATCGGAAATAACGACAAACGGTGTAGTTTCGGAGCCTGTACCTGAGGTTGTCGGAATACATACCATCTGGGCCTTCTCGCCTAATTGCGGGAACTTAAAGGCACGTTTACGAATATCCATGAATTTCTGAATCATGTTACGGAAGTCGATTTCCGGATGCTCGTAGAACATCCACATAGCCTTGGCCGCATCCATCGGTGAACCGCCGCCGATAGCAATAATAGTATCCGGCTTGAAGGCATCCATGATCTCAACACCGCGTTGGACAGTTGTAATATCCGGATTAGGCTCAACTTCGGAGAACAATTGATAAACACACTTATTGCGACGTTGTTCCAACTGATTCAAAATAATACCGACAAAACCTAATTCAATCATCGACTTATCGCAAACAATCATCGCCCGTGAGCAGTTTTGCAAAACACGTAAATATTGAATTGAATCTCTTTCAAAGTAGATTTTAGGCGGAACCTTAAACCATTGCATATTATTTCTTCTCCTACCGATACGCTTGATGTTAATCAAATCGAAAGCGCTGATGTTATTGGATACGGAGTTATGACCGTAGCTGCCGCAACCTAATGTCAAGGACGGAATAATTGAGTTATAAACATCACCGATACCGCCGAAAGTCGAAGGAGAATTCCAGATAATACGAACGGCTTTAACTCTATGACCGAACTCATCGGCCAAAGCTTTATCTGCAGTATGAATAGCAGCTGAGTGACCCAAGCCGTTAAACTCAACCATCTGCTCGGCCATCTTCACGCCTTCTTCCCGGGAATGGGATTTTAACAAGGCCAAAATCGGCGAAAGTTTCTCTCTTGTTAACGGCTCAGATTCGCCTACTCTTTCGCACTCTGCCACTACCATGGTACAGTCTGCCGGAATCTTGAAGCCCGCCTGCTCGCAAATCCAGGTAGCCGGTTTACCGACAATATCCGGATTGAGTTTGGCCAGTGCACAGTTTTTGCCGTTAGCTTTGGCACCGAACATGAACTCTTCCAGCAAAGCTTTCTCTTTCTTATTGGCCATATAAACATGATAGGTCTTCATCTCATTGATAAAGCTGTCATAAACTTCCTGATCGACGATCGCAGCCTGTTCGGAGGCGCAAACCATACCGTTATCGAAAGTCTTGGACATAACTATGTCATGTGCGGCCTGGCGAATATTGGCCGATTTCTCAACATAAGCAGGAACGTTACCGGCACCGACGCCCAAAGCCGGTTTACCGCAACTGTAAGCGGCACGCACCATCGCATTACCGCCGGTTGCCAAAATGGTAGCAACATCTTTGTGATTCATCAAAGCGGAAGTTGCCTCCAACGACGGCTTATCAATCCATTGAATACAATCTTTAGGAGCACCTGCGGCAACTGCAGCTTCATACACGATACGAGCCGCTTCAACTGAGCATTTCTGCGCACCCGGATGGAAACCGAAGATAATGGGGTTACGTGTCTTTAAGCAAATTAATGACTTAAAAATAGCTGTAGAAGTAGGATTGGTTACAGGTGTAACACCGGCAACTACACCGACCGGATCGGCAATATAAACTAAGCCTTCGACCGGATCCTCTTTGATAACATCACAAGTTTTCCAGTGACGCATTTTGTTAACGACATGCTCGCAAGCAAAAAGGTTCTTGGTCGCCTTATCCTCAAATACGCCTCTGCCGGTTTCTTTAACCGCCAGTTCGGCCAAATAGCCGTGCTTGTCCAAAGCGGCAACTGATGCTTTACCTACAATGTAATCGACTTTGTCCTGATCTAATTTTCTGAATGCTTCCAAAGACACCAGAGCTTTCTTGACCAGTTCGTCGATCATTGCCTGAGTTTGTGTAACTTCTGACATGTTAGTCCTCCTAAATTCAAACTTAACCTTATTATAACTTTTTATCCATTAAATAGGAATAGCTTATGGGCAAAAAAGTGACTTATTTTTGTGATTTCGTCCATTTTAACAGTATTTTCCTCAAATAAATGGATAATCTGCACAAATTTACTAATTTATCAATTGTGATTGTTTGCAATCCCGACTTGTAATATTGCTTTTACTTATTTCAGCTTGGACGATTTAGGTATCTGAACGCCAAAGCGGCAGGCGGCCACGAAAAAAGCAGCGCCGCCAAGGGACAGCACTGCTCTTAATTTTTCCTTATTTCCGATGAATTTACTTATTATTTTCTATTTCCCGCTTCTTGATGATAAAAACTGCTGTAAGCAGCGGCAGTAAGAGGGCAGAAATCTGTCCGCTTGCTGATTCTCCCGTTTTAGCAACTCGTCCCGGGCGCACCTCTTCCGTGCTTACTGCTTGAGGTAGCGAAGTTTCAGGCGTCGGTGCCGGTAACGAAACTTCAGTTTTTTTCGGCGCAGGATTAAGGTCCTGCCAAACAGCTGCAACTTTCGTATTTCGCTTAACTGTAATTTTATCTTCAGGTTTATATTCCCGACCGTTTATCGACCAGGCGTGAAATTTTTTATCTGCCGGAGCTTTAAATGCACATGCCGGTAATTGATATTCCGTGTTTTCCGGCAATTTTACGGACGGCATGCTGCCTTCGCCACCGGCAGCAAGGAAATCAACCAGCTCATAATAATTGATTTTCAAATGAAAATTTGTCATTTCATCGCCGTAATATCTGTATTTATAGCTTACCGTTGTCGGCCTTTTATCGGCAAGTTTAAGGATATTACCGCTCTTAACGGCGGCATCCTCCCAGGCACTCGCCCGCTCAAGTTCAAATTTTCCCGGCAATTTACTAAGATCAAAAAGTAAATCATCTCCGACTTCGATAGCATAAAGTTGACCGGAAGGTACTTCGGGTGCATCAGAAATGGCTACGCCCAAACCGTCAAAATTAAATGATGTTAATCTGTTTTTTTTGAGAATTATAGACTCCAATTTTTTATTATTCGTAAAATCCAATACAGTTAATTTGTTATCTCTGACATTTATATTTTTCAGGTCGACGGCGGACGACAAATCCAATTCGGTTAATTGATTACTATAGACTTTTAAATCGTACAAGCTGCATTTCTGAGGCAAAATAAGCTCACTCAGCTGATTATTGGCGGCATTCAGCAATATAACTTCGGGATTTCGGCTGAGATCAATTTTTTTCAGTTTATTATCATTTACTTCCAAGATATTCAATAAAGGAAAATATTCAATACCTTGAATGGAACCAATTCCCTTATTCGCCAAGTACAACTGTTTAACATTCTGCCTTTCATCCGCAGATAAAACACCGTTCGCATCCTTATCAACTTGCGGGTCGCTTTGCAGACACTTTAAAAATTGCGCATCCGGAAAATGCTCCGCATCAAGGGCAATATCCTGCAATTCTTCCTCCTGCGTTTCCTCTTCTTCTCCTTCAGCCTTCATATCTGCTGTTAAAAGCATAAAAGCGGAAAAAATCAATAAAACGGATAACAAAAAAGAAAGCGATTTTGTACTATGTCTTTTCATAAAAATCGTCAGCAAAATTCTGCTGCTTCCTCCTCTATTTTTTGTGTAAAATGACCAAAATATCGCAGTCATATATTACTTTTTCATTTATAATACATAATTTCGTTAAAATCAAGTTTTTTGTATTAGTCCAAAAAGAAAGGGGATTTAAGACTGCAAGAAATTGAACTAATACACACCCCTTGTTTTATCATCTAACTAATTCTATAATTAGCTTGTTTAGCTTTTTCATCTTGCTTTCCTATCTTTTATAAGATAGGAAATCTTTTATAAGATAGGAAAGTGATTAATATATCCCCATCAATAATATTCAGTAGGAAATTATGAATAAATTCCCCTATTTTCAGCTTTTAAGCAAAGCGAAAAGTCGGTATGCACTTTTACTGCAATTCACGCAATAAGCGTCTTTTGCGCAAATTATAGGCCAAGAACAGAGCCGCAGCTGTAATTATCCAGCTGAAAGGATAGACAGCAAAAAGGGTACTGAGCGTATTATCAATCCGTAAGGCGGTAAATACGTATAAACAGCGAAAAACACAAATTCCCAAAATATATATCGTCATCGGCAAAACGGCATTACCCAAGCCGCGCAAACTGCCGGAATAAATTTCCATCGCCGCTAAAAGGAAAAAATAAGGGATATAGGCGACAAACAGGCGACCGGCAACATCAAGTATTACTTGATCATCGGTAAAAATCCGCAACAAAGAAAATCTGTACCAGGTGCTTAAAGCACATAAACACATGCCGCTGATAACGCCGAATGCAGCCATAGTTCTGACCCCGACTACAACCCGCCGACTTAACTTCGCCCCATAATTTTGGCCGACATAAGTCATTGTTGCTGTACCCAAGGCATTAAAATACAAACAGAAAAAGCCGTCGATTTTCGTAACCGCCGTGCAGGCAGCCACCGCTACAACCCCGAAAGTATTAAGCATAGTTTGAATATAAATATTGGAAACATTAAGTACTGTTGCCTGTAAAGAAGCCGGTACCCCGATTTTGACAATAGCCTGCAAAGACTGCTTATCAATATGAATCTTGCGCCAATACAAACGATAATCGGCTGTTACGTGCAATAAATGAGCAGTTAAAATTATTGCCGATATTAACTGGGAAAGCACGGTGGCTAAGGCCGCTCCGTCAATCCCCCAGTGGAAAAATGCGACAAAAAGCATATCCAAAATAAAATTGATTACCGAGCACAGAAACAAAAGTAAAAGCGGTCTGCGACTGTCCCCCAAAGCTTGTAAAATTGCAGCGCCGCAATTATATACAATACCGGGAATCAAGCCGATAAATGTATAGTCCAGATAACGTTCGGCCCCGGCAAATATCTCCGGCGGAACTTGTGTCAAACGTAACCAGAATCTCGCCGTCAGCAAACCGAAACAGGTAAGTACAACTCCGGCGATAAAAGCCAAAGCATAAGCTGTATGAATCATCAAGCTTAAGCCGCGATAATTACCGGCACCCTTAAGTTGAGCGACATTAACTGCAATACCTCCGGCCAAGCCTACCAACAAGCCGATCAGTAAAACAATAATATATCCGGTTGAACCTACCGCTGCAAAAGCAGTTCTACCGGCAAAACGGCCGATAATTATTAAATCTATAGTTGAATACAACTGTTGTAAGAAATTTCCCAACAGCAAGGGAGCGGAAAAAGCAGCCAACTTCAAGATAATCGGCCCGGAAGTCAAATCATCATTTACTAATAAACTGAATTTTTGCCTAATTTTTATCATTGCTTCATTCTAACTTAATTCCGAAAAAAAGCAATCTAATCAAAGCTCTCTCAGGCCGCTGCGCAGCGCTTGTTGTTTCAAGGGCAAAAAAATACCGGCCTCCGTTACAGAAAGCCGGCAATTAACTGAATTGGCAAAACTAATTCAGCTTACTTTTTTTGACTGATTGTTGCTTGAGCGGCAGCTAAGCGAGCAATAGGTACACGATAAGGTGAGCAGGAAACATAATTGAAGCCCAAAGTATTAACAAAGCTGATAGAAGCCGGATCACCGCCGTGTTCACCGCAAACACCCAATTTAATCTCAGGTTTAACGGCACGAGCCTTCTCAGTTGCAATACGCATCAATTGACCGACACCCTTGGTATCCAAGTGAGCTGTAGGATCAGATTCGAAGATAGCTTCATTGTAGTAGCATTCCAAAATCTTACCGGCATCATCACGGCTCAAACCGTAAGTCATCTGTGTCAAATCGTTAGTACCGAAGCTGAAGAAATCAGCCTCTGTCGCAATTTCATCAGCTGTCAAAGCGGCACGCGGAATTTCAATCATAGTACCGACTTTGTATTTCAAGCTCTTGCCGGATTCTTTAATAATCTTATCGGCAGTCTTGACAATAACACGCTTAACAAATTGCAACTCTTTAATGTCGCAAACCAACGGAATCATAATCTCGGCAACCATCGGTTGTTCAGGAGTTGAAACTTTCAAAGCGGCATTAATAATAGCTGTTGTCTGCATCTCGGCAATTTCAGGATAAGTAACAGCCAAGCGGCAACCGCGGTGACCTAACATCGGGTTCAATTCATGTAAATCGTGAATTGTGGTCTTCAAGCTGTCAACTGTGATGTTCAAAGCCTTAGCCAACTCGACAATGTCTTCTTCCGCCTGCGGCAAGAATTCGTGCAGCGGCGGATCCAACAAACGAACTGTTACAGGCAAGCCCTTCATAGCTTCAAAGATACCTTCAAAGTCACCTTGTTGAATCGGCAACAATTCTGCCAAAGCCTTACGACGTTCTTCTACAGTCTTGGCCACAATCATCTTACGGAAGGCAAAGATACGGTCTTCAGCGAAGAACATATGCTCAGTACGAACCAGACCGATACCTTCAGCGCCCAATTCACGGGCAACTTTAGCATCTTTAGGTGTATCGGCGTTAGTACGAATACCCAACTCACGGATTTCATCGGCCCATTGCATAATTGTAGCAAAATTGCCGGTCAAAGAAGCCGGTTTGGTAGCAATAGCGCCGTCATAAACACAACCTGTAGCACCGTCAAGGGAAATCCAGTCACCCTTTTTGAAAACTTTATCACCGATTGTCATGGTTTCAGCTTCAGCATTGATAGAAACTTCAGCACAACCTGAAACGCAGCACTTACCCATACCACGGGCAACAACGGCTGCGTGCGAAGTCATACCGCCGCGCACTGTCAAGATACCTTCAGAAACGTTCATACCGACAATATCTTCCGGTGATGTCTCTGTACGGACCAAAACAACCTTGGCGCCGCTTTGAGTAACTTCAAATGCCTCTTCAGCGGAGAAAACGATACCGCCTGATGCTGCGCCCGGAGAAGCCGGCAAACCTTTGGCGATGGATTTAGCAGCTTTCAAAGCTTCCTGATCGAAATTCGGATGGAGCAAGGTGTCCAAAGAAGAAGGATCGATTTGCATCAAAGCACGCTCTTTTGTTACCAAGCCTTCTTTGACCATATCGGCTGCAACCTGCAAGGCGGCAAAAGCTGTACGTTTACCGTTACGAGTTTGCAACATGAATAATTTACCGCGCTCAATTGTGAATTCCATATCCTGCATATCGCCGTAATGTTTTTCCAATGTAGCGGCAATTTCCTTGAACTGAGCGTAGCATTCTGGCATCTGCTCGGCCATATGGGTAATCGGGAACGGAGTACGAATACCGGCAACAACGTCCTCGCCTTGAGCATTCATGAGATACTCACCGAAAATACCGGCTTGACCTGTTGCAGGGTTACGTGTAAAGGCAACACCTGTACCGGATGTTTCACCCATATTACCGTAAACCATCTCCTGAATGTTAACAGCTGTACCCCAGCTGCTGGGAATATCGTGCATATGACGATAATAAATAGCACGCTCATTGTTCCAGGATTCAAAAACGGCCTTAACGGCTGTCAACAATTGTTCCTTCGGATCCTGCGGGAAAGGTTTGCCCAATTGCTGTTGATAAACAGCTTTCATCTTTTGGGCAACTTCCTTCATGTCTTCAGCATTCAATTCCAAATCGCCCTTAACGCCGCGAGCTGCTTTAACTTCATCCATAGCGGCATCAAAATGGGATTTATCAACGTGCATGGCAACATCACCGAACATTGAAATGAAACGACGATAAGAGTCCCATGCGAAACGGGGATTGTTCGTCAATTCGGCAACAACTTCGACAACTTTATCAGTTAAACCCAAGTTCAAAATTGTGTCCATCATACCCGGCATTGAAGCACGAGCACCGGAACGAACGGATACTAAGAGCGGATTTTTCATATCGCCCAATTTCTTACCGGTAATCTCTTCCATCTTTGCTAAAGTAGCGAAGACTTCGCTTTCAATTTCCGGAGCAATGGTTTCGTTATCTTCATAATAACGGTTACATGCCTCGGTCGTAATTGTAAAGCCGCGTGGTACCGGCAAACCCAAACGGGTCATTTCTGCCAAACCTGCACCTTTACCGCCGAGCAAATTACGCATTGAAGCGTTGCCCTCTTTAAAGAGGTAAACATACTTTGTCATCAATATTCCTCCATGTTTTTAACCTTACGGTTATATTACAATATAATTTCATACGCCTATTAGATTAGCACAAAATTACTTGCCTATAAATAGCAGAATCCGTTTTTGCGTCACAATGTTGATATTTTTACAGTTTTTTCAAGTCTTTTTGTGCGTTTATCCCATCTCACAGATTGTTATAAACTGAAAATTATTTGGTTTCAGCCTTAGTCAATCTGTTCATGTACGCTTGCGCAATACCCATATTTTCGACCGCTTCCACTAAAATTAAAGCCGCCTGATCTCTATCTGCCTGCCTTAAAGCTTGGAATAAACCGTTAGCAGCTTGAAAAGCTTTTTTGTCCAAAGAAGAAAAACCGCTCTCCACCAATTCCTCGTGCGGCAATTGTTTGAGATTGCAGGCATAATCTTCAAAAAAATAAGGAAAATCAATTTGTTTCTGTACAGCGCCCGGTAAGGCGGCATACAAATCCCGACTGACAAAAACAGCGATCTTGGCTGTAGCGGCAGTTGCTTTTTTCCCACTTACAAGTTTAATTAGATTTTTCGCCATCTCAGCCGGTGAACCACGCAAAATTTTAACTTCAGCTTCCGGTGCATAATGGCGATACTTCATCCCCGGAGCTTTGGGCACATCCGCCGCCTTCAAATTCGGTAAATAATAGTCATGCTGTTCTACAACTTCAGCAACATAGCCGTTAGCTTGTAAAATGGCATTGAATTGGGCGGCACTGACAGCTCCCGGCCGTAAAATATGATAAGGTTTTCGGCTTAAATCCAAGATAGTCGATTCAACTCCGAAAGCACTGTCACCGCCATCAATAATACAGGCAACTTTTTGCCAAAAGTCATCAATAACCGCTTTACTTTCAGTCGGGCTGGGTTTGCCGGAAATATTAGCTGAAGGGGCGGCTATACCGGCGCCGCAAGCTGTAATTAAGCTGCGGGCAATAACGTTTCCCGGCATTCTGATGCCTACTGTATCAAGTCCGGCTGTAATAATATCATTAACTTGCTGATTCCGCCGCAAAATAAAAGTTACAGGACCGGGCATAAAATTATCCACCAGCAATTTTTCTTCAGCATTGAGCGGCTGCACATAGCGTTGCAGCATCGCATAACTGTCTACGTGTAAAATCAACGGATTGTCCTGCGGTCTGCCTTTAACTGTAAATATTTCACGCAAAGCTGCCGGTTGATCGACCAAGGCACCGATACCGTAGACTGTTTCGGTCGGGAAAACGACCAATTGACCTCGGTGCAAATATTCCGCCGCTTGTAAAAGCTCGTCCGGTGCAATTTTATACTGCCCGTCGGCCGCCTGCACAGCTGTAATTAATTTTGTTTGCATAAAATCATCTTCTCTCTATTCGTTCACCTTGTGCTGTTCCGCCGCCTGCAATTCTTTGACCAACAGATCCAAATCGCCGGCCAGAATCTGCGGCAACTGATACAAAGTTAAACCGATACGGTGGTCTGTAACTCTACCTTGAGGATAGTTATAAGTTCTAATTCTCTCACTCCGATCACCTGTACCTATCTGGGAACGCCGTTCCTCTGAAAGTTTAGCGTTCTCTTCTTCCTGTTGCAATTGTTGCAAACGGGAAATTAAAACAAGCATCGCTTTTTCCCGATTTTTAATCTGTGATCGTTCATCTTGGCAAGTAACAACCAAACCGGTCGGGAAGTGGGTAATTCTGACGGCCGAGTCTGTCATGTTGACATGCTGACCGCCGGCACCCGACGCTCTATAAGTATCGATGCGCAAATCTTTCGGATTGATTGCAAATTCTTTCGTCTCCGCTTCCGGAATAACGGCTACAGTTGCTGTCGAAGTATGAATTCTGCCGCCTGATTCAGTCGCCGGTACCCGCTGCACGCGATGGACCCCCATCTCATACTTCAATTTGGACCAGGCACCTTTACCTTCGACCTGAAAAACAATTTCTTTTATGCCGCCGATTTCCGTTTCGTTCAATTCCAGGGTTTTGCATTTGAAATTTTGTTTGGCGGCATACATTAAATACATACGGTGCAATTCCGCTGCGAACAGCGCCGCTTCTTCTCCGCCTGCTCCTGCCCTAATTTCCATAAACAGGCTCAAATTATCTCTAGGATCTTTGGGTAAAAGACTGAGATTCAATTCTTCTTCCGTTTTTTGCAAACGCGCTTCCAGTTCTTCCTGTTCGCTTTTAAGCAATTCGTGTAATTCCGGGTCATGATTTTCTAATAACAACTGACGGTTTTTCTCAATTTCCGTCTGCAAACTTGTATATTGGCGATACTGCTCGACTAAAGGTTGTAAATCGCCCAATTCTTTTGATAATTCCGTATAACGGGCTATATCGTTAATAATTTCCGGTTGAGAAAGTGTTTGTTCCAACTCTTCCAGACGCAGTGCGTATTTTTGTAATTTCAGTATATTGCTTTCCAACATCATTGTATTCCGCCTTCTTTAATGTTACGTATTTTAATGCCGCTCTTTTTCGCTGATTGTCCGATTTATCCGCTTGGTCCGGCTTTTCCGCCTGCTCCTATCCGGCTTATCCGGCTTGACCGATGGTCCGAATTGTCAGCCCGTCCGACTTACCCGGCTAAAGTTCCGAAGCAAAATAGCGCAACACAAGGACTCGATCCCGACCGCCGTAATCCTGCCGCCATTTAACAACGTCATAAGAATATTTCTTCAAAAGTTCCTGTAAAGGCTTTTTCTGACGATAACCGTGTTCGAATAAAATATATCCGCCGTTTACAAGATACGCAGGTGCTGCCTGCAGAATTTTTCTGTAAAAATACAAGCCGTTTTCCGCAGCCTGTAAAGCGTTTTGCGGTTCATAAGCAGCGACGGAAGCCGGTAAAGTCTGCATCTCGCTTGCAGAAATATAAGGAGGATTGCTGTATATTATGTCGTATTTTCTTTCATTTTCCGTTAAACTCGGGAAAATATCAGCCTCTTCCAAATGTGCTTTGACCTGACGGCAAGCTAAATTTTCTCGACTTAGAGCGATAGCTGCAGGATTGATGTCCGTTCCTGTCAATTCCAACTCTCTTGCAGATTCACCGGCTATAGCTGCCAGCAGCGCCCCGCTGCCGATACCGATTTCCAAAATTTTCAGTCTCTCCGGCGTCGTTTCTGCAGCAGTTTTCCGGCGTGCAAAAGTTGCAGTCCAGGTTTGAGCTTGCGACTTGGGAAAAGAATTAATGCTTTCTAAAACTTCTTCTACCAGAACTTCACTGTCGGGGCGAGGTATCAGAACTCCGGGAACAATTTTGTAAGTAGAATTAAAAAAGTCGACAAAACCGCTAACATACGCCAATGGCCAATCCTGCGCCAGCTTTTCTATATCTGCAGCAAAAAGACGACTGATATCGGCAGCAGCCGGTTCATCATCGTACAAACGCAAGCGCAGTTGTGACTCGCTGATTTGCAAATATTTACGAGCTAACAAAATAATCAAATCCCGCCTGGTAATATCATTACGACAAGTTCGCAGCTGCAAGCAGGCATTTTTTATAAGTTGCAAATAAGTTTCGGCCATAATATTTAATTCCACTTGTTAAATTATCTGTAAATAAGAAAAAAGGAGGTCTAAGCCTCCCTTATTCTTACTTGCGTGATTCACGACGTTTGAACTTATCAACACGACCGCCTGTATCAATGAGCTTCTGACGACCTGTAAAGAACGGATGGCACTTGCTGCAAATATCAACAGTTATACTATCCATAGTCGACTTGGTCTCGAAAGTCTCACCGCAAGCACAACGGACAACGCACTTCTCGTACTTCGGATGGATTCCTTCTCTCATAATTTCACCTCACAAAAATATAGCGTGTGACAGTTAAACTTCACATATGCCATACCAGTAATAACTTTATAAGTCTACCGCTAATTCCCCGTCACTGTCAATAGCATTCGACTAAAAAGCGTTAGCGGAGTTATTTTTATTACCGGTATTCTTTTTCACCAGCGATTCTATAATGTCCTTATCATTCAAAGACATAGTGATACACTCGATGAAATGAGCATTATTTTTAGTTTTCTGCATAAAGTTGAGGATAAGTTCAGTTACTGAAGCTGTATCCAGGCGGCTCAAAGCCTTACGGATAGCCCAGACACAATCAAGCTCTCTTTCATTCAGCAGCAGCTCCTCCCGTCTCGTACCGGAACGATTAATGTCAATAGCCGGGAAAATACGCTTCTCCGACAATTTACGATCCAGGAAGACTTCCATATTACCCGTACCTTTGAACTCTTCAAAAATAACTTCATCCATCCTGGAACCTGTTTCAACCAAGGCTGTCGCAACAATCGTCAGGCTGCCGCCGTTTTCAATTTTTCTGGCAGCACCGAAAAAGCGTTTCGGGCCATATAAAGCGCCCGGATCCAAGCCGCCTGATAAAGTCCTTCCCGTAGGATTAATCGTCAGGTTATAAGCACGTGCCAAACGGGTTATCGAATCAAGTAAAATTACCACATCGCGGCCCAATTCCACCAGTCTTTTAGCTCTTTCCAAAACCAATTCCGTAATTCTGACATGATTTTCCGCCGTTTGATCGAAAGTTGAATAGACAACTTCTCCGTTAATTCGTCTTTGCATATCGGTAACTTCTTCCGGTCGCTCGTCTATAAGCAAAACAATCAGATGCGCCTCAGGGTTATTATGGCTGATAGCATCGGCAATTTTTTGCAATAAGATGGTTTTACCGGCTTTCGGCGGCGAAACTATCATACCGCGTTGTCCCTTACCGATCGGACAAATCAAATCAATAATGCGGGTGCTTAATTCATTACTTGAAGTTTCCAGAGTATATCTTTCCTGCGTATAAATAGGAACCAAACGCGAAAAATTAGGGCGTTTGAACAATTTTTCCGGGCTTAAATCATTAACATCTTTAATATAATTGATAGCCTGAAAGCGCTCATCACCTCTTTTTTTGCGTAAATAGGCGCGGACATAATCGCCTTCCCGCAAATTGAAGCGACGAATTAATTGCGGGGAAACGAAATAATCATTACTGCTTAAATTGTAATTTTCTGTACGTAAAAATCCGTAACCTTCCTGGGTAATATTGAGGACGCCGCCGACTACTTCTCTTTTTTCCGGCTCAAGTGCTTCCGTTTCATTAATCTCATTAACTTCCGAATTTTCATTGACAGGATTAACTGCCTGATTTTCATTAACGGTAATAATTTCCGGCGCTACATTATTATTTTCAATTTCCGGATTAAGTAATACTTCAGGGGTGTTTTCATAATTCAATTCGCTGTTTTCCGCCACTTTTTTCGCATACTTTTTATTATTTTCCGAATTGCGGTTCTCGCGTTTGTGAGCATTGAATTTACGAGAATTATCAGCTTTATTAGCTTTATAAGATTTAGTCTGAATTTGAGGTGTACGCGGGGTAACGGTTATTTTTGTATTGCTGTTATCATCCCGGACCGTTAAAATCTGCTTTTTTTCTTCATTCGTCGGTGAAACGGTCTGCGCTTTTTTCGCTGCTTCTTTTACTGTTTCCTTCTGTCTTTCTCCTGCTTCGGTCGGTAAAATTTTCGGTTCTGCCGAGTTTGCTATAAATCCCTGTTCGGCAGCAGCTTCCTGAGTCATAATTTTTTGTTCGTAAATTTCTTTTTTACGAGGCTTTTTGCTGAACATTTCCGGGGTAAATTCAACATCGGGATTAGCTTCCACAATCGTTTTGTAACCGTGCGCCTGATCATCGGCCATCAGGGTTTCCATAAGTTCCTGACGTTTCTTCGGGAGCGCCTTACTGATTTTCATTAATTTACGCTTGACCAGTAATTTAACAAGCGTTTCTTTGCTGAGTTCACTATAAAATATCGGAACCATGTATCCTCCAAGGAAAATAAAATTGTCCGGATAAGCGGAAATAACCCGAACGTTGTAACGAGCAAGCAGTATAATCAGTGGAAAAAACAGAAATTTGACCTCTGTACTAGACTTGTAACAGAAAGTATTTTAACATATTTACTAATTCAGAAAAAGGCAGGAAAGTAAAAATGCTGAAATTAATTGCATTTATTTTAATGACTATCGACCATATGTGTTGGTTATGGCCCCATTATATTCCTTACGAAGTCGGTTTTATTCTGCGCTTAATATGCCGTCTTTCTTTCCCTATTTTCGCATATGACTGCGTAATGGGTTTAAGGCGTACGCACAGTATTGCCAAATATTTAGCACGTTTGGGTCTCTTGGCTGTAATTTCACAATATGCCATACATTTCGCTTATACCCATTGGCACGTACGGGATATAGCTGATTTCGTCAATATTTTCTTCACGTTGTTTGCCGGAATTGTTTTTATAATGAGCTTGGATCTGATTATCGCTTCCTACCGCTCATTAAGCGGCAAACGCAAGACAGAAAAGTGGCATCTTTTTCATTACGGCAACTGCCGCTTATGGCAAAAATTAACAGCGCCGACCGAAAACAGGTATGTTGCTTTTATTTGTCTGCTCCTGGGCTTGGTTTTAGCTATTTGCTGTCTTTTACTCGTCTATATTTTCAAAACCGATTATGCCGTTTTCGGGTTGCTGTTTATCGCGACTCTGCATTTTATCGTTTATAAATGCGGCGATTTCAATCCGAAGCTCGATAAGACCGCTTTGCAAAATTTAATTCCCGTTTACCTTTTACGCTTAGCTTGTGTTATCGGAGTTTATTTATTATTGGCCGATTATCTGCTTCCCTGGTTCGGTATAAACAGTTTAATGTTCGGCGATGTGCAAACTTTCGTTATTTTTATTCCCTATTTATTGCCGTTAGCCGCCAAAAGTCACCGGCCGAAATGGTGGGTCAGTCGTCTGCTTTATTTCTATTATCCCCTACACTTGTTGTTAATTTGTTATATACAATATCTTACAATCAGGTAAAGAAAAAGGCTCAGATTAATCTGAGCCTTTTTAAGTGGGTAGTATTGGACTCGAACCAACGACCCCTTGCATGTCAAGCAAGTACTCTAACCAGCTGAGCTAACCACCCGAAGCAAGATAATTATACATGTTTTGAGATAATTGTCAAACTTCTTGTATTAGTTCCGCTATTATTTATAAGTCACAAATGATAATGTCCCGGTATAAGCTGAAGACTTGACGTTAGCGACTTAAATCTCAATAATTCGCTTGGCCTGTTGTGCTAAATTCTCATCGTGCGTTACCATGATAATTGTTCTTCCAAGTTTATTGAGCAATTGCAAAATTTCAAAAACAATTCTACTGTTTTGCCGGTCCAAATTACCTGTAGGCTCATCCGCCAAGATGTATTTTGCATCTTTAATTAACAATCGGGCTAAAGCTACTCTTTGCTGCTCACCTCCGCTCAATTGATACACTTTCTGCGACAAAACACTCTCCGGTAAATTGACCTGTTTCAAGGCAGAAGCAATATCTTGCGCCGGATTATCGGGATTTACGGCAAATTTAGCCGCTATCTGCAAGTTAAAAGCGACGCTCTCCTCATCGATCAAAGCAAAATTTTGCAGCAAAAAACTCATCAAACTGCGATGATATCTGAGTATATGACGTTGAGACGTATACTTCTTCCCATCAATTAAAACATATCCTTGATTAGGTTTTTCTAAAAGAGCGATAATATTAAGCAATGAAGTTTTCCCACTGCCGCTTTTCCCGACGATTGCAACAAATTCACCATCGGCAATATCCAAATTCAAATTATGAAATATTTGATGTTCGCCGTAGGCTAAGCTGATATTTTTTAATTGAATCATCTATTTCCCCTCCTGTAAAACTTGATGTAATATTTTTCTTTGCAAATACATGCCGTAAGAAAAAATCACTATTATTTCCGTTGTAACTATCAACAATTTATTACACATACTTATTGCTGACGGCAAAATAAAAAGGCAAGTAATTCCGATATTAAAGAGTAGATATAAACCGTGAATTTGCCCGAAATTATAACCATGTAAGCGTTTAACACAAATACTGTATCTGTTTTTAGTGAAGTAGCAAACGGTAAACAGTATGACTGTCAAAAAAAGCAAACCTATAAGTAATCCGGTTATGATATACAAATATTTAATGTTTTTAATTATATTTGCAATTACAGCACCTCTTTGATTGTAAACGGACGCAACCGAATTGTACGAAGCTGCTAAATCCAGTTTCTGAATATAAGGCATTATCTCACTAATCGGATTAATACTGTTTTGGCTGTAATAATAACAGGAAGACATTAAATACGCGTAATAATAGCTGGCATCAATATTAGCGGTATCGACAGCTACAATCGGGTCGTAAATTATATTGCCCTTTGCCTTTTCTACATTTTCATTATAAGTAAAATATTTGTTGTCATCGGCAATATAAATGATATTTATTCGCAAGTCTGCTTGCTTGATTTTCTCCAATTCTTCCTTAAATTCTTTGTGGTAAATATCGGCCACCTTAACTTTTTGGAAATAAAATTGTTCCTTCAAAATATCCTTAAGTAAGTTATCAAACTTTTGCAATTTTTTCGGAACTAATACATTCAAGGTAAAATTATCAACAAGTAGATCTTTTTCGCTGATTTTTTTATCTTCTTGCAAAAATACAGGATGCCGTTTTAAGTAATTCCGATTAACTGTTATAATTTGTTCTGTCAAAGCAGCTCGAAGATCCTTTTCATTTAATACTTCCAAATTATTTGTATTTTTATACTTCTTAGTATTGAGCAAAAATAAATTTCTTTCTTTTTCCAAAATTCGGTAAAGATTGGCGGCTCTTACTTCTAAAGGTCTTCTTTCTTTGATTTTATTAGTAATAAAGGAGGTTCTTAATAAATAAACATTTTGGGCCTCCTGCCATTGCTCATTGTTTTTCAGTTCTTTTTTCTGCCGTTGTAAATTACTTTGATTCAAAGTAATGCAAAATACTAAATAGATGAGGACTAACATTTTAGCTGCCAATTGTAAAGAAAAAAGGACAGCGAACGGTCTTTTACCCTTGATGATTTCTGCTTGGTTGTACATATATGCTTGCACTTTAATGTAGAAGAATGCAAGCAAGAGACTGTAAATATATAGGAATAAATACAGTGCTGAAATAATTAGTGTCAATCTGAAGATATAATGGGTTATATTACAATAGTATAAATAAGCAAAAAGAAAAATTAAATTTATACAGATTGAAACGGCAAAGGCACTAATTACGCCCGATTGTAGGGATTTTAGAATATTAAAATCGGTATAACCGTTAATTTGCAGAATTCCTATTTTTTTAGCTTGGCGTAAAATATAATAAATATAGAATATAGAATACAGGAAAAAGCAAAGCAATAAAAATGCCGCATTGATTCTGTAGTTATGTATCATTGAAATGATTTCTTCTAATATATTATTTTGAGCGTAAGCTTGGAAAATTTCGCACTTGCCCAACTTAGCGCTAAATTCCTCTTTTATTTGCTTGACAACGTCAATATTTGTTGCGTCTAAATAAAATATACCGATATAGCCGCCTAGCTCCTGCAAGCGACTGAACGGAGCGATTTCCAGGCGAAAGTTTTGAGAAAGAATATTAAATTTTCCTACTTGATGCGGATCTTCCGTTTGTCGGTTGCTGATAAAAGTGTCGGAATTTTCGGCCGGAAAGCTTCCTTGTTGTAAAAAAATGTTGTTTTTAAGCGTTCCGTCCGTAGTATATATAGCTAAATGTTGAGAGTCATGCCAAATTAAGCGAGAAATATTAACGCCGAATTTGGCGGTTATTTGCTTTATTTCCTGATACGCTTCTTCATTTTTTAATCTTGCATCGGTGTTTAAGATAATTTGTGTACGCCCGACATAACTGAATTGATTTATTTCCTGCTTGGCAAAATACTGAAATAAAATAAATAATCCCAACGTAACAAAAAGGAGTAGAAAAAAACTAAGTATCTTCTTCATAAGATGCTCCTTTCAAGTGTAAACATTTATTTACACTTATTAAAAACTGCTATACAATTAATTGTATTAATTTCATTGTAGTAATTTATGTTTTTTTGTCAATACGTCGGACAGCTGAATTGGTGATTTTATGAGTCACAAATGATAATGTCCCGGTATAGTAAAATTATTATTTGAATGCAAAAAAAGGCGGTAATAATACCGTCTTTGTATAAAATGCCGAACAAACGGCCGCTGCATAAACTTACATCATTTCGCCGCTTCTCTCAAGTCTTCCCGGCGATTGACAATTACAGCACAACTGGCGTCACCGGTTATATTAACCACAGTTCTTCCCATATCAAAGATCCGGTCAATACCCGCTACCAAAGCAATTCCTTCCACCGGCAGCCCGACGCTTTGCAAAACCATGGCCAACATAATCATGCCGGATCCCGGGGTTCCTGCTGTCCCGATACTGGCTAAAGTAGCTGTCAAAACAATAGTCAACAATTGACCGGGAGTTAAATTTATACCATAGCAGGCAGCAATGAAAACGGCACAAACGCCCTGATAAATAGCTGTTCCGTCCATATTAATCGTCGCGCCCAACGGTAAAACAAAGCTGACAACATCTTTTCTGATATGCAAATTATTTTCCAAACAAGCAGCATTAAGCGGCAAGGTGCCGACAGAGGATGCGCTGGAAAAAGCGAAGACCATCGCCGGCAGGACGGCCTGAAAGAATTTTTTCGGAGAAGTCTTACCCAAGACTTTAACTGTGAAAGAATAGACTACCAACAAATGAAAAACATAAGCAACATAGGCCGCCAATAAAACCATCGTTAAAGAGCCGATAACTTCCGCCCCGTTAGCCGCGATAACCGGAGTTATCAAGCAAAAAACGGCATAAGGTGAAATTTTGACAATCATTTCCATGATAACCATGAATACATCTTCAATTGAACGATTTAATTTCGCCAGCGGTGCACCCTTTTCCTGCGAGATTATAATTGCAAAGCCGATAAAAAGAGAGATAACGATCGTTTGCAACATGTTGGCTTCAACTAAAGGTCCTAAAACATTTTTAGGGAAAAGACCGACTATAGTTGACATAATACCTGTAGCTTTGCCCGGATCGAACTTCAAATTTGTTGTTTGCAGCAATTGAAATGTTCCTTTAAAAATATGCGCCGACAGCAGACCGCCGACGACAGCAAAAGCTGTCGTTAAACTATAATAAAGTATTGTGCTTAAACCGATCGTTCCTACTTTTTTGATATCTTTCAGCGAAATTACACCGTCGATAATGGAAGTTAAAACCAGAGGTACAACGACAAATTTTAATAAATTAAGAAAAATTTGACCCAACGGTTTAACATAAGCAGCGGCAAAATCAGCTTGTCCCGTCTCCATTAAAATCAAGCCGAAAATTATGCCCCCAAAAAGAGCTATAAGTATTTGCGTAGCCAGAGATAACTTTAATTTTTTCGTCATAGTTTTTTCCTCTTTTCGCCTCAATTAGCTATAATTATAGAATTAAGCGAGCGGGAAAAACAAGAATTAGTGATTCTTTTCACATATTTATGTTTTATCCGACTAAAAATACTATTTTCAATTGCGTAATTTTTATGCTAATTGCTATTAATAGTCGGTTTTTGTAAAGACCTGCTTTCGCCCAAAAACAGTTGCAACAGCTAAAAGCAAGCAACAAAATCCTCCGGCTTTTGTATTAGAATGCCTCTCCCCTGTCTTTGCAACAATTTTTTTGGTAATCTTGGTCGACGGCAGCGGATTATCCGGGATTTCGGTCAATTTATTTTTTTCACTTTTGGTCGGCTGCGGCTTCTTTTCTTTCAACTTATTAATAATCGTTACTTTATCATCTTTCTTGTTATAAATTACTTGATAAGCATTATCATCATATTCTTCCTTCAATTCATAACTAATTTTATGCTGATCAAGCGAGCTGTATATCGGTAAATCGGTGACTGTAATCTGCCAGTGATTTAATTCAGTCAATTCATAAGTTTTATCCGTTTTCTGACCATCCTGATAAAGTCTAACGTTAACTGCTTTTAGCAGCGCAGATATATTATCACCCTCAGAATTTTGCCATATTTTCTGTACTTTAATATCTTTGACAGGCTTCAATATTACTTTTTCGCCGGCCAATTCATTGATTATATTACCTTTGGGGGAATTGCTTGTCCAATTAACTTTTGTCGTAAAACTTAATTCCAACGTGGCCTTAGGCGGTAGTTTAATATTATTATTAAAGTCAAAATCGGCTGTGTACGTTTTTGACTTGTCTTGCAGGACGATAGCGTGCTTTTGCGCATTGTATGTAGCGATAAAATCATCAGTCGGCTGACCGTTAACGGTTAAATGTAAGCTTCCTTCAACGAAACGCAAGCGCGGATCTAAGTTATCAGCAAAACTTAAATCATTTTTATTGCCAAGTTTAGCATATTTGCCGCTATGTAAAAGGATATTGTGATCAGACGGAATAAGCATCTTTAAATTAAAAGTTACCGTATCACCATTTTTTACCTGTTGCGTCTGTAACAATTGATTGTTTGTTTTATCTACTACATTTTTCGCAAATTCAGCTTTATGACCCGGCAAAATATAATATAAAGTTTTGCTGCCTAACAAATTAATCGTATAAGAATTATCATCGGCAATCGTGCCGTCTTCCGCTCCTAAAGGATTGGCCAAAGCATATTCCTGACCGTTGTAAGTTTGCAGATATGGTCTACCGTTTTCTTTTATTTGCAATTGATATTTTCTTGTGATGTCTAAATCGTTTCTCCCATTTATTGCCGTAATTTGAATCCAATAAGTTCCTGCCTGCGATACAAAAACATCGTTAGCTTCCCAGCCGTACATGTTTACTCGCTTCTGCCCGCTTTGAATAATATTTCCCTTTTCATCCGCTAAATTTAAAGCAACTCCGGAAATTATAGACTTAGGTATCCAGTTGTTATAATTAACATCTGCCTGCGGCTGCAATACGACAATGCCTATACGCTTGCCCAATTTAACGCGCAGGGTTTCAGTCTTCGGATCAAATTCCTGCTTTATTATTCCATAATAGGAGCGTAAACTTCTCGGCAATTCCTTCAACTTGATTGCGCCTTCTTTTATAGTTAGCAATTTATAGTTGTAATCAGCTTCACCTCGACCATTAAATGCAGATAATTTAACTTTATTAACTGTACCGTCCGGCATAAGCAACTCCAGCTCATCCCCGTCACTTATAGTATAAGGCAAGCTCATATCAAAGCTGATTTTGATTTCTCTTTCAGCTTTTTCTGCTAATTTCAAAGTGAAAGTGTATACATCATCGTCTAAAACAGTTTTCTCCAGTATATATTGTCGTCCGGAAATTTCGACAATTTGCTTACTCAACAGATTTAAATCAGCCAACGGTAAAAAATCGCCTTGATCTGTATATTCTTTTTCTCTATATAAATAATACATCTTATTTTTTTGTTGCAAATTAATACTCTTATTATCTGCTAATTTTAAGGAAATAGAACTTGCCGTAAATTGCAATTCTTTTCCGGCAGCATCCTGAAACTTAATCGCATATTTTTTTAGTATTTTCTCTCTAAATTCTAACTGTAAATATTTTTGCCCGTTAATTATAGTAATTTTTCCCTGTTTTCTGCCCAATTTCGGTTCAGTAAAATTGACATTCAGAACATTGCCGTTATAATTCGCGTCCTCATCGCTCGTTTCAATAACATAACGATATAATCCGTTATTAAGTTGCGTCTTCTGCTTAATATCTTTTTGCTCAAATTCGTATTCATATACATCTGAAAAGAATCCACCGTCATCAACTTCATTCTTAAAACTCTGTATATCGGGATTTTGACTATATATTGTATATTGCAAGTTGAGCACATTACTCTGCGCTTGCAAATTGTTAGGTAGCATAAAAGTTAAAATACCTACCGACAAGATCAGATAAAAAAGTTTCTTAAGCATGTTTTCGCCTCTCAAAAAAGTAGTCATAATTCTGTTTTCTCTACCAAGTCGCCAAAAACCGCCAAGCGCTGAACGGACTTACAGTCAATCAGCGCCTTCATTTTCAGAAGTATGTAATTTAAGGTCCTGTAAATGCCGGTAATTACGATACAGTTTACGCAAATAAACATAGCCGACTACAGCGAATAATATTATAAGCAAATTGAAAATCACTTCCGCATCAGCAAAATTAAGCTGATTAATCCAATAAGGCAGCATAGAACCCAACAAATTGAAAAATCCATGCAACAAAATACTATAAAAAATACTGTCGGTCCAAACGTATACGGCGGCAAGAATCAAGCCGGCAACAAATGTATATGCCGACTGCAACCAATTCCAATGGGCCAAAGCAAACAAACAGGCGGAAATAAAACAAACTGCAGGCAAGGGAAAAAAGCGTTTCAATTCGCCGATAACCATCGCCCGGAAAAATAATTCTTCCGCTATAGGCACTAAAATTACTACAGACAAAATTGTAATCGGTGCAAACGGATTGATTTTCTGCAAAATCATATTGTTGTATTCTTCCAAAGCACTTTGAAAAAAGGCATAATTTTTCGCTAAAAAAACGAGTAAGTTGGAAAAAAGCGAGCTGACGAACAACAAAAGACAGGCGATAAACGGTATATAGAGAAAAGTTCTGCCTGCCGGAACTTTCACGGCGATATAATCAGTTTGTTTGCGCCTGCGAACTAGCGCATACGAAATGAATGTACCGCTTTGAATGATACTGTAAATTAAAGCTGCAAGCGGAAAAACAGAAGCTGCTAATTTATCTGTTGCATTTTCCGGCGTTAGCGGTTTTTGCATGGCAAAAATAAAAACGAAAGTTTGAACTGCAGCCGCAACAAGAAAAAAATACAACAAGCCTCCGAAAGTTTTAGCAATCGCCTTAATTTTTGTCAACATAATTTCTTACTCCTTTGCCAAAGCGTCCAGAACCATTCTTTCATTAAAACGGGTAAATGCCGCATCCAGCTCATTGCGATTAAGTATTGATTCAAATTGAATTTCTTCCTGCTTGAGCCTGTTATTTTTATTCGGTTTAATATGTAAAATTCGCATAATAATAATATCCGGAGCGTTATGTTCTCCGTCATCAGGTTCAAACGGCGCAAAAACTATATATTCCTGCTGATTCAATTCAAACAAATCGAGTTTTCGCATATAAAATTCATAGCCGTTATCCAAATCTTCTAAAACAATCAGCTTTTCTTCTAAATCTGTCGGTCTCTGTCCACGCATATATCTACCTGACAATCTTTGACTTTAACTATTTATTCGTTATAGATGATGTCGGGCAATTCCTCTTCATCATCCTCATCCATTAAATCGCATAATCTCTCATATTCATCGGCAACTTTATCAAACTCGTCATCCGCCAAAGTTTCAAAGCCTTCGCTGCCGTCGGGCAACTTGACCGAACGGGCGAATAAAGCCTCCGGTTCATCAGTTTCAGCTGCTGAAACCAATACATAATAATATTCATCTTCAAAAGGAAACTCATACGCAACGTAATACGTAAATTCCTCTCCTGTTTCATAATCGGTTAAAACAACTGTTGAAGCGGCCATTAAATCGTCATCGGAAAGTTCCGACTCTTCCGGCATAACTTCAACTTCCTCGTTGTTTAATTCACTGTCCTGCAATTTTTTGTTGTCTTTATCCTTTTTCATAATCATGCCCCTTTTATGATTTCTCAAATTATAACATATGCAATTAATCTCATAGTAAATATGAAAAACGGTCAACCTGCTGATGCCTGATTGACCGTTAATGACTCTACCGAGAATCGAACTCGGGATTCCGCCTTGAGAGGGCGGCGTCTTAACCGCTTGACCATAGAGCCGTGTTCATTATTGTAACAAATAAAAAAAGCATATGCAATACATCGACAGGCTTCTTGCTATTAATCTATGATAATTTCACCCGACTTGTAGTTGCCGGGCAGAGCAATTACAATAACAAAGAAATCAATTAGAACTATAATTTTTTCAAATTCAGCAATTATCAGGGATAAAACGATGTGCCAGACTATTGAAAAACCAACATTACTAATCCGCAATCTAAGTTTTGCTTATCATAACAAAATCGTATTGCAAAATGTCAACCTTGATTTATATCCGCAAAACAACTATCTCGTAGTCGGACAAAACGGTAGCGGCAAATCTACTTTATTACAATTAATCTGCGGTTTGCTAAAGCCGCAGCAAGGAACAATAGAATTCGGCCAGCGTAAAATCAATATTGCTTATCTGCCGCAAAACGCCAATGCCGCTCCGGATTTTCCGATAACTTGTAAAGAATACATAGAATCAGGTTATTACTACAATCTCCCTTTTTGGCAATCTTTGTCGCCCAGAGAACAAAAACAGTGCTCGGACTGGTTGGATAAAGCGAATTTAAGTCGTTACAGCAATTGCCTGCTCAGCGACCTGTCTTCCGGCCAACGGCAAAAATTACAGTTGGCTCGTTGCCTGCTGCGCCGGCCTGAAATCCTTTTATTGGATGAATCTACTGTAAACTTGGATAAATTGGGACAAAATGATTTTTTCCGTTTTTTACGGGCAGCACAGAAGGAAGCGAAATTTATCGGCATTTTCGTAACACATGCCTGGGAAAATTGGGCTAAGCAGGCCCCGACCGTGCTCAAAATTGAGCAGACTGCTTGCGTCCGCTATACTTTTTCCGAATTTTCCGAACAACAAATGCAAGAAGGAGAATTTTAATCTATGCAGATATATTTGCTTAAGCTCTTGATTTGCGCCGTCTGTCTGAGTCTTATTTGTGCCGCTTTGGGACATATTTTAGTTTTACGTCATCTCTCTTTATCCGGAGATACTTTGTCGCATGGAGCTTTGGCCGGTGTCACTTTAGGTTTTGCCTGCGGCATCAATCCTACCGTGACGGCGCTGATTTTTACTGTTATTTGTGCTGCAGTAATTGAATATTTACGCCGTTATTATCCTCAATACAGTGAGATTGTGCTGGCTATTATGATGAGTGTAACTATTGCTTTGGCGGCAATTTTCGCAAATTATGCTTTTGTTGCCGGCAATTTGTCCGCCTACCTTTTCGGCAGTCTGGCAAGTGTAAGTAATTTTGATCTGCTGTTAATTATAGTTCTGACAGTTATTGTTTTAATATATTTTATTGTCTTACAACGTTATTTACTTTTAATCTCTCTGGAAGAAAAAGTTGCCGCCGTTCAAGGTCTGCCGGTTAATTTAATTAACATTTCCCTTTCCGTCATAACTGCAATTACGGTCGCTTCAGCTGCTAAAGTTGCCGGAACATTGGTAATTTCCGGACTGTTGGTATTACCGGCAGCTGCCGCCATGTTATTGAAAAAGGGCTATTATCGCACTTTACATCTTTCTGTGCTTATCGCTTTAATAAATTCTTTCGGGGGAATTATCCTCTCTTATCTGGCCGATATTCCGCTTGGAGGGGCGATAATTCTCTCGGCGGCATTGAGTTTGAGTGTCTGCCTGCTTGTTAAAATATCTCGTGTTGATTAGTCTTTTCCGCAATCTTTCTTATAATCTTACCTGCATTTGACATTAAATACATGTAAAGTTACAATTCACTTGAATTTAATTGCATGTGCAGCGAGTTTCGGCATAGCTGTGTTTATACATCTAAGAAAAGGAGATTGGCCGTGAATTTTGGCGAAAAATTAAAGAAGCTTCGTGCTGAACGACACATTAAGCAAGAAGATTTAGCTGAATTATTAGGTGTCAGTGTCAGGAGTTTATCTAATTACGAAAACGGCTTACGTTTTCCCAAACATAAAGAAACTTACGAAAAGTTGGCTCAAATTTTTCAAGTTGACTATAACTATCTTTTAGATGAACAAAGCAATTTCGTGCATCAAGTTTACAGGGAGAGCGGGAAGCAGGCCAAAGATGACGCTTATGCTTTACTTAACAGTCTGACCTCCTTGTTTGTCGGCGGTAATTTGAATGCAGATGAACGGGATGAAATTATGCGGCTGCTGCAAGCTGCCTATTGGCAAGCCAAAGAGCAGGAAAAAAGCTCCAAGTGACGGAATTATCCTAGTAATAACAGCCACCGAAAAAAAACAGCGAAAATAGAAAAATCCCCTTTACAGCCTCAAAGAGAGACGGTAAAAGGGATTACAAATATTACGCAAGAATCAATCACTTAAAAGCGTCCGGTTCCCGATCATTGCCTTCAAACTCATTGTCGCTATCAGAATCGTTCCGTTTGACCGCTTTTCTTTTACTTTTGCCGTTCGGGCTATTTTTGCCTTTCTTTTCCGCGCCATTCGCCGTACTATCTTCTTTATTGTTGTCATCTTCAGCCTTATCTGCATCTTTTTGTTTTTCTTCTTTGGCTGAAGTGTTTTTCTCAGGTTTGGCCTCGCTGAATGTCAATTTAATCTTCTTAGTCTCACCTTGACGCCAAACTTCAAGTTCAACCGTATCACCGGCTTTATAACGATCTTTAATAGCATTCAAGGTTGTTGAATTTTTGGTAGGCTCACCGTTCATTTTGGTTATAATATCGTGTCTGCGTAAACCGGCTGCTTCGGCGGCGGAATCTTTATCAACGGCAACAATATAGACACCTACGGGCATACCGTATAATTCGGCGTTACTTTCGGAAACATCCGTTACTCTTATGCCCATAACCGGTCTGCCACTGACATAGCCTTTTTTCAACAACTCGCTGATTATTCTTTTGACAGTGTTGGACGGAATAGCGAAACCGATACCTTCTACCCCTACGCCGTCACGGGATGATGCCTTGGCCGTATTTATACCGATCAGTTCGCCGCGATTATTCAGCAAAGCGCCGCCGGAATTACCGGCATTAATGGAAGCATCCGTCTGAATTACATTATTCAATCTGGTTAATTTACCGCTTTGCGCAGATTTAGTGTAAACTTCACGATTCAAACCGGAAATTATTCCCTGGGTCACCGTACCTTCCAGGTCACCTAAAGGATTGCCGATGGCAATAGCTTTTTCGCCGATCTCGACTTTTTGCGAATCGGCAAGTTTGATATAGGGAAAAGGTCCTTTTTTGTCGGTTATCTTCAGTACCGCTAAATCAGTTCTGGCATCTCCGGCTACCAACTTGGCTTTGTGCGCAGTATCATCACCGGCTAAATTGACGGTAATTTCTTTCGCGCCTTCAATTACGTGATAATTAGTTACAATATAACCGTCCTTATCAATGATTACGCCGGAACCGGCTCCCGTCACCTTGTCTTTGCCCCAAAAATTCTGGACTTCTATTTCCGTTTTAATAGCAACAACGGCCGGGATTGCTTTTTTCACCACCTGTTGCGTGCTTAAACCGCCGCTTGCCAGCTGTTCTCCGCTCGTCGTATTATCCTGATTTTCAAAAGCAGCTGCATGCTGAGCGCTTCTGTTATCAGAACTCTGATTGGCTAATAAGTTATTGTATTTTTGCAGCAAAATGAAGTTGGAAAAAAGCGAAAAAGCTACACCCGCAATTATAAGAACGGCAAAACTGATTTTCCAAAATTTCGCTCCCGCGTTTTTCTTAACAGACGGCATATTTTTCGACATTTGCTCACAAAAAGCCTGATAATCAAAATTATTATTATTCTCATCCTGCATATAATCACCTTATTCCTTTGAACTTTAATTCGCTCTTAGTATAACAATGAAATTTGACTTTATTGCAAATAAAGCGCCGACTAAGTGGTATTTTATTGTTGAAGCAGCTGTAAACGCTTACGCAGAAATCTTAGCCGATTAATTAAAACTATTAACACCGACGCATCAAGTGCCAGAACAACTGCTGCCAGAGAAAATAAAAAAGTCGCCATCGCCGGCAGGCGATTAAATTCGTTACTATAAGCTTTAACGATAAATAAGCAGGTCAAAAAAGCACCGACAAAAAGCGCCGCACAAATGTATAACAAGTTCAATAAGCGGTGTTTTTGTAAATTCAAAGCACCTTGCAAAACTATTCTGCTTACATTGTTCTTACATTCAGGACAAAGTAAATCTTTCTGTTGTCTCCATTGCAATTGCAGCGACCAGACAGATTCCTGTCGACAAAACGGGCAAGTTACAACAAATTCTTCCTTGCTTGTCGTTTTCACCATTTTCTTCTCCCTCCTTCTTCGAACAGCGTCAACTATGAAATAACTGCCACTATTAACAGGAATAATGGCAGTTTGGATTAATCAAGCAAATCATGTCGCTTGCCGCATTAATAGATAATACCTCTATCGGGGTCCAACGTGGCAATAGAGCCGTTTTTCAAAATCTTAGTGGCATTTTCACAGCCGACAAGGACCGGAATATCCAAAATTGAACCGGCGATCTTCGTATAATCTTCCGAACCCTGTGATTCAACCACCAGGGCGGCAGCTCCTCTGATAATCGGCAAATGTTTTTCACTGATGCGCTTAGCTACAATTATTGTACCGTGAGGCATCTCCAGATTCTCCACAAAGTCGGTGCTCTTCAAGACCATAATTTCTCCGGTAACTTTATGATTACCGTAGCCCAAGCCTTTAGATAAAATATTGCCGACATTCTGAACCATCAAGCTGTTGGTCGTGCCGCTCAAACCTAAAGGTTTACCGCATGTTTCAACAACAACATCGCCTTTGGTGACAATACCGTTCTGCTCCGCCAAAGCGATCGATTCGGCAAATAAATCATCTTCCTTGTTCGCAATTTTCACCAAAAAAGCCTGAACACCCCAAGCTAACTGCAAATTTCTTAAGACCCGTTCGGAAACTGTGGTTGCAACAATCGGGCAGGCGGGACGGAAACGTGATATAGCACGGGCTGTACGTCCCGACATAGTGACCGTCATAATGGCTTTGGCATTCAAGTCCATAGCCGTGGTGCAGCAAGCATGGGAAATTGCCGTCGAAACTGAAGGAAGTTCGCTGTGACGTTCCTGCTCGAAACGTTTCCAGTAATCTATCTTAGATTCGGTAAAGCGGGCAACTTTGTCCATCATCTGTAAGCTTTCAACCGGATATTTACCGGCTGCCGTTTCACCTGAAAGCATCGTAGCGGATGAACCGTCATAAATAGCATTGGCAACGTCGGTAACTTCAGCTCTTGTCGGGCGCGGATTTCTAATCATCGAATCCAACATCTGGGTCGCTGTTACACAAGGTTTGCCCGCCTTATATGTAGCATGGACCATCATTTTTTGGACAGCCGGAACTTCTTCCACCGGGATTTCAACGCCCAAATCGCCGCGGGCAATCATAATACCGTCGGAAACTGCCAGAATTTCGTTAAAGTTCCTGACACCTTCCCGGTTTTCAATTTTAGAAATAATTTCATAATGAGCGGCACCGTATTCTTTCAGGATACGTTTAATAGCAATAACATCCGCGGCCTTACGAATAAATGAAGCTGCAATAAAATCAAAATCGTTGGTTGCGGCATATTTCAAATCTTCCACGTCTTTTTCGGTCAATGCCGGCAAATTAGTATTAATTTCAGGCAAGTTGATGCTCTTGTAATCAGAAACCGGACCTGAGTTGGTGCAGACACAATGAATATCGCGGTCTTCAATGCTCTCAACCCGCAAGCCGACCAAACCGTCATCAATCAAGATTTGGTCTCCTTTTTTCAAGTCTTTATCCATGTCCTTATAGCTGACGGAAAATTTTTCCGCCGTACCTAAAACATCCTCATGCGAAATAACGACTTTCGTGCCTTCCTGCAAATTAACGCCTTTATTAACAAAGTGACCTGTACGAATTTCCGGTCCTTTAGTATCCATCAAAGCCGCAACAGGCATATTCAACTCTTTACACAAACGTCTTAACATAGCCAGACGCCGCCCGTGCTCCTCATATGTTCCATGAGAAAAGTTGAAACGGGCAACGTTCATACCGTTGATAATCAACTTCCGCAGAACATCTTCATTGTCGGTAGCCGGTCCCAATGTACAAATGATTTTTGTCTTACGCTTATTCATAATGCAACCTCTTATTCATTTGAATTTTCAATTTATTTTTTGTTAGGCACTTTATTGCGTCCGGCATCGTTTCGGCGTTGTACCTGACTGATATGCTGTACCAGGCTATGTAACCTTGCGGGGATTGTAATAGTTTTGTTGCGTACTAAAACCCGTCCGAAGTCAACACAGATCCACATCACATCGTCAGTTACCGCTTGTAACCAGCGCAACAACTTAAAATAGAGGAAAGGTAATGTTATACATAAGCAGAGCAATATTATCCCGATAACAAAAGCAATAAAAGCCAAAACGGCGGTACTGGCAAAAAGGCCGGAAGTTTGATATCTCTCAGTATAATATTCAATCGCCGTACCGACAGTATCATTCAAAAATACGGTCATAGAATTTAATGTATTGCTGAAATCAATATCCAAGCTAGGTGCCAGCCACTTGAAAAAGGCTAAATAAAGCATCAGATATTTGCAAAACTGCACAAATAAAATTATAAAGCGCACAAGCAAAGAACTGCGATAATAAATAACGCACAACAAAGGAGAAATTAAAAAGAGTAAAGAACCCAATAATAACCAATTCAAATGATTATCGGCAATTAAAAACGGCGTACCCGACGTATTGATACGGTAAAAAGCATATAACAGGTACAACCAGAAAATCAAAGAAATCAGCAAGTTGACACCTGTATGTTTCCTTGTTTGATAATCAGTATCGCTCCACATAGGTCCAAGCAAAGCGCCTTCTAAAAAATCCATGCACAACCTCCTACTCCATTTATATTTTAACAGAAAAGGCGTGACATAAATATTAAAATATCAAGAATTAGCTGCTGTAATTGTTTTTGTCAGCTAATAACTTAAGAAAGTGCCCGTTTTTGTGCCGAATCGCTCAGGATGTTTTCAGTCATTCAGCTGTTACTTCGTTTTGCCGTCGGGTGTTTGTGTTAATCGGTGCGAGTAAGTTGAACTTCAGCATACAATGAAGCAATTTCCGCTTCATCCAACTGTCTGACCGCTCCGACGGCCATATCCTGTAAAGCCAACGGACCCTCCTGCAGACGCAGCAAACGTTTTACAGTATAACCGCAAGCGCTCAGCATTCTGCGCACCTGATGAAATTTCCCCTCCTGTACCGTAATTTCGGCACTTGTAGAATTCAGGCGATGAAATTCGGCCGCCAGCGTGACAAAGTCTCCGAGATTAATTCCCTGGGCAAATTCAGTTTGAACAAGCTGCGCCGCCGTTGAAGACATTTCCGGTTCAAAATCGACATAATATAATTTCCGGATTTTCCATTTAGGTTGGGTCAGGCGATGAATCAACTCGCCGTCATTCGTTATCAGCAAAAGGCCTTCCGAATATTTGTCCAATCTGCCGACACAACTGAATTTACGGCTGCGATAAGCAGGCGGAAGATAATCCAAAGCACAAGGTACACCTTCAGCTTCGGGCATCGATAAAACACCCGCCGGTTTGTTCAGCAAAAATACGGTTTTGGCATAAAAATCTATTTTTTCTCCCCGATAGCAAATATACGGTAAGTCAGCAGTATTAATTTGCAAATCGGCTTTAAGTACGACCTGACCGTGCAGGGTAACTTGTCCCTGACGCAAAATTTTCTTAATTTCGCTTCTTGTTCCCAGGCCTCTATCTGCCAAAACCTTATCCAGTCTCATTCTATCTTCTCACAGTTTCAGGCTTAAGCAACAACTTGTCGCCGGACTTTGTCGGCAAATGCCGATGCAAATAATTAGCCAATGCGGACGTTTCGAACTTGCCGACAACAGCGGAAGAAATCATCGTTGTCATTAATGACCATGCAACATTGGCCAAAGGTAAATAACTTATCGACAATCCTAAAACGATTAAATCCAAAGCCATGTATGTCATGCCCATCGGCACTTTCAATTTATTAAATAAAAGCAAAACGAAAGCATCGTCGCCGCTGGTGGCAAAGCCCAACAAAACGACAAAAGAGCAGCCGACGCCGATACTTAAGCCGCCGATAACGGCAGCTAAAGCCGGATAAGCGGCCAAGCTGGGCAAAACAGGTCCTATCGCCATAAAAATCTTCAGCATCAAAGCATAAAGGGCGGCGGAGAACAATGCCTTTTTTATAAACATTTTTCCTAATAAAGAAAAAGCTAATAAATAAATTGTACTGTCCGTTATTAAGCCCCAATAAGAAGGCTCCAAGCCGCTGAAATGGGCTAAAAGTAAAGACAATCCCAGCATTCCGCCCTCGGTTATTTTGGCTTGCATATGTATATTTACCATAGCAAAAGCCATTAAAGAACAGCCAATAAAAAGGCTGAAAAAAGAAACCTTATCCAGGCCGAAATGACGTTCAAAAAACTTCAGCATATAACACCTCATACCGGTTACGGTATCGGGGACGCACACCTTAGCAAAACTTAAAGTTACCTAAGCTCTAAAAGGTTAGGTCTCCGGTTCTCAGATGGTGATTGATGATATTTGTTTGCTGATTTTTTCTTGTAAAAACTCTGCCTCATTTGAACTTTTTCTCTGCCGCCAACCTACATCAGGATTGACGTAGCGCTTTGAATCGTTCAAAGTAGTAACAGATAAAAACTACTCGCCTGACAAAATAACAGTTAAAAAATTTCTGCTACAGCAGACGGTAACCATCGCGCGACTTTCTAAATCGCTACTCATGCTATTATAATGCCATATATCGGGGAAATTGGCAAGTAATTCTAATTTGCCTGCCGTTATAAGCAGCTCAGCGGCTCATAATAATAAAAAAAAGGCGCTTCACTTTTCGTTTTTCCAATGTTGCCGAAGAGAAAGCGCCGAATGTGCACAAAATTTTATTTATTATATCGTTGTTGCTGTGATTGCAAAAATTCTGCATCACTGAAGTAATCAATACGCATAGCTTTTTTGACTTGAGCTAAAGTTGCAGCTGCCTGCCGTTCGGCCGTTTCGGAACCGGAGCGCAAAATGTCATAAACATCGGCCAAATTCTTACTGAGCTGCTGCCGTTTTTCTCTAATCGGACGTAAAACATCTTCCAAAACAGCTAAAAGGAAGCGTTTTACTTTAACATCTCCCAAGCCGCCGCGCCTATAATGCTCTTTCATTTCTTCCAGATTTTTATATTCCGGGCAATATTCAGCGAAATGAGCGTCCACAGCAAAAGCATCCAGGTAAGTAAAAACGGTATTGCCTTCAACTCGTCCCGGATCTGTCACTTTCAAATGCGTAGGATCGGTGAACATCGACATTACCTTCTGCTTAAGTACATCCTCTTCATCCGCCAAATAAATGCAATTACCGAGTGATTTACTCATTTTGGCCTTACCGTCGATACCCGGCAGGCGATTGCAGACGGAATTCTTCGGTAAAACAGCTGTAGGCGATACTAACACTTCGCCATAAATACTGTTGAATTTGTCGACTATTTCCCGACACTGCTCAATCATCGGCAGCTGATCTTCACCTACCGGTATAATATCGGCTTTAAATGCTGTAATATCGGCAGCCTGACTGATAGGATAATTCAGGAAACCGGCAGGAATGGAAGTTTCAAAGTCGCGCAGTTTTATTTCATTTTTCACCGTCGGATTACGTTGCAGCCGGCTGACTGTAACCAAGTTCATATAATACATTGTCAATTCACATAATTCCGGAACAGCCGATTGGACAAAAAATGTCACTTTTTGCGGATCCAGACCGCAAGCCAGATAATCCAAGGCTACTTCCAGAACGTTATCCCTGATTTTAGCGGGATTTTGAGCATTATCGGTTAAAGCTTGAGTATCTGCAATCATCACATACATTTTATCGACGTTGCTGCAATTCTGTAATTCCACCCGCCGTCTTAACGATCCGACATAATGACCTACATGCAGTCTGCCTGTCGGTCTGTCTCCTGTCAAAATTATATTACCCATTCCGAGTTCCTCCCAAAAATGTCAATTAATTCCTAAGTTTAGCACAAAATAAACGGTTAAGAAAACGCCGACAAATACAGCTGCCGCTTTGATTGCCGCTGCTAAAGGCAAAAACGGTAAGGCGAAAAATCCCGGCATAATTAGCAAAAGCAAAATAAATGCTGTCAGTAAAACTGTTATTAAAACAAATCTTCGGCAATTGAAAGGACGGGCGGAATAAGTTAATAAAGCGAAGGCGGACGCAGCTAAAGTTAAAAGCACCGCCCAACTGCGCATAACTGCAAAAGTCGGATAATGCTGCAGCAAAAATTCCCATAAGCAAATATACAAAAAAGCAATAAGTGAAGGTATTAAAGCCCGTTTATATACATCCCGCCAAAAGTCGCCTTTAACTTTGGCTTTATTAGCCTGCAAAGTCAGAAAAAAGGCCGGAATACCGATGGTTAATGTAGAAATAAGGGTTAAATCCACCGGGTACAACGGATATTTCAAAGGCAAGCATAAATAAAGCAAACACAATAAAGATGAATAAAAAGTTTTAGTTAAAAACAAAGAGGCAACTAATTTAATGTTGTTTATTACACGGCGGCCTTCATAAACTGCTGCAATCAAATGCGCCAATTGATTATCCAAGAGCACGATATCGGCGCTGCGTCTGCAGGCATCCGCTCCGGCGCACATGGCGACGGCACAATCGGCTTTTTTCAAGGCCGGAATATCATTCACCCCGTCGCCTGTCATAGTAACGACATTGCCGGCGGCCTGATAAGCGGCCAACAATTGCTTTTTTTTGTCCGGGACTGACCCGACCGAATAAGTTATAATTCCGAATTAAATAGTCATAATCGGCTTCTGCACCGTAGGAACTTAAATCGCAGGCCGTCAAGGCAAAGGGAAAGTTTGCTTTGGCCGCCAAGGCGCGAACAGTTTCGGGATTGTCGCCGGAAATAATTTTTACATCGACATTCTGCGCTTTGAAATAGTTGAAAATTC
Source organism: Amygdalobacter indicium (assembly GCF_029101545.1). Taxonomy (NCBI): domain Bacteria; kingdom Bacillati; phylum Bacillota; class Clostridia; order Eubacteriales; family Oscillospiraceae; genus Amygdalobacter; species Amygdalobacter indicium. Next base: position 456,231 of record NZ_CP118866.1, on the reverse strand, counting down.
GGGCAGCATCCGGACGGATGCCGTCAGTCAGCAAAATCAGGGCAAGAGGTTTTATCTCCGCCTGATTTTCTTTTTCCGCCAATAGTAAAACTCTATACGCCAGGCGACTCAGCTCTTTTAATCGGGGCTGTAATTTGCTTAAAGCCGGTGTTTGAGCCAGAATAAACTCGGCTGCGCCCAAATAATAGGTGACCTGCGGCCATCTTACGGCCGTATATTTTTTCTCGGAAGAAAAAGGTATCAGTTCTTCCCAGACACCTAATTTATCCTGCCAATCCCGTATTATAGGGGCATATTTTCCGAAAGCATTATTAATCGCCGCTGCCGTTAAATTATCAACTTTATTGGCCTGTAATATATATAAAGCCAAAGCTGCCAGATTTTCTTTTCCCTCCATCCCCGCCGGCGTAATATCACTGCAAGTTTCCGCATCACAAAGCAGAATCCCGCTCACTTGCATGCGACCGTCGGTAATTGTTCCTGTTTTGTCCAAGCATAAAATATCGGTAGATGCCAAAATCTCGACTGCCGCCGTTTTTTGCAATAGGCAATTGTTTTTACCCAAATTGAAGGCAGCCAGCGCAAATGCCACTTCCGTCAACAAAACCAAACCTTCAGGAATCATTCCGATTATTGCTCCGGCAGTCAGTACCAGCGTATTCGGCCAATCGTAAGATGTATAATAATTTTTCATGAAAATTAAAAAGAACAGCGGTAAAGTTATCGCCGCTAAAATGCTTATAAGTTTGTTCAGACCGAGACGCAGACGGGAGTTTTCCTGTTTCACAATTTTGGCATTCGCGGTAAGCAAAGCGGCAAAAGAATTATCTCCCACCAGACAGGCCTGAATCCAAGCCTCCCCGGCCGTACAAAGCGTACCGGCGTAAACTATATCATCATTTTTTTTGCTGATCGCTTCCGCTTCTCCCGTCAGTAAAGCTTCATCTACTATTATTCCGTCAGTTTGAAAAATAATTCCGTCTACCGGTATTTGCATGCCGCTTTTAATTTCCAGCAAATCATTTTCTAAAAGTTCAGAGCTTTTTATTTGTTCAATTTGCCCTCGGCGCTTGACTGAAACTTGCGGTTCAACTAATATTGCCAACTTATCGAGCAATAATTTCGCTTTGATTTCCTGGTATATGCCGATAATCAAGTTAAACACTACCACACCCATAAACATACCGTTTTTTATATAGGTGAATTTATAAGCGGCAGCGATAAGAATAAACAGAGCTAAAACGAAATTAAGTAAATTAAAAACGGTGAATAAATTTCTCCTGATAATACTGCCGACTGTTGCCGTCCTACCGGCAGAGCTGCGATTAATTTGTTGTTTATCCTGTCGGCAGGCGATTGCCGCCGCATCCAAACCGGCTGCCGTCAAAGGCAGCGCATGGGACTTAATGTTTTTTTGCCAAGTCAACAAATCAGGAATTTTCCGGTCGGATTGCATACCGGTTAATCCCTTTTTCATATTAAATCCTCCTGCAAAACTAAAGTCAGACGTTGATGTTGCGGCTGCAACTTGGTCAATTTAACTCCCGCTGCCCGTAACATTCGTCTGGAAGCCTGCATATAAGGTTCCTGCGCATGCTTGTCCGACAAATAAATAACTTCTTTTATCCCCGACTGAATAATAGCCTTGGCACATTCATTACAAGGAAAGAGCGAGACATATATACGGCAATTTTGAAAAATGGTGCCCGGATTATTTAATATGGCATTTAATTCGGCATGACAAACATAAGCATATTTCGTGTCTATAAAATCGCCTTCTTTGGTCCAGGGAAAATCATCATCGCTGCAACCGATAGGGAAGCCGTTATAGCCGGTAGACAAAATTTTATTTTGTTGATTAACAATGCAGGCTCCCACTTGCGTACTGGGATCTTTACTTCTTTTGGCCGCCAAAACGGCAACCGCCATAAAGTATTCATCCCAATCAATATGTTCCTGTGTTTTCTTTTCCTGCATAAGCTTATTCCTCAAAGTTGATATTATCTGTTGTCTCTGCCCGCAGTATCCGGAGCCGGACGGCCGGAGCCGTTTGATCTGCCGGCTTGGCGGGAATCGTCCGAATTGTTCAATCTGTTGGAATTGTCGGAGCTGGCCGTAGAAGCGGAATTCTGTTCATCACGATCAGTGCTGTCAGGCTCCTCCTCACTTCTATGTCTGCGCAATAAGGGGCGACGGCGCGACCGGTGTTTGCGTTCGGAGCGATTATCGTCCGTATTGCCGTCATTGTCGTCCTGATTCTCCCGCTTATCCTTGTCGCCATCCTGATCGGAAGCATTCTCGTCATCGTCATCTTCCAATTTCCAATAGTCTCCCGGATAGGCCTTTTCCTTATCGTCATAATATTGTTCCAAATCTTCTTCACTGGAAACGGTCTTAGGCTCCAGCGGCGAATCTTTGACGAAATATTCTTTCTCGACATAGTTGTTTTCTACTTCAACTTCACTCGGCAATTTACCGGTTAAAGTAGATATGGAATGTTCGACAATATTATCCGGTCTAATCCAATCTTTCGGCGGTTTATCACTATGAATCCGCTTCATTACATCTTGCCAAATATGGACAACGTTACCATTATCCGCTTCGGAAATTTCAGTAGTTTTCAAGCGGTTATCAAAGCCGTACCAGGTGGCTGCGGCATAATAAGGCGTGTAACCGCAGAACCAACGGTCGACAATAGAATCTGTCGTACCGGTTTTAGCGGCTACCGGAATTTTTTGGCCTTGAGCATTTTCAATTCCGCGCACATTCCACAAATAAGCCAAACCGGCAGTATCGTTGGCCGATACGGCGCCTTCAAAGTAACCTTCCAACATTTTAGTCGTCATAAAAGCTGTTTGCGGACTGTAAACATTCTGCATATGCGGCTTGGATTCAAGTATTGTATTTCCTGTCGCATCTTCAACTTTAGTAAACGAAGTCGGTTCGATGTATTTACCGCCGTCAGCTAAAACTTGATAAGCTGTAGCCATCTCCAACGGACTTACACCGTAAGTCAAAGCGCCCAAAGCCAAAGACAGCCACGACTGATCATCTTTCAGTTCCATGCCTTCCATATGCAGATACTCTTTCGCCTTCGGTACGGTCAATTTTTGAATTAATTTTACGGCAACGACGTTGTTTGACTGTTTCAAAGCATGTCGAACTGTCATCGGTCCGACGTGGCGACGATCAACGTTGTTCGGCCATTCTTCCTGCGGCTTATCTTTATTGAGGAATACAGGTTCATCGACGATCATCGAAGCACCGGTAATCAAGCCCTCTTCAATCGCCGGCGCATATACGGCCACCGGTTTAATAGATGAACCGGGTTGACGGCGAATATCCGTAGCTCTGTTAAGATAAAAGTTACCTGTTTTCTCACCGTAGCCGCCTGCCAGACCGACAATTTTGCCCGTTCCGACTTCAATTATCGCCATACCGGCCTGAGGTTTCTCCGGCTCATTCACGAAAGCTGCCGGATTTTTCTGGAATAACTTGACATTGTTGAAGGTCGCATCAATATCACTCTGTATTTTGGCATCAAAATTGGTATAGATACGCAAGCCGCCGGAACCGACAAGTTTATTGGCCAGTTCAAGAGAATAACCTTTTTCTTTCTGTAAGGCCCGCACAACTTGACGATGTACATACTCTATATAATAAGTGTTAATGACTTGTGAGCCGGCGCCGTCTTTGTTCTGGCGGAATACCAACTCGGTATTTAAAGCTTTTTTGTAAGCAGCTTCATCAATAAATCCCTGTTCGAACATCTTGAGTAAAACTTGTCTTTGCCGCCGCAAAGCATTTCTCCGACCGCTTTCACGTAAGGGATTGTATGTAGCCGGACTTTTGGGAATGCCGGCCAAAAAGGCACATTCTTCCAAAGTTAAATCTTTCGGTTCCTTGTCAAAATAAGCTTTGGCTGCACTTTTTATACCGACATAGGAATTTGCCATGGGCACAAGATTCAGGTAGTTCTCCATGATCTTGGATTTACCGAGTTCCTGCGTCAATTTTATCGCTCTATACCACTCCTGCACCTTTCTTTGGGCACTGGTACGGTTATCTCCTGTTAAAAGTTTAACTGTTTGCTGGGCGATAGTCGAACCGCCGTGACTATTCTCCAAATCGAAGATAAACCCGGCAACAGCGGATAATATACGTCTGGGGTCTATACCGATATTGGTCGCAAAGCGCTGATCTTCAACAGCTATAAACGCTTTGGCAATATAAGTGTCTGCCACTTCACTCAATGCGACATAATCACGATCAATATTTTGCGAACCCGTCTGCTTGCCGATTTCCTTGCCGTCTTTATCGTAAAAATATGAAGTTTGAGCACCTTTGGCCAACAAAGACGCGGAAATGGGCTCAGTTGTTGCTACATAACCGACAACTATTCCCAGGCCGATGGAGCCGAAGAAAATAATCAAAGCCAAGCAACAGACCAACAATAACTTAATTACGCGAAAAAAGCCTTTAGATAAGGCCGCTGCCACCGGTAAAGAATAAACCGAACGGGTCGGACGACCTTTGACTCTTTTCTTCATATTCCGTTCCAAATTCAGTCGCAGGGCTTTAGCTTCAGCAATCTCTTTGTCCGATAAATTTTCCAGTACTTCCTGATAATCCGCTCCGTTATTCATATTATCGACGCTTTTTTCAAATTCCGGGGTTTTATTTTGAGGAGGCAAATTGCCGCTGCGCACAAAGGCTCGCGTCTCCTGTCCTATATTATCGGATTTCGACTCTGCACTTTGGCGAAAAGCCTGTGTTTTATCTAAATTATTTTCCTTAGCTGCTTTTTCTGTCAGCTCATTGCTATTTTTCAGCATTTCTTCCTCCGCTGCTATTCAACTTAGCTTATTTTACCAAAGTTTAGGGCGGAGAAAAAGTAAAAAAAGTCTAAAAAGGGTAATGCATAAATATTACTGCGGTAAAGAATATACATGGTCAAACATTTTTTGATAATCATTTGTTCGATTGTGACTGATCAATACTAATGTTCTATCTGTCTGCAACAGAAGTTTCGTTAACTCCAGCTCCCTGACACTATCGACATTGGCAAAAATCTCATCCAATAAAAGTATTTCTTTAGGTGAATTAAGAGCACGGGCAAGGGCAATTTTGGCCTGCTGTCCCTGACTTAAGTTCCGACCGCAAAAATCCACCTGCATATCCACAAAATCGCCTACCGCTTGCTCAGCCAAGCCGGAAACGGTACCGTCGACAGAACTGATTGCCACATTATCACGCACAGTCGCTTTAAATGCTTTAGACGCGGCACTGTAATAAACCAAATTACTGATGTCCGTTCGCGCAATATCCCGGCCGTCAAGAAAAAACATGTTCTTCGGTCGCAGAAGTTCTCCTGCCAGCAATCTCAGCAAAGTAGATTTACCGGAAGCGTTATCTCCGATCAACAAATATTTCTTCCCCCGCTCTATACTTAAATTCCCGGCCGACAAATGAAAATTACCGATTTGATAATCTAAATCACGCACCTGTAAATTCTTAAAATTGGAATTTTCCGGAAGAGCATAAGTTTCAGTTGGGAAAAATTCGGCCAATCTGTTTATTAAATGCCCGGCAGAACGAATATTAATAATCTGATAAATAATATCACGCGTCGGTATAGCGACCAAATCGACAAAAGCCAGCATCGCAATCAACGATGATAAAGCAAGTTGTCCGCTTGCAACCAGAAACAAACCGAGCGCAAATGTTACAATATTAATCAGATACAAACTTGATGCTGAAAAAATATTGCTTAATGAGATACAATCACCTAATGAACGTTGCGTTTTTTCAAAAGAAAAATTATAGGCTGCAAAAATTTTTTCAAATTTCGGTTGACTATTTCTGTCATAAATCTCATTTGCCGCCAATAAATCGTTCAGTGCATCTAAAAAATAGGCCTCAGCCTGACTGAAATTTCTCCGTTCGACACTTAATTTATCACCAAGCAGCTGCGGTATAAGAAGTGCCAAGGAACAGACAAGCAGCAAAACAAGTGATAATATCCGATTAAGGTAAACCATATAAGCCAAATAAATTAAAAGTGAAACTATACTGACTGCCAACTGCACGTAACACAATATATAATTGACGTAGATATTCTCCAAATCATTCGTCAAAGCGTTAATATAACGACCTGTTTTCTGCTGATTGAAAAGATAGTGCGGCAAACGCACAATTGTTTGAAAAAGTCTCATTCTTACATCCAAGCCGTAAACCTGTTGCAACTTATTAAAACTGATTTTCTTCGCATACTCGGTCAACAAAAATAAAATAACAGCAATAATATAGACAGCGGAATAAACAGCGGCTTGCTTCAGACTCAATCGGGCATAGCTGTCCAAAACAACCTTGGTCATATAAGGAACAATCGAAATACAAGCGACACTCAATCCGGTAAAAAACAGCACAGAAAATATTACTCGCCTGTATTGCCAAAAACAATGTCTAAAATTCATGAAGGTTTTCTCCTTTCAGGCGATATATTCGCTCTCTCAATTTCCAACCATTAATTGTTAATAATAATAATAATATCATAAAATAAAAGTTCTGTTATAAAAATGTTTCTGCGGGCGCAGCAGCGTTTTTGCGAAGTTCGAACAAAAAATGACACATAAATATTATACGGTTAAAAATAATTATTTTGTCTGCCTATTTCCGCTATTTAGTGAAAAATGCCGTTTCAGCTATTCAAATACTCTATGTAGTGTTAAACTGAAAAGGAAAGGATAACTTATTCAGTATGAACAATCGACACCAAAATCATTCTGCCGGATTAAATTTTATTTTACCGCGTGCAGCCTTATTAGCTACCGCTATTTTATGGGGAACATCTTTAACTTTTGCCAAATTCGCTATTGACGACGTACCTACCAACACTTTATTGGCTTGGCGTTTTACGATTGCCGCTCCGATTACCGCTTTAATTTTTTATAAGAAATTAAAGAATCTCAAATTAACAGATATATTGATCGGATTTTTAGGCGGCACGTTACTTTATACGTCGTACGCTTTGCAAACTTTCAGTATTAATTTCACCACTCCGGGCCGAGCTGCTTTCTTAAATGCAACTTACTGTGTTTTTGTGCCTTTTTTAGCTTATTTGATTATGCGCTCCAAATTGGACCGTTTCAATATAGCAGCATCCGTCTGTACCTTTGTCGGAGCCGGTCTGATCGGCATGACAGGTAACGCTGTCACCGCAATTCAGGGGACTTCCGCCGTTTCGGTCCTGACGGGAGACGGTATCGCTTTAATAAGCGGTATATTATTCGCTTTGTATATTATTATGGTCGGTAAATACGCCAGGAAAACCGATCCTATTCTTTTGACTATCGTCCAATTTTTCACAGCCGCTGTCGAAGCCTGGATTTGCAGCCGGGCTTTGCGGGAAACTATAAGTACCGCCTTGGATTATAAAGTTATTTCCAGCGTTATTTACTTGGCTGTTGTCTGCACCATACTGGCGCTTTTATTACAGAATATCGGTCAAAAATATACAGAACCGGCAACCGCGGCTATTTTACTGAGTACGGAATCTATTTTCGGCTTGATTTTCCCTGCCTGCTTCGGGATGGAAGCAATTACCCCTTTAGTTATCTTAGGTTTTGCTTTGATTTTTCTGGCTACTATTATTTCTGAAACCAAGTTAAAATTTCTCTGCCGCCGGCAAAAGCGGAAAGACTTGGAGTAAGCGGCGCACTCTGTTAAAGTTTGCTGTTAAATTTTACCGCAGATTAATATGACCCAAAAGGAAGATTGCCGCCAAGCCGTAATAAGTTACGACCGCAACCAAATCATTAATAGTCGTAATTAAAGGACCTGAGGCTACTGCCGGATCTACGTGAATACGGTCGAAGAAAATCGGCGTCAAAGACCCGACCAGGCCGGAAACCAGCATAGCTATACATAAAGCCAAACCGACACAGACGGCTATCGGCAGAGCGTGTAAAATCAAGTAACCCTTAAACAGCGTCAGATAGAAAGTTACTAAGATCAGGGACATACCGCCCAAAATCAGGCCGTTAATCGCCCCGATTTCCAACTCCTTCAACATAAAGAAGAACTTCTCCCGGCCGGTAATATTCTTATCCATCAAAATTCTGATAGTCACAGCCAGAGATTGCGTGCCGACATTGCCCGCCATATCCAAAACCAAGGATTGGAAACTCATAATAATAGTTAATTCCATTACAATCTTCTCAAATAACCCGACGACACTGGAAACGCCCATCCCCAGAAACAGCAATAAAATCAGCCAAGGTAAACGCTGTATGGCACTGCGTAATAAACTCTTATTATCTTCCTCTTCTGCTGTCAAACCGGCGAATTTGGCATAATCTTCACTCATTTCATCATCAACGGCTTCAATTACATCCTGGGCCGTGATTACACCGACCATCTCTTCTTTCTGATTCAGGACCGGTAAAGAGTCTTCCGAATAATTTTTCAGGTCTTCAATACATTCTTCTATTTTCTCGTCAACCCGTAAAAAAGGATAGTTTCTCTGGATAATACTTTCCAAAGCGGTATTTTCCCGGGCAATAATTAACTTTCGCAAATCGATAGCACCGTAATACTTATCATTTTCATCTTTGACGTATATAGTGCTGACATTGTCGTTTTCTTCAGCCTGTTTAATCAAGCGACGCATTGCACTTTTTACCGTCACATTATTAGGTATTAAAATGTAATTGGTCGTCATCATATTACCGATCGTATCTTCTTCATATGAACGAATTAATTTAACGTTTTTGGAAGCCTTATCGCCCATCAAAGTTAATAATTTTTCTCTGACCGGAGCACTGTCGATTTTTTCCAAAATATCAACAGCATCATCGGAATCCATATTGGCCAGAATTTCGGCAGCATCGGCAATCGGCAACGTTTGAATTTCTTCCGCCCCGTCGTCCAAATAAGAGAAAACATCGGAAAAGCGCTCTATTCCCAGAGCTTTGAATAAGTTTTCCCGTTCCGCATCGGTTAAATCGTGCAAAACTTCGGCAATATCACGGTCGTGGAAATCTTCGAGCCGTTGTCTGATTTCAATTAACGGCAAATCACTGCGAACAATATGCAAAATGTTCTCATAGCTCATATTATCAATCGGTTTATCATTGTTCATATTGTTCTCTCCGTCCGTAACTTCATGCTTTCATTATAAATCTTTTAGCAGCAATTTCTCCGGCCGCAAAATAAAATATTTATTTGAATAAAGTTATTTGTCGCTCCTGCAAATCGGCACTTTTCAAAGTTATACCGCTTGTTCCCAATTTATGGACGCGATGTCTTTCCCACTCGGTTTTATCGGTCAAATCGTTCAACGGTATAAAATCGAGTATTTGAGCCTGTTTTCTCAATTTTAACACCTGATCGCCGCGGTTGGTCCGAGTGCTCTTGCGATTAATCAGATCCAAATTAAATAATACAGCTTTGGCCTGATCGCTGATCAGCACGAAATCGCGTTGCTCACCTGCTGTATCCGGGGGCAAATAATAAACAGCAATAACCGGACTGTGCGTACTGACTGCCTTTATAAGTTTCTTTCTGTTTTGCTTCGTAGCGTAAGCTGCAAGTTCAACTCTACTTACTCTGCCGTCGGCATAAGCAGCAGCAATTTCTCCCTTATAATCCGACGTTATCAACATACCTACAATTTTTTCATCTGCAGCCAAGCTCAACAAATTAGGCAAATAGGTTCCCCAATCTGAAGGCTTGTCATCGTTCAAATCGGAAAGCTTTAATTTGTACAAATTGGCTTGGGAACTGAAAAGCAAAAGTTCCTGTTTATTACTACCGCTTTGCATTTGCCATATTTGATCATTTTCCTTCAATTTCAACTCGGCCGTACTGCGCAAAGAGGTTAAAGCTAATTTTTTCAAATAACCGTCTCGCGTCAGGAAAACGCGCAAATTGAAGTCTTCAATAAAGTCGGCATCGCTGACTTCAGTTATATCGGCCGCCGCTATAATTTTCGTTTTACGCTCCTGCCCGTATTTATCGGCTATCGTTTTCAATTCTTTAATTATCAGAGCATTCAGCTTGGCCGTTTGCGCCAAAGTTGCGGCAATATCGGCTAAATCATCAGTTATTTTGCGCTTTTCTTCCAAGCGTTGCAAAATATGTTCTTTATTTAATTGTCTTAATTTGATGTTGCAAATATACTCCGCCTGTTCCGCATCCACAGCAAACGCTTCCATTAAATTGGGAACAACAGCATCATCTTTTTCCGTATTTTTTATTATATTAATGGCTTTGTCGATATCGAGCAGAATTTCGGCTAAAGCTTGCAGCAGATGCAGTTTAACCTGCAATTTACGTTCTTGAAAAAGCAAACGCCTTTTCACGCAATTTCGCCGGAATTTCAACCATTGGGCAATAATAGCTTTGACACCTAAAACTTGCGGACAGCCTTCAATGAGGACATTAAAATTGCACGGGAAACTGTTCTCCAACTCGGTTAAGGAAAACAATTTCTGCATCAATTGTTCCGGATCGGCCGTTTTGCGATAATCAATAGTGATACACAAACCGTTAATGTCCGTTTCGTCACGGACATCCGTAATTTCTTTGATTTTACCGCTTTTGACCAGTTCGGCCAATTTATCAATAATGCTTTCAATCGTCGAAGTATAGGGAATTTCCCGGATTTCAATGCAGTTATCAGCCTTATTGATCGTATATTCGGCCCGTAATTTGAAGCTGCCGCGACCACTGTTATAAATTTCCCGCATTTTACTTTCATCGTAAATTAATGCTGCTCCGGAAGCGAAATCCGGCGCCGGCATATACTGCAACAGGTCACAACCGGGATCATTAATGTATGCTATGACAGCCCGGCAAACTTCCTGCAAATTGAAGGAACAGATATTGCTCGCCATGCCGACGGCAATACCCTGATTGGCGTTAACCAGTATTCCCGGAAAAGCTGTCGGCAAAAGCGTAGGTTCCGACATCGTCCCGTCATAATTGGGCACAAAATCGACCATATCTTCATCTATGCCGCGAAAAATTTCATTGGCTATAGCATCAAGTTTGACTTCCGTATAACGTGGCGCCGCCGATTGCATATCCTTGGAATATTGCTTACCCATGTTACCTTTGGAATCAATATAAGGATGCAACAGGGTTTCGTTACCCCGAGTCAAACGAACTAAAGTATCGTATATCGCCTGGTCACCGTGGGGATTAAGTTTCATGGTTGCGCCGACCACATTGGCCGATTTGCTGCGTGCGCCGTTAAGGAGTCCGGCCTTATACATCGTATACAAAAGTTTACGATGGGCCGGTTTGAAACCGTCTATTTCCGGAATTGCACGGGAAATAATGACGCTCATAGCGTAGGGCATATAATTATTTTGCAAAGTTTGGCCGATAGGTTCCAAGCTCACGCTGCCGGCAGCTTCTGCTAAATACTGCAATTCAGACGGATAGCTGACTTGGTCTTTAACGCCGCTTTTTCCGACCGCCTTATCTTGTGATTTTTTCTTATTTTTCATATCCGTATTCTCTCTTAATTAAGCCACAATTTCGTTTAATCCAAATCCAAAAGTTCCAAATAATTATGTCCGTTGGCGGCAATGAATTCTTTCCGGCCGTTAAGATTATCACCCAGCAGCAAATCGAATATCTCCTGCATTTCAGCTTCCGCTTCGTCGGTAACTTGAATAAGACGTCTTGTTTGCGGATTCATAGTTGTACGCCACATCATATCCGGTTCGTTTTCACCCAAGCCCTTGGAACGCTGTAACTTACAATTCGCCTGTCCCAAACTTTTCAGCAAAGCGGCTTTTTCTTTCTCGTCATAAGCAAAGTAAGTAATACTGTCACCTTTACCTTTCGGCATATAAGTTATTTCGTAAAGCGGCGACTCGGCTATATAGACTTTGCCCATTTTCAGCAAAGTGGGGACTAAACGGTAAAGCATCGCCAGAACTAAAGTGCGAATTTGGAAGCCGTCAACATCAGCATCGGTACAAATTATTATTTTATTCCAACGCAATAAATCCGGGTCGAATTCACCTACGCCCTTTATTTGCTTATGCTTAAGTTCGACGCCGCAACCTAACACCCGCACCAAATCCATGATTATATCGCTCTGAAAAATTTTGCTTAAAGGGGCTTTCAAACAGTTCAGAATCTTACCTCTAAGCGGAATTACGGCCTGAAACTCGGCATCTCGCCCCAGTTTGACGGAACCCAAAGCCGAATCGCCTTCTACGATATACAACTCCTTGCAATTCGCGTCTTTGCTGCGACAATCAATAAATTTTTTTATTCTATTGGTAATGTCAACTTTTCCCTGTAATTTACTTTTAACCGTTATCCGCTGTTTTTCGGCACTTTCACGGGCACGCTTGTTAATCAGCACCTGCTCCAGAACTTTATCAGCCACAGCTTTCTGCTCAATAAACCACAATTCCAAATGTGATTTCAAAAGTTCCGTCATAAAATCCTGAATAAAACGATTGTTGATCGCTTTTTTGGTTTGATTTTCATAAGAAGTACTGGTAGAAAAAGAATTGGTAACCAATAATAATGAATCGGCAATATCCTGAAAAACAATTTTTCCTTCGTTGTTTTTGTATTTATCCCGTTCTTTGCACACTTTATCAAAAGCGTAAGTAAAAGCCTGCCGACACGCTTTCTCCGGTGAACCGCCGTATTCCAACCAACTGGAATTATGATAAAATTCCTGGCGCGGATTATGATTATTAAAAGCGAAAGCCACTTCAATTTTAACATCATATTCCTGTCGATCAGCTTTATCTCTGCCGCGGCCCTGTTCTGCAAAAGTAAAAACGTCGCTGATACCGTTATCGGCATTGAGTTCCTGCAAATATCCTTCTATGCCGCGTTCATAGCAGTAGTGTTCTTCTTCCCCCGTATTCTCATCAATAAAGGTAAAAGTTACTCCGGCATTAACTACTGCCTGCTGTTTCAGGACCAGACGAAAATAATCTGCCGGAATTTTCACATCCGTAAAGACTTCAGTGTCGGGCAAAAAGCGCTGAAAAGTTCCCGTTTTTTTGCTTTTACAGGGGCTTTTGTGCAAACCGCCGATGTTTTCACCCTTTTCAAAATGCAATTCGTAAAGAAAGCCGTCCCGCTTAACCTGTACGTCGAAATAAGCTGACGCATACTGTGTTGCGCAGGCTCCCAAGCCGTTAAGCCCCAAACTGTAGCTGTAATCTTGACCTGCAGCATTGTTATACTTGCCGCCGGCATACAATTCCATGTAGACCAGCTCGTAATTATATCTTTGCTCCCGTTCGTTATAATCCAACGGTATACCGCGGCCGAAATCTTCCACGGAATAAGAACCGTCTTTGTAACATTTAACAATTATTTCCCGACCGAAGCCTTCTCTGGCCTCATCTATAGAATTGGATAATATTTCAAAAAAAGCATGTTCGCAGCCATTCAGATCATCCGAACCGAATATAACGGCCGGACGCAAGCGGACACGCATGGCGCCTTTTAACGCCGATATAGATGCATTATCATATTGTTTTTTCACTATTGCCGCCTCATTATGTCAATTGGAATCGCCTAACTGCGTCCTGATGTAAAGCTGAAAAAAGCCGGTGCACAGCATCCGGCTTAATAAAATATGAGCCCAAAGGGATTCGAACCCCTGACCCACAGCTTAGAAGGCTGTTGCTCTATCCACCTGAGCTATGAGCCCATATACTGAAGCAGGTGAAGGGAATCGAACCCTCATAGTCAGCTTGGAAGGCTGAAGTTTTACCACTAAACTACACCTGCATAAAAGCAATAATCATTATACATAGATATACCGTTCAGCGCAAGATAAATATTAATATAGCAAGTAATAGATATAGCCCCCGCTTTCAAGCACGCTAACGATCCCGGTAATATAGAATCACTCGCTTTTTTTCACCACCAGCGCCTCGGCTAATAATGACACCTGCAAAATATTCATCGCCGTTAAATTACTTACCGCCTCAATAACGGCCGCCTGCGCCTCCTGCAAGGCCTTCTGCGCATTATAGCCGTAATACAGTGATAACTTAATTTTGAAAACCAGGCCGCTTGTTTCCTGCTGCACTTCACAGTCCCGCAAGCGATGTACCGCTTTAACTTTCTGTAAACTGTAAAAAACAATATTTTTTAACGCCTGATCGGTAATACTGTAGTGTCCCAAAACGGAAAAACTCGGTCGAACAATACTTTGCTCCACCTGCAGCGGCATTTTACCGCCACTGATTAAAACCGATGCGGCTGTTAAAGGTACATTACCGTTCTCTTTATCTTTATTTTCACTTTCCTTGTTAATAAAGCGTTGCCGTAACAGATTCAAAGGTTCAAAAATTGAGCCGGAAAATTCATGCTTCAATTCCATCGAAGGAACGGGAATTGCATGTTGACCGGTATGAATTCGATTGTAACGGGCCTGATTAATCTCACTTGCAGTAGCCACATCCGTAATATTGATCCACTCGGACGGAAATTGCAGCCACAAAGCTTTACAGATTTTTTTAATCATCGCTTCACTTGTACCTAGAATTAATAAGCGCCCCGGTTGTTGGCTGATCAAAGCGCGCCGCATGGTTTGGGCCCGAATCGGATCGAAAAAAATCGCCTGCCGCACCGACTCGATTTTAGTTCCGGCCCGTTTGGCTGAACTGCCGGCGACAATATGATTTTCTTTAATCAACAAAGCATCGTCAATTATATAACTGCATTTTGATAAAAATGCTACCTGATTGGCTCTGGTAGATTTCCCCGTCCCGGACGGACCGACGAACGCTACAACATAAATTTTGCTTAAAATCGCTCGGCTTTGCGTCTCATCCAATTTACTCAAATCATAAGAACTGTCTTTACTGACTGCCTTGCTGCCGAGTTTATCGGTTTTAACGTTCAAGAATTCAAAATTCAGTTTTTTCTTCATTTCCTCCAAAACAAGAGGCATTTTGGCTTCCCGGGCCGGATCTTGTTCCCGGGCAGCTAAGGCAAGTTCCGGTTCACTGTTCGGGAAGCGCTTAAGATCATCAAAATCGGGAATGTTTTGACCTTTGTTCTGTAAAAAGAGCGGTAAATTCGACTTGACAGCAGAATCAGCCTCCTGCTCCGGCGCTGAAATTACAGACTTCGTCTCCTGCAGCTTATACAACTCGCTCTCATCTTCAATTTCAGGCAAAGAAACTTGATCTTTGGGTGTATGTTGGCGCCGGTGCGGCAACAGTTTACCTTTGAGTTGCAAATTGGCGGTATTGCGTGTGACTTGCCGCAGAATTCTACCCGTATCATGCCAAACGGCACGAGCAATTTTGCGCAAGCTCCTAGTTTCACCGGAAAAATCCGGTAATTCCGGCAATTTACGGCGCCAATAAGCAAACAAGCCGAGACGACCCTGTACCGCCTCAGCCTGTTTCTCTTTTTCAGTTATTTTAGGTAAATCTTTCTTCACCTGTAACCTTCTCCGTCCGCCTTATTCTTCTTCATCCCAGTTATGATATACGGCCTGTACATCATCATTTTCTTCCAAGGTATCAATTAAATTCTCCAATTTTTTCACCTGTTCCGGGTCTTTAACGCTGATATAGTTATCAGGTACCCGTTCCAGTTGACTTTCCAGAATTTTGTGCCCGGCTGCTTCTAAGGCCGTTTTGACCGCATAATAATTATCAGCTGCTGTCGTCACGCAATAACCGACCAACTCATCATCTTCATCTTTTTGCGCCTGCAGATCTTCCCCGCCGCACTCCAAAATTTCCAACATTAAAGCGTCTTCGTCCGTGTCATCAGCTGCCAACAAAATAGATCCCTGGCGCTTGAACATGAAAGAAACGCAACCGTTGGTACCTAAATTACCGCCGTGCTTATCAAAGCTGTGTCTGACTTCTCCGGCTGTACGGTTACGATTATCGGTTAAGCACTCCACTAAAACTGCTACACCGGCAGGGCCGTAACCCTCGTATGTAACCGATTCATAATTTTCATTAGCGCCGGCACCGGCAGCTTTTTGAATTGAACGTTGAATGGTATCGTTAGGCATATTATTACTTTTCGCCTTGGCAATAACATCTTTCAATTGCGAATTAACATCCGGGTCAGGACCGCCCATTTTAACTGCAACTTGAATTTCACGCCCGATTTTGGTAAATACAGCACCGCGCTTAGCATCAGCTGCACCTTTTTTGCGCTTAATATTATTCCATTTTGAATGTCCTGACATATTGTTCCTCCTAATATATGTTTATCCGAGCAAAATTGCCGACTCGAACTGAAAATTTTTCATAACATTCCTATTTTAACACAAATTTGTCAGCCGCACCTTGGTCCCTACCCCTTCTTTTAAGAGCTATTTGTGCTGCCAGATCCAAAAAGGCGGCGCTGTCTTTTTGTAACTCATCCAAAGATTTCTGCCCGGAATATTCTTTTTCTAAATTATAAGCCAGCCAACGTTCGGCAAAATGCCAAAGATATGCACTCAACTCCGGACTTATAACTATATTGTATAAACGTTGTACCGGGCAGCTGCAAATGTACCTTAAAAGATTTGTGCAATTACCGGAAAGCTCCTGCACGGAAGTAAGCGAAGAATCCGCCTCCGTCTGCCTATAAGTCTGCAAACTGCCGGCAGCAAAAGAAAAGCAGGTTCGTTCGGCCGTCGTAGCAGACGGTAAATCCAAATTCGGGCGGTAACCGCTCTCAGCCAAGGACCGTAAAATATAAGTTGCCGCAATTCCTCTGACAACACTGAGATCAACTGAATTTTCAGCCAGTTTATCAACAGCGCTCAAAGCATACAATGTATAAGGCCAAAGTTTCCGGGCCTGCTCCCTGTCTGTAGCCAAATCGGTCAACAAATCGAGAATCAGGCTTGTTGCCGCTAATGTCGGCAAGCTACGAGTTAAAAGAGAAAAGCGGTAAATTACACTGAAGTCGCTTAAGTAATATTTTCCGCGGTGAGAAAACAGATCCAAATCGACATAGCTGTAATCGGGTAAAAAATAAGGCTTGAGCGAAGTAAAAGCATTATCGCTGCCGGCAGCTTTACCTTTTTGTTCAAAGCAGCTGATAACTCCGATTTGCGGGCTGAAAATTTTAATAAAGCGTCCGCCGGGCAATTTGGCGCTGACCCGTAAAAGCAGCGCCTGACATTTATAATGACCGTTATTATCCATAAAATTATTGTAAAGGTCGATTCTGCGCTTTTTTCAGGTTATAGCCGTAATCATTGAGATAAATCGACTTATCGCGCCAATTTTCCCGCACCTTGACCCGTACCTCCAAATAGACTTTACACTCCAGTGCCTCCTCGATCTTAATTCTGGCAGATGAAGCCATCCGTTTGATCGCCTGTCCGTCTTTGCCGATTAACATTTTTTTGTGACTTGCGCGCTCCGTAATAATCGCCGCCTGTAATTTTACCAAGCAGCGTTCCCCGGTCTCATCCGTTTCTTCGGCAAATTTTTCAATTTCCACAGCAACTCCATACGGTAACTCTTTGTGATAATACTTCAAAACTTGTTCTCTGATTAACTCCGCACATAAATTACGTTCGGTTTGATCGGTAAAATAGTCTAAAGGATAATATCTCGGACCTTGCGGCAAAATGCGAATAATTTCCGTCAAAAGTTCCGCAATTCCGTCACTTTTTAAGGCTGCAATCGGCACGACGGCCTGAAACGGATACAACTTACTGTAAGCATCAATCAGCGGTAAAAGCTTTTGTTTAACTACCGTATCGGCTTTATTGATTACAAGAATTGCCGGTTTGTGCAATTCGCTCAAACGCTCCAGCAATTTATGCTCAACTTTGCCCGGATAAGCATAAGCCGCATCCACAAGAAGTAAAACTGCATCTGCATCTTTAATGGCTGCCAAGCCCGATTGATTCATATAATCTCCCAGTTTATCAGCAGCTGTGTGTACACCGGGGGTATCGGTAAATATAATCTGACTGTCTTTGGTATTATAAATCGTTCTGATATTATCTCTGGTGGTCTGCGCTTTCGCTGAAGTAATAGCCAAATACGCTCCCGATATTTCATTCAGTAACGTTGATTTGCCGACATTCGGACGCCCGACAATAGCCACAAAACCGGACTTGAAATCTGCCGGCAAATCTTCTGTCTGCGCTTGCGGCACTGCTGTCAGCGGCAAGCAAGGAGATTCATTATATTCTTTGGCCAAGGCTATCAATTCCGCCGGTTTGAGTTCCGGATTTTCCCGTAAAATCAGCAAATTACCTAAAATCTGATCCTGCAGCGCAAATTGCAGACTTTCTTCCCTTTGTCCTTCTTCATGATCATAGCCCAAAACATGCAGGAAACCGTGACAACAAAGAAAATTGAACTCCCGCCAATAACTGTGGCCGTAGTTTTCCGCCTGTTCCCGCACTTTATCACCGCATAAATAAATATCGCCTAAATTAAAGACCTCTTTCGGGGCCATACGCTCTTCATCTTCCGCCGACATTTCGGCAACATCTGCTTCTTCCGGCATTTCCGGTTCCAAATCATAAGGCATCAGAGGCTGCAACAGCTTTCCTTCTTTTAATTCATAATGCGGGAAAGACAGAACATCCGTCACATAATCTTTTTGCCGATATTCTTTATTCAGTTTTCTAATAGCTGCAGCTGAACCGAGATTAACATTCATTTCGACATAATCGGCCTTGTTCTCCAAACTCTTCAATAAGCTCGCCGCCCCCGTTTGCAAAGTCGTTTGCAAAAGTTTCGTCAATGCCGCCTGCCAGGCATCCAATAAGATATCTAAATTATAATTACACGCTGCCATATAAGAATCGGGCACGGCAAATTGTGCCTGAAATTCAGCCGCACTTTCAAAATCATGATACAACTTAATTCTTGCTAACATCTGGATATTTTACCCTTTCCTTAAACACTCCGGCGTAAACGCGCGTAAAAGCCGCCAATATTTTTTCAACATCATGGTAAGACAAACCGGAATTAATCAATTGATCCTGGCTGTTTTTGTCATGAAGGATTTTACGCGATAATTCTTCCACTTCTTTTGAAGTCCGATAGCCGGTAGATTTCATCGCCGCTTCCAAAGAATCAGCCAACATAATAATTGCCGCTTCTTTACTGGTCGGACTCTCCCACGGATAGCGCCAATCATCTTTATTTACCGGTACCAAATGCAGTTTTTCATGCTCTTTTTCCGCTTTTTTATAGAAATAGAAAAGAACGGTTGTTCCGTGATGCTGCTTGATAATATTAATCAAAGCCTGGGGCAAACGATAGCGCCGGGCAATTTTCTGCCCCATAGCTACATGGCGGGTAATTATTTTATAGCTGCTTTCCGGTTGTAAATCATCATGCGGATTATAATCGTCCTGATTTTCCGTAAACATCAAAGGTTGTTCCAATTTACCGATATCATGGTAATAAGCGCCTACTCGACACAGCAAAGTATTGGCCCCGACAGCTTCCGCAGCCGACTCGGCCAAGTTGGCTACCATCATAGAATGTTGATAAGTTCCCAGAGCTTCCATAAACAGACGTTTCATAAGCGGTGCATCCGGTTGAGCCAAAGCTACCAGCCGCATCGGTGAAACGGCGGCAAAAGTAAAATCCAACAAAGGAATTATTCCGACTGCCAGCAAAGAACTCAGCAAGCCGTTCAAAACACACAAAGCTATTATCCGACAGGCCTCCAATAAAGTCTGATTTTCAAAGACCACATAAACAGCAGCGCCCAAAAGCATGGCCAGAGTCGACGCAACAATAAGCAGCAGATAATTAACTTTTTGCTTGGAAAAACTCATAATTAAAATCATAATCAAAGTCGCAAAAGTGTAAACGACAAAATGACTGACAGTATTTTTACTGAGAATACTCAAAAAGATCACCAAATCCAAGCTCAAAAATAGAGCATCTCCGGCACTGAAATACACGACTGCTATCAGGACAAAAAACGGAATGGGAATAAGCGACGCTGAAAGTTTCGACGTATATAAAGCAGCTAAAATAACCATCACGGCACTGGCGATCAAAATAAAGTTGGAGCCTCTGCCGGCATTATAGTCGGACAAAGGTCCGTTCAAGTAAATAATACTCATGCCCAGGCAAACGATATACATGCACAGCAAAATCAACAAATACTGATAATTGGGCGTAGATTCCTGCACCAACAAACCCAACTGTTTCAAATTTTCATACTGTGATTCACTGATGACGTCGTTATAATTGACAATTCTGGTACCGCGATGAATTTGCACCGGGTTTTTCATTGCCCGTTCATAAACCGTCGTACGCGCCTCTTTCGTCGCTTCAGCATCATAGCGCAAATTAGGAGCAAGCAAGCTGCGCAGAATCGGTGCTCCGACCCCGTACAAATCGGCATAACTTTTAACTGTTTCCACCAATTTACTGCACTTATGTGTAATAGTAATATCCAATTTTTCTTTGTTCAGATCCTGACTCATAATCGACTTGGCTACAGTCCGCAGTTCAATAACCAGCGACATGAACACACTCGGTTCGGCTTCCGCCAACAAGGTAGCCGATGCTCTTGAAACATAAACATTCCGGTCCCGACTGTAATCGTTGATTTTATCGGCGAGTTTCTGTAATGTCGCTTTATGCGGATAGGAGGCCTCAACTTTTTCTTTTACCTTTTCCTTAATCTTCGCCGGTTCAGATTTTTTAGCCGGGGCTGCCTGCGACTTGGAATCGCTGTCTTTATCCGCATCCTTATCATTGGCATTATCTTTGTCCGCAGCCTTGTCTTTATCTTTTTCACCGTTTGCCGGCAAAGCGGCGTCCGTATCAGGTTTAGCGCCTTCTTCCGAATTTTCCGGGAATGTATTCTTAAAATCGGCCAGCGCATCGGACAACGTATCTTTCAATTTTTCGCCGCTGACTTGGGCAAAACCCTGCCATACGGGCAGACGGTATTGATAAATTTGCGATAAATAATCATCCAGCTTCGCCAACGACTTGGCCGACATTTCTTCGGAACGGGCAAATATCGGGCTGATTGCGCTGGCTTCCGCTATAGCTTTCAAACGAGTCGCATTGTAATCGACCAGACTGTGAGTCGCCACAATATCATACTGGGAAACCTGACCGACATGCAGATCATATTTTTCCGGCAAAAATTGCCAATAAATCACGCCTAAAAGTAATACAGACAAGCATAAAGCTATACTGTAACGTGCAAATTTACTTAACTTTCTGAAATCAAAACGCATAAATCACCGTTCACTCTTTTTCCGGCGAAAACGAGCACCTTTTTCCTTGTCATACACTTCATACGCCGCTACAATTTTCTGGACTAAAGGATTACGTACGACATCCAAATTATTTAATTCGATAAATTTAATACTCTCTATATGCTGTAAAATCGGCTTAATAATCTGCAAACCGGAACGCTGCTTAACTTCCAGGTCAATCTGCGTCAAATCACCCGTCACGACAACTTTGGAATTGAATCCCAAGCGGGTCAGAAACATCTTCATCTGTTCCGGCGTTGTATTCTGCGCTTCATCCAGAATAATAAAAGCATTATCCAACGTTCGGCCGCGCATATAGGCCAGAGGTGAAACTTCAATCAGACCTTTCTCCAAGTTGCTCAGATACTGATCTACTCCCATAAGTTCCTGTAAAGCATCATATAGCGGACGCATATAAGGATCAACTTTTGTTTGTAAATCTCCCGGTAAAAATCCCAGCTTTTCCCCCGCTTCAACTGCCGGTCTGGTTAAAATGATACGATCTACTTCCTTTTTGCGGAAGGCGTTAACGGCAATTGCTACTGCCAAAAACGTTTTGCCCGTGCCGGCTGGTCCGATAGCAAAGGTTATTTCGTTATGCAGAATAGCTTTAACATAATTCGCCTGACCCTTGGTCTTAGCTTTAATTTCACGGCCTTTGGCTGTAACACAAACTAAATCGGGATTATAGCTCGCTACCTGTTCGCTATCTCCTGCCAATAAACTGTCAGCTAAATAGCAACTCGTCTGCTCCGTTAAATTATGTCCTTTACACAATAAATCATACAAACGCTCAACAATTAAGGCTGCCTGCTCCAGCTTGGCCTCATCTTCACCGTTCAGGACCAATCCGGCGGCCGCAGGCTCAATGGTGCAAAGAAAATCCCGCTCCAAATTACGTACATTCTTGTTATATGCTCCTAAAAGCATCGAGCTTTGCGTCGGAGTCATTTCTATAATCTTTTGCATAACACCTCTGCGTTAATTATAACATTAATAAAAGAAAGTCTTCACTTTGCCGATTCCGGACAGGTTACTGTTAGATTATACCATTTTCCGCTAATTGCAAAGCAGAATTGAAATAAGCCGGCAAGGGAGAAAGAAAAGCCATTTTTTCCAGAGTTATCGGATGGGTGAATTCCAACTTCCGCGCATGCAGACATTGACCTGCAGGCAGATTAACGGCAGCCGGAAATTTTTTCGCACCATACAGCACATCGCCCACCAAAGGATGCTGCAAAGCCGCCAAATGTGCCCGGATTTGATGGGTTCTTCCCGTTTCCAGACTTGCTTCCACATAGGCACAGTTAACATATTGTTTGAGCAAAGTAATATGCGTGACAGCCTGTTTACCGTCCGGAACGATCGCCTTCCGCAAGGGATTCCGGCTGTCTCGTCCCAAAGCTCCCTGTATTTTAAACTTACTTTCAGAAAAGACGCCTTCGGCCAAAGCCCGATAGATGCGCTTAACGGCATGCACCTGTAAATCGGCCTGTAATCGACTTTGAGCCGCTTTAGTCTTAGCCACAATAAGCAATCCGGAAGTGTCCTTATCTATGCGGTGAACTAAATAAGGTTTAACATTATCTCCCTCTTTGTTCTGCAAATAATATAAAACGCCCTGCAACAAAGTATGATGCCAATTTCCCGCTGCCGGATGCACAACTATTCCTTTTTCTTTATCCAGGACCAATAAATATTCATCTTCATAAATAATATTGAGCGGCAAATACTCCGCCTGTAAAAAGTAATTATCCAAGGCGGCTAACGGCGGCAGAAAAAAGTAAAGTTCATCTTTGTCGCTCTTGTAGCTCGGTTTTCTGGCACACCAAGACCAATATGCCAACGCCAATTGCCGTTGCTCCTGTAAAATGGAAGCTGCCGGCAATTGCTGCTCTTCCAATTTACCTGTCAAAGCGGCAATTTCAGCTTGCCAACTTCTAAGTTCACTCGGCTGTTTGAGCGGCGCCAGACACGGAGCTTTTAAGAAGCGAGTAATCTCGCTGCGACTGAACGGCAAAACTTGAGCTAAGGCCTGATCCAAGCGGACGCCGGCAGGCAGCAGAACCTGTTGCCCCTGACCCAGAATTTTTTGCAGTTCCCAATCGTTTTCACTTATTTCGCCCATCAGTTTCACCTGTTAATTTCTTGTTCTCATATAAAAGCGGTAAATGCAAACGGCCGGTTAAAAGCAACAACAACAAAAGCAGAATTCCCAAAGTTATGTAGCTGTCGGCACCGTTAAAGGTCGGAAAATGCCAATTCCCGAGATGAAAATCAACAAAATCTACAACTTTATGCAAATACACCCGGTCGCATAAATTGCCGAGAGAACCGGCAATAATTAAAGCTAAGCCCAATTTAGCCGGCGCATCGAGTTGCCGGCGGAAGCAATAAAAATAGCAGGCCAAAGCTACGCTGCAAAACAGCGAGCAAAAGCTCAATAAGTAAATACCGAAATTCGTATCGGCCAAAAAACTCCAGGCCGCCCCGGTGTTAAAAGCCAAGCTCAAATTGAGCCAGGGAAATATTACAAGGTCACCGTTTATTTCCAGATAATGCCAAAAATTGTATTTCAACATCTGATCAATTACAACTAACAAAATAACTATTATGGGGTAGACCATATCCACAAATCCTCCACTCCCGCCAACGGGTTTAAAGCAAACGGTGCCAATTCGCCGCGCAAGCTGTCCTGTAAGTATAATGCCCGATTATACTTTAATAAAGGCATATTATTGGTATACTGGTATAATTCACTGAACTTCTGCTGATAAGTCACATTTTCCAAAGGACTCAGCATCGAATCGGTTAATTTTATTTCCTCCAAATCGTCAATTATGCTCTGTGCCTGCTTCGGATAGAGATAAAATTCCGGCAAAAAAGCCTGGGTATAATTTCGCCGCCAGAATCTCCCGTTACTGAGCTCTTTCAATTCATAACCGATATCGGGTATACGGTGAGTCAGCAACGGATATATGGCAATATCCCACGGTTTTTGTTTGACTGCGTTTTGAAAGTTGCTCAACGCTACGGACGTAAACTCGGCCTTTAAGCCTATCTCGGTGAATTTTTGCTGTAAACGGCTGATAATATCGGCCCCGAAACTTAAATTTGCAGGAATTATAATTTGCCATTTTTTTTGCTTAAAATCTCCGGCCAAATTTTTCCGCTCACGAATCAAACGATTAAGCGGATAAGCCGGAATTAATTTATAAGGTCGAAATAATTCATCGGTAAAATTGTAGGCCGCCGGCGATAAAGCCGGATCAACTTCCCGAAAAAGAAATTTATCATTGTAAAAGCTGCTTAATTTGCTTTTAAGCAGTTGCACATCGGCATAATAATCCGCCAATTTTTCCTGTTGTTCCTGACTTCCGGCAGCATCGGCAATCTGCGGCCGATTAAAAGTTAAATTAACCGCCGCTTCGGAATGGAAAACATAATGTTCCCGCGCCTTTAATTCATCCGTATAAGCAGGCCAGGTATAACACAAATCAATATTTTTGGCTAAAAAAGCAGAGACAGCAGCATCTTCCGAAGGATAATCGAACACGGCAAAGCGCTGAATTAATGAATTAAAATATTTCGGTCGTTCGCCCAAAGGTCGTTGTTTAGCAAAAGCATATGCTTCCTTAAGTTGTTTAATTTCTGCTGCAGTTTCGCTGTCCGTCTGCCTGTAATGACTGAGGCTGTAAGCACCGGAAGCAGTAAAATTATTCAAGCCCTTGTTATACAATTCATTACTTTTAACGATAGGAAAAGTTAAGGCGTAAGCTAAGAACAAATCAGGTTTCTTCAAATAAAAGCGCAAGCCGTATGCTCCTATTTGTTCAACTTTATCTACGGACTGCAAAGTTTGATAATACGGGGAAACTTGAGCCAATTTAGATTCGAAGTTATCATTTTTCGGTATTGCCAACAAATTGAAAGCTTTAATAACGTCGTAGGCATCTATCGGCGTTTTGTCGGCGTACATCGCCTGTTCATCCAAAGTAATTTCCAAAACTTTCATATCGTTGGAATAGCGATAGGATTTAACCAGATCCTTGGTTAAGCGCTTGTATTTATCAATGCGAAAAAGGCTTCTGAACAGCAAGCGGGTGATTACCTGATCATATTCATCCCGCTCAACAAAAGGATGATAATCAGCGGCATCAACAAGTGCCAGGCGCAAGACTTTCTGCTTAAAAACCGGAACATTCTGCAAACTGCTGATATTTTTCAAAGCTGCATCACGGTCAAATTTGTTCTCCGCCTCCCGGCCTAACGCCTGACGAATTTTCCCCTGCGGCGTTAAAGTTGCAGACGGCGAGCCTGCCTGTTTCAAGGGTGCTGTTTCCTTTTCGGTGCCCTTATCGTCGGCAGTGGAAGGTTTCGGTGCTGTAACTGTCGTTTTCGGCCGGTCCGTCTGATTTCCCGGTAACCCGTTCAGCGGCAACATTTTAGAATCGGATTCTCCGCTTTTAACACCCAAGTCACGCTTGTAAAGCGGACGCTCGGCAATTTTGGCATGGCAGGAAGTTAACAGCAGCGTCAAGCCCAAAATAAGGCTCAAGCTCTTTTTGTTTTTGCCGATTGCTCCCAACTTACCCATTATTTTTATTTATAAACCGCCTTTGTCTTTTGTCCAAACTAAATCAGTCATTCAATTTTACCATAATAATCTCTGATAGTAATGTTGTGTAACTCTTGCTTGATAACTCGACCGGAGCTATTACATACTTATTATACCTAAGAAAGTATTATAAGTTTTCCGCACAAAATCCGGGCACAAGCTCCCGAATTTTTCGTAACTCGCGCAATCAACACATCATAAGCCCGACATGACGCAAACTCGTATTATTTCGCAAATAAAAAAGGTCTTACAGATGTAAGACCTTCAAAAATGCACCCTTGGGGACTCGAACCCCAGGCCCACTGATTAAGAGTCAGTTGCTCTACCAACTGAGCTAAGGGTGCATAACAAAATCAGCTTCTGTATAATACCTCTCATACCGTTAGCTGTCAAGGGATGATACTGTATAATTTGTAAACATTCCAATCAAAGTCCGTACGCACCCTTTCCTAGGCCTTCTGCTCTCTGCGATGATAAAGCAAATATTTGTTTACACTATTGACATTTGTTAAAAGCATTCATTTTCTTTGCTGCTTCTAACTCTCAGTGTCACGCTCAATTTCCCCTTTTTTCAAGGATATTCGTTGCTTATAGTCTTTAGTTTTGTGCAGAATGCTGAAATATTTATTTTACAATTAAGCAATATGCTGAAATTATACCGAAAACAGATAAGATTGATTGACAGAAAAAAATCTTCTTTTATTATAAATACGTGCTTATAAATAAGCGAATAACATTTAAATCCTGCGAATCGGAACTTCGTATATAGGAGGTTATTATGAAAGACTTAAAAAAATTGTTAGCCCTGTTGTTGTTAATAGCATTCATGCCGCTCTGCTTAGTCGCCTGCCAAAGTAAGTCTAAAGCTTTCAAAGTTGTTGACTATTTAACAACCGATTGGGATAGCAAGCGCGTAGTAATTGAAGGAAAAATATACAACAACTCCAAAGATATCAAAGAAAATGTCGTTTTACATTATCACGTAGAAATGAAAGACGGTAAAAAAGCGGATCTGGGCGAAATAAAATTCCCGCAGCTCAAAGCGAACGGCGATTATCAGGAATATAAATTAGATGTTCATGATAAAGCAATGCAAATCAAAAACTTTGATTTACGCAATGTCAAATCTTTTGCTGCAGATATTCAATAAAGCTCATATTAAGCATAATTGCTGACCGGTTTCCCTGCAAACCGGTTTTTTCTGCCCTTTTTCAGCCCGAACTTTCCGCCCTAGTTCTCCTGCAAGCAACCTAGAAGTCGACGACTGATTTCATCTAAATAATCCTGCCCTTTCTCAGTTACATAATAAATAGACTTTTGCTCATTCGTTTGCAATAAATTTTGGCCGCAGCCCCAGTCTAATATTTCTTTGATTCTTGCCGGTACGGCACAGGCAAAATATTTTTCAAAATCAGAAATTTTTACCCCACATAAATAACGTAAAGCAAAAGCAAAATAATCTTCCATCGCTTCCGTTTGGGTATTCTTCTCCGTCAGAATTGCAGTTCGATAGAGTTCTTTCTCCGATAAATCTGCAGAATTTGACGGCAGGACGTTCCAAGCATCAATATAATGCTTGATTTGTTTGGTATTGGTGCGCCTGACACCGGCTAAATAAGAACCGGCACTTAAGCCGAAGCCGAAATAAGGTCTTGCCGCCCAGACTGCCGTATTATGCCGACTTTCAAAGTCTGCTGTCAACGCAAAGTTCGATATTTCATAATGGCGAAAACCGCTTTGGCACAAGGCGTTCTGCACATAATGTACCATCTCTCTTTCCGTATCCTCATCCGGTAAGCTCGGCAAAGCCTTAATCACACTGCTGTCCGCCCCTGAAGTTCGCGTTTGACAACAAGCTGACCGGGCATACAGCTGATAGAGCTTGGATCCTGCTTCTAAAATCAAAGAATAGACTGAAACATGCTGCGGTTTCAAGTTCAGAACAAAGGCCAAATCTGCCGCCACCGCCGCCATGTCCTGTCCCGGTAAAGCTACTATTAAATCTAACGAAATATTGTCGATTCCGGCCGCCCGAATATAATCTACCGCCGCTACGGCATCTTCCGCCCGATGTTCTCTTTCCAAAAATTTCAGCAATTGAAGATTGCTTGTCTGTAAACCCAACGAAACACGATTTAAGCCTAATTTGTGCAAATATTTCAGGTCCAAATGTTGATAGTTGCAAGGATTAAGTTCCAGAGTAAGCTCACAAGTATCCGTCAAACCGAACTGTTCCCGGCACAAGCTGATTAGCGTCGCCAACTCTTCCGTTTGTAAAATTCCCGGCGTGCCGCCGCCGAAATACAAACTTTTCAACGGTTTTAGCAAATCCGATCTCTGTTTCCGCCAATTAAGCGCAACAGCAGTTATTTCATGCTGCAAAGCTTGTAAATACGGCCCGATAAATTTCGCATTTTTGGAAGTGCGTGTCTGCAAAATATCCGAACACGGCAGGACACAAAAATCACAATATGTACACAGATGACGGCAAAAAGGTATATGTATATAGGCATGCTCTACACTTTGCGCTTGAAACGCTTTCATACACTTCTCCCTTTCCGTCAAATTCAGCTCTTAATTTCTGCTCTTCGGTTGCTAATATTATATACTAAGATTTTTACAAGCTTGCTGTAAGGTGATAGAAAGCTGCATCAATTTTCTTTTGTAAAAATCAAAAAAAAAACTCTGCCGTACTTATTCCCATTACGGCAAAGCAATTAAAAGAGATGCGGGGCAAGCCGGTAAACCCGGCCGGCTTGTGCAAGGTGCAGACGGAGCAGCTCAGAAAATTACTGTAGCTGTTTTCTATTAATAAATACCAAAAAGCTTTCCGCCAACAGGCAAATAACGGCCAGCCAAAAAGCGTACAGAACTCCGAACGAATCGGTAATTAAACTTACTAAAAAAACAAAACACGAAAATGCCGAAGCTGAAACAACTTCAAAGACGGCATAAACATTAACAAGTTCCGTTTCGGCGACAGTTTCCTGCAAAAATACGCTTTCCGGCACTTCCTTAATTTGACAAAACACACCGATAGCCAAGGACAGAAGCAGGAAAGTAATCGCTTCTGCATACAAAATAATTACAGTCGTAACAATAGTCATGAAAATCAAAGAAAAAAAGATAGTTTTCCATTTCGATTGCAAAAATCTTTCCGACAAACGAAAAACAATCGCACCGCCGAGCAAAATACCGATAGAATAAGCTGTATTGGCATATCCCCAATAACTTTCAGTCTGATGTAAATATTCCGTCACAAAAACAAGAATTACGGATGAGACCCAAATTGTATTGGCAATTATTTCCAACAGATTGGCCGTCACTAAAAATCGCAATGGCGGCTTTGTTAAAACAAGTCGCCAACCTTTTATAACTGTTTCCAAATTTGTTTCTGCTGCCAACGTTTTTATTTTTACTGGCGCTAATGTAAACATCAAAATCGTCGCCACCGTAAATAACAGCAAAATAACAACGCTACTTAACTGTATGCCTAAAGCAGCATACAAAAGTCCTCCCAAACCCCAGCCTACAAGTTGTACACCCTCTCCGCTCATGGATAAGGCGGCATTCGCCCGGCCTAAATCAGTAGCATATTGCGGCACAATAGCATAAGAAACAGGCGCAGCAAAACCGTCAAGCAAAGAAATAGATACAATAAATATGTACAACATACTTACATGGACTGTCTCACTGCAATAAAGCAGCAGCAATAGCACAAACAACAGGACCGTTTTCCCTAATTGAGTTAGAGAAAGAACTCGGTTCAAAGCTACCTTTTTAGTAACTAACGGTACTAAAAAACTTGCTGAGAATGAAGCTAAGCCGATAAGTATCGGAACCATTGAAGTCGCAATAACAGAACCGGATATTATAAAAACATTGGCAATAATAACTACGCGTAAAAACACATCCGCTAAATTGGCGACTGCCTGCGAAATCAGCAATTTTTTTATCTCTTTGCTCATTTAATACCTCATTTTTTCTACTATTACCGGGATAAGAATATTACTTACAAAGTTTTCAAACTCTTTTTTTTCCCAACGACATTGTTTATAAAAATCAATATCTGCAGATAATTTACATCCCCCTGAACACAAGCCGCCTATTTCACATTTTTGACATTCCTTATAATCTAAAAAAGTTTTTGTATCATTTTGATAATTCAACAAATCAAAACTACGTAGATTTCCTAAAATATACTCTGGTCGTCCAACTGTAACAGTGCACCTGAATAAATTTAAGTTGTTATCTATATAAAACACCCTATCATATGGAGAAACATTCCAACAGTAATTATAAATTCCTTTACATTGAATTTCATTAAACGAAAGATTCAATTTATCAGTCAAATTCTTACAAGTTTGAATGAAACCCGCATGAAGATTCGGCGGAATAGGTTCATGAATTTTCATCAACTCTAAAAGAATATCTGTTTCCGATAAAATATAATCATCATAGTTGGTATCAAACAAGCGATTATCAACTCTACCTATATTCCAATAGAATGTTTTTCTTGCAAAATATCCTCTATTCTTAAAATAAAAAAACATCGGTACAAGTTGCTGAATATTAGTTTTATCAAAATTTGTTCCAACGTCAATCGTTACTCCATAACTCAACAATAAATCAGTAACATCCAATAATTTTTCTACATTATTGGCAACTCTTGTTATTTCAACAATCTTTTCGTAATTTTCCGGTAAGCTATTAACAGTTATGGCAACAGCTGCTATAACGCTTCTATATATTATTAATTTTTTTGCAAAATAAGGCAAAAAGACTCCGTTCGTTGTTATTCCTATCTTCAGCCTATGATCAACACAATATTTAAAAACCCTATCAATAATCAACTCATTTTTAGGTAACAGCGGTTCTCCTCCAAACAATCCTATAGAAACTTGAATATCAGGATTTTCTCGAATAATTAATGAAATTTTATCAAGAATTATTTCTAACTTTTCCAAAGTAATTGGTTTTCTGGACAATTTATCATATTTTTGTTGGAAGCAATAACTGCACCGCAAATTACAAGAATAAGTAAGCACTAAAGAGATTAAAATCTTCTTTTTAGATTCTAAAATCATTTTTTCATCATATAATTCACAGCATTTAAAATAATCAGAATTAGAAGAGGGAGTCTCTAACCATTCACTCACAGTAGAATCTATTTCTATTGTACCATTATTAATTTTGTTACTCTCTACTACTAACACTTTATTTTTAAAAGAATTAATTAAAAGAGTAAATTTATCATTTATTTGTTTTTGGTAAACCGAAATTAGTGAAACTTTTTTCACATGATAATTTTCAGTTATTTTATTTAGATTCCCACCTTCTAATTCGTAAATCATATTCAGCACCTTAATATTTAGTATCTACGACGAATAATAGGTTCACCGGGAACAAATTCACAGTCATTATTCTCCGCCGCTTCCATTAACTCATCAATAGATTTCATTTGTAATAATTCTTCTTTTGTAAACTCAATAAGCATCTTATTTCACCTCATATCTTTTTAATTTATTGTAAGCTTACTATTAAAATATACATCTTATTTTGACCGGATTAACTTTATTCCCATATATGCATATTACTAATTTCTCGACAAAAGTTTTTTCAAATGTTCTTCGTAATGTTTTGATAAATGATAGCTACCTGCTAAGTTCATTGCTTCAATACATTTTTTCATTCCCATAACAGATGCACGACTACCATACTTTTTATATTGAAACAAATTTTGAGCATACTGAAAAACTAATCGTTCATAAACTTCGGTTTCAATAAAACAGCATTGATTTAACTGCTTTTCAAAATAACATGCATCAATAAATTTTTCTCTTTCAATACATGTAATATATCCATTTAACAGCATTGTAGAAATTAAACGTCTATTAGTCGGAATTTCTTTGTAAAAATCTGTTCTCCTAGTCATTTCTCTAGTCAAAAGCATAAAAACATCATGTTTGAGTGCATCTAACGTATTAATGAAAACAAGCAATTCATAATGCCCCCAATATTCAACGCTAAACAAATAATCCGTCAAATCATCCAAATCACTTGAATCATAATAGTTTTCTCCAGATAAATCTTGGAGCCGAATTTTAATTAGAATCGTATTTATTTGATGAAATTTTTGGCGTTTTTCTCCTTGTTCAGACTGAGATATCAACAATCGTTTCATTTCTTCCACATCATTCATCGTTATGTACTTTCTTATCTTTTCCAAAAGTTCATTCAATTCATCTCTACGAAAACCATGTACCGCATACATGAATTCATCTATAGATAAATTAATTTCATCTAAAATAAGTATAAATTTTGAAATAGTCAGATCTGTTTCCCCTTTTTCAAAGCGAGAAAGTTGAGATGTAGATATTACCTCATTTGCAACATCTTTTAAGCGAAACCCTCTGGACTCACGAAATTTTTTAAAAATTTCTCCAAAATTTCTCATAGCGTCTCCTCCAACACGCATATATGGGAATAAAATCAGTTTAAATTCACTGAAGAATACAATAAAGAAAAATAACAATCGAGTATTTGCAGATGAAAAAAAACATTCTTTTATTAGTTCTATTCAGTATATTTGAAGTCATTATCGTTATCGGCATAGGCTAAAGAAAAATCCGGTTTTTCTTTTGAATAACCGGATTCCTGCTCCCTATATGCGGAAAATTCACTTTTCCGGACTGACTTCCGTAATTGCTTCTTTGAAAGTAGTTGCCAATCCCGCTAAACCTTGAAGATTGGAAGGAATGACCAGTTTGGTCGCCTTTCCGTCGGCAACTTTGGCCAAGGCTTCATAGGCTTTCAAGGTTAAAACGCTGTTATCAGCTTCAGCCGCTTTTAACGCTCTTAAACCGTCGGCCTGAGCTTGTGCAACTTTTAATATTGCTTCGGCCTCACCTTCCGCTTTACGAATTCGCGCCTCTTTATCAGCTTCAGCCTGCAAAATTTGTGATTTTTTATGTCCTTCAGCCTGCAAAATCAAAGACTCTCTTTGACCTTCAGCCAACAAAATCGCTTCACGCTTTTCACGCTCCGCTTTCATTTGTTTCTCCATTGCAGTTTGAATCTCTCTCGGCGGCAAAATGTTTTTCAATTCAACTCTATTAACCTTAATTCCCCAAGGATCCGTCGCCTCATCCAAAACCGTACGTAAACGAGTATTAATCAGATCGCGGCTGGTCAAAGTTTGATCCAATTCCAAATCACCTATAATATTACGCAAAGTAGTCGCCGACAAATTTTCAATTGCCGTTATCGGTCCGTCAATTCCATAAGTATATAACACGGGATCGGTTATTTGATAAAAAACAACAGTATCTATCTGCATTGTTACGTTATCTTTTGTAATAACAGCTTGCGGCGCAAAATCAGCTACCTGTTCTTTGAGATTAACTCTGCGTGCCACTCTCTCAATGAAAGGAATCTTAAAATGTAAGCCTGTACTCCAAGTCTTACTGTATGTTCCCAAGCGCTCAACAATATATGCGTTCGCTTGCGGAACAACCCGGATGTTGTTCATTAAAAAGCTTAAAATTAATAGCGCTATCAGCACCCAAAAAATAAAAAGATTAATCATAATGTTGTAACCCCTTTCTGTTACTCTGCTTATTTATCATCCAAGGCGTCAACAATTGCATGGACTCCTTTAATTGCAACTACTTTTACTAACGCACCGGGGGCAAAGCACTGTATTTGTCCGGCTTTACTTTGCGCTACAGCAGACCAAACTTGCTGTTTTATTTTTATTTGTCCCACAACAGCTCCCGGTTGGCTGCTGACTTCCTTTATCACCAATGCTGTTTGACCGACTGAAGCTTCATAATTAGTTGCTATAACCTGATGGGACAGAAATTTTCGTATAGGACGAAATTTGAAACTCAGAATCAATGACGACAAAGATACCACCAGGAAAACGACAATCTGAGCGGTAAAACTGCAACCGCACCAATAAGCAATTGCCGCGCAAAGGGCACCGAAAGTAAACCAGATGCTTGTTAAACTCACGGTCATTCCCTCAATTACGGCCGTCACTAAAATGACTATCAGCCAAAAAATTAAGGGATTCAAGCAGATATTTGCAATTAAAATACATAATAATGTTTCCATGTTGCCCTGGCCCCCTTAAATAAAATAAGTACTTATATTTTATCAGATTTTTCAGCAATTCACCATATAAATAAAACGGAAAAAGAAAAGTTATTCTCCGAGCGACGCATATGGAACACTTTCAGCCTTTTCAACCCACATAATTTTTACACCCGGAAGCAATTCTTTTCCCTGCAATTGCAAATTATGATAATAATTCCAAGCTTCTTCGCGCTTTCCGTAATCACTGAAAAACAGTACACAAGCCGAACCGCTGCCTGTCATAGTCACAAATTCAGCTTGCGGACATTTTTTTAATTCAACGAGAAAATCGGCATAATCAGGATGAACCTGCAACATCAAATCAGTGAAAGTGTTTTGGGCCGCTTCGGACAACAAATTGAATTTCTTTGCAAAAAAATATTCTCTCACTTTGCTGAAATCACTGCCGTAATGCTTATCCGGCCGAGGCAATTTTTTATTTTCTTTCTGTTTTTGATCATATAACTTATATGCAAGCTTGGTATCCATTGTATAGTTGGCCATAACAACGATAAAATACAACTTATTTTCAGGAATTTCCGTCTGCAATGTATCTGTCTGCCCGTCTACGTCCGCTTTCGGTACTGCTGCCGGAACTTTATAGGCCAAAGGTAAAATATTTTCTCCTATACCTTCAACTCTGGCTACAGCTACATCATCCAACAAAGCAAAAGGAACATCCGCACCTATTTGATAAGCAACATTTTCCAAATCGAAACAACTGTAAAAATCTTTATATGGAGGTAATTTATAGCCGTTATCATCTGCCGATACCGCTTGCATCGCTGCATATATTAATTTGAAAACTGCTGCTGCATCAAAGCTCCCGGCACCCAAACCCGACTGTAGCGGAATATTTTTGGTTAAATAAAATGTGCAGGGCTTTTGCAACAAAGCTATCAATTTGTACACCTGACCTGCGTTAAGCTCCTGCCACAAATCACACAATACCGCTACCGTATCCAGTTGTTGCGGGCCGAGGTTGTGCGCACTTTGCCGGCAATAATTAATAACACGATTCAATAAATCCGGATTTTCGGCAGCTGCAGCTTTATGTAAAATCTGCTGTTGCTCATCCAGCACTTCTTCAAACTGCAACAATACGCGCCGCCATAAACTTAATTCCAACAATTTTCGGCAATATCGCCAAGCTTTAAGAACTAAATTATCAGCTGAAAACCTTTGCAACATTTTCACTTGTTCGGCAAAATACGTATTATCCTCTGTCGCTAAATCATCTCCCGCACTTATTTGCAGCTTCGGTGCTTTCAGACCGCTATCTTCTCCTTGGTCCTCAACTTGCAGTAAATCCAAGCATTTATTCCAATCCCCTGAACTTAATTGCGTTTCATCCGCCGCCACCTCAAATTCAAGTTGGTCCCCTTTTTGCAAACGCAAAAACATCGAATCAATATTATGATAACCGCTGGCTAATGTAGTAGTTATGTCTAAATTCACGTTTATCTTATAACCGCATGCGGTCTTAATTTTAATCATCCTGTCCCTCCGTCTCAAAAATTCCGGAAACAAAAAACATTTCTAGAAATATGTCTTAATAAAGCCTTCTCCTATAACTTCACGACTGTCCATAACAAAAACAAAAGCTTTATCATCTATGGCCAAAATCACTTCTTTTAAGCGTGGAACCTGTTTACTATCTAAAACCGCCAAAAGGACTTCCGCCTCTTCTTGGCTGTATCCGCCGACAGCTTTGAGTCCGGTTACTCCTCTATTCATTTTAAACATTATATTATCAGCTATTTCTTTATTCTTTTTTGAAATAATATATACTACGCGCTTATAACTGTAGCCGCTTAAAACCAAGTCCAAAACTTTGACATCCGTTAATAACGCAACAATGGAATACATTATAATTCCGCTGGCAGATTCGGCACCATCATTAAAATAGGCACCGGACAAAATTACAGCAGCATCAAAAAGCCAAATAATTACGGAAAATTTCAAACTTTTAAAAATCAAGCGCAGCAAAAAAGCAACATTATCACTGCCGCCGCTGGCATAACCGGAGCGAACAACCAAGCCGCAACCTAAACCGAACAACGCCCCGCCGAATATAGCGACTAAAATATATTCCGACGCTTCTACTCCGTTTGGGAAAAGCCAAGCTGAAATATAGGTGCTGACATAATGGGCGGCATCCAAAGCGTAACCCAAAGTCAGCATACCTATTAATGTTCGAACCAGCATTTTATGGCTGATAAAAAAACCGATAGCTACCAAAACAGGAATATTTAAGATAATCGATATCTGTCCGACACTGACATCAGTATGCAATAATCTGCAGATAACAAGTGATAAACCTGAAAATCCGCCAACCTGTAAGTTAGCTTGCGTGTAAAAGGTAAATATAGCGATACCTATAATCATACAACCCAAAAGCATCTGCGCAAATTCTCTCACCGCGACTAACGGTGTACCAAAAAATTCATGCATTATTGTTTTTATACGTTGCATTTTTTACCTCTTACACATAATTTAATTTAATAAATTATCAACAAGTTTAAGCACTCAACGCTTCCAGCAGGACGGCAATTTCACTTTTATTCATTCCGATACCTCTGCTCATTTTGTTGTGTTCGGGATTCCACTCTCTGATATCGTAACGCTCGGCTCCACCGTTCCACGCTACAATATTCAGCTC
This sequence comes from Amygdalobacter indicium, assembly GCF_029101545.1. NCBI lineage: Bacteria > Bacillati > Bacillota > Clostridia > Eubacteriales > Oscillospiraceae > Amygdalobacter > Amygdalobacter indicium. The sequence continues at coordinate 419,577 of NZ_CP118866.1, read as the reverse complement.
TTTTTGCCAACCGCTGGCAGAGCGGCTTAAGACGGCAATATGTTGTTTGATCTCAAAACTGACTTTCCTGTTGTCGGCGTAACGAGTTGTTTTATTCTGAGCAGAATCAACCTGCATCGCCTCATTAACCTGTTGTTTCTTTGTTTTTTCTTCCATTGTAATTGCCATATCGCAATCTCCTTTCTCTCAGCTTTCAACTGATGTCATAAGTCTAAGTGAAAGGAAAGAAAGAAAAAGTGGAATTTTAATTCAAAAATTCAAAATTTATTCGCAGCCCGGCGGCGAATTTTACCTGATACTGCAAGTAAAAATGCCGATATAATAAGCAGTGCAGCCAAGCCGGCACTATTTTGTTCCGCTTGTCCGGTAGGTGCTACCTGACCGCGCTTAACAAACCAATCCTTGCTCCCGGCAGGAGAATAATAAGCTGTCAGGACAAATTTATTGCCCTTAGCTTCGGCTGAAGACTTAAATTCATGCGGTTCTTCGTTCAATTTTATTTTAGACAAATACCAGACACCCAAATAATTGTAATCGGTGGACACACCTTCGACTCTGGGAGGCGCGAGTTCTTTGGCTGTTACAAAACCATAAGGAGCATCGACAACATAGTCTTCCTCCAACTCAATATGCTCCCTCAAAGTAATCAGGCGAAGATGTACCTTACCTGTATGAGCCGATGATTTTTGCTCCGTATTTGCCGCTTCACTGTAACAATAATTACTTGAAAAAAGCAGAATAAAAGCCAACAGCACCGTAATATATTTTTTCATTGAACTCACCTCGCTTTCGCTTCCGTTCTCTTAAATAGTAGCATTGAAAGCCGAGCAAGGGAAGTATTGACGCTGTTATCAACTTTCAACTTTTTTATAATTATTTTTCTTTTCGCTTGCAGATTTATCAGCTGCAGGTATAAGCTTTTTCACCAAATCTCCGTTTTTATCCAAGTAGTAAGGCGTCTTACCCCGGGTGTAAAGTTCAATCGGTTCTTTACCTAAAACGGCATTTGCCGTTACATAACATCTTTTTACTTCCGGATGGCTCGGCAACTCATACATTAAATCCAACATGAATTTTTCCATAATTGCCCGTAAACCGCGCGCCCCTGTTTTTCTTTGTAACGCCAGACGTGCTATGGCTGTCAAAGCTTCCGGTTCAAATTCCAATTTGACATTATCCAGTTCAAAGAGTTTATCGTACTGCTTAACTAAAGCATTACGCGGTTCGGATAAAATATTCACTAAAGCTTTTTCATCCAACTCATCTAAAGTTACTAAAACCGGAATACGTCCGATAAGTTCGGGAATTAAGCCGAATTTCTGCAAATCCTGCGGTTGAATCGCCTGCAGATCGGAATTGACTTCTTTAGCTAAGTCTTCCTGTTGCTGCTTCTCCGCTCCGAAACCGAAGTATTTCTTACCCAAGCGATTTTTTATCACCTTGTCAATTCCGGCAAAGGCGCCGCCGCAGATGAACAGAATATCCTTAGTATTAACATGGATATATTCCTGATCAGGATGCTTACGCCCTCCTTGCGGCGGAACGTTGGCAACCGTACCTTCCAAGATCTTCAGCAAAGCCTGCTGTACCCCTTCACCGCTGACATCACGCGTAATAGACGGATTCTCGCTTTTACGGGCGATTTTGTCTATTTCATCGATGTAAACAATGCCTCTTTCCGCCTTATCCAAGTCATAATCGGCAGCTTGTAATAACTTTACTAAAATATTTTCAACATCTTCGCCGACATAACCGGCTTCAGTTAAAGTTGTCGCATCCGCAATTGCAAACGGAACATCAAGAATTTTCGCTAAAGTCTGAGCTAAATAAGTTTTACCCGACCCTGTCGGCCCGACCATAATAATATTGCTTTTTTGGATTTCAACATTCTCTTTTTCCGACTGCGCCTCAACGGCTGCCAGTTTTTTCTGTTGATTAACACCTTCACCGGGAACTTCGTGTGCGCTCTTAGCTTCAGCTTCAAAACGTGTTTGGATGCGTTTATAGTGATTGTAAACAGCAACCGCTAAATTCTTTTTTGCCTCATCCTGTCCGATTACATATAGATCCAAAGCTTCTTTGATTGCTCGCGGATTAGGTATTTCAGCTAAATTAATTTGGTGTAACTTGGATTTCGGCAACATATTTCCCTCATAAGGGACAGAATTAGTCTCCTGCCATAACATGTCGGCCCCGCGATACAGACAATTCTCGCAAATTGTACTGAACGGGCTTGAAAGAGCCATAATACCGTCCGTTATTTCCACTCCACAAAAATCACAAGTCCTCTTCGTTGTTTTTCCTTTATTATTATCGTCTTTTTTTCTTGCCATAATTATCTCGTCAATATCTGATCCACCAAACCGTATTTTACCGCTTCTTCCGCCGACAACCAGCGATCACGATCGGTATCTTTAATAATTTGGTTAATCGTCTTTCCTGTACGCTCGGAAAGAATACGATTCATCCGTTGTTTGATTCGTACAATGTGTTCAGCCGCTATTTCAATATCACTGGCCTGGCCTTGGGTTCCTCCTAAAGGTTGATGAATCATTACTTCGGCATTAGGCAAAATATAACGTTTACCCTTTTCGCCGGCAGCCAATAAAAAAGCTCCCATGCTTGCGGCCATACCCATACAAATGGTTGAAACAGCAGGCTTGATGTACTGCATAGTATCGAAAATCATCATCCCCGAATGGATTTCACCTCCGGGGCTGTTGATATAAAACTGAATGTCTTTATTGGGATCTTCAGCCTCGAGGAACAATAATTGTGCTGTTATCAAACTGGCAGTAACTGAATTAACTTCTTCACTCAAAATTACAATACGCTCTTTCAAAAGACGGGAAAAAATATCATAAGCCCGCTCGCCTCTATTAGTCTGTTCAATTACTGTAGGTACTAATCCTGCTCGAAACATATCACGATTCATTAGCTTTCTCCTTTACTAATATAACAAAATCTGCTTATAACAAAAGTCTTCAAGATAACCAAGGTCTTACCACACAGTTAACATTGAAGACTTTGTTCGGATTAAAAAACGACTTTTTATTAAAGCTTAATCTCTTCTGTCGGTGCGATGCTGACAGCTTTACTGCACAAAAGTGCGCTAACTTTACGCAATAAAGCTCCGTTCATTAATCGATCGACGTTTTCTCCTAATTGCTGTTTAAGCATCGCAGCTGTCATGCTGTAACGTTTAGCAATTTTCTCCAATTCGGCATCCTTTTCTTCTTCAGTCAACGTAATGTTTTCCTTTTTAATAATTGCTTTCAGCACCAATTCGGTCTTGACATGAATTTTAGCACTTGACTCGATCGACTTGCGGTAATCTTCCATGCTTTGACCGCTATATTGCAACAGTTGTGCAAGTTCCAGTCCCTGAGCCTTAAACTGACGGGCCTGCTGTTCGACCAAATCGTCCAACTCATTCTCAACCATAACTTGCGGCACGTCAACTTCGGCTGCATCCACAACCGCTTTCAGAACGTTGTTTTCGTATTCCTGCTTACAACGTTCGGCGTTGGATTTCTCCAATTTTTTTCTAATGTCTTCTTTATAAGCTGCCAATGTGTCGAACTCCGAAACATCCTTGGCGAATTCATCATCCAGCACCGGTACTTCTCTCTTCTTGATAGCGTGAATTACAACCTTAAAGACAGCATCTTTACCTGCCAGATGTTCTGCATGATATTCTTTCGGGAAAGTTACATGAACATCGAATTCATCATTAATATTGTGGCCGATAATCTGCTCCTCGAATCCGGGAATAAAGGAATTGGAACCGATTGTTAAATCGTACTTTTCAGCTTTACCGCCTTCAAATTCAACACCGTCAACGCTGCCTGTGTAGTCAATATTAACTATGTCGTTATTCTCCACCGGGCGATCTTCCACCGGTACCGTTCTTGCAGAACGTTGCTGTACCTGCTTGAGTTCAGCCTCAACCTGCTCATCTTTAACAGTCTCATCCGGTTTGACGGCTTCCACGCCGAAATATTTTCCCAGTTTTACTTCAGGTGTTAATGTCAATTTCAAAGAAAAAACCGTGTCGGCTTTAGAACCGATAGCTTTAACATCCAACTCCGGACGTGTAATAACTTCCAAGCCCTCTGCGGCAATAGCTTGCGGCAAATGTTCATCCAGCAAAAGATTAATGGCCTCTTCGTAGAGCGCTTGCTCTCCGTATGCCTGCAAAACCATAGCAAAAGGTGCTTTACCTTTACGGAAACCGTTGATACGGAATTGATTCTTGCAGCGATTGTATGCTTTAGGCAATACGGCTTTGAACTCATCAGGTGTAAAGGTTAACTGTAAAGTGCCTAAATTCTTTTCTTGTTTTGTAAATTCAGTTTGCATTGTTTCTCTTTCCTCCAGCAAACGCCTATTAAATTAGTAATACAGCGCAATCAGCCATCAAATGTGCTTTCTAATAGTAACACAATCGCATTTACCTGTAAATTATTCACAATATTGGCAATCTCACAATTGTTAATTTTAAGTTAACATTACGGGCGGCAGCAACGGAAAATTCAGCGAAAGCGACAATTACGCCCGTTTTAATCGTTCTTTTTTTGCTCCTGCTGAAATTTAATTAATCTTTTAGCTTTTTCCGTCTGATAAATCTGCAGCAATTCGGTAGCACATTGCCCTACTTCGTTATTGACAACAATATAATCGAACTCTTTTGACTGTTCAAGTTCCCTATCAGCCCGAGCCAAACGCTCCTTGACAACTTCAAAAGTCTCCGTTCCCCGGCCTATAAGCCGTTGCTTCAACTCGTTGAAATTCGGCGGCATAATGAAAATTGTTACCGTTTCATTCGGAAAAAAGCGTTTAACATTCAGGCTGCCCTTAACAGTAATGTCCAAAGCAATATCTTTGCCTTCTTCCAAGCATTTAGCTACAGCCTGTCTGGGGGTACCGTAATAATTACCGCAAAAAGTATCATATTCAATAATTTCGTCGTTTTTCAAATAATCGTTAAATTGCTGCTCACTTATAAAGTAATAGTGAATTCCTTCAATTTCGTTCGGACGCGGTTTTCTGGTAGTTGCCGAGACGGACAGCTTTATTGCGGGACACATTTTACGCAAAGCGGCGATACAAGTGCCTTTACCGACTCCCGACGGCCCGGAAACGGCCAAAATTATCGGAAAATTATGCTCATTTGCCATACTCATTTTAATTTTTTCCTTCCATATCTTCTTGATTCTGCGATGTATCGGTCTTGCTCAAGCGTTGCATCACGGCTTCAGGTGTTAAAGCCGAGAGAACGATATGATCGGAGTCAAGGAAAATAACGCTGCGGGTTTTGCGGCCCTGACTGCAGTCGATCAGCATTCCGTTTTCTTTACTTTCACTAATCAAGCGCCTGATAGGGGAAGAATCCACCGCTGTAACCAACAGAACTCTTTCTTTATTTATAAAATTGTCATATGCAATACTGACAAAGTCCGCCGCCATTATTGTCCTCATTTCCGTATTTATATTATTTACGCAAAATTATTTTACTCAATATTTTGCACCTGTTCGCGAATTTTTTCCAGTTCGGTTTTGTATAAAACAACAAGTTGAGTTAACCGTATGTTATTAGCTTTTGAGCCCAAGGTATTAACTTCACGATTAACTTCCTGCAGAAGGAAGTCCATCTCTTTGCCGACAGGCGTATTTTGGAAACAGAGGCGCCGCAATTCGGTCAGGTGACTTTCCAGCCTGGTTATTTCTTCCGTCGCATCGTGTTTATCGGCCAAAAGAGCTATTTCGCAGTAAAGACGTTCATTATAATTTTCAACGGTTGTATCTTTCAGTAAAAGTTGCAGACGTTCTTTTAAAGCTTGTAAATCGTTGGCCGGTGTCGTCCGGTTGATTTCTTTTATTTCAGGTAAATAGTCGGATAAAGCGTCTAATCTCGCCAGTATATCCCGTGCCAATTTTTCACCTTCCCGCTCTCGCGCCTGCACAAAGTCATTGATACATTTTTGTAAGCTTCTGTGCCAAAGTTCCGTAAAATCGGCTTCCTGCTCCGCTGTCAGCTCCGTCACTTCCTCGACTTGGACCATTTGATTGAAAAACAGACGAATACACTGTTCAACCGTCAAGTTGCTGAGCTTCTGCTGCATCAAAGCCGGATCCGTCGTTGTTTTATCGGCCGGCAGCATTTTTCGTCGAATTGTAAATTTTACTTCAATTTTTCCACGCTTAATCTTATCGGCAATCAAAGAACGGATTTCATTTTCCGGAATCAGCGGTAAAGCAGGTAAATTCAGGCGCAAATCAAGATAGCGGCTGTTAACGCTGCGCATTTCCACCTCTATCCTCAACATTTCATTGCTATCTGCGACCACAGCACAAGCGGTCATACTTTTCAGCATAATTCCACCCTATTCCTTTCTTAAGCAAAAAACTTCATAGCCCTGTTCTCGAAGCAGCAGTTTATACGTTAAATTATCCTGTTCCGCTAAATCCTGCAAAAAAGCGGCGTACGAAGCAGCTCCCTGTTTTTTCCCGATAACGCAATAGAATTTGCCGCCGTTTTCCAAGCGACTCAAGGCTGCTGTCAGCATTTGCCGGACTTTAATTTTCCCGGTCCTAATCGGCGGATTCAAAGCAATTAAATCAAACAGACGCCCGGTGTAGGCGGCGGCAGCATCGGCCTGGACCGTCTGAAATTTTTTGACATTATTCATTATCATATTGGCTGTTGCCAGACTGCAAGCCCGACTGTTAATATCGGATAAATAAAAATTACTTTCCGGATAAAATGCCGCTAATATTAAAGAAACAGCACCCCAACCGCAAGCAAAATCCCAAATACTCCCTATTTTATCGGCAGTTTCATCTGTCAATATCGCTTTTAATAAGACGGCCGTACCTCGATCCAACCCGTTTTTGGAAAAAACTTCATTATCCGTTCGCACCTGCAAGTTAAGTCCCTGAAAAGTAATATTAATAAGTTGCGGCTGACTTATACTTGCCGGTTCCTGCGCAAAATAATGCCCCATAACTACCTGCCTGTTCGTTTTCACTCAGTGTACTACACTCATTCAGGCTCGGCAAATTGAAAACTGCAGTTGAAAAAAGGCCGCCTGCAGGCAGCCTCTATTTCAAAACTTGAATGTGCCGTTAAATTCTTTGATAACGGTTTTCCTGCGGCAACATCAAACTGAGCAGGGCTAAACCTAAAACATAGACAACTACCGCTTCACAAACTGAAAATACGGCAATATTTGTCAACATTAAGCTTAAGCCCATCTCCTCCGCCGGTGTAAATAAAAACGGTAAATAAACGCCGACTATTGCTCCGTTCAGAACGACTGAAGGTAACGGTAAAAGATAGAAGCTCGGTTGCAGCCACAATTGTTTGAGGGTAATGCGGCCTGTACGATAGAGATTTAAAGCTTTGTTATTGCCGCTTATTTTGTAAGTAATATAAGCACTGACGGCCGTAGCGCAAGTTCCGCCCAAATAATCAACCGGACCGAGATTACCGGGATTAAAATAATTAGCTAAAAAGCAGCCCAAAGTTACACCGACTGCCGCTGCAAAACCTAAGTTATTCGGTCGAATATGTAATTTTTCTTTATCGGCAAAGAGCGGAGATTGTAAGTTTATTACTCCCAACGGTATCAAAAGCATCATAGCCTCCGACAGGCGGAATTGCCAAATTCCGAAGGCAACGGGATAGCTCATAACGGTAACAACCGCATAAACTGCTGCCAAAACGGCAGCTACAACGATAACGGGCAAGGTTAAGCGGCCCGCAGAAGAATGCTTGGCTTGCATCATATAGTAGTTCCTTTCCAAGTGAAATTGTCACTCGAAGTTATTACTCCCGGCCACCTGAAAGAAGTCAAGCGCCGAGGCTTTTTTAGGATAACATAGAATCTTTATTTCGCCAATTGCGCCTGATATTTTTTTGTAAAACAACCAAAGAAAAAATTATAATAATGCCCAGCGCGATAAAGCCCGAGATGGTTAATGTATTATTGAGCGAGCGGGAAAATAAGGTATAATCCTGAAATACTGCCGCCTTCATCGTGTTGAAGATATCCGCTCCCGGGACCATCGGTAATATTGCAATGATAAGGAAAATTGCGGCCGGAGATTTGTAAATTTTAGCAAGCAGTTCTGCATAAGCTGCGCAGACTGAACCGCTGACATAGGCGGCCAGAGCCATACTTATCGGTAAGAAATAAATATAAGATGTCCAGGCTAAAGCTCCGCCGATTGCCGCCAGAAAAATATATTTCCCCCTATTACCGAAAAATACGGCAAAGCCGAAAGAAGCGATAAAGGCAGCAATAAAAGCATATAAAAGTTTAAATACAAGTTCCATTCGGCTCTTACCTCGTTCCGGTATAATAAGTCTGCATATTGAACAGCAATAAAACTACCGCCGCGCCCACCGCCAGCGCTACACCTATCAATACAGTTTCCAGAAGTTTGTTACTGCCGGCGGTAAAATCGCCCATAGTAACGTCCCGCAAGCCGTTAGTGAAAAGCGCTCCCGGCATTAAAGGCATGAGAACGGAAGCCAGACTGTAAGCAAATTGATGTAATACATTTTCCTGCAGAAAAAGCAATACCAGAATTGTTGCCAAAGCCGAGCAAACTGTATAATTGAAGAAGTCGTTAATTACTTTGCTCAAGCAACGATACAAAAACATTACCGGTGCAGCCAATAATGCAATTATGATACCGTCCGACAAGGGCAAATAAAACATCAAAGAAAAACCGAAAGCAATCAAAGAACCGCTCAGCACATAAACCAGCAGCGGATAAGATTTGATTGCATCTATTTCATCCAGGCGCCGGCGAAATTCGTCCAAGCTTAAAGTTTTACGCGAAATATCGTAACTCAAGTTGTTCAGGCGACGTACTTTTTCTAAATTTATGCCTTTATTTTTAACGCGCCAGGAAGCTGTCATTATTTCCGCTTCCCGCTCCGGTTTGAAACTGACGACCAATAATGTATCGGCCACATAAGCCGAAGTTTCAAAGGCTCCATATGCTCTAAGGACATAAGTTATTGTCTGCTCAACGCGATATGTTTCCGCTCCGCTTAAAATCATCATGATGCCCATGCGCATCACCAAGTCCAATAATTTTGCCGCTTCTTCCTTCTTCACACTCTCAATCCTTACATTTTCAAAGATATTCTCAAATTATAAAGAATTGCGTCCTTTATTTTCAAGCTTGTTCTGCCCGGGCATAACCAGTTCCAGGCAGCGGGAAATCAAAGCGTCCATAGCATCATACACCAGGCAGGCAGCCTTAGCATTCAGGGTCATACAGGAAAGTTCCGTACAGGCCAAAATAACATAGTCCACTCCCTGCTCCCGTGCCTCAATTATTCTTTGAGACAGTAAAGGGAAATCGACGCAGCCGCTATTTTTGAGGTCATAAATAAAGCCCATAATTTCTTGCTGCAGTGGATCGGGGACGGGCACGATTTCAAAGCCGTAGCGTTTGGCATAACGCTCGTATAATTTACCCTGGCGAGTGCCTTCCGTGGCAAATATTTGCAATTTTTCCGCTGAAGGATGTAATTTACGGACACTCTTCAGGGCCAATTCCACCATATTCAATATCGGCAAATCCGTCAATTGTTCCAATTGCGGCATAAAATAATGCAAAGTATTGCAGGGGAAACAAATATAGTCACATCCCGCCTGTTTCAGAAGGGCAAAATCTCTTTCACACTGTTTGAGCAAACTGCCGTCATCACCGTGCAAAATTACTTCCGTTCTGTCAGGCAGCGAACAGTCGCTCCAAATCAGCACATCCGGATGGTCCTGATCTTTGCGGGCGGTTAATTTGGCTTCATCTACCAGACGGTTGTAAAAAACTGCTGTCGCTAAAGGTCCCATGCCGCCTAAAACACCTAAACGCGGTCTTTTGCCTGTTGCATCCATAATAGTTACTCTCCCACTTTCACTGCTTGTTAACGCTTGCAAAAATACTCTTTATACCAAAGTAAAAAGACATAAGCTAAATATAATTGGTGCTGATAATTGGCTTCACCGGCTTGATGCTTGGCTAAATATTGCAGCAATACATCCGTTTGGAAAAACTGTCGAGCTTGACCGGAGCCGAATTCTTCCCGCAATAAGTTAGCGAATTTCTCCTGTTTGAGCCAGTCTTTCAACGGCACCATAAAGCCTAATTTTTGTCTGGCCGACCATTCCTGCGGTAAATAAGCCTGCGCCGCACAGCGTAAAATATGTTTGGTTTCAAGGCCTTTTATTCTCTGTTCGGGCGCAATTTTCCGGGCTAAATCCCAAATTTGCAAATCAAGATAAGGAACACGCAGTTCCAAAGAATGAGCTGAGCTCATTTTGTCGGCCTTAAGCAAAATATCGCCCGGCAACCAATATTTCAAATCGATTAATTGCTTCTGATCCAATTCCGGTAAAGCCGCAATTTCATCATAGTAAGGCTGCAGACCGTTTAAAGCCGATACACCTTGTGCGTACTCAGGCTGTAAAAGTCCGCGAGCTTCCGAGTCTGTGCAGATGGACATTTCACCGAGGAAATATTCCCGCGGTTCCATACCGGCGCGCAATACCGCTCGCCGCAAGTGCGCACTGGGTATCAAATTGATAAATTTACGGTTGAATCGTCTGCAAGCAGCCGGCAACATCTTTTTATAAATTCCGGCCAAATGTGAATCTCTATAAGGATCGTAGCCGGCAAAAAGTTCGTCCGCTCCCTCACCGGAAAGGACAACCGTAACATATTCTTTCGCCAGCTTAGCCAAAAAATACAGGGGAACAGCGGAAAAATTCCCGTGCGGTTCGTCCATATGGTACTGCAATTTCGGTAAAATTCCGAAACAATCCTCTGCAGTCAAATCGACGTGATGATGCTGTATACCTAATTTGGCGGACAGGCGCTTGGCGTAATCAATTTCATTGAAACCGCCGCCGGCATAGCCGGCAAAGCCGACACTGAAAGTATGTTGCGGGCGACTCAAGGCGGCAATATAACTGGAATCGACACCGCCGGAAAGGAAAGCTCCCACTTCAACATCGCTTTGTAAATGCAACTGCACCGATTCGCGCAAGCGTTGCCTCAATTCTTCTACTAAATCATTTTCGTTCGTCCGCCGGCTGTAATCAAACGTAAAGTGGAAATAAGTTTCTGTCTGAAGCGGTTTATCCGGCGTCGAATATGCTTTCAAAGTTTCCGGCTTAATCAATAAATAATGTCCCGGCAGCAACTTATAAACGCCCCGGAAAAAGGTACTTTCCCACGCCGAGTACTGAAAATTGAAATAAGAGAAAAGAGCATCCCGGTTAAGTTCTTTCACAAAAGCCGGGTAAGCGAGAAAGCTCTTGATTTCAGAAGCGAAGATGAAGCTGCCGTCTTTTGTATTACAAGAATAATATAACGGTTTGATGCCGAACGGATCGCGAGCCAAAAATAAAGTGCGTTCAACGTTATCCCAAATGGCAAAGGCGAACATCCCGCGTAATTTGCTTAATAATTTCGGGCCGTAACAAGCATAACCGTGGACCAGAACTTCAGAATCTGTCCGGCTTTGGAATTGATAGCCGTGAGCTATCAGGTCTTCCCGCAATTCTTTGTAGTTATATATTTCACCGTTAAATACCAAACTGTAGCGACGATTTTCTGAAAAAAGCGGCTGATTGCCCTGTTCGCTCAAATCAATAATTGTCAAACGGCGAAAGCCTAAACCCAAGCCTTGAGAGCAATATGTGCCTTCAGCATCCGGACCGCGATGGCTGATCAAAGCGGTCATCTTCTGCAACAGTTCCCGTCCCGCTTCTTTTGCCGTTTCACCGTCTTCGGTTTGTAAATACCCGCAAATTCCGCACATAATTATCCTCTCAGTCTTTTCTTAATCTTGTTAATTACAAAGCGCAATAAAGGTTTTAAGTCCGCAGCATCGTATATAGCCGGAACAAAACGCTTGCCCTGTTCCTGGGCTCGCAAATGCGCCTTCGTCCATTGTCCGCTATGATAATAAGCGGATTTGGCAAAAAAGTTCTCATAACCGTAAATAAATCCGATGTGCAAATCTTCCTGCAGGTGTTTCTGCGGCGGCGTCAACGGCATACCAGTCAAATCTTGATATGTTAAAGCCGGTACATTTATGCCGCAGGCGGCGATGCAGGAGTTAAAATTGGTAATGCGGGCATTAATTTCAATTAAGTAAATCTTATTGTCCCGCGCATCCCGTTTATACTCGATTTCAGCAAAACCGCGCCAACCTATATCCTGCAAAAATTTGCTGCCCGGAGCTACAAGTTCCGGGATATAATGCTGATACATCAGACAGGAAGCTCCGAAATTAATCGGCCACTGTCTCAACTTACTGCCGGTAAAAGTATGAGTTACCGTTCCGTCCTGGCGGATAAAAGCGTCAAATAACAGCATATTTTCATCATCGCCGACAATAATCTTTTGCACAAAGCAGGGGATTTTCGCGGCGTTGACTTTGTTAACCGCCGTATCCAGCTCCGCCCGGTTATGGCAAACAAAGGATTTACAGCGGAATGTTTCCGTAAAAATCGGCGAAATAATCGGCTTAACTATTAAAGGATATTGAATTTCCGTTTCCACTCGTTTATAAAAATCCGGATCCGATAAGGCGACTGTCGGCGGTATCAAAACATTATATTTTCGTGCCAGTTGATAAAGTTTATCTTTTTCAACTACTTCTGCCGCCAAACCTTGACGCGGCAAAGAAAGTAAATAATAGGGTCTAAGTTCTTCTTGGTATTTATCTAAAAACAGCAAATAATTGTCATGGGTCGGAATTATTACCGGTTTCGCCTCCTGCCGTTTCGCATAAGCAATTAATTCTTTCACCACTTCAGCCGGAGCAACGCTGTAGTCGCTTAACCATAACTTTTCCTGAACATAACGGGAGCGCATCCCGTAACTGTCCCGGTCGAAGTCGGCAGCCACTAAAGGAATATGACACGCGGCCAAGCAACGAATTGTACTTAAGCCGATGTAATAATTAGTTCCTAAAACTAAAGCTTTATGTTTATATGCCTGCATTTTTTACCTCAATCACAGTATCTAAAGTCCAAAACACAATTTTTGTTATAATAGTATAACACCAAGTGAAAGAGAGACGCTTAATTTTTATGCAACAAATCACTCCCGATTTTTGGCAAAAAAGCTACTTCCACCGATTTATGGCGCACTATTTAGCGCGTAAATACGGCAGCGATTTTACCAGGAGAGCAGATAAGATACAACCTTCATTGGCAAAGACGATCAATATTTTCGCCTTCTGCTGTAATCTGTTTTTGTTTATCAGCAAGCTTATATTCGCTTTGCTGACGTCTTCCATCGCTATCATGGTCGACGCTTTCAACAATTTATCCGACTTCATTGCCACCATTATAGCTTTTGTCGGTATGCAGCTGGCTAATTTGCCGCCGGACAAAGAACATCCGCACGGCCACGCCATTTTAGAAAGAATAACGGCTTTATTGGTCGGATTATTGGTGCTGCTGATCGGTTTCAGTTTTCTGCGCGCCTCCGTGCTGCGCTTAATGCATCCGGAAGAAGTCCTTTTTAATCCTTTGACCTTTGTTATTCTGCTCATCGGTATTATTGTTAAACTAATTATGCATATAGTTTACAAAATCAACGGTGAGTTTTTACAATCTCAAACTTTCAAAGCCAACAGTATTGATACCATCGGCGACGTTTACATCACCTCCTGTACATTACTGTCGTATATTTTCTCCCCTTTCACCAATTTCCCGGTCGATGCGATTGCCGCCTTACTCTTAGCCTGTTTGGTTATTAAAAATGCTATCGGTTTGCTGAAAGAAACTATCAGCATTCTTTTAGGTCAGGGTATTGATAAAGAAACGGAAAAGGAATTATACAATTTATTGCGCCAATTGCCGGAGATTAAAAGTTGGCACGATTTGCGTTATCACGAATACGGTAATGTCAAAGTAGCTTCTATTGATCTGGAGGTTCCCTATAATATGACAATTGCGGAACTTCACCCGAAAATTGATGCTGTGGAACAGGAAATTCTGGAAAAGCTGCAAATCAAGCTCTATACCCATCTGGAGCCGCAATCGAAATCCGGTGACTATTGTTGTCAGGATAAACGTCTGATTTGTCTGATTAATTCAGCTTTGCAGCAAACACAAAGTAATTCCCGGCTGCACGATTTCGAGTTGAATCACGAGAAAAAATTGTTACGTTTCGACATTGAATATTATGTAGATGATCCGAATACGCATTTTGATCAGGATAAATGCCGGGAAAAGTTTTTGCGGAATTTCAAACGTGCTTTGGAAGATGCTAATTTGGATACTTTTTATGCTTCTTATGATTGGGTAATCGGTATCTTCCCGAATTTCAATCATATTTCCCGTTAATTAAATCGAGCAGTAAAAAACAGCGGCCGTATCGGAGTGAAAATTCTCCCATGCGGTCGCTTTATTCAGCCTATAATTTTTCAAGTGTAAGCAGCACAAAGATGCCGCTTTTCGTGTAACACGAATCGTCTCATTGTTTTTTGGCCGGTAAGGCGATATTCAAAATCAATGCGGCCAGAGTACCGGTGGAAATACCGGAAGAGAGAATCATTTTGACTGTTTCCGGTAAATTGTTCAAAATTTCCGGTTTAACAGTTACGCCCAGACCTAAGGCCAGAGCAACGGAAATAATGAGCAATTCCCGGTCATGTAACTTAACGGAAGTCAAAGTCTTAATACCCTGAGCAGCTACCAAACCGAACATAATAATTCCCACACCGCCCAAAACAGGTGTCGGCATAACGGCAATTAAAGCACTGATTTTCGGGAAAACACCGATCAGAGCCAACAAAATTCCTGCCAGTACCATCACATAGCGGCTGGCAACTTTAGTTAACGTCAACAAACCGACATTCTGAGAAAAGGCGGTATTCGGTCCGGCACCGAAAATACCGGAAATTAAAGAACCAAGGCCGTCGCACAAGACGCCGCCGCTGACTCTTTCGCTATCAATTTTAACTTGGGAAGCTTCCGCAATTGCCAAAACTATACCTACCGTACCGATAGTAGAAACTATATATGCCGGAACAAAGGATAAAGTCGAGGCCAAATCAAAATGCCAACCGTATGAGAAAAATCCCGGAACAGCTATCCAGGGAGCATCCCAAACAGCCTGCAGATTGACCATATTCAACGGCAAACAGATGAGATAGCCGAAAATCATTCCGAGAAAGACAGCCGCCGTGCTGAATAAGCCCTTACCGAAATGGTTCAAAAGCAAGGTAAAAAGCATAACGACCATGGCTATTCCCAAATTACGTAAAGAACCGTAATCAGGTGCCCCGAAACCGCCGGCACACCAGTCAATACTGAGCGGTAAGAGTGTAATACCGATTAACGACACTACAGTTCCGGTAATAAGAGGCGGGAAAAAGCGCATTAAAGGTTTGATAAAACGGCTCAAAACAATTTCAACCAGTGAAGCTGTAATTGTCGCTGTAATAATACCTGCAGGGCCGAATTTGCTGCCGACGCTGATCGAAGGGTTAACGAAGGTGAAATCCGTTCCCATCATTCCGGAAACTCTCGCACCTATCGGACCTAAGCCCTTGGATTGTAAAATCGTCGTAATACCGGAAGCAAATAACGTCGCACTGACCATAAATGAAGTTTGAGCCACACTTAATTTCAAAGCAGCACACACAACCAAAGGTACCGCCACAATACCGGCAAATGCCGCCAAAATATGTTGCAGAGCCAACAATAAGGCTACAAATTTCGGCGGCACGTCATCAACTTTGTACTTCAAGTCAGTATTGACTGAATTTGTCACTTGCGGTGTTTGTACTTTTTCCATAAATCCTCCATAAAAAAGCACTTTCTTCTCTTAAAGCAATAAATAGCCAAAGAGCCGGAAAGCGCCGATCAGACAAACACCAACCAACTCATAGTCTAAAATTTACGGCTTTAGGTAGAGACGCTCGACCATATCTCGAGCATATATGAGTTACCGGTCTATTATAACAAAATTATTTTCTTTCGTGTTTAATTTCGTCGATTAAACTGTTTTTTATTTTCTCACGTTTATCTGCCCGGTCGACGGACAAGCAAGCGTTCAGTTTTTTGGCGGCCACAACTGTTGCGGATATAATTCCTCGGCGACTAATTTACAAATAGCAGCTTGAACTTTGGGATAGTCGTCCTGATAAGTTAAACCGAACCACTGGTTATTTCCCTGATAGACTTTAACCTGAACTTCTTCCCGTTTAACAGCCTCGCCGACTGCCAAAGGCAAATAGCACTCAGCTTTCAGAGGCGCGGCAGCTAATTTATTTTGCAGAAAATCGCTGAGATAATCTTGGCAAAGAGCAAAAATAGAATAATCAAAAGCCCAAATATTCATTGATACGGGAGTTTTGCCGGAAATAGTGCGCCAGCTTGCTCCTCCGTCTTCAGAATAAGCAATCACCCGTTCCCGCTCCTGTTTTTCTTTTAATAAGACAGCCTGCAACGAACAGCTGTCGGCATCACAATCCACCCTCTCGCCGTCAACAATTTCGGCCGTCGGCGGTAAATAACCGATTTGTGTCCGCTCATTAATCCGCTCCAAGTAAGAATCTGGGGTTAATTCACAGACGCCGCGCGAGACGAAGCCCATTTCGCTGAGCGTTTTATCCAATTCATAAGCGACCATCGCATACTGCTTAAGCGCTACGCCGTTTCGCTTTTGCGGCTGTTCATTACCATCAAAATAATCGGCTAAAGTTTGAAAAGCCTGCGGGCCGTAATAATCGTCGGCATTGATTACGACAATTTTTTCATCCGGTTTAACGCTGTTACGAGCACAGTATAAAGCATGTGCCGTACCTAAAGGTTTGACCCGAGCCGGATCAAGCGTAACTGCCTGCGGTAAATCGTTAAAGTCCTGAAAAGCATAACGAACTTCAATATAAGGGCGCAGATGAGCGCCGATAGCCGCCTCAAAAGCTGCACGCATTTCCGCCTTAATAATAAATACTACAGCGCTGAATCCGGCACGCAAAGCATCATAAACGCTGTAATCCAGAAGTACTTCATTGTAAGCGTTTACCGCCCGTACCTGTTTCAAACTGCCGAATCTGCTGGCCAAACCTGCCGCCAAAACAACTAAAACTTTCTTACTCATCCCGACCTCCTTAATCTTAATTCAAACTGCTTAAATACTCTTGGGCTTTATATGCTGCCAAAGCTCCGTCAGCCGCCGCTGTAACAACTTGTCTTAAATTTGTGTCACGCAAATCTCCGGCGGCAAATACGCCCGGCACAACAGTTTTCAGGTCCCGATCCGTCTGCACACAATTATGCCGATCAAGCAGCAGCGAAGTTGCCTCATTTTGCAAAAAGCCGCTGTTCGGTTCTTCGCCTGCCATAATAAAAACTCCGTCCGCCTGTAAATCTACTGTCTGTCCATCTGTGCGCCGGCAAAAGCGCATGCCGCAAAACTGCTCTTCTCCGTCGATTTTTTCCTGTAAAAAAGCTTGCGGCAACAGATTATAAAAAACTTGAACTTTAGGATTTTGCAATACCCGCTCAACTTCTATTTTATTCGCTCGGGCCACATCTCGACGTAAAACCTGCTTAACCGATTTCACATAGCGACTGAGATAGGTACTGGCAGCGAAAGCCGAATTACCGCCGCCGATAACCAGAACGTCTTTATCTTTATAAAAGCGACCGTCACACACGGCACAATAACTCACGCCCCGACCTCTAAGTTCGTTTTCAGCCTCCAAACCTAAAGTACGTTCCCGGCAGCCGGTTGCCAGAATCAAACTGCGCCCCCGATAAGTATGCCGCCGGGTTTGCACCGACTTGACGGCAGCGTCTATATCTGTCACTTCCTGTACCTGTTCATAGGCGATTTTAACCGGCAGAGTTTGAATTTGCTTTTCCAATTTGGCTGCTAATTCCGGTCCTTTAATTAAAGTTTCGCCCGGGTAATTCTCCAAGTTGTCAATAGTTAACAATTTACCGCCGCAACCTGCCGGATCCAGCCCCAACACTTTCAATCCGTCTCTGGCAGCATAAAGACAAGCTGTCAATCCGGCCGGGCCAAGGCCTGCCACAATCACATCATAAATTGTTGTATCAATCAAGCGCTCACCTGTCATAGTGTCACCTTTTCCTTAAATTTAAGTCCATTTTGTTTATCTTAGCTGTTAAGCGGAAAAATAACAAGTAGACGAAAAAACCGCCCGCCGGGAAACTTATTCCCGCCAAGCGGCTGTTTCAAATTTCTGCTACCGACAAGTTCATTTGCTTAAATCATCAAGATTAAGCACCTGACTACCTTTGGTATAATCTATTTCGTTCGCAGTCAACTTGGCAATAACCTGTTCCCTGGTCGCTTCCCGCTTCACTTTCAGAGTTGTCGTACAAATCATATCCGTCTCGGAATAGAAAACTGAACGCAATTTTTTGAAACTCGGCATGGTAGCACTCATGTTGTCCACAAGTGTTTTTATTGCCTCCCGCACCTGTTCCTTGCTTAATCCCTGCTCTTTGATATATTCCGCATCCGTTTGTAAACGTGCCAACAGAATAACTTCGCTGTCGGCCATTGTTTCACCCCAAACTAAAGCTCGCTTAACTAAATCATTAACTTCCAACTGTTCTTCCAGTTCTTCCGGGAAAACCTTCTTACCGTTGTGCAGAACAATCATCGATTTGACACGACCGGTAATTTCCAGGACCTGCTTTTCCTTATTAATATGAGCAACATCGAAAGTACGTAACCAGCCGCTCGGTAACAAAGTGGCCTCCGTAGCTTGTTCATCTTCATAATAACCCAACATGGTAATATGCAGTTCCCGCTCTTCCGGTTTACTGTCGAGTGCAGGATAATCATTAATCTTAACCAGAATTTCGCCGTCCTGTCCGTCTTCTTCATTATCAATAGCTACTGTAACTCCGCCTAACGGTTGACCGCAGGAACCGGCTACCGCGTAATAGGAATTACAACCGGCGACAACCGGCGTACACTCGGTTAAGCCGTAACCTTGCAGAACTTCAATTCCCAGCTCATGGAAAAAGTCCACCACATTGCGGCGAATAGGGGCCGCACCGGTAATTCCGACAGCTACCTCGCCGCCGAAGTTAGCCAAAATCGGGCGGAAAAGGCGACGTCTGCAATCAAATCCCAAATTATAAAGGAAACGACTCAGGCCGCGCAAAATATTAAACAGGAACAATTTCTTCTGTTTACGCAAAGCTGTGAAAATTTTCTTATACAAAGCATCGTAAATTGCCGGTACACCGATTAACAAATTGGGATGATATTCCAACAAATTCTTGCTCAAATAGCGTAAACCGTCACACATACTGATTTCGCCGCCCAATGCCAGCACCGCCTGAAAACCGCAAGTGTTTTCGAAGCAATGATGTAAAGGCAGCAAACATAAGTGTTTCAAAGGCCGCGGCATGTCAATTACCCGCAACAAAGCTGTCAAATCGCTCGTAATATTATAGTGACTCAGCATAACGGCTTTACTTCTGGCTGTTGTACCTGACGTAAACAGTAAAGCAGCCGTTGATTGCGGCAGGAGCTGCAGGCGTTGCGCCTCTTCACCTGTACGTTCCGACTCTCTGCCGGCCTTAAGCAGTGAATTCAGGCTTTGATAACCGAAGTCCTGCGCTGCCTGTAACAGCAGAGCCTGATTCTTTTCACTTTCTTTCTCCAGGCACATATAAATTTTATTCTGCAGCAAAGGTAAATCTTTAATTGCCTCTCCCAGTTTCGTCATATAGGCGGCATCACAAACAAAAGTATCTACTTTTCCGCGTTCCAGCAAAGGTAAAAGTTCCTGGGCCGGCAACATGGGATCCAACGGAACGATAGTTCCTAAATGCATAACCGTAGCCAGATAAGTCAAACACCAGTAATAAGAATTGGCTCCGACAACGGCAATTTTTCTCAGTGATTTATTATCGCCCTGTAAATCTTTCAAAGCTACCGCCAAAGCCTCGGCATCTTCAGATGTTTCCCGATAAGTTCTGCTTACAGGAACTTCATCTTTAGGATTATTGCGGAAACGGAAGGCGATGTGATCAGCGTATTCCCTGAAAGTTCGAGTGTAAAAATCATACAAATTCAAATCGGGATAATACTCCGGTTTGTATATTTTTCCTGTTAATATCTCCATAACAATCTCCTTCAATCAGGTGGCGGCAAGTTAAAAATTAACGGGTACGGGTCATCGGGCTGACAGTAATATCGTCAGCGGAATTTACCGTCAATTCATTGCTGTTTTTGCTACTGATAACCTGAACTTTAACCTGAGAAACTTTGTCCTTCTTGATCTGTGAGCAGGCAGTATACCAATCTGCCCCCAATTTACGCATCTCTTTCTCGCTCAAATCTTTACCTGTAACCAGGCGAACGTTGGTAATATCCTGATTCAATACGGCCAGACAATCTGTCGCCGTTCTGTTTTCCGCCAAATATGACTTATCAACCAGTTGATCCAGTTTACCGAATAAAGCCGCAGTTTCCGCCTGACAGCGCAAATAGCCCGGGACAGTCAAAGCTATCAATAAAGCTAAAGGTAAAATAACCAAACCTAAAGCCAACGCTATTGCTGTCGGTAATTTAACTTTCGGCACCTGCAACAAGTCGCATTTCATCATTTTCAAGCGGGAAACTGCCGACAAGTCATTATCTTTGTTTTCTTTGCGCATGATATTGTCATAATTGTGCTTGGATTTGACTGCCTTATTAGTAGGGGAATTGTCTCCTGCTTCCAGCCGCCAACTGCTCATGCGCTCATCCATCGGCGGCGCATCGGCGATTACAGCATGCGGGAAAGTGGGTTTCACATCCGCTTTCAGTATTTCTTGCGCTTCTTCAGTCGGTGTCAAAGCCCAACAAAATAAACAACGCGCCTCGGGCTTAGCCGGATTAACCTGAATCAGTGAACCGCAATTTTTACAGATACCTTCGATATATGCCATTAAATTTTCTCCTAAATTCGGGCACCACAGGCCCGCTTATAGCTCTTTTCCGTTTTTAACATTATAATTGGTGCAGGGAATGAAAGCAAGAAAAGCACTTTTACCCTTTTGTGAAAGCCTGTTTGTTCTCTTCCCGCACCGATATATTATTGAAAAGAGGTTTTATCCCTTCATGAGCGACCATGCATCCTTAATTTCCCGTTATTTGCCCGCCTTACAGAAATTATACGGGGCAGATGAACAGACTTATCAGCAAGCTTATAAACGTTATCTTCAGCTGGAAGATTTGTTTTACAGTGTTTTCCCCGCAGCTTCCGCCCGAACGGACGTCAAATTTTACAGCACTCCGGGAAGAAGTGAGATTCTGGGTAATCACACCGATCATCAAAAAGGTCACGTTATTTGCGCTTCTATCAGTTTGGATATTATAGCTGCCGTTCAGCCGACGGACAGCGGCATTATCCGCCTGCATTCCGAGGGATATAATCAGCTCATTGAAATTAATTTGAACGATTTGGCGGTCAAAGAATCCGAATTCGGCAAGACTGCCGCCTTAATTCGCGGTACAGTTCGCAAAATGCAGGATGAGGGCCTGAAAATCGGAGGATTCGATGCCTGTGTTATTTCCAATGTTCCCGGAGGTTCCGGTCTGTCTTCCTCCGCTGCCTTTGAAGTTCTGTTGGTCACTATTATTGATGATTTATATAACGGCAATCAGCTTTCACCTTTGAAGAGAGCACAAATTTCTCAATATGCGGAAAATGTCTATTTCAACAAGCCTTGCGGTCTGATGGACCAATGCGGTACCAGTTTCGGCGGCTTAATCGCGCTTGATTTTGCCGACAGTAAACAAATTAAAGTTAAACAACTTGCTAATCCGCTGACTTCCAGTAATTACCGTTTGTTAATTACTAAAACCGGCGGCAGTCATGCCGATTTAACGGCTGATTATGCCGCAATTCCGACAGAAATGAAAGAAGTGGCACACTGTTTCGGCAAAAATTATTTAGCTGAAGTCCCGGCTGCAGATTTTTGGCGTCGTTTAGGCCAATTGCGCGAACAGGTCAGCGATCGGGCTCTGTTGCGGGCTTTTCATTTTTTCCAGGAAGAGGAACGGGTTGCTCAGGCTATTTCTGCTTTGGAGCGGCAGGATTTACCGGCTTTCTTCGCTGTAGTTCGAGCTTCAGGTTTAAGTTCCGCTTTGCTTTTACAGAACATTTACAGCAATCATGCGCCTTTACAGCAGGGCGTATCCCTCGCTTTGGCTTTGAGTGAAAAAGTTTTGCAGGGTCAAGGCGCCTGCAGAGTGCACGGCGGCGGTTTCGCCGGTACAATTCAAGCTTATGTTCCCACAGAACTGGTGGAAGAATACCGTCAGACTCTCGAGCAGGTTTTAGGGCAAGGTTCCGTGTACGATTTGCAAATTCGTCCTTACGGTTCGCTCAATCTCGCAAATCTCCTGTAAATCAGGCAGGCCGGAAAGGGAAGAACATGTCCGACAACTTAAATACAGCTTTAGCCGATTTTTTAGACTATTTCTGTTTCCGGCTCTGCCATCAGGCAGCGCAAATGGCCGCGGCAGTTGGGGAAACACCGATTGCCGCTTTGATTTTGCCGCATAATATTCGTTGCCGTTTGGCAGAAATTTTAACCGAAGAGCAGAAACAGGCGCTTTTCACCTTCGTCTCCTTGCCGTCTGCCGCCAAGTTTACCGTTTCGAGTCAAATTTTGCAGCAAAAGGATTTACTGTCGTCTGCGCTCTTACCGGTTTCTACCCAGCGAACGGAGAAACAGCAGAACGACGTGCCGGCAACTCGAACGGATTTTTTCCTGAATACTCAATCTGATATTTGGGCTCTGCTTGCCCGGGAAATTGTCGGATACAGTTACAATCAACGGGAAGAGGCACAAAATATTTTCGGGCATTGCGAATGTCTTTTACTCCGGGAAATCAGTCAAAAAATCAATTCCCGGAGGCTCTCCGACTATGATTTATACGTCAATTTGGAACCGTGCCTATTGTGTGCGGCGGCTTTAATCAACGCTCAAATAGCGGAAGTTCATTTTCTGCTACGCAACGATAAAGCCGGAGCTTTGGTTTCCCGCAGTAATTTATTCGATTTCAGCTGGTTGAATTATCACCCCGGATATAAACAGTACGAAGATTCCTGTTTAAGTACGGAAGGGCAAAATTTATTGCGCACTTTCTTCCGCCGGCTGCGGCAACGAAATCGGGCGGCCGGTTCGAAACAAGTACGAAAAAAAGCCTATCAGCAGCACGGCAAAACGCTTATCAGTCCGAATTGAATTTGAATTCTATCGGAATATACCCGGCAGCGGCAACGGAGTAAATGTAAATATGCAGATGTTTTCGCGCTTCCGCGGCTGTCATATGTAAGCCGGTTTGCAAAGCCGAAGCATATAACTGTAACTGCAGCGTATACATTTTTTTCAAGTGTGCGACGATATCGCCGGGTTTCTTCTTCGCATCGGAGAGAGAGTCCGTCTTATAATCTATCAGATAAACTTCCTCTCCCACCTGCAGCCACAAATCAATAACACCCTGAATGGTAATATACGGTTTTATTTCTTTCATATTCTCCGGCTGCAACTGCGGTAAATTAAAATCCGCCTGAGAAAACAAATGCAAAAAATCGGCCAGCGGGTAACGAACAGTAAAGCGATGTTCCCGATAGACGGCCGCATTTTCCCGCCCCGCCTGCACCGCCTGCCAGGCTTGGAACAATTGGGTGTTTTCAGTTGCGTTTACAAGCGATAATTTTTGTTGTTGCGGCAAATATAAAGGCAACAATTTCGGTAATACCGGCCGAATAATTTTATCTTCTTCAGCGCCGATTATATTATTTTGCAGCATATAATCCAGTTGCCGAGTCAAAAAATCGAGGGTCAAAGCTTGCGTTTGCAGTGAGGTTATATCTACTAATTGTAAGTAGCGATGAATTAAAGTGCCTTTAGCAGCAGCTTCCGGCTGCTTGTTTCTGTTCCGACTGTCGTCAGCAAGCGCAAATTGCAGCTCGGCCGGACGCACATTGATACTGTTCACCGCCAAATCAAGTTGCGGTAAAAGTGCGACGGCCTCTTCTTTCTCCCACTTGTCGGCAACCTTTTTCAGGACACTGACTGCATATTTACTTTGTAACGGAGCTAATTGGCGTTCCTGCAATATTTGTTGTTGCGCTTGACTTTGTTTAACAAAATTATGCCAATAATCAGCACCGACAGCCTCGAATTCCGGCTGCAATCCCCGCTTTTCCGCCTGGATAAGCGCCGTTTCCCCGGCACAGTCCTCTTGGGCCAGCGCTGTCGTTTTTTGTAAAACTCCGGCTAAAATCGGAGCGATATTTTGTGCCTGTTCAGAATCGAGCAAAAGGTTCAGGTCGTTTTTCTCCGGGACAATTAAAGGTAACTGCCGATTTCGCAGACATCTGGCTTTTTCTACCTTGTCCGTACCGCTCAACTTTACCTCGGGCAAAATCGGCTCAGCCTCAGGCTCCGGCACAGCGGCTGCAACATCTATAGCTGCAGCTGCAATCAATTTATCTCTCAACGCCGGCGGCAAATAACACTCCGCCAATAATCTGTAACGTTCCGCTAAGGACAAACAAGTCACATTATAGCAAGCTTCCGGGCCCTTTTTCACTTGGGCTTTAATCTCCGGCTTAAAGCTTTGCTGCAATAAAAGGTCCGGCAAAAAAGTGCGATTTTGCAATAACTTCGTCTCTGCCGTCACCGGTAATTTCTGTTGTAAAGCATATGCCAACAATTTTTCATAGCTGCTGTTTCTATAAAGCAGATTAAGTTCAGGTTTAAGGTCGAGTTTCTCACCGGTCGGCAATTTCGAGGGCCGGCTGTTAACGTAAAGGTGCAAGGAAATTTTCGCGCGGGTCAAAGCTACATATAACAATCTGAGTTCTTCAGCATAAGTTTCTCGCCGTTCCAGGATTTTTTCCGCTAAACCCGTCGTACTGATAACTTGCAGCAAATCGTCAATGACGCTGTCATGCATACTGAAACCCAATTGCTCATTAAAACTGACAGCGGTCGTTTTATTCTTAATGCTGTAATCCAGACCGGCGATAAAAACGTGTTCAAATTCCAGGCCCTTGGACGCATGAAAAGTCAACAAGTTAATTTCCTGCTCGGAATTAAGCTCCTCTTCCGGGCACAAATCTGTCGGTCTAGTGAAAATTCCGGCAAAATCGGCTATTGTCAGCCGGGGATTGCTTTGCTCTGCCCGACTCAGATAATGCCTGAAAGCCGCAAGATACAGAGGTTGCAAAGAATCATCTTCTTTTTTGGCCCAAATATATTCACTCAGAATTATTTTCCACGCTTTAGAAAAACTCAAAGTTCGGAACAAAGCCTGCCATCTTTGCAGATGCTGCAAATCTGTCAGTAAAGTTTCAGCCAAATCAACTTTTATGTATTTTTCCGGAATTACCGGATTTTCCGCCAGACGTTTCTGTAATAAAGCATAAAGTCCGGTTTGCAGATATGGCGGCAAATCTGTTCCTTTTCTCAACTTCAGCCACCCTGACGCCGCATACAAATACACAAGCTGATAAAACGGCGCATATGTTAAAGTCGTTCGACACACTTCATCCGTATCTTTCAATTCTTCGGTCAGATCCTGTATTGTCGCTTTTATTTCCGCCAAATTATTCAAGCTGAGCGGTAAAGGCATATAATCCGAAGTTAAAGCGGTCGCTAAAACTTCATCATCAAGCGGATTATGCAGCGCCTGTACCAGAAAATACCATTTGCACTGTTCCCGATTCGGCAGATTATCATAAGTTTCTTCCGTCGTTTCGTCATTTTTACGTTCGCTGAGCCGGCACGCTATATTCAGTCTTTGTAAAGCAGCTTTTACTTTGCTTAACTTAGCATGTGATCTTGCCAAAACGGCAATCTCCGCTTCCGGCTCCCGTTCAAGCAGTTTTTTGATACTGAAAGCGATTAAGTCCGCTTCTATATCGCCTACCTTCACTTTTTCTTTAATTAATTTATCTCCGCCACGCAACTTGCCGGCGACTTTAAATTGGGCCACAGCAGCTTGAGCGGCCGCCAAATTCATTGCCTCCTCCCGGCAGCTTTCCTCCGCTTCGTTGACACTGACAATTTCAACTGCCAAAGGCACTTTATTCTCGGCTTCCGCCTGCTGCAACTGCGGTGCCAGATTAAACGCATGGCCGTCGGCAATATAATCGAAGCCGACCGAATCAGGTTTTAGCAAATTTTGAAACAGCAAATTACAAAAAGCTAAAATCCCCGCCTGTGAACGATAATTGGCGTTAAAATTAATCAGTCGCCAGGTACCGGTCAACTTCGCCAATTCGACCTTTTCCGTAAAATTGGCCGGTTTAGCATTACGAAAAGCATAAATACTTTGTTTAATATCTCCGACAACGAACAGATTATTATTCGCCAGACTTTGCAAAATAGCTTCCTGAATATCGGATGTATCCTGATATTCATCAACATAAATCTCTTTATAACGTTCACGGCAGTAAGTTAAAACCGCTTTGTCCTGCAATAAAGAATACGCCGCCTGTTCCAAATCGGTAAAATCAATTGTATGATTCTGATATTTCAGCAAAAAATAAACTTCATCAACGGCCAATAATAATCTTGTCCAGAAAATAATCTTTTTGGCCCGCAGCGCAGCCAAGCTGCTTTCACTGTTCAGTTCCAACAGCGGTAAAGCCGGCAACAGCAGTTTGTATTCCTTCTTCTTAATATCGCTGCACAATTTAATTTGCGGTGCCAGCAGACAAAGTAAAGGCATGATTTTTTCCAACCATAATGCAGCGTATTCCAGCGAATTTTCCTGCTTGGGCAACGGACTGAAAGTAAAGGGTTTACACGTCTTACCGCGCGTAACTTCCGGCGGTTTGGGCAAACTGCGTCCAAGCTGCACCAATTCTGCATACAGGCTGTGAAAAACGTCGTTTTTCAACAACTTCAGAGCTTCCGGTTTCTGCAATTGCTGCGCCCGACGATAGCGAGTCAACCAGTCCTGTAATGCCGGCAACAATGTTTGCAGCAGATTTTGCAAATAAGCATTAACGGCTTTTATATCGGCCGGCGCAGCTTTTTGGGCCAGAAAATTCAAATCGGCAAATTCCGCCCGGCTGAGCCAATAAGATGCCGCTTCTATAAACGGCGGCATTAAATCGACCGCTTCCTGCAACAAATAGTAAAATTCCGGGGCGGCAGCCGGATTGAGCGCCGCTTGCTCGGCATAAAGTGCCGCCTCCTGCATTCTGCGACGATAATCGGCATAGGTCCGAAATTGTCTGAGTATATGTTTGGTTTCCGCCGTGATTTCCTGTAAAGATTTGACGGATTTGGTTTGTGCCAGTAAAGATTGCCATAATTCCGGCAATTCCCGGGCACTTATTTGTCGCTCAAGCGAATTAAGATATTCCGGCAGCAAATCATTTTGTCGTCCCCGAATCTCAGCAGCGGCTGTCGGCTCTTTTTTCGCAATTTTCTCGGAAGTTATAGTAGTCAGGTCCGCAATCAGGTCGCTGAAATCGAGTTTGGCACCGCTTTTAATCTGCAGCATTACGTACTCAAAAACCCGTTCCGCCGCCTCGGTCAACAAATTATCCAAATAGGTTTCTTCTCCGATTTGCCCTTGACCGACAGCTGCAACCAAAGCATTCTCATTCTGCATTTTCTCAGCCGTTTCCGTTACCAGTTGTTTGCAAAAGGCGTGAATCGTCGAAATTTGAGTAAAGGGTAAATTAGCGGCACTTTTACTTAAATTTTTCCGCGCCGCATTAATTTGTTCTGCAGTCAATCTGCCCTTAATCTTATCTTCACTGTTAAAAGAGGCAATAATATCATCAATTTTTGCCGCTAAAGCTGTTTGCATATGCCGACTGGCTTTTTCAGTAAAAGTTAAAATCAGCATTTCCGTCAAATCCGCTTTTTCACTCAAGACCCGCAGCATAATGCGTTCCGTCATAGTATAAGTTTTGCCTGAGCCGGCTGCTGCTGAAACTACAATATTGCCTAAAGGTGCCGTCACGGCCTGCTGTTGCTCCGCATTCAACTTAATATTTGCCAAGCGATAAGCAACAAGCGGATTAAGCTGATTATATCCGGCCGAATTTGCCTGTTTTAACATTTTTTCTCTGCCACTCAAAATATGTTGAAATATACTCAAACACATCGAGAAATTGAAGTCCTTGCGGATACTTCTTACTGCTTCAACGTGTATGCTTTGGCGATTGTAAACAATACGCTACTCACAAGCTCTTGTACACTCCACAGTCGTAAATTCCTGCGATAGCCCGCAGTACATACTTACGTTTGCTTTCATTATGCAACTTCGTAAGTTAAAGCATCTCTCAGATTAAGTGCTGCATTAAAATCCCTATCCTCGACATAGCCACAATCACAACGGTATATTCTATCTGAAAGCTTCAAATCTTTCTTGATAGCTCCACAACAGTGACATGTTTTGGATGATGGATACCATCTGTCTACGACTCTTAATTCAATACCTTTTTCATCACACTTAGCTTTAAGCTTAGTTCTAAATTCATAGAACTTTTGTGCTGCCACGGCTTTTGATAGATGTCTGTTCTTCATCATTCCTGATACATTCAAATCTTCAATTGTTATATAAGATGGCTTGGCTTTCACTATCTCGACTATTAATTTATTGATGTAGTCAGTACGGATATTATCCATTCTATGATGAAGTCTTTGCACTTTGAGCTTTTGCTTTTGTATATTCTTTTGAGTGGACTCTCCCTTCTTTAAATCCTCATACTTGCGTGAGAGACATCTTTGTTCTCTGCGCAATTTCTTTTCCAATTTTTTAACTCTTGCCGACTTGTTGATATTTTTATAGGTTTTACCGTTAGAAACAATCGCCAAGTCTTTCAAACCAAGGTCAATTCCTATACCGTCATTGCTGTTATCAGCAATCTTAGCGGCAGGCATTTCCACAAGAGCTGACACATAATATTTGCCTGCTTTGATGGATACTGTAGCGCTTTTGATTTTCCAGCCGTCTTTAGTTGTCGGTATATAGCCTTTTTCTTTAATGCGTACCCAACCTAAAGTAGGGATGTTCAACCTATGTCTCTCGCAGCTGCAATCTTTAGGATTATTCTTTACGAAATACATTTTTACATCAGATTTACCTTTCTTTTTGAAATGAGGAAAAGCACTTTGATGTTTAAAAAATCTTATAAATGCAGTACAGCCATCTTCAATAGACTTTTTTACAGCTTTTGCATACACTTCTTTAATCCAGACTTTTTCAGGGTTATTAGGAATGTACTCATTATTGAGCCAAACGCTAAAGCTCTTGCCGGTCATAAACTTTTCGCCTTTATCGTATAAGGCTTTGTTGTGATCGAGATAGAGGTTGTAAACATATCTACAAGTGCCGATAGTCTTGTTAATCTTAATTTTTTGCTCGACTGTCGGATTTATTTCCGTTTTGAAGCTCTTTAGCAATTTCCTCATCCCCTTCTATTTGTTTTTTATACTTACGAAGGCCGTGCAATCTACATGAA
Organism: Amygdalobacter indicium; assembly: GCF_029101545.1. Taxonomy (NCBI): domain Bacteria; kingdom Bacillati; phylum Bacillota; class Clostridia; order Eubacteriales; family Oscillospiraceae; genus Amygdalobacter; species Amygdalobacter indicium. The sequence continues at coordinate 390,038 of NZ_CP118866.1, read as the reverse complement.
AATCTGACGATTATCGTTTTTTGTAATTAGTGATATTAGATGTGTTCATAGCAATATACTCTATAAGTATATTTTAACATATTTAATCACCATTAACAATGATTTTGATTACTTAAAGTTTTCTCTCCTGTAATTGCAGATTGTTGCCATAATTTCAAAGCGTATTCCAAGGCCTCTTTGTCCTTAACTGTTGCCGGCATTGGCGTCATGCGGTTCAATAACAAGCGTCTTTGTCCCGACTCGGGTGAAAATTTAGCCAAGCCCTGATATGGCACCTGACAAGTGTTATCGGCTGCAAGTACCGGTTCATAGGGGAATTTACCGGCACAGATATCCTGCCATTCTGCCAAGCATAAATTGTAACTGTAATCTTCCAGCGCCCTTTCTTCGGCCTCCGTCAAAGTCAATTTGGAGCCAAGGTCATTTTTTTCTTCGCCGGTAAATTCAGTTTGCAGGTCTTCCGGACTTTTTTCCCACGCCAGACTTAAATTACTGCCGTTATTACGTTTGTAAAGGTTCTGCAGATACATATAGGCGGATTTAATCATCCGGGTGTTGCCCTCACTGCTCAAATTTCCATCCAAATTATAGCGGATCAAGTTAGCATATAGAGGCATTTGCAGATCCAAACCGGCAAGTAATTTTGCCGCTTCAAACTTCTTCCGGCCGCTTTTATAATCGAGCAGCAGAATCCCCGGTTCCGTGCGATTTTGCAGCGGGTCACAGTAATCTATACGATCAATTTTACCCAAAAGATTAACCTGACGTTGTGCCTCTTTGAGCGGCAACATAAAGCGGCTTTCCAAGGTTGCCGGGAAAACAGCCTTAATATCCGGGGAAAATAAAGACATTGCTCCCCGCAAAATTGTAGAAAGGCCGAAATTGGCGATTTTTAACAGTTGCGGTCGTACAGTTTCCCTATAAAGCGGAGTCGATAAACCGGCAATATTGCGAATTTTACTTTCCGCCGTTTGCAAAATCTCATTGACAATCTCCGCTTTGATTGCCCCGGCAGCCTGCAAATCCGCCAAATGTTTTTCTAAAACCGCAGAATCGGCAAGCTGAGAGAAGCGGGAGGAATTATAACGCAAAATACTGATTTCCCGACTGTAATCCTTACTGTAAGCAGCAACTAAAGTTTGATATGCAGCGTAAACGGCATCAAGTTGCGGGGCAAAACTTCTATGCAACTGTAAATGTGCCGGATTTTCCGGTTCAAGCACCTTATCCGCCTGTAAAAATTGCCATAATTCTCTGTCGCCGGTCATTTCAGTCAGCTGCTCAAGCTGCTTTTCTTCGGCGGCCAGAGCTGTCGCCTGCGCATAAATTCGGTTGATGGCCTCTTCGGCGAAAGCGTGCAACAATATTCCGAAATTTTTTTGATACGTATTCGCACCGGCTTTTTCCTGCAAAGCGAGTAAATAACGGCAAAAGAAAACAAAAGGATTGGCCGCATAGCATTCCAGTTCATTAATTGATAAAGTTTTCTTTCTTTTCAACAAACGTGTAATTAAGTCTCCGTCCAGCGTTTGAAAATCGGCAACAGAGGAAATTAAGCGCAAATTGCCGGTGATATTGTACGTTGTATTAGTTGCCGTAACGGCTGTCTGCAAGTTGCTTTGCAGTTGCGCGGCCCGCTCCAACAAAGGTAAAACTTCATAAGCTCGGCTGACAACACTTAAAACACTCGTTTGATACAAAGCCCCGGCGGCACCGTTCGGTTCATGGCACAAAAGACAATAGGCAGCAGCAAAGTCCGCCTGTATAAGTTTCTGCAGACGTTGCCGTTCCGCCGCTGTCATTTTTTGAGCAATAATTAAATTAATGAGGCTACGGGCGTGCCGTAAATAATCGCATATTTCCGGTTTATTCGGTAGAACTTGCAGCTTCGTCGATGTAAGTGAACCGATACTTTCCACCGGCGACAGATAATTACTTAAAGTTTCGGTTAATGCTCCTTCCACTTTGCCGGCTGTACAAATTACAACTTTGGAACCGGCTAAAAGTAAAGCATCATAAAGCCAGGAAACAAAGCAACGATATACACCCGCATCACTATCTAAAGCCACAGTGCAGTTTTTTTCCGCCAAATTCAATAATAAAGTCAAATCATTACGGCTGAAAACGCCGCCGGCAAAACCGGAACTGTTCATCAGACTCGTTGCGGTAAAATTAACCAAATATATCTGCTTAAAGCGAGTACCTTGCGCTTTCTCCAAGCCGCTTACCCACACTTGAAAGGCCGGATTGGGCAGAATTTCATTTTCCAAAGCTTGGAAGTCCAACTCCAGACTGCGCAGAAAATCACTCAAAGTCTCCTGTTCCAAATCACGGCTATATGTCAAGAGGTCATGCAAATGCCGGGCAAATTTATTAAAAGCACCGACCAAAGTCCTCGCCGCCTCCTGCACAAAGGCCCCCGGCTCTTGCAGCGACTGCAAATATAAAGCCCGACAGGTATCCTCCAACTTACAATCAATAAAATACTGTAAAAGTAAATGCAAACGTCGGGGGCGATTTTCCGCACTGCGTAATTGCTTTTGCAGTTCAGCTAAAGGCAAGAGAATATCATGGGCTATTTTCCCGGCCAACTGCAAATCCGCCTGTAAAAGCAAATCCGCTTCATTTTCGTCGTCATTCTCATTCTCAGCCTCAGCCTTAGGGGCAGCGAACTGTAATAAGTCATGATAATTCAGGTTGTTACGGATCAGATAATTTTCATATGTTGCTATCTCATTTTCACTGAAAGGCAAAAGCGGCGAACGTAAAAAAGCCAAAACATAAGTACGATTCAAACCGTAATTCAATAATTTCCACAAATTATGCAAATAAGCACTTAATATACAGCTCTGCTTCTCGCCTTCCCCCAGATATAACGGCACATTAATTTCATTGGCCGCCATCAATAAATCCGGCAAATCATTAACATAATCGGCAAGAATCACCGCACAATCCTGCCACTGACAGGCCGATGCGCCGCCTGAAGTACATATTTGCTTAATCTCACGCAAAATATGGCAAAAAGCCGTTTTCTTTTCGGAAACTCGGCGCAAAACAACACTGTCGTCCCGCAAATCCTGCAAAGGCGCATTCGCCTCCAACTGACAAATCCAAGCTTCTACTCTTTTTTTGGCCGCCGTATAAGCCGGTAAAAGATACTCCAGACTGACGGAAGTAAAATCCTGCTGATACAAATCGAACAGTGCTCGAAAGCCCGCCTCATAAATTTTGGCAGCTCGATAAGGCAACTTGGCCGCAAACTCCAACCAGGTATTAATCGAACAGCAGCGCAAATTTTCCACCCGTAAACTTTTCCGGTCGGAATTTTCAGCGGAACTTTCGCCGGAGCTTAAAGAAACAGCTAAATCGGCGGCTAATTTTTCTTTTCCCTGATAATCGGCAGTTAAATCGGGTAATTTCAGCGTCAACGTCAAGGAAGCTGCCACATGTTGCAGACAGTTAATTAATTGCCACTCCTGCGGTGTAATCAAAGTATCTTCCGCCATGCCGTAAAAATAAATATGCGTTCGGCGCAAGAATTGCAAATGCCGCTGTGTCCACTTGTCGGAATTGCCGGCGGCGAAAGCAAAATCGCGCAACAAATTAATCAATTCATCTATTTCACCGACAGTATCCGTTAATTCCGCCTCGGCCAGACTCAAGCGATATGCTTCGCTCAGTTCCTGCAAAGCCTGCAACTTACGTCTTAATTTTTGGGCCTGCGGTGCCGTATAATCAGCTAACTTCGAGGATAAGTCGCTTAAATCGAGACGCAACCTTTTAACACTTTTTTCCGTCTGCAACAATTTTTCCCGGAATTCCGGCTTGTTGAAATAAATCGAAAGGCAACGGAAATTTTCGTCGGCATCTAAATCGTTCCGTTCGGATAAATCTTGCACATAATTATAAATCAACAAAGCTGCCAACTCCGGACTTACTTCCTGTTGCTTACGGGAAAGAACTTCCTTAAACAATAAGGAGGCAAAACGTTTAATTGACAGAACTTCAGTAAATAATAAAGCTCCCTGGTCTACCTGCAGCAAAGCCTGTTCTACCGATAACTTCCGATTATCCGGGACAATAACGATAACTTTGCTCTTATCTCCTTGTAAACGACGTTCCTGAATTTTGTCGACTAATCTGTCCAAGATTTGAAACTTGTCGGCTCCGGCAATTATCTGCACTTTTTTTCTCCCCTCGCTTGTTTTAAGTTATATTATACAAGTTCCTACAAGCGCTGAACAAACTGCTGCACCTGTTTATCTGTTCAAGCACAAATGAAAATGCCCCGAAAAACGGGGCATATATAATGAACTTAAGCCGGGAAATGGTCTTTAAAAGTTTTTAGATTCAGGTTCACGCTTAGGAATTTCTCATTTACTTTAAGATACATTTCGCCTTATTTTTTTATTATTTTTTTATTAGTTCTATAATCAACGAGATTATTATCGATGCAAGAATACATTCTATCCATATAAAAACTCCATAATCCTTACTTAGTTCATATTTTTTTGTGCACTCATATCTTCAGTAATCTTAAGCATAGACTGATTTCTAATATAATCACCCATAAAACGCCCTAAAAATAAACCACAAATATTTCCTAAAGTTATGGAATAACCTATGTTTTTTTGCAAAAAAGTTATCAAAACTGCAATTAATGCCACTGCAATGTAAAAAACTTTATTATGAATTATCCACCCAAACAAATAATGTGAATTATCCACTAAGCTAAAAATCACATATATAAAGAACCACAACAAGGCTTGAATAATTGGACTTAAAAATTTTTTATGTATGCTCATTTAATTCACCCAATATTTTGTTGCTGAAATCCAAGCAGAGCCGGAATTAATTTTATAAAATACATCAAATGCATGTATATTTTGTCTGCAAGTAAATCTAATTTCTCCATCTTAGCCTCCTATTTCAGAGCTTATACATATATAGTTCTTCATCTACTTGTTTAAATCCAATTGATTCAAACATTTTTCTGCTTTGCTGATTAAATGAATATATATTTGCTATTAATTCTTTTAAACCTCTTTCTTTTGCTTGTTGTATCATTTCCTGAATACATTTTCGCCCAATATGCTGATTTTGATATTCCTTGGAAATCACAATTGCCAGTTCATTTCCATTATAAAGCGAAACATCTCCAACTAAAGTTTTATTAAATTGGACATAATAACATTCCCCGTTTGTCGAAAGATAATTATACATCGTGTCTAGCCTGTCTCTAGTATAGAGAGTATCTATGTTATCTACTTGCTTGCAAACATCTGAATCTTGATACCACTTCAAAGCAATTTCTTGATTTGGATAATATGGAATTAGTTTTAGATTTTCTTCAATTATAATTTCTTCCATATTCACTCCTAAAATGTGGTTTGTTTTTAGTTTCTATTTTTTAGTAGAGGGCTTAAAACCTTGTATTCATCGCTACTATTTGCCGTTACCATAATTATGACATAAGACCCACGCAGGGGTAAAGGACTCACCACCTGATTTACCTGCATTTGATGCATACATTGTCATGAGGTATTCATAAGCATCACCGAATGCACCAATATCGTGGTTCTTAACATCACCACGATTCATATCAGCCACACCATCAAGAAGCTTGCAGAGCTTTTCGTTTCTCTTTGCTACTGTAGAGCCAGCGTATGTAAGCTAAAATTGATGCGATTATCCCTTCAACCGTGCACCCTGTTACACGGAATGTAAAAGGGACCTACTCGTTTGAAAGTTGCTCCATCTTTTGCAGCACAAACGGTGTATTCCACCGTATCTCCTTTTGCAAAACTTCCCGGAGATATTTCCCAATATGTATTGTTCCCGCTGTTATATTTCCACTCAGCGCCTTTATCCGTCACGGGATTTCCATTAACCGTATATGTGACCCATACGGACTGCCCCGGTTCAATCGGCCATGTGGTCCCCTTTACTATAACATTTTCGCCCTCAGAAGAATTACGAGGTGTACGTTCTGTTTCACCAACATCATAAATGCAATCCAAAGCGAATGCGGATGGTGCTATTAACGAAAGAATCAATGTTAGTCCCAAAAGTAATGATACTACTCTTTTCCTCGCTGCTTTATCAAGTCTAATGGCTTGCTATTGTAAGCAATTCACTTAAAGATAGAAGCGGATAATTTACATCCGGACAAGCTTTTGCTGTTCCAATTCCAGCCACCGGGAATCCCCCGTTGATGGCCGCTTTTACTCCTGCCTCTGCATCTTCAACAACAAGGCAATCGCTTGGTTTCTGATACAGTTTCTCTGCTGCAGACAAAAAGACCTCCGGATTTGGTTTTGAATGTGAAATTTGATTTCCATCTACTATAACATCAAAGAACTTTCCAATTCCAAGCTTTTCCACAATAAGTGGTGTATTCTTGCTTGAAGATCCGATGGCAAGTGGGATATGGACAGTATGCAGCTTTTCCAGTACTGTCCATGCACCCTCTGCTAAATCCTTCGATGTAATATTTTGCAGTAGATTCCTATAGATATTATTTTTCTTTTCTGCAAGCAGATTTTTTTCCTGTTCGGTATAACGGATCGGCGAATTACGCAGAATCAAATTGAGACTTTCCATCCTCGAAACCCCTCGGAGCTGGTCATTAACTTTTCTATTAAAAGGAATGTCCAATTCATCTGCGATTGTTTTCCATGCCATATAGTGATATTCATCTGTATGGCACAGAACACCATCTAAATCGAAAATAATAGCATTCATAGATAAATCCTTTTTCTGAACAATAAAGTTTCTCGCCGTCAGCAGAAATGGTGAATCTGGATAGTGTCTGTGGCAATTCCCGACACACTGACCTCTTCGTTTTTCCATTCACAGGTAAGAACCGATTTATTTGTGGTGAATGTTCTTTTACCTGTTGCACCGGCAACAAGCAGAATCAGCTTTGAGTCTGAACTTTGTGAAATGGGCTTGCCAAGAGAATCAATATTACTGGCCTGTAAAGGGACCGCATAGCCGTCACGGATAAAAACCGGAAATTTCGTAGCTTCCGTTGTGGAAATTGTCTGACACCCTTGATAGCGTTCCCCTGTAAAAAAGGCGTACCATTTCCCCTCCGGCAGATAGACTTCTCTTGTAATCTGATTTTCTTCCAACAATGGTGCGACAAGGACAGCATCCCCTAAAAGGAATTCATCTTCCGCTTTACTTGCGGCTTTGTCCTGAGGCCATTCGTAAACAAGCGGACGCATCATCGGGACACTGTCTGCTACACACCTGAACGCAGTCGCAGTCAAGTAAGGCTGCAGATTCATCCTGAGCCAATGCCAATAACGTATTTCCGCCTCAAATTCAGGAGAATTATAAGCCATTGCCATATTCCACGGACTGCGCTCATTGTTTCCCTCACCGCCCGGCATTAATTCCTTGAACTGACCACCATCCGGTTCAGAATGCCACTGCATAATCGGGGTGAAGCACGCGAGCATTGTTGCACGGCGATAAAGGTCCAATGTTGGAAGTGGCCCTGCAAATCCGGCAAGATCAAATCCCCAGAACAGAATACCGCTTAAGGCTGCACTCAATCCAGCAGAAAGGACATGCTGTAGTTCGTCATTTGTAGACTGCTGATCTCCACCCCAATGACATGGCGTTGTATGCTGCCCAATGTAGCCGGCACGGCTGAAAAGGACATGATTATTGCCAAGGAATTTGGTATAGGCACTTGTGTATTGCTGCGGATAGTAATTTCTACTTTCTTTGCCAGTACTGCCATCATAAAAAGCGACTGCATCTGTACAGACAAATTCTCCTCCATCAGTTTTAAACCCATCTACGCCCATATCTAGGAGATATTGTCTTTTTCCAAACCATGTTTTGTAAGTTGCCGGATTTGTGAAATCAGGAATCATTGAACCTGGAAACCAATGTTCCTCCGGAATTTTATAGGGTGTACCATCCAAGTTTCGAATGCAGAGAGAGCGTTTTACTGCGTCCTCCCAATCCAGATTGTTCTGTCGATTTATGACTTCACCTTTCCCCTGCTGTTTATAAACCGGAACCTGCCAAAGTACTAAGTGAAGCCCTGCCTTGTGCAGTTTGTTAATCATCTCTTGAGGGTTAGGCCAATAAGCACTTTCCGAATAGTCAAAATCACCTACCGCAAAAGGTTCTCCATTCTGCTTTTCTTGATATTTGGCGCCATTAAAAATATAAAAGGTTGCTTCATCGCTCCATGCTTCCAAGACTAGCACTGTGGCTGGAAATTCATGCTTTTTTAGGATTTCAAGCTGTTTCTCCGTTTCCTTTTGCGTATCCCAATGGTTTGCAGAAATCCACGGTCCGAAAATCCAGTCAGGCGGAAGGACTGCCGGTCCCGACAAGGACATATACTCGGAAATTAGCTTTGCAGGCGTCCCTGCATTCAACACAAACTTGCATCCGCAGGGTGTATGAAGCGTTATGACATTCTTCTGCGTAAAATCGAATATCAAAGTGCTGCCAGACAATGCGCAAAAAGAAAATCCTGTGTCCGTGAAAAAGAATGGTGAAGGGCAATAGCTCTTATCTCCTTGATTGCAGAACTTTTCTTCCACCTCAATTTTCACAATACGATTATTCTGATTGAGTCCATTATATCGTTCGCCCATCCCATACACCGCAGAATATGGAAGACTAATAGTGAGAATTTTCGTCTGTTCATTCCAGTACAAAGAAGCCGTCTGGCCGTTTACCGATATTTTAAGATTGCTGTCTTTCTTATTAGGTTCCCACTCAAACATACGCTCTTATCCTTTCACACCGCCAATCGTAAGGCCTTCCTTGAAATATTTCTGTGCAAAAATATAAACTACCAGAATAGGAATAATCGAAATTAGCGCACCAGCCATTGTCAGATTATACTGGTTCTTATACTGGCCGGACAATGTGCTAAGCAGCAGCGGAAGCGTAAATTTGCTTCTGTCGCTCAGTAAAACCAACGGTAGCAGATAATCGTTCCACATATCCATAAATGCGAGAATTGCCAACGTTGCCATAGTACTACCACTCATAGGCAGAACAATTTTGAAGAAAATACGCCACATACTCGCGCCATCAATAATAGCTGCTTCAATGTAAGCATCATTGATTGTCATCATTTTTTGCCGCAGCATGAAAATGGCAAATGCATTAAACAATTGCAGCAACATAAACGCATTCAAGCTATTGGTAAGGTGCATATTCGTCATGATAATGAACAGTGGAATAAAGGTAATCTGCGATGGAATCATTAATGCCGTAACATAAATTACAAATACCGCATTACGCCCTTTAAACGAAATTTTAGTCAATGCAAACGCAGCCATGGCGGCGCACAAAAGGCGTACAGCTGTGCAAAGAACCGATACAAAAAAGCTGTTAAAAATGGATCTCACAAATTCCGGCATAGCAAAAAGTTTCTTATATGCATCAAACGTCGGGGCTTTGGGAATCCACTCCACCGGAATGCTCATAATAGCTCCGCGGCCTTTTAGGCTGGTGATGATCATCCAATAAAACGGTATACAGACGACCACTGCGACAAAAAGCCCCAACACATAGAATGCCACTTTCCCAATAATCCGTTTCTGTTTTAATCCAATCAAAGAAGAATGTTTAGAGTTAGTCATCGTAATTCACCCACTTGTTCTGAAGTTTCATCTGAACCATTGTCAAAAGCAGCAGAATTGCAAACAAAATCCAACTATTTGCAGCAGCCATACCCATTTCATAGTAACGGAAACCATACTTATAAATGCGCTCTACCATAACCATTGTCGAACCAAGCGGTCCACCATCCGGTGTCATAATCATGATTTGTGTAAAAAGCTGGAAAGAGTTAATCAAACTGATAATCAAGACAAAGAAGAGTGTTGGGGTCAGCAATGGCAAAGTAATCCTTGTAAATTGTTTAATTTTCCCAGCGCCGTCAATTGCCGCTGCCTCATAGTATTCCTGATTTATTCCCTGAAGTCCGGACATCAACATGAGACCAAAGTATCCCATATCTTTCCAAACAGAGGCTAAAACAATTGCAGGCATTGCCCACTTGGAACTTTGAAGCCACGATGGGCCATCAATACCTAACAATGCCAGAATATTATTGATGGCACCATACTCCGGGCTAAGCACCCATTTCCAAATCAACGCCCCCGCAACCCATGATGTGATAACCGGAATAAAGTAAAGAACGCGGAAAACTCCAACACCTTTCACACGGCTATTTAAAATGAGTGCAACAGTCGTAGCGGCGATAAGTATCAGAGGAATGTAAAGAGCCACGAATTCCAGCGTATTCCCAATTACCTGATAAAACTCTTTTGACGTAAGAATTTTTTTATAGTTCTCTATCCCCACATAGAATTGATTCATGAATCCGCTAAAATCGCTGAACAGCGTTAGTTCACTCAATCCATCCCAACTGGTAAAGCTGACAAAAATTTGCATAATCATTGGGATGATACTGAACACAACGAAAGCAGCCAAACTTGGAAGCAAAAAAGGTAACGCTGTTTTCCAGCTTGCCAATCGGGAATTTTTCATATTCTATAACCTCTCCGATAAAAGCACGGGAACAGGCTCCCACCTGCCCCCATTAAAACCTATTTATTTAGTCAAATCAATTTTCTGTTCGCACTCAGCCTGCATATCCTTCAGCGCCTGCTCCGGGGTGACAGTGCCAGCCGCCGCAGCGCTCAAATGTTGCCCAACAATATCCTGCAGCTCTGCATACTGGGTGATAACAGGAGGTGTCACAAGGTAACCAAGGCTCTTAAAGACCGCTTCTCGATTTGCCGGAGGAGTCTTTTCTTTGTACTGAGCGATGATGTCTTCGTCCTGAACCGGAGGCAACTCCCAGCCTGCATCCAGACGAATCTGTGTTGCTTCACGGTTAGAAGAAATGTATGTAATGAACTTAACCGCTTCATCAGCAACCTTAGAGTCTTTAGAGATAACATATCCATTCGAGAAGAAGTGCGTAGCCTTCTGGGTATGACCGGGTTCCACAACGATATCCCAATGAAAATTGCAGTTCTTAGTGTATTCAGGGAATGCCCAAATACCTGTAACGATCATGCCAAGGCGGCCAGATTCAAACAAGTCCCAGTCACCCATGCCAGCCATCTGTTTCTCGGTAGGCATAACATTGGTTTTCTGCTGCATATCAACCATGTACCGCAGTGTTTCGATGTTTTTCGGAGTATCCATCGTAAACTTGGTGAGATCATCATTAAAGAGACTACCACCGTTCTGCTTAACTGTCTTGTAGAACTCGTTGAAAGAGATGGAATGATAATAACCGTAGATATTATCCCCAAGCGCACGAATTTTTTTCGCTGCTGCCATTGCATCTTCCCACTTCCAATCGTTCGTGGGATAATTGATTCCTGCCTGATCGAACAAATCCTTGTTGTATATAAGCACAACATTCGAGAAACTGTTTGGCACGCCATATTGTACGCTGTCAGCGCTGAAGGCTTTCAGTGCCATATTATTGTAAATAGAAGTATTGATGCCATCTTTCGTCAAGATTTCATCCAGAGGCATCAAAGCCCCTTTTTTTGCGTAAGAAACGAAGTTCTGGTAGTCCAGTTCGAAAACATCGGGAGCCCGACCACCAGAGACCTTTGCCGTCATCTGCGTAAAGTAGTTGTCATAACCATAGGTCTGCAGGTCGATGGTAACATTTGGGTTTTCCTTCATATATTTGTCAACCATCCGTTTCAAATACTGCTCATTATCACCAGAACCGGAATACTGCGCAAATGTAATTGTCACAGGCTTATTTGAAGTTTCCGAAGCCGCCGTACTTTCGGTAGAAGCCGCCTCAGAAGAACTTGCAGTGGTACTCGCAGGCAAAGCCGTCGAACTGCAAGCGCTAAGTGCAAGCATCGCGGCCATTAAGCATGCCATGTAAGAAATTGCTTTTTTCATTGTTTTTCCTCCTTATAAAATAATGGAACACTTGATTTTTTTGCTCTTCTTTGCTTACACTTATTTTAGAAGAGCAATAAGACACTCTTTGGATTTGGGTTGCACAGACTTTGGGCAGTTGGTGCAGCCTTTTTTCTATTCCTCCTTTCTCATATCTCGAACGGATTCTCTACGGGAAAGGCTAACCGGAATAATAATCTCTCGCTTTGTCATATCCGAGTCTTGAATGTTATCCAAAAGCAGTTCAACTGCTTTTTCACCTTTTTGAGAAATCTCTTGGCGAACGGTTGTAAGTCCCGGGGTAAGATATTTAGATATCTCCAAATCGTCAAAGCCAACAATGGAAATATCTTGTGGAACGGATACCCCTTGCTCGTAAAAACCTTTCATAGCCCCGATAGCCAAGATATCTGCTGTAGCAACTACTGCTGTAACATCACCTTTCCCTTTGCACAGTTTTCGTGCAAGTTCAATACCGCTGTCGTAATCAACCTTTCCCTCGTAAACAAGAGAGGGATCATATAGGATGCCAGCCTCTTCTAATGCTTGCTGATACCCATAGAGCCTTTTCTTTATAACGCCGTTTTCCTTGATTTGACCACAGAAAAAAGCGATTTTTTCATGTCCATACCCAATCACATGGTTGGTGGCAAGATAACTTCCATATGCGTCATCAATCCGTATACTATGATAATAGTGATCATTACAATAACTATCGATTAACACAATTGGAATCTGCGTTTTCTTCATTTGACGGTAAAAGTCATCCGGATACATGCCGATAACAATAATTCCATCAAGGTTTCGTTCCTTGGCCAAAGTCAAGTAACTTTCATTTACATCTGTAGCCGAAATAATCACATGGTAGCCACGTTGCCTTGCATAATACTCGATGCTTCCGACAATTTCACTATAAAAATCGTTTTGTAGCATAAGTTTACTGCCAGGTTCTGTCTGTGGAACAACAATACCAATCAACTTTGAATCTCTGCCGGACAAACTCCGCGCATTGAGATCAGGAACATAATTCAACTCCCGGATTGCATCATATACGCGGGTCTTCGTTTGCTCAGAAATAGATTTCTTGTCGTTCAAAACATAAGACACCGTAGCCGTACTAACCTTTGCGCGCTCTGCCACATCTTTAAGTGTTGCACGTCTTGCCATATTGACTCCACCAATCTCATGAAATTTATTTAAGCGTTTAACTCTTTTTCATGGCATTACAATAGCACGGTGGCAGAAAAATGTCAACAGTTAACAAATTAACCTGCTGTTTTTGAAAAAATATTGTTGACTATGCCGAATATTCCTGTTATATTGATTGCAGCAACAAAGTTAATCGCTTAATCTTTTTATGCATATTTATTTCGTTATTGTAAGGGGACTCACTATGGAAAAATATCTACCTACTGGCAATGATTTTGTTTCTTTACCGTGCATCAATGAAAGCACAGGTGGAATAGAAGATATAACATTTTTATATATGGCTGCAAAGGGGCTTATAGATATTCGGGGGAGCGAATCTGCTCCTTTGATTCAGCCTTATGTTCATTTGGATGGAGATTGCTCCCTTTCTTCAACACAACTTATATGGACTCGCCTCGATGATTGGATTCCTCAATTTACTGCACAGTTTGATAGTCTTGAAATAAAAACGCTTTATCTGCCGCCAATTGACGAGCGTGGATTTGCAATTCAAATAACGGTTCATAACACCTCTGAAAGCGCAAAAAATGTTGCTATAGGGCTGAATGGATGCTGGGCATCATCTTGGCACTGTGTAAACGAGGACAAGCCGCTAAGTGGTAAAGCAACTTGTTTCCGCAGCGGCTGGAACAGTAGCTTGATTTTCGAATATCATGCAGGATTCCCAATGTTCGCCTTTGCCCCTATGGCCGATGCGCAAACAGATTCTTCTTTTACTTGTTCTGATGACGGCAGTGTCACCTACGATTTATCCAATCACTGTACAATTTCTGCTAATGGAACAACCTCGGTTGTATTTTATTGGGGACTCGGTTTCGAGGAAGTTGCCGCAGCAACAAGCGCCAAAGAAATGCTCCGGCAAACCTTCGATGTGGAACTTGCAAAAACAAGAACTTGGCTTCAAGAGCGCCGCGTCACTTTTGGCAGTGATGCAAAGCTCACGCAGCTCTACAATACGAATTTGTTCTTCTGTATGTTCTTCTCAACCGGTATTACGCTTGACACGGAAGAATTAGTGCTTGTTACCAGCAGAAGTCCCCGCTACTACGTAAGTGCTGCCTACTGGGATCGCGACAGTCTGCTTTGGAGTTTTCCTGCCATTTTGGATGCCGATCCAGAACGTGCCAAAGAAATGCTTTCGTATGTATTCGGCCGGCAGCGCCGAAACTTTGGCATTCATTCTCGATACATTGATGGTACTGTTTTGGAGCCAGGCTTTGAGCTGGACGAACTCGTTGCACCTCTTCTGGCGCTTGAACGCTACATTAACAAAACCGGTGACAAATCCATTTTAAATTATTCCGATATCGTTCAAGGCATAAACCTAATTTTGAATCGCCTACGGCAGCACGAAGCCACATCTTGCAGATTATATGATACTTTCCTGCAACCAACAGACGACGAACACATTTACCCTTATATTACATACGATAATGTTCTTGTGTGGAAAGCTCTTAAAGATTTGGCCAAACTCGCACCACAATATACACATCTGGAGGAAACCGCAGAGGAAATCAAAGAGGCCATCCTCACGCATTGTGTCAAAAAAAGTGCAGATGGAAAACCTTATTTCGGATGGTCTATTGATTTGAACGGTAGCCATGATGTTTATGACGAACCGCCGGGAAGTCTGCAGTTGCTTCCTTTGTTCGGTTTTTGCAGTCCCTCCGATGAAGTATACCGCAACACCGTTGCAATGATTCGTTCGCCGGAATACAAATACAGCTTTGCTAACAGTCCAATTGATGAAATTGGGTGTCCCCATGCACCTCACCCTTGGATTTTAAGTTTAGCCAATAGTTTGTTGTGCGGGCGCGTAGAACATTGTCGCGTCATTTTGGGAAAAATCTCCATGGACAACGGAATCGCTTGCGAAAGCGTTGATGAAGTGACTGGTTACTGCACCACTGGCGAAGCTTTCGCTACCTGTGCAGGATTCCTTTGCCATTCTATCCGCGAAGCATTACTATAAAAGAAAGAAGGATGTTTTTATGCGTCAAGACACAATTTTAAAGCCTTGGCAAATTGAGCTTACAACCAATAGCACAAAAGACAGTTTTGAAGAAAGCATTTTCTTCACCGGGAACGGCCGCATGGGCATCCGTGGGTATCTCCCATTCTGGCAGGAAAAGCGCACCTTTGAGACAGGTCTGTTTGTTGCCGGCATCTTCGGTGAGATCAAACCCGGTATCACCGATTTCGTGAACCTGCCCACACCTGTCTGGGGAAGCATCGAATGTGATGGACACCCTATTACGCTTTCCTCTCCTGTACACAGCACGTTAGATATGAAAACAGGCGTTCGCTCACAATCTTTTTTGGTCGAAAGCGGTGAAACCACTCTAAATATTGAGCATCAGGTATTCTGCAGTATCTCCGATCCCTCACTACTCGTACAGCAGCTTTCTTTCTCCGCATCGCGCACCTCTGATATTACAGTACATGCAGGAATTCATACTGCTTGCTGCAACTGCCCTATCCCAGATGACCAAGTAAAAGAAAATCACGAGACTATTAAACTTGCTAAGCTCACCAATAAAGATCTTCAAAAAGATAGTGTTAGCTGCACCTTTTCTATTTTAGGCACCGGCCTGATCGTAAAGGAGCAAATGATTTTCCATTCTTCCTTTGCCAAATCTGAAGACTATATCTCTGATGACAGCATTGGAAAGCAGTGGTGCGGGATTTTGCAAAGTGGTCAAAAGTTTATTTTGGAAACGACCACGCGCATTACTACAAGTCGGGACATAGATTCACTTATTGGGAGCAACGAGATTTCAGACACTTATGACGAACTTTTTGCCAAATCCTCTCTTGCGTGGGCCTCTCGCTGGAGCGAGTCTGATATCGAAATTGAAGGCGCACCAGATGATCAATCGGCTGTGCGGTATAATATATTTCAGCTTATTACCAGCTGCTCTGCTCGTGACAGCAGCGTAAGCATTGGTGCCCGTGGATTGACACATACACGGTATAAGGGATGCTATTTCTGGGATACCGATTTCTTTATGCTATCTTTCTTCCTATATACCCATCCAGAAGCTGCCAAAAGCTTACTGATGTATCGTGTAAATACTCTCCCGCAAGCGAAAGAGAACGCCAAGAAAATGAACAATTACGGTGCTCGATATCCATGGATGACCTCCTTCGACGGCTCTGAGCAATGTGAAAGCTGGGATATCGGTGCCAGTGAGTTGCACATCACTGCGGACATTCCCTTTGCAATGCAGCAATACTTTAGTGCCACGGACGATGAAGACTTTTACTTGCAAGCTATGGAAGTCCTCATCGAAACAGCCCGCTTTTGGTATAGCCGCTGTATTATTCATCCCGATGCCTC
The DNA here is from genome assembly GCF_029101545.1 of Amygdalobacter indicium. NCBI lineage: Bacteria > Bacillati > Bacillota > Clostridia > Eubacteriales > Oscillospiraceae > Amygdalobacter > Amygdalobacter indicium. Next base: position 373,555 of record NZ_CP118866.1, on the reverse strand, counting down.
CGCCGACCTCATGTTTTGTAAGGGTCCTGATGAATATTGCGGCATTACCAACAACAATCTTTTTACCAATTGTATGGTAAAGTTCAATATTGACTTGGCCATCAATGCAGCCCTAAAGCTCAAGAAAGCAGATCCTGGCCGATATACAGAGCTTTCTCTCAGTGATGAAGAAGTTCTTGCATGGCATTCTCTTCGCGACAACCTAAAAGAATGCCGCGATTCTCAAACAGGGAGATATCTGCCAGATGAAACCTTTGCTCGGTTAGAGCCGGTTGACATTAAAACACTAAAAACCGATGATAGTGCCAGCTATCATCATGTTTGCTTTGATCGTCTGCAAAGATATCAAGTCATCAAACAAGCTGATACACTGCTCCTAATGTCCCGAATGCCAAAGAAATTCACTCACATGGAACGTCTGAACGCTTGGGAAGATTTCGAACCATGTTGCTTGCACGATTCCACTTTGAGTTTCGCCAGCCATGCGCTTTTTGCGGCACAAAATGGTTTACAGAGTGCTGCCGAAAAGTACCTAAAAAAAGCTCTCTATCTTGATCTCCACGAAATTATGAACAATACGGGAAAAGAAGGCCTTCATCTTGCCTGTTTAGGCGAAACATGGTCAAGCATTTTCTTTGGCTTCTTGGGGGCCAATTTCGACAGCGGAATCCCCACTTTTTCTCCTTCTCTTCCTTCCGGCTGGGAAGCGTTAAAAATGAGATTTTATTGGAAAGGAAGCCAATATCAGATTGTTGTTTCTGAAGGACGTTCTTCAGTTTCGAAAGTTTAACTTCTAATTTGTTAATTGCATTTTTCATTAATACACAGCCAAGTTAAATCTTGCATTCCATTCTGCTTCCAACGCACTAAAATCAATACCCTGCGTCTCGCAAAAATCTTTTATTTTGTTCATAGCTGACATATTAGGCTTGGTTTTTCCACTTTCCCAACGGTTAATTGATGAAAACGAAACCCCAATATTGGGACATTTTCATTTGTGTTATACCGGGACATTATCATTTGTGACTCATACCGAACAAACTGCTGCACCTGTTTATCTGTTCAAGCCGCAGCTAAATTAGTATAATGAGAAAAAATATTTTTGACTAAAAAAGAATAAGGAAGTGCGATCGTGAATAATTCAGTAAGCTCCGATGTTTCGTTATCATGTCTTCAACCTGAGCCGAAACGTTTGCCTGCAGGCGGCAGCAAGCGTTCATTATACATTTTGACAATTATTATCAGCTGTTTATTGCTCTTCTCCGGCCATTTGCTGGTCATGCGTAATTTCCCAGCTTTGCCGGAAAATCGGGCAAATTTAATTAAGGCTGAAATTGAAAAAATAATTTCAGTTAAAGAAAGTCCTTCCGGTTTAAATGCCGAGAAGCCTAATTTACGTATTAATTTTTCGGCTACTCTGAACAGCGGCGAACATCAGGGAAATAAAGTTATCGGCTATCAAAGCATCGATTTTAACAATCCGGCTAACAGTACCGCTCAAGTTAAAGCCGGTGATCGGGTTTTATTATATGAACCGCACAAAAGCGGCGAAAGTTTGACCAATCTGAGCAATTATGTCTTCGTCGAATACGATCGCAGCGGTAAATTGCTGCTGTTGTTGGGCATTTTCTGTGCAGCTATACTCTTATTCGGTAAAGTTAAAGGCTTCAATACTCTGCTGTCTCTGATTTTGACAATTCTGATGATTCTTTTAGTTTTTATCCCCGGTATAATTGCCGGCTACAACATTTACTTAATGACACTGTTAGTTTGCCTGTATGCCACTCTCAGCAGTTATCTTTTGGTAATCGGTTATAATGCCAAAGCTTATGCTGCCGTTTCCGGCTGCCTGGCGGGGGTAATTGCTGCCGGTTTTCTGGCCGTTATCTGCAACTATTGGTTAAAAATCAGCGGTATAACAGGGGATGAGGCAATTACTTTGGGTAATTTACCTTTACCGCACAAGCTCGATTTACAAGCTCTGGTTTTTTCCATGGTTTTAATCGGAGCCTTAGGTGCCGTAATGGACGTTGCTATGGATATTTCTTCCGCTTTGGCGCAAGTAAAAGCCCAGGCTCCTAATCTGACCTTACCGGAACTTTACAAAATAGGTATTGAAATCGGACAGGATCTGATCTCAACTTTATCCAATACTTTAATCATGGCTTACATCGGTACCGCCTTATTAACAATTTTGGTGCTGAGTGCCTCGGGCATGCCCTGGAATTTCTTTTTCAATCGGGAACACTTTGCGGTAGAAGTAATTAATGGCATCATCGGCACCTTTGCCATTCTTCTAACCATTCCGCTCACTTCTTTCATCTCCGCCTGTTTCTACGGTCAAAAGACAAATAAAAAGCATAGGCGTTGAATTACACCTATGCTTAAATAACTAAGTTCTATTGGCGCTTACTTTTGCGCATGCTGCAGGAAAGAGGCCAAATCCATAACGCCTAAATCGCCCTCATCCCGGCTGCGAACTGCCACTTGCCCCGACTGTGCTTCTTTTTCGCCGACAACAAGCATATAAGGTACATGCTCTACCTGGGCTTGGCGAATCTTATAACCGATTTTCTCGTTGCGCACATCTGTCGTCACACGCACATTCGCATCAAAGAGCTGATCCTGCAATTTGGCGGCATACTCTGCAACCTTATCGGAAATAGGCAAAATTCTTACCTGCTCCGGTGCCAACCAATAAGGGAATTTACCGGCATAATGTTCGATCAGAACCGAGATAAAACGTTCCATTGAACCGTAAATTGCCCGGTGCAACATAATCGGACGATGCTTTTCATTATCACTGCCGATATATTCCAAGGCGAAGCGTTCCGGCAACTGGAAGTCGACCTGCGCCGTTCCACATTGCCACTCACGTCCCAAAGCATCCTGAATATGGAAATCGATCTTCGGGCCGTAGAAAGCACCGTCACCCGGATTAACAATATATTTCATCTGCCGTTTCTTTAAGGCCGCTTCCAAAGCTGCTGTCGCCAAATTCCAATCTTCATCCGAGCCCATAGAATCTTCCGGCCGAGTCGACAACTCAACATGATATTCAAAACCGAAGCGGCTGTAAATCTTATCAATTAAAGAAATTACCTGTTCCAACTCATTCTCAATCTGATCTGCGGTCATAAAAATATGCGCATCATCCTGAGTAAAAGAGCGAACCCGCATCAAGCCGTGCAATTCTCCGGATTTTTCATGGCGATGGCAATGACCGAATTCCGAAAGACGCAACGGCAAATCGCGATAAGAACGCGGCTGACTGCGATAAACCAGAACACCGCCGGGGCAGTTCATCGGCTTAACGGCGAAAGTTTCGTCATCAATCACCGTTGTATACATCTTATCCTGATAATGGGCCCAGTGACCGGATGTTTCCCATAATTGCCGGGATAAAATCATCGGTGTTTCAATTTGTTGATAGCCCAGACGCTTTTGATTATCGATCAACAATTGTTTCAAAGTTTCCTTAATTTTTACACCGTTAGGTAACCAGAACGGGAAGCCGGGTCCCATTTCCGACATCATAAAGATGTTCATTTCTTTACCGATTTTCCGGTGATCCCGCAATTTAGCCTGCTCCAACTGCTCCAAGTATTCCTGTAACTTCGCTTTTTGCGGGAAACTGATACCGTAGATACGGGTCAACATTTTATTTTTTTCGTTACCGCGCCAATAAGCACCGGCAATAGAAGTTAATTTGAACGCCTTGATTCTGCCCGTGCAATCCAAATGACCGCCGCGACACAAATCGACAAACTCTCCCTGCTTATAGAAAGAAATTGTCGTATCCTCCGGCATATCGTGAATCAATTCAACTTTGTAAGGTTCATTTCTGTCTTCCCAATATTTTATAGCTTCCGCCCGCGGTAGCTCGAAACGTTCCAGGCGATAATTCTCTTTGACGATTTTTTTCATTTCTTTCTCAATCGCCCGTAAATCTTCCTCCGTGAATTTCGGTTCACGCTCCATATCATAGTAAAAGCCGTTTTTGATACTGGGCCCTATTGCCAATTTAGTTTCCGGATACAAACGTTTAACCGCCTGTGCCAAAATATGTGAGGTCGTATGCCAAAAATGCTGCATATATTCAGCATCATCATGTATTTCATCAATGGCTGCGGCACTAGCTGTTTGCCGACTGATATTCTCCGTCACATCTTGTTTATCATCGCACATATAAACCTCCTGCAGACAGTCTCCGGACTGTCGCCTAAATAAACAGTTGAATTAATTATACTTAATTTTTCAAATTTGTGAACTTCCCGTCGGCCTTAACCCGACCGAGACAGCTCTTATTTCGTCATCTTCGTCACTTTCGCGGATTTACCGTTGGGCACAGATACTGTCGCTTTCAACAATTTATCCCAATTTTCCGCTGCCTTTTTAACTTTTGTCGGCACAGGCGCCGCCGCTTTCGTACCGTCGGCATTTTTTTGCAATATCGGCAAAAATACAACTTCAATCGTCGCCGGATTATTATTCAAAATGCGATAAGAGTAGTAGGGCTTGGCCGGCACGGAAACTTTAATAGGAAGATTAACCTTCAAAGATGTTTTCTTCTCACTGACAGCTTGCCGGATTTGTTCCTTCATACTTTCTTCCAGGCTCTTAAAATCGATCGTCGCCTGAATATCGGCCGCGTTAATATTACGTAAATTTCTCTCTCTGGCCTGCAAAAGCACATCCGTATTCCAGGAACTCAGGCGATAATCAACATTATATTTATCCAGTTCCTGATGATTGACGGCCGTAATTTTCACATTATATCTGCGACTGCTGACAACATTGGTAGTAGCCTGCACATACAACCAAACGAAAAGCGCTAAAATCAAAGCCGTTAATTGTAAAACAATCCGGGAGCGGCTGTAACGGCGCTTGGCTTTACCCTTTCTTACCGTCGAGGTCGGAGTCGGCAAATTGGCACTGTTCTCAACAATAACGTCCGCTTCCTCCGGCTTTTCGTTGTCCGCATTCAATCCGGCATTTTTCGCCAAATCATCCAAAACATCGGCATTTAATTCAAATTGTCGGTTGAAAAAGAAGTTCAAATTCTGCCATAAGCTTCTTTTCTTCGTTAATTCCTCTTTTGTCTTACTAATCAGGAACTTCTCCAGCACTTCGGCCAACACGTCGGCATCTTTCACCTTAATTAAATTGCCGTCAACAGCAACGGAAATCGAACCCTGTTCTTCCGAACAGACAATAGCAATCGCATCGCTGATTTCACTGGCACTGATAGCCGCCCGATGCCTGGTGCCGTAATCTTTGTTCAAGCGGGTGGAGCCGGATAGAGGCACATGACAGCGAGCCGCATAAATTTTATTGCCGCGAATAACACAAGCCCCGTCATGCAAAGGCGAACCTTTATAAAAAATTTGTTCCAACATCGTCGACGTAATACTGGCATTCAGCACCACAGCCTGACCTTTTTCAATAATTTCCCCTAACTTTGTTTGGCGCTCAATTAAAATCAAAGCGCCTGTATATTCCGCACTCATATCACGGCAGGCAACTTTAATCGCCTCGATAAGCTCGACAACCTCCGCCGGCTTTCCCTCAAAAGGTGAACTTTGCATAAAATTCAAAGTATTTCTGCCGACCGTTTCCAAAGCTTTTCTCAATTCCGGCTGGAAAAGCACCAGCAAAGCCAAAGCTAAAAAGGACAAAGCCGAATTCAGCAAAAACGAGATCGCCTGCAAACCCATAAGAGAAAACAACTGGCCGACAAGGATCAGAAATACGACCCCTTTCAAAAGTTGCCAGGCACGAGTTTCACTCAAAAGTTTCAAGATAAAATAAAACAAACACGTCGTAACGAAAACATCCAGCAGCATGGCCACGATGTCCAAAGGTCCGCCGAACAACAAAAAGCCCTGACTGACCTCCGCTACCAAACGCTTAAATAAATTCAGTACAACATCCAACACTGTTCATTCCTACCGTTCCATTTATCATATTAACACATAGCCGAAATTCTTACTTGAATTTTTTCCTCTTAAAATATGTCGAACTTAATATGACAAATTTAATATTAAGTTGTTTTCTGCCAACAGATATCTGTCAACTGTTTCAGCTGATCGAGAAAATAAAGATTCAACGAGGTGGACAGAGAACTTTTACTTAAAGCGCTCTTATCGGCCGACGGTAAAAAGACCTGATTTATTCCCAAACCTTTAGCCTCATTCAAACGTCTTTCTATATTATTGACCGATCTTAATTCACCCGTGAGACCCAACTCACCCAAAAACAGGCTATTATTCGGCAAAGGCATATCATAATAAGAAGACAATATGGCTGCAGCGACTGCCAGATCACACGCCGGTTCAATAATCCGCAGACCGCCGATTACATTAATAAAAGCATCGTAATTCAACAAATTAAGTGAAAACTGCTTACTGAGCAGGGCAAGCAGCATGTTAAGACGATTGCGATCAAAGCCCTGCGTCATCCGCATCGCCTGACCGATATTGGCATTATTCAGCAAAGCCTGTACTTCCAGCAAAAGCGGCCGTACCCCCTCAAGTTGAGCCGTAACAGCCGAACCGCTTACTCCTTCGGGGCGATTGGCCAACAGCATATGTGACGGATTTTGAATCTCCTGCAAACCGGTATTGGTCATCTGAAAAACTGCCAGCTCATTAACTGTACCGAAACGATTTTTTGTCGCTCTGAGCATCCGCAAATCATGATTGGCATCGCCTTCAAACATCAGAACCGTATCAACCATATGTTCCAAAACCAAAGGGCCGGCAATTTGGCCCTCTTTTGTCACATGGCCGACTAGAATCCCGGTTATACCTTTGGACTTACACAAGCGCAAAAAGCCGGCGGCCGCATTCTTGATTTGACTGACAGCGCCCAGATTTCCGCTGCTTTCAGGCATATATACAGTCTGAATAGAATCAACAATCAACAAATCCGCCTGCAACTTCTGCGCCATTTGACAAATTTTATGAAAATTGACTTCCGGATACAAATAAATGCCGCTTCTTTTGATACCCAGGCGATCCGCCCGCAACTTAATTTGGGCCGGCGACTCTTCTCCGCAAACATATAAAATTCTGGCGGCGGCAACGGAGCGACATAATTGCAGGAGCAAGGTGGATTTTCCTATTCCCGGTTCTCCGCCCAACAAAGTTAACGAACCTTTAACCAGACCTCCGCCTAAAACCCGATTAAAATCCGTAAAATCTTTTAACGGTGCGAAACGGCTCTCTATTACACCGGCAGCCTGATTCAATTCCACAGCCTCGCTTCGGCCCGCCGTATCTTCAAGCCACGAATTAATGCCTTTGTCAGTGGCGGCAGTTTCCGGGATGCGCGTTTCTTCCGTGAAACTGTTCCAGCTTTGACAATTGGGGCAGCGTCCCAACCAATTAATGCTCTCATAATTACACTCGGAGCAAATATATATCTTCTTCGTCTTGGCCATGTTTAATTCCACCTCTTGCAATTCATCCTTTAATTGTAAAGTATGTCACGGGAAAAAAGTAATTTTTTTCATTCAAAAATTCCAAAACTTGCTATAATGTCAAAAGCGGAGGCAATGATGAATAATTTAACAATTAATTTTTTGCTCCTGGCAGCCGGTCAGGGACAGCGTTTCGGGCAAGCGGTCAATAAACTGTTGTACAAATATAACGGTGAAGTGATTTTTTCCCGGCTTTGGCGCCGTCTGACGGAATACATCGACGTTTATTACCGTAACCCTGAAATTTTCCGCCGACGCCTACAACAGGAAGCAGAGAAATTATCCTGTCCGCCGACAAAAAAAGCGCAATTACTCGCCTTATCGGCACAAATAAACCTGAAATTCCGACTGATAATAGCTACCCGGAAAGAAGAGCGGGAATTATTCTCTCCCTTATGTTATACGGAAAATCCGGTAGAAATTTGTTTTGTTGACGGCAGCTTTGCCCGAGAAGCTACAGCGATACAGGCTTTAAGATCGATAAATTTGCCTGAATCTTCAGTTGCGCCCGTAACTTTTACGCCGGCAGAAGAATTGTTTTTCATTCATGATGCGGCTCGGTTGCAGGTGTCGGACGAACTGCTTGATCGCCTTTTAATCAACGCTTGGCTTTATCACACGGCAATTCCTATGTTGCCGCTCAGCGACTCGGTTGTCTATTTCAATGCCGGTGAAAATAATAAACCGGAGCATTTGGACCGCAGCCGCTTGTTCGCCTTGCAGACACCGCAGGTTTTCAGTTCCACCGCTCTCTCCTATCTTTTATCCTTTTTACCGCCGATAACCGCGGAACACAAAAGTTTTTACGAGCATTTCACCGATGACAGCAGTCTTTATGCCGCTTACGGTGGCGATATCCGTTATGTTAAAGGAGAGGAAAACAATTTTAAGTTGACATCTTTCTCCGATCTGGAGCGTCTGAAATAATTGAACACCGACAAAATGTCGGTGTTCCGCCTTAGAAGCTGCAGAAAGCAGCTAAAAAAATCAGAAATTTTCACTCTGAATATATTTCTGTGCATTGATTGCCGCTATTGTTCCGTCACTGACGGCCGTAGAAATCTGGCGCACATCTTTCAAACGAATATCGCCGGCGGCAAATACACCGCTTAGTTCCGTTTGCATCTTCGCATCTGTATTTATATACCCTTGTTGCAAATGCAATTCCGGATAAATTTCACTGTTCGGCGTAATACCGGCATACACAAAAATACCGCAGGCCTGCGCTTCCACCTCTTCCGAAAGCCCCGTTTCCCGATGCCAAACAGTTATGCTTTCCAATTGATTTGTGCCTTTTATACCCTGAATCGAAGTATTATTCCATACTGTAATATTCGGTGCCTGCACAATTTTTTGTTTGAACTCGTCTATACAGGTGAGACCGGCAGTCAGATTGACAATTACCACTTCCTGCACAAATGTAGATAAAAATAGGGCTTCTTTTGCCGCTCCGTCACCGCCGCCGACCACAAACACTCTATGTTTGCGGAATCGTTGACCGTCTCTGACCGCATTTAAGCCGTAATAAGTTCCGTAAAGCTGTTTTTCTCCGGGAATTTGCAAATCCAGCGGATGACAACCGTTAGCTATAATTACGCACTTAGCCCGATATTCCTCTTTATCCGTACAAACAGTCTTGATATGTTCCGCCAATTCCGTCTTTTTTACCTGCTCATAACGTACAGGCAGATTATAACTTTCAGCCTGCAGCGCCATTCTGTCCGCAAAAGCCCGCCCGTTTTCCTGCGGTAAAGCTCCCAAATAGTGCGTAACAACAGACACGCCGGCAATTAAACCGCCTAAGCTCTTCTGCTCCAACAGCAAAACTTTCAAGCCGCGAGTATGAGCATAAATGCCTGCACTTATTCCGGCAGGACCGCCGCCGACAATAATTATATCAAACATATTTTTACCTCTTTTCTTCATATTGGAGTTGTCTTTAATGTCCTCCAAATTACATTTCTATCTCAGTACATACCGTCACCAAAGCTCTTACGGCAATACCCTTGCCGCTGCCGACAGCCGTCAAACCTTCACCGCTCATAGCACTTATTCCTACCTGCTCGACTGTCAAAGGATACTCAGTCGTTACCGGTGAACTGTTAAAGATGCGGACAATATTACTTTTCATTTCTGCATAATACGGCGAAAGCTTCGGTGCAGCCGCTTCAATTTGCAAAGCAATTTGACTGATATACAAATTACGCCAGCAACGATAAACAGTTGAAGTTTGGGCATATAAATCCTGTAAAGCCAAATTGACAAAATAGGCACTGTCAAAGTGACCGGCCTGAACGCGCTTATCGGCAATTTCACCTAAAACTTCACGACCGCTTAAAGTTTGCAAAGCTCGACAAACAGCATGCAAAACTACATCTCCGTCACTGTTGGCCTGCAGTTTGAGCGGGGTATTGATCTTCGCCCCCGCTAAAGTGATATAGTCGGCGGAAAGTACGGAAACATTATGTTCCGCCTGTAAAGACACAAGATCCCTGACAAAAGCATGCGAATCTTCCCCAAATCCTACCCGTGTAACAACCATTCCGTTATCTGCCACTCAAAATGTGTTGAAACATACTCAACCACATCGAGAAATTAAAGTCCTTGCGGATACTTCTTACTGCTTCAACGTGTATGCTTTGGCGATTGCAAACAATACGCTACTCACAAGCTCTTGTACACTCCACAGTCGTAAATTCCTGCGATAGCCCGCAGTACATACTTACGTTTGCTTTCATTATGCAACTTCGTAAGTTAAAGCATCTCTCAGATTAAGTGCTGCATTAAAATCCCTATCCTCGACATAGCCACAATTACAACGGTATATTCTATCTGAAAGCTTCAAATCTTTCTTGACAGTTCCACAGCAGTGACACGTTTTGGACGATGGATACCATCTGTCTACGACTCTTAATTCAATACCTGTTTCATCACACTTAGCTTTAAGCTTAGTTCTAAATTCATAGAACTTTTGTGATGCAACGGCTTTGGATAGATGTCTGTTCTTCATCATTCCTGATACATTCAAATCTTCAATAGTTATATAAGACGGCTTGGCTTTCACTATCTCGGCTATTGATTTGTTGATATAGTCAGTACGGATATTATCCATTTTATGATAAACTCTTTGCACTTTAAGCTTTTGCTTTTGTATATTCTTTTGAGTGGACTTTCCTTTCTTTAAATTCTCATACTTGCGTGAGAGACATCTTTGTTCTCGGCGCAATTTCTTTTCCAATTTTTTAACTCTTGCCGACTTGTTGATATTTCTATAAGTTTTGCCGTTAGAAACAATCGCCAAGTCTTTCAATCCAAGGTCAATTCCTATACCGTCATTGCTGTTATCAGCAATCTTAGCGGCAGGCATTTCCACAAGAGCTGACACATAATATCTGCCCGCTTTGATGGATACTGTACCGCTTTTGATTTTCCAGCCGTCTTTAGTTGTCGGTATATAGCCTTTTTCTTTAATGCGTACCCAACCTAAAGTAGGTATGTTCAGCCTATGTCTCTCACTTCTGCAATCCTTAGGATTATTCTTTACGAAATACATTTTTACATCAGATTTACCTTTCTTTTTGAAATTAGGAAAAGCACTTTGATGTTTAAAAAATCTTGTAAATGCAGTACATCCATTTTCAATAGACTTTTTTACAGCTTTTGCATACACTTCTTTAATCCAGACTTTTTCAGGGTTATTAGGAATGTACTCATTATTGAGCCAGACGCTAAAGCTCTTGCCGGTCATAAACTTTTCACCTTTATCGTATAAGGCTTTGTTGTGATCAAGATAGAAGTTGTAAACATATCTGCAAGTGCCGATAGTCTTGTTAATCTTGATTTTTTGCTCAACTGTCGGATTTATTTCCGTTTTGAAGCTCTTTAGCAATTTCCTCATCCCCTTCTATTTGTTTTTTATACTTACAAAAGTTTCTTGTAGATACTCCGGCACAAATAACAATCTGACGATTATCGTTTTTTGTAATTGGTGATATTAGATGTGTTCACGGCAATATCCTTTATAAGTATATTTTAACATATTCAATCACCATTATCAATGATTTTGATTACTTAAAGTTATCTCCTGTACTTTCTGCTGCAGCTCCTGCAGTGCCTGATCCGTATAGCCGCTGATTTCTGCCTTTATTATACCGCTTTGCCATAAATAAAAAGTCGGAACATAGCGAAAATCCAAGTTTTCCAGAAAATCGTCTTTCTGATCCGGATCGACAAGTACAACATAAAGTTTGCGGTAATATTTCTCCGCCAGATCTTCCAAAAGCGGCTCAATCACCGGTTCGGCCCGCCCGTTTCCCAATTCTCTGATGGCCAGAAGAACCGGTCGTTTGGATTTCTTTACAAAACTTGCCAAATCAGTAATTTTTCTCATTGTCAAGGTAATTTCGTCGCTTCCCGGCTCCGCTGAAGCTGCTAAAAGCACATTATCGGCGGAATTTACAGCTTCAGCCACATAATTCTTAATATTGGCCTCCAATTCTCTTTCCTGCGCCCGATCCTTGTAATAATTTGCCGGTAAATAAAAAAATACAGCAATAAATAGCAACACGATAATCAGGACACTTAAACCAATGAAATAGAGCAGTTTTTCTCTGCTTCCCGGCCGCGGACTACCGCTTCTCAATTTGAAATTTTTGCGCATCGGCACTTGACCTCACTGTAATTCTGTTGTAATATCACTGTAACAAACGAGTTATAGAGATGAAATGTTGTTCGGAAATGAAGCTGTTTAAGCTGCATTATATCATATTTTTGCTCTTTTTTAGGTAAACAATGTGGATATCAACGTTTTTCAGCTTCCGCTTTTGTAACACAAATGTAATCTTCTTGTTTGACAGTGCAAAATAAAGAGGTAAAACTTATGTTTACAAATCAGGCAAAACGCCGTTTAGGCGCATGGGTAATCTCCCTGGCAGTATTGCCGGCATTACTCCTCCCCGCAACCAGTAAAGCTGCTTCTGCCGCGCAAAAGACGGATGCGAAAATTAAAGTCGAGCTTTGGACGCAACAGAACAAGCCGTTAAAATTAGATATCAAGCAGATCGATTTCCTCAATTTCGCATCTACCGCTATGATCATCGATCGCAGCACAATTGAGAAAGCTCCGAAACAGATGAAATTTTCCGAAGCGGACTTACCGTCACTCTGTTTTTCACCTGAAAGCGACAATTTAAAATTAAGCGGAACAAGCGAAACTGCCAAGAATTTGCGCAGCAATGAATTTTATTTCCGCGCCGCTAAACCGGAAGCCTGGTTGCTGAATTTGCAATTGAAAAATTACACTTTAAAGAAAGTTCGCTACGATGAAACTGATAAAGTCCTGAAATTGTATTATGAAGGCAGTCAATCGCCGCAAGCACCGTCGGCCTATTTCACCGGTTTATTAAACAGTGAATCGAGCCGTGAAAAGAGCACTTTCGCCAACGTGACGAAAAAAATCAAAGAATTAAATCACAAGCAGAAATTAAACGGAGATGTTAAAAGAATTGTCGATTTAATAGAAGGCGTAACTTACGACGCCAACGATAAATTGCCCGCATCTGCTGCTCTTTGGGCCGCTGAAAATCCGAAAAAAGACTTAAATTACGGGTTTTATACTTTAAGTTACACAATGATCAAGGATGGCAAATCGAATAATAATGATAACGATCTGTTCGTCCTCCCTGTCCTGCAGAAAAACCTGCCCGATGTCTATACCGGCAAATTGTCAACGCGCAAAGACAGCGATCGCAGTTCCGCCAAAAAGGACAAGCAGAGTTCCGCTAAAGCCGGCGCTCAAGCCGGAGTATCCGAGCAAAAAAGCAGTGACGAAAAGTCGGCTGCTCCTTCTATAGAACGTAAACAATCCAAATACAGCAGCAAAGTTGTCGCCTCCAACGACACCAGTGTTGTGCAAAGCACCGGTGAAACGGCAGCTTCCATTTCCCTGTCTTTAGTTTGTTTCATCGCCGCTACCTGCGTTTATGCAATCAAACGCCGTTACAAATGCTGACATCTCAATCCCTGCTTGGCTCGGGTTTGCACTGCCAAGCCGGCAAAGATTGAATGCTATAACCGAACTGCGGCTTTCCGGCCGCAGTTTTATTTTTCCCGCCGCCACAATTGCGGCCACAATTTATGGTATAATGAAAAAGTAATTTCCCTCGGGTCAAGTTGTTTGGGCCCTACGCAATCTTAATCGGTGAATCGTGTCAGGTCCGGAAGGAAGCAGCACTAAGTCGACGATGATGTGCCGTAGATCAGTCTAAACAACTTCACCCGGGGGATTTGGCTATAATCTATAATTAAGCTGATAGCGAGGTTAGTTATGCAAGCAGCGGAACATCAAGCTCTTTACAGGCAATGGCGGCCCATGACTTTTCACGAAGTATGTGGACAGGATGCCATAACTTCTACATTGAAGCAGGCAGTAATCAATCAAGATATTTCTCATGCCTATTTGTTTGCCGGCACGCGCGGTACGGGCAAAACTTCCCTGGCCAAAATTTTCAGCCGGGCAATTAATTGCCTGCAGCCTGAGGCCGGCGAGCCCTGTAATAAGTGCTCCGTTTGTCAGGCGATTTTACAGGAACAAACTTTGGACGTCACGGAAATGGATGCCGCTTCCAATAACAGTGTCGATAATATCCGGCGTCTGATCGACGAAGTACCGTTCTTACCTTCTCTCACTAAATATAAGGTATATATTATCGATGAAGTCCACATGCTCTCTACAAGCGCCTTTAACGCCTTATTGAAAACCCTGGAAGAACCGCCGCAACACGTCGTTTTCATTCTGGCAACGACCGAAATCAATAAGATTCCGGCGACCATCTTATCCCGTTGTCAACGTTTCAATTTTCGCCGTTTGGATAATCAATCTATTCTTGATCATCTGACCCAAATCGCTCAAAGTTTGAACATCCAACCGGAACCGGCCTGTTTACAGCTTATAACCCGTTTAGCCGACGGCAGTATGCGCGATGCCATTTCTTTACTTGACCAAGCTAAAACTGCAATTCAAGCCGATCATGTTTTACGTTTAAGCGCTTTGGAACGCTTATTGGGTAAGACTGACAGTGCTTTTGTCCTGAATTGTCTACAGGCTCTAATGCAAAATCAGGCCGTGGAATTGACCCGCTTAATTGAAAGTTTGGCGCAAAGCGGTTTGGATTACGGCCGCTTTTTGACTGATCTGGCCTATGATTTTCGCCAATTATTATTAATCAAGCTCTCTCCGGCCGTGACGGCGGCCGATTTCCCTGATTTAAATGCGGACGATTTTCAGGCTTTAAAAATTATGAGTGCAAATTTAACTTTAAGCAGCTGTTTACGTCGAATTCAAGCTCTTAATACCTTAATTAATAATTTACATTACAGTTTTCAGCCGCGTCTCACCTTGGAAATCGGGCTTTTATCACTTTTGGATGAGCAAAAAATCAAGCAGGAACCGGCGCGTTCCGCCGATACAAGTTCAGCTCCTATGCCTACACCTACAACGACACCGACGCCGGTGCCGTTAACGGAACTTAAGTCTGAAGTTGCAGCCGAGGAAAATAGCGTAGAAGCGGAGGCAAATTGCGAACCTGCACCACGGCCGGCACAACAGCCGACACCAAAGCCTGCACCACAGTCTGCAGCACAAGAGGTACCGCAGCCGGCACCAAAGCCTGCAACACAGCCGGCACAACAGCAGGTACCGCAACCGAAACAGCAGCCGGCACAGCAGCCTGCAACACAACAGGTAACACAGCCTAAACCGCAGCAGGCACCGCAGCCTGCACCCGAACAGCAGATTAAACAGCCACCCGTTCTGCAGCCCGTTCAGCAGCCTGAGCCGAAGCAACCCGAACAACAGCCGCTTTGCGCCCCACAACCGCTAGCGCCGGACACAGATACACAACCTGAAGTCCCGCCTCTGCCCGTCCGAGCAGAAAAAGCAGCTGATCTACCTGTTGCCGCTTCTCCGGCCGACGGCCCTGACCCTGACCTTGATTTGAATGAACTTTCGGAGAAACTGCTTGAAGCCTTAAAAGATGCCAAACAGGCCGCTCTCAGTTTAATTTTGACCTATCGACCGCTGAAATTGCAGGGCCGTAAAATCCTGATTCCTTTCAATGACCGGGAACAGAACTTTGAGCAAATAGCCGGCAGTGCCTCCGCTCAGGCTGCCTTAAATCAAGCTTTGAAAAAAGTTTTAGGTGCAACAACGCCTTATACAATCGAAGTTCTCGGCCCGCCGAAAGCAACAGTAACAACGGCAACAGCGAACGGCAACGACGCTGCCGCCCCGCTTTGGCTGCAAAAATTGCAGGAATATGCGCAGGCGGAACAACTGACCTTTCAAGTAGAAGAAGAGCAGACAAACTCCCCTTCGGAGTGGTAAGATATGCAGGTAAACAATAAATTATGTCGAGGTAAATATGGCAAATAAATTTCGCGGCGCAATGCCCGGCGGCTTTAATATGAATCAAATGTTGAAACAGGCACAGCAACAGATGCAGGCATTACAGCAAAAGCAAGCCGATCTGGCCAAGCAGGAATTTACTTATTCTGTCGGCGGCAGTGCTGTAACCATCACTTGTAACGGCGAGAAAGTCATCACCGGGATTAACATCAAACCTGAAATTATCGATCCTGAAGATCCCGAAATGTTGAGTGATTTAATTCTCACGGCCGTAAACGGCGTTTTGGCTCAAGTTGATGCTGAAAGCAAAAAAATCACTGCCGGCATCCCCGGTTTGGATAATTTAGGTAAAATGTTCTGATGCGTCAGCCTGAAACTATTAGACAAGCAATCAAAGCTTTAAGCAAACTTCCGGGTATCGGCCAAAAAACCGCTAACCGTCTGGTTTTCTATATTTTGTCTCAGCATCGTGAACTGGGGCAGGAAATCAGCGATACACTTTTGCAAGCCTGTACCAGCATTCACCTTTGTCCGGAATGTTGCAATTTCACCGATACCGACTTGTGCCCCATCTGTGCCGATGCAGAACGTAATCGCAATATAATTTGTATTGTTGAGAGTGCTTCGGATGTCGAAGCTATCGAAAAAACCGGAGTGTATCACGGCCTTTATCACGTTTTACACGGCTCAATCTCACCTTTGCGCAATATCGGCCCGAATGATATTCACCTCAAAGAATTATTCAACCGACTTTTACAGAATCCGGCAATTTCCGAAATCATTTTGGCCAATAACGTCGGCACGGAGGGTGAATCGACCGCTCTGTATATTGCCAGATTATTGCAGCCTTCAGGTATAAAAATAAGTCAAATGGCTCACGGTATTCCGGTCGGCAGCAACTTGGAATTTGCCGATGAGGTAACTTTGGGACAGGCTATTTCCAATCGTAGGGAAATCGAGCGACCCGGCAGCTGAGCACACTATCTGCACGCCAAACCGGGCAGCCGACATTATTCACTTTTTTCCACATAAACCCTATCTCCCGGGCGCACCATATTAAGTTCGCTCCGAGCCAGCTGTTCAATAAATTCTTTCACGTCGGCATTAAGTTCTTTACGTTCCAACTGCTTGGCATCAAGCTGCAAATTACTGTATTCCTGCCTTAATTGCCTGTTAATAGCGGCATTGGCCGTAAACTCGTCCTTCTGCTTGAAAAACAAAGCGCTGACTATAACCAAAGACAACAAAGTAACTACAACTATAATTAACCAGAATAATGAACCGTAGTCATTATTATATAAATCGCTCAACTTAAAGCTATTTCGTTTTACCGCCATATCCGTTCCTTTTAGTATCACCGTCAGGATAACTGTTCATACAAATCGCCCGCTTCATCTTTGCGCACAACTTCTTTGACTGCATTGATTCTGAATTTTACATCACCGCTGCCGAAATGCAAAGTCACACAGTCACCGGCGACAACTTCACAGGAAGCTTTCACCACTTTGCCGTTAACCTCCACCCTGCCGGCATCACACATTTCATTAGCTACCGTACGGCGCTTAATAATTCGTGCCGTTTTCAAAAATTTGTCTATTCGCATTTGCTGCTCCCGTCCAAGCTCCGGCCATCTCATCTCCGGAAAAATTCACCTAATCGCCGAGAAATTTCAACACCAGACGATCAAAAAACGGTTTCCGTAAAAAATGTTCTTCACTGAAGGTCGTTAAGTGAAAGGCCGCCAATTCCTTGGTATTATTACTCATCCAAATCGGCAGATCCGCATCACACTTACGGCAAAATTCCTCCAAACAGTTCTGCAAACGCATATTAAAGGGGATAGAATAATCGTTACACTCCTCTATTTCCGTCTGCAATAAAATTTTACCTCGATATAAAGAAAACTCAACCTTCATAAACACTCCTTTCTTCATTATACCCTTTAGAATGAAACAAGTGGTACTTTTGCAGGAAAAAAAGATTAAAAACAAATTCCCCGAACAAAGCCGCAGTATATGCCAGCACCAAATTAAGCGCATTCAGACAATCTGAAAAATATAAAATGCCCAGAATCGCAGCATACATAATAATTCCGCTACAGCAAGCCCGATTCAACTGCTTGAGCAAACCCTGCGCCGCCAACAGCGGATAAGCCAAAAGAGCATCAAAAGAAATAAATATCGCTCCTACTGCCATAATTTGCAAATATTGTGTCGCTCCCTGAAAATGCTCGCCGAATAATAATGTCAGAAAAAGGCGCGCCTGAACAATCAAGATAAACAGCACTGCAACAACCGCCGAAAATAAGCATAAAGCTCGTACCGTATACCAGCGAAAATCCCGCGTATGCACTAAATGCACATAAAAAGACTCGCCCAGGCGAAAAACAACTTTGCGACCGGTAAGCATCAATAAGTCCAACAAAACCAGATAGCTGACACTTTCCGATGATAATTTTCCCGAACTGCAAGCTAAAAAGGTTATCAGATTAAACCCGAGTAAAGCCCACTTGTCGCCGGAAAGCAGCAATGCCTGTCGCGCCACAGCTTTAACCTTCGCCGCCGATACACGCGTAAACAACTTAAAATGCTGATACAGCAACGGTAATAGGCTTAACAGCAACAAAAGCAAATTACCGCCGGCAAAAATCAAAGCAACAGCGGCATAACTTGCAGCATCCCGCACAAAATAAAGCAAACCGGCGCTGATAGATAAACGCGTAAGCAAATTAAACAATAACAATAAATACATCTTATGTATCGCCCGATAAACAAAATCGGCAACCAGACGTTCAGCTACAGTAGAAAGAAAGAAAAACAAATAATTTATTTTGTCCGTCAACTCCAAGTGCAAATATGCGTAATTAAAAAGAAAAAACACACCGATAAAAAGGAGCGTCGTCAATAACTTACAGATAATTACACAACTGAATAATTGCTGCCGCTCTTCCTTCCCTACACTTTGCCACTTAGCCGCCGCCGTCGGCAAGTACCCCAAATCCAAAAGACACGCCAAGGTAAACATCAACTTGTCGCCCATAAACAATTTGCCGTAAATAATATTACCTAAAACTCCGGTCAAATAAGCTTGCCACAGAAAGCTGAAAATATAATTGACAAGCAGAAGCACCTGTAAAAACAAAGTACTCCTATAAGTTAAAATTCTTTCACGCAATATTTTCATAGCATAATTTTAAGCTTTTTTCCTTGAACTGTGCAAATCCGGGAGCATAATAAACTGCCACGCCAAATGCCGCCGAAATTTTTCATTTGCACATATAGAGAATATACCTTATCATTGAGGATACACTGTTTTGTCAGTTACCGGCTGACAAGCTGTACCAAAATAAATGACTTATGGGGGGCTGTTTGATGGCGACACAAATTGAACTTCGTGGGATCAGTACAGCATTTGACGGTCAAAAAGTCCTGGACAATTTGAATTTAACTGTTGAAGAGGACGAATTTTTGACTTTGCTTGGTCCATCAGGATGCGGTAAAACTACAACATTGAGAATTATCGCCGGCTTCACTTTGCCCGATTGCGGAGACGTTATATTCAACCGAGAAAACATAACGAATATTCCGCCGTACAAGCGGCCGTTCAACACGGTCTTCCAACGTTATGCTCTGTTTCCGCATTTGAATGTTTACGACAACATTGCTTTCGGTCTGAAATTAAAAAAGCGGCCCAAAGCGGAAATCAACCTTAAAGTTAAGCAGATGCTCGATCTGGTCAACTTACAAAATTTCGCCTCCCGCATGCCGCAAACCCTTTCAGGCGGTCAACAGCAAAGAGTCGCCATCGCTCGCGCTTTAATTAATGAGCCGGAAGTTCTGCTGTTGGATGAACCTTTGGCGGCTTTGGATTTACGCCTGCGCAAAGATATGCAGATTGAACTGAAGCGGATTCAAAAAATTGCCGGTATTACATTCATTTACGTCACGCATGATCAGGAAGAAGCCTTAACCATGTCCGATCGCATTGTTGTCATGCATAACGGCAAAATCCAGCAAATCGGCTCGCCTATCGATATTTATAACGAACCGTGTAACCGCTTTGTTGCCCGCTTCATCGGCGAATCCAACATCATCAGCGGCGTTATGCCGGCAGATTGTCTGGTAAATTTCTGTCACCGTGACTTTGTTTGCGTAGACAAAGGTTTTGCCCCGAATGAAGAAGTCGACGTTGTCATCCGCCCGGAAGATATAGAAATTAACGACAACCCCGATTACGGTCAACTGAACGGCCGCATACTCTCCTCCCTTTTCAAAGGCGTTCATTACGAATTAATTATCGCGACGGAACACTTCACTTTCAAAGCCCATAATACCCGTAATTTCAAAGTCGGGCAGACGGTTGGCCTTTCCGTAACTCCCGATAACCTCCAAATTATGCATAAATCGGATGACCCGTTAGCACTGAGTGAAAACACAAGTGCCAACATTTCTGAATAAACGAGAAAGGAGCTTTAAGCGTGCATAAATTTCGCCGATTTGTATATCCCTATAATGTTTGGCTGATTACTTTTATAATTGTGCCTCTATTTATGATGCTTTATCTGAGTTTCACCGACAGCAACGGGGTCCTCAGCCTCGGCAACTTCAGCAAATTTTTACAAATTTCGGCCCTGAAACCCCTGTTCAATGCCGTAAAATGCGCTTTTTTCTCCACTTTAATCTGTTTAGTTCTCGGATATCCTTTAGCTTATTTAATGGCCAAATTACCGGTCAAATATCGGACTACCGCCTGCTTACTTGTCATCATCCCCATGTGGATGAACTTCCTTTTACGCACTTATGCCTGGGTCAGTATCCTTTCACGCCAAGGTATATTAAACAGTTTCTTAGTTCAACTCGGCTTAGCGCCGACCGACTTGCTCTATACTCAAGCCGCCGTCATTTTAGGCATGGTCTATAACTTTCTTCCCTTCATGGTCCTGCCAATCTACACCGTCCTTGAGCAAAATCAGCAATGTTTTATCGACGCCGCCTTGGACTTGGGTGCTAATCGGCGCCAAGTTTTTTTGTATGTAATTTTGCCGCTCTCCAAACCCGGTATCATCAGCGGTATAACCATGGTTTTTATTCCCGCTATCTCTACCTTTGAAATCACAGCTTTACTTGGAGGCAACAAAAGCAACTTAATAGGCAATATGATTGAACAACAATTTACCGTGGTCGGTGACTGGCACTACGGTTCGACTATCTCGTTAATTTTGATGATTTTTATTTTAATTTCATTATTATTTGACAAGGAGGAAAATCAAAATGCCTGAGCGATCCGATTTTATCAAGCGCCTGTTCGCCGGTCTTTACCTGGCGTTTATCTTCCTATTCCTTTATTTACCGATTGCTATTTTGATTATCTTTTCCTTTAACAGCTCCAAAACCCGCGGACATTGGACCGGTTTTTCCCTTAAATGGTATGATGCGCTGTTACACGACTCGGCCGTTATTTCCGCCATGACCAACACCTTGCTGATTGCTGTTATCGCTACCGTCATTGCCACAATTATCGGAACTTTTGCCGCCATCGGCCTGTATTATATGAAAAAATCGCAAAGGCGCCTGATTTTGGCCTTAAACCAAATTCCGGTCCTTAACCCCGATATAGTGACTGCTATTTCCTTGATGGTACTGTTCCACATATTTCATCTCAATTTAGGGCTCTTCTCCCTCACCTTGGCCCATATAATCTTCCTGATACCTTATGTTCTGCTGTCAATCATGCCACGCTTGAACACGATGGAAAGCTCCTTACCCGAAGCGGCCTTGGACTTGGGCGCAACTCCCGGCCAATGCGTATACAAAATTATATTACCTGAAATCAAACCGGCAATCCTGCAATCCGCCTTACTGGCATTTACACTGTCAATTGATGATTTCGTCATCTCGTTTTTTACCGGCGGTAACGGGGTCAGCACGGTCGCAACTCACGTCTTTTCAATGACCAGAAGAGGCATTAACCCTGTTATCAACGCCCTTTCTACCGTTATGTTTTTAATAACTTTACTACTATTAATAATCATTAATTATCAAACAGCCCGCAAGGCTGCCGGTGAAACTTCCGGTGACATTCAGGCGGAACTGAATCTGTTGGAACCGGACTTGAACAGCGACAAAGCAGTCTCAAAGCAAAACTGCAGCTTGGAAAGCGAACGATAACTATGAACCGAAAATTACACAAACTCCTGTTGCTATTAATATTAACTTTAACCGTGTCATTCACACTGCAAGCCTGCAGCCTCGTTCCTTCCGGCGCCGCCGACAGTAACTGTATTCACGTATATAATTGGGGCTCTTACATCGACCCTGAATTACTGCAGAAATTTACCGCCGAAACAGGAATAAACGTCATATATGAAACTTTCAACAGCAATGAAGACCTTTATGTCAAATTGACCAACTCTTCCAATCGTTATGACGTCATCGTCCCCTCCGACTATATGGTAGAACGAATGATAAAAGAAAAACTCCTTTATCCTTTGGATTACACACTATTACCCAACAGCAAATATATAGACGATAAATTCAAACATGCCGGCTATGATGTCGGTAATCGCTATTCGCAGCCTTTTTTCTGGGGAACAGTCGGCATTCTCTATAACCCGGATCTTGTATCCGACCCGGTTACAGGTTGGGACATTCTGTTTAATAAAAAATACAAGGGCAACATCATTATGCTCGACTCTTCGCGCGATAATTTTATGATTGCCCTGCGTCAAAGAGGTTTCAGTGCCAACAGCACCGATTTAAACGAATTAAACCTCGCCAAATCCGACCTGATGCAACAATTTCCGCTGGTTTACGCCTACCTGGTCGATCAGGCCAAAGATCATATGATTAACGAAGAGTGCGCTTTGGCCGTCCTGTATTCCGGCGATGCTTTGGACGCTATAGCGGAAAACCCGAAACTGCGCTACTTTATTCCGCCTAATTCCAATATCTGGACTGATGCCATGTGTATTCCCAAAAACGCTCTCAATCTCAAAGGAGCACATGCTTTCATCAACTTTATGCTGCAACCGGAAAATATGGCAGCCAACGCCGAAGAAGTCGGTTACGCAATTCCTGCAAGTGTCGCAAAAAAATTACTGCCTGCAGAAGTGCAAAAGGATCAGAATGCCTATCCGCCTTTGAAAACCTTGGAAAAGTTGGAAAACTTCCGCGACATAGGTTCGTGGCAAGCTATTTACGACGAATACATGCAGGACATCAAAAACCAGTAGTTTCGCTTCCTCCATACATATCCCTCCCTATCTTATGCAAAGTGTCCAAATTATTATTTGAAATTTGGTAAAAATAGAGAAAAGCAAGTACCTCCTAAACATCGGCTTGTTTCCTATGCAGCTCTAATGATAAGATAAAAGCAATTTTAATTAAGGAGGCTTATGGATGAGAAAGTTCAGCATAATACACAATTTATCTAAGCTATCTATGGATAGGAACGTTCGAATTTTAGCCGGTTTCGCTGTACTGATTATAAGCCTTTCCTTGCTATATAAGTTCATCCCTCCCGCTAATAGTTTATTAACTTGGCGAGATTACCCTTGCTATGACGACACCGGCTATCCTAAACACAGCGTAATATTAATTAACGGAAAAAAGTACGATTTGCCGATATTTAAAAATCCGAACTTACCGGTACACTTATGTCCAAAAAATTTAAACACATTTAATGAAACAATTGTTGTTAATTCCGCTTCTGCCGATTATGAATGGGAAATTGTTTTGCCTGATTCTTCTATTGTTTTCTATTGGGAATTTCCCAAACAGAAAAACGTATCCAGGCACTATGATATAAAAAGAGAATACCTTATAAAAAAAGAAATTCTTCTTAAGCGTAAAGAGAAGGTTATAGGCGCTAAGCCCTGCGTACTTGTTTACAACATAAACTTAACAGAACCTAAAGATACCGTCTTGCATTTTTACTATTACAACATTTCTCAATATAAAAAGCCCGAAGCAGAGCGTCACGCCAACTATCACCTACAGATAGAGCTGAAATTCAAGGATGGAAAAGTAAAAGTGTAACACTTAATTCCAATGGGATTTTCACATATGTACTTGAAGGAGATGAGATGTCATGGATAGGAACAAGCGAATTTTAGGATATATTTGCCTTCTACTTATAGGAATTTTCCTGCTATATAAATTCTTGGGACCTAAGGAAGAACTAACTTGGCGCAACTTCCCTTGTAATAATTATTATCCTAAGCAGGGAATATTGTTAATCAATGGCCAAACATATGAGTTGCCTATTTTTAACAATCCTGATACTAACGCCCGATTATGCCCTAAAAACCTGAAAACTGTTAATGAAACTCTAACCGTGCATACAGATACTGCACGCACAGATTGGGAAATTATTTTGCCTGACAGTATGTTTTATTTTTGGAAATTTTCAAATGAACTGGTTGATGTTAAATCATTTGAATATAGAAAAGAACGTTTTTCCGTACCTGTTGATAAAGTACGTGACGGAGGAAGTCCCGGTGTACTTATATATAAGATAAATCTGGCCAAAACTAAAGACACAGTCTTGCATTTTTACTATTACAACATTTCTCAACGAAATAAACCCGAAGCAGAACGTCACGCCAACTATCACCTACAGATAGAGCTGAAATTCAAGGATAATAAAAATCAGAACTAAAAGTTTAGAGCGGTGGCCACCTAACCACCGCTCATGTATTTAACAAACTTAAACACTAATTAAATAAAGCTGAATTTTTGCCAAGGCTTTAAAATATCGGCAATAAACATTTCTTCCGGCGCCACCTGCCCGACGACGTTACTACAACCACTATTGGGCATATCCTGCAACACCACCTGCAATTCACCGGCATAAGTATCATACAAACTGCTTTCTATCACGACATCACCGCGCTTAAGAACATCAGGCGCATTGAACAAAGGGAAATTGCGATCGGCATACTTAATCCGACTTACAGAAGAACGAATCATATGCGCCGGAACATCGCCGCGCTTAAAGTGCAACTCATCCAAGACAATAGACCGCTCCAAATCCGGCAGTTGAGGAACAGGTTTAAAACTGAA
Organism: Amygdalobacter indicium; assembly: GCF_029101545.1. Lineage (NCBI taxonomy): Bacteria > Bacillati > Bacillota > Clostridia > Eubacteriales > Oscillospiraceae > Amygdalobacter > Amygdalobacter indicium. Next base: position 348,606 of record NZ_CP118866.1, on the reverse strand, counting down.
ATTAACCTGGCGCAAATTAACCTGTGCCAAAGCCTTAAGCTCGGCTGCCGTCGGATAGCAATTGGAAATAATAATATCATCAATATTACCCAAAGCCACAAAATGTTTTGCCTGAACTTGAATCGGCAAATTACGATGAATCTCCAAAGTCGGCAAGCCTTCACGCGTCGGCCACGGTCCGAAACCGTCAGCACAAGAAATAAAAGCCGCCGTACGCAATCCGTATTCAGCCGCAACATTCGTACAGCGATTCAAAAAATCGACCGTTAAACCGCTGAACTTATGCGGATAAAAATTATGACAAGCCAACAAATTGGAACGATCCGGCTGATAATCCATAATAGTCTCCAACATATGGGTACAATTACTGAGATTAAGCTCAATTTTCAGATTAAAAGGATTAAAAGTCATCATCGCCTCTTGAAAGCCGCCGAATCCCTGATCCAAGCGAATACCGTCAGCATGAATATCTTTAAAAAAACTTAAATCATTGTAACTGATACCCAACTTTTGAAAAACTGCCGGATTAACGTCCAAAATAATCTCATAACCCAATTTATGAGCAAAATCGTGAATCGCAATAAAATCAGCTTTAATCAAAGCCGGATCATGCGGAACGGACAACAAACAGGAAAAAATACGTGAAGCTCCGATCTTAGCCGCCTCCGTCAAATAAGCAAAAATCTCATCCTTTGTGGATTTTTCAGGATAAATAGATACACCTAAACGCCGCATAAAAAACACTCCTAAAGTTTAGTTATCATCATTATGCCAAAATCTCCGATAATAAGCAATAAAAAAAAGGAGTTCCGAAGAACTCCTTAAGCGCCTGGTGGGGGGCTCGAACCCTCAACCCTTCGGTTAACAGCCGAATGCTCTACCATTGAGCTAACCAGGCATAAGCACTGAATGTGCTTATTATAACATAAAATTAATCTTAATAAAAATCCGGCGAAAACCTATTTTCCCGGGCCGTCTCCAGCCAAGTATCTTCGGCACAAAGGAGCTTAACTTCTGTGTTCGGAATGGGAACAGGTGTGGCCTCCTCGTAATCTTCACCGGAATGGTAAGGGTGAAACACCCTCAAAACTACATAGAGCTCAAAGCACTCTGAAACTTCAGTCCAAGTTCATCTATGATTTACTTGAGTTGAAATTGTGGTCAAGTTTTCGATCATTAGTATCTGTCCGCTACGTACATTACTGTCTTCCACTCCAGACCTATCAACCTGTTTATCTTTCAGGGATCTTATAACCTTAAAGGTTTAGGAAATCTCATCTTGAAGGAGGCTTCACGCTTAGATGCTTTCAGCGTTTATCCCGTCCAAACATAGCTACCCAGCTGTGCCATAAACATGACAACTGGTGCACCAGAGGTTTGTCCATCCCGGTCCTCTCGTACTAGGGACAGCTCTTCTCAAATTTCCAACGCCCACAACAGATAGGGACCGAACTGTCTCACGACGTTCTGAACCCAGCTCGCGTACCACTTTAATCGGCGAACAGCCGAACCCTTGGAAGGGACTTCCCCTCCAGGATGTGATGAGCCGACATCGAGGTGCCAAACTCCCCCGTCGATGTGAACTCTTGGGAGGAATCAGCCTGTTATCCCCAGGGTAACTTTTATCCGTTGAGCGACGGCAATTCCACTTTCTACCGCCGGATCACTAAGTCCTACTTTCGTATCTGCTCGACTTGTATGTCTCGCAGTCAGGCTCCCTTATGCCTTTGCACTCGTTGCACGATTTCCAACCGTGCTGAGGAAACCTTTGAACGCCTCCGTTACCTTTTTGGAGGCGACCGCCCCAGTCAAACTGTCCGACTGCCATTGTCCCATTACCAGATCATGGTAACTGGTTAGAAACTCAATATCATCAGAGTGGTATCCCACCGACAGCTCCCTTAGTTCTGACGAGCTAAGTTCTCAGCTTCCCACCTATCCTGTACAGATAATATCGAATCCCAGTAACAATCTACAGTGAAGCTCCATGGGGTCTTTCCGTCTAGTTGCGGGTAACTTGCATCTTCACAAGTACTACAATTTCACCGGGTACGTTGTTGAGACAGTGCTCAAGTCATTACGCCATTCGTGCGGGTCAGAACTTACCTGACAAGGAATTTCGCTACCTTAGGACCGTTATAGTTACGGCCGCCGTTTACTGGGGCTTAAGTTCTATGCTTCGATTGCTCTAACATTTCCCCTTGACCTTCCAGCACCGGGCAGGCGTCAGCCCCCATACTTCATCTTACGATTTAGCGGAGACCTGTGTTTTTGCTAAACAGTTGCTCGAGCCATTTCTCTGCGGCCTAATTTCTTAGGCTCCCCTTCTCGCTAACTTACGGGGTTAATTTGCCGAGTTCCTTAACAACGCTTCTCCCGCTCGTCTTAGGATTCTCTCCTCATCTACCTGTGTCGGTTTACGGTACGGGCACCTTTCCACTAAATAGCAGCTTTTCTCGCCAGTGTGGAATCATAACCTTCGGTACTTGATTTCCCTCCTCATCACAGCTTACCTTCCGTATGCGTACTTTACTACATACCGGTTATTCTGCTTAAACTCACTCTTTTTGCAGTGAGCGTTACTATCCTCCTGTGTCCCTGCTTCTCTTATACATGAAACGGTGGTACAGGAATTTTGACCTGTTATCCATCGGCTACGCCTCTCGGCCTCGTCTTAGGTCCCGACTAACCCCGGGCGGACGAACCTTCCCCGGGAAACCTTAGATTTTCGACGGCAAGGATTCTCACCTTGCTCTCGTTACTTATTCCAACATTCTCACTACTGATACATCCACATGTCCTCACGATCATGCTTCTCCTGCTTACAGTACGCTCCCCTACCAATCTTTCGATTCCGTAGCTTCGGTATACAGCTTAGCCCCGTTTATCTTCGGCGCAAATTCACTCGACTAGTGAGCTATTACGCACTCTTTTAATGAGTGGCTGCTTCTAAGCCAACATCCTAGCTGTTTATGCAAACTCACATCCTTTTCCACTTAGCTGTAATTTAGGGACCTTAGCTGACGATCTGGGTTGTTTCCCTCTTGTCAATGGCACTTATCTGTCACTGACTGACTCCAGTTTCTATCTTTGCGGCATTCGGAGTTTGATAAGTTTTGGTAGCCTGGTAAGGCCCCTAGACCATTCAGTGCTCTACCTCCGTAAGACTCTGTCACTGGGCTAGCCCTAAAGTTATTTCGGGGAGAACCAGCTATCTCCGGGTTCGATTGGAATTTCTCCGCTACCCACAAGTCATCCCAACCTTTTTCAACAGATACGGGTTCGGTCCTCCAGAGAGTTTTACCTCTCCTTCAACCTGCTCATGGGTAGGTCACCCGGTTTCGGGTCTATAACATCTAACTTTACGCGCTTATCACACTCGGTTTCCCTTCGGCTCCGGACCTTTAGTCCTTAACCTCGCTAAATGCCATAACTCGTTGGACCGTTCTACAAAAAGTACGCTATCGAGCTTTAACGCTCTCTAACTGCTTGTAAACACAGGGTTTCAGGTTCTCTTTCACTCCCCTCCCGGGGTTCTTTTCACCTTTCCTTCACAGTACTTCTTCTCTATCGCTCACCATGTAGTATTTAGGCTTGGAGGGTGGT
>NZ_CP118866.1:0-340000 GCF_029101545.1 Amygdalobacter indicium | reverse complement strand
AGGTCCGGCGCCGACTTTACCTGAACAGCTGCCGTCATTTTCCGAATAACGTCCGCCGCTTGCGGATATTTCGCCTGTAATTCGGAGGCATTGCTCAAATGAAAGCAGCGATAATTAAAGGCAGGCACAACCATACAGGCATATAGGGCATATTTTCCGCCCGCCTGCAATGCTGCTGCCTGATGCGTATAAGGTGCAATTACCGCACTGCGGGTTTGGCCCAGACTCGGCTCTGAACCTAAGATAATTTTTTGATAGCTGCCGTCGGTTTGCAGCAAGTGTAATTCTATCGGATCGCCCTCATAAAATTGCCATATTTCTTCCTGTTCCAATTGGTGAAAATAGGATTGACTGCAAGGGACATCAGTATATAAGCCGTACATCAAAGAATATAACGGTTCACCGGCGGCATTTTTTTGTTCCGATTTGCTTATTTCGCTATAAAATGTCCCCTCTTCCGGCAACATTTTCATATTTAATACTCGATATAGATACTCTGCTCGGCTGTTCATAAGTTATCTCCTGTTCTTCCGCCTCCTGTTGCCAATCGACTGCCGCCATTTTAAGTTTAGAGGTCCAGATAAGCTCCGTCGGCTATATTACTTTCGTATGCTTTGCGGCAAATAAGGACGTTTTCTACAGCTCCGTTCAGGGCGTTTAATTGTTCTGAAGTCAGTTTCGGCTGCGGTGAAAGCGGGTAAAATTTCTGAAACATGGCAAGATAGCTGTCCTTCATTCCTTCCTGCATGCCGATAGTCAGACTGCTGTCAATTTCTTTGCTGCCCGATTCGTCTATGCAGGCACTGTTGAGATTGGACCAGTGGACTCTACCGGCGCTGCAAATTGCCGTTAAATTCAGGGAATTTATTTGGCCGCTGCTGACTTCCGATACTAATAAATTCACCAAAGCGGAAGAGGCTAACTGCAAATTTATTTGTGCGATATCTTCGTTGCCGATGTTGAGCGGGACAGTTGTCGGCGTCGGCTGATCCAATAAGATTCCTTGAGGACTGCGATATAAGACTTGGCGCCTTTTAATGAAGCGGGCGCTGACTTTATTAACTTTGTCTCCTGTCCAATATTGTACCAGGTCGATTAAATGGGATGCTATTTCACTGACGGCACGCTCATAGTTGCCTTTTTCCGGCGCGAATCTCCAGGAATAAGGAGTAGGCGGCAAATGAAAATTCTGTTCGTAAGTTCCATAAAGCAGCAGAACTTCGCCCCATTTTTTCGCCTGCAATGCTGTGCTTATCTGCCTATTGGCCACATAATAACGGTTATTGTAACAAATTAAAATCGGCAATTGCCGCTCAACTGCCGTTTTTTGTAAACTAAGGGCCTCCTCGGGCACCAAGGTTAAAGGTTTTTCGAGCACTAAAGCTTTACCGCGGTTGAGGAAATAAGTTGCTATGTCGTAATGGGCTGCCGGAGCAACACATATGTGTACCGCTTCATATTCCAGTTCGGCCGGTAATTCTCGATAATCCGTGCAAATTACAGGTTTTTGCCGGCAAGCTGCAGCCAGTTTTTCGGCTGCGGCAGTATTACGGTCGACGATGGCTGCTATTTGGCAACCTACTGCCTGTAATGCTGTTAAATGGGTAGCGGCAATGAATCCGGCCCCGATTATAACGACTTTGTTTTTGCTTGTGTTTGTCATATTTCTCCGATTGTACAGCTTAAGCTGCGAGTACAGGTTTCTCCCGTTCAACGTTTACCTTTGTCGTAAGTTTCTCCCAAAGCGCGCGGAGCATGGTTGTATTTGGAGAAAAACAGCAACAGAAGTAAAGTCATTACATAAGGTAGGGTCATTGCCAAGTCGGAGTAGCTGGCGGGCATGGCCATTTTCTGGACAATAAAATATCCGCCGGAGCGTGCAAAACCGAATAGTAAGCAGGCTGCAATTGTCGGTAAAATTTTCCAGTTGCCGAAAATCATGGCGGCGATGGACAGATAACCGTAACCGACAAAGCTGGACGAGGAAAAGCTGCCGGAAATAGAGTAAGAGAAGCAAATTCCGGCTATCCCGGATAAGGCTCCGGATATTAAAACGGCGATTGTTCTGACGAAAGCCACGCTTTTACCGGCAGCATCGACTGCTTGCGGGTTGTCGCCGCAGGCCCGCAATAACATACCGTAATGGGTTTTATATAGAATGTACCAAAATATCACGGCCAATAGCAGCACGATTATTTCAAAAGGATAAATTTCCCGAAAGAAAGCGCCGATCAACGGAATGTCGCTGATGTACGGAATATTGAATCTTTCGGACACCGTTAAAACAAATTTATCGGAAGCCTGCCGGAAAAGGGTTTTATTCAGAACTTTGGTTAAATATATAGTCAATGAAAGGGCCAGGATGTTCAAAACGACACCGCTGATTACCTGGTTCGCCTTAAATTTAATACTCAAGAGTGCATGGATGGCCGAGTAAACTGCGGCACCGGCGATGGCAAAAATGAAGGAAAAATACATGGCTTTGTCGGCACTCAGACCGCAACGTTGCATGAGCAGAACTGCCGCTAAAGCGCCGCTGAAGGCACCTATTCCCTGGAATCCCTCCAAAGCTAAATTAATCACGCCGCTTCTCTCGCAATATATGCCGCCGATGGCCATAATAAAGAGCGGTAAAGAAAAAGATAAGCCGTCAATTATGATTCGTTCCATTATTATTCACCTTGCATTTGTCCTTTCTGTTTTTGCGCCATTTATCGAGGCAATAATGAATGTAGACGCTGCCGGCGGAAAAAAGCAAAATAATTCCCGTTATAACGGCGGAAATTTCAGATTCCAGCCCGGACGCAGAATTCATGTAGGTACTGCCTTTAGACAATATTGTAATTAAGAATGAGAAAGCGATAATAGCTAAAGGATTGCTTTCAGCCAACAACGAAACTGCTATACAATCAAATCCCGTACTTACCAGGGTTCGCGGTTGAATGGAAGCAAAATAGCCTAAATAATAAGTTACACCCGCCAAACCGGCCAAAGCACCGGAAAGGGCCATGGCGGAAACTATTGTTGACCCGACGTTGATACCGGCATAAGCGGCTGCCGGTCGACTTAAACCTACGGCTGCCAATTCATAACCGAAAACTGTGCGTTTTAAGATAAAGCGCAAAGCTACGGCGGCCACCAAAGCCAGAATAATACCTAAGGGTATGTCAACTTTTATGCCGGCGATTTTCATCTGCATTAAAGTTAATCTCGCCTGATTGTTAATTAAAATCGATTGTCTTGAAACGGGATTAACATAATAAGTGTTAATGAAAAAGCTAATGACAAACTGAGCGATATAGTTGACCATTATTGTAGAAACTACTTCATTAATATTGAAGCGATACTTGAAATAGCCGATCAGAGCGCCCAGGAGCATCCCGGTAATGATGCCGATTATAACAACTGCAGGTTTAGCAATTACTGCCGGCAGACTGCTGTAACCGATAACAATTGTAGCAACAAAGGCTGATGTCAACATTTGCCCGGCAACACCGATATTGAACAAACCGGCTTTCATGGCAACAGCAACAGCCAAAGAAGCGAAAAGCATCGGTGTCCAAGCATTAAGGAAACTGCTGAAGTCACTGAAAATATTTTTGTAAGCAGCATAAGTGCTTTTAGGCAATATACCTGATCCCTGTAAAAGGTTCATGTATACCTGCAGCGGATTTTTACCTTGACCGAGAATAATCAGTGAACCGACTATAAGGCTTAAAATAATAGCCAACAGCGGCACAAACAGATTTTGTTGTCGTTCATAGCTGAGATATGCTCTCAGTTCACTCCACTTAGAGCTTTGTTTATTGTTCGTCATCGCTTTTTACTCCCATCATGTAACGGCCCACCTCAGCCGTTGTCATAGTGTTTGCCGCTGCGATTTTTTGCATCTGTCCGTTGTAAATAACGCCGATGGTGTCGGCACAGCTCATAATTTCATCCAATTCCAGAGAAATAAGTAATATTGCTTTGCCTTTATCCCGTTCCTGCAGCATTTGTTTATGAATGTTTTCAATGGCGCCGATGTCCAGACCTCTTGTAGGTTGGACGAAAATCAACAATTCGGAATGCAATTCCGTTTCGCGGGCAATTATTGCTTTTTGCTGGTTTCCGCCGCTCATTTGACGGACAATTGTTGCTCCGCCTTCGCTGCTTCTGATGTCGTATTCGGCAATCAATTTTCGGCTGTATTCGTTAATAGCAGCTGTCTGCAGAACGCCGTGGCGGGCAAAAGGCAAATGATAATAACTTTTCAGGATTAAATTCTGCGCTAAAGTAAAGTCCATAACCAGCCCGTACTTCTGCCGATCTTCCGGAATAAAGGAAATACCCTGCGCCGTGCGCTGACGAATATTCAAATTTTTTATGTTTTTACCGTTAAGGTAGATGTTACCCGTGATATTTGTCCTCAAACCGGCTATGGCGTCGGCCAATGCCACCTGTCCGTTACCCGCTACTCCGGCTATGGCGAAGATTTCACCCGCCCGAACTGTAAATGAGACATTATTGACAACCGGAAATTTGTGCTGATTATAGACAATAAGATTTTCTACCTGCAGAATATCCTTTCCCGGTTCGGCCGGCTTTTTCTGTAAGGTTAAAGATACTTCTCTTCCTACCATCAGATTCGCCATTTTTTGCATGGAAGTTGAGGCCACATCCAGAACGTCCACCAGGCGACCGCGATTCAATATGGCACAGCGATCCGCCACCTCTTTGATTTCCGCCAATTTATGGGTTATTAAAATTATAGTTTTTCCCGCCGCCCGCAATTTGCGAATAATTTGCAGCAAAAAGCTGATTTCCTGCGGGGTCAATACGGCTGTCGGTTCATCGAAAATCAAAATTTCCGCCTCCCGATAGAGCATTTTCAGAATCTCCACCCGCTGTTGGACGGAAACGCCGATTTGACCGACGATGTCGTCCGGATTAACTTCCAAGCCGTAATTATGTGAAAGTTCAGCGATTTTCCTGGATGCCCGCCGTAAATCGACATACGGCAGAAAGCCCCATTTTTTCTCCTGTCCCGCCAATCCGAGAATAATATTTTCGGTAATTGTATAATCCGAAACCAACTTAAAATGTTGGTGTACCATCCCGATATTCAATTTTCCTGCATAAGCCGGGGAAGTGATTTTTTCTTTTTTTCCTCTAATAAATATTTCGCCTTCATCCGGTTCATACATGCCGAAAAGCATACTCATTAAAGTTGATTTGCCGGCTCCGTTTTCGCCCAATATAGCAAAGATTTCGCCTTTTTTTATTTGGATTGTAACATCATTGTTAGCCAAAATTCCCGGGAAGCGTTTGCTTATATGTTTCATTTCAACAATATATTCCACCTGCATACTCCTTTACGGTTTTCGGTGAAAAAGACCCGGCAAGCCGTTAGACTGCCGGGTTATACTTTTCGCTTATTTCAATCCCGTGAAATTATCCGGTTTCATTTTATTAAAATTAGCTGCCGGGACAATTTTCCCTTGTTTCATTAAAGCATAGGCTTCATCCATTTTTTTGATGGCTTCAGGGGTTAATTGCTGTCTGCCTTCTTTTTTTACATAACCGGTAGAATCGGTCATGACATCGAGCAGCGCATTTTCGCCTTTGAACTTGCCGGCGACGATAGCTTCCAGCTGCTTATCGACGTTAGTGCTCATAACTTTCAGTACCGAGGTCAAAACAATGTTTTCTTTGCCGTTGGCACCGTCGTTGTATTGGTCGACATCGCAGCCGATAACTTTAACATTTTTGGCTTCTTTGGCTGCTGTGAAAACGCCGTTACCGGAACCGCCGGCTGCTACGAAAATCACATCACAACCTTTGTCTATTAACGCTTTACCGACAACTTTACCGGTTGCAGGATCGGAGAATGTGCCGACATAGTTACCGCCGACATTAGCCTTGGTCACATCGGTACCGGCATAAGACGGAATTTCAACAATTTCCGCTTTTGTCCCCAATTTGGCGTTAGCGTAATTGACACCGGACATAAATCCGTATTGATAATTAACGTTGTTCGGGAAAGCTATGCCGTTAACTACCGCCACTTTATTGGTTTTGGTAGACAAGGCCGCCGCCATACCGGCGAAGAAACCGCTTTCCTGCTCTTTGAAGATCATGGCATAGACATTATCCAATTTCACTTCCTTACCGGCAGCGTCGGAAGGATAAGTATCGACTAAAATAAATTTTGTTTTGGGATTATCTTTGGCTACTGCACCGATGCCGCCGAACTGGAAACCGCAGCAGACGATTACATCATAATCGGCTACAATTTCGCTGACAGCCTGAACTGCAGCTGTTGTATCGCCGCTTTCTTCTCGCACGGGCGTAACTTGAGCATCTTTGTGTTTTTTCAAGAACGCCAGGATACCGTTGTAATTGTCCTGGTTGAAATTACCGTCATCAACGCCGGAAGGACTTGTCACAATAGCTATTTTCAAGCCTTTTGCAGCAGGTTTTCCGCCTTGTTCCGTCGCAGCGGTCTGAGCCTTGGTATTAGCGGTTTCAGCTGCTTTTTCAGCACTTTCCGGTTTGGAACAGGCTGTCAAAATGCCGGCCACGAGAGCTAAGCTCATTAAGCTGCATAACAATTTCTTCATATAAATACCTCTTCTTTTCTCAGTTATTGCTGAACAATAACTGTATTTAGCAAAAAAAGTACCAAGTATCAGTGTTTGCAGGCATCTGCCTGCCGATCGGAGAATAACTTGGCCAAATTCTCACGATAAGGTGGATAGACAATACCTCTTTCAGTAATAATTGCGCTGATTAAGCTGTGATCGGTAACATCGAACGCCGGGTTATAGCAACGGACATTTTCCGGTGCCATCGGTTTTTGATAAAATTTAGAAGTTATTTCGCCGTCGGGTCTTAATTCGATTTTAATGTCATCACCTGTCGCACAATTAAAATCTATGGTCGAACTCGGGCCCAGAACATAGAAAGGTATCCCGTAATATTTTGCTAAAATCGCTACCCCCGATGTTCCTATTTTGTTGGCGGCATCGCCGGCGGCACTTACGCGATCGCAGCCGACCAGGCAGGCCTGAATTTTGCCGCTTTTCATAACAATTGATGCCATATTGTCGCAGATTAAAGTTACATCAACTCCCGCCTGCGCCAATTCATAGGCCGTTAAGCGGGCACCTTGGAGCAAGGGTCTTGTTTCATCGGCAAAGACATGAAAATTATACGATTTTTCCTGCCCCAAAAGTATCGGTCCCAAGGCCGTGCCGTAACGTGACGTGGCCAAAGGTCCGGCGTTGCAATGCGTTAAGATACCGCTGTCTTTTCGCAGCAGGGAAAGTCCGTACTGCGCTATTTTATAACACATGTCGGCATCTTCCGCCTGAATCTTTTCGCCTTCCGCAATTAAAGCGTCAGCCAGCGCTAAAGGCTGTTGCGTCCGCAGCGTTTCAGCATATGCGCACATTCTCTGCAAAGCCCAGCTTAAGTTCACCGCCGTCGGTCTGGCGGAATTAAGATATGCTGCCGCTTCCTGTAATTTGCTTAAAAGCAAGGTTGTATCGGTGAGCGTTGCTGCCAATCTGCGAGCCTCTACCGCCAAAGCATAGGCTGCAAATATGCCGATAGCCGGGGCTCCGCGTACTTTTAACTGTAAAATCGCCTCATACGAATCTTTAAGATCGTTGATTTCCAAATACGCCGTTCTGTTCGGCAGTTGCGTTTGATCCAAAATGACTACCGCGTCCCGGTTTTCATTCAGAAAAATGTTCTTAATTTCAGCATTATTTTTCATTGTTTCTATCCTCTTCATGTTCGGAAAATTCAGGAATACTTTGAGGCTGTAAGCCGGCTGCCAGGGCCAAAAGAACAATCTTGGCCGCATCTTCCGTGTATACGCTGTTGATATAGGCCGCCTGTAAATCTTCGCCGACGGCAACAACGCCGTGATTGGCCAACAGGCAGGCATTCTTAGTTTTCAGAATAGGCAAAACGGTTTGGACAATTTCTTCCGATCCGGGGGGCGCATACGGTGCTACCTCCACGCTGCCGCCGACATAAGGTATCATTTCGATTAAAACAGGCGGTATTGTATAGTGGGCCGCCGCACAAGCTGTCGCATAAGGTGAATGGGTGTGTACTACTGCTGCAACCCGTGGGATATTTCTATATATACCGGCGTGCAAACGCCATTCGGACGAAGGCGGATAATGGCCCTCCAGCACATGACCGGAAAAGTCAAGCAGAACCAAATCTTCCGCTTGCATCTCATTATAATCTACAGAAGAGGGGGTAATAACAAAACAGTGTTTCTCCGGAATACAGACACTCAGATTACCGCTTGTTCCTGCCATCAGCTTCTCTTTATAAGCTTTTTTGCTGTAAGCCAACACTTGTAACTTCGCCGTCTGTACGTCCATAAAACACCTTCTAACACGTAAACTTGAGATTATGTCGGTAAATTATATACGAATTGCCTGCAATAAGACGGCGCTTAATTCTCTTGAACATTTGTATGAATATAGGTACTGTTCTCATGCCGCCTCCAAATTATCGAACTTCAATCAGGCTTCAATTTCATAAACAAAAGTATACCATAATTTTGGAAATATTTTCGGCCGGAGACAGTGCCTGTAAAATTTTATACTGTTTTTTATTGCACCCTTTGGCGGGAGCAGATTATATAAACGCCTCAATTTAAAGCCGCATCGATGATACTTTTACCGGTACTTACAAGGTATTCATAAACTTCCGGGCTGCTTTTGGCCACCAGGCCGTCCGAAACCAAATAATCTATTGCCGCCAGATTGGCAATAACATAAGGACCGCCTTCCTGAAACTTTGTTTCATCCGCCAATAAGACACTGTGGTAGCAGCGTGATAAAGCCGCTTTACGTACAATGGCTTCACCTTGAACGGAATCGGTAATGCCTGCTTGCAGGTTCACCCCGGCGCAACTGACAAAAGCGGTAGATATATAATATTCCGCCAATTGTTCCGTGACCAAATTGCCCTCAAATGCCGAACAGGAACGATTAAGTTCACCGCCGAGAATAACCAGCCGGACCTCATTACTGTAAGCAAAAACTTTCGCTATCTCCAGCGAATTGGAAATAACTGTCAGACGTTTGCCCGACTCCGCCAGGGCCTTGGCTAAATTCAAAGCTGTACTGCTGGAATCCAAAAATATAGTCTCGCGATTTTTAATCAAAGGCAGACAGCGCTGCGCAATTAAGGCTTTTTCGGCGCATAAAATACGATTGCGGACAACAAAAGGGGTTTCATTGCCGTAGCCTTCATTCAAATAAGCTCCGCCGTGAACCCGATGTAACTGTTCCTGTTTTTCCAGTTTTTTCAAATCGCTGCGAATCGTTTCTTCCGAAACATTAAGCTGTTTGCTCAGTTCCGTAACTAAAACAACCTTATCCCGTTTCAAAGTCCCTAAAATAAAGTCGATACGTTCCAAAGCATGCATCTTTCCCATCTCATTCGGGCTGCTTTTATTTATTCCTTCATATTCCGCTTTAATCATACTTTTCACTTTCTAAAGGGCTCGAAAACTTGGATAAAATTCAGTGTTAGTATAGCATTTATATAGAATTTGTACAGATTGTTCCTGCTAAAAGAAGGTTTATTTGTGCAATTTGCATATAATTTTCGTTATTTGGCCGTTTTCGTACTTTCAGCCTACCGGGCCAACTTGCTGTCACGCAATATTTTCCTTACATAATCAGCCCCGGCCGAATCCTGTATTTGCAAATAAGTTTCAAAGGCTTGCGGATATTGAAAGATTTTACTCTGTCCGGCAAAGACCACCTCAATATAATTATTTTTGATATTTTTAATGCGTCCGTAACCGAATCGGGGATGTTTCACCTCTTTGCCGATAAGTTCATCCACTGAAAATCTCCTCCTTCGCCGGCAAGCTCTTGCGCCAGCACCGGTAAACAATGTTGCCACAGCAGACTGTAAGGACCTGTAGTTTTCCCGGCAGCTGCTTGCTTACGCCAAAAATCATTACTGACCCTGACTGCCAGACCGGTTAATTTACCTGCCTGTTCCATGGCCCGCCTGTAATCGCCGGTTCTTAAATAAGTTCCCCAAAATAAAGCGGCAAAGCAGTCGCCCGTGCCGCTATAAGCTGTTACTTCGCCAATCCCGTAACGTGCAAAAGTTGAAGTATACTGCTCCCCGGTGGACGACAGAAAATAATTACAGCCGCTGCTTTGATTCTTTTCCGCACCTGCGCCCGCGCCCACGTCCGTAGCTGCAGGCCAATCTTTCAATAAAACATTTTTGGCACCCAGCTGCTGCAGTTTTTGCGCCGCCGTACGCCAATCGCTTACTTTCTCACCTAACAGCAATTGTGTTTCCGTCGCGTTGGGCGTGACAAAATCTGCAATCTTTAACAGCTTGACAGCGGCTGCAAGGGCTTGCGCCGGCAAACTGCCGTACATTTTACCGTTATCTCCCAAAACAGGGTCGACACAGACGAGACAAGCCGGAAATTGCTGCTTAAATTGCTGAATTTCCTCATATAAAGCGAGATCTCTCGTATAACCTGTAAGTAGAGAACGGGGCTCAATTTGCAATTTTTGTAATTGCCGGGCCAAATCCGTAAGTAAGCCGCAAGCAGAATTAGCAGCCAAACCGGGATACGCACCCGATGAAGTCATGACAGAATTAGCCAGCGGCGCGGTACGCAAGCCCATAAGTTGTAAAAGCGGCAGACTTATTTTCAGAGAACAATCTCCTAAAGCCGTTATAGGTTGATAAATTACCGCATCAAGCATTGTTTGCCTCGATGTAGCGATAACAAATTGCTTTCAAATTCACAAAATTATCGCTGTTTCCGGCCATAATGTAGGTTTTGCCCAAATGTAAAGTATCGGCATTAATATTAACTTCTCCGCCCGCTTCTTCCACAATCAAGGCCCCGGCGGCATAATCCCATAAACTGACTTTCGCTTCATAAAAAGCATGATGTTCGTTCTTGGCTAAATAGCACAAATCGGCGACACAGGAACCGCTTCTGCGGATATCCAGTCCGGCATTGAACAAATCCTTCAAGCAGCTGAAAGTAGCATCGCTGACGTCTTTGTCATAAGGTGCCGTTCCCACAGCCAGCAAGGACTGCGCCAAAGGTCTGGGTTTGATCCAAAGATGCTGCTCGTTCATATAAGCTCCCCGACCTTTAACAGCCCAGAAGAGTTCATCTCTATAAGGATTATAGCAACATGCTAAAACCGTCTGTTTTTTATAAGCCAGAGCAATGGAAACGAAAGACATTTCGCGTCCGAAAATATAATTGCTGGTCCCGTCAATCGGGTCTACAATCCAAGTGTATTCATCCGTTAAATCCGTGTTCTCCTGCTCTTCGCTGACAAAAGCCGCTTGCAGAGGTAACTGCTGCAATTGCGTTTGAATCAACTGTTGCGTTTGGCGGTCTACATTCGTTACCAAGTCGGAATTTCCGCTTTTCTCCGCAATTTTTTCAATCGCCGCCTGCTTAAAATAGCGGCCGGCCGTTACGGCACAATTCTTAACACCTGCCAAAATTTCCAACAACTTTTCCGTTTCCATCATTTTCCCGCCTTTGTTTATCAAAAGTTAAGCATTAATAATTAATGCTGTTGACCTTGGAATCCAACGCGCCTTTAATCAACGCTCTAAGAACGATAAAAGCCGCAGAATTAACACGTTTTATCAGCTGTTCCCGACTGAAAGTCTGCATTAAAGTTTTGTAATTATCATTATTGGTGCCTGAAAGTTGCCCCTTACTGTTGGCAAACAAACGACTGTCCGTTTGTTTAATTCCGGCTAAATCTTTGGCAGCATAATTCCAGCTTTCTATATACACGGTATCAATACCGGCTGCATCGAAAGCGCGATAATCCGATTCATGCGAAGTAAACTCGCGGTAAACTACACTCTCGGCGCTGTTCAACGGTGAAGCCACGGAAAAGCCCGATTGATTGGTGTAAATTGATTCATAGGGGCTTTGACTGCCGCCCAATCCTTCTTCCAAAGCCAAATCGACGATTTGATAGACCGGCAGGCGATGAGCGTACTTCATTTCGTTGTTCAGAGAATTCCACCCGGCATGCGCATAAAGGCGACTGCCGCCGAATATATTGCGTAATTCGTAGGCTACAGCTATTTTATTTTCGTTCGTCTTCAAACTCTGCAAAAGAGCGCTGCCGCCTTCGCTGTTGTTGCTGCAAATTGCCGCCAGAACTACATCATATCCGACTTTATTCTGTTTCAGCTGTTTGGCCAGTTTCAGCAAAGCCGCTACCCCGGCGGCATTGTCGCACAAACCGTCGGCCTCCGTAATTTCTTTGGCCGTCACAGTCGTATACCGGGCCATAACTACTGCAATTCCGCTGCTGCGGGCGTAACTGTCGCCGAGAGTTATATAACGGGCTTTATTTTGCAAATCACGCTGATTGTAGCGCATATTAAATCCCGGTATCCTGACTACAATGTTGGCACCGTCCATTCCGGCAACCGGCTGTTCTTCCGGCACATAGCCCAATTTTTGGAATTCGGATTTAATATATTCCGCCGCTGCCTTAGCTGCTTCACTGCCGGGAGTTCTAACCCCCTGCTCGGTTAATTTTTGACAAATTTCATCGGCATATGCATCTGTCGGATTTTCCATATTGGAATTTCTGTGTGCCCGACAAGCTGTTAAAGCCGTAATAAGTACAGCCAACAGACAGGCGACGGCACGTTTAAGTTTTAATTTCCGTTGTAATTCAAGTGTCATTATTTTTACCTTAATACTATGCAATAACTCCGTATATTTTACTATATATTCCCGCGGCGCGCTTATCGGTCTGTAAATAAGCACTTAATTTTTCATTTATTGTGCAAATATTTCTGTAATTTTTCCCGCCAATTAACCTCAAAATAAAGCAAAGCTCGACTTAACAGGCAGTCGACTGCCAACGCTGCAACATAAAAAGCTACTGCAAAAATGCTGAAACAAGCGGCGGCAGGCAGTGCCAAAGAAAGTCGCCGTGCAAGTAAGACGGACGGTTCAATTTTTACGAACATAGTCAAATATACAAGTGTTAAGCCGAGATAAATAGAAATAAAAAACATTTTACTTACAAGCAGGCCGAAAAACAGAGATATTTTTCGCTCGTGCAAGCGGCTTAAAATATATGTTTCGCAAAAATATTTGACAAAAGGCCAAGTCGCAACCAAGCAAATATAACTTAAACAGAAGGGAATTTGCAAAATCAGCAGGGCCAGCACGGAACTAACGACATAATACTCGCACGCCGTTTTAATGCCGAAAATTCTCAGCACTAAAGCCTGTAAGCAAAGCAGCAGAAAGTAAAAGGGAATATCTTTCAGCGGACTGATTTTAATAATCAGCATTACTAACGCCGCTAATGTCGCCGTCAAAGCCGTCAGGCTCAAAGTGCGCAACCGTGCCTGCAACATATTTTTCTCCCTTATCAGCAACAAGAGCAAAGATCGCCGCCCATACACTCGCAGCAACAATCAAGACAATAAAGGGTTTCCAGCGCCTGACAGCAGCCGCCTGCCGGTAAGCAACAGCAACAAGGCGTAACTTGCGTTTGCCGATAGCGATAGTCTCTACGTGAGGGATAAGAACGACCGCTGCAAGGATCAACCACGCCGTCTTCCAAATCTTCGTAATCGTCGTCCCGGCGGTAATAATGGGTTCCTGTTCTTTTCGCAGAATCAGTTTCGGATGTGTGCGCCGAATAATTGCCCGCTCCCATCAGTTCATCATAAGCGGCGTTAATTTCCGCCAACTTCTCCTTGGCCAATGCCGCCAAAGGATTACCGACATAATTTTCCGGTTGATAGCGACGTACCAAATTGCGATAAGCTTCCCGGATTTCCTCCTTACCGGCTCCGTATTGCAAACCCAGGATATCATAAGGACTTCTGCCGTTTTCCATCGACTGTTCCTACACTTTCATCGGTTAATTAATTCTTTAATTGTAGCACAAAGATAATACCATTTATTAAATTTCGGCCAAAGCAAGCGAAGAAATTGCCGGCAAGCGGCTTTCACCCATTTTTATTTACTTATTTTCCACTTCACAGCTTCGCTTCTCGCATTAATCAACTGCCGATAAAGTCCGTCCTGTTGCAGCAATTCCGCATGTTTACCCCGCTGTACAATTCTGCCGTGATCGAGCACCAGAATCTTATCCGCCTGCTTAACCGTTTTCAAGCGATGTGCAATCATAATTACTGTTTCGACATCCCCAAAGCGAGCTAATAAATTTATTAATGTCGTTTTGCCGCTGCCTGATCAGTCCACTACATTCCGGATTGAAAGCATCCGTTGCCATCATTCCAGCACATACTTACTGCAGTCGCCCGAAAATACCGTGGAGTTAAGCGCCAAAGAAGAAAGTTCGCAGCTCATATTTATGCTAATATTAGAAGGAAAGGTTTATTTATGTACGGTTATATTCGTTTTTACAAAGTCCAACTTAGTCCTCCCGATTACGAGCGTTACAAAAGTGTTTATTGCAGTTTATGTCACGCTTTAGCTGATAATTTCGGGCAATTACCGCGTTTTATGCTGTCATACGATTTAACTTTCATGGTCCTCCTGGCAGAAGCTTTGACCGTTTTCCCGCAGAATACGGACCCTCTCTTTCAACCTGAGCGTTGTTTGGAACATTTCGGAAAAAAAACGGCGGTCGCTCATCATTGGAGCTGTCTCGACTATGCCGCTAATATCAGTGTTTTGTTGGCGGAACAGAAGTTGCTCGATGATCAAGCGGATAAGGAGCATCTGCTGCGTACCTTCGGCGTTAAGCGTTTATTTCAGAAAACTTTCCGGCAGGCGGCGACCAATTATCCTGAGATTGCCGCTGAAATTAAGGCCGGCATGCTGAATTTCAACCGCTTGGAAAGTCTTTATCGCCATAATTATAAAAACATTGAAGCTCTGCTGCCGGCCGGCGTGCAGGCAGCTTGTGCCGAACAAATTAAACAGGTCCTGGCGCCTTTGCTTTCCTGCTGCCCGGCCGCTTATAACTGTACTTTGGCCTTTGCCGCCGTCATCGGAGAAATTTTCCGTTGCTTACCGCTCCTACCGCTGCAAGTTCCGCCGACAGATAGATCTGAACTTACGACAACCGTTAAAAAACAGCTTCTCAGTCCCTGTCTGGAGGTAATCGGGATTTATCTCGGAGCCTGGATTTATTTAATAGATGCATTGGATGACTTGAGTGACGATTTACGCCGCCAACAGTACAATATTTTGCTCATGTCGGAAAAAGGAAAGCTTATTCGGCAAAATTACGAGCGGAAATTGCTCCGCCTCCAACAACTGCCGCTGCTGCAGCGGCGGCAAAAACATCCGGCCAAGAAAACCATTTATCGGGACAAAGGTCCGGAGGAATTGACAGAGCCGCAAAAACAGATTGCCGATTTACTGCATACAGCGCAGGAAATTCTGCATAATTTACAAGCTTTATTGGACCAATCCTTAATTTTACTGCCCTGGCAGCGGGATGCCGCTTTAATTGCCGCTCTTATCCAACAGGGATTACCGACAACACTTTGGCGCTGTAATTTCAAGCAAAGATACCAATTTGACCTGCTGCAGCTTGCTTCTGCGCCAAGCAGCGATTTGCCGTAAAACTATCAACCGTCTCAGCCGTCGACCGAATGTCGGGACGCAAACAGAAGGACCGCAAGTAGAAGGGCCGCCTGTAGGATGCGAGTTAAATATTCTGTAAAATTAAGCGTTGCAATTCTGCCGGCGTTTGCACAAGATAATCAGCTCCGGCAGCCTGTAATTCAGCTTTGTCTCTGAAACCCCACAACACGCCGGTCGCCGTGACTTTTGCATTATGCGCCGTCTGCATATCAACATTGGTATCTCCCACGTGCATAACTTCCGCCGGTGAAAGCCTATGTTCCTTCATATAAGCCAGTAAACGGGTAACGTCCGGCTTGATGATATTTCCGGGCTTGTCCCCGTAAATTGTCGGGAAATCAATGCCCGTGCCGGCATAAGCAGCCTGCAAAACCCGGGCAGCAACAGTTTCCTTTTTGTTGGTATAAACAATATAGGAAATATCAGCTTTTTTTAAGTTTTCGAGCAATTCAACCAAACCCGGATAAGGCTGCACTTGGTAAGTACCGTTGTTTTTCAACAATTCTATATAGCGCTGCCACTGTACTTGCAAAAATTCGGCATCATACGGCGGGTAATCGACATACTTCAACAAATCGATTACATGATTTTTGGAACCGCGACCTACCAGAAACGCATAATCGGCCGGCGCTACCGGTTTTACACCCAAACCCTGCAACCACAAATTACCGACATAAGCTAAACTCGGTAAAGTGTTGACCAGCGTT
Organism: Amygdalobacter indicium; assembly: GCF_029101545.1. Taxonomy (NCBI): domain Bacteria; kingdom Bacillati; phylum Bacillota; class Clostridia; order Eubacteriales; family Oscillospiraceae; genus Amygdalobacter; species Amygdalobacter indicium. Next base: position 323,656 of record NZ_CP118866.1, on the reverse strand, counting down.
CCGTCCAAATCAAAAGAAATCAATTTATACTTCATTTTCAACCTTCTTTCCGCCTTACGCCTGTAACTGTTGTAATTGGGCCCGCAGAGCCGTAAGTATATTTTCCTGCAACGGCGGCAGAGTGAAATCGGCCGCCAATTTATACTTTTTCTGTAGTGCCGTTGTTAAAAGGTAGTCGGCAAAAGCCGGATTTTTCGGCAGGAAACTTCCATGTGCATAAGTGCCGAAGCAATTCAGATAATGACAACCTTCATAGCCGTCTTCTCCGTTATTGCCGTTGCCTTTAATCACGCGTCCGAAAGCAAAACGGGCTGCCGCCTCAGTCTCTTTCTCTCCGCGCAGCATCTCGCCCCGTTCATCTAAAAAATAAGTTAAACCGCTATGGTTTTCAAAGCCGTACATCCGTCTGTCGGCTTCAGGCAGAGGTAAATCGGCGACAAACGCCAGATTGCCTATCAAGCGGCGGCTCTGAGCGAGCGTAACTAAAGGTAAAACATCTATCCCGGGAGTCAGTTTGCCGTCGGCACTTTTGTAATATTTACCTAAAAGTTGATAACCGCCGCAAATAGTCAGCATCACCCCGCCGGAGCGAATATATTTACGCAACTCCGTCGCTTTATTTTCCAATAAATCCTGATGAAGGGCCTCCTGTTCCTGATCCTGACCGCCGCCCATAAAAACCAGGTCATAAGCAGCTGCCTTAAACTCGTCCTGCAAACTTATTTTGTCGACCTGCAAGGTAATATGCCGCCATTCGGCTCGCTTTTGCAAGCAAATAATATTTCCCTGATCGCCGTATAAATTCAAATATTCCGGATAAAGCCACGCTAATTTCAATTTCGCCTGTTCAAGTTCCATTTAAGTCTCCCGCTTCTTTTTTACCTTAACTTCAGCCGCTTGGTCTAATCTTCCAGCCAAAAATCCCGTAAATTGTACTTGGCGGCTAAAGCTGCTCTTATCGCCAACATCGTTGTGTAGTTCGGCAAACAATAAAGACACTTGCCTGCCGGTGTTGCGGCTATGGCCCGATCCAACAAAGTATTATAATCTTTTTCCACCTGCAAATGCTCGGCCGGGTAACCGGCATAGTAAAAGCGGCAAGCTAAATCCAAAGCCCGCTCTCCACCCAGGAAAATCCGATAGTTCTCGCCGGCAATTTCGGCAAAATCAGCCGCCTGTAAGCCTTGGGTCTCCAAAGAAATATCCCAAATCCAGGAAACATCTTTGCCATCGTTAACCTTGGAGTTAAGAGCCAGACACAAGCCGCCCAAATCGGATTGTTCATGCAAATAATCCCACGCCAAATTGAAGCCGGCCGGATTTTTGACCAAAATCAGACAAATTTCTTTATTGTCAGGTAATTCAATCCGCTCCATCCGCCCGAAGGCCGCCTCGATTTTACTCAAAGACGCTGCCATTTTTTGTAAAGAAAAGTCTTTTATTTGCTTGCTGTGCAGGTAGTCCGTCGCCGCCAAAAGGGCTGCAGCAGCATTGTAAGCATTATGGCGACCGCCGACGCATAAATGTAACGCGGCTTTTTCGCCGGCATATGTAAGTTCATAATTGTTCCTGTTCCGGGTCCTGTCGGCAGCGCCGGCTGTTGCCGCGGTTGCTTCCGCCGCAGCTGCCGCCTTAGGGGTAAGCGGCTTAAACACAAGGTCGGCCGGCTGATGGCAGAAATCGCAGCTTTCACATTTGAAGATGCCCAAATGTGCGTAATTGTAGGCGCTGTATTGCAATTCTCGCCCGCAAAAATAGCAGAAATTGCCGTCACCCAATTTACTCGGATGTCCCGGTTTCATCGCCGCCGCATCCGTTCCGAATGTCAAAATTTTACCGTTATGACAGCGATACAGGCTCATACTCATAGCATCATCGGCGCAAGTTATAAAAGTTCGTCCGCTCGGGGCCAATTCCTTGCAGTTACTGTCCGCCTGACAACCTAAGCCTTTGCTTATAAGTTTTCTGGTTGTGGACAATTCGCCGTAGCGATCCAGCTGATCCCGGAATAAATTCGTTAAAACAGTAATCAGCCACGGAACTTGCGTACCTAATTTGCCGTAATAAGCCTCATCAATTTCCATCACCAGAACCAACTTGCTCTCAGTCGGATTCGGATTATCGTTAATCAAGTCTTGGTAATGTTCCAGTATCGCCGCTACTATACCGTCGGTTAAATTAGCACCGGAAACGTTGGTAATCACCTTAAAACCGGCCGCTTCCAAAATTTTCACAAGGAAACGGACAGTAGTGGTTTTACCGTTAGTTCCCGTAACAAAGATTAAATCCCGGCCGCTGACCAGATAAGACAGGATATTCGGTACCAGACGTAAAGCTACTTTACCCGGAAAAACAGTGGCGCCCCGATGTAAGAAGCGCAACATTTTACGAGCCAGACAGGCGGCATAGACTGCCAGATGGCAATTTACCTGCTGCCATAATCCTATATCGGCTCTAATTAACTTTGTCCGCATATTTTCACCTACCTTGTCAACGCCTGTTGTAAGTTTTTGCTAACCAGATTCTTTACATTATAGCCGTCATCCGGATATTGCCCGATTTGACGGAACATTTTTTCTTTGACTGTTTGCAATATCTCCGTTTTTTGTTCATCCGGCAAGGCTTTTACTTCCTCTTTTAATTTTTTTCGACTTATTGTCGCTGCCGGTTTACTTGTATTTTGTCCCTGATTTTTGTCCGTTTGCTGCGAGCGGGATTTTTTCCCGGCTTTTTCGGCTGCTTCTGCGGCTGCTTTTTCATCTCTTCTTTTGACAAAATCTTCCAAAGCTTCCTGTTCTTCCCGTCTTTGCAAATCCGGGAAGCCGGCGCGCAGGCGTTTACCGTCGGGGAAAGCCAATTTATCCAAATAATCCAATTTCTGTTCTTTAATCACTTTCGTAATAGCCGCTCGATAAGACGGGTCGGTGGCATAATGCAAAATAGCTGCAATGAACTGTTCTCTTGTTCCGTCCGCCAGATTCATCAGCACTTCCCGCGCTTCCTCGTGATAGCCGTTCCACCAGATACGGTCATGTTCGAATATTCCGATCTCAAAATTGGCAAATTTCCCGAAAAGGTCGTCAATCGTTACATATTCTCCGTCAATATACTCTTTCGTTTCGTATGTCACCGGCCAGGCGGCGTTGCGATGGCGGCGCGCCATATTATCATGCCATTTCAAACCGAAGCCGTTATTATCCCAATCGGCCAGTTTGTTGGGACCGTCACCGGCTTCAATATAAAGCTGCGCTGCCGTAACTGACGGCCAGACGCCCGTTTCTCTGGCTGCTGCTACTAAAGAGCGTTCATATTTGCTTAGACGTTTCTGAAAATTCATCGGTGTTTCCTGCTTATAACGACGTAACAGCAAAATTCCGGCAATAAGCAGCAGCAGGAGTAACGAAATTATAAGCGGTATCAGCCAAACCCGTTTGCCGCCTGTTTTCCTTTTTTTGCGCCCGACTTTTCCCCGTTTAATCGGAGTATCCATAGTCACTGACGGCACATCGACGTTGATCTTCAACGCTTTCTTTTGCGGTTGCAAAGGTAAGGCTGCTTCCCGGTTTTGCATACTTTGCTGTTCCTGCCGCCTTTTCCGCTCATCAATCTTACCGAATTTCATTAAATTGATTAAGTTCGGCTCGGGAATATCCACCAAAGGTTCAAAATCGCCCTTGTTTCTTATTTGCATAAATGCTTCCGGCTGCTTCAATTCTTCGACATTTGCCTGTAAGTTCTCTTGTTCTTGTGTATTTATCATAAATCAATTCTCTACTTTAGCTAAAAAAATACTTTAAATGTTGCCAAAACGACTGAAAATTTACTACAATAATAGCACAACGGACAATAAGTTTGATTGTTATCAATTGAAAGAGGTTTTGTTTATGCAGCGTTCAGCAGGTTTATTAATGCCGATTACTTCCTTACCGTCACCTTACGGCGTCGGTACAATGGGGCAGGAAGCACGTAATTTCGTTAATTTTTTACAAACGTCCAAACAAAAATATTGGCAAATTTTGCCGGTTTGTCCTACAGGTTACGGGGATTCGCCGTATCAATCATATTCAACGTTTGCCGGTAATCCTTATTGGATTGATCTTGACGATTTGAGCAATTCCGGTCTGCTTAAACCTGACGATTATCAACACATTCATTGGTTCGACGATGAAACGAAAGTTAACTACGGTATCTTATATAATGAAAGAATTAAAGTTTTGCGCATTGCCTGCGATAATTTGCGGCACCATTCCCTGCAAGCGGATTTTCAAAATTTTGTGCAAAAAGAGCAGAAATGGCTGAATAACTACGCTCTGTTCATGGCTTTGAAGCAAAAATTCAACGGGCGTCCTTGGCAAAGTTGGGATGAATATTATCGCTATTACAGCGAAGATAAAGTCTCCAACTGGATGAATGAACTGGGACAGGAAGTTTATTATTGGCAAGCTATTCAATATCTTTTCTTCCGCCAATGGTACGCTTTGAGGCAATATGCTGAGGAACGCGGGATCCGCTTCATCGGCGATTTACCTATTTATGTTGCCGCCGACAGCGTCGATGTGTGGTCCAATGTCGGACAATTTCTCCTGGACGGCAATTTAAATCCGACTGAAGTTGCAGGCTGCCCACCCGACGGTTTCTCACCCGACGGTCAGTTGTGGGGTAATCCTTTGTATAACTGGGAAAAAATGGCAGCGGATAATTTCTCCTGGTGGATGGAACGTTTAGCACATCAATTTCAAATTTATCAAGTTTTGCGCTTGGATCATTTCCGCGGTTTCGACGCTTTCTACGCCGTACCGTTCGGCGAATCTACGGCCAGAAACGGCAGATGGTGCGAAGGTCCGGGCTTGAAATTTTTCCAAAGAATCAAAGAGTGCTTCCCGCAAAATGAAATGATTGCCGAAAATTTGGGTTTTGTCACAGAGTCGATGGAGAAATTATTAGCCGATTCCGGTTTGCCCGGTATGTATGTTTTGGAATTCGCTTTCTTCAATCGCAACGAAAATGCCGATTATTTACCGCATAATTATATTAAGAATTCTTGTGTCTATATCGGTACGCATGATAATAATACCGTTTACGGTTGGATGCAGGAAGTACCGCAGGATGTTGTGCAATATGCGCGGGAGTATCTGCATATTGATGATAATGAAGGCTATAACTGGGGTATGATGCGTGCCGCTTGGGCGACAGTCAGCAATTTGGCCGTTGTCCAGGTGCAGGACTTGTTAGGTCTGGGCAGCGAAGGCAGAATAAATCTGCCGGCTACTATGGGCAATAACTGGGTCTGGCGGATGCGGCGCGGCGCTTTAACCGACGATATTGCGAAGCGAGTCGCTTACTTCATGGATTTATACAAACGTTAAGGGCTGCTTGCAAGCTCAACTTACCAAGCAACGATGGCGGTACCGCAAAGGTATCGCCTTTTCTTTCCGCTTATTTCAACATAGCGGCTTAAATAATGCTAAAATAAGCTAAACGTGCGCCGGCACGAATTTAACTTAGGACGGTTAACACTATGAACTATATAAAAGGCAAAACTTATGTCGAACATCCTGTTTTCTCGGATTTACGGGCACTGCTGAATTACTGTGTCAGCCAATACGGCAATAATGACGCCTACATTTATCGACTGCAGGCAAAGGGGGCCTGTGTACATAAAACTTATCAAAATTTACAGGACGATATTCAAGCTCTGGGAACAGGTTTTTTGCAACTGGGACTTGTAAAATTGCCGCCGGATTATGCCGTTAAATCTCCCGCCTCCCCTGTTAATAAGCCGGCTGCTTACGGTTCGGCCGGTTCTACCGTCTCCTTGGATGAACAAAGACATCGCATCGGCGTAATCGGGGAAAACTCTTATCAATGGATCGTGCAGCACAATGCGACTTTATTCGGTTTGGGTGTTTCCGTGCCTTTAGATAAGCAATTGTCTCTTAACGAACTGAAAGTACTGTTGCAACGCGCTGCCGTTGATATTCTGGCCTTTGATGCCAAACATTACGACTTGGTTAAATCGGTTATTCCCGAGGTTGATTCTTTGCAAACGCTGATTGTCCTCGACGATTGCGACCTGGCGCATACTTTGCAGCAGGAAGATCGGCGCTTTCTGGCTTTTGCGGATATTCTGCAGGCCGGTTATGCGGCAATAGCTGCCGGTGATCATCGTTTTGCTCAAATCGCTCTCGACCCTGATGCTCCGGCCTCTTTAATCTTCACTTCCGGTACTTCTTCCCAATCCAAGGGCGTACTTTTGAGTCATCGAAATATTGCTTTCAATTCCGGTCAGGCTGCCAGACTGCTGAAAATTCCTGTCGGTTCCAGAGCTTTATCCCTGCTGCCCTTACATCATACTTTTGAAAACACCTGCGGCATGTACGGTTTTTGGAATTACGGTATAGCTATTCATATCAACGATAACTTGCGTTACACCGCTTACAATTTGAAAGATTGGCAAATTCAGATTATTCTCTGTGTTCCGGCTATTGTCGAAGCTTTGTATAAACAAATTTGGCGCGGTATAGTTAAGCAAAAGAAGCAACGTCAGATTGAAATTGCCCGTATGGCTTCCAACAGTATGTTGAAGTTGGGTTTGGATAATCGCCGGATGATTTTTAAACAAATTATTGAACAACTGGGTGATTTGCATTGGATGGTTGTCGGCGCTGCCGCCTTAGATCCGGCTATTTCCAACTTCTTTAACGACATCGGTATAGAGTTGTGGACCGGTTACGGTTTAACGGAAGCTGCTCCTTTAATTTCCTGCAATAATCAGAATATTAATATGTTAGGTTCCGTCGGTTTGGTTTGCGCCGATTTGGAGCTGCAGATTTTGTCGGATGAGAAACCGAGTTACTACGAAAACAAGGGTGATAACAGCGGCCTGAACAAATTTAATTTTTTACGTTTTCTCTATCCGGCCAATGAACCTTTGAAAGGTGAAATCTGCGTCCGCGGTAAAAATGTTATGTTGGGCTACTTTGATAACGCAGAAGAAACTGCGCAGGCTATAGATGCCGAAGGTTGGCTGCATACAGGTGATGTCGGCTATCTGAACGATCAGGGCTGTCTTTACATTACCGGCCGCATTAAGTCGATGATTGTTTTAACGAACGGTAAAAAAGTTTTCCCGGAAGAGATTGAAGCGAAATTATGTCATATACCCGGTATCAAAAACGCCTTGTGCTGGGGTGAAGGCAACAGCAGAGAACAAATAGATATTGTTGCTAAATTACAGCTCAATCCCGAAGCGCTGCCTGCTGCTTGTATGGAAGGTGAACTTGATCCGACGTTGAAACTCAATCTCACAGCTGTTAAAGAATATTTATTGGCTGAAATCGCCAAGCTGAATGAGCAATTGGCCGTTTACAAATATATTCGCTATATAGTATTTACTTTGGACGATTTCCTGATGACAACTACTCTCAAAATCAAACGGGCGAAAGAAATTGAGCGTACGCACGCAAGTCTGGCAGCCCTAAACAGCACGCTCAAGGAATTTAACGGTTCTTATTTGCCGACAGCGATGGAAGACACCCAAGCATAAAAACTGCACAAATTTCTCTGCCGTACTGTAACCGGTGCGGCAGTTTCACTATTAACAGAGAATTTTATGGACTTGAACCGCAAGCAGATTACATCAGATTTGGCCATTGTCGGCATGGGCGCCGGCGGTTTGTTTGCCGCCGCTTTAATTACCTTACTGCGTAACGGCAAATTTCTTGAAGCTTTGAATCGCCCTTATGTAGAAACGGAAGTAAAAGACCTCTGGCAAGCGGATTTAACTAAGTTCACTCTTGCCGCCAACTTGAAAATTACTCTCATTGAAGGTCAGGAGCAGGCAGGTAAAAAGCTGAATTTAACCGGCGGACAAAGAGCTAATTTGGCCACCAACCTTACAGAAGAACTTTTAGCGGCAAAATATTTTGCCGCCAAAGACTTCTTGCGTAAAGCGCGCCAATATCTGACGCCTGCGCTCCTGCGTTCTCTCCTATATTCCATGGATATAGCTACATACTACGACGAGCAGGGAAGGCTGTACCCTAAATCCAATCAGGCCAAAGAAGTTACAAGCAAACTACTACATACCGCCTTAGCTAACCCCCTCTCTACCATTTATTATGCTGAAAAAATTACGGATATAAGTATGGACGGGCAACAGCAAATTATTCTCCCCGGCAGCAAACATACATTCATCACTAAGGCCGCGATTTTGGCAACAGGTGGAGCAAGCTACCCTAAAACCGGTTCCGACGGCGCTTTTCTCGAGCGACTTACAGCTAATAAACAGTTTAATTGTTCGGCTTATCCTGCTAAACCGGCTCTGGCCGCTTTACAGCAAAATGACTTTCCTCTAGCTGATTTACAAGGAATAAGTCTGACTGATGTGACTTTAACCTGGGAAACATTGTCCCGTTTAAGCAAGGAAGAAGAACGCCGTTATCAACGCTTGAAACGGCAATCGCTGCAAGGCGACCTGCTGATTAATAAAAAAGGATTTTCCGGGCCTTGTGCCATGAATCTGGCAAGATTTCTCCGAGAAAAAGCAGAGGATAACTCCTTAACCGTCACTTGGTTACCGGCCGAAGCAATTAAAGAAGCGTCGGAAAAATTAAAACAGGCGATTCATGAACGCGATAAAAGGCCGTTAGGGCTATGGTTGAAACAAAATTTGCCCTTACCGGAACGTTTGCAAAATTCTATTCGGGAAAAGCTGCTTACGCAAAAATATCGGCATCAAACGACTATGCCGGTTAAATATTTAACTACCGCCGAAGCTGCGGATTTTCTTGAAGTTTTCTGTCACTGGCACAGCGTTGATTGGCATGTTGCCGATTTACTTCATGCCCAAGTTACTTCAGGCGGAATTAAACGTACTTGTATTGACCCGAATACCATGGCCTGTAAAGCTGCCGCCAACGTCCATATTGTCGGTGAACTTCTGGATATAGATGCTGCTTGCGGCGGTTTCAATTTACTTGCGGCTTTTGCTACCTCTACTTTAGCTGTGAAATCTTTACTTTTACTTCCCGCACAATAATTTAAGATGGGCAGCGATATGTATGATCGTTTCAGTTATTTGGATACGGAGCTGAAGTAACACAATTAATTATAAAAAACGGCGTAAGCAGCAAAAATTCCGCTTACGCCGTTATTATATTATCTCTGCAACAATTATTGCATCATCGCCAAGGCACCGAACGGATCCCAAGGTTCAAGTTCCTTCGGTTTTTCCTGCAAGGCGGCCAAGTATTCTTGCGGCACATACTTTTTATTAACCATAATTTGGTAAGTATACTCATCAAACCAGGCATCGCTCATCGAATAAATACCGTCTTTGCCGACGTCTTTACCCCAGGAGTTTTCCACCTTCCACGTCAAAGACTTGCCGTTTTCATCCAAATCCACACCGGCCAAAACCATAGCGTGGGTCAATAACGACTCGCTGTAGTCCAAGCGTTCGGCCTTGTTCATGTGCTGATATTCGCCCACAGTTAAATCATAATTGAAGCTGTCCAAATCCATGATTCCCTCTTTGCCGAGCAGATTTTTCCCGACATCACAGCCGAACCAGACCGGATGACCGTCTTTGATGGAAGCAACGGCAACTTGTTTCAAAACATCAATCGGGACATTGAGATAGCAAATCGGAGCGGCCTCTTTGACTGAGCCTAAGAATTTAACGGTGTAGGTATGACCGTAAGGCTTATCCGCCGTCGGCGCATTAATTAATGACACCATATTCTCCAAATCCCAAGCAACATAAGTACGGAAAAATTCCTGCGGTGTAGTTTCCGGCAAACGGACATATTTCTTGTCCTTGTTACGATAAGCATAGCTGAATTTCACCGGCGGCTGACCTAAGCACTTTACCAGCAAATTGTATACTTTGTAGAGCATTTCGGCTTTGGCTTCTCTTAATTCTTCTGCTGTTTTACCGGCAGTAAAATGCTGTGTTCTTAACTCGCAGGCAAAGGAGCGCAACATTGTGGTTAAATAAGCAGCCATTCTGGAAGAATTGGAAGAGTGGAAAGTTTCCGGCATTAATTCTTTGGGCACGCAACCGTATTTAGCCAGAATACCCTTGAACATATCCCATTGTCCGCCGTCTTGCACCGGAGCTTGCAACAAATGCTTAATCAAGCGGGAATCTGTTGTTTCATCCAACGTTTCCAAAATTGATTCCAAGAAATAATTGGCTTTCTCCAACTTGTCATAAAAGAAAGTGTAAGCTTGAGAAAACTCGAAAGTTTCCATATTGAATTTTTGCATAATATCCAAGCGGGCAACATTCAAAGCGGAGAACATCCAGCAACGTCCGGATGATTTCTGATTGGTGATTTTACCGATTTTCGGCTCTTCAGAAAAGACAAAAGTATGACGGCGCAGAACTTCCGGATTAACAGAAGCATCATTCAGGCCAACTTTGGCAATTGCACCGGCGACAGCCAGGCTCTGCTTATCGGCTTCATAACGTTCTTTGAACTGATTCAATGTTTTAGCATCTAAGTTTAGCATATATACCTTCCTCTGATTTTTTGCTAATTATACTTCACTTTCGCCGAAAAGCCAAAAAGGCCCCTTGCAGCCGGCCTCCGACCCGGTGTTTTTTCAAAGTGAAGCATAAAAACGTTTAACTCCTTCTATGCCGGCAGCATCCAACTTATAGACACCGGCATCTTCCAAACAGGAAGCAAAAACTTCGCCCACGGCCCGACGCAAAAGCGCCTGCCCCTCTTCCCCGCGAAAAGCTGCCGCACCGTAGCGCTTTAATAAATCACCGGCCCAGGAACTGTGAATTTGTAAAGCAGCATTATTTTCACCTGTCTTACCCTTAATCAGTTCCTGCTGTAATGCCTGCAATTCACTTTGCAAACGGGCAGGTAAAACAGCAAGTCCCATGACTTCAATCAAACCGATGTTTTCTTTCTTTATATGATGCTTGTCGGCATGCGGGTGGAAAATTCCCAACGGATATTCCGGACTTGTCCGATTGTTGCGCAAAACTAAGGCCAGCTCATATTCCTGCCCTAAATTACGGGCAATAGGCGTAATTGTATTATGCTTTTCTTCCTTACCGTCAACTGCCGATTGGGCGAGAATTGCACAGGCCGGATCCGAATAAGTGCGCCAGGCTTGTAAAATTCTGTCGGCGGCACCAACTAAAGCCTCAGCTGCGGCCGAACGTAAACGCAGAACACTAAGCGGCCAGTTAAGATAATCAACTTGGACTTGCGGAAAATCAGGCAGCGGCGGCAAAGAAAAGAGCACTTGCGCCTTTTGCATCGGGAAAACGTAAGCGCCGCCCTGGAAATGGTCATGACTCAGAATTGAACCGCCGACAATCGGCAAATCGGCATTGGATCCTAAGCAATAATGGGGAAATTGCCGTACAAATTCCAGCAAGCGCTCAAAAGTTGGAGCCGTTACCGCCATTTTACGATGGGTAGCGCTCAGGACGATACAATGCTCATTGTAATAGACATACGGAGAATATTGCAGATACCAATCTTCACCGGCCAAAGTCAACGGGATTATTCTGTGATTGCTCCGCCCCGGATAATTCAATCTCCCCTTGTAACCCATCGCCTCTTTACAAAGTACGCATTGCGGATAAGTGCCGGACTTAAGCGTGGCCGCGGCTTTAATGGCGCGCGGATCTTTTTCCGGTTTGGACAAATTGATTGTTATATCGAGCATACCGTAATCGGTCGCCGTCTGCCACTTTTCATCCTTACACACCCGATAAGTCCGAATATAATCGGAAGCTTGGCTGAGATGATAAAAATAGTCGGTTGCAGCTTTGGGACTTTGCTGTTGTAAAAGCCTGAATTTCGCCTCTACCTCACTCGGTCGGGGCAACAGGCAATCCATCAGTTGGCTGTCGAACAAATCGCAGGCGGCAATTGACGTCCCGTCAACCAAATTTTTAATATCCGCCTCCAACAACAGGCCCTGCAAAATATCGACAAGTTGTAAGTCGGCAATTTCCGTCTCTTCTTCCGGTCGCAGCTTACCCGTATACTCGTCTCCGTCCTCCTGCAGCAATGCCAACAGCCGATTGCGGGAATATATAACATCTCCCTCACTTAAAAGCAGACCTTCCCGGCGGCCGTAATTCAATAAAGCTTCTACATAATAATTCAAGCGATTATCCATTTTTATCCTCTTCTCCATCCGGCAAATGATGTTCCTACCCTTTCTATTTTAGCAAAATATTAACCGGATTAACGGATAAAATAAACAATATTCTTGCACATTTTTGCTTTATCGGCGAGCATAAAATGCTATGATGAAGATGCGAATTTATATGAGGATTAATTATGAGAAAATTAGCTGAACAAATCATCAAACATTATCGCTCCGTTATAATCCTTTACTTCATTTTGGCGATTATTTCCTGTTTTACACTACTGCAGGTCAAGGTGCGTTTCGACTTAAGTCATTATTTACCGCCGGCCAGTAATTCCACCCGCGGTTTAAAATTATTGAAGCAGGAATTCAATGATGCTATTCCCAATTTGAACTTGGCGATTAAGGCTGACAGTTTAACTTCAGCTTTGCAATTCAAACAGGAACTGTTGCACTATCCGGGAGTCCAAAGTGTCCGTTTTTTGGACGATATTACCGATATTACCCTCCCGCTCAAATTGCAAAAAGCGGACTATGTCAAAAATTATCTGCAAAAGGGTTTTGCCCGTTACGAGTTGGTCGTACAAACTCATAATTACGGCTATTATATTCAGAAGCTGAAGAAAGACTTGGCGCCGCGGGAAATTTACTTAAGCGGTCAGGCTTTGGATATGGCGTCAGCTAATTTGGCTGTGGGCAAAGAAGTAACACAGATCCTGTTCTACGCCGTACCGCTTGCTTTGCTGATACTTTTTCTGATCAGTTCCAGCGCTTTGGAGCCTTTCATCTTTCTGATTACAATCTTTTTGGCTGTTCTGCTTAATATGGGCACCAACTTTCTTAAAGGAGATTTATCTTTTATCACCCAATCTATTGCCGGCATTATGCAGCTTGCCGTATCTATGGACTATGCAATTTTCCTTTTGCATCAGTTCAAATTATCTCTGGCGGAAGGTGACAATTTACAGGTTGCTTTGGTGAAAGCTGTCTACCGCAGTTTTTCCAGTATTACTTCCTCGGCCGTTACTACTTTTTTCGGCTTTATCGTCCTGCTTTTGATGTCATTTACTCTCGGTTGGGACATGGGCATCGTCTTAGCCAAGGGTATTGTCTTCAGTTTGATTTGTGTCCTGACTTTTTTGCCCTGTCTTATTCGTCTGTTCGCCCCTCTGATCAGCAAGTTATCCTATAAGCCCCCTCTAAGGGCTGAACGTTTCGGCTTTTTGGCTGCTTTTGCCCGCAAGTTCCGTCTGACTTATTTAATTATCGCCCTGTTGCTTCTCCCCTTGGCCTTCATCGCCCAAAAGCGTTGCGATATTTCTTACGGGATGGGCAATTTACCGGCAAACTCGCCCGAATTTAAGGCGCAGCAGCAATTGGAAAGTGTTTTCGGACGTTCTCTGCTTTATGTAGTTATGGTAAATAGAAAAGATTCGCCCGCTACCGCCGCAATGACAGCGGAATTGAAAGATTTGCCGCATGTTAATACCGTTATCAGCTATGCCAATCAAGTCGGCAATGACGTACCGAAAGATTCTCTTCCGCCCGCTTTAATAAAGCAACTTGTTTCACCCTCTTATGAACGAATCATCATTCAAAGCAAATTAAAAGCCGATTCCAAGCCCGCCTTCGCTTTGGCTCAAGCTGTCAGAAAAATTGCCGATAAACACTTGAAACAGCCTTATTATACCGTCGGCGAAGCTTTTACTTTGTTGGATATGAAAAAGGCGATCGAGCACGATAACATCATTATTAACTACTTCATTATCGGCTCCGTCTTTTTCGTTTTACTCTGCAATTTTCGCAACATTATCGTGCCGCTGCTCATTGTTTTAACGATCGAATTTTCCATCTGGCTGAATCTTGCGGTACCTTATTTTTCCTCTACCCGCCTGAATTTTATCGGCTACCTGGTAATTAATACTTTCCAACTGGGAGCAACGGTGGATTATGGCATTTTATTGTGCGAAAAATATCTCAACTATCGTAAAACTTATCCGAAATTGCAAGCTTACACCCGTACGCTCAAAGAAACCTGCGCCTCACTTATGGCTCCCGCTTTCATCTTAAGCGGCTGCGGTTATATTTTAGCCTTGATTTCTTCCATTAACGCGGTTAGCGAAATCGGACAGGTTTTAGGTAGAGGAGCTCTTTTATCTTTGGCAAATGTCCTCTTACTTTTACCAAATTTGTTATATTGGTGTGATAAGCTTATAGAAAAGAGCGACTTAAATCCTTTGTTCGTAAAATTGGGCAATTTGTTACTCAAACTCAAAAGAAGCGGAAAAAACAAGGCCGCTAAGTCCGTTGTACTTGCAACTGCCGTAAACGACAAGCTTAAACAGCACGGCGACAAATAGGAGATTAATATGGCTAACAAAATTATACCTGCAATTGATAAACAGAAAAAATCCCGTTCTCATGCCCGCTCCTCTCATTCCGAGACCCGCTGCACCTCGAGGTTGAAGCTCCGATACCGACTTTTAGCACTGCTCGTTTCACTTCTGCTGATTGCAAGTCTTTTCGCCGGCTTATTGGCAAGCGATTTACCGAAGCAGAAAAGTCCACAGGCAACTTCTACCGCCAAGGCAAGCGCAACGGCAACGGCTGCAGATACCCCGAATCGAGATTATATCAAACACGAACTTATATACAGCAATCTCAACGCTCCGGACGAACTATATGCCGTCAACTACTTCGAAGCTAAAAAAGACTGCAATGTAACCGATTACGGTAATTACAGTGAAACTGTTTCTTTGAAACCGGAAAAAAAGTTGGAAACTTCCAAAGCCGACAATTTAACCGCCGTTAAATTCCCCCTGCAAAAAGGCGAATTTTTCTATTATCAGGCTAAATTGCAAAAAACGTCTCTGCCTTGGAAAATTGAGTATTCTTACCAACTGGACGGGCAGGAAATGACGGCGACGGAGATTGCCGGGAAAAGCGGGCATTTCACGCTGAAAATGAAAATCAGCGCCGATAAGTCCGTCGACTCGAGCTTTTTTGACAGCTATATTCTCCAATTCACCCTCGCTTTGCCGTTAAATTCCTTCCACAACATTAAGGCCGAACAGGCGCAAATAAGTCTGGCTGCCGATAAAACTAATATTGTATTTCTGAAATTGCCGAAACAGGAAGCCGAATATACGGTAACTGCCGATGCGAACAATATTCATATTCCGTCAGCCATGTTGACCGCTTTGCCCTTGACTTTCAAACTTGACGGCAGCAGCTTACTGCAAAAGCAATTAAACGGTTTAAGCCAATTGGAAAACGGTATAAATCAATTACACCTAGCTGCCGGTGCTCTCAGTTCCGGCTATTCCCGGCTGAATCAAGGGATTGAGGAACTTGCCGGCGGCGGTCGGAAATTAGCTTCCGGCAGTGAACAGCTGTTTGACGGCGCAAGCGCTTTCACAGACGGCTTACAGCGTTACAGCGACGGCTTAACACAGTATTTTGCCGGTGTTAAACGCCTGGACGGCGGTATGCAGCAGGTCAAGCAGGCCTTAAGCAGCGACAAATTACAGGCTCAACTGGCTTTTCTGGAAGATCTCAAGGAGTATTTGGACAAGGCTTCGCCGGATATGCAAAAAATCGATTTGCAAAAGTTGGAGCAACAAATGGATTTGTTATTGCAAAGTTTGGATAAAATCCTCTCGCTCTTCAAACAAAATCAAAAATTATTGCTGCAATTAAGCAAAATCAAATTACCGGATATTAATATTGCCGCTCTGCAACAGCAAATCAGCCACCTGGAAAGTCTGATTAAGCAAATTGAAGACTTATTGCCGGCAACTGCCAATCTTGTTCCAAGCCGCTCTCTCCCGCAAGGAAATGCTGTTAGCGACAAGTCCGCCCCCAAGTTGCCTCAAGCCGAAGCTCAAACTGAAAAAAAAGAAGCGCCAAGTCCGAGTGAAAAACGTGAAATGCCGCCCGAGCCGCATTCTTCCCCGGCAGCAGCTGCAGCTGAAAAGCCCCCTGTTAAGGCCCCGACAATCCTGCCTGTAAGCGGCAGTATCGGTCTACCGTTTGCCGGACGTTATTTGTTGACGGCTTTACCTAATCCCCAACCGGCAAATCCTGCCGGCAATATTCGGCAAAAGCTGGCAGAATTGCGCCAAGGACTGCACTCGTTGGCAAGTCAGCTGAATGATATTGCCGCCCTCACACAAAATATCAAGGACTTACAAAAGCTTTTAAACGGCGGTACTGCAAGCAATCCGGCGGAAATCATCGCTAAAATCAGTGAGACTGAAAAACATTTGGCACAAGCGAAGGAACTGCTGCATAAATTCAATCAGAAAAATCAAGGCAAAAAAGAATTGCAACTGAGCGAATTAAGTCAGGCAATCGACCAAATTAAACAGCTGATTGCCGGCTTACAGGAATTAGCCGACGGTTCGGGAAAATTGGCTGCCAATGCCGATTTATTGGGCGAAAAAAAAGGTGAACTCACAAGCGGTTCCGCCAAACTCACAGCCGGTGCCGGTCAATTAGCCGCAGGCAGCGACAAATTGGCTGACGGTCTGGAGCGCCTGGCTGACGGCAGTGAAGAATATCAGACAGGTTTACAGGCTTACACTGCCGGTTTTGCTAAGTTGGCCCAAGCTACCTCGGGCATGGCGCTTAAAGCCCAAAAGCAGATGGAAAAAATGATCGCCGAGTTCCTCGGTCAGAATTTCCGCCCGCATTCTTTTATCGCTGAAAAAAACGCTCCACAAACGGTAACTCAATTTATCATGGTTTATCCGGGCATAAGTTTGCCGGATGAAAAAGCAGCTGCACCCGTTGACGAGCCGCAAGCCAAGTTTTGGGATAAATTAAAAGCTCTGTTCCGCCCGGCGGCAAATGATTAATCCTTTTGCCGGGAATTGCTGTCCTTTGTCCCCGGGGCGTGGTATTGCCGACGCCTTCAATTTACATATATAATAATAACTTTAGTAGCACTCAACAATGACATAATTCAGGGGGGAATATGAATCAGCACAGCCTTGCTCCGCACAGCAACTTCAGCCGCAACGACAGCGCTATAAAACGAGGTAAAATCGGGCGCAAATTAAGCGTGCTCCTGGCTTTAGCCTTAGCCGGCGGCACATTCAGTTCCTGTCAAAAGTCTTCCGAACATAAGGCGAGGCCGCTTGTGCCGCCGACAGAAAAGAGGAAACTTACCATGGCCAAAAACGAACTTAAATTGCCGCAAACAATTTCCACTTTACCGGCTCCCGCAGTCGTTATTTCACCGCAAACAGCCGATCAGGAGGAAATAAGCCGATTAATTCGGCAATATCTGGAGAAAAAGCAACTTGACGGTCGGCACTTGGCCGTCGATGTCCTGAATTTTCGCACGCAAAGCCGCTACACCTTCAACAGCAGTTGTTATTTTACGGCAGCCAGTACCTACAAACTTTGTTTAGCGACTTTATATTATGATTTAGTTGCCCAATCCAAAGTTGCTTTGAGTGACACTTATTTGTTGGACGCTTCCATGACAGATGAGGGCGAAGCGGTGGCCGGCACTTACAAAACCGGTGACTCTATTCCTGTGAGAGAGCTTTTGAAGCATATGGTTATCAGTTCCGACAATACAGCTGCTCACGTTTTATTTCAGCACTTGGGCGGTTTCGACAAATTCAAGACTTTAACCTGCTCTTTCCTTAATATTCAGCCGGATCAGGCTTATTTACAGGAAGGGAATCTAATTAATGCCCAAATTTTAACAGCCTGTGCCCGGGCCATTTATAGCGCTGCGCAAACAACTTATAAACAGTTACTGGAAGATATGACCCAAGCGCAAACTTCAAGATATTTTAATTTGTTGCCGCCAATGCAGCACATAATGGCGCAAAAATACGGTTCTTTTGAAAATGCCATGAATTCTGTCGGCTTCAGTTTGGATGCGAATAATCCTTTTTCTTTGGTTGTCCTGACCGACTTGGGACCGGCGGGCGAACAGGTATTAGCTGAAATTGCCGCTTTGATTTATGCTCATTATCATCCGGACAAATTACAGGCTGAGCAAATTTTGGCGCAAGCTGAAGTTTTCCGAAATTATCCCGTTTATACAGCTGAAGATCAGCCTGCTGTTGTAAATGCCGACGGGGCGGACAATTAAATTATCGTTGTGTTATGATTAAAGGAAATGATTGAAGAGGTAAAACATATGGTCGATAATAATGTAACTGATCCGAAAAATGAAGATAATGCTGTAATTGACCGGCAGACAGAAGAAACGGCTACTGAAACGAGTACAGAAACTAAAGCGGAAACTGTCACGGAAACACAAGTAGAGACAAAGCCTGAAACAAGTAGCGAACCGACAGCAGAACCGCAAGTTGAAACAGCGGCCGTATCTGCGAGCGAGCCGAGTACTTCGTCTTTATTTTTACCCCGCCTACTCTTTTTTCTGCTCTTATTACCGGCAGTCCTTTTAATTTGTTTCTTTTGGGGCTGTAGCCTGATCAGTATTCTCACAGCTTTCAGCGCCTTCTTTATCCTGTTTTATGTAGGCGGCAACTATTGTTTCCCTTTAATCCTATCTTGGAATTATCTACCTATTGATCCGATAATTGCACCTTACTTCGAACAATTTAAGCAGCTTACCCCGGAATGGAAAGCTTTAATCTGCCTGCTGACGGCATTACTGGCAGCAGCTTTAAGCTGTTCTTTCTTCAATATCGCCCAAATAATCGGACAAAAAATAAAGGATAAATGGTATTCTCTCAGCCGCTGACAGCCGCTGAATTAAGCCTGAATCAATCTATCCCGGCGCCGGAAACAGCAAACAAAAAAATACCCGCATCGGACCGCCTATAAGGAGGTACAGCGGGTATTTTCATTTTTACCGGTATGCAAGCGGATGCTGTAAATTTAAAAGAGCGGCAAATGCTCCTGCAACCAGGCGACAGTTTCACTCATCGGTATCCGCACCTGCTCCATCGTATCGCGCTCTCTGATGGTCACTGCCTGATCTTCCGGCGAAGTAAAATCATAAGTCACGCAATAAGGCGTACCGATTTCATCCTGGCGGCGATAACGCTTACCGATAGATTGCCGGCTGTCAAATTCACACATAAAATGCTTGGACAGCTCACGATACAAAGGTAAACACTGCTCGGTCAACTTATTACTCAAAGGCAAAACTGCAACCTTGATCGGAGCGATAGCCGGATGGAAATGCATCACGGTACGACTCTCGCCGTTCTCCAAAGTCTGATCTTCATAGGCGGAACATAAAACAGCCAAAGTAAGACGATCGGCACCCAAAGACGGCTCAACGACGTAGGGAATGTATTTTTCATTGCTCTCGGCGTCAAAATAGCTCAAATCCTGTTTTGAAAATTCCGAATGACGCTTCAAATCATAATCCGTACGATCGGCAATACCCCAAATTTCGCCCCAACCGAAGGGGAAAAGGAATTCCGCATCGCTGGTCGCATTGGAATAGAACGACAACTCTTCTTTGCTGTGATCCCGATAACGCAACTCCTGCGCTTTCAAGCCCAAATCCAGCAGGAACTGATAGCAATAATCTTTCCAGTACTTAAACCACTCCAAAGATGTACCGGGTTTACAGAAAAACTCCAATTCCATCTGTTCAAATTCTCTGGTTCTGAAAGTAAAATTACCCGGAGTAATTTCGTTTCTGAAAGATTTACCGATTTGACAAATGCCAAAAGGCAACTTCAGACGCATAGCTCTTTGCACATTGACAAAATTAACAAATATTCCTTGAGCTGTCTCCGGTCGCAAATATAACTCGGTCGCACTGTCTTCCGTCACTCCCTGATGGGTCTTAAACATCATATTGAAACGACGAATCGGCGTATAATCCAGTTTACCGCAATTAGGGCAAACGATATTATATTTTTCGATAATTTCCGTTAAAGCGGCATTATCTGCGCCTTCAATCTGCAACTGTGCCAATTCCGGTTGTGCTTCTACATGCGCCTGAACAAAATCTTCAACCAAATTATCCGCCCGATAACGGCTCTTACAAGTTTTACAGTCAATTAAAGGGTCATTAAAGTTGCCGACATGACCGGAAGCTTGCCAAACAGTCGGATTCATCAATATGGCTGCATCCAGGCCGACATTATACTCGTTTTCCTGATTAAAGCGCTTCCACCAAGCAGCTTTGAGGTTGTTTTTCAGCAAAACGCCTAAAGGACCGTAATCCCAAGCATTAGCCAATCCGCCATAAATATCGGAACCGGGAAAAACAAAGCCCCGTGTTTTGCACAAAGCTACCAGCTTTTCCATCGTTAAACCGTTTGCATTCTGTCCTTTGACTTTCTCTACCGGCATAATTTCAACTCTTTTCTCTTACTCTTCTTCGTTATCTTCGTTGTCTTCCGCTTCAATCATCGACTCAATGCTGTCGGTGTCCTGATCCATAACGTCTTCCCCGGCAAACTCCGGTTTTTCAGTTGCGGCTGTAACAGTTTCTTTCTCTTCTTCATCGCCTAAGCGCTCATTTCGCTCGGCCATTTTGGCTTTCTCGGCCATCTCCTGGAAACGCAGCTCTCTTTCCTGGCGTTTACGGGCAACAACATCCGGGCGCAAAGGGACTGACGGACGAACGTTTTTCATAACGCCTACTACGCTGTCGGCTGCAAATTCTTCGCAGGCCAAACTTACTTCGTTCTTAGTTGTACTCTTTACCAACGGCAAGCCGCCGTTCACCAACTGTCGGCAACGCTTGGAAATGGCAATAGCGAGACAATAACGATTTTCAACATGTTTTAATAATTTCTCAATCGGTGGATTTACTAACATATTTATCTCCTTATATATGCTAAATTCGCTAACTAATTAATTATAGATTCTTTGTCAAAACAAGTCAAAAAAGCTGTATTAGTTCTATGATTCACTATGATTCACAAATGATAATGTCCCGGTATGGTAGAATCATTATTCCCTAGTTTACTGTATATGCTTCCACGAGAATTATACTTCTTTTAACCTTGACGGTTTATAATCTTCCAGTTTAATAATCTCATCAAAATTACTGTTAACATCTTTGTGTGATATTTCTATAATTGTGCAATTTTGTGCATAAATCAGGCCCCGAATCTCTCGAGCATTAGTCTCATCCAATGCAGCCGTTACCTCATCCACAAGTAAAATCGGCTTAAGTCTTAACAAGCATCTGGCAAGTTCCAGTTTCATGCTCTGCCCTCCGGATAAATTTTGTCCATCAAGTTGAAAATCAAGATTATCCGCCACTGCATCAGCAAGTTTAACTTTCCGTAGAACATCCAATAACTCGTTGTCGGAAAAGTTTTGAAATAATGCTAAATTATCTCTCAAACTTCCCTTAAACACATAAGGGCTTTGATGAATTACAGACACATTAGTATATGACGGCTCATAGCAATTTCCATTTTCATCTTCCAAATATAAGCTGCCGGAAAAGTCGGAATCTTCTCCACTTAATATTCCGAATAAAGTTGACTTTCCGCTGCCGCTTGCTCCGGATAATAAAATTTTATTCCCAAAAGGAATATTAAAGCTTAAATTTTCAAAAAGGATTTTATCTGCAAACGATTTTCTGAGATTTTTAGCCGAAATTTTCAGTTTTTCTTTACCAGGTGATGGATTATCTCCCATAGCCACCTTATCGTCGCTATCATTAATTACATTTAAAGCAGAAATTATTTTATCCTTAATAAATTTAGCTGACTGCAATCTTGCAGTTCCATCAAGAAGTTGCTGCAATGGAGAAATGAGGTTCATCGCAGCTGTCATCATTGCAAGTAAAGTTGTAAGGGTTAAAGATGTTGTCCTTATTAAAAGCAAACCTATCATCAGTGGAAGTACCAGTCCGATTCCTTTCAGCGGACCTGTCCAAAACATAACCAAATTATGTGTTGTAAAATAACTATATTGTTTATTTTCTGTATTTCTAATAGTTCCCAAAACATGGGCCGAAAACGGTTTGCTTGCTTGATTACTGCGAATAACATCTATTCCTTGAGTAAAATCTGTAATTGATTCCATACTTTTTATTCTGGCTGTACTTAATTCTTCTCCTTTTTTCTGCAGTTTTTTATTAAAAACAAACTGCGGTATAATCATTAAGCAGCCACCAATTGTAAACAATAAACCTATTTGAACATTTTGCAGCAGAAGATACGCTACAGATGCTGAAATAGAGAGAAAAAAGACCGGATAAACCAATAAAGGTGCAAGGTATTCCTGCCAAAACATCTGAACATCCTGAGTCAAAAAAGAATTCAGCTCGGACGGCGTATATTTTAGTCTCTTTTGATAAAATTTTTCAATACTTTTTTTAGAAACCAGGATATTAAAATCTTCAATTATTGCTCTTATCATAACATTATTTATGTACATGCAAGCATAAATAAAGACAAACAGCAGCACTCCACCCGCTCCGAATATTAAAATCATGCGTGTATCTTCAACATCAAGTTTTCCGGCTGCCTGTATAAGAAAAGACATAAGCAAGCCTTGGAAAGAATACAATAAAGAAAATAATATATAGATAAGCAATTTTAGTTTAGATATTTTTCTAATAATCGTCAGCATCTTACTCCACCTTTAATTCATAATTTAGTTTATTAGATAAAATTGCAAGTTCAAAACTTTGCATAATATTTTGTTGCATTCGTTGAAAATATCACGTTTGGGGCAAGCTCCGCCTTTTCCCCGCCTTTCATTTTGATTGTTTGTATTATATAATGCTAAAAATTTAAGAAAGGGAAATTTCGGAAATCCGTACATGAACAATCGAGAAAAATTTAAGGCCATTCGCAAGCAGAGAAAACTTTCCCTAAAAGCCTTGGGAAAATTAGCCGGTTCTGCAACCAGTATTTCAGACTTTGAAAATGGACACACTAACCTCTCAAATGATGTACTATTTAAATTATTAGGCTACATGATGGTTGAAATTAATGAATTTTTCGAATGGAAAGACTTCCGGGACAAAGATTTTTATTTAGTCAGTCAACAAATAGAGGACGCTTTGAGGCTTAAGGATATCCCTGCACTATCTAATATTAAAAATCGACTTGAAGAACTGTCTCGTAAAAACGAGCAATATATTTACCTCATTATTTCTCTCGTTTTAGAAGTTATAATATGTGAACTTAAACAGAAAACTGTTGAACAGGCGGTTATACATCAACTATCCGACTACTTTTTTTCCTTAGAGTACTGGACTAATCTGGATGTAGGTCTATTGGGAAATATAGTTCCTTATTTTACAACCGAAGCTTTGATAATATTCACCGATACCATTATGAGCAGCATACCTCAATCTCTGAAAAATAACCTTGATCGCATCAAAATTGATACTGTTTTAAACTGCCTTTATGTTTTTATTGAACGAAAAGAAATTTGTGCCTGTCGAAATCTTTTACAATTACTGTTTTTAAAAAAATATCCCACTTATTTCTTGTTTGAAAAACTTTACTTATATGAACTTCAGTCTATGTATGATTATTTGCAGGGTAAAAAGGAACAAGCTATAAAAACACATGAAGCAATTCTGACAACGCTTAACCTTATTATTAGCCCCGAAAAAATGAACGAGTGGGATTGTTGCTTTCGAAAAATCACTGCTCTATCTTCAAATGAAGTTGAATTTAAAGCTGCAGCCGACAACAGCACGTCTCACCCGATACCGCCGAAATAAGCACCGGCTGTCAACGCCAGCAAACACAAAAAGCAATAAATGTATTTCCCGAAATAGAAAAAGCACTTACCTAAGGGGTGTTTGCTTCCCGAATTAACCTCGGACAGGACCAAATTCATACCGCCGCGCCAAAAAAACATATAAGCGGCCAGAAAAGCGCCCAAAGGGCAAATATAAATTGAAACTATATCCATCCACCTCGCTGTAATCGGATTAATCAGTTGCGCTGCAAGTCCGCCGCACAACAAAACTGCACAAGTAGCCGGAATACGCCGCCACTTCCATTCTTCCTGCAAAACGGCAACAGGGGATTCATACAAATTAATAAGCGAACTTAAGCCGGCCAAAAGAATCCCTACGAAAAAGACAGTCTGCAAAAAATAAGCATAAGGCAAACCCTGCAGGACCTGCACCAGCCAAACAAACAGCAAACCCGGTCCCCCTTGGTTCAAAGGCGCACCGCCGGCTGCCATCGCCGGAATAATTACTAAAGCGGCAAGTAAAGCGGCCAAAGTATCAAATAGAGCCACATGCAGCGCCGCCTGCGGCAGATCTTCATTCTTAGGCAAATAAGAACCGTAAATAACCGAACCGTTCCCGGCAACCGACAAAGAGAAAAAGGCCTGGCCGAAAGCGAAAAGCCAAAGAACAGGATCAGTCATTTTATCCGCCTGCAAGTTGAAAATGTAAGCATATCCCGAGCGGGCGGCAGGCAGGCAGGCTACGTAAACTGCCAGCAACAGAAAAAGAAAAAATAATAACGGCATCATTATTCTATTAGCTCTTTCAATGCCCTTACCTACACCTAAGGCCGAAATTAATAAGCTCAAAGCAATCGCGGCAACTATCCAAATTGTATTATTGGCAGCAGTTTCCTGAAATAACGCCGTTGTATCCGTTATTGTTGCTTTAACCTGCAACAAGTGACCGCTCAAGGCTAAGTAGGTATAGCGGCAAATCCAACTCATAACTACCGTATAACCGACAGCTAATGCCAGACTGCCCAAAACAGGCAAAGCGCCTGCAATCACGGCAATCCGCTCGATTATGGCGTCCTTCCTCTTTCCGTCTCTCGCGTTATTGTTCGCCGTACAGCAATAGATAAAGGCTTTAATTGTTCCCGCCTGCGCTGCCCGGCCCAAAGCAAATTCGCCCGTTACGCCGGAAACTGCCACTATATAAACACAAATTAAATACGGCAGGATGAAGTTCATGCCGCCGAATATTGCCACCATAATCGGGAAACGCCAAATATTTCCCATCCCGACGGCCGAACCGATACAAGCCATGACAAAACCGATTTTGCCGCTGAAAGCAGCTCTTTTTTCCAAGTGGGATACCGACATAGGCTAAAGCCCTCCCTCAATTGAGTTTGCAGCTAAAATATATCGGTGATTATAACATTTTCTACTGAATAAGGGTATAATGTAAGTAATAGGACTCCCCTGCACCTCTCGCAGATGTGTCCCAAGGGGAGACATTAATTTGAGAGTTTATGAGTATTATGCCTAACTTGGACAAACCGTTTAATTTATCGGCATCGGTGCAGGCACCGGTAAATGTCAAGCCGAATAAAAGTCATCGCCAGCAAATGCAAGTATTGCAGGAACACGGTTGTCTTGTTCTGGATGAAAAGCTTTGCACCGAGCGTCTGGCCAATTTGAATTATTATCGTCTTTCGCCTTATTTTCAGGCATTTAAGCGGGCTGACGGCAAGTTTCGTCCCGGTGTCACTTTTGAGCAAATTTATCAAGTTTATGAGTTTGATCGTCTGTTGCGCCAAATCATTTACGGTGTACTGGAGCCGATTGAAATTTCTTTAAGGACGAAGTTAGCTTATTGTCACACTTCCAAATACGGTCCTTTGGGCTATTTGCAGGCGCAACACTTTAATTTACAGCATCAACATGCGCAGTTTCTGCAATCTCTGCAAAATCAGGTACATCTGAATGCCAAATTGCTGTTCGTACAACACCATCTGGATAAATACGGCGGTAAATTTCCACTTTGGGTTATGACGGAATTGTTTTCTTTCGGTATGCTTTCCCGCTTTTATTGTGACCTTTTGACTTGTGACCAAAAAACAATCGCCGCCGCATATCACGTCCAATATCGTCAACTGGCCAGCTGGTTGGTTTGTTTGACGCAGCTGCGTAATATTTGCGCCCATTTCAACCGCCTTTATTATCGTACCTTCAGCGCTGTACCGGCAGGAATAAATGTCGCTCCGGCTGCCGAAAGACGACTTTGGCCGCTCCTTAAAGTTTTGCGACAGCTTTGTCCCCCGGAATTTTTATGGGAAAAAGAAGTAAAAGAGCGTTTGTTGCTGCTGTTAAGCGACTACAAGGATGCTATCGATTTGGCACACCTCGGTTTCCCGGCCGATTGGGCGGATGAAATATAAATTTTCGCTCAAACCGTCACGGCGCTTGCAGAACTTAATTTCTACAAACATAAAGTCCAAGTCCTATGCAAGTTTATCCAGCTTTGCCGCCCATTCTGCTTCCTGAAATCCTACTAAGACAAAATTTTCAGCCACTAAAATCGGACGTTTCAGCAACATACCGTCGCTGATCAATATTTGTCGCTGTTCATCTTCCGTTAAGGTCGCAAGTTTATCCTTCAAATTCAAACGCCGATAAACTTGACCGCTTGTATTGAAAAACCGTTTCAACGGCAAGTTGCTCAATTTTTGCCAACGGACAATGTCCGAAGTCTGTAAATTCGCCGTTTTAACGGAAACGAAATTATAATCGATTTGATGCTCCTGCAGCCATTTTTCGGCTCGCCGACAGGTACTGCAGGCACGATAAGCGTATAAAGTCAACATATTTCACCTCTTATTTTTACAGTATACTACCCAAGATTGTTAAAGGCATGGCGTTGCGAGCCGGTACCCAAAACTACGGGCAATAAATCGCTGATGGCGTGCAAAGTATAATCTACCGCAGTCTGCTCAATCACCTTACCGATTCCCGCCGTTTTAATCCCGGCGCTGACGGCAGCCTGTATTCCGGAAACAGCATCTTCAACCACCAGACATTGATCGGCCGCCAAGTGTAACGCCGCCAGTGCTTTGCAAAAAACTTCTTTATCCGGCTTGGAATGTTGTAATACATTACCGTCAATAATGACTTGAAACTTCGAGCTGATTCCCAATTTATCCAAAATAAAGCGGGCATTGCGACTGGACGAACCGACAGCCAGCTTCACTCCGGCCGCTTCTAAAGTTTGCAGCACTTTCTCGGCACCTGTTGTTAAATCCGCCGGTGTCATCCGCAATAAATATTGCCGATACAGCTCATTCTTGCGCTCCGCCAGCCGGCTTTTTTCCGCCTGCGTGTAAGTGCGTCCGGCCCGCTCCAGGACAATTTCCAAACTCTCGCTGCGACTGATCCCCAACAAGCGTTGATTAATCAGCCTGTCAAAATAAATTCCCTCCTGTTGTGCCAATTGCTGCCAAGCTAAATAATGATATTCATCCGTATGACAAAGAACTCCGTCCAAGTCAAAAATCACGCCTTTAAATTTAACCATGGGCCCCTCCGCCGCAAATATTATCGTTACTGAACAGTTTACCACCTGAATAAATCCGGCGCCAAATATCTACAGCGAGCCGAGCCGAAACGAGCCGCTCCTCTGTGCTGCTGCCGCTGCCGCGGCCCAAGCAGTGCGAGAAACAGGCGAAAAATTTGTAATAATCGGCGGCGGAGGTTAAAATTAACGAAAACAGCAGTTATTAGGAGATAGACTATGCCGCAAACTCAACGACTTTTTGACTTATTTCATCCGGAACACTATGACATTTATTTAGATATTAATCGTGCCGCCAAAACTTTTACCGGTAAAAGCACCGTAAAAGGTACAGCTCTCGGCGATACGGTTAAATTAAACCAAAAATATTTAACTATTAACACAGTTAAAGTCAACAATCTCACCGCCGCCTTCGATTACAGCGATAAAACCGAAGATCTGACAATCAGCGGTGTACCGGCCGGGGAAGTTGTTATTGAAGTGGCTTTCACGGGCAAACTTACCGATACCATGATGGGAATTTATCCGTCTTACTACCAAATTAACGGCGAAAAGAAGCAGTTAATCGGCACGCAATTCGAAACAACCTTCGCCCGTCAGGCTTTCCCCTGCCTCGATGAACCGGCAGCTAAAGCGACTTTTTCTTTAGCCATTAAATATGATGAACAGCCCGGGGAAACGATTATTGCCAACCAGCCGGAAGAAAAATGTGTTGCCGGTGTACATTACTTTCAGGAAACTGTTCGCATGTCCACTTATCTGGTGGCTTTCGCTTTCGGTGATATGCAAAAAAAATTAACTTCAACTAAATCCGGCGTGGAAATCGGCGTTTTTGCGACTAAGGCGCATAAGGCGGAAGAGTTGGATTTTGCTTTAGATATTGCCAAACGGGCAATTGAATTTTTTGAAGAATATTATGAAACACCTTATCCTTTAGCACATTCCTATCAATTGGCTTTACCCGATTTTTCAGCCGGAGCGATGGAGAACTGGGGCCTTGTAACTTATAGAGAATCATGTCTTCTGTTGGACCCGCAAAATTCTTCCATTCCTACCAAACAATTGGTTGCTGCAGTTGTTTGTCACGAGTTGGCGCACCAGTGGTTCGGCGACCTTGTGACTATGGCCTGGTGGGATGACTTGTGGTTGAATGAATCTTTCGCCAATATGATGGAATATGTCGCCGTCGACGCTTTGGAACCGGAATTTAAGATTTGGGAATCTTTCCAAACTTCCGATATTCCCGCCGCTTTGCAGCGAGATGCTACCGACGGTGTGCAGTCGGTGCATGTCATGGTCAATGATCCGGCGGAAATTGACGCAATTTTCGACAGCGCTATTGTTTACGCCAAAGGTGCCCGCCTCCTTGTTATGGTCCGGGCTTTACTGGGAGATGAGAAACTGCGAGCCGGTTTGAAAGCCTACTTTGCCGAGCACCGATATGCTAATGCGAAAGGGCAGGATTTATGGAACGCTTTGTCGGCTGTCAGCGGCTTCAATGTCGGCGAAATTATGAATTCCTGGTTGGAGCAACCGGGCTATCCGTTGGTCAATGCCAATGTTGTTAACGGTAATTTGTACTTGAGTCAAAGGCAATTCTTTATCGGCGAACATGAAGATAAACAACGTCTCTGGCAAATTCCGCTCAGCTGCAATTATCAAACTGTGCCTGAACTTATGCGGGATGAAATGATTAATTTGGGCGACTACCGTAAATTGAAACAAGCTAACGGCAATCGACCGTTTATTCTTAATTTCGGCAACAATTCTCATTTCATCGTTCAATACGACCAAACTTTGATGGATGATATTTTGGACAACTTGGATGAACTTGATACCGTCACTCATCTGCAAATTCTGCAGGATATGTCTTTACTTGCCAAATGCGGTGAATTGTCTTACGCGCAGCTGATTCCGCTCGTAGTCAAATTATCCGGCAGCACTTCCCAACTTGTACAGGCGAAATTGCTCAATGTTATCGGCATCTTAAAGTCTTTCTTCACCCCTGAGAGTGCGGAGGAAAAAGATTTACAAGCTTTGCTCGCTAAGTTATATCTTCCTCAAACCGAGCGTTTAGGCTTGATTGCCCGGGCGAACGAAAGCAATGACGATACGCTCGTGCGTCCCTATGTCTGGAGCATCATATATTATGCCGAAGATCAGAAGTGCCTCGCCGCCATGCATGAACTTTATCTTAAACATACTGCACAACCGTATAATTTACCGGCTGATATGCGTTACCTGATTTTGCGCAATGAAATCAAAAATTACAATCAGCCGCAGCTTTTCGCCGAGCTGTTCGATGTGTACGTAAAACATGCAGATCCGGCTTATAAAGATGACTTGCGTTTAGCTTTGACTGTCAGTCGCCAAAATGAGCAGTTGGATGAAATTCTGCAAGCTTTGAAGAACGGCGAAATTATCAAACCTCAGGATGTCCGTTCCTGGTATTACAGCCTCTTGGCCAATCCTTTGGCAGAGGAACGTACCTGGAAATGGTTAAGGACCGAATGGAAATGGTTGGAAAAGACTTTGGGCGGCGATATGGAATTTAATGGTTTTATTCAGGTTACCGCTCATGTTTTCAACAGTGAAAAACGCTTACAGGAATTTAAGGAGTTCTTCCAACCGTTCATCAATACCAAAGGCCTTGATCGGGAAATTATTATGGATACCAAGGTTATTGCCGGTAAAGTTGAAATGATTACTACGCAAAAACCGGCTGTGATTGCCGCCGTTCAAGCTGCTTTAGCGGAATGACGTCGATGTCGATTGCAAAAAAATCAGCGAGCCGCAGCTAATCAGTTGCAGCTCGCTTTTTACTTTAGTTTTTTACTTTAGCAGGCAGGATATTTCTTATTTTCGTCCTCCAGGAAGAGACTGCAAATTTGCCGCACAGTTCCTTTATCATCACGTAAAGCTATTCCTAATTGCACCGGATGTCCTTTCTCCCGGGCTTCCTTAAGCACTTGGCGACTATGAGAATCTAAAAGCATTTTGTCATGTGAACTCAAGCTTATTTTTAATTCTTGCGGGAAATTACCCTCGGCCAATTTAATCTGATACAATTTTTCGTCGGGTAAAGTCGTTACGCTCCGATAAGTGAAACCGATCAATTCACCGCCGAATTTATCCAACTCATGCCGCTCCGACTGAAATTTACTGTTCGGATTTACATACTCTTTTTTCTTACTTTGGTCCCACCCTAAAGGATAGTTGTCCTTATCCCCGATTCTGCCGGCATGAAATGATAAATAGGCATATTCAGCGCTTTTGCCGCTTTTAGCATCACGCATGGAACAGTTGGGGAATTTTAAGGTCAAATTCAGAGAGTATTCTCCGGCACGGGGATAATAAACAAGTTCACCTTCATACTTAAAAACTAAATTCTTCAAATTATAAAAATCGGTATCTTCCGCTACTGTATTTTCAGTACTTACTTTTTTGCTTATATTCGGCTGAATATTGGAAGTTTGTCTGCAAGCAGTTAAGGTAAAAACAAGCAATGCCGCGAAAACAGGAGCAAATTTGCTAACATGTTTTTTCATCCAATCACCCGAGAATGAACATACTCTTCTATTTCTCCCCGTGCTTCTATATATTTTTCTTCTTTTCTATTACAATATTCATCCATATGAACCCAATAGCCTTTTTCCACGCCGATCTTCATGCCCGCAGTTAATTCATACTTATTACCTGCTTTTGTAGGCCACATAGCTCTGATAACATAACGCTCGCTACCTTCCCGTTTCATTAAAAAGTCAAGACTCAAATGGCCTATTACTGCATCAATATCCACACCCGCTTCAGCAGAAATAGATAAAGATTTGTACGTTTCTACTTCTCTGGTCACTACTAAATCTACTACATTGTCCGCTTCCATTCTAAATTCGTTTCTATATTCAAAAGTTTTATAGTATGGTTCATAATAATAAGTATCTTCACATCTTGGAGAACGTACTGAACTACACTGATCACCGCTAGCTAATACGTTACCAGTATTCAATAAAAATAGTGATCCTAACAACAATGATAATATTTTTTTCATATCGCACCTCTATGATATTTAAAATTTCAGTAGCTACTATCAGTATCATTACACAAAAAAAGGATTTTATCAATAGATAATGCTGCAACTTTTCCGTCTTTAATCATTTTCTCTATTTTTCACAAATCGTGCCTTTATTTACCGCTAATCTGCACAAAAAGCTCCCCTCGCCTGTAAAGGGCGAAGAGAGCCTGTAATTTTGCTAAGCAAGCATTTGCTTTCCTAACGTTCAACGCGCCGTTCTTTCAGCAAAATATATAGTAACACCGCTAAAACGCTCAAACTGCCGACAATGATTAAACCGATAATCACCCGCTTAAACGGTGCTGCTGCGTTAGTTTCGTTCACTTCCGCTGCCGTCGTAGTTAACGGCTTTAACGTCGAAGTCGGCTGAGTTTCCCGCTTAGTTTCACTCGTACTTGTCAGCGTTGTTTCCGTAACCTTGCTCGACTTACTTGTCGTCGCCCGCACTTTATTCTCCGACTTGGCGGCAACTACTTGCTTATTGCCGCTACCACGTCCGGCCTGCGGCGCCTGCATCGGCACAAGCACCGGTTCAGGCAGAGTCGGATTTTCGTTCCTGTCGGGTAAGAGTCGTTGCACAGCGTCCCTGACATCAATCTGCTCCTGCTCGGAATCTTGCTCCGGCTGCTCATCCTCATCTCCATTGTCAATTATCGGCCTTGCGACATCCAACGGTTCGAACTTCGGATACAAAGTCATATCGGCAGTAATTTTACCGGTAAATTCTTTGCTGCAACCTTCATCTAAATACCAACCGTCAAATCTATAGTCACTGTCTGCCGGCAATTGCGGTAATTCTGCCACATCCACTGCACCGGCCAGCACATCGTAAACCTTAGCTTTGCCGTCTTTGCTCATCAAACTGACGCGAACATAACCTGTTGTTTTCTCTTCCGTCAAATCAAGAACTTCCACCAGCTTCGGGCCGCTCACTTTTTTAACTTTATACTTGGTAACCTTACCGTTACCGGAAGCGTCGGCCAGCTCCAGAATCAGAATACTACCGTCACTAACCTTTACACTCCGCTTGAAGTGGCGCAAATTATTGCCCAAAGCACCGTTACTGTTATAAGAAAGCAGCTTATCACCATTCAAGAACAAATCATATCCTTGGCTTTCATCTTCGATGCTGCCGGCAAAAACGACACTATCTTTCCAAGTTTTAATAACTTCGAACTTCTCGCCTTGATTAGCAGCCGGAGCTTGTTGCCCGGATGGCGTTTGCGCCTGCGACGTAGCGTTCGGCGCCGCTTCTTCACTTTCTATTGTCGGACTGTCCAGAATCAATGTCGGTAATTTGGTGTCAAGTAAAATTCTGACTTTCAGCTCCTGTAATACATTACCGGTAGCATCTGTTGCCCGCACATTGATATTATTCATCCCCTCCTGCAATTTAACTTCTTTAAAGAAATTCAGACCTGAACTTGTCTTTTTAGCTGTAACTTTCTCGCCTGCGACGTAAACTTCGCAATTGGAATCGTTGGTATAACCGTACAATTTGTAATAATATCCGTCGGCCCGTTTTGCCACTTGGCCGTAAGACCTGGTCGTCTCTTTAATATTAACAATTGCTTTTTGCGGCTTAACTGTCAGCTTAAATTCCGGCTTGGCAGCTTCCGGCTCCGAAATTGTGCCTGTCGTCGGCGGCGTTGCATTAGGATCATATTCCAAGTACTTAGTTACGACATAAGTTCTCTCCAATTTTTTCTTTTTCGCAGTGGAAGGTCTAAGGAAACCGCCTAAATCCAAGCCCTCAAACAGGGAACTTGTATTGGAAGCACTTAACTCCGCCGGTTGGGAAATATTGATAAAGTCAAAATGTTTCGACGGTGTTTGCAAAACATAAGTGAAACTGCCGTCCTTTTGAATCTCAACTTTATTTTCACGTGTACCAATTGTAAGTGTAAGTTCCTGCGGCTGATAAACATTGTCCTGAACTTTACCGGTAAAGGTGCAGCTGCCGTCTTTGTTCTTACGCATCACATACTCTTTATAATTCGGGTCTTTGGCTTTGATTTTTTGCGGGTCCTTTACATCATTGCCCTTCAATTCGGACACATAATTAAAGGTCAGGCTCGGTTTCACGTAATCGTAGACAAAATCGCCTAAAGCTGTCTCTTTAATCACTTTCTTATCCGCGTTCTTTTCAATCGCAAACGCTTTATATTTCCCCTGTTGTTGCGGCGTCAGTACGAAGGAGGCAAAAGCAAACTTACCGTTTTTGACCGGACAATCTTTACTTGTAATCTCCGTTTGGTCTTTAGCGCTGACGAATTTCAGAGAAATATAGGCCGTATCCTTATTTTGGGTCACACCGCTGTAACTTTCGCCCATAATAGTATTTATTTTCTTATTAATAACGCTCTTCCAGTTAGTAAAGCTCAAAGAATTACCTTTAACATTTTTGACATTAACTTTTTTGCTGTTGTAAGCATAGTCGCTGACTGTCAAATACACATTTTCGCCCATTTCCGTACTATAAGGCGCCAAAGTTTCATAATGGTCGCCCTTGTCCGTGACTTGTAAGGTCTTCTTATTTATTTCCGCTTTGACCTCTGCTACTCCCACTTTATCTTTGACAGTGAACTTGAACAAACGACCTTGCGGTGTCAACTCATATTCTTTACCGTCGGCAGCTTTAATTAATTCAATTGTCGGTGCTTCCGTATCGACTTTGAGAGAGAAGAGCAGCTGTTGGGGCTCCGAATTTGCAGTTAAATGAGCTGTCGCTGCTAAATAATATTGTCCGTCTGCCGCCGCTTCCATTTTACCTGTTTGCTGATTATAAAGCTGTCCGTCCCACATACCTTCAATATACGGGAAAGTTGTAAATAACTGCTTACTTTCTTTTCTGCTGATGAAATTACGCAAGCTTTGACGCCGCACATTCTCCATCTTACCTAATTTTCTCAGTTCTTTTTTGTCCTGATCCAAGATGCTGAATTCGACGCTTTTGGCGCTGCGCAAAATGCCTATCTGCGGAATGACAACATCGGCCCGACCATCTTTATTCGGAGATATTGACCAGTATTTTTCTGCCGGTTTGACATCTCCTTTCTTTTGGTCATCGGGGCTGACACCCAAGGGCACAATTTCACCTCTGTCAAAGAAATTCAGCGGATCTTTATTCATCGTCATCAAGCGCGTATCGCCGTAGGTTATTTCTTTTTTGTTCTCTAAAGTATCCAAGTTATCGAAAATATTCTCGGCATTCCAGTCACCGGCAAATCCCATATAAGAGAAATGAATATCCGGCTGGCCGTCCGTTTGCGAAAGGAAGCGCACATAGCCTTCGACGAAATTATCCTTAACCGCCGCCGCATCCAATGTTACGCTCACTTGACTTTGAGCTCCCGGCTGCAAAGTCAGAGTTTTAACATCAGTGCTGATTGTTGCCGCCGCCTCTCGCTCCAATAAATTATCGTTAAGTGTTTCCGTTGTATACACTTTTCCCGGATCGACCGTAAACGTCAGCGCCCGATTCGAATAATTTCGCAAATTAATCTTAAAACTTTTGCTGCCGCTGAAACTGCGCAATGCTGCCGCCGCCTCGCCGTCAGCCGTCTCATAAGTAGCGAGAACCCGGTTTTCCATAGCATTCTTAACCTGAATTAATCCTGCTCCCTGGCGTCTAACAGAGAAAGGAATCGCATTTCCCGCCTGCTTATTCATAACAATCTTGGCCGTATTCATCAGCGTTTTCTTGGTAAAGCCAACATAATCGGGCAAGCCGGGCAAATCCTTCTTCACTTGCGACATAACTAAAGCCGAAGCGCCGGCTACATAAGGTGAGGCCATAGATGTGCCGTTCATCATAACATACTTATTATCATTGTCGGTCGAATAAACCTGACCGCCGATACCCGTAATTTCCGGCTTAAAATCCAATTCCGCCGTTGTACCGAACGAGGTAAAAGAACTCATATTGCCGCTGTTTTCGTTAACATCCTGCTCTTCCTGCAAATTAAATGTAACCTGCAAATTCGGGTCACTTTGCAAAGCTTGCAACAGGCGCACACCGACGCGATTCAAAATATTAAATACCGGGAAATCGCCCATGCCTTCAATAGCATAATTGGTTTTAATATCATCACTGTTATAAATAATTGCGCCCGCAGCACCTGCCGCCTTGGCATTCTTCGCCTTTTGCGTAAAAGTAATCTTACCGCGTTTAATTAAAGCCAACTTGCCCTGCAAAGACTTACCACTGAAATCATTCTCATAACCCAGACCGCAGTCGACAACGCTATGCGCTGAACCGTCATTTTTACCATTATCCAGGGAATACGGAAATGTTACTTTCTGCTGTTTTTCCATGAAGGTCATTTTGCGGATAAAAGTATGGGTGTTTTCCATAGAAGCGACCGACAAAGCAGCCGGAGAAGTTGAAGGTGAACCGACAATACCGATATCCTTACGGCCGTGGATATTTTCCACACCCTTACTCATTTTGTTGCTGAATGCCGCCGTATCGTTACCGGCTGCTACAACGACCATTATTCCCGCTTCTCTCGCCTTATTGATAGCTTTGGCCGTAGGATCTTCAGGGTCACTGAAACCCGAGCCGCTGCCCAATGACATATTGATGACATCAACTTTTTTCTCGATACTTTTCTCGATTGCCGCGATAATATCGTCTTCCTGCGCGCCCTTAGCTTCTTTATTGTTGCTGAAAACAACCATCGGCATTATTTGTGCCTGGCTCGCTACGCCGTCAATTCCGGCAAATTTAGCTAAATCACTGTCAGGCGCATTGGCACCGGCAATTCCCGCCACGTGCATACCGTGATTGGAAGCATAACCTTTAATCCGGTAGCTGTTATCGGCAAAGTTAAAGCCGTAGGGAACTTTCAGATTAAATTTCGTATCTTTGTTTTCCCCGCCGAACGGCATAATCGTCTGAACTTTAGCCTTGCTCGGATCATCCAGATTCTGAAAATCTTTATGCGTCACATCCAGACCGGAATCAATTACGGCAATAACCGTTCCTTCGCCCTTATTGTGGAATTTGCTGACGGCCGCATCAATCTGGCCGATAGCCTTCGCCGATGCCATAACAGGATAAAAGAGTTTAGCTTTGGTAATTTTAGCAATTCGGCTGTCAAATTGTAATTTCCAGTAATCACTTTCTTTAATATCGGCAGAGAATCCGGTAAAAGACATATCGAAGTCATTTCTTAATTTAGCTGCCGGTAAAAGGGCTATTTCACGCTTCAGTGCTTCTTTCGTGTCGCTACTTGCGGCCTGAATAATAACTCGAACGGTTTCTTCTTTCGTTTCGGCTGCACTTGCAGTTGTTGCCTGTCCGTTCTTTTCTGCTCCCTTATCGGTTGCCGCCAACAGTGTCACTCCGGCCACGTTGTTGAAAAAAAGTATACCGGCAAGCACTAATGCCATGCTGATTTTTTTCATAGCTTTCTCCTTTATTCTGTTAATAATTGTAAAATATGAAGAATATTAATTTAATTCATAAATTTGTTCAAGCTTTTTAATCGCAGTGTATAACATTTTGTGCTTATAGCACGGAGCACGGCTTCTTGCCCTTGCTGCTTTTGTTCAGTTGTAACAAAAGTGAAATATTAGCTTATTTCCCGGGGGAAAATTTTATGCTAATCTTAATATAAATTTAATGTAATTTAACAAAGAAAAGAGGAAGGCCTATGAATCGGCGCTCTCATTTTTTCGTTTTCGTTTCAATTATCGCACTTCTTATGTTTTGTAAAATCGAGATAAGCCGCGCTGCCGGCGCTACTAATACCGTATATGATTTCACGGGCGACAAAAATATCATTAACCCTTTCCCCGAGGTTATCACGCCGGCTGAAGTAGAAGAACTGCAACGTACGACAGTCAGTTCTCGACCTTTTCCCTGGATAGAAAAAATCTATTACACGGAAATCGGACAGGAATTCTCTCTGCAAACCTCCCACGAAGCGAATTTGACTTCGTGGACAAATTATTATAAAAAATCGTTAAGTCGTATCGACAGTTTCATTTTTATTCCCCGTGTGAAAAAGGATTATGTTCTTGAAGTTGACGGTGAAATCAGGAATTTAAAATATTCTTATGCTCAGGCGGCAGCGGACGGTTCGATTCCGCTTGATGAAAATACCGCTGTTGAAGGCCATCTTCCTTTTACGCTCTATATCAACGGTAAACTTGTAGGCGAAAAACTGACAGAAAATAAAAAATTTACCTATAATATGAGCGAGAATCAAGCCTTTATCCACATTATTTATCACGTGCCGCCTGAGTGTGACACTATTATAGGCTCGAATGCTATAAATCAGGAGGGCAGCGGCGCATCTCCTACTTTTACCGCCTTTGTCCCGTTGGTAACGGCAAATTTCCACTTCGTTGAAGACTCCGCTTACAGACAACTATCCAACCTACAGCCGCAAGCTAAGCTGTCGCCGCGCAGTCAAGGGGACTCGAATGACCGTTTCTCTGCCAAGCCTTTCGTCGCTTTAGCCCTGAAGGACTTAAAAGCTCCTTACGTCAGCGGCCCGGCACCTTTTGATTGTGATAAGATTTCAAAATTCGCTACACCTTTTCTTTCTTTTGCCGGTGATACTGTTGAAAGACAGGAGCGTTTTAACCGCAAGCTGACCCTTGAGCAGCTTATAAGCACCCCAATACCCGGTTATATCTACATAGATAACGACATTGACCAACCGGAAAATAACGTTTGGGATGAAAACAGCGTAAAAAATAAGGGAAATTTCTGTTTCTCTTTCGCTGTCGGAAAAAATAAAGAAAAGTTGACCGCTAAACATTATTATTTGACTTATGCCGCGATTCCGACCGAATTAATTATTAAAGCCGACGCTCCGGCAAATTATGCTGACGGGAAATTTTCTCTATATGCTCTTAATTCTGCCGGCGAAAAGGAACTGATAATTGCCGATTTGAGCGATAATCGTGAAGTTGCAGCAACAGCAAATTTAAGCGGCAAGGAATTATCTTCTCTGCTGCGAGGCAGTGAAGCGGTCAAAGGCTCTTTACGCCAAGTCGGTAAGCGCTTGTTCTTACAGCCGGGTAAATACAAATTAGTAGCTAATAATAAAATAAACGGTCTTACCGCCGCTCCGCCGGAACAGGATTTTACCGTCGGCACTTTGACAAAAAGTTCCGCTGCCGAAAAATTAACTATAACATTCACTTATAAACAAAATTCGCCATCACAGCCGCCAACGCCGAGCAAACAGCAAGCGACGGACGCCCCTTTAACTACGGCAGCTCCCACACAAGCGCAGCAAATCGGCAAAGTAGCTAAAACCGGCGAAACAGAACAAACACCAAGTTACCTGTCGCTTTATTTCCTGCTATGCGGGTCGCTTTTATTACTTTCAGGCCATTTTGCGCCGATTAACAAGCGCAATTAACAAACCGCTAATTAAAAGCACCGCTGCTGCATAAAGCATAATTTTACTGTTACTTTGCTCCAGCAATTTACCGGCTCCGAAGGAACCGAACATAATAGAAAAATTGAACGATGCCGATTGCAACGCGTTAGCTACCGCCACCCCGGAACTTACCTGTTTACTTGTCGCCGTCTGGAAAATGCTGCTCAAAGAGCCGAAACTTATGCCCCACAGAAGGAAACCGGCATCCAACAAATATATCTGTCCGAGCTGAGCGAAGCCGAGGAAGACAAGGATTCCGGTAACATATATCCCGATTAACAGCACGGGCAAATAGCGATCAATCAGCTTAATTGCTAAACAAACGGAAATAATTGAGCCGACACCGAAGAGCAACTGCGCCTGATTTACGCCCGGATAGCCCAAATCCCGCACCACATCTGTAATAAATGTATAAACGCCGTAATTAGCTCCGACTGCCAAAAAGGTCAGCAAAACAACCAAAAGAACACCTTGGTTCTTTAACATCGTCCAAGGTGAATTGGCTGCCGCCTTTTTTTCGCCTGCCACACTCGGAAGGTAAAAGAAGCACAATACTGCGATTAATAAAATCAGGCAAGCCAGAATCAGGATAGCCGCCCGATAACCGTAATAATTCCCGATAAAAGTCAAAAAAGGTACGCCGACAGCCATACCTGCTGTAATTCCTCCCATGATAATCGTAACTGCCCTGCCCTGAGCCGTTACGGGAGCTAAAGTCATACCGTAAGCGGTAATCATCGGCCACAAGGTGCCGGCACACACCCCGCCTAAAGCCCGGCCGACCAAAGCCACAGTAAAATCCGGCGCCCAAGCAACAATAAAATTGGATAGGGAAAATCCGCTCAATAAAAATAATAATAAAGTTTTGCGATTACAAGCTACAGTCAACGAAACTAAAGGTAGCCCGCAAACAGCCGAGGCCAAAGCATAAATGCCGATTAATTGCCCGGCCTGTGTCAACTGAACATGCATCCCCCTTGCCATAACCGGCAACAAACCTGAAGGTACAAGTTCGCACAAAATTGCCATGAAAGTAATGGCGGACATCAGTAAAAGTAAAGGCAACGGTAAAGTCCGTCTGCTGCGTAAAATATCAGGCGACATAGTCAATAGTCATTTCGTCCTTCAATTCCCGTTCTGTACACCACCGCTGATATTAATAACAATCCTCCGAGAATAAGAATTGCACCTTGTTTGCTCTCACCGGTTTTGGCTACCGTCTTTTTGGCCATGCCGGTAGAATTAAGCCCCGTTTCATCAGGCGTACGGCTGAAATTATCAGCTATTGTCGTTGCCGACGGAACAATTTTGCTTGTAGTTGCTGCAGGTTTACCGGTAGTAGTAGCAGTAGGTGCTTTTTTCTTATAAACAACCGTGTACTCTCTTGTTCCGGCAGAAAAATTGAACCACACTTTATTGGCATACGGGACCAGAACTCGACCTTTAGCTGATAGCATATTTTGATTTTCACGCCAATTAGCCACAGCAAACAGTTCCGTTTCACTCGCCCCGGCCAAAGTTACCTTACAGGCGGGAATTGCCGTCAAATCATGCGTATACCCTTCTTTTTCCGGAATAGTTACAGCGGCAAAAGTATCCTGTTTACACGTCCAAAAGTCCCGCCAAAATCCGGCAACCGACTTGTCCGGTTTGTTGGTGACATCAATACAGGCCATATTGCGGCCCACTCTATTCTGAAAATTATAAGTTATCAACTGCTCGGTATCCGGAAAAAGCTGCTTTCCTGCTTCATCCACATAGTGAACAACTCGCTTAATTTCCGCTTTTTGCCGACACTGCGAGGAATTATCGAACAAAACTTTTGATATCTGCTGTTCTTGCGGCGTTAAAGGCGTTTTATAATCCAAACCGTCAGTTTTCAGTTCATAAGCATATTGCGCGGCTGCAAGCGCCTTCTCCGGTTCAACTACCGTAATGTTGATTTTTTTAGCTTTACACCGTTTGCTGTCATATTCAGCAACATACCAAACCGGATAAGTCCCCGGCTTGTCAAAAGCAAAACCCGCCCGACCGAAGCCGTCGCTGAACCACTTACAGAAACCGCTATATGGGGCTGTCATTGTTTTGCCGTCAAAGCTGACATAAGTAGAATAGTAAATGAAATTTGTCCCCTTATTAAAGTGCTGCCAAACTTCTTTACCGTCTTTATCGGGCAATTTAATATTTATCCGATCAATCGGCGCTAAAGGGTCATAGTTAGTATGCAGCGGCACGGTAATATCATGGGCTTCAATGAAAAATCCGCTTGCCAACTCTTCCGGCGTGCCTTTAGGCTCTCCCGCTTCAACCGTATTTAACGCCGACAAAAGCAAGGAAAAACTGAACAGCACGGACAGCAGCAGCAAACGCCATTTTCTCATTTCATCACCTCGGGCAACAAGTTATTTGCGGCGCTTCAAAGCCGCCAACGCCCCCAAGGCACAGTATAAACCGAAATTAAAGACTTCTGC
The DNA here is from genome assembly GCF_029101545.1 of Amygdalobacter indicium. Taxonomy (NCBI): domain Bacteria; kingdom Bacillati; phylum Bacillota; class Clostridia; order Eubacteriales; family Oscillospiraceae; genus Amygdalobacter; species Amygdalobacter indicium. Next base: position 282,382 of record NZ_CP118866.1, on the reverse strand, counting down.
CGTTTCCCCGGTTTTGGCTACAATTTTTTTATTCTCTCGTTTTTCGCTTGTAACAGCTGTGTAATTTCCCGGCAAAAGCGTCTGCTTCGGCGTCTTTTCGGAAGTCTCTCGCGGTAAATCTGCCGGCGTCTCTTTCTTCAACTTAACACTTAAAGTCTTCAAAGTAGATTCCTCGCCGGTTAAGTCTCCGAGCTGCCCCGCTTGCAGTTGCCGCTTAACCGTAAATTTAAGATCGGGTACCGCTGCATAACCTGCGACTTTTTCTGTTTGCCGTAAAATATAATCGCCCGGGATTAAATACAAGCCTTTATCTGTTTGATAATATCCCTCTTGCTTATAAGCAGCCGTATTTTTCACGACATTTACCAGCTCAGATAAGTCCGGTGCCGTGTCTTGGGCAAAATCAGAACTGAGAGCTGTATTCCGACAAACCAAAGTCTCTTTCACGCCGTCTTTGCGGTAAAGATCGTATTTACCTTGCGTAATCGGCTTTTTCTTGCCGTCTTCTTCCACATATTGTTGAACTGCCACTTTAGTCGGTATGGCACGATATGTGAGATAGTAATGCTTGTTTGTCAGGCGCTCTACCGGCTTGCCGTCTTTCATTTTGTAAGCGAAAGACAAATAATGATTGCCCGGCTTGTCTTTAGTCTCGTTATTATCAGCAAAAACACCGCCCTCCGGCTTGTCGATATCATTAGCATAATAGATATATCCCGGAACTTGCTGCCCGGTCAATGCTTCTAAAGTCGGATGTTTGGATGCATCAGCCTTACCCTCTCCGGCATAGGACAGCAGCGGAGTTTTGACATCACCGGATGTATTTCTCATATAATAGGCAATTCCTGTATCCTGTGCTGTTATCAAATCGGGCAGACCGGCGATAGGTGTGAAAGGCAGAGCCGATAAGATTGTGCCCTTCTTATTTTCCTCCGCACTTAACAACGGATGTCTGTCGCTGTTGCCTCTTTCCGGCAGGGCGGCAGCAAGCGGCAAATTCTGTAAGTGTCTGTAAGCAAAATCGTCGACAAAATGGAAGGTGGCTTTGGTCGGCGGATTGAACTCTAAATGTATAAAGGTCTGCGTATATCCTCCTACAGTTCCTGTAGAGCCCAAATTAAAAAGCAAACGTTCAGCAGCAGGATCAACATCATATGTCATTTTCATATATACATTATTTTTAAAGGTATCAACATTTATTTGTACAGCCTTTAAGCTGTTTTGCGCTACAACTTTTCCGTTAAATTCCATAGTGAAAGATTGTGTATCATATTTTGTCAAAGTATCCGAACCGGCGTAAATACTGCCATCTTGCAACGGAGGCACGTGCCTGTTTTGACCGCAGGTAGCAAATACACCTTGCGGGCGTCCATGCTCATCAGCATGCTTAAACGCCATATATACAGTTAATTTTCCCTTGACTTTCGGCATATCGAGCTTTGTTAAAGGCTCAGGTTGAGCATTCGCTCCATCCCTTGTAAAAAAGAACTTTGTAATTGCTGCTTCATATTTTTTATCATCCAACGCTTCAATTTCCGCCTCCGAAATAATCTCCGGGAATGGATTTTTAACCGCTAAATCCTGCTTGCGGTGAAAGGTGATAGAAGTATCATTTTCCTCTTTTTTCTCCAGATTATCCGCCGGTTCAGCGTCCAAAAGGACCGCCGTCGGATCTGCCGGAGCGCCCGGATCTGTTGCTGCCGCGCACAAACACGGCGAAGCGCTTAATACCGCCAAAAAACTGATTAAAACAATAACTGCAACTTTATTACTCTGCCTGAAATTCATGCCGACAAACCTACTTCAATTCAATATATAGGTCATTGTAAGAGCAAAATCGATTTTAAGCTATTACAAGCTTGTGACAATGTGACTTGCAGGCAAAGACTGCCCCGCCCCTGCGGCACCTGAAAGAGCAAATTTTAACCTAATTTCACCGAACTGTTGACATTGTTACTCCGGATATTCAAACGTAAAACATCATCATTTTGACAGGTCGACCTGCCGGAATGTAACAAGCGGCCATAATAGCGCACGACACTATTATCATTACTGACATCAACATTAGCTTCCTGCGGCGGATCATTCCAGGAAAAAGAAGTGTTGCACAACTCCAGATTCAACTTTTCCGTTATCTGCACATTATGAAAATTACAAGCTGAACAATCTACGTTAAATTCCGCTTCCCGTACAGAAAGCTCGCTGAAATGCAGGGAACTGCTGTTGACATTAACATTAACATTTTCCATTTCTCCCAAAGTCTCACAATTAAAAGAAGCAGCATTACCTTTAAGCAGCAATTTATTCACCTTGCAATCATGTAAACGGACACTGCCGGCAACGGCCTTAACGGAGCATTGCTGCAGTTGCAGCTTGTTGATTTGCACATAGGCACAACAATTAACCGTAAGCAATTCAAAAGCTGATTGTTGCAAACGAATCAGTACCCGGCGAGAAGTGAAAAAATCTGTTAAGTTTGTAACTTTACGGACATACGGTGCGGATTGCTCAATTTTCAGTCTGCCATCCTGCACGCTTACCGTGAAATATTCAGCAAAATTGACAATCTCCACCGGTTTCTGCAATTCCGGTGCGAAAACCACATTACAGCCGAAATCACGTACACTTAAGCTCAAACTTGTTATTTCCATATAATCCTCCGCTCTCCACAAATCTTTTATTGTTTAACAAATCGTCAACTTTTATCGCATTATATAACAAATTTGTTAAAAGAGCAAATTATAAAACTTTTACCGAATGCCTGCCCGCGTCTTACTGAACCGGCACTTCACACAAAAAACGCAGCGTCCTCAAACGAACGCTGCGCTGAAAGCGAAGATAATTAAAGTTTCAAAAACTTAACGTCTTTTTCTCCTTTTCGCTGCTCCCAAACCTATACCCAACAAAGCGCTTAATCCGCCTAAGCCACTGAACATACCGGCTTGTTCTCCGGTCTTGGCCACTTTACCTTTCAAAAGTTCACCGTGAACCTGACGGAGGCTGCCGCCATCAGCTGTCTGTTGCGCAATCTCTTCGGCGTAGAAAGATGCCGGGATAGCAACAAAAGGCGGCGTATAAGAATTAACTATTGCCGACTTGGCCTCCTGCAAAGCTTTCAGGGCCGCATCAACCTCAGCCTGAGACGGCTTATCTTTTGCTGAAGCATTAGGATCTTTATGTTTCTGCAATATGTCCCGCGCATTGGCCAAAGCTGTTTCGTACTTTTGCACCAAAGCTTGAGAAGCCGGATCTTTCCTGTCTTTTGCATCCTTGAATTCCACGCTTGCTTCAAAGCTGCCTGCAGTCGGCGGTTGAACAGCCGGATCGGATGACTTGGCCGTTTCAGCTGCCAAAGCCGCAACGTTTGTCTGATACTTATCAATTTCAGCTTTTGCCTGCTTCAAGGCCTGCAACGCTGCATCAATTTGCGCTTGCGTCGGGCGTTTGTCATCCTGTGTCTGCGGATTATTAAAGAGATCCAACAGTTCTTGCGCTGCCTGCAATTGCTGCTGATAGGCGTTAATTGCCTGCTTGCCGGCCGGATCTGCAGCAGCTGCAGCATTCCTGTAAGTCGGGCTGTTTTGGAAATCATCGTCCGTATTAACTTCATTCTGCAAATCAACCGTCGTCGTATTATGATTCTGCTTGATTTTAGATTTTATCTCCCGCAATTTACTTAAGGCATCATCAACCTGCGCCTGTGTCGGTCCCTGTTGACCGGCAGCCGGCTTTTGCTGTTGCTTAATCAAATCGTTGGCAACTTGCAAAGCCTGCTCATAAGCTGTCAAATCAGGATGCTTCTGCCCGTCGACAGTTTTGGCCAATAAGTTCTTATATTGAACAGTATCGGCAAACTGCGGCACATAAGCTGCACCCGTATCGTCCTGATCATTAATTTCCTTCTGCAAAACGGTAATATCCGTCTTGAAAGCATTACCGATCGCCTCTTTTGCCGCCTGCAAATCTGTCAAAGCTTTTTGCACATCTTCATTGGTCGGGCATTGATCTGCCGGCAAATTAGCATCCGGTTCTTTTACTTTCCGAATAAGATCATTGGCTGCCTGTAATTTTTGATTATAATCCGCCAGTTTGGCTTTAGCATCATCGCCTTGAGCTGTCTGTGCCTGCGCCAAAGCGTTCTTATAAGGAACGGAATCTTCAAATTTAAGCTGCCCGTTTTTATCATCTACTTCATCCTGTAAAGGTTTAACATCAGTTTGATATTTTTCTAAGGCCTGACGTGCTGCCTGCAAAGCCTGCAATTGCTTATCTACAGCTTCCTGAGTCACGTTCGGATTGTTAAGCAATTCGTCCGCTTTCTGCTTAGCCTCGTTAAATGTCGCTACTGCCTGTTGGGCCTCCTGACTTTGATCCTTCACGGCGTTTTTATACTCCGGTGTAGCAGGTAAGCTGTCGTTACAATAGTCCTTCTCGTTTTGCAAGGCCTCCGTATTCGTCTTGTACTGCTCTTTCAGCGCCTTGATCGCATCTTGCAAATTATCAAAAGCTTCATCGACGGCTTTTTGCGACGGCAACGCTCTGCTGCACATAGTATCAGAACAGGTATTTCCGGTCGAATCCAACAAATTCTTCGCCGCCGTCAAAGCATCATTAAAAGCGGTTAATGCGGCAGGATTCGCTTGCGATTTAGATTTGTCATACAAAGCATTCAAATACGCCGGATCGACTTGGAAACCTGTAGCCGGATCATTGCTCTCGCTTTTTTGCACCAAATCTTGCAGTTTTTGCGTATCGGTTGCAAATTCACCTTCATTTTTGAACGCCGATAAACCTTTCGCCGCCTCATTCAGCGCCTTCCAGGCCTCATTAATTTCTTTTTGCGTCGGGCGATTTGCCGGCTGCTCATCTTCGTTTTTGGCCATTAATTTCTTAGCCTGCTTATAAGCGGCATCAAATTTCTCCTTTGCCGCCTTCGCCTTGGCATTTTTCTCCGTGTCCGGCTCATAGCCGCTGCCGTCAGCTTTAAGCTTTCTGAAGCTCTGCTCCGCCATATTCCGATAAGCCGGCGAATCTTTCATATCATCCAAGTTGTTTGTATTGATTAAATCCTTCAAATCAGCGGTCGAAGAAACATTTCCTTCCACATCTTTCCGGGCATCTTCCAAAGCTTTCAAAGCAGCATTGACCTCTGCCTGAGTAGCATCGGACTTATTCAACACGACTTTAGCTGTAGCCAAAGCCTCGTCATATTTTTTCGCCAACGCTTTACTTTGATCATAGGTCGACGGATCTTCTTTGCCGCTGTCAGCTCCGCTGGTAAAGATTTTATTCGGATCGGCGGAGTTTTTATAGCCTACTCCGGCCTTCGTCCGATCATCCTTATTGACAGAATCGCGCAGCTTCTGCGTATCGGTGTTATAAGCAGCAAATGCCTGTGTCGCCTCCTGCAATTCTTTGAGCGCCGCTTCCACGTCCGCCTGCAAAGCTTCACCCTTGGCATGCGATTGAATATCGTCTAAATAATGCGGGTCGAGAACATCACCGTCCTTATTCGGGATATTGCTTGTCGGGATTTCCTGCCCCTGCTTGTCTCCGCTCTTGTATATATCCTTTTCCAATTTATTGCCTAAAACTGCCCGGGCATGCTCCAGCGCATTCTCATAACGCTCCAGCACCTGTTTGGCTTTTTCACTAGCCTCAGGATCCGAATTATCGTTACTGCATGCTGTTACATTTTTATAAGCAGGAGTTTGTTGCACTGTAGTATCGTCATCAACTGCATTCTGCAAGTCTTTATCATCTGTAGAATACTTATCGATTATTGCTCTTGTATCGTTCAGTTGCTTCTTCGCCGCATCAATTTCCTCTTGCGTCGGAGCTTGGGCTGGCGTTTGCTGCATTTGTTCCAACTTTTTCTTCAAAGCCTTGGCTTTTTGATAAGCTTCATTGTAGGCTTGGAAATCCTTTTTCGCCTGTTCATCACCTTTTTGGGCTTTGTTATAGGCGTTGAAATAAGCCGGATTCAAATAATTCGTAACGTTATCCGCCAAAGCTTTAGTTAAATCGTTGACATTCGTCTGATACTTTTCATGCAGAACTTTTTCGGAATCCTGCAACTTCTGCAAAGCTTCATCCACCTGTTTCTGCGTCGCTTTGTCATTTTTCAACTGCTCTTTGGCCGCCTGTAAAGCCTGATCGTAATTATCGATGGCCGTTTGTGCGTCCTGATCGTTGTTATCCGCCTTGGTTTTAGCGTTTTTGTAGAAAACGCTGCGCTTTGACTCATTGTCAGGTTCGGGATTGTCGAAGCTTTGGTGGATGCCGGAATCCAATTTTTGCTTATTGGTAGCACGTTTGTCCAGGGCTGCTTTCGCCTGCTTCAGAGCTTCAACCGTCTGATTGACATCTTTTTGGGAAGCGTTCGGATCGGCTGCCAATTGTTGGGCCTTGGCCAAAGCGTCGGCATAAGCTCTTTTCTCTTCGTCAGTCGCATTTTGATAAATAGGATCCGCCTTTGTTTCGTCCGCTACACCCGTTTCGCTCTTACCGGTATTGACCTTGCCCAATCGTCCCAAAGCAGCGTTCAGCTTGTCTTTATTAGTGCTGAACTCCTTCAAAGCTTCTCTGGCCGTATCCAACTCGGCTTTGGCTTTGTCCACTTCCGCTTGCGTAGCGTTCGGATCTTTATTTATTTTCTCCGCTGCCGCCAATGCCTGATCGTATTTGGTTTTAGCCTGCTGTGCTTTATTATTCTTTGCCGTATCCGGCTGACCGTCAGGCTGCAGGAAAACACCGTCCGTAACATTCTGATATTCCGGCGCCGTCACAGTCCCGGCTACTGCCGGATTTGAGCCTTCAGGACGTTTGCCGTTAGCGTCTATGGATTTTTGCAGGTCGGCTTTGGCAGTCGCTTGACCGTTGAGCTCCTTTTCAGCCTGTTGCAACTTAATGGCTGCATTATCAATATCGGCCTTATCCTGTTCACTTAACTTGCTGTCGTCATCATTGCCTTTAACAGCTTGGCGTTCCAAAACCTCTTTGGCGTGCTTTAAAGCTTGATCATAGGCATCTTTCTTGTCCTGATCGGCATTATAGTAAGCCGAATTTGTCGGTTTTTTCGTATCTTCCGCCAATTTATACTTATCAACGGCAGCAGCCAAATCCTTTTTCTTATTTTTCGTCTGCGGCACAAAAATCACATTAATGGCTTTCGTAGTATTGCGCGGATTGCCGTATAGTGAGGTATAATAACTCATTTCATAAGGCGCAACGAACAATCTGGCCTTAAACACCTGATTGTCTTTAGCCGCTACTTCAATAGGTTGAGCCTCTTTATCCCAAGTATATTTGCCGACTTTCGCTTCTTTCTCACCTAAGTCTTTATCCGAATTTGTAACTGCCGGATCACCGTTCCAATACGGTCCGCCCATCACGCCCAGATCCAAAACGCCGGTAGGTTGATCATTTTCATCCAGCACATAATGCATATGTGACTTTGTCGGCTTGCCGTTTCTACCTTCGCGTTCTAAAGTTCTGCCTTCATCACCCTTTAAATCTCTTAAGCCTTGGACTAAAGGCTGACCGTCGTTACCCTTTTTCGCAGTTGCCTGCAACAGCTTCAACACCTCTCCGCTCTTGAAGCTTATAGCCTTGGACGAATCATAGCGATAAATTAAAGTCTTATGATCCTCGCTCCACTCAAAGCCCTCATCGCTCTCACGGCCGTCCATTTTCTGCTTGGTCCAGCTGACATCATAATCTTTCCGAATATCAACCAAACGGGTCAATTTCTCATTTTTCACATCGGAAGTGAAAGAAACCTGAGCTTTGTCCGTTTTAATTTCAACGGTGATTGTATTTTCTGCCATGCCGTTGGAAATACCCTGTATGTTCTTACCTACGGTTGTATTTCCGTCGACATAACTGAGCTTAATTTGGTCCTTGGAGGTCAGATGCAAATTCGGATTATCCTTGTTGGCCTGATAAATTGCGTCTTTCATCCGTTCCAATTCAGCTTGGGAGTAGCCAATAGGATTGTAAATTACTGTCGCCTTATCTTTGGCAGGAACGACAATCTCTTTTTCCTGTAAGCGCTTAATTACCAAGTCGCTCACTTTTAACTTCGGCAGTTTACTTTCTTCCACACCTTGGAACTTGATCGTTACGTTGCCCTGATCATCAAACTGCACGGCATCGGTGGCCACTTTGTTCAATCTCGCCAGTTTTTGCTTAATTTCGTTCCGTTGTTCTTCCGTCAAAGCTGTCGGATCATCGACAACCGGTTTTTCTATTCTGTCATCATAACGTGCTACAGTCACCGGAATATCGGGAGATTTGAGGCCCTGATCGGTAACTAAATTGGTATTAACTGTCGAAGTGCCCGTGGCATAAGTATTTTCCTGCTTACCGGCAACCGTAGTTTCAGTTTTTTGCACCTGATTAACGGCATCTGTCGCCTTTTGATCATAAGCATATTTGCTCTGCGGCAGCTTCTCCTCCGGCTTATCCGGTGTATTAGTAAATTTCTTATCTTTACTAGTTACGCCCACTTTAGGTGCTGTACTTGCTGCAACAATTTGCTCGTTGACAGTTTTATTATTGTCAGCTTCCGTCGGTTGATTTGCAGCTGCTTCTTTCAGTTGCTCCTGCAGCTTGTCTGCCGTTAATTTCTCATTGTATTTGAGGACAATAGAACCGGCGGATTTGGGTGGAACCAAGGTTCCTGCCCGCCAGACATTCGTCCGGTACAGCAGAACTTCCTGTTCTTTGCCGTTGACCATTTTGGTTACATAAACGGCAATATTTCTATTGCCGGCGTATTTAGTCGCCGCACCGATTTGCCCGTCACGGAAATTCTCGTTGATTTTCAGGCAGGCGCTGCCGTCGGCGTTATTAGTAAATGCATAAACGCCCGAATAGTTACGATGGGCATCTTTATCGCTGGAATCATAATCAATAGAGTTTTTTATATTCTTGGAGGTTAAATCATTATTAACGGCCGGGAAAACTACCACCCGGCTGATTTTACCCTCTTCCGGCTTGGCAATGTTAATTGTTACATCCAGCTTGTTGCCGTCTTTACTGAAAACATTATCGGCCGTGCCCCAACTATACATATTGGGAACTTTGTCTTTATTTTGCTGTGAAATATTAATAGTTTTATCGGCTTGGGTTGCATCATTTTTCGGTGCAGTCGCCCTATCTTCCGCAGCTTTATTATCCTGTGAACCTGAAGCTGCTGCTTTTTCAGTTTGAGACTGCCTGTCTACAACCTTGACTTTACTCCCGGACGTGGCCGCGGCAACATTCTGCTGCTGCACCTGTTCTTTCAATTCCTGCGGCTTGACCGGCTTAACCGGCTGATCGGCATTTTCCGCCATAACCGCTGTCGGATTGAATACCAACGAGGCTCCGACAAGTACACCTGCAGCACCTACCGTCAGTACCGCTGCCTTATGCGCATCTTTAATCTGAGCACTCGACGACTGAGTCGCCTTATCAGTCCGGCGCTTATAATTGCGTTTACTCAACTTTGAATTACTCATAACCATCTTCGCCTATCTCTTTCTTTAATCGGGCCGCTTGCTATCGCACAATTCTGTGGATAAAGAACCCCTCAATACCAGTTTATACTCGAAAATAGTTTTTTTCAATCACAAAAAGTTATTGTAAGCTCTATATAAGTTCTCGATCCAAAAGAAAATCAATTACATTAATGTGCAAAATGCCGCAATCGTCATACCACCTCTTACCGACATCTTTTCCGACTACAATTTTCGGGAAAAAATCACCTGTAAGCGTAAACGGCTTGAGCTCGGTTTCTTTTTTTTCTGCAGTAGACATAGCATAAGCCGATTGAATATAAGTTCTTTTATCACCTGAATTTACTACAAAATCTATTTCTCTCGCTGTCCGAACGGAATTGCCGTTTTTATTGACGGTTCTGGAGTAAACAATGCCTACATCAACAGAAAATTGCCTGATAATAAGCTCGTTATAAATAATATTCTCCATAATATGAGTTATTTCCTGCTGTCGAAAACCTATTCTTGCATTTCTCAAACCTATATCTTCACAATAGTATTTATTCGGGGAATCAAAATAGGCCTTACCCTTTACATCATATCGCTTACTTTCCGAAAAAAGAAAAGCATCTTCCAGATGTCCTATATATGCCCTGATAGTGTTGGCCGATACCGCTTCCCGCCATTGTGATTTCAGCGTATTGGCAATTTTGCTCGGATTGGTTAAAGAACCGAGCGACGAACAAAGTAAATCCAGAACCTGTTCCAATATATCCTGTCTTTCTATGCCTTTACGCTCTACAATATCCTTTATATATACCTCAGATAATAATGATTTAAGGTAATTCATCTTGGCCGTTTTATTCGGCCTTGACAGTACCAGCGGCATACCTCCGTAAAACGAGTATTCATCAAAAGCGGCATTTTTCTCGCCGCCTACAGCCGAATAATATTCGGAAAAGCTGAGCGGATGTACTCTTATCTCATCACTTCGACCTCTAAATTCCGTCAGAACGTCGCTCGACAACATCATCGAATTGCTGCCGCTGACATAAATGTCTAAATTCGTCAAACTTCTTAAATCATTAAGGGCATCATAAAAAGTAATTTTCTTACCGTCAGAATTATAAGGATTGGGCACCTTGTCCGACATTTGTATCTCATCCACAAAAAGATAATATTCCTCTTTGCTGTTTTCCACTTTTTCTCTAACATAAGATGAAAGAATCAGCGGATTGCGATATTTAATATCTTTTGCTAAATCCAGTTCAATCACAATAATATTCGACTCTTTCACCCCGTCACTAATTAAGTAATCTTTGTATATATTCTTAAGGAGATAGGATTTACCGCATCTCCGGATACCGGTAATAACCTTTACCAATCCGTCAAAACGGTAGGCTATCAGCTGTTGCAGATAATTATCCCGCTTAATTCTCATATGTGCTCTCCTCCGTTGAATATTGTTGCCTATAAAGGCTTTATTACTCAATAATATTATTCACTTTTCCCGGAATTTTCAAGTTAATATCAAATAACGGTTGTTTATAATTATGCGTAATTATCCTGCTGTTTTCATAGTTTTTTTCAATCACAAAAAGCGGTAGAATAAAGTAATTCCGGACAGAAGGAGATTATTATGAAAGTCGGCACAAAAATTATTACTTTAAACAACGGTTACCATTTATGGACCAACACTCAAGGCCAAGGCAACATTCATCTTTTAGCTTTGCACGGAGGCCCGGGCGGCACGCACGAATATTGGGAAGATGCCGCTTATCAACTTAAGCAGCAGGGCTTGGACGTTCAAGTAACTATGTACGATCAGTTGGGCTCGCTTTATTCCGATCAGCCGGATTATTCCGACCCGAAGATTGCCGCCGAATATTTAACATACGAATATTTTTTAGACGAAGTGGATGAAGTTAGAGAGAAGTTGGGCTTGGATAACTTCTATCTTATCGGTCAAAGTTGGGGGGGGTTATTGGTGCAGGAGTATGCCGTCAAATACGGGAAACACCTCAAGGGAGCAATTATTTCTTCCATGGTCGATGAAATTGATGAATATGTGGCGGCGGTCAATCGGCGCCGGCAGGAAGTTCTGCCGCAGACGGAAATTGATTTCATGCGCCGTTGTGAAGCTGCTAACGACTACAGCAACAAGCGTTATCAGGAGGATGTCCATATCCTGAACATTAATTTTGTTGATCGTAAACAGCCTTCCAAGCTTTCTCATCTGTATGATTTGGGCGGTTCTGCCGTTTATAACGCTTTCCAGGGGGACAATGAATTCGTGATTACCGGTAAGCTGAAAGACTGGCATTTCCGTTCACAGTTGAAAAATATTCAAGTTCCGACGCTCCTGACTTTCGGCGAAATTGAAACGATGCCGCTGAGCAGTGCGGCGATTATGCAGAAGGAAATTCCGCACGCCCGGCTTGTAACGACCCCCGACGGCGGCCATCATCACATGGTGGATAATCCGGCTGTCTATTACAAGCATTTGGCTGATTTTATCCGGGATGTGGAAAGCGGCAACTTTTCCGCTTAACCTCCGGCATCTCCGGTGCAACAGGCTGCAGTGCTTATACTTAAAGTCGCCTCCAATCAGGCGACTTTTTTCTGCTTCCGTGTCGCTAATCACAAACAGCCGGCTAATATCGGCGCATATTTGAACAAGTGATTGCTGCCACTTACTTGCCTGTACCTCCCCTTTAGAATTAAGCAATCAGACAATATCAGGAGGTATTTAATATATGAAATATGCAATTATCGGCACATCTCACGCCGGCTACGAGGCCGTGCAAACCATTTTGGAAAGAGAACCGCAAGCAGAAATCCATCTGTATGAAGCCGGGGCAACAGCTTCTTTCCTTTCTTGCGGTATTCAATCCTATTTGGAAGGTGAGTCTTCCTGTTTGAGCAAAATTCATTACGCGAATGAAGAATCCTACAAAAATCAGGGTGTCCATATTCACGTCAACACAACTGTCACCGGTTTTGACGCAGCCAAGCACATTTTGACATACACTGATGCCAACGGTGCAGGCAGCGAAAGTTACGACAAATTGATTTTGGGCGTCGGCGCAATTCCTGCTCCCCTCAAAGTTGCCGGTGCGGATTTGGCTAATGTTTACTACATGCGCGGTGAAGTTTGGGCTGACAAAATTAAAAAGAGAATGGCCTCTGCTCGGAAAGTTGTCGTTATCGGCGGCGGTTATATCGGCATTGAAGCGGCTGAAGCTTATGCCAAGGCCGGCAAGGAAGTTACCGTTATTGATTTCCAAAAGCGAATCTTACCGACTTATTTGGATCAGGAATTCACCGACATTTTGACCGCTGATGCGCAAAAGCACAATTTAACTTTCAGAGGCGGCGAAGGTGTTGTTGAATTTACCGGTTCTGACGGTCAAGTTACGGCTGTTAAAACCGACAAGGGAACTTATCCTTGTGATACAGTCATTATCGCTGTCGGTATTAAACCGAATACTGCTTGGCTTAAGGGTTTAGTTGACTTGGATCAACGCGGTTTCATCTTAACCGACGCTTATCAGCAAACTTCCGCGCAGGATGTCTATGCTGCCGGTGATGCCACTTATATTCAATATGCTCCCACCGGGCAAAAAGCCGCCATTGCTTTGGCGACAAACGCCAGACGGCAGGGAATAGTCGCAGCTAAGAATGCTATGGGTGAGAAAGCAACTGTCCAGGCTGTTTCCGGCACTTCGGCTCTGGCTTTGTTCGATTATCATTTTGCTACAAGCGGTATTAATTCCGCCAACTGCAGTTCCTATCAAGGCAAAGTTGCTTCTACTTATCTCGTGCAAAGAGTCCGCCCGACTTTCTTGGACCAACCGGCAGAAGCTGTGAATACGCTTTACAGCAAAATCTATTATGATGCTGAAACTAAGGTAATATTGGGCGCTCAATTTATGTCGCAATTCGATATTACCCAATATGCCAATATTATTTCTTTGGCTATTTTCAATAAAAACACTTTGGCGGAATTATCCATGCAGGATTTCTTCTTCCAACCGGAATATGTCGGTCCCTGGCATGCCATCTGCACTTTGGCTTTGCAGGCGGAAAAGCGTACTTACGGGGCGGAGAAAATGTTATTTATGTAAATCGAATGCTGCTTAATTAACAGCTGAAAGAGTCGCCGACGAATGCACAAGGGCCTCGTCCGGCGGCTTTTTATTAGTACCGCTACTCAGTTTTATCTAATTTTAAGCAGCAAAAGATGTCCTTCCGCCACTTTAACTTTTGCCGTTTTCCCCGGCAGCACTTCGTTACTGACTCCATAAGGATAACTGCAGGTAATTTCAGCATCAGTTAGAGGATAGGCCGCATCAATGATGCTGATACCTTTGGCTGTGCCGTAAATATTAATTAAAGAAAAATAGGAATAGTCGTTCTCAATTTCCGCCGTTTGTCTGCCGATAAGACTGATTTCACCGTAATCGTCGATTATTTTTCCTTCAGCCTGTCTTTCTTCCAGGTACAATAAAATTGCCAAATTCGCCAAGCTGTGGTCCAGGCGTTCCCCGATAACTCCCGCTAACAAAAAATCGCGATAGCCGCGCTGCAATAAAACTTTAATTGCCGCCAAGGTATCCGTGTCATCTTTTTTTCGCGGTAATGCAATAATTTCACAAGTTTCCCCGGCCGGAGTACAGGAATCGAAGTCGCCGACAATTAAGTCCGCCGGCAAGTCCAAGGACCGCTTATGTCTTAAGCCGCGGTCACAATAAACAATATAGTCATCGGGCCGCAAATAGGCTTTTATCCGCTTATAGTCAGCGATCGGCGCCCCTGCAAATACTGCACAACGTTCTTTTTTTACCATCAGCATTTCCCTCCGTTTCAGGTTACGACAAAGTACCTACCGCCATTTTACAACTTAAAAGGATAACGGCGAAAGGCCCTGTCGCCGGGGAGAGCTTAAACTTCTTCCGTAGCTTCCAGAATAATGCCGTCGGGGTCTTTGAAATAAATAGTGCGTGATTTACCCATGTCGTATGCTGTCGCATCATAAAATTGCGGACTTGATAAGACTTCCACGTTATTATCCAACAAGCGCTGATAAAAAGCATCGATATTTTCCACCTGAAAGCATAACTCGGAGATTGAGGTTCGGAATAAACTGCACGGGCGCTTCTCAATTGCGGGACTGATAAATTCGATAAGTTCGACAGCCGGATCAGCAGCATCGGCGCTTCTTTTCATGTATGCCACTTTAATTTTAGTTCCCGGCTGCGCAAATAATGCCTCAGTTTCTTTGCCTGCCATTTCCAAGTGGCCGACACAAACCATTTGCAATACATCCTGATAAAAAGCGACGGTTCTCTCCAAATTACTGACGGTAAAGCCTATATGTGCTACATTTTTAATCATACTTTCACTGCCACTCAAAATGTGTTGAAATATACTCAAACACATCGAGAAATTGAAGTCCTTGCGGATACTTCTTACTGCTTCAACGTGTATGCTTTGGCGATTGTAAACAATGCGCTACTCACAAGTTCTTGTACACTCCACAGTCGTAAATTCCTGCGATAGCCCGCAGTACATACTTACGTTTGCTTTCATTATGCAACTTCGTAAGTTAAAGCATCTCTCAGATTAAGTGCTGCATTAAAATCCCTATCCTCGACATAGCCACAATCACAACGGTATATTCTATCTGAAAGCTTCAAATCTTTCTTGACAGCTCCACAGCAGTGACATGTTTTGGATGATGGATACCATCTGTCTACGACTCTTAATTCAATACCGGTTTCATCACACTTAGCTTTAAGCTTAGTTCTAAATTCATAGAACTTTTGTGATGCAACGGCTTTGGATAGATGTCTGTTCTTCATCATTCCTGATACATTCAAATCTTCAATTGTTATATAAGATGGCTTGGCTTTCACTATCTCGACTATTAATTTATTGATGTAGTCAGTACGGATATTATCCATTCTATGATGAAGTCTTTGCACTTTGAGCTTTTGCTTTTGTATATTCTTTTGAGTGGACTCTCCCTTCTTTAAATCCTCATACTTGCGTGAGAGACATCTTTGTTCTCTGCGCAATTTCTTTTCCAATTTTTTTACTCTTGCCGACTTGTTGATATTTTTATAGGTTTTACCGTTAGAAACAATCGCCAAGTCTTTCAAACCAAGGTCAATTCCTATACCGTCATTGCTGTTATCAGCAATCTTAGCGGCCTTAGCGGCGGGAATTTCCACAAGAGCCGACACATAATATCTGCCTGCTTTGATGGATACTGTACCGCTTTTGATTTTCCAGCCGTCTTTAGTTGTCGGTATATAGCCTTTTTCTTTAATGCGTACCCAACCTAAAGTGGGGATGTTCAACCTATGTCTCTCGCAGCTGCAATCTTTAGGATTGTTCTTTACGAAATACATTTTTACATCAGATTTACCTTTCTTTTTGAAATTAGGAAAAGCACTTTGATGTTTAAAAAATCTTGTAAATGCAGTATATCCATCTTCAATAGACTTTTTTACAGCTTTTGCATACACTTCTTTAATCCATACTTTTTCAGGGTTATTAGGAATGTACTCATTGTTGAGCCAGACGCTAAAGCTCTTGCCGGTCATAAACCTTTCGCCTTTATCGTATAAGGCTTTGTTGTGATCAAGATAGAAGTTGTAAACATATCTGCAAGTGCCGATAGTCTTGTTAATCTTGATTTTTTGCTCAACTGTCGGATTTATTTCCGTTTTGAAGCTCTTTAGCAATTTCCTCATCCCCTTCTATTTGCTTTTTATACTTACGAAAGTTTCTTGTAGATACTCCGGCATAAATAACAATCTGACGATTATCATTTTTTGTAATTAGTGATATTAGATGTGTTCATAGCAATATACTCTATAAGTATATTTTAACATATTCAATCACCATTATCAATGATTTTGATTACTTAAGGTTGCCTCCTTTAAGGTAATATAGGCGCAAGCATACCATATTTCGTCCGACCGGCACCTGTTATTCGTCACAAAAGTTGTGAACGGCTCTCCAAACGCGGCCGGCGACTGAAAGTCACTTATTTCTCTCCGAGCCTCCACGCTTTGAGCACTGCTTCTATTACTCCGTAAATCAATGCGGCTAACGGCCAAACAATCCAGCTTTTTCCCCAATCGGACGTGATGAAACTGTAGGCTAAATAAATGCAGATAATTATAAGCCAGTAAGCTTGGAGCAATAACCTAATCTTTTCCGGATAGACAGTTTTTTTCTTCGGCTTTAATAAACAGTAATAGGACGAGCGGATAATATTCGCCTGCACGAATAAATAAACAGCTGCTGCCACCAAAGCAATCGCAATGACTACAAAAAGCCCGGATGAAAGTTGATAAAACTGCGGCACTACATCCGAAATTATCAGAAAAATAAAGGCAACCATACATAAAACGACGCCGCTGACCGTCTGCAGCAGATATGACGGCAGGAAACGTTCCAAGCGTTCTTTGAGCACACTGTCAACACCGTAAGCCGTTTCAAAGTCCTCTTTTTCCAAATATTGATAACGCTTCTCGCGGAAACCCTGAATAATAAAAATAGCTACAGCTACGGTAATAATGGCAACACTGAAGGCTAAACCCAAAGTTTCAGTGACTTGCGCCTTGACTGCAGGAAAAAGCAAAAACTCGCTGCCGATTACCGGGATTGCCGCCAGAATACAAAGAAGAACCCCTAAAGCAACGTAGGCGGCATATGATATTCTGTGAGCAATATAAGCGGCTGCTTCTTCCAACTCAATTACTCGCATCCGCACGCCGGCTTCTTCCTTGCAGATATTTTCATCTGCGTCGCCGTTCTTCCCCATAATATCAAGTTCATCTTTCACCAGAAGATCCGTAGTAACCCCGAACAAACGGCTCAAGGCAATTATCCGTTCCATATCCGGGATGCTTTGTGCGCCTTCCCATTTAGAAATAGCTTGGCGACTGACACCCAATTTGTCCGCCAATTCCTCCTGCGACCAACCGTTTTGTTTACGCAGTTCCAATATTTTATCTGCCAAAATCATAAAAATGCTCCGTTTCCAACTCAAATTCATCATGATGATTATGGCGAAATTATAGCTGAAACAGCAGTTGCATAGTAGCAAGTGCGATTGACAATTGTCGCCGAAAGCGCAATTTCCGGCGACAACCGGGCGCAACCGACCGCCAATTCAAATTTTCATAACAGCTTCCAGACATAATTGCAAAGCGGGGGCAATCGAATCTTCACCCCAACTGCGTCCGTCATAATTTGCCGGATCATGCAAAGTATCGGCGGTATATAAAATTTCGCCCCAAACAATTCCCCGCATTTGAGCGCAGGCAGCCAAAGCGGCACATTCCATTTCTACAACCTGACAGCCTTCAGCCTTCCGGCGCTCGACTTTAGCTGCAGTCTCCCGGAAAAAGCCGTCCGTCGTCCAAGTTTTAACTTCATTGTAGGGCAAGTTATGCGCCTGCAAAGTTTGCCTGATGGCATCTACCGCCTGCCTGGAAACAGAGACAGAGCGACTCGGCGGCAGATAATGATACGATGTTCCTTCATCGCGCACAGCCTCTACGGGAATAAGAAAGGAATTTTCCGCCCAATCGACCAACACGCCGCAGGAGCCGGCACTGATAACTTCTTTAACCCCGTAAGCAATTAACCATTCAAAAATCTGCACCGCTGCCGGGGCGCCGACGGGCGCTTGTACCAGACAGACTTCCGTCCCCTGCAGCTGCAACAAATATATAGGGTAGCTTTTAGTCGCCGAAACAAAATTCGCTACAATTTTCGCCTTTCGGCTTTGCGCATAATGATCAATTTCAGAACCTAAAAAGGCGAAAATAGCCTTAGGCGGCAAGTGCAGTTGTAAGTTATCGTGATTCGGCATAAGTACGGCATTTTTATCGTCATCATATTCCAGAAGCGGCAATTCGTTTTCTCTCATTTTCGCACCTCGTTTTTCTTACTTAGCAAAGCTCCGGCTGTCCCGAAGAGGAACAGAGCAAGCAGTTTGGTTGCAGCTTTACTTTCGCCGGTTTTGGCGACTATCGGTTTATGTTGATCACTGTGCGGCAAGGAATCTTCTTTTTCCGGCACAGGTGCCTGTGTCGGGCCGCTTGTCGGCTTATTTGTCGGCTTGACAGTAGGTTTCTTGGCTGAAGGCGTCGGCTCCGGTGCTTTTACCTGATAAACGTTGGTGAAACAGAATAACCCCGGCTGCACAGTTGCCTTGGCAGAAGCATCCGCTGTCGCTTCCACCTGCAAGTTCCCGTCTGCCTTTAAACTTAAAGTTAAAGCGAAAGATTTTTCATTTTCCGCATCATTCTGCACATCCTTGACAGTGCCGCTCTCCGTCACGGTATAAGTGAATGTTTTGCTCTGAGCGCCGGCCAAATCTTCATACTTGAAAGTAATCGGGGAAAACTTGATACTGCCGTCAGCCTGATTTTCCGCCTGCAGATTATCCGGCAACGGAGCACCGGCTTCTCCTGCCAGCTTAAACTGATATTTACCCGTAATTTCCGGCAATTGAGCTTGGTCTTTGTTCGCCTTTAAGAGCTTATGCCCCTTAATCTCATATTGAACCGGGCCTGCTTTTTTCTTCCAGGTATTTGTCAAAGACAAGTTGGCCTTAAATGGCGTTGCCTGGTCCAATTGCAACTGACCGCCTTGACATTCCCAGCCATCTTTCGCTGCGGTTTCTGTCAGTTTATAAGTCAATTCGCCGTCCTTATCTGCTATGGGCAAAGTTTCTTCCTGTCTGAATTTTTCCTGCCCGGCCGCAACGACATAACGTTTGTATTCCTGCCAATCATCTTTGCCGGTATGAGCTTTTTGTAAAATCAAAGTCGCACCGGGATACTCGTCCATTTTCAGCGTGTCTTTTTCCTTAGTAAAGGTCTTACTTATGCTTGCTTTGATATTCAGGGTGTTGACAATCTCAACTTCCGTCGGCTTGACATTAATTGTTGTCGTTGAGTCGGCAAAGCCCGGCTCTGTCGGTTTTTCTTCCGCAAATGTGTATTTTGCCGCTTCCGCCCCGATATAAGCAGGCAGTTGCACCTTCTGCTCCCACTTGTTTTGCGCTGAAAGGGTGACTGTTTGCATCACCTTTTTCTCCGCCGTGTTAGCTTCTTTAATTTGAATTTTGACTGCCGGTAAATCTGCCGCTCCCGTATATCCGGCTTTAACTTTGTTATACCACTCGGCACCCTGCCAAATTTTCTTCAAAGTATACTCTTTCGGCATGATAAGTCTGACGTTATTCGCCTCTACTAAATTAGGCTGTTGCTCTACCTTGTAAGCAAAAGAAGCAACTGCCACATCATTAGCCTCAGCTTGCGCGGCTTGTACCGGTGCCGTGACGAGCAGTTCGGAATTGACAGCTAATTCCGTCTGCGCCTGCGCTACCAACTTAAAGGCTTTAACCTGACTCCAATCAGTTACATTTTTCGTCCAGGAAGATAAAGCCAGCGCCTCTTCCGCCTTTTCCGGCGGATTTTCCGTCAAATAATACACATCATAGCCGACGGGGGTCTTAACCGCTCCTGTCAAATGCAAGTCCGTACTGCTGCCGCGCGGCGAATAAACTCCTGCCTGATTCGGCATGATAGTCTTATCGTCCTTATGCGGTAAAGTTGCGTACATTACCAAACCTTTTTGTGCTGTCCTCAAAGAATTATTTAAACATAAAGCCAGAATCGTCGGTTCATTCGCCTTCAAAGCGATACTGTCGGGCGATAAGCCGTCTTCCGTCCTCCCGACTAAAGTTCTCGCCCATAAACCGCGCGTCAGTTGCGGATTGAAAGTAACGGCGCAAGTGGCAACGAGGTCGTCTTTTTTGCCGTTATCATTAATGTCATATTTATCGGCAACTTTCTCCGCATTATTATTAAATAAAGCAGACGGCAAATTAGTCAATTCCGCCGTTTCCACGCCTTCAAAACTGTAATAAGCACGCAGTTCCAAACTTTGGCGCCGATAAAGGTCCTTGACCGCAAAGCGCATACTGATTTTTGCTTCCTGATCATCAACTAAATTTGTTTTGGCACAATCGTTCAAAGTATAAACAAGTGCCGTCTTTCCTGAAGCGTGATAATCAGGGATAATTTCTTTTTTACGAATTTTGTTGGTATAAGGATATATTTCCGCACTCCACCGATCGGAACCGGTATAAGTCAGGCCGTCAGGAATAATAACGACAATCTTGCGTTGCTTCGTCTTATCCTGCTCCGCTACGGTGTTGGCAAATTTGATTTCCGCTTTTATTTCTTCGCCGTTACTCACGCTTTGGCCGGCTTTTTCCGATGTGAGAGAAAAGCCGAAAGGGGCGGAGAAGGCTTGCAATTTGAAGCTTGCTTCAACCGATTTGTCCTTGATTTTTACTGTATTCTTGTAAATATTCGCCGTATCGTCGGCTTCCGCCTTGATTTTATCAGGCTCCCGGAATTTCGTCTTAATTTGCAAAATCGGAGCATCGGTGCCGAACTGCTGCAGATTGGGCGGCAATTTCTTAAAGCTGATTCTCAAAGCCTGATATTTGCTCGCATCCTTAATTTTGTACGTATTGTCGTTGCCGAAAAGGAACCAGCCGCTGCTTTTTTTCTCGGCTGCTTCCCAATTGCCGTCAGCCAAGCGTCCTTCAACTTTAGTAATTGCCGGAACGATTTTAGCCGGATAGCCTTGGTCTTTTATTTCAGTAATATACAAACGTTTATCAGGCTCTTCCAACATGATAACATTCTGCGACTCCTGATCCGCCTCATACCTGACGGTCCACGTCTGTTCTTTGGCTTTCTCCGCTGTCGTATCCTGGACTTGATCTTTATCGGCATACTTATAAAGTGTGATATTTACTTCTTTTTGCGCTGCTACTGGAATTAAAGTCACTTGGCAGACACTCTCGCCTGTATAATCGTTTTCACCGGCCTGTTTGGAGCTCGGAACCAGTTTATAATTTGCCTTGTTGCTGACTGCCGTGTTTAATTTTGCCAGCGGGAATTTAAGATACAACGGCGCAACTTCAATATCGTAATAGGATGTAAAACCGTAAAGTTGATCCCAAGTCTTTTCAAATTTGTAGACAGCCGTTTTTTTGTCCGCGCTTACTTTCCAACCTTTACTTTTCGCCGTATCTACTTCTGCTACTTGCAATTGCCCGTTCTTATCCGTATAGGTCGGCAAAATATCCTTAACTTCGCCGGCAGTAATTGCGCGGTCGATGTCCATGCCGAACTCCTTGCCGCCAAAGTTAAATTTGAACGGAATTGCCTGCTCCGTCCCGCTTTTTACATAGCCGTTATCATCTTCTCCCGCTTCCTGTTCCTGCTTGTCAACGCTCTTAGTAAAAGTCGGCTTATTCACCTCAATCGTATACGTTAAAACTTGCGACTTGACTAGACTTTGGCCTTTAGCGTCAAACAATTCCGCCTCCAACGGAACCTGTTGCTTGTCGGGGGTAAAATACTCCCGATATTTGCCTGTGACGAAAAAGCTGAACTTATCGCCTCCCTGCAATTTAGCGAAAGTTATCTGCAAGCAGGTATTATCGCCTTCTTTCACTAAACTTAAAGTATAAGAAGAAGACTTGGAAGGAATATCGGTGACACTCAAGCTCTTAATAAAAGCCTTAGGTCCGCGAATACTGATATAGGGTTTTTCCAAACTTGTGCGGCTGCCGCTGATATCAACAGTAACTGACGTTCTGCTTTCATCAGCTATACTGAGTTTATTAATCGGCTGTCCCTGCTGATCATCAGTGTACTCCAAGTTTAAAGTATATTTACCGGTATCGGGCTCTTGCGCCTTAACCGCAAAATTGCCTAAAACACCTAAAATAATAGATGTAATCAGGGCAAAAATAACTGCCGTTTTTTTCAACTTGCTCATCGAATCACCACTTCATATTAATTTTCCCTCCCAATTATCGCTTATTTGCACTGCCCGCGCAATCATTCGGCTGTAACATTCACCGCCGCAAAATATAAAAAAAGAGGGAAACACCGGGCGCCGACCGGATTTCCGCTCCTATAAAAAATAAATATCGAAAAGAATTAAATCAGATTGTAAGTGGCGATGCCGTTCTCGCAGTAAACCCGATATTGCGCCGGGCTTGCCGCTGTTCCGCCTATAGCTGCCGCAGCCGGCAGATTATCCGCCGCATAAAGCTCCCGCTGCTCTTCTTCCTCGCTGTCCGTCAAGCCGTTTTCACAAACAACACTGAGCTCATAAGGAAAATTCAGTTTGCCGCTCAACTTACTGACCCCGTTATCGGTGCTGATTTTACACAACTTTCTGACAATAATATTTTTGCCGTTGGCGATGCCGTCCTCGCAAAACAAGCTCACATCATCCGCCTGAACATCTTTAGCTGTCGCCGTCCCGTCACTAACTTCAACCTCTAATTGCTTAAGTTGCAGGCCCTGCACAATAACAATGCCGCTTGCCGCTGCAATCCGGCAAAATTCCAAACTCGCCGGCAAAGTAATTTTCACTTCGCACATACCTTCGATAATCCAAGTGTGCCAATTACGATTAATTTGCACTCTTTTTTTCTGAATAAGTTTAATCGTGTCGCCGACTTTTTCAATCGCAAAATCAGCTGCATTACAATTAATAAAATCAGCTGTAAAAGTATTTGCCGCTTCTACGGTCAATTTGACGTCCAGAATTTCCGCCTGAAATTTCTGATAATCACTCATAAATTCCACCCCCGTGCTCCTAATTTCCGGCAAACGGCAATATTAATGCCTGTCTGCCGCAGATTTAAGTCAATTGTATCATAATTATACTTTAATCGAAAGAAGGCAGAAGGCGCCCCGTCCTATTTCTCTTGATTTAAAGCTTTAACCGCAGCAAATTCATGTTGGGAAATATGACAATAACCTCCGGGATTTTTCTGTAAATAATCCTGATGATAAGTTTCGGCCGGATAAAAATTATGCATAGCGTCAAGTTCCGTGAAGAACGCCGGATGTTTGAGGCGCTCGGCGGCAAAAAAGCGGGCACAGACAGCAGCTGTTTGCGGGTCAATATAATAAACACCCGTCTGATATTGCGTACCCGTGTCATAGCCCTGACCGTCTTTCTGCTCCGGCTTAATACAAATAAAAAACGCCCGCAAAATCTTCTCAAGCGTAATAACCTGCGCGTCATAGATAACTTTAACCGCCTCTTTGTAACCGGTGGTATCGCTGCAAACAGCCTCATAATCAGGATCGGCAGTCTGACCGTTGACATAGCCGACCGTAGTCTCCTTCACTCCGTCCAACATTTTAAGAGCATGTTCCAAACCCCAAAAGCAGCCGCCGGCTAAATAAATCGTCTCATTTTGCGCCATTGCAATATTACTCCCGTCTTAAATAATATCCTTATGATAAAGGATATTAAGCCATTTGCAAACGGCGACACATCCATGTGCCGCCGGCATAAGTGCTCGAAGCCTTATTTTACAATTTAAAATCGGCATCCTGCACCAAGTGCATTTTCTTACAAATACTGTTAATAATAACAGCAATTACTGCCGGTAAAACAAAGCTGATCAGAATTAAGCCGAGCCAGTCAAAAGGTGTAATCGCCGCCTTCACACCGCCGGCAATATCTTTGACCCAACCGGTAAATACCCCGATTTGGCCGCATAATCCGCAAGTTCCCATCCCGGAATTGATCGCTGCACCGTTCATTTGCAAACCGAAAACGCAAGTTGCCAACGGGCCGGTAATTGCGGATGTTATAGTCGGTGCCAGCCAGATTTTCGGATTTTTCACAATATTGGGCATCTGCAACATCGAAGTTCCGATACCTTGCGAAACAATTCCGCCCCAACCGTTAACTTTGAAAGAAATAACGGCAAATCCGACCATTTGCGCACAGCAACCGGCCAATGCAGCTCCACCTGCCAGACCCGTTAAGCCCAACGCAGCACAGATAGCGGCGGAAGAAATGGGCAAAGTTAAAGCTACGCCGACCAGAACGGAAACCAAAATTCCCATCAATAAAGGTTGCAATTCCGTCGCCCACATAATTACTCGTCCTAAAGACATCGCCAATTTACCCAGCGACGGGGCAATCAACCAGGAAAGAAAAGTACCCACGGCGATTGTGACCAAAGGGCTAACCAGAATATCGATCTTAGTCTCTCCGGCCACCAACTTACCCACTTCAGCCGTAATAATAGCCACAAACAAAACTGCCAACGGACCGCCGGCACCGCCTAAGGCATTGGATGCGAAACCGACTGTCGTCAAGGAAAACAGGACCAGCGGCGGACATTTCAAAGCAAAACCGATTGCAACAGCCATCGCCGGGCCGCTCATAACCATCGCCAAGCCGCCCAAAGTGTAATTAACTTTTGAAATGGTAGCAATAGTTTGCGTGAGAAAAGGCAACTGAAACAGTGTGCCGATTGTGTTAATAATTGTTCCGATCAACAAAGAACAAAACAAGCCTTGAGCCATTGCACCCAAAGCGTCAATGCCGTAGCGTTTCCAAGAAATAATTACATCTTTTTTTCGCAAAAACGTCTGTAATTTGTTCATACAACCTGCCTCTTTTCCCTGCCAACCGCCTAATTTCGGTTCGCAGCAATATATCGCCAACCATATTAGCACAAAAGAATAATTTTGTAACGGTAACCGCTATAACCATTAGAAAGTCTTAAGTTTTATTTATATGCATAGCGTATAAAAATACTTCTCTCCTTCAAGTAAAAGGCGGCCGGGACAGAGGCTGCAGCAACGGCTCAAGCTTTTTTCAGGGTAAAAATCCGATCGGCAATCGACAAAGTTGAGCGTCTGTGCGAAACCAATACGATAGTTTTATCGCTTGCCGAGGCAACAGCGGACTCCAATGAATCCAGGATAATTCCCTCGTTCAGGGCATCCAGATTACTTGTCGGTTCATCCAGTAAAATCAAATCGGCTGCATGCAAAAAAGCGCGCGCCAAACCGATTCGCTGCTTTTCCCCGTCGGACAGCGTATCCCCTAATTCGCCGATGTGCGTGCGGTAAGCCTGCGGCAAGCTCAGCACAAAGTCATGCAAACCGGCTTTTTTCGCTGCCGCTTCTACTTCCGCCGTTGTAGCGTTTAATTTAGCAACCTTAATATTATCAAGAATTGTTGTAGAAAAAATCTGCGTTTCCTGAGTTACATAGCTCATCATGCGGCGCAAAGAACTTGTGTTAATCGCTTTAATATTTTCCTGTGAAACGAGAATTTCGCCGCTATTTACATCGTAAAAGCGCATTAATAATTTTAACAGGGTCGACTTGCCCGAACCGCTGGCACCGTAAATTCCCAATACTTGCCCTCGTTTAATTGCAAGTGAAACATCGCTCAATACCGGTTTTTCCTGATAAGCGAAGGAAACTTGCTTAATTTCCGTACCGGTATAATTCATCTCCAAGCCCTGTGTCTCTTCCTCAACTTCCGGCTTTTCCTCCAACAAACTCAAAACACGTTCGCCGCTTGCCAAAGTCTGATTTAAGCCGTTAGAAAGCGAAGATAGAGCCGCTAACGGTCCAAAAGAACTGAAAATAGCCGTTGTCGCTAAAAGTACGTTGGTAAAAGATACCGTTCCCTGCTTGTAAAGCACGCACATCACGAAAAACAGCAGCCAGGAGAAAAATTGGATAATCAAATTTCTGATTGATTTTTCCGAACCGCTAAACTCACTCATTTTTTGTTGATACTGCGACAATTTTTGCGTTTTTGCCGTTAATTTCGCCTGTTCCTGCTCGCCCTGCCCGTACTGAATTATCTCATCCATACCATATAAACTGTCGAGAACAAAAGTGTCCAAATCAGCTACCGTATTACGCAGAGCCAGACCGTTTTGCGCGCCGCGTTTACCGTTCCACAAAGGGAGAATGACGCCGACAACAATATAAGCGACCAGCGCGATTATTCCGGCCAGCCAATGTTGCGCCCCGATAAACAGCAACATGATCAACGAGGTCAAAAAAGCTATCGCAATCGGTGAAATCGTATGGGCGAAAAAGACTTCCAACAATTCGATATCTGCTGTGATGATGGCAATTAAATCACCCTTATTTTTACCCTCCAGCTTAGCCGGGCACAATTGGCGCAATTTGGCAAAGACCTGATGCCGAATGAGAGCTAAGAGCCGGAATGCTATGTAATGATTACAATATTGTTCGCCGTAATGCAAAACGCCTCTTAAAGCTGCGATAATTACCATTATCAGCACTATTTGCCGCCATGACAGTCTGAAAGCAAAAGGCGAATTTATATATTCGGCCGCCGTCGCTATATCACCGACAGCTACAGCTCCTAATATCGGCAGAAATATCGCGCACAAAAAGCCTGTAACACCTAATAAAATCGCTAAAGCCATCACCCCGCTTAAAGGTTTGACCAAAACAATCAAACGCCGCATAATCGCTAAGCCCGATCTTCTCTCTTTCATGCCTGTTCACCTTCCTTTGTCGTACTGAAACGTAAAAGCCTTTTTTGCTCCGTAAACAATTTATAGTATGTTCCCTGTAAGTCCATTAATTCCGCCTGTGTTCCCGCTTCTGCAACTTTACCGTTCTGCAGCAGATAAATTTTGTCGCTGTCCGCAACATTAGCTAATTTGTGCGAAATAAAGAGAATTGTTTTCCTTGCTGCCAACTGATGAATGACCTGCATAATCAGAGTTTCACTTTCCACATCCACGTTGGATGTCGCCTCGTCGAAAATATATACAGGCGTGTCATGCAACAAAGCCCGCGCCAAGGCCAAGCGCTGTTTCTGACCGCCGGAGAGATTGCTGCCGTTGGTCATAACGGGCATATCCAAGCCGCCTCTTTCTCTGACAAAGTTAAGCAAATTAACTTCTTCTAAAGCTTTTTCCATCTCCGCCACAGTTGCTGTCGCCTTTCCCTGCAGGAGATTATCTCTGACTGTTCCTTGAAATATCCAACTGTTCGAGCCGACTAAGGTAATATTGTCCATAATACTGTGACAGGTATAATCGCTCAGTTCAGTGCCGTTAAATTTAATTTGACCGTTATATGTCCGATGCTTACCCATTATTAAAGATGCAATTGTCGATTTACCCGAACCGGAAACTCCGACTAATGAGATAAATGAACCGGGAGCAATCGCAATATTGACATCCTGCAAAATTGTCCGCGACGGCTCATAAGCAAAGGTGAGATGCTGCAATTCAATTGCAATCCTGTCCGCCGTTAATTCTTTTTCTCCCGTAGTCGGTTCCGGCAAATCCAGGAAAGCAAAGATCCTGTCTGCGGCTTTTATTCCGTTCATACCGATATGAAATAAGCTGCCCAGAGCCCGCATCGGCAAGAAAAATTCCAAGGCTAAAAACAGCACGACAATTGTCGCCGCCAAAGAAATTGTACCGGCGGCAAAGAGATGCAAAGCTACAATTATGCCGCCGCAAGCACCGACATAGGTAATAGCGTCCATTACTGAAATGCTGTTTAACTGCATCAATAATACTTTCATGGTAATTTTGCGGAAATTTTCCGCTTCTTCGTCCATGCTCGCCGCTGCCGCTTCGTCCGCCTGATAGATTTTCAAGGTTGTCATGCCTCTCAGCTTCTCCAGGAAATTGCCGCCTAAGTTGTAATAAGATTTGAAATATTTACTCAATAATTTTTTGGCGACGATCATCACAATCATAATTACCGGCGGAATCAGCCAAACTGTTACATACAGGGTAAGCGCAACTTTTACGCTGACGGTAAATGACAGGTAGGCGAATAAAATTAACGGCGCTATCAGGGCATAAAAAAATTGACTGAGATATTGCCCGAAATACGTCTCCAGCTGTTCTACACCTTCTCCTGCCATTTGCACAATAGCGATACTTTTGCTCTGCTCTTTGTAGGACGGGCCCAAGCGCAGGACTTTTTCGTAAATTTTCTGCCGCAGCAGGCGTTTAACGTCACGCGTCGCCCGATAGCCGGCCCGAGAATATAAGCGGTGCCCGAAAAAGCAAATGCTGCTGCCTATTAATATTGTTATTAATGTTACTGCTATTTGCTGCCCGAGTAGTTCCTCTTGCCTGATGGCAGCGATAAAATCGGCCAAAGCTTGGACTATCACTATTTGCGCGATAAGTACCGCAGTTTGCCAAATGATTTGATATATTATATTTTTCCCTGCTCCTTGCAAGAGCCGGACAAGTCGCATTTTGATCATGCTTTTCTCCTTATTTAATAAACTTTCAGCGTTCTGTGTAATGATATTTACAGCCTCTGAAATACAGCCTTTAAATTGTATAACAAAATAGACCTTATTTCTTTGGCACCAATTACAAAAGCCGGCGCATCGGGCCTGTTCCGCTCCCGCCGTTTGTAAATAGGTATTGCCGGCTGATTATTCAAAACTTATCTTTCTTTCATACACAACGCTCCTTTATAATAGACTTAAAATCTATGAAATAAGAGGAAACAAGATGCCGGAAGAAAGAAAGCACGATCAGGAAGTAGATCAGGAAATATTTAATTTAATTGCCGCCGAAAGCAAAAGACAGGAAGAGGAAATCGAATTAATTGCCTCCGAAAATTATGTCTCCCGTCAGGTATTGCAGGCGCAAGGCAGCGTTCTGAGCAATAAATACGCCGAAGGTTATCCGCACAAACGTTATTACGGCGGTTGCAAAATTATCGATCAAATCGAAGAATTGGCGATTGAGCGGGCCAAAAAATTGTTCTCCGCCGAATATGCCAACGTCCAACCGCATTCCGGCTCCCAAGCGAACAATGCAGTCTTTCAGGCTTTTTTGCAGCCGGGAGATACTTTCATGGGGATGGATCTGAGCGCCGGCGGTCATTTGACCCACGGTTCGAGTGCCAATTTCTCCGGTAAACTATATCACGCCGTCAGTTACGGCCTTGATCCGACAACAGAGAGAATTAATTATGCTAAGCTGCGCCAAACCGCCTTGGAATGTCGTCCCAAAATGATTATCGCCGGTTTTTCCGCATACTCCCGCAAGCTTGATTTTGCCGAATTTCGGCGGATTGCCGATGAAGTCGGGGCCGTTTTAATGGTGGATATGGCCCATGTAGCCGGTTTGGTTGCAGCCGGACTTTATCCTAATCCTGTACCTTTCGCCGATGTTGTCACCTCTACCACGCACAAAACTTTAAGAGGCCCGCGCGGCGGCCTGATCCTCGCCCGGGAAAAATACGCCCGCAAACTGAATTCAGCTTTATTCCCCGGCTGTCAAGGCGGACCTTTAGAGCATGTAATTGCTGCCAAAGCTGTTGCTTTTTATGAAGCTTTACAACCTGAGTTCACTACCTATTGCCGCCAAATACTGCAAAACGCTCAAGCCATGGCGAAAGTTTTTAACGGTAATAATCCGGCCAGAATTATAACAGGCGGAACAGACAGCCATTTAATGCTGCTGGATGTTACTAAATTTAATTTAACCGGCAAAGACGCAGAGGAAATTCTCGGCAGTATTCATATTGCCGTGAACAAAAATACGATCCCCGGCGAAACACAATCGCCTTTTATCACCAGCGGTATTCGTATCGGCACACCGGCGATTACAACCAGAGGTTTTAAGGAAAAAGAGGCTGAAAGAGTAGCTGAAATGATTGTGACAGCTTTAAGTAATCCGACTGCAGATAGCATTCTGACGGCGTTGGCGGCCGAAGCGTTGGACTTAACGGCAAAATTCCCTATCTACGCCAAGTAACTGCGATATTGTCCGGTCAAGAAAAAAGCTTGCCTTCATTCCGTTATCGGAACTATAAGCAAGCTTTTATTTTGCGTATTATTTATGCCCGGCCCGTAATTTTATTTTACGAGCTTATCTTTTTTTCCTTTAATTACAGCTGCCCCGAGCAAGCTGATAATTCCCATGAATCCGGCACCGACGCTTGTTGCAAGCTCACCGGTTTTGGCAACCTGTTTTTTCGCTTGGGTAGTTTTCATACCGGCGAGATTTTCAGCAAGAACGAAAGAGGCCGAGCCGACACCGTTAGAGAACACAGCAGTTAAAGTGTGTTCACCGGCAGTCAAAGTCTGCAAATAATTCTTGGTCAAAGTAATCACGGTGCTGCCGTGCGTAACCGTATAATCAAGGCCCCGGTTAAGCTTTTCGCCATCGACTTCGACCTCTGTCAGGTCTGAAGGTTCTGCGGCAAAGCGAGCCATGAAAGGGTTGTCCGGCGTTACAGGTGTGGACGTTTTTTCCAATAGTTCGACGCTCTTATCGCTCGAACCGCTAGTCACTTTCTGTGTTTCAGTTGTGTCAGTAGGTGCCGGAGCCGGAGCCGGTGAAGGTACCGGTGCCGGATTACCGCCGTTTTCCTGTCCCTCGGCAGTTGGATTTTCTTTATAAGCCTGCAAGGCAGCCTTCAAGGTAGCAGATATTTTGCTGTTGAAAGTTGTCGCGGCAGCACCTGCCTTCTTAATTTCCTCCTCAGTGAACTTCGCCGCTTCTTTATTACCGAAAGAGGCTTTGACCTGCAGCAATTCTGCGGCAGCCGCTTTCTCCGAGTCGCTTGCCTGAACTTTACCGGCAGCAATCAATTGTGCCGATTCCACAGCTTCCTTGTACAACTTTTGGAGGGCGGCCAGACGTTGAATCGGGACAGCCGAGAATAATTGCATCTGGCGCGGAGAAATTTTTTTATTTTGTTTCTGCAAAAGTTCTGCCAATTGTTCAGGTGAAATACCGGAAGCGGCCAGAGATTCTACTGCCGCATCGGTTAAATCCGATTCTTTGATAATTGCAAGCGTGAGCTTATTTTCACCGTCATTGATAGTTTCAGGGTACTTGATATTATCGAGAATCATCGGTAAATTACCCTGATTATCCTGCATAATATCATTCTGGACACCGGCTAAAAGGCCGCCGATAATTTGAGCGACCGTATACTGAATATCGTTCTGCTCCAAACCGTACTTATCACCCTTTTGATAAAGTTCAGCTATTTCTCGGGTCTGATAATCTTTACCGTTCACCTGAAAAGTGAATTTCACCTGCTTTAAGACTTTCACAGTCTGCTCGGCCGCTGCTGTTTGTGTCTCTGCAGCAACAACTACTTCAGCCCCGCCGAATATACCGGCTGCACCTACTAATACAGCCAAACTCAAACTCAATATGGATACGGTTAATCTACTTCTTTTCATCGTCTACCTCGATCAGATTTTATACAATTTTACTTTCACATTTTAACAAGGGCGCTCGCCCCATTGCAACGCAAAAAAATTTACAGTCTTTACATAAAGCCGAATTTTCGGGCTGAATTTGTTCGCTGTAATCAATATGTAATATGAATATCTGCCGGTTCTTCCGCCTGCTTAAACTGCGCATTGTAAAGCTCGTAATAAAAACCTTTTCGCGCTATAAGCTCCTCATGCTTACCCGTCTCGATAATATCTCCGTCTTGCAGAACCAGAATCAAATCGGCATTCTTAATTGTCGACAATCTGTGAGCAATGATGAAGCTGGTTCTCCCGGCAGTAACTCTGTCCATCGCTTCCTGAATTAAACGTTCCAGGCGCGTGTCGACAGATGACGTCGCTTCATCCAAAATCAAAATATCCGGAGCAGCAAGAAGTGCCCGGGCAATAGTCATAAGCTGTCTTTGCCCTTGAGACACATTTGCCCCGCCTTCTGTAATTTTCATCTCATAAGTTCCCGGCAAAGTTTTTATAAAACTATCAACATTAGCTATCCGACAAGCTTCCCTGACCTCCATATCGCCGGCAGTTAATTTACCGAAGCGAATATTTTCCATTACAGTCCCGGCGAAAAGACGGGCATCCTGCAAAACCATACCCATATGCGAACGCAAATCCGCCTTGTTCACTTCCTTAATATTTATCCCGTCGATATATATTTCCCCCTGATCAACTTCATAAAAGCGCATCAACAAATTTACCAAAGTAGTCTTACCGGCGCCCGTCGGCCCGACAATAGCGACTTTTTCACCCGGATTTACCTTGAAAGAAACATCCCGCATCAACTTTTTATCCTGACGATAACCGAAAGCGACATGGCGAAATTCTACCGCCCCGTTCACCTTCTGCGGCAATTTTTCACACTGCAGCTCCGACGGCATCTCCTGCGTTTCCAGGAAATCGAAAATTCTTTTACCGGAAGCCGAAGCGGCCTGCAGCAACGGAATCAAACCGGTAGAACTGTTAATTGCTCCCTTGATATTGCCGACATAAGAAATAAAAGCCTGCAAATTACCGATTGTAAAGAGACCGGCATAAACCATTTTCGCACCTATATAAAAAACAACAATATACGCCAAATTCAGCACCAAAGAGCTCAGAGGACTTATTATCTGCGAGAAAAAGGTGGAATTACGGCCGAGCAGAAACAATTTTTTATTTTTCTGCACAAAAACCTCAAACGAGAGTTGCTCCTTATTAAACGCACAAATTTCCGCCTGCCCGGAAAGCTGCTCCTGCACGAAACCGAAAAGTGAGCCCAAAGCATTGGCCTGCTTTTGAAAAATCGGCTGAGAAAATTTTATGATATATTTTCCCAACAAAAAGTTGAGCAGAATAGCCGCTAAAATCAGCAAGGAAAACTTCAGCGAAAATATAGTCATCATCAAGATGGACGCAAGAATGGACAAAATATTCAGCATGATATTGACCGCCCCCTGCTGTAAGGCATTGGAAATAGTATCAACATCATTGGTTACCCGGGAAAGAATATCGCCCAATTTATTGCTGTCAAAATAACTGACGGCAATTCTGTTTATTTTCAGCGAGATATCCCGCCTTAAATCCCGCATCGCTTTCTGCACAATATCCGCCATAAGTGAAAGGCTGAAAAAATTGGTCAGAACATTTATTATTCCGTTAAAAAAAATAAGCAATAAAATTTTTCCTAAATAGCGGAAGTCAATGCCGCTACGCAAGCCCGCATGCACCTCCATCAGGTCTTTCCCGATGCCGGTAATGGCCAGACCGATAATATAAGGCTGCAAAACACTTGAGACGGTCATAAGCAAAACGCAGGTCAACGAAATAAACAAACGTAATTTGTATTGAAAAATATATTTGGCAAGCTTGCGCATTATTCCCTTCGAATTAGGCATTTAATTCCTCCTCGCTTAACTGTGAGTGTGCAATTTCTCTGTATAATTGCGATGTTTGTAAAAGCTCCTCGTGCCGACCCTGAGCGGCAATGGTACCGCGATCCAGAACGATTATTTTGTCCGCCTGCATTATTGTCGCAATTCTCTGCGCCACAATAATTGTTGAAGCGTTTTTTATACGTTCATGCAAAGATTTGCGCACCTGAGCATCGGTTTTATAATCCAAAGCGGAAAACGAATCGTCGAAAATATAAACTTCATGCTCGCCGATAATCGAACGGGCTATAGATAAGCGTTGCTTTTGCCCGCCGGAAAGATTATTGCCGCCTTCGGACAGATAAGTTTCAAACCCCTCCGGCGTTTTGTCGATAAATTCCCGTGCCTGTGCTATATCAACGGCATACAACATATCGTTTATTCCGGCAAATTCATAACCGAATTTCAAGTTATCCTGTATTTCCCCGGTGAACAAATTGGCCTTTTGCGGCGTATAACCGATTTTTGCCCGTAAAACATGTAAATCAAGGTCTTTAATATTAATTCCGTCCAACAAAATTTCGCCGTCGGAAACATCATAGAAACGGGGAATAAGTTTCACAATAGTCGACTTGCCGGAGCCTGTAGAACCGATAAAGGCCACAGTTTCTCCCGGATTAACCGTAAAGCTTATATTGCGCAAAACCGGCTCCTGCGCATCGGGATAGATGAAATTCACATTCCTGAATTCCAATCTGCCCGAATTATCCGTCGCCATAATCGGGGCGGCACAATTTTTAATTGAAATTTCAGTCTCCAGTACCTCCCGCAGGCGGTCGGCCGAAACCATAGCTTTCGGATACATTATTATAACGTTAATAAATAAGGCAATAGAGAATAAAGCCTCCATGACATATTGAATAAAAGCAACCAAGTCACCCAATTGCAAGTCGCCGTAAGAGATAAATTGCGCCCCGGAAAAAATAACCAAAATAAGCGAAAGATCGATAATCAGCCAGGCAGCTGCCGGCGGTACGGCCAGAATCTTGAAAAGTTTCGCGGTTAAGCAGCGATAACGTTCATTGATCAGCGCAAATTTCTCGGCGACATAATCTTGCCGATTAAAGGCCCGAACGACTCGCAAGCTGCGAATTGCCTCTCTTTGATTCCGGTTAATATCATCAATAGTTTTCTGAGATTCGCCGGAAATAGGCAAAGTTACTTTGCTTAAAAGCCAAATCATCAAAACGAAAACCGGCAAAGTCGGCAGAAGCTGTAAACCCAAAGGCAAAGAAATTTCGGCAATCATCCCGATCGCAAAAAGCATCACCAACGGTGCCGTCAATCCCAATCCGAAAATATTCTGCACAAACTGCAAAATAATAAAAGCATCGGTAGTTATCCGGTTGCTGAGCGTTGATACGCCGAACTCCTGAAACTCGTGCTGTGACAGGTTAATCATTTTTTGATAAACATCGTTGCGAATATCCCGCGTGACACCGGAAGACAGAGTTGCCAGACCGTAACGTGAAAGCAAAAGAAAAATCGAGCTGCCGACAACCAGTACCGTCATTTTAACAATTGTCGCCTGCAGAATTTTTTCATCATGCAAAATAATTCCTTTATCGATGAATTCGGCTAAAAGCAGTGGCAATCCCAGCAGAATTGCAACTAAAGCTATAGCTCCGCCTAGACAAAAAAGCACTTCTTTTTTATAATTTCTGACGTACTTAAAAATAAATCTCATTATTCAGCCTCTTATTTTATATATTAAAATTATTTTTACAGTAAAAATAAATAAAGGAATCTCAACGTACCTTTAATCCGACCTCATAGACCTATATTTCAGGCACGAATACCGCTAATCCAAGCTATTCTATATTCCTAAAAACATTCAATCTGAAGTTAACTGAAACCTGTTCAATTCATTATCCGGTTCACATCAATCTCTTCAATATTTATATTAACACTAAACGTGAAACTTACAAGGTCTCCGATCACTTCTCGGCGCGGGTTTTTGAGCCGAAAAAAGCCCGGAAGGGAACGGCACCTGAAGCAAGTACCGGATCCGACCCGAGCTTTTTTATGTTAAAACGTTTCAGCTGTCAAGCTGCCGCCTTAAAATTTTTCTTTCTTATGTTTAATGACAGCAGCACCCAAGAGGCTGACAATACCTAAAATTTCCGAGCCTGCAGTTGCGGCTGTTTCACCCGTTTTACCGACTTTTCCGGTATTAGTCGTTTTTTGGCCGGAAGTCTGTGAGCCTGTTGTCTTAGTTGCAGTCGGTTCAGTTCCCGCCTTTTTCTTATATTCCTGCAAGGCCTTCTTCAGTTTTGCCGATAACTGCGAATTGAACTTAAGAGCTTCACTGCCGGCTTTATTAGCTTCAGCGGAAGTAAATTCGGCAAATTTTTTCGAACTGAAACCGGCCTGCACCTGCAAGAATGCGCGAGCTGCAGATTTTTCAGCTGCTGTCGCTGCTACCTTGCCTTCATTAATAATCCGGGAATTTACGACTGCCTCCTCATAAGGTTTTTGTTGAGCTGCCCGATGAATATTCGCCCGCTTAACAAATTCCTGCCGTTGTTTTTCAGTAATAGTTTTATGTTGGTCTTTCAACAACTTATCCAATTCCTGCACAGATAATCCCAAGTCACCCAGGGCGCCGACTGTTGTATCGTCGATCGGAGCATTCTGAGCCACGACAGGCTGTTGTTTGGGAGCCGGTTTATCAGCTTTGGCAGCGACTTTGTTCATCCCGAAATTCAAGCCTGCTGCTAATGCCAGCGCCAAACCGAAACTCATCATTGATTTTGCTTTTTTGATTTTTTTCATAATATCCACTTCCATTTCTCCAGTAGTCCGTATTATAGTTCTCTGAGGGAAAAGCGAATCACCTGTTAAGCAATCTTTACATTTATTTATTTTAAGATTAATAAAAAGCGAGATAAAAAGTTTCAACAAAAAAAGTCAAAGTGTGTGCTTTCTCCGTCCCTGCCCGTACCTGCGCCGATTTATTTTATCTTTTCTTCTGTTAACAGCTTAACAACAAATTTGCAGCGAGCACTTGCACTCGGTCAACAGTAGCAATATAATTGTTGCTAAATAAAACTTATGGGCTTGTAGCTCAGTTGGGAGAGCGCTGCGTTCGCAATGCAGAGGTCAAGAGTTCGATCCTCTCCAAGTCCATTTTTTTATTTTTCCCTGTTTGTATACCGACCCTGATTGCGCCTCCATATATTGAAGG
Organism: Amygdalobacter indicium; assembly: GCF_029101545.1. Classification (NCBI taxonomy): domain Bacteria; kingdom Bacillati; phylum Bacillota; class Clostridia; order Eubacteriales; family Oscillospiraceae; genus Amygdalobacter; species Amygdalobacter indicium. Next base: position 245,612 of record NZ_CP118866.1, on the reverse strand, counting down.
TGCATGGCGCTTATCTACTTAACCTGCATCAGCAGTTGAAGCTAAGGAGTTTATATGGCAGCAACTTATATCCCCCCGCATTATCGCGCATCCTTGAATTTATACGAAACTCAGGCAGCTATCAGTCTGATCAAAGCCGATTTTGAAGAAAATTTCGCCCGCGCTTTGAACTTGCGCCGCGTCTCGGCTCCCTTATTTGTCGACCCGAATTCCGGAATTAATGACGACTTGAACGGGACTGAACGGGCGGTAAGCTTCGATATCAAATCTTCCGGCAAAACTGCTGCAGTTGTCCATTCCTTAGCTAAATGGAAGCGTCTGGCCCTCTACCGTTACGCTTTTCACCCCGGCAAAGGTCTTTATACAGATATGAATGCTATCAGAAGAGACGAAGAAACGGACAACATCCATTCCATATATGTCGACCAGTGGGACTGGGAAAAAGTTATCACCCCTGAAACCCGTAATCTCGATTATCTCAAAGCCGTTGTCCGCGCCATTGTCACCGCCATAATCAGGACCAACGAAGCTCTGGAAGTCAGATATCCGCAAAATCGCTGCCGTTTGGAGCAGGAGGTCAAATTTATTACGGCGGAAGAACTCTTGCAGCTTTATCCCGCTTTGTCTCCGAAAGAAAGAGAACAAAAAATAGTTAAAGAATATAAAACCGTCTTTATTATCGGCATCGGCGCACCTTTAAGCAACGGTTTGCCGCATGACGGCAGAGCGCCGGATTATGACGACTGGCAACTTAACGGCGACTTATTAATGTACCACGAGCCTTTGGATCTGGCGCTGGAGATAAGCTCCATGGGTATCAGAGTGACTCCGCAGAGCCTGCAGCGACAACTGGCCGCCGCCAACTGTTCGGAGCGTTTGCAGCTGCCCTTCCACAAGCAATTGGCCGACGGACTTTTACCGCTGACTTTAGGCGGAGGTATCGGCCAATCCCGTCTATGTATGTTACTTTTAAAGAAAGCGCATATCGGCGAAGTGCAATGTTCCTTGTGGGATCAGGCGACTTTGGATGCCTGTGCGGCTGCCCATGTACAGCTGTTCTGAACATTTTTATAAAACTCCGTAGAGGGCGGACACGGGGGCTATTCCCCCTGCTTTCCCGGGAAAGTTGCCGCTGCCGCTTTTCTTAAAGTCAGAAGCAACAAAACAATTCCGCCGCCGACAAGTACATGAGAAATACCGGCAAAGCCCGCCAAAGCTGCCGACAGTCGCTGCGAAACTGTAATTCCCGCGACCTGAATGATGCCTCGCATGGTCATAGTCAATGCCAACAAAGGCAGGCCGAGATTATAAATATACAAAAAGAGGCGAAAAGTTTTGCTTTTCTCCAACACTTGCGTCCGGGTAAAGAGAGCTAATTGCAAAAATACAAACATGCCTAAAATAAAAAGATGTGTATGCACTTTACCTAAACTTGTCATCCCGCTGAAATTACAGTATTTGGTAAACTCACGATAAAAAACGCCGGCAACTGCCGCCGCTATCGCATAACCCAAAGCTAAATTAAAATACTTTCTGTTCATAATAAAACTTCCTTTCTCTCTTTTTTCCAAGATTTATAAGCAATCTGAACTAACCACATATACGCACAAGTTTTCGGAACCATCAAAATCCCGATTGCCGGGAAGGTCCCGGATGCCACGACTACCGGCAAATAAAAAGCGAAGCTGAGTGCAATTGTCAACCAAAGATAACGAAAATCCGCATCTTTTTGCTGCCGGGCGGAACGGTAAAATAAGACCAGCAACAGCAAGCCAAGCAAAGTAAAAGGGATATTGCGATAAATCCCCCAAATTAAAGGCGGGTTTGCGCTTAACCACTCGTTTTGCGGTAAAAGCACCAATAAGATCCGCAACGCCGCCAAGAACAGCACGAAATAAGTTAAGCCCTGCCGGCGCTTAATTTGATAGCGTTCCCGCCAAACGTAGTAAAGCAGCAGATAAAAGACCGTCATGGTCAAAGACGTGATCAATTTTCCGCTGCCCAAGGCTGCCGGATAAGCGGCCGTACCTGATGTATTCAAGGCAATTATCCGCGGCAGCAGGTGAAAGGCATCTCCTCCACCCAGAACCAGCGCCATAATCCCGCACAAACGGAATTGTTTGCTTTTACCGGCTGCTTTAATTAACTTAAGGCCCGCACAGATTACTGTTACCAAATAGGCCGTATCAAAAATTGTTTCAAAAACAGCTTGCATTTTTTCCTCCTTATCATCTGAACAATGTTCAATTTACTGTAAAATAAAATTTTCGCCGTCAGCCGAACCGGAAAACGGGAAAATTCTCAGTTGCAATAAATAATTCGTCTAATTATTTCAGTCAAAGTCGTACAATCAAAATTTTTCTGCAGCAGCAGCGAAATCACGTGCATAATAATAAAATCTACAAATTTATCTTCTGTAAAAGCAGCGCTGAAGGCATCCGGACGTACCGCCTGATCTTTTTGCAAAACTTGCAGCATATGCGCTTTCATCTTCGCCAAATATTTTTGCATTTTCGCCCGGCCCTCGGCCTGTCCGCGCGTAGAAAAACTGAGCGAATGAACCGTAAAGAAATTGGGATATTTCAGGATTCCCCGCTTAATATTTTCAAAGAAATTCGTAATATAGCGATCAAACGGTATAGCCGCATCCGTCGGTGCTGCACAGTTAAAAATATCGTCCCAAACGCTCTCGACAGTCGCCAATAGAAGTTCATCTTTAGAAGGGAAATAGTAATACAGCGAACCTAATGCCACCTGACACTGCTGCGCTACTTTTCTCATATTGACAGCGGCCAAACCGGATGCGGCGACAAGTTGACGGCACACGGTAAGTATCTCTTCTCTTGAAGTTACAGCTGTATTCATTTTTCACCTTTCTAAATATTTATTATTTTCGTTTATCTGCCGGCTACGAATCAGCGGCTAATACAGCCTGACTGTTTCGCCTGTCACTGCGGGACTTTGCGGTAGGTCGTCGGAGCTGATATTGAATGCCGGTGCAGCTGTTGAACGTTGTTCGAATTGATTAATTAGAATTTTAAGCATTCTGCAGCTCGCTGTCAATTCTGTTTTCCCGAGTCTGCGATTACGGCGATTACGACGATTGCGCGCACTGAATAAGGAAGGTAAAAAAAGCAGCGAGACCGGAAGCTGTCCCGCTGCTAAATCAGTGATTAAATCTCTCTACGCTTTAAAGCTGCTAAAGCTGTAAGTGCCAAGATGACTAAGCTTAATGAAACAGAAAATGCTTTTGTTTCTCCTGTTTTAGCAACAGTATAAGCTTTATGCCCGGCACTAACTTCCGGTTCTCCGTTTCCTGCACTCGGTTGCATAGTAGACGGTTGTGGCGTTAGCTGCGGCTGTGGTGTCACTGGTGTTACCGGCGGAGTCACAGGGTTAGGTGCAGGTGGAACAACAGGCGGCTGCGGCTGTGTGGTGCGTTCCCAAACTGCTGTCAGTTTTTGCTCCGGCGCAGCAAATTTAATAATAAAATCACTGCCGGCTTGATATACCGTGCCGTCTTCCGCTTTCCAGCCCTTGAACACAAAACCGTTTTTAGCAATAGCGGGTGCTACCTGCAATTTTTTATCCGTTTCCTGTTGCGTCATATTTGACATATCCAGCCCGAAAGTTCCCACTTGCGTAGGCGGTGTTGTTTCACCTCCGTCAGCATCGTAAGTCAACTGGTACATTTTATCCCAAGCTGCGAATATTTCTTTCGTTTTTCCGCCTGCTTCGGGCCAAAGATCATATTCTGTCAAATTTTTTTCTTTAGGCACAGGATAAATCGAAGTATCCAACAGGTTTTTCTCATTGTTATAAACGTTTTTTAAAAATTTATAACTAATCGGTTCGTACCAACCAACAAATTTGTAGCCATCTCTTACAGGTAAGTCTTTAATAATAGGTACGTGTACCGTATCCAACTTGTCCGAATACTGTTTATTCGCTTCATCTTTGTAAACAGGGACGCCATTTATCTTTCCGCCGTTAGCATTATAAGTTAAAAAAGCGGAATATTCATTAGGTACAACTTTGATTTTATAACCTAAATAACCTCTAGCCGCAATCTGCTGACCGTTTTTTGCCTTACCTAATAGAGTATAATGGAAATAAAGATAAATATACTTATTCCCCGTGGATTTCTTGCCTATGAAGGAATATTTAATCGGGGTTGTCCCGCCGGTATTATTTTTCAGATCATAATTAACACTGACGGATGAATCATATTCCGGGCGAAAGCTGTCCATATATCCCATGTCTAATGGACCATTTTCCAGGTCTTTATAAGAATCATCATAATAGGCAGCAATTGATGTTGAAAAAGTCATCGTGCCGTACTGCAATTTGCCGACAAAATCTTCGTCTCGCCAAAAAGTGTTAATAAAGCCTTCGTCTGTAACCGTCTGACCTTCGGCAACAACAATTTCTCCCACTTTATCTACAGGTCCTTTAGGCTTACTGTCGAGAGTCACGGCACTTTCCCTTGATTTATCGGCGTTGAAAATACTGCGAATTACTCCCGTTTTTTCTCCTGTCGGCTCCGAAGCGCCAACATTGCCCGGTCTGCCCGTAAAAATCAGCAAAACTGCCAATAAAACCGGTACATAAGACTTCACTACATTTTTCATAATAACTCCTTAAATTTACAATAGCGTTTAATTTTATTGCGCTATACCGATAATGTCAACAGTAACAAGCACAAAAAAACCAAGCCGCTCGAGGCAACTCGGTCCAAATCCGACTCAGTGCCTTTCAGTTTCAGCTTCAGCCGGTAAATAACTTAAAATGTATTCTTGTGCATGCTGCAAATGTTCTCTGACTTTAGCCTTAATCAAATTCTCATCCCCGGTGCGCATCGCTCGGACTATTCCTTGATGCTCCTGCACGGCCAGCTCGCGCCGCCGGGATTTTTGCTCGAAAGAGAGCGTGCGGAAATGCAGCAGATATTCTCTTAAAGCTTCCTGCAGCAGATGCAAGCGCGGCATCGAGCAGAATTGATTGATTTTAGCGTTAAAAGTTCCTGAAAGCGCGTATAACTCTTCAAATTCATTGCAGTTGCCTCGACAGGCAGCCAGCGCCGCTTCGTTAATCCGATCCAGCTCGGCAAAATCATCTTCCGTCATTTTAACGGCCGCTTCACAGGCAGCCAAGGTTTCCAAGGCTGTACGAATCTTAAAAATCTCTTCTATATCCCGCCGGCTGACAGCCTTAATAAAGTAACCCCAATTTTTGCTGTAATCCAGCAAACCTTCCGCATATAGCGCCTCCAAGGCCCGATGCACGGGCGTCCGGGAGACGAACAAATCAGTTGCAATCTGCTTTTCGTTAAGTCGCATAGCAATCGGCCATTCACCGCTGATAATCTTGCTGCGCAACTGCACATAAATGCTGTCGGACAATAAATCACTCTTTTGTAAAGATGCGGATTTGCTTTTCTCCAATTTCTTTGCCATTTTTATTCCGATTCATAAAATTATAAATATAAGGAGCTGTCACACTTCAGCCCCTTATTTACAATTTTAACTGAAAAGATTCAAAAGTAAACCCGCTGCCACTGCCGAGCCTATAACACCGGCAACATTCGGGCCCATAGCATGCATCAGGAGGAAGTTACCCGGATCTTCCTGTTGGCCGACTTTCTGTACTACACGGGCGGACATGGGCACAGCGGATACACCGGCAGCGCCGATAAGCGGATTAATTTTGCCGCCGCTGAGTTTACACATCAATTTTCCCAGAAGCACACCGCCTGCAGTTCCGGCGGAGAATGCTACCAAGCCCATGGCAACAATACCTAAAGTCTGCAAAGTCAAAAAGCGTTCGGCCGAGGCTGTAGCTCCGACTGTCGTACCTAATAAAATAGTTACAGTGTACAGTAGGGCATTTTTGGCCGTTTCCACCAAATGCGGTACAACTCCGCTCTCCTTCAACAAATTTCCCAACATCAGCATACCGATTAAGGGCGCAGCTGACGGTACGAGCAAAGTAACGATAATCGTGACGGCAATCGGGAAAATGATTTTTTCATTTTTACTCACTTGACGTAAGTTGCTCATATGAATTTTTCTTTCAGCCTTAGTTGTCAGAGCTTTCATGATAGGCGGCTGAATGACAGGCACCAAAGCCATATAGGAATAAGCAGCTATAGCAATGGCTCCCAACAGATGCGGGGCCAGGCGTTGCGTCAAATATAAGGCTGTCGGGCCGTCAGCTCCGCCTATGATACCGATAGATGCCGCTTCTCTCGGGCTGAAGCCCAGACACAAGGCGCCCAAAAAGGCAATTACCACACCTACTTGCGCCGCCGCCCCCAATAACATGCTCTTAGGGTTGGCAATTAACGGACTGAAGTCGGTTGAAGCGCCGATACCCAGGAAAATAAGCGGCGGATAAATACCGTACTTCACCCCCAAATATAACAGATTCAGCAAGCCGCCTTTGTCCATTAAACCGGATAAAGGCAAGTTGGCCAAAAGCATGCCGAAGGCGATCGGGATAAGTAGATAAGGTTCATATCCGCGCTTGATGGCTAAGAAAAGGAAGAAGCAGGCCAGGGCAATCATCAAAAGTTTGCCCCAGGTCAAAGCCGCCACGCCGCTTGAACGGGCAAAATCAAACAACATATTAATCATACAGTCACCTACATCAAGCTGAAAAGCGGAGCGTTGTTGTCAACCTGTTGTCCGGTTGTTACCATAATTGCGGTAATTTTGCCGGCACGGGGTGCCGGAATCTCATTTTCCATCTTCATCGCTTCGATAATCATGACTGCGTCGCCCGCTGCGACTGTATCTCCCGGCTGCTTCAACAGCTTAAAAACTGTTCCCTGGATTGGGGCCTTGACAACTTCACCTTGAGCCGTTGTTTGGCTGCTGGTTGCCGGCGTTGCCGCTTGCGGTTGCGCAGCTGTCGCTGCCGGAGCATTCTCGACTTCTTCCAGCTCTACTAAATATTCTTTACCGTTTACCTTGACTTTGTATGTTTTCATTTCTTACTCCTATCTCTTACTGCATTACTTTATCCGCTTGCAACTTATAATCCGAACATCTTTCTGCAACGTCCGTTTCGCCACACAGGCTGCCGTCAATACCGCAACCATATATTCTTCCCGATCCGTATCACCGGCAGCTGCCGCTTGCAACGTTGCGCCGCCTTTTTTCGCTTTTTCGGCAGTTTCAGTGCCGGCTGCAGACGGTAAATACTTCAACAAACTGAGGATCAGCGACAGCAGCCACAGTATGAGAAAAACAATCAGGATAATAAATAAGGACAGGACGAAGCCTTCAAGAACGGTCATATGATTCAAATTGATCATGCGCAATCTCCTCCTTCCGGCAAATACAAATTAAAAGTTTCCGTCGCGCCCGCCTCATTTTTTTTCGTTTCCTGTCCGGCGACAGCAGCTTCCGTTTGATTGCGTGATTTTAAGTAAGACAGAACTTGTTGCGGGAAAACAATGTAGCTGACAACTTCTTCCTCACTTACCTGCCGTCCCAATTCAGCTGTCAATTCCGCTTCAGCTGCCGGATAAGCCGACGGCAAATCGTCCACGGGCACAGGCACTTCCCGTTTTACTCCTTTTAAGATTTTTTCTTTGACTTCCTGATTCAAAGGTGCCGGAGCCTGGCCATAAAATCCTTGACAATAATCTTTAATTTCTTTAGGTGCCATTTTATAACGTTCGCCTAATAAAACGTTCAGAACCGCCTGCGTTCCGACCATTTGCGACAAAGGTGTGACTAAAGGCGGATAGCCCAAATCTTTTCTTACCCGCGGCACTTCCTGCAGCACTTCTTCCAGGCGTTGAACGGCATTTTGTTGCTCCAACTGGCTGATTAAGTTGGTCAGCATGCCGCCTGGGACCTGATAGGTAAGAATTTTGGGATTGGGTATTAAAGCTCTGGTCCGATAATCGCCGCGCTTAATATACTTATCGGCTAATTTATTGGCCAGGTCATAAGCCTCGGATAAAGCTGACAAATTCAAGTTACAGCTGCGATGCGTTAATTTGGCAATTTCCAGAATGGTTTCTTCCGCTAAATGAGCCGTACCGCCGGAAAAAGGTGAGATACAGCCGTCCACAATGTCGACGCCTGCTGCCAGCGCCTGCTCCATCACCAGGCTGCTTGTATTGGCTGTCGCATGTGTATGCAAGTCCAGCGGCAAATCAGTAATTTTCCGCAAGCTGCTGATAAGCTCGAAGGCATTTTGCGGGGTAAGAATACCGGCCATATCTTTAATACAAATAGAATCTGCACCTAATGCAATGTATTTTTTAACCAAATCGGCATAATAGTCATTATTGTGTACCGGACTGAGTGTATAAGCAATTGCCGCTTGCACTTCGCCTCCATGCTTCTTAATAAATTTAAAAGCGTTTTTTACATTTTCCGGATCATTCAAAGCGTCGAAACAACGAATAATATTCATGCCGTTATGAATTGCCAGTTTGATAAATCTCTCTAAAGTATCGTTGTCGTAATGGCGATAACCGACTAAGTTCTGGCCGCGCAAAAGCATAGATAATTTAGTATTGGGGCAAGCTTTTTTGATGGCCCGCAGATTATCCCAGGCATCAGTATGTAAAAAGCGATAAGCGGCATCAAAAGTTGCACCGCCCCAAACTTCCAACGCATGGAAACCGACTTTGTCCAATTTGCCGACTAAAGCCAGGATATCCGCCATTTCCATTCTGGTTGCTAAAAGCGATTGATTGCCGTCACGCACGGTAACATCATTGATAAAAATTTCTGTCATAACACTCCTTCACAATATAGCCCATAGCTCCAAGCAAACTATGGGCTGATAACAGTTTACAACATAAAGGCAAAGCAAATCGAGCCGATAATCAGGATGATTGCGCCGCCCAAACGGCTGGAGAGCTGAGCATAAGCCATTAAGCCCATTCTTTCAGCAGCTCCCAAAACAGCCAAGTCTCCCGAACCGCCGCGGTTGGCCATGCATAATCCGGCGGTGACGGCTGTGTCAATCGGGTAAAATCCGACAAAATATCCTACTACTGCCGAGCCGATAATTGCGCCGATAACAATAAACAGCGGAATTACAATATTGCTCAAGGAAGTAACAGCGTTAATCAATTCGTCGATACTCATATCGACACCGACGCCGACCATGATAACCAACGTCATACTGCCGGAGAAGAAGTTTTGAATTCTCTTAGCGCCCATCCGTACACCTTCCGGCACTACACCGGTCGCTGCCAAAATAACAACCAATAGAATCATACAGGCCAAAGCGTGAATTTTTACTGCTTTGCCGAAGAGAGCCGTTGTTACCAGCGGCAAAATATATTTACTTAAAAGTAAACCGGCAGCATAAGCGGTGAAAGATAACAGGAAACCGCCGGCGATATCGGCAAGACTCGGAACAATTTCCTCTTTCTTTTCTTTAACAGCCGCCTTGTCATTACGCAATAAAGTGAATTTATCACCCGTCAGGCTTTTCTTATAATTACCTAATTTGTTCAAAAAAGCAGCGGTCAAAATAGCGTAAATATTCACAATAGTCAAAATGATAACAGCAAAATTATAATATTCATCTTTACTTCTGCCGGTAACACTTTCATACATTTGTGACAGAGGCACAGCTCCACCGCCGTTACCGCCGCCCATAATCGGCAGAACATAGTGCGTTATAATCCGATAAGGGCTGATATTAAAGAACAGTCCGGCTATTATTCCGCAAATCATAGCCGCCGCCACGCCGCCTAAAATTGCCGGGAAATAACCGACAAAGCTTTTCAAAAGCGTATGCCGATCTAATGACAGAACCGAGCCGGTAATTAAAATGACAATAAAGACGGTCAGAAAACCGGTTTTGCCCGTAAATACATCGATAGATTTAACGTATTTGTCCGGAATAACCGCAAAATGCGTCAAAACCGCCGTACCTAAGAAAGCTAATAAGATACCGCCGCCGATATAGCTGTTCCAAATAGGAATCCGTTTACCTATTTCATAAAGAGGTACACCGATCGCCAACATCAAAGCCATGGTTGACGACATATCCGTTCCTAAAACACCGGTAAACATAGCGCCCCAAACAACAATACAGGCAACTATAGTTATATACCACGGTGCGCCGAAAAGTTTCAAACCTTTGGCTGCATTAATCCTCTTTTCGTCCATAAAATCCTCCTGCACAATGCAGCTGACCTCCGACGCTGCATGCGTGTTTTTTCTCAATATTTCTTAATCAAATTATTTTTTTACCTGCCGAATTACATCGATCAATGTACCGTCACGATATTCGACTAAAGCGACAACCTTATCCGTAAATTTAATCGGTTCCGGCCGACCGCAGATTTTCTCCGCCGTCTCTACCAGTTCTTCAATCGAGCATAACGGTAAATCGGTCTTTTGCAGTTGTTGTAAAATATCCTGTCTGCGCGGATTGACGGCAATTCCGTAATCGGTCACCAGCACATCTACACTCTCACCCGGGGTAGTAACGGAAGTTAATTCTCTTCTGACGGTAGCTAAGCGGCTGCGCAAAAGCGGGGCGACGATAATCGTACATTTTGCTCCTGCTGCCGTATCCGGATGGCCGCCGGGTGCACCTTGAATCAAGCCGTCTGAGCCTTGAACAACATTCACATTAAAGTTAGTATCAATTTCCAAAGCGCCCAAAATTACATAATCAAGGTAATTGACATAAGCGCCCTTATTCAGAGGATTGGCATACTCGGAGCAGGAAATTTCATAATGGGTCGGATCGCTATGCACCGATTTGACTGCCGGAATATCGAAAGCCTGATCATCCAATAAGGCCCGAATATATCCCTGATGCAGCATATCGACCATCGGCTCCGTAATGCCGCCCATGCCCCAGCCCATTTTGATATTCGCTTCGTCCATATAGGAACGCAAAAATTGCGTCACGGCCAAAGAGGCACCGCCGGCACCGGTTTGGAAAGAAAAGCCGTCCTTGAACCACTGCGTTGCTGCTACAACCTGAGCACAATATGCAGCCATTTTCAGCTCGCGCGGATCTTTTGTCATCCGAATTGCACCGCCGGCAATTTTGGCCGGATCACCGACTTGATCCACTTTAACGACATAATCGACATCAATTCCCTTAATGGACGCCGGCATATTAACACCGGGAACGACATTATCGGTAATCACCACAACTTTATCGGCATATTTAGCATCAACATCGGCGTAAGATAAAACGCCGCATTCGCTCTTGCCTCCTTTGCCGGAAGCGTTGCCGTAAACATCACAGGAAGCCGCGCCGATAAAAGCCACATCAATCTTAATCTGCCCCGTTTCAATGGCTCTGACGCGACCGCCGTGGGTGCGAATCCAAGCCGGTTCAGCTAATTTGCCTTCCGAAATGGCCCGTCCGATTTCGTCCCGAACGCCGCTGGTAGATATACCTGTAATCGTACCATCCTCCAACATCGGCACTAAATTAGCCTGAGCTTTACCTAAACTTGAGGCACAGATAAACAAATTTTTAATTCCCAGTTCGTGAATAATCTCCATAACCTGCGCACAAATGTAGTCACCGTTTCTAAAATGATGGTGAAAACTGAGCGTCATCCCATCTTTGAGATTCAAAGCGAGAATCGTTTCTCTTAAACTGTTTTGCAATTTATTGCGATCCGGTTTGACATAAGCTCTAACTGTCGGTGCGGCTTTAGTATACTCATAATTATCCCGATAATATTGCCCTTGAAAGACCTCAACTCCATTTTGCAAAAACTCTTCCGGTATTTCACGCCCGACTTTATTTTTCATACTAAATCTCCCTTATACAATCCTGTCACTTTGGCAAGTTTAAGCGTTCTTTCGGCGCCTTCCTTCATGGCAATATCAATCATCTTGCCGTCAACAACCATGACACCGATACCTTTAGCCTTATTGGCACTCAGCGCCAACAATATATGTTCGGCATGCTTGATTTCTTTGGCTGTAGGATTGAAAACGTCGTGAATAACGGCAATTTGTTTCGGATTAATTACCGACTTGCCGTCAAAGCCCATATTACAAATTAATTCCGTTTCCCGGCGCAAGCTGTCCAAGTCATCCAAATCCGTATGCACCGTATCAAAGCACATCACGCCGGCAGCGCGGGCCGCTAAAACAATTTGACCGCGGGCGGCAAACAGTTCCTCGCCTGTTTTGGTATGTTTGGCATGCATTGTTCTGGTAAAATCGCCGGCCGACAAGGCAATTCCCATCATTCTGGGAGTAGCTGCAGCAATAGAGAAAGCATTCAGTACACCTTTAGGTGATTCCAAGGCCGCCATTAAAAGCGTACTACCTACAGGCAGGCCGAATTCTTCTTCCGCCGCACTGACCAGATTTTCCACGACTTTCACGTCGGCTGCCGACTCACAGACAGGGATACGAATACCGTCGGCTTTACCGGCAACTGCCGCTCGAATATCTTCCTTAAAATAAGGCGTATCGACACCGTTAATCCGTACCCAGCGTTCTGTTTGGCGATAATCTAAATATTTCAAAGTATTGTAAAGTTGGAAACGGGCAGAATCTTTTTCCTGCGCCGCAACGGCATCTTCCAAATCCAAGATCACACAATCAGGTTCATAAATATAAGGATCTTTAACCAGAGAAGCTTTTTGGCAATTCAAAAACATCATGGTTCGACGAATTTCTCTTCTCATAATTCAGTCCCCCACGGTAAATTCTCCGTTTGCCCGCTGGCACGATATAACGCCGTTTCTATTCTGGCACGCAAAGTACAATCCAACGCACCCTTGTCCTGAATATGCACTTTAGCACCGCTGACAGCTAATTTTGTCAATACATCATATGCGGTTTGCCGAATTTGTTCACCGAATTGAGCGTAAACGGAACTATCAATCTCAACCTCATTCTCCTCAGCTTTTGCCGGTTCCACAGTGACTAAAGCATCACTGGATTCCAAGGTACCGGCCATTGAAGCCTGCAACAATTTCATAATTTGTTGCCTCCTTACAAGTATTTGTGTCATTTCATTATAGAGAGAAATACCCTTATTCAAACGGAGCGACAGCAAATATGTCTGAGAAAAAGCATTGAAAAAACACGGCTTTTGTACAACTTGTCTAAAAAAAGAATTTACTTAAACAATCCGTCCCGGCGACAAATTAAATCAATTTGCGCCTGCATTGCCGCTACCGTATGTTTCCGGGAGCGGGCACAAACTTTCGCTTCCTGCTGACATAAAAAGCAACGTCTGGGCGCAATACCCAAGTCTTTGCGGCTGAGCGCCCCGTTAATTGTCAGAACGTCGATATCCAGCAGGCGACCGGCCGGCGTAGCTGTTTCCAAATTTATCGCCCACTGTTTCCAGGCCGAAGCGGCGCCTTGCGCCCACCAGATAAGTTCCGGTCCGGTAATTGCCTTGCGCCAATCTGTCATTTGTTGATATGTCAATCCGGCCTCTGCCGCCGCTTTTTCCGCCTGCAGCAGCAATTTATCGAAGCAGTGCAGAATTAAATGATTATTTTTAATTGGACCGGGTAAATTAAGTTTAAGAGAAATAACAGTAGCTGTCGGAATTTTCCGCCAGATTGCGGCATATACGGCCACTCTTTCTTCCCGACGCTGCAAAACCGTCAGTAAATCCACAGCTTCTCCTGCAGCAAAAAGTTCGCTTGTCATGTAATCTCTCCTTATGTTAAATTATGAAAATCAGTATAGCAAAGAAGGCAAATTAATGTATTTATCCGTTCCCGGCTCAAGCTCAAATTCTCCTGTCGACTGCCGAACTTCCTCTTTGAAAATTTTCATCGCCGCTTTGGAAAACGCTTTGACGGCAGAATTACTGCGCAATTTGTCTTTCGGTTGTGTAAATTCGGTAAGTTCCGGCTGTCATACGGATATGGACTTTCAACTTTTTCAGCAATCGGGGCGCTTTATCTGTCAGGAATTGGCAACAATGCCGCAGACGGCTGCCGCCTCTTTTCTTACTTTACGGCAAGCGGGACAGGACTGTGAGCAGCGGCTGCTGCAGTTAACCGGCGGTGTCAATACGCAAAAAGGTTTACTTTTTCTCGTACTTTTCCTCTGGCAGGCTTGGGTCAGTAATACAAGTTGGGCGGCACTGAGCGAACACATCAGCAATTTCGCGCAAGATTTACAAAAAGACTATGTGCAAATGCCTTATTCCAGAAGCAGTCTCTCTCACCTCGCCGGTTTGGCCGACATTCGGCATTTGCCCCTCACCGGTTTCAGACCGTTGCTTAATACTGTAAAACTGTATCTGCAGTCCGATTGGTCCGATTTACAACTGACACTTTATCTCATCGCCACAACGGACGACACCACGACTTTCAAACGCGGCGGTTTGGAAAAATTGCGCTATGTGCAGCAAACAGCCGGACAAATTCTGCTTTTAACAGCAGAAGAACAAATAAAAGCCGCCGAAGACTTGAATAATTACTATCTCAGTAACAATCTGTCTTCCGGCGGCGTTGCCGACTTATTCAGTCTGACCAAATGTTTGGCCGAATTAAAAGACCAATGGCTTTAAGCCCTTATTTTTGCAAAAATTTCAGTTGCGGCAAGCATTTATAGACATAAGCCGCCAAAAGTAATTTCACAATATCACCCGGAATAAATAACAGCATGCCGACTTTCAACAACGTAAAAGCGCTTAAATTTTTAGCAAGGTAGACATTCAAAATCACCGTCATGTAAGGTAAGCCGATGAGATACAGGATAATCTCGCCTATTACCAACAACCCGACAGCCTTGACATAACTCAATTTTTTATCGCCCCGAACCTTACTTATAACAACAGCCGCCACGATAAAAGCAATAAGGAAACCGAAAGACGGGCTGACAACAACGGCAAAGCCGCCGATCAGCAAGCGCAAAATCAGGCATACCGCCATGGATAAAGCCGCAAAATAAGGGCTCAGGTAAAGTCCGCTCAGTAGAACGAACAAGGTTTGCAACGTAATCGGCACCGGATACATGGGAACGGAAATATACGTTCCGAGGAAGGTTAAAACGCCCAAAATTGCCGCTAAAACCAATTCCCGGGTCCTGCTGCTTTGCGTATTAGAATTACTATTTGTCATAAAAAAGACCACCTTCATTAATTAATTCACATTTACCAGTTTACACCCTCATTGCCGTCCAAACGTAAACTCACCTCTCCGGAATTGATTTTTAGTTGCTTTTTCCCTTGATAAACAAGCAAGGAACCGTCATTATGATCCACTCCCTGCAAAAGAACTTCTCGCCCGTCGGACAAAAGGACCTGTTCACCCTTTCCTAACAGTTTCGCCTCATACAGCTCCATAAAATCGCCGGCAGCGTCAATCCGTTGCTCCTCATACTGCTGTAATTTCGTGAAAAACTCAAGTAATAACTCACTTTGTAAATCACTGAGATAAGCTGTCTGTAAGTTAGCGTTCGCCAGCGGTAAAGCTAAATTACCGACTCTCCCGGCAATTTCCGGCGGCAGTGAAGCGTTAAGCGGCGCACACCAATTTACGCCGATTCCGCAAACAATCTGCGGCTGCTTGGAAGCGACAAATTCCGTAATAATACCGGCCACTTTTTTCTTTTGCCAATAAAGATCGTTAACCCACTTGATACGGCAATTCCTTTGACAAACACTTGCCAGACTCTCGCTCAGCGCCGTCGCCAATAAAGGCGTATATAAGGCCAACGGCAACTTTCCCGGCGGTAAAATAAAAGAAAAGTAAAGACCGCCTAAAGGGGAAAAGAAATGTCTGCCGTATCTGCCCCGGCCTTTTTCCTGCCGGCGCGCTATAATCAGGTTGATGTTTTCTGCCGCTGCAGCTGCCGCCTCTTTGGCGCGATATTGCGTGGAATCGATGTTCTGCCAATATTCCAGACAGGCTGCTGCCCGGCGACACATAACTGAATCGGCGGTAAAGGTTGTCGACACGTCGGCCGTTGAAGACCTTGCTCCCGTTTGCACGGCGTTAGCAAATTGCAACAGCAAATCTTTATAACACTCACAATATTCTGAAAAAGGAAATTTCATTTCTTCACTCCTCATGTTATGATTACGGAAAATCTATCCTCTAAATTATAAGACACTCTCGGATAGATAAAATGTGAAGGATACAACTGATGTTTGATTTACAAATACGCCGCATCTTGCCTCAAAGTCGGCAGGAATATGATGAACTTAACAGACTATTGCAGGAAGTTAAAATCAAATTAGATCGCAATTTGGATTATATTTTAGGATTATATACACCGGAAGATGAACTTGTCGCTACCGCCGGCTGTTTTGAAAACACGCTGCGCTGCCTGGCTGTGAAACCGGCTTGGCAAAATCAAGGATTATTGGCTCCGCTTGTCAGCGCCATTATGAAGCAACAATTCACCCGCGGCTACAAACAGCTTTTCGTTTACACCAAGGCCGAAAATCTCGCTCCTTTGGAAAATCTCGGTTTTCATCTGCTGCAGACTGCCGCCGACGGTATTATCTTCATGGAAAATCAGGCGCACGCCTTTGACACTTATCTCAACAAGCTTTTGCAGGAAAGTCTTGAGGTCGACAATTCCGCTGTTTCTGCCGGGATAAACGCCGGCGCAATCGTCCTCAACGCCAATCCCTTTACTGCCGGGCATTTGTATCTTATCAGCAAGGCGGCCGCCGAAGTCGACCTGCTGCATTTATTTATAGTCAGTGCCGACCATAGCGTTTTTCCCTTCAAAGTGAGAAAAGAATTGGTCCGGAAAGGAACTGCCTCTATTAAAAATTTAGTCTATCATGACAGCGGCTACTATATTGTCAGTACAGCAACTTTTCCTGCTTATTTCCAACCCGATTCTGCGGCGGCGGTAGAATCGCAGGCGGAAATTGAGGCCGGTATCTTTTGTAAAATTGCTGAAAAATTGAAAATCGGCAAACGCTTTTTAGGTACTGAACCGCTAAGTAAAACCACCGCTATTTATAATCGGGTTTTAGCCGAAGAATTACAGCGTAACGGCTTAAGTTGCTGCATTATTCCGCGCAAAAAAATAGGGTCGGAAATTATCAGCGCTTCTACTGTCCGCCGGGCAATCAAAGAAGACCATTATGCCGTTCTGCAGGAAATGCTGCCACCAAGCACCCTGGAATTTCTGCAAAGTCCGGCTGCCTCCCCTATAATAAACAAAATTAAAAACGGCGATTAACTTCATGTAGAAGCCTAATCGCCGCTCTAATCGCCGCTTTTTTAACGCCATTGTAAATCGCTCAGAAGCATTCTGCCCGTTTTATCGACATTCACCCCAACCAAATTCGGACGGGTCATAATCAGAGCGAAACGGGTCGTCAAAGGCAAAAGTGCCAGTTCAGTCGGCAATTTCTGCCATAATTGCTGCAATTCCGCCTCCTCCGCGTCACTTAGCTCACCTGTCGGCCAAACAGCCTGTTCCGTTTTCTTATCAAGTTGCAACATATGTCGTAAAGACCAAAGTTGCAGCAGACTGTCCGGTGAATCTGTCGGCGCCTGTTCCGTACAGTACCTGAAATCTACCGGTTTATCCGGCGGCGCAACTCTTAGCAAATGGAAACGAATCCGCAAAGCATTCAACCAATCTTTACTGACGCTGACCAACAGACGATTCTCCAGAATTGTCTGTCCGCCTACACCGACTGTACTATTATCGGTTAAGCTCTCCAAGTCGGCTGCAGATAAACCTTTTTTCAAAGTTTCCGTCGCCTGCTGCCGCATTGCCTGATCGGGCGTTAAGCGTTGCGGCCAAGCCGCCGAACCGTCCTGCAGAATAACACGGGACTGAAAAGGCGCATCCAGCAGGGTATACAAAGCCTGTCTTTTTTCTGCTGCAGCAAAAAGCGGATGCTTAAGATTTTCCAACTTTATATAACCTAAACGAGCTAAAGGGAAAGTCAGGTGTTCCGCGCTGCTCACGGCCGCCGCCCGCCGATCTTTGGCGATAGCATAAAACGGCTCACCGATAAAATCAATTATTCCCGTATGATAAGCTTCATAAGCCTGAATTTCATCCGGAATAACCTTAATATTGATATCTTTCAGCCAAACATTTACCTCATCCCAGTAAAAGCGATTAGCCTGCAATTTAATATCTTTCTCACTTACACTGCTCAATTGATAAGCTCCGTTATATAAAGCTTTACCGTCAGCAGTAAATTTACTCGGGCAAAAAAAGCTCTGTGTCAACCAGGCCGGTAAATTCGGCAGCGGACGTTGCAAAGTTAAAGTCAAAGTATCGTCCTGCGCCTTAATTCCCACCTTTTCCGCCGTAACTTTTCCTTGAGTAAACGCTTCAGCATTGAGAATAATCCAAGCCCGATAAGCTTCCGCCTCAGGCTCCGTCAGATAGCGCAACCAACTTTGACGATAATCTTCCGCTGTAATTCGACTGCCGTCCGACCAGCGTAAATCCGGGCGCAGCTTAATTGTCCAAACGGTTTTGGCAGCATTGGACGTAATTTTTTCCGCCTGTTGTAAACGGATTCTATTATTGTGAAAAGTTACCGGACCTTCATACAACTGATCAATTAAAGCTTTTTCCGTCAAAGTTTGGGCAAATTCCGGGCGCTGATGGCGCGGTAAGGCGGCAATAGCCACGTTAAGGTCCCGCCGCTTGACCGTTTGCTGCTCGATTGTTCCTTGATCTTTTCCGAGTTTTTCTTCTATTGAATTTAATTTATTTTTCTGACAAGCTGATAAAATCGTCGAGGCCATAAACAGCAGCGCCGCCAGCACAATTGCCGGCTTTCTGTAACTTGCCGCCGCTCTTGTTTTTCGCCGTTTTGTTATATAAAAGCTTCTCAAAGTACGAATAAATCTCATCATTAATCTGCTCACCTGCCCTGAACGTGCGACTGCTGACAAGTAACGAACTTGCCGCCGGACAACTCCAAAACCCGATCGCCGTAGCTCAGAGTATCAGTTTCGTGCGTAACGACGACCAGGGTCGTTCCCTGCCGATTAATGCGCTGAAACAGCTCCATAACTTCCTTCGTCCGCGTCGGATCCAAATCCGATGTCGGCTCATCCGCCAAAATCAATTTCGGCTCCATCATCAAAGCCCGGGCAATTAAAACTCGCCGAATTTCGCCGCCCGACAAAGTATGCGGCAAAGCTGCCGCCAAATCGCGGATCCCCAACTCGTCGAGCAAATACCAGACCCGACCGGCAACATCGCCATCTTTCTTAGCCAAATACCAAGGTAAAGCGACATTGTCAAAAACATTAAGCGCCGCCAACAACGTCGGCATTTGCGGAATTACACCGATATTATGATTGCGAAACACCGCCCGCTCCTCATCCGCCAAAGTCGAAAAAGGGGCAGCAGCAATTTTAATTTCGCCCGCATCAGGTGTTAAAAGTCCGGCAATCAAACTCAAAAGCGTCGACTTGCCGCTGCCTGAATGACCGACAATATGCACAAACTCGCCGTCGGCCACCGTCATACTTAAATCGCACACGGCCGGAACAATTTGTTCTCCCCGCTTATATTTTTTCGTCAAACCGTTAATTTCAAGCATCAGTCCGTCTCCCTCATACTGGTATAAGCATCCCGTTTACTGACTTTCACGGCAGCAGGCAATGAAGCCAAAGGCCCGACTGCCATCCCGACAATCAAGGTAAAGCAGGCAAAAAGCAAATATGTTGTCCACGCCGGCTGCGGCAAAGGCATCGACCAGCGATTTGCCAACAAAGGGAAACTGATCAAAGTTACAAGTAAACCGCAAAGAGTGCCGGCCAGGCTGCCGCTGAAGCTTAACTGCCAGGCCTCAGCCAGAACAATTTGTACCAATTGTTTGCGCCTTGCCCCTAAAATTCTTAAAGCACTCAATTCCCGTTTGCGCTCATTAATCATAGTTGTAAAGCTCAGCGCCAAAATAACAAGCGCCATCACCCATAAGCCGACTAAAGAAAAGCGGATGAATCCCGCCAACAAATAAAGCTTATCCGCCAAGTCGTTGACAAAGCTCTTGCTGGCCATGGCGAAAATTCCGCGATTACTGCAATTTTTAGAAATAATACCGGCGACCTTGATCGGGTCCAAACCCGATTTAACCTTGACCATCACCACGCTGACCTGGCTGTTATCCACCGCCTTTTGCACACCTTTGGACGCTCCGGCCTGAACCAGCTTTTTCGCTGTATTCATATTAACAAACACGGTACCGTCGAAGCCCATGCCGGTTTTGCTCAGACGCCCGGCTATCTTTAACTCTTTACCGAAGAATTTGATTTTTTCTCCCGCCTCACCGACAATGTTGTAGCCGACCAGCGCTTCATCATCCTGCAAAGTGCGGGGCAAAGTCTGCCTCAGCCATGGCTGTACCAGAAAATCGCTAGCCGTATCAATGCCGATAATTTGCAGCGGATAAGAACAGCAGGAGGCGGATAAGGTAGCAATATACAACTGCGGCGTGGTTTTCAGCACACCCGGTTGCTGCTTGAGCACCTCCAAAGTATCTTGCGGCAAATAAAAAGTAGAAGGTTCCCCTTTAAGTAAAACCGCTTCCACATTTGTCTTATAACCGGAAGGTACAATCATAATATCCGCACCCATCCGGGCGGACACCTGCAACACGCCGCCGGAGAGGGCATTAATGAACAGAGAGCCGCTGAAAACTGCTAAACTGAAAAGAAAAACTATCAGCAGTAAAAAGAAACTGCGCAGGGGTTTGTGCTGTATATTGGCTTTAGCCAATTTATGGAATGAAAATTTATTTTCCATCACTTCACCTATGTCTATAATACCTGTCTCCGGTCCTTATCCCGGACCGGAAACAACAAAGAATCATTCTAGTCTTTCTTCATCACATACTGCATTGCCAAATAAACTAAAGCGATTATGACAATCAACAGCAAACAAATACTGGAAGCGCGGAAGCTGTTCCAACAGGGCATCGGTTTCATGCACAGACCGATAAATCTGGTATGTCCCTGCATATTGGTGCCGATGGCAACCGGAATAATTTTACTCGGAATCATATAAGCTAAGGCGGCGATAATAATCTGCACCAGGGCAATTAATTTATTCCAACCGTCTTTTTGCAGGAAATAATTCAAAGCAGCTAAAATCAAAATGATAATGCCGCTGCAGGTCACTAAAATTCCCGTATAGAAGCAGGACATATGCATACCGTGCATGGGCGGACAAACAGGGACCAGAATGAATGACATTGCTGCCAAAATCAGGCCCAATAAAGCTTGAATCAAGCTGACAATCTTTAAATATCTATATTTGTGCATTTCGCACCTCCAAAAAACAATAATTTTCAAGAAGCCTCGCAACTTCTCAAATCCTTAAATTATGTCCGGCTCGCCAATCAAGTCGCTGATCACCGGTTTTACAGCTTTTGCAGCCGCAGCTGAAGTGAAATTAGGATAATTCTATAACATCTTTGATGCGCCCGTAATCAAGAATCACTTTACGTTCCGCTTCTTCCCCCACTTCCGGATCATGCGTGACCACAACAATTGTCGCGCCTTCCTGATGCAGATTACGCAAAATTTCAAGCACCATTTTCTCGTTCGTTTCATCCAGATTACCTGTAGGTTCGTCCGCCAGAATAATCTCCGGGTTATTAATCAAAGCTCTGGCGATGCAAACTCTTTGCTGTTCGCCGCCTGATAATTGGTTCGGTAAATGCTTCGCCCGATCCTTTAATCCTACTTTGTCCAAAGCGGCTAAAGCTTCTTTTTCATCCGGCATACTGTGATAATATTGTGCAACCATCACATTCTCCAGTGCCGTTAAATATTGAATCAAGTGAAACTGTTGAAAAATCAAGCCGATTTTTTCCCGTCTGATAGTTGTCAGCTCATGCTGATTTTTCTTCGTCACATCTTCGCCGTCAAGATAAACTGCTCCGGCCACCGGCTTGTCCAAACAGCCTATGATATTCATCATTGTCGTCTTACCGGAACCGGAAGATCCCATAATTGACAGCCATTCACCTTTGTGCACGTCCAGATTTATATCTTTCAAAGCATTAACATTGGCATAAATCTTCGACACATCCCGCAGCGCCACCAGCACCGGGCGCGGATCGTGATCCGTCGGCAAAGGCGCAATTACCGTCTTCTGCCCGCTTACTTTTACTGCCGCCGGCCGATTTTCCGGTTGCTTTTCTTTTATATCATTTGCCATAATTCTTACCTCTTATTATTATTCGCCCCGCAGCACCAAAGCCGGATCAACCTTCGT
Source organism: Amygdalobacter indicium (assembly GCF_029101545.1). Taxonomy (NCBI): domain Bacteria; kingdom Bacillati; phylum Bacillota; class Clostridia; order Eubacteriales; family Oscillospiraceae; genus Amygdalobacter; species Amygdalobacter indicium. The sequence continues at coordinate 223,440 of NZ_CP118866.1, read as the reverse complement.
CGCCTGTTTAACAGGCCAAATACTTGCCAACACCGTAACAAATACTGAGATAATAAGTGTTACAGGAATTATCCACCAGGAAAATTCAATTGCTCGCCCGAAAACACTCAAACTGACCTGTTGGGCGAACAGGAAGCCGAAAGCGACACCCAAAGCACCGCCTATAACACCGATTCCTGCACCTTCGCCGATAAATTCGGCAATAATGCTGCGATCCGGCGCTCCCAACGCCTTTTTCAAGCCGATTTCCTTGCGGCGTTCCGTCACCACGGCAATCATTGTTGTCAACACCGAAATAACCGTTAAAAACAGCACAACCGTATCAACCAGCAGAACCAGAATTTGTAATTTTCCCAAAACAATATCCTGCGACTGCGTCACTCTTCTGACCGGACGACCGACTATACCGGGTAAAGCCTGCGTAATTTCCTTAGCCGTTTTCTCCAACTCTCCGGCATTCGCTTCGATACTGCACTCGATACCGTCTAAACGCATCTGCGTATCGGCCAACAAACTTTTCAACTTGGGTAAGTTCAGAAAAATAAAGCTTTCTTCCGCCCCGCCGGTCGTAATAATGCCCTTAACTTTTAATTTACTGCGATAATAATCCTTAAAAGCATCTTTTTTCTTATAATCTTCCGCCGTATGCGTCACTTTGGAAGCCACAACATCCCGCCCGTAAAGGACACCCTGGACGGTAAATGTATCACCGACGGTCAGACTTAAAGTTCGAGCAACCTCTTTCCCGATCATAACTTCATCGGAATCTTGACTGTCGGCCCATTCACCCTCGATGTACCAGAACGGACTGTTCTTCTTCGCCTCGTCCATGTCGGTTCCGGCTAAAATATAAGGATGCTGATTAATTTTCGTCGTTTCATAACGATAAGGAGCCATGCCGACCAGCTTTTTCGTCTGCAAAATTTCTTTTATCGTCGCAAACTGGTCTGCCGTAATTTTGGCGTTATTCTCCGACAAAATCATAAAATTGGCGCCGTAAGAACGAAATTCCTTGCCCAATTGACGTGGAATATCGTAGTAAATCGTAATCATACCTGACATTATTGTCGAACCGATGGCTACGGCCAACAAAGCTATCAGCATTCTGGAACGGCGGCGCAATAACGAACAGAGAATCATCTTTAAATACATTGATTTTGTACGCATATTTTACCTCCCGTGCAAAACTTCCGTCGGCTTCAAACATAACAGATAACGAATTGCCGGAATACTGCCCACCAGAATAACGGCCAGCAAAACAAGCAAATCAATCGGAATAACCATAATCGCCAACGGTATCGTCGTGCCGAAGACCGTCAAACCGATAATTTGTGCGAATCCCAAGCCTATAACATAGCCGCAAGTACCGCCGATGAGACCGGTAAGTATAATTTCGGTCAAAATCAAAATAATAATCCGAATATCACGCCCGCCGACGGCCTTAATCAGGCCGATTTCCTGGCCCCGTTCCATAACCGACGCTGTTACCAGATTACTGATTCCCAGAGCCGAGCCGATAGAGCTGAGAACAGTAATTAAAAGCATCAGCAATTTGGTTTTATTAAGAATTGTTCCCTCCGATTCGGCTACCTGTCTTATAGGCTTGGCAACGCCGTCACGCACGACCTCCTGAATTTGATAACAAATAGAGCCGGTATAAGCCGTGCAATACCAGGTATCCCTTTCCGTCGGAGTCAAAGAATCGGGATTGACCGAAGCTTTGCGTGCCAAAGCATTATCCGGGGTAGTCAAAGCCGACACGTCAATACCGGATATTTTCCCCTCCAAATCTGCCAATTGCTGCGCTGCCTGCAAATTCGTATAGATGCGCTTATCCTCATCACCGCCGGCATTCAACAAACTGCGCACAATTAATTCCTGTTGCCGGCCGCCTGCTTCTACCTTGATCCGGCTGCCTATTTGCCAACCGTTCTGTTGAGCCAACAAATAGCCGACAATTGCACCCTTAGTATCGGCATCTGCCGGCCAGTCGCCCTGCAAACGCCACCAGGTCTTCAAATTCCGCACTCCGGCCTGTAAAGTTTCTCCGGTCGGAATCTTCAGCTCTTTCGCAAACCAGGTACCGACCAGCAGAATCTGATCATCCGTTCCGACTATTTTCGCCCGGACTTTCAAATAAGGGGCAAAATCCACAATATTGTAACCCCAGAAAATCTGCTTGATTTTCGGAGCATCAGCCTCGTACAAATATTTATCGTTGACTCCCGCACCTTCCTGCAGACCGTATAAATCGTCAAGCAGCGAGGCGTCCTTGGGCACAACTGAAATATTGGCACCGTAGACCTTTAATTCTTTATTAATCTTATCGCCGACTCCCAACATGACATTCATCAAAGCGGTAGCCAGTGATATACCCAAAGCAATCGTCATGGCAACCATTGCCATTTTTTTCTTTTGACGGAAAAGTGCTCCGCCTACCATTCTCCAAAACATTTTATGCTCCTATGGGGAAACGATTTGCTTCCTTTTCCAAATCCGCCTTGTTAATTATAATTCGGCCGTCCTGTACAACATAAGGAAACGGTACCGGATTACAGCCGCCTAAAAAGCCGATGGTCGCCTTATTCATCACGACATCACAACGCTTACAAACAACATTATCGCCCCGTTCGAAATAACCGGCAATACCACAGATAGAACAGGCATCCAGCCCGACTCCGTAAGCATTGCTGTTCGGTTTACGGACAACAATAAAACGAATGTTATGCTGTTGATAATTATAGGCAAAGCGATGCAAATGTCCGTCCTGCACCTGCTGCAGGTCGATAATAATTTGATCACCTTCCGTCGTATAATTTTCCGGCGGTGTCAATTTGACCGGACGTGTAATATAACTGCTGACTGCAGTCAACGTCAATGTACAAAGTAAAGCAAAAACAGCCAAACTCACAGACCAACGGCGACAGTTACGTTGCCACCAGGCCGCTTTCCGGCGTTTTGCCGGGGTCGGAAACTCACCTTGTAATTTTCTGTGCGCCGCATAGACGCTTACAGACAAAAGCAAGGCCATAAGCAAATAAATCGTCGCGAAATAAGGTAAACTTCTGTCTTCAAAAACCATAATCGCAAAAACAAAATTATTGCGACTTGAAAGCCAGTTCAAACGCGCCGCACCGCTGATCCCGCGCATACCTAAATCCAGCAGCAACAATAAATAGTTAAGGCAGGCAAAACCGTACAGACAACCCGGCGCCAAACGCTTATACACCTGGAACAAACTCAAACCGAACAAAAAAGCCAGCAAACAACCGGCAGCATAGCCGATTAAGCGGAACAAAGTGCCCGTGCTGATCGATTCCTCGTTAAACGCTACAAACTCTGCCGTTTTTAAGCACATTTGCGGCAATAAATAGGCGATAAGCGGTATCAGACTCAGCGAAAAGCCGGTCAAAGCCGCGAAACGCAAAGTCCTGACAATCTGAAGTTCCGCCTCCTTGCTGTCGACAGTTCCGCCTGCAAAGCGGCGCCAACGATTAAACAGCAGCGAAAGCAACAACAAAAGCAGGGCGACCAAAACAAGAACACTTGCGACGGCCAATAAACGACGATTCAGAAGTGTTAAAAAACGCAACAACTTCTTCGGCTCAACACGCTTTGCCACATAAATAGTTATACCGGCCAGAATGCCTAAACAGGAAGAGACAGCAAAAACGTATTTTAATGACAAATCATTAATCCGCCGAATCAGAGTCAGGGTCAAGCTGAAGATGCCGGTAAACATAAGCAGCATCCCGATTACATAAACCAGAAAGTTTAGCACAAAGGCCCCCTCTCATACAGATAATATTAGGCCAAGGCCGATAATTATCAACCTTGGCTTTAAAAGTGCATATTACCTGTTACTTGGAAGCCAACTGGCTGGCATCATAATTCCAGTCAAATGTAACTTTCTGCTTCTCGTAATATTTGTTGGCTGCAGCCTTGCCGTTGTCACGAGCGGCCGGAACACCTGTTTCGCTGTCGACGTGCAACAAATAATCTTCCGAAGCTTTAATTTCAATAACTAACTTATACTTACCTACAGGAATTACACCCTTCTTAACATTGATACCGTAGTGCGGACCGTCATCGGCATTCATCGGCATCAAAGAACCGGAAATAATTTCTTTTTTACCGTCCTGTGACATAACTTTATAATTGACGTTCAAATAAGCCGGCCAAATATCTTCGCCGTCACCGAAGCCGAAGGCTTTAGCTGCTTCCGGTTTCATATGAATATCAGCTTCAATATGCATATCGGACTCTTCTGCTGAAGGTTGTTTATTCTCCGGAATCATATCTACACCTTGGAAATAAACGGCTTCAACATTGAAAGGACCGGCTTCTTTAGCTTCACCGATAGGAATCTCATTGAAACCCGACTCTCCCGGCTTGGCTTGAGCTTTGTCATCTTTTTTGCTTTCTTTAGCAGCTTCCTTCTTCGACTCTTTAGCTTCAGCCTTAGTAGCTTTGGCCGCTTCGCTCTTAGCCGCAGTCTTCTCTGCCGTCTTTTGGGTGGCAGTTGATTTATTTGGGCCGGCACATCCTGCCAATGAGAGAGCTACAGCTCCTGCCAGAATCATGCTGAGATACTTATTCTTCATATATTCCTCCTATATATTGACTCAAAAGTTTTTTCAACAATTGAGATTATTATTGTTAACTTATTCTACCTTATTTTCGTCCGCTTTGCTTTGGCCATTTGTAACCGTCGCCGCCCGCTGTTGCTTAATGCGAGCGCCGCGCCGGAAGTGATTGCTCAACAACAGCCAGAGCGAAGCGATAACAATCATCATCTGCGGCAGCATAGTTTCGGCCCGATCATAAATTCCCAAATCCGGGATACTGAAACCGTGCATAAACGGCAGTTTGGAAGCGCCGGAAATAAATCCCGCCTCAGTTAATTCCTGCACGCCTTTGCCCATGAAAGTGAAGCACATCAGGAACAACAGAATACTTGTGAACAGGAAAAACGGTCTTAAAGGTAACTTGACTGTCGTATAACGCATAACGAAATAAATAACAGCCAAAAGAACGGCACCGGCAACAAAGCCCAGAACCGCATACAACTTATTGGTTGTACCGCCGGCTAAAGTTGCTTTGTAAAAGAGAATCAACTCCGCACCCTCACGAATAACGGCCAAGAACGCCGAACCTATAAGGACATATGAATTGCGTTTATCAATCGACTTCTGCACCGCATTGTGAATATACTCATTCCAAGCGTTCTCCTCCGACTGATGCAACATCCAGTGACTGACGTAGAAAAGAACGGCTACGGCTAAGAACATGGTCCAGCCTTCCATCAATTCCTGACCTACACCCTGCAAAGCCAGATCAATCAGAACCGCCAACAGGCCGCTGCCGATGACACCGGCCAACATGCCGAGATAAACGCCTTTACACAAATGCTTGTTACCGGATTTAATCAGATAAGTAATAATCGCCATACAGACAAGAATCGCTTCCAGACCTTCCCGCACCAGCAAACCGAAAGAGGCGAAAAACGACTTGATATTAACCGCTTTTTCATCCACCTGCACCGTTGAACCTTTCAACAGTTGCAAGCCGGCTTCATCCGGCGAATTATTATCCAAAACGCCATCCAGCACCAACGCATCCCGGCAAACGCACATAGACAAAGTTTTAATATTTTGAATAATCTCTTTGTTGTCTTTTTTGACATTGCCGAGAATGGAATGCTTAATATCTCTGAACATCGCCTCAATCTTACTTACACGTTGAGCCGAAATATTGACCATCACATATTTCTCGAAGCCCTGTACTTCATAATGCCCGAAATACGCGGTATTCATCGCGTTATAAGCTTTTTTGGCCTCACCGGCCTCCACCGCCTTTATCGCCTTTTGGAAATAAGTTTCCATATCGAGAGCTACTTCTTGGAAGTTAGCATATTTCTTTTTTCCTTTAGCTTCAGCGTCAACACTCAAAATTGAAGTCATCGCCAAAAGAAAAGCAAGCAACACTGCACATACTATATGTTTGCGCATAACATCCTCCCGGATAATGTTAGCTGTGATTCCGGAATTGCTGTCACCAATGCTAAAATGAACTAACAAAATTTACGCATATAATTTACAGCAGATGTTTAATTAATGCAAGCAATCCGCCAATAGGACTTAGCGAACCCCGTGTTTGAAGCAGCGAGATACATAAATACAGGTTTAAGCTGAAAGTTCAAGGTAATATTTAAATCACCTGTAATTATTGATAGCTACTTATTAGGAAATCCGGAAATTTCAAATATATCATCAATTTCTATACTGGAAAATTTATTCTTATATTTGCTTTTTATAGATGTAATTGATTCATTTAAAGATTGATATTCTTCCTTAGGAATAACAAGTTTAAGGACCAGTATTAAATCATGTAAATTTTTGCCGGTATATTTTTCAGCAAAAAACTTCTTAAACATAGCAGTTTGACCGGCTTTATTCAAAGAGAAAGAAAACATAACTTCGTCATGGGCACAAACATTTCTAAAGAAATTACAGATTTTAATTATGTCTATAAGTTCAGTTTTACTAATTTTTTCTTTAGACAGGTAATTTTCTTTATATCTCTCACCAAAATCTCTAGCAATTATATTTTGCAAAGATTCATCAAGGGAATTATAGAAGTAGGATATATTTCCTAAAGTAAGGAAATTTACAAGTACCCAAAGAGGTATATGGTTGTGTTTTTTTATATAATGCTTAAGTGGTTTCTTGCCATTTGAATTTTTATTTTCTCTGCTTATTGCAGCAGTTAATGTTCCTATATTTTTCAAAACATAATTTAATTGATGCTTTGATGTAGAATAATTTTCAGTTTGTAAGTAAGGATATAGACCATCCCTGTGTAAATCTGAAAAATGATAAGCACAGGATGTTTTTAAAAGTTTCTCAAAGCGGAGTAAATAGTAGAAAACTACTTTTTTTAATTCACGATCCATTTCATGAAGGGCATAAATCTCTTCGAAACTACTACCGGGTTTATATACATCTTCCACCTTGTTAGAAGATGCGTTATCTAAAAAAGGAGTCTTATAGCCATTTATGAGATTATAGTAATTTACTTGTGATAGAATAACTTTAGCATCTTTTAGATTTTCAATATATAGTCCTCTGGATGAAAGTATCTCAATTTGCTCATCATAAGTTTTAAATGGTTTGCTCATACATACACCTAAAAAAAGTGCCCCGCCACGTATGGCAAGGGCTTGTTCCTTATCTACATTGTAACAGAAAGCCCAATTAAATCAAGAACCGGAAGTTAAAAATCAATTCATATCGTGAGTCACAAATGATTCGGTGAATACAGCTTCCCGCTTAATCTCAATATTTATGCTTGCAAGCAATCCGCCAAGCAGCATAATCCCCAAGCCGAGCAGTCCGTCGGTGTAAGTTTTTTCACCGGTTTTGGCTACTGTATGTCTCACCTGGATCGGGCTTGTGCTTGTGTTTTTTTCCATCGGCGTAATTGTCGTTGCTGAAGCTGTCGCAGTTGTCGCGGTTGTTATTTTTGGTGTAGTCGCGGTAACTGTCGGTTCCGTCTTTTTATCAGCTTTCACCCAATAGGCATAGGCAATAAATACCGGTGATTCGGCTTGCAGAAAATCCGGCGTCATGCCGTACTTATTAATAACGCCGTCGCGAATAATTGTCCATTGATGGAAAGTTCTGGAGTTAGCTTTAAAGCGGATAGGGACAGGCGCCCAATTGTTATAGTCGCTATAGCATTGCCCGGTCTGTTCCGGCGTCAAACCGGACTGACGTGTACATTCCAACAAGTTATAAATAGTGTAAGCGTTGGCCGTCTCATTCGGCTTACCGTCAGCACCTTTCGGGAAAAGCAAATCGTAAGCCCAGCCTTTGAAAATATAGCCTTCTCTTTTAGGCTCACCTTGCGGATAAGGAATTTGATTATTGCTGACTCGCAAGCGCTGAAATATTTTGCTGTTATCATAGACAAAAGTCTTCATATCCTTCAAAGTCGGATGATTCCGGATACTTAAAGCCTCTTTGGCATCATCCCGGGAATTAGCGAAAATAAATTCCAGAGGGGCCATGAAAAGGTCGACGTTATAAAAGCGGTTGATATGCTGTTCATAAGGTTCCGGCACATTATATTTGTCGGCTTGATAAACCGATTCCTGCTTCGACAAATCATTCAAAGTAAAAGCTATTTTGCTGCCGATAGGAGATGTATAAGCCGGATGTTGTTTACTGAAACCCAAGGCATAAGGTGAAGGCACAGTACTGCCGACAATCGTCAAAACATATTCATGTGTGGGGTCAAAGCCGAAAAACACCCGTCTGGCTCCGGTGCAAGGAGCCATTTTCAATTCCTTGATATCCGCTTTTTGTTGCAGCGTTTGATCATAAAACTCAAAGTCCACTTGGCGATAAGCTTGGAGAATTTCATCGTGCGTCTGCGAAAGTCCGCCTCTTTCTTTATTATGCCAGGATGTATCTATCGTACCTAAATCTGTATCCGGCTTAATGATATGCGAAATCATTTCTCCGCTGCTGTCATCCATGTCTAAAGCTTTATAGCGCAAAGCCAAATTAAGAAAATAGTTTTTATTAATCTCCTCTTCCGTTAATTCTACCGGCTCCCGCTTCACTTCCGGCTTAACTTCCGCTCCGTAAACGGATACCGCACTGAGCAGCAAAGCGCAGAAGCACATAAGAAAAAGCCCTAAAATTCGGCTCGACTGCGAGCTTCTTTCAGAGCTTGTTCTCAACTTCAAAACATCTTTATTCATAATCTGTCCTCACAACAACTTTTCTCACAAATTATAATATCTTATTATGTTTTGCAAGCACAAAGCTGTAATCTGACAAAGATGTCGAAGTAATAATGCTGTGTCCGGCGCTATTGTTTTCTTTTTCCGGTAGTTATAGCGGCAAGCACGGCAACTGCTATTTCCACTAACTGCAGACAAGAGGCGGCACAACTTGTTTCACCTGTCTTACTTACCGTACGCCGGGAGTTTTTCTGCGTCGTAGCAGCATTTTCTGTATCCGTACCTTCATCTGCTGTTGTTTCTTGTACTTCATATGTAACTTCCGTTTGCGACTCCTTATCACCGGTAACTGTTGTTGCAACCGGAGTAGAATTGACCGGCTGCGCGGGATCGGTATTTGCTGTATAGATTGCATATAGTGTCATATTTTCCGTCACAACAGTATCTTTAGTGAAAGTTTTGCCTTTACCGTCTTTTTCGGTGTTCCACTCCTTGAATGTGAAACCGGCTTTAGCAGGCGCTGTCGGTAGCAACTGCGTGTCTACGGTCTTGCCTGTTTCTACTTTAATTGTTACCGGCAAGCTTGCGTCACCCAACATGAAGGTTACGGTCTTTTGCTTTTCTGCCGGCGTATTGGGAACCGGCGGCTGTACAGGCTGCGGTGTAGGCGGCTGTACAGGATTATTTTTCTTCTTAACATCTGCATTTATTGTAATTGTGCCGGTATATTGATCCTTTTCTAAATCCAACTGCCCGACTTTACCCGTGTTGCTGAAATTAATTTTAACCGCACCTTTGTACGGCAACTCACGTTTGAGCGTAAATTTCCCGTCTGCAACCGTGCCGACAGCATCCCCTCCTTGAACACTGAAGCTTAAATCTTTGCTATTTTTAAGCGGCAACTCGACTTCCTCCTGATCGGAAGATAAAGAAATCTTCTGAGAAGTGTAATCGCTGTTGTTAGCTTTCAATATTGGTAATTTCTCCAACGGGGTCAAATCTGCAAGCTGATTATTCGTAATCCAAACGCCGGTCAGCGCCTTCAAGTCCTGTAAAGGTGTAAGGTCGCTGACTTGATTGTTCGACAGACTGATATAATTCAACTTCGCCAAACCTTTCAGCGGGGTCAAGTCCGTAATTCTATTGTTATCAAGCCTGAGATCATACAATTCCGTTAAATTTTTAAAATCAGGCAACTCGAGCAAATCATTATCATTTGCTTGCAAATATTGCAATTTGCTCAAGCCCTCCAATGCCGTTAAATCCCCAAATCCGTTATCGCTGACATCCAAAACGGTCAAATTATGCAGATCTTTCAACGGCGTTAAATCATCAATTTGATTGTCTCTAAGATCCAACATTTGTAGCTTATTCAGACCCTCTATCGGTTCCAAATCTTCAATTAAATTATCTGTAAGCAAAAGAGTTTTCAACTCGGTCAAACCCTGTAAAGGGGTCAAATCGGTAACTTTGTTCTTGCGCAGCCACAGTTCCGTCAAATGAGTTAAATTTTGCAGCGGTTTTAAATCTTGAATCTGATTGTCCTGAAGCTTAAGTCTTTCCAGACCTGTAAAATATTCCAGTCCGCTTAAATCGCTAATACCTTGCTTATCCAAGTCCAAAAATTGGATTTGGGCAGCTGTCTTGGCCGTAATTTCATTCACATCCTGAGGAATCAATTTATAAAAATTGTGCATCAGATCCAGAATTTTAGCTTTAAACTTCGGATCCTTAAATTCAATTACAGTATTCCCGTCAACTTCCGTCCCTTCACCGTCCTGCATCGCCGCTGCCCGATTGCCGGTATTACCGACTTGCGCCTCGACCGGCACGCTATAAAACGCAAGCGTAAAAGATGCACATAAGGCTGCACTCAAAGCAGTTGATAAAAGCAAATTTGCCTTTTTTCTCAAATTCATAGCTACTCCTCCAACACAGCAGAAAGTTCATAAAGTGTTGCGGCAAAACGGGAAAAAATTACATTTATTCTCAATTCAGTCAAATACGCTCTATACTTTTCTGTTTTTTGTCGGCAATTATAGCGCAATGTTTTTGTGTATGCAACACCTTTTTCACAAACTTATGAATAAAAGCAATCTTAAAGCACCGTCACAGCCCCGTTCAGTCGCGCCGCTTTTGCATATACTCGAGAAAAACATCGCACAGCAGCGAATTCATCGTCGCTTTCCGGGCCAGACCGATTACCCTTTTGGGCGCACCTGCAAGAGGCACGGCGCATAGCTTGCTGCCGAAAGCATTAAAAGCATTAAGCACCAGTTCCTGTGAAATTGTGATCCCCAAATTCGCCTCCACAAAAGCAAAAATAATCGCATCATCCCGAAAGCTGTAACAAATATTCGGCGAAATGCCGGATTGGGAAAGCAACGCCTGAATATCGCTGTCACAGCCGGGAGTCTCACTGATCAGCGGATAAGCCAAAGCCTGCGCCAACTCCACTTCTCTCGCGCCGGCCAACGGATGCTCTTTCGCCACCACCGCATAAATCGGGTCCTCTTTCAACGGATAAAACTGTAAATCACCGGCCACAAGCGCCGACAGAAAACCGCAATCAACCTGGCCCTTGTTAATCCACTCAATAATTTCCGTATAATTGCCGTCTAAAATCTCAATTTCCACTTCCGGATAACGTTCCTGAAAATATTTAATTATCTCCGGCAACCAGAACGCCGAAGCACTGGAAAAGCTGCCGATGCGCAAAACACCTTTCAAAGAATTGTTCATTTCATAAACGGCATGCTGTAAATTATTCTCCCGGTTGACCAAATCCTGTATATAAGGCAAAAGGCGTTTGCCCTTATCCGTCAGCCGCACCCCGTTTTTACCGCGAATAAAGAACTGAATATTCAATTCTTTTTCCAAGCCGGCTATCACATGACTGACCCCCGATTGCGTATAATTCAAGCGGAATGCCGCCTGCGAAATATTACCGCAAGCTGCCACCTGCAACAAAATTTCATAACGATTTTTATTAATTTTCACCTATCTCCTCCACCTTCCTATCCATTACTATTTGTACTTGTTACTATGAAAAACATTCTCTATTAGAATATCTTGTTTCTCTATATAATGAAAGCCATTACGCAAACGAGGTTAAAAAGCATGAGCAAAAAAACAGCAGGCACATTTTCTTCCCAATTAGGCTTCGTTCTGGCAGCTGCCGGATCGGCCGTCGGCGTCGGTAACATCTGGCGTTTCCCGTATCTGGCGGCCAAAGACGGTGGCGGACTTTTCTTAATCATCTACCTAATTTTGGTCTTTACTTTCGGCTATACCCTTTTAGCCTCGGACATTGCCATCGGTCGTAAAACACAAAAAAACTCCCTGCGCGCTTATCGCCTGCTCCATCCGAAATGGAATTTTTTAGGGATTCTGACCTTTATCGTCCCCTTAATTATCATGACTTATTACGCCGTAATCGGCGGTTGGATTTTACGCTATGTCGCTGCATATTGCACTAACGAAGGCGCAGCCTGTGCCGAAGCAGACTTTTTCCCGCATTTCATCAGCAATCCCGCCTCGTCGGCAGCTTACAGCATAATTTTCCTGGCTTTGACAGTTTTTATCGTTTATAAAGGGGTCGAAAGCGGCATTGAACGTTGTTCCAAAATCGTTATGCCCCTCCTGCTTTTCATCGTTATCGCTATTGCTCTTTACTCCCTAACTTTAAAAAGAAGCGACAGCGACGGTACAGTCAGAAGCGGTATACAGGGGCTGTTTTTTTACATAAAGCCGGACTTAAGGCAGCTTAATCCGAAACGTTTCTTACAGATTTTATTGGATGCAATGAGCCAACTATTCTTCTCGCTGAGCGTCTCCATGGGCATCATGATTACCTACGGCTCTTACGTCAAAAAAGATGTCAACTTAAACAAATCCATTGCGCAAATCGAATGGTTCGATACTGCCGTAGCGCTTCTTGCCGGCTTAATGATTATCCCGGCTATCTATGTATTTAAGGGCATGGACGGCATGCAATCCGGTCCCTCCCTAATTTTCGTCGCCTTGCCGCAGGTTTTCGCCTCGATGGGAAAAATCGGCTTGCTCGTCGCACCGGCTTTCTTTATCATGGCCGCCTTTGCCGCCTTGACAAGCTGTATTTCCGTCCTGGAAACAATAGTTGCCAACTTTATGGAATTACTGCATACCTCCCGCAAGCGCACCTGTATCGGTGTGAGCGCCTTTTATTTCCCCGCTTCTGTAATTATTGCGCTCGGTTACAGCCTGTTTTATGTCGATATTCCTCTGCCGAACGGCAGCATCGGCCAATTGCTCGACTTAATGGACTATATAAGCAACTCATTATTAATGCCTTTCATCGCTCTCCTGTCCTCAATTTTAATCGGCAGCATCGTCGGTTATCAGTGGATAGCGGAAGAATTCTGCCACAACGGCTGCAAAATGGCACGCAAACACGTTTACGCCTTTATGATTCGTTTTGTCACGCCCGTAGTTATGTGCATCTTATTTTTACAAGCTGTCGGCCTTTTTAATAAGTAAGCGGAATTTAACAAATTGTGCCTAAAAGCCGTGGGGCGCTTCACCAAGTCGCGGCGGCAATTATCGCAAAAAAGGGGACGAGCTTTCGGCCCGTCCCCGCTACTGTAAGCAATTCAAATTATCTTAAAATCTCGCAGCATTTCTTCAACATCCGTACCCTTAATCATCCGCGCAAGCTTCAATTTTGCCAAGGGATTAAGCGGCAGCTTCGGTTTTTGCCCGTCCAGCAACGCCACTGTCGCATTCAACAGATATCTTAAATCGTAGCGGGAAGCGAAAACTTCCGGGACAGCTTTCTCCACCCCGCAAAGTACATAAACCGCTTCCATCGCCGTTCTACCGGAATATTCCGTCGTAAATACAGTGTCTCTCCCCGGCTTATCCAAAGTTTCGGCAAACTGCCCGATAAAAGCGAAATTAACCGCCCCATGCGGTACGACAAAAGGTCGATCACCGAATTTTCTGGGCATAAATTGCGCCGTAATATAAGGCATCATAACGGGAACTGCCGTACAACTTTCTGCAAGTTCGGCAATTTTATCTACCGGCACCCCGATATGATACAACCACTCGGCGGTAATCTCCTTGCCGGTACAATCACGCATTTTCTTTTTAACATAGTCACCCTCAACATTGGAAAACAAGCCGTACACCCAGACAGCCACATCATTTTTCGGCTGCTCCGGATACTGCCCCTGACGGTTTATCGTCCACGACATAAGCCAGGCAGAATCGACACAAGTCACTATGCCGCCTGTAACCACTTTACCGCCGTAAGGACTTCGCTTCGTTATTTTTTCAATGTATTTCGGCACGACGTCAGTATGACAAGTAATCGTGCAAGATTCCCAGTTGCTTTTCTCCACATCGGAGCAGAAAACTTCCGGATGCCCGAAATCATCGGACTTTTTCGCAATATTTTTCCACATTTCCCAGCAGCCGCCTTGCTCGCTGTTCAGCCGGGCCGGGGTATGGTCATCGCCGTAGCTGGAATTTTCCGTCATTGAACCGTTAGTAATAAACAGTAAATCATTTTCCGTCAAAGGAATCGACTTATCGTTGCCGTAATTATCCTCGGCTATAATTTTGCAGGCAACCTTCTTATTTCCCGCAAATTTAAAGTCGACATCCGTCACTTTAGTATTGTATTGAAATTTACAACCGTGATTTTCCAGGTACTTCACCATCGGTTTCACAATTGAATTATATTGGTCATAGCGGGTAAAGCGCAGCGCCGATAAATTGGTCAAGCCGCCGACGTGATGAATAAAACGGTTCAGATACAGTTTCATCTCCAACGCCGAATGCCAATTTTCAAAAGCGAACATCGTGCGCCAATAAGTCCAAAAATCGGAATGTAAAAGGCCGTCAGAAAAAACATCAGCAATCGTTTTGCCTTCCAGATATTCATCCTGAGTTATACAAAGTTTGACAATCTCCCGCACCTGCTCCTGTGTCAGATTGAACTTGCCGTCATCATAGCGTTTGCCCTGCTGCTGCGTAATCCGGCAATTACTGTAATTAGGATCATCATAATTCGTATAATAATAAGAATCCAAAATACTCATTTCCGGGTCTTCCGCACTGGGAATCGAGCTCCAAATATCCCACAAGCATTCAAAATGCTCACCCGTTTCCCGACCGCCTCTGGCCACATAGCCTCTTGTGCCCAGACACCGACCGTCAAGCGAACCGCCTGATATGTCCAGCTGCTCCAAAAAGGTAATCTTATTACCGGCCATATGTGCATCTCGAATCAGGAAACAGGCTGCCGTCAGCGCCGCAATACCCGTTCCTACCAGATATGCCCGCTTATTTTCAATTCCTTGCGGTTTTCTGGCTTTAACCAATCTTTGCAAATCACCGTTTGTCAGCTTCAATCTTTTATCATAAGTTTGCAGTATCATAATGTCCTCCTGAATAAGCCTAAAACTTCTTCCAAGTACATTAAATCACCTGCTGCCGCTAATAACCTCTACCAAAAGCAGCCGATTGCGTCAAATTTACTCAATTGTGCAACTTTGGGTAAATTCTTCCAACTTCTCGCTGCGTTTCAGCGACAACAAAATGTTGCCGTCCATCAATTTCCCGATTCTGCGCGTGATAACTTTCGGGTCAGTCTGCATATCGCCGGCCATCCATTGGATTAAAGCACTGCTTAAAGCGCATTGATAAAAATAAGCTATCAAGTTTATATCCGCCGCCTGTGCCGCGGTGGAGCGGGCAATTCGTCCGACATACAGACGCATAACTTCGCCGGCAAGAGAAAAAATATAATTTTCCAAGTCGAGCTTGTAGTCCGATTCGTAAAGATGTTTGACGCAAGTTTTATTATCCAGAATAAATTTAGCTGCCGAAATAAAACTTTCTTCCCAGGACAAAGTTTCATTGAACTCGGCGATGACTTTTTCCAGTTCCGCCGCAAAAATCTCCTTTATGACCTGAAAGAGATTTTCGTAATGATAGTAAAAAGTTTTTCTTTCTATATTGCAGCATTTCGCCAGTTCCGTTACCGTTACATTATGTAAGCTTCTTTGATTTAAGAGTTTGATCAGCTCTTGCACGATCAGCTCTTTCGTGTAGTTTCTCGCCACATCTCTACCTCTTTTTCACTTCTTTACAACTTGGAATGCCCTTTAATTCAAGTTGTTCCCGCCCGTACGTCGGAAATTATGCGCAATCAGTTGCTGCAAACGCTCCCGATTTCCTCGAAGTAAATAATTATTAAATGTAATTTCATAAGAATAAGTCTTCCCCAAATGATTGACGTTGATATTCACTTTATTACCTTTATCCTCAAAATTAAAGTCATAGACTTCCCGCCAGGGAATCAACAAAAAGGGGGCATTATCCGTAAAGCTCAATTCTTTCTCGTATATTCCTTTATCATCGAAATAGAGAACAAACGTTCTGCCGCTGTCTATCGCATAGAGCAAACTTGATAATAACCACCATTCCAGCAAGTCCTTGGCCACGCTATTACGTTTAACTGCCACAAGATAGTTGTCTGTTGTACCGAATTTTTCCCGGACCATATTGCAGACATCCGAGCTTTTAGTGAATAATTTCCCCATTTTATTTTTCCTCCTTAAATAGAAAAACTTCTTTGAAATCCCGTCCTAAAACTTGGCAAATTTTGTATGCCGTCTCCACCGTGGGGCTGATCGTCTTATTTTCATAAGCCATAATGGAGCGCCGTTTCAAGCCGACAGCTCGGGCCAATTTGTGTTGTGACAAGCCTAGAGCCTTCCTATATTCGCATATCTTATTGTCCACTTCCAATTCAGCCATGGAATCCCTCCTGTTTTCAGCTCTCTTTCGCCGCTCTGCGCCGTGCTGTGCCGAGCGGTAACGCGCCCGGTATTTTGGTTACATTTATAGTACCGTGTTACATTTATAGTACCAAAAAGGAATTTCAGTGTCAACAGCCCGGAGATCTATCTGCCCCCTTACTTTTAACAGCAAAAGCCGGATCCCGTCACCCGACGACATCCGGCCGAAAGCTCAAAACAACTACCGATTTTTGTCCTGCTGCTCAGCGTTCCTTAACCAGCTTGTTCAACTCTTTAACCCTCGTTCTGCAAATCCAATAATTAACCAACCAGACAAGCACAAAAACCAAAACAAAGATGCCCACAAACAACAGCGCGCCGCCTATAGAAGCTTGCATCCATCCCAAAAAGTACGCAATCGGGAACATCACAATGCAGGCAAGAGCAAAATAAACGGCAGTTTGTTGCAGAAGATTCCACTTCTCAATCCGCCAAATAATTGAGCCCACGGAAAAAAGCAGTCCGAGAAGCGCACACAAAAAAGTTTGCACAAGTACCGCATTCATCTCTCCGCCCATCCGCTCAATCAGCTGCGGGTGCACAGCGTAGTACGAACCGTCTCCGATCAAAAGAGAAACAATCAGACTAATTACACAGCCGATAAAAACACCGTCAATCACGCCTTTCCCCGCCAATTGCAACAACTCTTTTTTCATTTTTTATTTCCTCCTATTCCTAATAAATCCTTGATTTTTCCGACATACCGGCGGGAAACATAAGTCTCCCGGCCATTGGTCAACTTAACATAAATCGTTCCGGTAAAGCTGAAATCAAAACACTTTACTTTCTTCAAATTGATAATATCCGTGTTGGAAATTCTGGCAAACGCCTGATTATTAAGCATTTCTTCCACTTCGTACAAGCGTAGACGTAAGCAGAAATTGCCCGCGTCAGTTGCCGCATATACCTTACCCGCTTGAGTAAAAATTTGATAAATATCGGCAGGATCCAACACCGCCACCTCATCTTCCCGAAAACCGGCAATTACTTGCGCTTTCACCGCCGTATCCAGCTTAGCCATAATTCGGTTAACTTCATCCGAAATTTTATCAACCACAATTACAATTTTGGGTGTTTGACAGTCCGGATCTATCTTAACCTCAATTTGCATCATCTCACCTCCCTGCTGCATTTCACAAACACATTGTACAAAAGCTGCAAGCCCTATTTCCACACATTTTATCTAAGTGGTAATTATCGGCAGCTAAGTGGTAAAAATTGCCTCGCCGCCGCCTACAAAAAAGACCCCGACCATCAATTGACGGCCGAGGTCCTTTAACTTTAAAGTTTGACAGCTGAAGCTGCGCTTATCGCCTTATTTGCGGGAACGCAGAATTTCCAGTCCGACAAAAGCATATGCCAGAAGCGAAACGTATGTTACCGCGTTGGCTGCTTCTCCCGTTTTCGCTACTTTATGCGGACGGATTGAAGGTTGCTCGTTCACAGTTGAACCTGCAGGTGTCGTCGGGTCAACTGTCACTTGTCCCTTGGATTGCGACGGCTGCGGTTGGGGCGGTGTAGGCGGCTGCGGAACCGGAACTGTTTTTTTCGTATAAATTGCATATACGGTCAAATCTTCGCTGACAACAGTATCTACAGTGAAAGCCTTGCCCTGACCGTCTTGTTGCGTGTTCCACTCTTTGAATGTCAAGCCTTCTTCAGTCGGTGCAGCAGGCATAGCAGTCGCTGCTATTTTCTTGCCGGCTTCTACTTTAACTGTAGTTAACACGCTTCCGTCTTTTTTATTAAATTTAACTGTTTTCTGATTCTGTACCGGCGGTTGCGGCGGTGTTACGGGGTTCTTCGTATAGATTGCATACACAGTCAAATCTTCGCTGACAACAGTATCTGCAGTAAAAGCCTTGCCCTGACCGTCTTGTTGCGTGTTCCACTCTTTGAACGTCAAGCCTTCTTCAGCCGGAGCAGCGGGCATGGAAGCAGCTACTATTTTCTTACCCGTTTCTACTTTAACTGTAGTTAACGCGCTTCCGTCTTTTTTATTAAATGTAACTGTTTTCTGATTCTGTACCGGCGGTTGCGGCGGTTGCGGATCAGGATTTTGAGCATCATAGCTGATAGTAATAGTACCTGTGTAGCACATCTTATCATCGAAGATACCACCATATAAATCAGTAATCGATATCCCGTCAATATCATCATCACTGCTAAAATCAATCTTCACATCACCGGTATGCGGGAATTTATTGAGAATAAACTTGGCATTTTTTACTTCACCGTCAGATTTATTTGCATCCTGCACAGTAAATTTAAGCTTATCAGCATATTTCAGCGCAAGCGGTGTTTCTTTGGTATTTGATTTCAATTTAATAGTCTGATCATAAACATAAAATTCCGTTAAATTTTTCAATTCTTTTACAGGACTGATATCGCGGATGCAATTGGTATAGACATCAAGTTTAGCTAATTTCTTCAAACCCTTGAGTGCGTCAAGTTTTTCAATATTGTTGCTTGAGGCATCAAGTTCAGTTAAATTACTTAATCCCTTTAACGCAGCAACATCACTTATTTTATTGCTACCAACGTTTAATGTTGACAAAGTCACTAAATTGGCTAACGGCGTAATATCGGAAACGTTATTACCACTAACAGAAAGTGTATTAAGTTTAGTCAAATTTTTCAGCGTATCTATCTGCGTAATTTGATTGGTACCTAAATTAAGATTGGTAATATCGGTCAAGGCAGCAAGCGGTGTAATATCGGAAAATTTATTTTGCGCCAAATTAAGATCGGTAATATCGGTCAAAGCAGCAAGCGGCTTAATGTCGGAAATTTTATTGCTCGACAGATCAAGCTTGGTCAACTTGGTCAAACCGGCAAGCGGAGTTATATCGGTAACTCCATTACGTGCCAAACTCAAGTCAGTCAGTTCCGTTAAATTTTGCAGCGGCGTAATATCCTTAATTTGGTTATCGTTCAGTTGAAGGTCCTTCAAATTCTTCATCTGCGCCAACGGCGTAATGTCGGAAATTTTATTCTGAGCTAAATTAAGGACTGTTAATTTGGTCAAAGCTGCCAACGGCTGTATATCCTCAATCTGATTTTGATCAAGCTCAAGTTCCGTTAAATTCTTAAAATACTGCATACCTGTAAGATCTTTAATTTCATGGCTACCGAAAGTCAGACGATATGTATTTGTCACATCACCCGGTACCGGTCCCAACTTTTCCGCCTCCGCCGGCGTAATATCCTGCGCATCGGCTTTAATAATATGTCGATCTTTCATATACTGCAGCAATGAAGCCTTAAGTTTCTGATCCTTGAACTGAATCACAGTTTGGGCAGCAGGCGGGGTAACCTGCCCGGAAGCCTCACTGACGACAGGCGTTGCGCCCATACCTACACCCACAGATATCGCACACATACTCACACTGAGAAGCAGCGACAAAAATAAATTCGAATTCTTACTCCATTTCATAAGCAATTCTCCAATATAGCAAAACAATCTCTATGTACTCCTACGTACACGAACAGATTGTACTGCAGCAAAATTTGTCCTTTTTATACAAATTTTTTAACGTTTTATACTACATCGGATAAACCTTAAGTTAAAAGAGTCGCGTGGTGCAAGAAAATCCGGCCAAAAAGCATTGCTTACTTTTTAGGCACTCCCCGCAAATGGACCTCACCGATATTTGCTCTCACCTTAAATTCCACAGTTTCCTCCCCCTTACCGGCTTGGGTAAATTTCGAATCTATAACAGACTGGCCGAGTTGGACGTGCTTATCAATCATGTATGTCTTATCCGGATCATGCACCAAAGTGCCTTTTATACTACCGATACCGGCGTACAGCTGCATCTTTTCGTTAATCTCCAAATTACCCAAATCAATCTCCCCGATATTACTGTTCACGCTTAAATCTTTGAGGCGTAAATCATCAAGTTGAACCAAACCGGCATTCGCATTCACCTGTACTCTATCCAATATATGCGGCACTTCCAAAACAATACGGGAACCTTTTGTTGTTCGTTTGTTGCCGATTGTAATTTCGAACAGTGCAGAATCTTTTTTCTCATCTATTTCCTTAACTTGCAATTTGTTATTATGCTGCGATACTACAAGATTCCTTTTGTCCCCGGAATATCTCACATTGTAAGTATTAGAAGCCGACGGCCTGATTTCAACTGCCGCATTTTGCGCCTCAACCTCAACTTCATTCAAACCCGGGTTTATAGTATAAACATCCTCTTGGCCGAAAGTAGTGTCAGCAACACCTTTCAGAACCTCAGGGCCTATGTGCATATTGCCTATAATTTTATCCAACGGCAGCCGCTGCAACAAAGAATAGCCGCCTGCAGATAGAGAAATAACAATCAAAAATATACCGCCGGCGATCAGCATCCACGTAATCTGCTTATAGCTTCGCTTACTATCTTTTCTCATCATTTATGTTTCCTCACTTTCAATAAAATAACTAAATATAAATGCCTGACAGCGCTTGCAAGCCGTTCAGTCAAGCGCCAACCTGACCGAAGCAACAATGACGCCAGCCCCAAGCCGGTCAAACCGATGCCCAAAATCAGCCCGATTTCGGCAACAGTCGCTCCGCTTATAGCGAAAAGGCCGTACCAAAAAATGTTAGCTACAAAGACAACAAGTAGTATGACAAAAGTAAGCAGCAGCAAAAAGAATGCTAAGATAAAAATAAACACTATCGGCACCGAAATCAGTAACGCAACAACCAGAGGTATACTTACCGGCGCTGCCAAAATTCCCAATAATATCAGTAACCACCAATACCGGCTCTTATGAACTTTGATTTTAGCGTTGCTCTCTTCGGCCATGTTGCCGGCAGAAGCAACAATATTCTCGCTCAAAAGCTTACTCATAATCTCATTGGCAGCATCTTTCGGCGAGCCCAGTTCTCTTATACGTTCTGCCTCGCCCTCTTCCCCGACAGCGTCAAAACCTTCCTGAAAGTAATCTAAGGCATCCTGCAAATCTGCCGGCGGCAATTTACGCAAATATCTCGCCAACTCTTTCATATATTCTTCTCTATTCATTTTTGTCCTCCTTCCCGATAACAGCATCCAACTCATCCCGATACGTTTGCCACTCTGCCCTTAACATCTGCAGCCGTTTTTCTCCAACCGGTGTCAAATGATAATATTTGCGACGTCTGCCCTGAATTTCCTGCTCATAAGTCGTTAAATAATTACTACCTACAAGTCGCTTCAGTATCGGATATAAAGTCGATTCGTTGATATCGGCAACTTTTTTGACAAAGCGGCTGATCTCATAACCATATGAGTCGGCACGATCCACAACAGCTAAAATCATGCATTCAATCAATTGAGCCGAAACGCTATAGTACATTCATTGCTCTCCTTTGTGTATTATTTTTCTACATATAAATTCTATATATAGAATTTATACATATGTTAGTATCGCCGAGCACTTTTGTCAAGCACAAAGCTACTCCCTCTTGCAAGTGTAACTAAATTAAACAAAACGACCTCAGCTGTTTTCCGGCCGAGGTCGTCTATCTTGATATCGTGAACAATCCGCTGAAACGGAGCGGAGAATATCTACATCGCTTTAACTTTTTTTACGTAAACTCATAAGGGCAGCAAGTGCCAAACTTAACACTGCTGAAAATCCGCCGAAATAAGCCGATTCACCGGTTTTCGCCACTCTATGTTTTTCAGGCGGCAACTCCACAACAGGTTCAGTTTCAGGTGCCGGTTCTGTTAATGACGGTGTAGGCTGCTTCGGCTCAGGTTGCGGCGATTTGGGCTTAACAGTTACAGTCGCCGACTTCGTAACACTCGCCTTGCCTTTATCCGCAAGCGTGAACGTAATCGTATAAGTGCCGGGCTTGGTATTATCAAATCCACCCTTATCCACAAGCTTAACCTCATTCTTCAAATCTCCATCTTCCGGATCGTTCGCGGAAACTATCAAGCTCCGCAAATCAAATGCGTCGCCTGCCGTAATCGTCTTATCCTGTAATATCAGCGTCGGTGCAGCATTCACAACAGCAGCATTCCGATCATAAACGGCATATACAGTCATATCCGCACTAACAACAGTATCTTTTGTAAAAGCCTTGCCTTGACCGTCTTCCTGTGTATTCCACTCCTTGAAAGTATATCCGTCTTTAGACGGTGCCGCCGGCATCTTCTGTCCGGAAACACTGTTATTGCTTATACTTTTACCTTCCTCAACGTTGACTGCGGCATAACCGGTATCTTTGCCATTTACAAAAGTAATTTTGCAAATCTTAGTAATTTTGTAGGTAAACTTCGAAGTTGCAATTACCCTAGGATTACCATTATACATATCAAAAGATACACATTGACCATTAAGTGTTCCGGTTTTTGTCGCCACATATTTTCCGGCGTTATTCTTTTGGAAGTAAGATGATTGTTCAATTGGTACCAGATTACCGTTTTCTTCAAATCCTTCTATTGCAGAAATAACATAATTACCGCTGGCTTGCGTAAATGTAATAGGCCGCTTGTATTCTTCGCCTACTCCGATTGTGAAAGTTCCCAGATCCTGATTATCGAACGAAGCATCATTTTTATTAGGATCGGAGGATGGATGTAATTTATACTTACCCAAATTCTCTTTTACCACAATTTCCCTAATTTTGTTCCCTTGAAAAGCGACACTGCCAATTCCGGCAAGATAATACGGATTAGCATCTGTATCGTGCTCTTTGCCCTTGCCATCAAGCACGCCTTCAAACACCACTTTTTCAATTTCATTAGCAACAAATGCTGCGCTATGTATTGAAATGACATTTTTCGGAATAGTAAGAGTTCCCTTAATTTTGTTCCAGCCGAACGCACCGTATTCTATAATCTTAAGAGATTGCGGAAGCGTTACGCCCTCAATATAAGTCTCGCCGTCAATGTGTTTATGCTTATTCCCGACTTTGTCAGCCCGACCGGTAAAAGCACATTCATGAATTACCTCAATGCCCTCAGGAATCACAACATGATGATTTTTCTTAAGTTTCTCCTTGCCTTTGGCGCTAAGTCCGTCCACATACTCATTTACCGTCTGACCGGTCTCCGGATAATAAACATTTTTCCTGCCTCCGACAGTTTTTCCATCAGCAGAAATATTAAAATCGTCGCGTGTCCACACCGTCGAATCATCTTGAGCCTCGGAACTTGCGGCATAAGAAATTGTCGGCACAAAATTAATTGCCGGCGTCAACGTCGCCCACATACTCACACTTAAAATAACGGGTAACACGGTTTTTATCTTTACTTTATAGCATTTCATAAATATTCCATCTTTCCGGATCAGGTTCACATTTTCATATATTATCAAACCTATTCGCATAATTACTCACGCCATTATATCAGATTGACTGTTATAAAATCTTATATCCGGAATAACTGTATTATTCCTGTAATACTGTATATCCTCAGATGCGACCGCCTGTAGGCAAGGCTCAGAAACAAAATCAGCATTTTGCTCAAAATTTCAACAGCTTGCCCCCGGAGCATTCGCTACACGCTTAAAATCAGGGATTTTTCGGTTTTTACGGTTCTCCGGTAAGCTTCCGATATTCTTCGTTTCCGCTATCCGACCAGTCAACTTTACCGCTCTCTACTATGGCCCCGGTACTGTATTCATAAGCATAGGTATTCTGCATCTGAGCCTCACTCTGCGACCAACTGCCGTCTGAAGATTTTGCCGCCTTAAGCAGGACATAAAGACCGCAATTCCCATTCCGAGAATCTCTGTCATACTCCAGATAAGTAATATCCGCAGCACTTTCATGCAGGACAAAGTACATTCTTCCCTTAGCCGTATAACTCTCCTTAAAAGTAGATCCTTTCGCCGCAAAGTACTTATCAAATATCTTAAGCGCCGCATTTCGTTCCTTTTCTGCCTCTGAATTCCGCCGAGTGCTAGCGCTACCTGACCCGGACGCAGAAGAATTTTTAATCGGCTCCGTAGGCTTGGAGCTTGCATCTGTGCTTGTATCTGTGCTTTTAGTATCCATTCTGCGATACCACTCAGATTCACTGATTGTCGGATCCGTGTCGTTTAAATCGGTCATCGGCCGAAGATATCGCAGAAAAAACGCTCCTTCCGGCTGATAAAGATAATATTTAAAAGGCGCATACATATCATCCACGTGCTCTGTGTAAGTCCCATTATCATTTTGTTGCACCGGATATCTTAAAGCCAGGGACAAAACGTCCCCTATTCCAAGGCACAGGATAAGCAAACCGCAAAACAGAACGGACAGCACCTGCAGTATAATTCTTACCCAGGTCTTACGCACGTATGAAATATGATACAGATTCCGGGAAACACCTGCCAGAACTATCGTGATCATCCAGGCCAACGGCATTGCTGCACATATAACATATACCCAAGTCTGCAAAAGCCATTGTTTGGGCAAACGTTCCGCAGTCAGGCCGAAGAATGCCGTCAGCATACTGCTTAGTACATAAAAGCAGGAGAGAAAGGGTGCAATTTTGTCTTTTTCCCGTTGTTTTCCCTGACTGAGAAGGAATTTGTCACGCTCTCCATGATCTCGCGGCACGGGAAAAACACGATTCATTTCCGGTAACAAATAAATGTATTCTGTGCCCTCAACAATGCGATACAGTTCCGAATATCTTCTCGTCGCTACCGTATTCTTAGAATTCAACTTAAACGAGTCCTGATAGAAGACATACTGCCACTCTTCATCACCTTTCACATTTGCGCTTCGGAATTGAGTAAAGAGTGTGTGGCGCCAAATAAAAGGTAGGCCAACAAGGAGCAGAATTGCAGCACAATAGGTGAGTCGACCGAGAAGCTGCAGTCTATCAGCTGCCATAAAAGCAGTTCCGACAATCGTTAAAACGGCAAAGCTTGCCGCAATCATTTTCCGAACTTTCTGCTTATATAATTCCTTATTCAGCATGAGATAGTTTTCCCATGTCTGCATATAAGTTGCACAATATAGCGGTTTTTCCGCAGTCAACGAATCCGACATTTTTCTCTTCCTCTGTTACACTGACGATATTCTCTATTTTATATCCGAAATAGGAGTTAAAGGGCTTGAGCTTAAACAATGGTGCAAATAGTCTGCACTTTTACATTCTCCGGAAAATTCCAATTTGCACGCCAAAAGATACTCCAAGACCTTCTCTACAATCGTTTCTATTTTAGGCATCCGTATCCTCAAGAAAATCCTCGGCACACTCTACACAAAAGCCAATGTAATATTCTTTAGTTTCTTCAGGAAATTTTGCCATTAAGCTTTTATAACACTCTATAAGTTCTCTGCTTCGTGTCTTTTCAGCCAGATCCTCGATAATTTCACTAATCCAACTAAACTCATCTTCCGTACAATCATTTTTTAAGTACTTGATAGTAGATGGTATATCTTCAGACAATATTTCAACTTCTTCCTTCCAACACATTTCTAGTCCATAATCATATTCATCATGCGTTTCATCACGTCTTTTAAGCACTTCTCTAAATTTTTGTACATCCATTATCTTTTACCTCTTTTCTTACGTGGTTGATTGGAATCGGGAAAGATTGTGCCGATTTGGCCGTGTGTTCGTATAACTCCCACACGCACGCCTTTCCAATTACCGAATACGATAACTCCATCTTTCACATGCTTGTTCCCTTTTAAGTTGGCAACATGTTCACCTGCATGTTTAATGTCCTTGGTCGTCCAATGCGTAGGAAACCAAGATTGATATATACCCTCACGTTTCTTTTTGTTCCAATGCTTGGGCACATATCCAACCCTTACGCCGTTGGGATACGTTTTCACAATATGATACTCAATGCCGTATTTATCCAGCTCCTTAAGTCTGTCCGTGCCCACCGGATTTTAATCTGATTTGCTGCCCTTTCTGCGGCTTAGTGTATGCGCCTTCATTAGAATGAACGACAGCAAATTGACTTGCTGAACCGGCAGCTCCATGCGTATTTAAAACTCGTCCGCTTTTAGTTGTTCCCATTTACTTCACCCTTCACCATATGTGTACGGTGAAGAGCTTTATTTTCATTTAATTTCACCATATATCACTCCTTTATAATGGTGCGACAATTAAACTTGCAACTCGCCCGGAAGAAATTCCTTTTCATTTGTGCTTGACGCTTTTGGGTCTATGATTAAAAAATAAAAAGTTTTTACTTTTCGCCTATTTGCAGGCATTATATATAGTTAGTTTATCTCGATTAGGCAATTATTCCATAACGGACATATTTTGAAGTTAGCTTTTATGTCATTAAAAGTATTTGTCGTTTTTGACGAAATCACATATATGGAACAAGCCTTGCCATGGATGGTAGGCTTCCTTAATCTCTTGCATCTGTAACTATATGCTCTACACCTCTATGCTCCGACTTAAGAAATTTTTTCATAAATGTCGGATATGCTTTGCATTTATCAAGCTCATCTATCGGCACCCAGTGCATTGTCTCTTTAACGCCTGACATTGTAGTACTTTGTCCCGTAAGATTTCTTTTACCCATGGGTTTCATCATGTAGTAAAAAGTAAGTTCATGGAAATTCACTCCCTTTAAGCCGGAACTGCCGATAAAGAAGTTTTCGTGTATCACGGCAAGGTGGTCGACTTCATAATTAACACCTGCCTCTTCAAAAACTTCTCTCTTTACAGCTTCTTCTGATGTCTCGCCCATGTGCACTGCTCCGCCAACTGAGTAGTAATAGTCGTCCACACCATTTCCTGCAAGCAGCACGCAACCATCTTCAACTATTATGGCTGCCGCTCTATATCTAAACGCATTTTTATCGTCAACAATAGCACAATCATGCTCCATAACTTTTCCCATTATAATTTTCTCCTTTTCTATTCTTTTGATCCATTTGATTTCGTTTAATTTTACACTCTCGACGTGCCGTGAGACAACGCCTTTGATGTCAAAGGTTTTTGATTTTTTGAGTTTAGAATTGTCTACGAAATATTGCTTTGAGGGAAGTTGTCCACGGGTGCTTTTCAGCCCTATAAACCGGGATCTGTTTACTTACAGTATTCCTCTACTTTATATTCATACTTTTTTAAAAGTTCCCGCGAGTAAACTTTTTCATTTATCGAGTTTCTAACTTCTTTCCAGAGAATAGCTGCAACTTTTAACTTATTAGAATAACAATCACTAAATTCATCTAAACAAAAATCTTTTAGAAACTGATTCCATTGACAAGCCGAACTATCATACCTGGCGTAATCCGACTCACCATAATATATTTTAATCATATCTTGGATCGTAAATTTTATATCATTGTCCCTCTTTACTTTTCTCCAAGCCGTTGCCATATCAGCACTAAATTTAAACGGACTAATGCCTGTTACGGCTGAAAAATAATCTCGAAATTTTGGGTTAAATGAAAAACCGCATTTAAGCAATGGTGTCTCCAAGGTTATAACTTCGGACTGATTTTTGTTTCCTTTACTCATGCTCAAAAATTTTCCTACTTTATTTCCCCTAAAATATTGTTCGATAATATAGTTCAATTCTTGCTTCGTACATCTATACTCTAATCCAAGAGACTTACAAATTTGTGAAAGTTCTTCTCGATACCAATAGTATTTATTAAATTCTTCAAATGATTTTATATCTCTAAAATCAGGTCTTTTTTCTTTCATATGGCACCTTAATAAACTCTAATTCATCAGAATACAAAGCTTAACAGCCTATTATTTTTCCGTCTCAGATGGCAGCATCGGATCTGACATAATGTGTTTTTCTGCCTGCCCCCAATCGTTTCAAAGTTCCATCCTCCACAAGTTTTTTTAAGGCTGATTCCACGGATGAGCTTCCAAGGCTCGGACATGCTATCATCGCTTCCTGCTTTGTAAATGTCCCGATTTTATTCCGAACAAATTCCTTTACAATATTATATGATGTGCTCCTGACCCCGCTTTTTTCCGCAATAGTAACTCGCGCCTCAAATTCCCTGTAGCAGGCGAGTATTACACCCAGCATATATTTTATAAAAGGCTTCGGATCGTTCTTTTCTTCATGCCACAGTTTGTCTGCATCTGCCAGAGCCTTGTAATACGACTCTTTTGTATCCGCAATAGCTTTTTCGATGCTGATATACTGCCCGACCATATATCCGCTCCGATAAAGCAGGAGCAGCGTAAGAAGTCTGCTCATTCTTCCATTCCCATCATTAAATGGATGAATACAAAGAAAATCCAGTATAAAGCATGGTATCAGAATGAGGGGATGAACGATTTCCTTCTCAAGAGCTTCCTGATAGCTCTCACAGATATGCGTGACAGCATCCGGAGTTTCATATGGTTCCAGCGGCTTGAAAAGAACAATTTTCTTTTATCTTTGAGACATATGACAGTATTTCATTATCCCATGTTCTGTCTTTGAGTATGGAGTAATCAAATTTTCTCATTGTCTTTTACTTTCTCCCAATCGCTTTTATCTTATCCCAATTATGTCAGCATTTTGGGAGAATATCAATTGCCTTGGGAGATTTTTTCGCAAACTAAAAAAACACCCGACTATAGCCGAGTGCCATTCATATCTGCATACCTTTATATCTCCACATCAATCTCCAGCCCCGATTTAAATTTAACGAGTGAGTTTTTCATCAGAGACTGTTATCTTCTCGATTAGCCTTCTGATCTGTGTTTCCGAGTACTCAGTAATTGCTTCCGTCCGGCCGTCCAGAAAAGAAGTGAGGTCATCAACCTTATCTTTAACTCCCTGGCGGGATGCCGCATCCGCATCTCCCATAAGCACCGTCTTCCAATTTTCTTTCAGGGCGGGGAGAACAGCATCTTTCCTTGACCGGGCAATATTATCGGAATCCCTTGATTTCAAGGCTTTTCTGTACGTCTTAGTCCTTTACCCTAGATATCAAAACAACACTCTCCACATGACTCAGGGAAATGTAAAGAAAAACAACTCATAGCTTAGCTCAATTTTGTTTAATAACTAAAGGAGATAATTTGTTTACTTACATTTACTTCTGCTTCTACCCCAAAAGGAATTATACATCTTGGAGTTGAGTGTCCAACATTTATATTATAGACAATTGGTAAATGCTTATTAGTGATTTCTTCTAATAAAATAGATTTATACTCCTCGTAATAGATTTCATTTTGAGGTTTTCCTACTAATACTCCTGCTAATACATCAAATAAACCGTAGTCTTTTAGAGTAAGTATCATTTTCCTATATAAATCGGGTTTTGATTTTTCTTGGCTTGATTCTATTAGTAAAATCTTATTCTTCCATTCCTCAAGGGTAGGAAATAAATTATATTTGCTACAAATTTCTACTGTATCGTTAAATCTAGAATTATCGAACATATCATATATTGTTTCTATGCATCCGCCTAAAATTTTTCCACTAAATATAGGATTGCCTCTTAAAAGCTCAAAACCGGTATTAGGATGACTTTTCATTTCTACTCCCGTAGCTTTCTTGCTAAAATCTTTCCTTTCTTCATACCACACTTCACTAGGATGTATCTCATTTATTTTTCCTGTTTTTATAAGTTCCAAAAAGTAATTTTCTGTATAAGCTAACATATTAGCAGATAGTTCACATACATCCGGCAAGAAAGCCTGACCATAAAATGTTTTTATGCCAAGCTTATTTAGCATAAAGTGATTCATTGTTGAGTCAGAAAAGCCTAAAAAAAGTTTTTGTTTAACAATATTTTTTAATCTATCTCTTTCAAATAAATAAGGAGCTAATCTATAGGTATCTTCTCCACCAATAGCACATAAAATCATATCAATAGTGTCATCTTCAAAAGCAAGCAGCAAATCATCTGCCCTAAGTTCCGGATTATTTTTTAAAAAGTCTATGCCTTTCAAAGAATTAGGCAAAAATTCTATTTCGACTCCTAGTTTATTTAATCTGTCTATTCCTATTTTTATTTCATGCTCAACAAAACTTTCTCCCAAAACACCACTTGATAAGCTCACAACTCCTATTTTCTTTATCATTATTCCCTCCAAATTTCTAAATAAAGTAAAAATATCCTATGTTCTTATTTCCTTGACATCAAAACAACAGTCTCCACGTGGATTGAGAGAACTCCAAGTATAGCTACACTTTTTTGAGTGCACACTATGGATATTGGGTGCACTTTTTAACGATAGAAAAAGCTATCGTTAAAAAGTTTAAGATTAGCTTAATAGCTTGATTCTTGAGCATAAAAACAAAAACAGCCTAGAGATGATTCCCCTAGGCTGACTTTTGTAACATTTCAAACGCTCACATTCTTTTGGCTTTTACGATGCCCTTTCAACATCCACACTAAACTCTGATTTAAAAGTTACGCTGAACCTGTCCTCGTAAACTTTTATTTTCTTGATGTACTTTCTTACCAGCTTCTCGTCATACTCACTAATATCGTGACGCTCACTTTTCAGAAAATCTTCCATTTCTCTGATTCGTCTTTTAGCATCTTCTTGACCTGCTTTTTCTATAAGAAGCTGCTGTTTCTTACCTTTAAGCTCATCAATCTCGTTGGCTATTTTCGTGTAGTCTTTTTTAGCTTTAAGCAAGGTTAGTAGTATCGCTTGTTTGTCTGCAATTTTTTTATCAACCGTTTCAAGCTCGCTTAAGTTGTTGCCCGCGATAATTTCTCTAATATTGTTATTCAACGTATCCAATACTTCATCCGGTATACTAAACACCTTGTTTATGGCTTTCACTGTAGCAGACTGCAGCTCTTCCTCTTTTACTGTCGGAGCATCACAAGCACTAGGACCATTTTCCCATCTGGTACAACAACGCCAAACAACAGAACGCACTCCTCGATTGTTCCAAGCAATTCTTCTGTAAACATCCCCGCATTTAGAACAAACACATAAGCTGGATAAAGCGTACTTACTGGAATAAACTCTCCTTTTTTTATTCTCCTCACCACTAAACATGTTGGCTCGTCTTACCATTTCTTCTTGAACTTTAAAGAAAATATCTCTTGGAATAATAGACGCGTGGCTATCTTTTACATAATACTGTGGTTCTGTTCCATCATTTTTTATACGAACATGGTTAATAAAATCTGTCGTGATGGTTTTTTGTAAAAGAGCATCACCAATATATTTTTCGTTTTGCAAGATGGTTTTAATATTAGACAAGTGCCATTTTAAATGCCCGGCACCGTTTTTAACACCGTCTTTTTCAAGACCCTCCGCTATATCTCTAAGGCTTGCTCCTTCTAAATATTCTCTATAAATTCTTCTTACGACTTGTGCTTCCTTTTCAAGAATTACAAGTTACTTGAAGATTATGATAAAAAGAATTTGTTTGATGGTGAAGATTTTTTTGAAAATAGGGATAAAGCTAAATTAATTTCAAAATCTAAGGTATTAAAAATAAAAAATATAAAAAACTAATTATAGGATTGAATTTAGCAACAAACGATAGACAGTAAAAATCTCTCGTCTTTTTAGTTTAAGAAATTATAAAAAGCAAAGTAAGCTTGACAAAAAAAGCAAAGCGAACTATACTTTGCATGTAAAGTGAGCTTGCTATTGGAGGAGGAAAATGAAAAATGCAATTTCTCAATTAAGAAAACAGCATAAAATAACTCAAGAAGAATTGGCAAATGAAGTTGGAGTAACAAGACAGACTATTACTTCCATTGAAACTGGAAAATATATAGCGTCACTGCCATTGGCTTTTAAAATTGCTAAGTTTTTTGATATGAGTATTGAAGAAATATTTAGTATAGAGGAGGATGATTAATATGAACAAATTAGAAAAATATAAAAAAGAAATAGGATTTAGAATTAGTATCTTAGTCTTATTATGTATGGTTGCCTTACTCACAGTTATTATTGGAAATTTTTACTTAAAATATAAATTTCCATTAAAAGAAGATGTGACAGATTATGTAGTAGGATTTTTTATTGGACTTGAACTTGTATCTGTATTCTACCTGTCAATGCTTAGTAGAGCATATAGAAATAGAGATATATTGGAGAAGATGTATACTAAAGAAACCGATGAAAGAATGATATTAATAAAGATGAAGTCAGGATCAAATATAATACCTTTATTTTCAATGGTTATTGTAATAGTTTCTTTAATTATAGCATATGTAAGTTATGAAGCCTTTTTAGCGTTAATAATAGTTGCATTTGTACAAATAATATTTTCTAAATTACTAAAAGCATATTGGTCAAAAAAGATTTAAAAATATCATAGTGAAGGTATTAGACGATAGACAGTTAAAGCTCTATCGTCTTTTTTATACTCAAAATTAGGACGTAAAAATGGTAAAGATAAGAATCCCCACTTAAAACAATTTAATATATGAGACTTTTAGCGATTGAAATATAAGTTCAGTCGCTTTGTTAATTGAAATTTATAGATTAAGGAGAAGAAAGTAATGGATAGAGAAATGATAATTTAGCTGCCTATTCTTCGATTGTGCCTGTCCGTTCATGAGCATAGTTAAAAGCCAATCACGGAGAGATTCAAGATGTTTATTTTCTATCAATGCAGAACCGATTAACTGATAGCTTTGCCTTGATGCAGAATGGTAGAGATCCAAAGTTCTATTATCCGCTTCTTGCGTAGCACCATGAGCAAATTGATCTTTTAATGTTTCCAAGTAATCATTGTCAATAAATGAGGCTATATATTCAAAATACCTCTCAGTACATTTCGATGTACCAATAACATCAGCTGTGGCTAAGTAAGTTTTTTCAGAGAAAAGTTTAATGCCGGTTTAATAGGATCACATAATGGATTATTTATGCCACAGCCCAACTTTGGGGAATGGTTCTTTTTAGTTGCTCGTTCCATACCATCTTTCCGCCTGAGGATTTATACGGCTTTCCATTTCTATCTGGAAACTCGAACTGTACAAATCAATACTCGTAGATAGTCTTGATCATTGCAGCTAAATTATCATTCACCAGCCGGGTGCAAAGTGGGGGCACTTTTTCACGATAGGAGGGGCTATCGTTAAAAGGTTTAAGATTGGCTTGATAGCTTGATTTTAAGCATGATATCCATTCTCTTAACACAAAACCCATGCAATATTCGCTTGTTGACCGGAAACCGTGATGTTCTAATAATGGGCGTAAATTTCAAGTTCAACTTTAAAATTACGCCCAAAATGGTCAACTTGCACTTTTGCGCGTAAAAGACGCACGGCAAAAAAATTGCTTCACGCACTAAATATTTTGCCCTTTATGACTTGATGACATGTATTTCACGCACCGCGCTTTCCAAGCATCTTCACAAACGCAAGCAAACGCATCCGTCACAGACTGCAAACCTAAACTTTTAACATACTTACAAGCAACACTAAAACTATTATCAATGCTAATTTCTTCATTTACTAGCAAACTATACTTTGCACACATAGAAGGAACAGCAGAGCCAATATCATCAGATAAAACAGGATTCATATTGCTTAAAAATGAAGCCAATTCTTCACTTTTATTTTCTTTCCAATAATGATTTAACACGTAATAAATCATAGAAAACAATTCAAACTTATTCACAACTATTCCTCCCACGGATCATTATTTAATATTTCAACAAATCCTTACAGACTGGCAAACACAGCTTTCGTATACAACTGAATATCTCTAGGAGAATTCATGCCATACTGCTCTTTGATTTTCATAAAATAATCCCCAATCATATGTTTATCAATAATCTTATTTGAAGAAGCACCATCTGGAAGATCTCCCCTAGTATTAATCCACGGAGACTCACTGTGTGTGAAGTCTTCCAAAATCTTTCCACTATAACAACAAATATTTTGGATCACACTATCTAAAATAGCCTTCTCCTGAGCGGTAAATATAGAAGAATCAAATGATTCAACCTTTGAAATCGGATCAAAATGATAATCCGAATACCTCGCATAAATATCCCTGTAAACAGGCCCATGCGCCCAAGCTTCACAATCCTCAACAAAAATGTACTTTTTGAAAAATGCATAGAAGAATCCCTGGATATAATAAAGACTCTTCTGCAACGCTAATGGCGTGATATCCTCACACTGATTTAAAAGATATGCAACAACTTCACTTATCTTCCCATCAAGCATGCCATTATTGCCAATCAAAGCCGAAACAGCTTTATAACTTTTCTCGTAAGTCTGCTGAGACATCAATCGACCCTTATTTTCCTCCAAAATACTCAGATAATAAGCAGGATCATCAAATAGTCGATTCAAAGTTTCAGAATATTGCCGAGTCGGTATATCGCCATCTGCATAACGAGTAAACGTGTGTTCTCCCCATCCCAAAAGTATTGACAGTGGACGCTTACCAATATCATAACGTTCAGGAATTGCTCGAATCTTTTCAAGAGAAACGATACCGTTCTCTTTTCGGTAAACATCGTAAAGCGCTTTCAAATTAGATTCACTAATTTCTTCAACATCTACATATGCTCCACAATTAGCACACTTTGCTTCCCTGCCAATATAGTGATACTGAACGCCACGAATAGTTCCAGTCATCTCCTTTTCTTCAACAGTATACGAAACTTCATCTCTACATTCTTCACAAAATACAACTCTTACACTCATAATAATTTCTCCTTTAAAACTCTCTATCTAAACAAATAGCTAATAGGCTTATTAAGCTTATGAAAAGAGATCACAATTGTTCTTCTTCCATTCTTACCTTTAATCACGTTAAACTTCGTATACATGTCTACCAACTCTTGTTTTCCCAACGCATTAGCCAATGTTATTCTAGGAACAAAAACATAAAGAACTTCTTTATCGTATTTTATATTTATATTTTTCAGACTATGACAAAAATCATCAACTGAAATTTGCATTAAGATTTCTTTTCTCTTACTTGGATAAATGTTGTATTCGTTGATGAAATCTATATTCTCCTGACGATTTTCATTCATTGCGATATTAAAACGACCGGCATTAATACATTCTTTTATCGTCGAAAGAACATCTTCAATCTGCTTTCTAGTGTAGTTTTGATTATAATATGGATTCATGCTTTCCCCTGACTTCTTCATGTACTATTGTACTAAAAATTGTTCAGAAAATCAAGAGGTTTGTACTAATTAGTACATTATAATATTGGAATTGTTCCAGTTGCTTAACCCGGTCTCTTCTCACGTAAATAACCGCGAATATTTGGACTTCTTTTCTATTCTCATCAAACCAAAAGTAAACGTAATAATTTTTTACGCGTATTTTCCTAAAGCCAAGCTCACCCCACGGCTGCTCATCAGCGTTCAAGCTCTTCAAAAACATCATCTATCGGATAACTATCGCCACGAACCGCCTGATCATAGCCTTTAGACATCAACGCGTTAAACGTTTTCTCATCCATATCAGCTTGTGCCGGAAGCGACTTTGGAATAGTAAGCGAAAACGGAATACCCTTATTAAGAATGATTTGACGATAAAACATATCAATAGCAGTAGCCCTGGAAATTCCAATAGTTTCCAAAATCTGCTCCGCCTGCTGCTTAATATTTTCTGGTATTCTTACATTAACGTTCGCTGTCTTAGTAACGGCCATATCAATCAACCTCCATACACATATAACAAATTATTATATCGCATATTGCAACACAATTTACATGAATAAGATTCCTGGAATGATATATACACTTATAGCAAATATGGCGAGGAAAAGAAATGGTATGGAGCCTCTGTTGACTGCGCTTAGAATAAGAAAATCCACTTCATACGATTAATTCATCATTTCTTTTGTAAACAAAAGACGCTTTGGCACATAAAACTGTCATAAATGAAGGTCTAGGCATGTTTTCAGTGTCTATTTTAGAGGCTAAATCCTTTAAAGTCTTTGCACCTTCCTCAATCAACTTATCTCCACCGAGCTTAATTTCAACTAGACCATAAGACCCATTTCTTAAATGAATCACCGCATCACATTCTAAACCATTCTTATCTCTATAGTGATAATAGGTGAACTTCATCAGTCATTCAAGCATTTATCCGGTTTTTATTCGTGTATTTGGCGAGCTTTCATTCAAGTGTTTAGCTAGTTTTCATTCATGCGTTTGGACAATCACTATTCTATAGTTTGCATATTCGGTATAATCCCAAACAAGCAACTTCTTAAACTCAGGAACCTTAGTTTCCGGAATAACCACCAAGCCTGATACTCCAACATTTAAAAGCATTTTTAGAATATGCCGAACTCTATTTCGTGTGATTTCTCAAATTAGCGGACATAAAACACCACAACAGTATTACTTCACTGCAATTGCCGTGTAGAGAAACGCTCTATATTTAGAATATAATCGCACGTGATA
The DNA here is from genome assembly GCF_029101545.1 of Amygdalobacter indicium. NCBI lineage: Bacteria > Bacillati > Bacillota > Clostridia > Eubacteriales > Oscillospiraceae > Amygdalobacter > Amygdalobacter indicium. The sequence goes on along the minus strand of NZ_CP118866.1, from coordinate 186,600 downwards.
TTAAGAAATTCCACATCATGCGAAACGATAAAAATAATGCGTTTTTGGCTTTTGAGTGATTGAATGCAGTGCGATATGGCAAGCATGTTTTTATAATCCATGCCACTGGTTGGTTCATCAAAATACATGAGCGCCGCTCCGTCAACTATGCTGGTAGCAATAGCAACACGCTGTTTTTGACCCCCGGATAAACTCATGGGATGCACATTTTTGAATTCACGGATATTAAGTTGCTCTAATATAGAGTCTAGGGAAACTTCCGATATGTTTTTTTGCGTAAGTGTTAGCTCATGTTCAACAGATTCGCTAAAAAGCTGGCTGTTTACATCTTGCATTACTAGTGATGATAGCGAAATCCTCTTTCGTTTATTGCACTGTTTATCCCGGTAAAACACTGTTTCTTTTGATTGTTTCATAACACCAATAAGGCTTTTAATAAAGCTTGATTTACCACAACCGTTTTTTCCAACAATGCCATAAATATAGTTCGTATGAAAGGCAAGATTGCTTACATGAAGATTGCATTGCTTTTCAAAGCTTAATTTGAGATTGTCTATACGTAGTGTTGGACAATTTTCTATTGTGTATGGGGGCAATTCAGGCAACGAGAGCGCCTCGTCAACATTGCTTCGCAGCCCAAGCGCATGCAACTCATCTGTACTCAAGCGAATAAATTCACTTTGTGTATAACAGTGTTTTATTTCTCCCTTTTCAATATGAATAAGCTTATCAAGTATTTCGCGTAGGTAATACAAACGATGCTCAGCAATAAGCAACGTAATACCCTGTTCTTTTAAACGCCGAAGCATATTAGCAAGTATTTCAATATAAGTATGGTCTAAATTTGATGTAGGCTCATCAAGCAGTATAAGCTTGCAACCTGCAATATAGGAGCTTGCCAGGCATAAAATTTGTTTTTCGCCACCTGAAAGTTCAAAAATATTTCTATTTAATAAATGGGCAATCGGAAAAAGAGAAAGTAACTCTTGTAACCGCTCCTGCATATCCTTTTTAGACACTCCTGTGTTTTCGAGAAAAAACAGAAGCTCTTGTGTTGTATCAACATTAAAAAAATGCGTTTTGGGATTTTGAAATACTGATGATACAAGCATTGCAATTTCATATATCGGCTTTTGAGTAAGCTCGTCGCCATCAAGGGCGATGGTGCCTTCGATGCGCGCGTTATCGTAACGCGCGCCTAATCCGTTTATGGCATTTATGATGCTCGATTTTCCGCTTCCGCTTTCGCCCGTCAAAACAACGCATTCACCTGGCGATACGTTAAGGTTGATAGCATGAACCACCTGGTTTTCATCGTAAAACACACTTAGATTGTGCAGTGTAAGCATGCAATCCCTCCTACAACTAGTGCCGCAACAATGCCCATATACACAAAATCAACAACGCGAAAACGAACGGTGGTGTAGCGCGTTTTGGTGCCGGGGTTGGATATGGCTTTGCACTCTGCGGCTTTGGTAATGTCGTCGGCAAGATTGCACGACACAATCATCAGCGGCACGAATACGTACTCTAAATAGCGTGCCGGGTGGCGTTTAGAAATGTTGCGAATGCGCATAGCGGTGGTAATGGCGGCGCTTTCTTCTTTGAACGCCGGGAAAAAGCGAAACATCACCGCCAGGGGAATTGAGACGCATTGCGGTACTTTCAGCAGGTAAAGCGAGGACAGGATGGCGCTCACGCTTGAACCTTTCACCAGGAACTTTCCTGCTAAATACGGCAGCATGAACAATTTTATCACCAAGCCGACACACAAGAATATCTTCAGCACATCAGGCAGACTCGAAAGTGCGTCAAAATTCGGCACAAAACTGAGCAGCGTGTACACAATCAGCGCTTTCAGCACGGTTGCGCGATAGCCGTTCAGATACAGAAACACCAGCAGCGTAATAAACAGCGGAATTTCGGTAGGAAGGTGCTTAAAGACGCACAGCCCTGCCAGCACCAGCACCACGCATTTGCTGATGGGGTTCGGGTTGAACGGATGCGCGTGCGAGTCACAAAACGAACGGACGATTTCTGCGGCTGCTTGCGCGTCAGCTTCGCACGATGGGGCGTTGGTGCTTTCGTTCTTGGTTGATATACGCATGTGAATAGCCATTTTTATGCAACAATTCCGGCTTTTACAAAGTGCTTCTTTAAGAGCTTTTTACCGATAAGCGCCCCGATAATCGCTCCCATGATTGCCCCGATCGTTACTAAAATCAAGCTTTGCCATGTAAGAATTTGAACTAGCTGCGCTATATAAGCATCTCCCATCGGCTTACACAGTTCAAGAAAACGCTCGCGCACAAAAATCATCTGGCTTAATACGCCGGGTACCCACAGCGAATACACTGCATATGCCAGCGTGTTCCATGTGAAGCTTGAGTAGTTGCCAATTTTGCGCAGCACTTCGGCAAGCAGGGTCGTGATAATGACAATCACCAAAACAACGTACGTGTTGCCCAGCAAGAACGTGAGAGCGGGCGGTATAATGCCAAAAATTGCAAACGCAAACGCTTTTTGTTCTTTTGCCATAAATAGCAGCACCAATGGCCCGGCAATAATGGCGGCAATGGTGGGGTAGACCAAATACAAAATCGACACAATTCCCATACAGTCGCATGCCATGATAATGACAAGGTAAATCACATCGAAAATACCAATAAGAACTAAATCTTTCAACATAAGCGATTTACGCTGTTGTTTTGTTGTACTATTGTTCTGTTGTTTCATAACAATCTCCTTACTATACGAATCGCACGAACCCATCTGCCGCGCGTGGCGCTGTGGTGCGCGCCGCCTCAATATACGAACTCATCTGCCGCCTGTGTTTTCTCGATCAGCTTTTGGTAGCTTAAACTGGTACGAAGCAGCTCGCTATGCGTGCCGCACGCTTCAACGTGGCCCTCTTTCAGCACCACAATGCGCGCTGCGTTCTGAATCGACTTCATGCGATGCGAAATGATGATGACTGTTTTGTTTTTCATCAGCTCATTCAGCGATTCTTGAATTTTTCGCTCATTGTCAACATCTAAACTCGACGCAATTTCGTCCAAAATCAGAATTGGTGCATTTTTCAAAAACGCGCGCGCAATGGAGATGCGCTGGCGTTCACCGCCCGAAAGTTGCTGGCCATTTTCCCCGATGAGCGTATCAAAACCCTCGGGCAGATTGTCAATAAAGTCGCACTGCGCAAGGCGTGCGGCACGCTTTACTTCCTCATCGTCTGCGTCTTCACGCCCAATGCGAATGTTTTCAAGAACGCTTGTGTTGAACAGCACGACATCTTGAAACACAATCGACAAGTTGCGATACAGACTTTCAGCCGACACGTCTTTAATGTTCACGCCGCCAATGGAAATGCTGCCCGAATCGAAGTCGTACAGGCGCGCTATCAGGTGCAAGAGCGTCGTTTTGCCGCATCCGGATTCTCCAACCAGCGCACATACGCTGCCTTGCGGCACCGTAAAGCTAACGTCTTTAAGCACCGGTTTGTTGGTATCATACGAGAAATTCAGGTGCTCGATGCTCATGTCGAAGGACGAGAAATTCACATCGCGCCCGCTGAGCACCTTTGCATTGCGGATTTCGTTGATGCGTTCCACTGCCGAATTGATGTAGAAAATTTCCATGAAAAACTCCATGTTCGCATCAACCACTTCTTTGATTTTCATGGCAGCAAGCACGTAGCCTATCAGGTACAATATCGAAATTTCTCCCGTTTGCATAAGGAAAATGCCGCCCACAATCGTAAATGCAAGCGAGAAGTGGCCAAAAATTTCCGAGCCCATTATCAGGAACGCCGCATTGCGTTCGCTTTTCCAATGCACGCGCTGCGAATCTTCAAGCCGCGCGTATAAACTGGTTTTGACGTGCTCTGTTAAGTTGAACGCGGTAATTTCTTTCGACATCTCGATGCGTTCTTGAAACGCTTGCGAATTTTCGCGCAGGCGCACGTAATATTTGTTGAACTGCGCACGTGCGTAGTTTTTCCCCAGCACAATCAGCCCAAACGACACCAAGGTTGGCACAATAGCAAGCAGCGCCATTTTCCAGTTGCCGATAAGCATCAGTATCGTAATAAGGGGTAAGAACAGGCAAAACCCAAGTGCTGTGGGAATGGCGTGGCTGCCTGCGTGCTCGATTGCCGCTACATCGGCCATAATGCTTTGCGCAAGATCGGCAAGGTCGTGCTTCGAGAAATACGACATCTCAAGCTGCGAGAGCTTCTGCGCAATTTCGATGCGCAAGTTAGCCGCTTCCTTGTAAGTTTCGTTGTATTGCGATTCATATTCAAAGCTTAGCAACACTTCCATTACAATAAGCGTAATCAGCGAAAACAGCACGTAGGTAAGCGTGTCGTGCACATGCTGCAGTAGCAGCTGATCAACCAACAGCAACAGCAGCATTGCCGGGAACATCGTTATAACAAATACCAAGAAGCTGAACATGCCCGCCTTCAGAGCGCCGTGAACTCCCCGGTCAGTTAGGGCGAAGCTGCGTTTCAAAAACTGTTTCAAAAACTTATTCATTGCCCACTCTCCATTCATTGGCCTGCGTATAGAGCGTGTAAAGCCGTTTATACTTTCCGTTTTGCGCAATAAGCTGCGCGTGCGAGCCGCGTTCGACGATTTTTCCCTGTTCAGCAAGCAAAATTTCGTCAACGCCCGTGATGGACGACAAGCGATGTGCAATCATGATTACCGTTTTGCCGCGCATCAGCTGCTTGAACGCTTTTTGCAGTTCGTATTCGTTATCGGCGTCAACAGAAGCCGACGCTTCATCCATAATGACGATGGGTGCGTTCTTCAAGATGGCGCGCGCAATGGCAACGCGTTGCGTTTCGCCACCCGACAGGTACACGCCTTTCGTTCCAATAAGCGTATTTTCGCGTTTTTCCAGCTTGTTGATGACGCTATCAAGCCCCGCTGCCGACAGCGCTGCCATTACTTCTTCATGCGATGCATCGCGCTTAGCACAGTGAACGTTGTTGAACAGCGTGTCATTGAACAGTTTGGCGTCCTGAAACACGAAGGCAATTTCGCGGATGAGCGCCTCTTGCGTGTAGGAGGAAAGCGGCTTTCCACCAATGAGCAGCGCGCCCGAATCAAGCGGGTAGTATGCACAAATAAGCTTCGCAATGGTCGACTTGCCCGAGCCCGACTCACCCACCAGCGCATATATCTTGTTTTCCTCAAGCGTGAACGACAAATCTTGAAGAACGCGTTTGTCGCCGTAGGAAAATGACACGTCCTTAAACTCGATGGAGTGGTGCGCAAAATGCGTTTCGTTTCCAAAATGCATGGATTCATCAGCCATTTGTTTATACAGCGCTTCAAGCGAATCAACCGCGTAGTTGCCTTGGAACGCAAACATACCAATGTACATGACGCCCATGAATGCGGCAAACATCACACCCGACAAGAACAGCACCATTATTAAATCAAGCGCAAGGATAGAAGGGCTTCCCAGTTCAGGTAAGAAAAATACAATCGGGATAACAAGAATTGCCGCCACACCAAAGAACAGCAACTGATATAAAACGTAACTTTTTTTACAATGCTTCGAGTATTGGTACGCGTAATCGGAGTAGGTGTGAATAAGCGTGAACAGCTTTTTCATCGAACTAATTGACACGCCGAAAATTTTAATGACGGCAATTCCGCGAATGTATTCAACCGTTTCCGCTGATAGCTTGTCAAGTGCGTCCTGATATACTTTCATAAATTGGTTGCCGCCCATCATGCTTGCCAGGATGCCTCCCGTAACAAGCGTAAGGATGGTAACGCATAATCCAACACGTATGCCTACCAAGAAACTTACAACAATGATAAAAATAGGCATCAGGAATGCCCTGGTGGCATCGGGGATGATGTGCGCTACAATCGTGTGCGTCAGCGCTGCGTTGTCATCGATGGTTTTACGAATAGTGCCTGATGAATGGGTATCAAAGAACCTGAAGCTTGCCGTGCTCAGCCCTTCAACGCCACGTTTGCGCAGCGCGGTTTCTAAGCTGAAACCCACGTGATGCGCTATGAGCGCAGAAATTCCTAGAAATATGCTTCCTGCCAGCAACAAAAGCACAATCACGAACGCAAAACTTTGCGCGCGCTGCAGGTTGCTGTCAACGATAAGCGCGTGCAAAAAACGATAGATGGTGTAGTATCCACCTGTAATAAAGACGCATGATGCGCCCGATATAATAACTGCCAGTATGGCCAAGCCTTTAAGCCGGGGAATGTAGGCAAACAGTTTTCGGTAAGTATTCATAAGGGCTCCTTTGCCGACGGGGAAGATATTACGTGCGGGCGCGACTTGCACTGTTGCTGCGCGTGCGCACTTTCGGCTCGCGACGTGCCGTTCCCGGAATCAATTTGCTTCAGAATGAATAAGAACATCTCTTTGATGAGTGCCTGATTGCTTTGCACGAGCGCATGTTCCTTCAGCACATTTGCGGAAAGAATAATTGCATTTACAAAAAATGTCATAAACGTAACCTGATTTGAAGTAAGCCCGAATGATTTGGTGTCGATATGCTGCGCTTCAAACAATTCAAACGTCGTGCGCTCAAGTTGCTTATATACTTCTTCAAGCCGGGAGTTTCTCTTTTTAGCCAGCAGTAATTCAACGTAAACGGGCATCAGTTCGTTCGCATCAACAGCCTTTTTTGCCATTTCTTCTGCAAGAAATTCTATGCTCCACCGGCTGCCGTCTGCTATCGATCGCATAATAACTTTGTTGCGGTATACGATGCCGTCAAGCATGATGTCATACAGTATGCCGGTTGTATTTTTGTAGTAGTGATACAGGCCGCCTTTTGAAAGACCGGTTTCTTTCACAAGATCTTCCATCGTGGTATTTTCAAAGCCCTTTTCCGTAAAAATACGTGCCGCCGCGCGCTTGATTTGCTGTTTGCGCTCATCAAAGCTCAGGCGCTTATTACGAACCATAGGGCACCTCCTCACTGTTGGCGTGTGCAGCGTCAGAACGGCACGCTATCGCATCACGTACGTACGTACGTTAGTTTGTCTGCACTACATAACCCACATATTAAGCTGTTTTTCTCCCATGTCGGCATCATTTTTGCCGTTCCTGCGCGTTACGCGCCACAGCACGGTTATACCGACGGTTGCGTCGATATGAGTAGTATAAACTAGGAATGCCTTACTTTCAAGTACTTTGTATTAGTTCTGTGCTATTAATCTATGATAATTTCACCCCTGTAACTAACCAATTAAAATTTCACCCCCCGGGTAACAAACAATTGCCGGGAAGAATTAACTCGTTTGCATGTCCGCCGCACAACATAAACTTCCGCACGCTCCTCATTATCCCAACAGCATAAAAGAAGTGCAACAGTAGCAGCCAGCTCACTCTTACCCATTTTCTTAGGTATTTCAATATGCGCGGTATTAAACTAACGATAACCATTCGGCTTAATAACACCTAACAAGTCCCTGATGATTTTCTCCTGCCAGGCTCGTAGCTTGAATGGTTTTCCTGCCCATGTTCCCTTGGTGTGGGATAGGCATTCGATGAAACTGACGGCATAGTCTGTTAGGGCTTTGTTATATGTTGAGTCTTCATTTTTGAATTTTGTAACTTGGTATTTTGCCAATGCTATCCCTCCTTTCCGTGTTTCAGGGCATGAAAAAAAACGCTTACTTGTGCCCTTTCAAAAAAAAGCAGTAAACCTTCCGATTTACCGCTTTAAACTATCAAGATAAATTTTCGAATGATATTTTATCCTAAGTTCTTTATCTTGAATTTTTCGTCCTCACTATTCCTTCTATGAAGCCAATCTTCCATATAAAAGCCTACCAAAACGACAGCCTGCAATAACGAAGAAAAAGCACCAAAATTCACTGAAAATGGGATGGCTACAGCAATCGTAATAACCCAAACAATACTAGGTAGAATCCATTTATTTACTCGTCTGCTTTTAACAAAGTAAATTTCAAGTCCGGCTAAAACAATACCAATCACCAAGTAAAGAAGCAATAACTCTCTATTCATTTGCTTGCCTCCTTTCATTGTATTTATCAATCAGTTTCTTCGTAGTCTCATAATCATATTTATCTTGCAAAGCTAAAGACTTAATGAACTTCACGTACGGATCTTCATCCACCTCCATAAGCTTTACTTTTTCAATTAATTGATTGAGATTATTCCTGATTATGTGGTAGGAACTATCGTAATAGTTAGCCATGCTCTTCAATGATCCAGATGATAAAATGAACTGCTTGATAAATGCTATTTCATTATCATCGAGATTAAATATCCAATCATTCTTCATTACCATACTCCTTTCTCTTTTATAATAACCTATTTTCTAATAATATTCAATATTAACCTTCTTCTTTTTAATTTTGTTTAACTTTCTTTCTAATTTTGCGTATAGCAATGTGTGGTTGACACCTAAGCATAAAAAAAACGCTTACTTGCGTCCATATCGTTTCTATCTACTACGAGCAAAAGCCCTGCTTGGGGCCAATGCCTTTCATCTCTTGTTCTTAAAGGTTGTCTATAAGATCGTCAAACCATGTAGCTGTTCTTTAGACAAATTCTCAGATGTGAAAAGAATAGCGCTAAGCGAGTCGTATTTTTTATATAGCTAGCTACTGTATTCCTAGAAATGCCTAAATCATCTGCTCTTTTTCTTTGCGAGATACCTTTGTTATGAAGAGTGCTTATTTTGTGTGTCTATCATTGTTATCATTTCCTATACACCTCCTAGAACTATTGCCCTAAAGAGGAAGGGATGGCTCAATTTTCAATTGCACGAGTGGCTCAAAATTAAAGTACTATAGACACATAATCCCACCTCGCAACCTGGGTGCAAAGTGGGTGCACTTTTTAACGTTAACATCCTGTGCACTCGACCCCAGAGCGTTGACATCTTCCCTCAAACAGCCAAACTGCGCTCAAAAACCGCGAAAACCCAGCTTAAAGCCGCTTCGCATTAAACCTTTTAACGATAGACCCTGCAAACCCCTGCTACATAAGGGCTAACTTGCACCCACCTAATCAGCCTTCGACATCAATACGACACTCTCGACGTGAGACTTTTAGGCTAATTCTAAATTTATCATTACTTTTGTAAAAATGCTGATTTTACTTATCTTACATCTTTTCTATACACTCGATCTTTGCAAATCTCAATTAGGCTATTTTATAAAACTATACTCTTACTTTAACATTTTCTAAAAATAAGATTCTATTGTATTTTCTCATTTATCTTTCCTATCTCGGATTTTATTTTGAAGAATATCAATATTCTATATTAATTATATCCATTTCATAGTTCCTCATCCATTTTAAAAATTTTAACCAGCTTTCCTCTAATCCTTTCGTACATATAAATCTATATCCCATTGACTTAATTCCGTAATTTCTAAAGTAAAATCTATCAAATACACACAAATCTTATCATACTCATGAATTTTTTTTATTTCTTTTAAATGTTCCTGTGAAACTCCAACAACAATAATATTATATTTCTGGTCGAATTTTTTATGCTTATAATCTTCAGCCAATTTTTTACTTGAAAATAATAAAATCTTATTTGATAATACGCTGTTTTTTTCTATAGATGTTTTACCATCTGTATTCATTAACATCCAAAAAGGATCTCCTATTGTATTGAAATCAGGTTTTAAGTACTTAGTATATTCAGACATAGCAAAAGTATCAAAATCATCATATTTTATCAATTTAATTCCATTATACTCTGATACCTTACAAGCGCCATTTTGAAATTCACTTTCTGCAGAAATAAATACACCATTAATTCCACCAATATGTTTCAGTTTGTAATCGAAATTTCTTAATTCACTAACATTTATTGGTTTTCTCCAATTTTTACATTCTATACCAACTTGATAAAATATACCAAAATGCTCAAATGAATAAAGAACGTCTATTTCATGAGTCGCACCATCATCACCTACCATTTTGACTTTCGTTCGGATTTCTGCATTTATTCTCTCTTTCTTAGAAAGTAGTAAATAAATATTTTCAACTACTTTTTCAAATTCATCACCTTTTCCCATATTTTCACCTCACATATAATTCTCTAATAACGTTATAATCTACACTATACATTTTTACATTACAGTCTATTATGGAAGAGATTTGTTTACTTGGCCGAATAAGACCTAATTTATATGGAAAAAAACCTCTCTCTGCAAGAGAAATCAAAACTACTAAATGACGTTGTGAAATACCAAATACAGCGTAATCCTTTTGTTGTTTACAGCATGCATCGGCAAGTTTTTTTGATGTGAAAAGTGGTAAAGAATTCTCTATAATAAAATAATTTCCCGTATTTTTTTTGTTCGTTCATCAATTTGCATTAAAGTCCAAAAAGGATCACCAATAACATTTTCATCAGGTAAAACTTCATCAATAGATTTTGAAACATTTATTCTTGTTTCTTTCATAATATCAAAAAATATGGTTTGAATTTGTTTATCATTAGCAATATTCAATGCTTCTTCATCTATTTTATCGTTATAATACAAAACACCTTTAGGAAAGTAACCTAAATCTTTTAAGAGGTTATCGAACTGCCATACATCTTCAGCTTTTACAATTTTGTTATCTATTATTTTTATAACCGTTTTTTCTAAATTATTCATCTGAACAAATTCAATGTATATATCTATTTTATGTTCAATGCTTTTCCCTTTAACTCTAATATTTTTAAAAAGTTTAGGATTGATTAAATTTTCTCTATTTATCCTATAATCGTATAGAGAGAATACTAAATCAATCAACTCCATCCCCTTATTTTTATTGTTTTCTATGCTATCTTTCAATTGATTCTTTTTACGAAAAATATTTTTGAAAAAATTCATTATTATAGCTAACCTCCTTGAATATAAACTGGAAAATTTTAGAGGAGCTCTGTTGACGCATTGTTTTTTCTCTGACAGATATCGCATAGTCAGTTATTAAACTATTCTCATCATTTCTATCCTCTTAATCAAGACTACACCTTCACATAAGATTTTTAGACTATTTGAAAAAATTACAGATTTATGCAAAATCCATTGTTTTTTCATGTCTTATAACATTTCTATTGTTTTAAGCCTATTATTTTCAATTAGACTATTATCATCTGGCTTTAAATGCTTCCTTAATTTTTCAACTTCCTCTGTACATTTGGTGTAAAGTTCATAGACTTCCTTGAAGGTAATCCTTGCTGGTGCTGACCTAACGATAAAATTGCAAAGAGATTTAATTTTTTCTATAACTCCACCTCTTTCGCAATCGGCATAAATATTATTATCGATTATAGGAACAAACATACTATGATCTTTTTTATTTCCAAAAGACTCAATATCATCAAAGCTATCAGATTTAATATACAGAATATATAATCTTCCTCCTTTGTTTTGCTATGTCTATATATGCTCTGTTTTCATATTATATCAAGTTCTATTTCTATTTTTCGAACTATATTTCTTACTCTTTCTACGCACCGTTCCGTCTTCTCCAATTTCAACATTACTACGAAGTTCCATTTCTAGTTAAACTGCTTCAAACTGCCCTTTTGAAATTATCCCTTCATGATGGTTCTTATTCAAATAACAATTCTCAGATACTCCTGAACCCGCAATTGCCACATCACCTGTATATTTACGCCTAGTCAAAGTGCTCTCAACAGCCCGTTTACTCCAGCTGTCTTTCCCTTTAGGAGACTTAATGCCCTTACTTTTTAGTCTTTCAATAATACCAACAATACTTAAGCCTTCAAGATACAAGTCAAAAATAGCTCTTACTACCTTTGCCTGTTCTTCATCAATAACCAGCATGCCCTGCCTATCTTTATTATAACCATAACAAGCCCTACTATAAAGACCTGATGTGCCATCTTCTGTTCTATGTTTTAAGCCAAAGCGTATATTTTCACTTCGCCAGTCATTTTCAGCCTGACAGCACGCTTGAACCACACTGATTAAAAGTTCATCATCGACAGTTTCCGTATCAATCTTATCTGCCTCAAAAATAATTCTCGTGCCACAAGCTTTAAGCTTTCTAATAGCCTCTAAGCCTTCTTCAAAGCGTTCTATTGCACCATCCCAATCACCAAGATAATTGTAATTGACATCTATGTATTCCTGGGCACTAAACTTCTCATTTGTGCAATGCCGGCGAATAACAGCAAATATTCTCATTATGATAATTAGTCTAAACCTCATTTTCCTCATTATATTGCTGCAAATTACCTTCAAAACCAGTAATCTTTTCATTCTCGATAAGTAACAAAGAATCCGCTACATTGTTGATAAAGGACACATCATGCGTCACGAAAAGCAAGGGTCTGTCGTAGCCTTGAAGCAGCTCTTCTAAGGCTTCTATGGCACGAATATCTAAAAAGTTAGTTGGCTCATCCATCACCAAATAATTAAAGTTACCTGTTAGAAGCTTCGCCAATTTCACCTTGGCTTTTTCACCATCACTAAGCACATTCACTTGCTTGAACACATCATTTGTTTTGAAACCTAGACGAGCCAAGATGATTCTCGTCATTGACTGGTCATAGATTGAATAAGGTAATACGTTGTCCAGAATCGTTTTTGTATAGTCGAGTGTTTCTCCTAGCTGACTATAGTAACCAATTCGTAAATTCGGATGTGTCCACGTTTCACCGTTAAGAATCATGTTGAGCAAAGTGGTTTTCCCTGAACCGTTGTCACCTAATAAGGCAACTTTATTTGTATTGTCTATCGCAAAATTGACATTCTTAAAAATCACCTTGCTATCAAAGCTCTTATTGAGATTTTCTGCCCTGATGAGTACCTTGGAATGAATTTTTTCTCGCTCGTCCATATTGAGCTTGATGGCTGCATTTTGATATGGCTTACTCTTCACCTCTAGTTGATTTACTCTTTCTAAAGTGGCTTTTACCTGTTTGTCGAGCTTCTTCTTATTTTGTTGCCCGCCCATTTTATGCAGCCTAGCTTCTGAGTTACCCATCCTTTGGGGTGTGGTTTTTACTTTTGCTGACTGCTGTTTTATTGCATTTGCAACCTGTAAAAGACGCTTCTTTTCTTTTACATAACTCTCATATTCCCGCTCAGCACACTTATACCTCTTTTCTCTTTCGCATAGATAAAACGAATAATCACCGCTATAAACCTCAATTTTCCCATTGACCAATTCGAAAATTTTCGTACAGGTTTGATTAATAAAATCTCGATCATGGGAGACAAGAATAAAACCCTTATTGCGAGAATAGAGCCGTTTAGCTAATAGCTTTCTTTGCTTAATGTCTAAATGTGATGTAGGCTCGTCAATAAGCAAAAATGCTTTATTATCAACTAAAAGGTGCTCCAGTTTCAATCTTTGCTGCTCGCCTGGACTACTACAATTCTGCTGAAAACGACGCTGATATATAAAACCGAGTTCATCTTCTGAATTGTTGAGCAAATAACTAATCTCGTCGTTCATTTGAACTCGCCCCGCGTAGTCAGTATCAAGACTTGAAAGTATGCGTAAAAAGGTGGTTTTGCCTGTGCCGTTATCACCAATTAAACCAACCTTATCACAAGCACCAATAGATAGATGATCAATCGCAAATAAAGTTCTTGCACCTACAACTTTTGTTAAATCATCAATACGTATCATAAATCCTCCTTGAAAATACCGAGAGGATTTAACCTCTCTACATTAGTTAGAACAGGATTTATTAATTACCATCTTTTGATACCTCCGAAAATAATTGTCACTATTATACCATGTACTCATATATAACTTAGTACCTCAAGCAACTTAACTATCGTCTTACTTATTTCACAAAGCTGGGTGCAAAGTGGGTGCACTTTTTAACGTTAACATCCTGTGCACTCGACCCTAGAGCGTTGATATCTTCCCTCAAACAGCCAAAGTTGAATTTATATATCTACTGTTTTAATAAGTTTGATTGCCCTTGATGATACTAACTCGTCTTGGCTCATTTCCAAAAGGCTCTTTTTATCTACCCACTTATAATTAACCGTTTCTCCTTTTTGAAGAGCAATTGCATTTTTCTTACAATCGGTTACGCATAGATATTCAACATAAAGAGAGTGGTAAACATCCTGCACAAATCTTCCGATCTCCATAATTTTTGAAGCTTCAATACCTGTTTCTTCTTTTAATTCTCTTACTGCACATTCTAATGGCGTTTCATATTGCAATGCAGAACCACCTGCTGTCAACTCCCACATTCCACCGAATTTCTTTTCAAAATCTCTTTGCATAATAAGGTAAGTCCCATCTATATGTTTAACAATTACTTCGCCCACCAAATGATACATGCCGTCAGGAATTGGTTCTCCTCTCACTAATGTAATATTCTTTAATTTATTAAATTCTTTATCATACGCATCCCAAATCTCAGCCATAAAAACCTCCATAAGGCCTGATTGTCAATTTCATTAAATATGAATTTTATCTTTCTCCAGTGGATACAAATATATAATCGGATTTTGTGCCAACTGATTTAACTTCAGTCCGGATATTTACTTTCCAATGTAGTATTACTAATAAATATTATAATAAAAAGAGCTCAAAATTTCTTTTATACCCTCTGCATACATATCTAAAGTTCTATTAGACTCTAATTAATCCTTTTTCGTCTCTGCGATAAACTTCTTATTATCCATTACTTAAGCAACTCCTCGTGCACATACTAATAATCAGGTCTCATTTTACCTTTTGAACTATATTTTCACACTTAACAGTGTGGGTGCAAAGTGTGTGCACTTTTTAACGTTAACATCCTGTGCGCTCGACCCCAGAGCGTCGACATCTTCCCTCATACAGCCAAACTGCGCTCAAAAACCGCAAGAACCCAGCTTAAAGCTGCTTCGCATTAAACCTTTTAACGATAGCCCTCGCAAACCCCTGCTACACAAGGGCAAAAATGCACCCACCTAATCAGCCTTTGACATCGATACAACGCTCTCAACGTGGATTGAGAGAACTCCTAGTATAGCTACACTTTTTTGAGTGCACACTATGGATATTGGGTGCACTTTTTAACGATAGGAGGGGGCTATCATTAAAAAGTTTGAGAATCTATTTTCTACAAAACAATTTTTTATTCTGGTAGAAAATTAAAGCACCTTTTTGTAATGATCCCCAAAAGTTAGATTTTTGGTCCAACTTTTGGGAGCATTACATTAGTTAATTAGGTGTTTTTAATCAATAATTCGATTATAAAACTTACTTGCAATAATATTCGATTGCCTTGTTGACAAATACGGATGTCCCTTCGCCTGCAAACGCATCTATATTTTTCGTAAAATCACCACCGGAAGCATACATCTTGCCAAGTCCGGATAAAATCTCATTCGAACACTTATAGAAATTAGCTGTAATAAAGTCCTGCAGTTTCTTTACCAAAGCCTGAACTTCAACTGAATCGCTGGGTTGTGATTTTACCTTGCCAAATTCTGCAAAAATCAGCATGAGTTGGTGATGGAGCATTTTTGTTTCCTCGCTGTTTCTCCTTTGTCCTTGAGCTTCAAATTCCTTGAATTCCGGTGTATCTCCCCAATACTCTTTTGCCTGTTTGGCATACTCATCAATTTTGCTTGTGTCAAATGCTGTAAAGTTCATATAGTTACCTCCTAATGCTTTTAATCCCTTTGCAAAAAGAATTAAATTTTCCAAATGCTCTTTTTTCAGGATTAATAATTTGATTTGTTGTTCCAGCGCTAAATCTTTGTCGAAATGCTCACTGGTTATTATTTCTTTAATTTCTTTGAGCGGAAATTCCAAAGCTTTAAACAGCAAAATGGATTGTAGTACCTTTAGATCCTCATCACCATACAACCTATATCCTGACTCCGAATAAGCGGACGGTTTTAACACACCGATTTTGTCGTAATACTGAAGAGTACGAATACTAATTCCTGCTATCTTGCTGACTTCATTCACTGTTTTCACTATCTCACCTCCTTCCTTATCACTAGAATAAAGTATTACGCAACGTCATGGTCAAGTATTTTTTGCGAGCATTTTTTGCTAGCGTTGCCGTCTAATGCTCAACCTAAGACTGTTGCATTTATACAGCCTCAATCGGCAAACCATGAGTTCCGATTGACACCTGTCACATCTTTTCTGAGTTAATAGTTATGACGTAGATTTGAAATACTTAGGATTGATTCATCCTAAAATATAGGGTATAATCTTCTTAAAAGGAGGCTATCGTTATGAATGTAAATACAGATACGCTGATTTCAATTTCTGAAGCCAATCAAAACTTCTCAAAGGTTGCTCGTCTTGTCGATAAATACGGCTCAGCTGTAATACTAAAAAACAACTCTCCGCGCTATGTGATTTTAGAGTTCCCTAAAGCCGAAGAGGTTTCTGCTCCGGCTGATGATGAGGTCATGGCTTTATCGAATATGTTCATCAAAAAGAACAAAAAAGTCTACGAGGAATTAGCTAAATGAAGTATCTAACTCAAGATCAAGTAGTTAGACTTCATCAAGCTCTGATTGAAACAAGTGGTGGCTCGTTAGGTATTCGTGATGAGGGAATGCTCAACTCTGCGCTAAAAACTCCACTACAGACTTACATTTGAGAGCATTTTTAGACCTTGTCAAAGTCTACTTGACCTGCAAAGCCTACCTTTTGTTTTACCTTTCGAGCTGTATTTCCCCACTTCACCAGTTAGGTGCAAAGTGTGTGCACCTTTTAACGTTAACATCCTGTGCACTCGACCCCAGAGCGTTGATATCTTCCCTCAAACAGCCAAACTGCGCTCAAAAGCCACGCCAAGCCAGCCTAAAGCCGCCATGCATTAAACCTTTTAACGATAGCCCTCGCAAACCCCTGCTACATAAGGGCAAAAATGCACCCACCTAATCAGCCTTTGACATCAATACAACGCTCTCAACGTGGATTGAGATGACCGGATTAATGTCTGCACCTCCCTCGAAGCCTAGCCTCGTACGGGGAAATTGTTCAAGGCTTAGACTCGTACTCGGAAACTGGTCGAATTTCCGGGAATCATCACAAACGCCCTCTAAATCGTGACAATGTTATCTCAAAAACTATTTTAACTCATCGTATAATTTTCCAAAATCCAGATATGTTATTGCCTACTCGCTCAATGTATTCCATGTCGACTAAAGCAGCAATCGCACGAGACACTGTTCTTCTAGAAACGCCAATCTCGGTAGCCAACCCATTGTAGGTTGCTTTCGGTCTTTTGACGAGTTCCAATAAAACGGCCTGTTGCGTATCTGTTAAGAATGGATCAAGTTCATTTGCGTTGGCACTAGTGCCACTAGTAGTGCCAAATTGCGGCACTGCTGCCATGACCTTTACATTAAAGGGTATGCTGACATTAATGTATGGTGTGATATTCATTCAGCCATTTCGTAATCACCGTGGGTATGGTTTCCGTTTCCCCCATAGCGGCTAACAGCTCCGTTGCCGTGCCTGCCCATTCTTCCTTATCCCTCATAAAATCCACCAACCGAAAAAGGACATCTGGTATCGTTTCTTTCGCAAGCTGCTCCTGCGTTTTCCTCTCCACAAGTTCCCAACTGCAATCACGGAAACGGAGCGTGTATTCCTGATAGGGCGTGTCCCTGCCCGTTACATACAGCTTGGCGGTGTCAGATGCCCGTTTCTCCTTTTCCAGAACAAAGGTAGCGTCCGCACTCCCCGTTAAGCCTGTCGTCCCAGACACCTTGTTGAACACATCGCTGTCATTCTGCTTTCGGATGTGGTGTACGACAATGACCGCCAGAGAGTGCCTGTCGGCAAAATCTTTGATTAGGGAGATGTCCCCATAGTCGCTTGCATAGGCGTTGTCTTTTGAAGCTGTACGGACTTTCTGCAAGGTATCAATGACAATGAGCCTGCTGTCTGGATAGTCTTTCAGATAATCCTCAAGCTGCACGATAAGACCGTCTGACAGCTTGCAGCTTGCCACGGCAAAATGAAGCCGCCCGCTCGCTTCGTCCGTCAAACGGAACAGCCTGTCCTGTATGCGGCAGAACGTGTCCTCAAGGCAGAGGTAAAGCACATCGCCCTCCATTGTCGGCATATCCCATAAAGGGATTCCCTGCGACACGCATAAGCATAGCTTCAGCATGAGCCAGCTTTTGCCTATCTTCTGTGAGCCGCAGAACAGCGATAAGCCTGTCGGGATAAGGCTGTCCACCACAAAGGATGGTTTCTCAAGCGGTTCATAAAGGAGCGTTTCGGCGTTGACTGTCTGTAACTTCTGCATGGCTTTCCTCCTTTCGGGCGGTGTCTTTGTTTTCGTTGCACATAGGCGTTGACCTCCTTAAAAATAGATTTACTCCCACGGAAAAAAGTGAGAGTATGTAATGCCGCCAATCCCACACAAATAAAAAACAGATTTCTTTTTCGGGCGGTGTCGGTCACGGTTGGAGATATTTCTTCAATTTCCGCCTTTACTTTCTCCTTTGCAATCGCAACAGATTTCTGTATTGCCGAAGCGGTGCAATGCTCCATAGCGGCGATTTGGTAAAAATTGAACTCATACTCGTAGTAGAGCAGGAAACGCCGCCTTTGTATCTCTGGAAGGCTCCCAACCGCCTTATAGAGCGTTTCATTCCGTTCTTCCTCAACCATGCGTTCATCAAGGCTCTTAGGCACACGCAACGCCCGTCTGTAAAGGGTTTCGTCCCATACCTCGTTAAACTCCCTGTGCCGCTCGTCCCATTAGAAAAGATTCCTGTTCCTGCGCTCCATCTGCCGAAACTCCATAAAGAACTGTTCCGACACTTCCAACTCGTGGGATTTGCCCTGCCCGTCCTTAAAGCTGATAAAATACCTTGTGCCGCTTTCCGTGGATTCCTCCCGAAGCGTGTATGCCTTAACCCTGTATGCCATCCTGTTGTCCTCCTGCAAAAAATGAGTGAGGGGATTTCCATCCCTCACCCAGTAGCCCGCAGGATGGCAGGCTGTTTTAGAAGCTATAAAATTTTCCGCAGCTTCTTCCGCAGATGGTCTAACCTCGCATAGATGGCACCAGTCGTCAAATGCACAAGCGGGGCAATCTCCTTTGTGGAATACCCCTGCATTTTCAGCAGGACGATTTTCAAGGTACGCCCGTCCACCGTGACTAATACTTGATAGAGATTTTCGCTCTCAATCTCTTCCAGTAACTCCGCAACCGTACCCACTTCCGCCTGCCGCTCCCTGCCTGCCATGTCCTCAAGATATTCCGCAACGTCATTCGTCCATCGGTAAAACCGCCTGTTGGAATTGAAGTCTGCCCTGTCCGCCATGCGTATCTGCTCAATGGTCGCTTCATCAACGCCGCACTCACGCAGCAGCTTTTCCTCCGCTTCTTTCCAGATACGCCATTTCCTGTCCTCCCGTCCGTGGTTGTATGCCATTCTTACTTCCTCCAATCAGAATTGATTGAGAGGGCAGAGAAAAGCCCCCTCATCTTCCCAAAGGAAAAAACAAGGGGGCTGAACGCCTTAAATTTTAATTTTCTATTATCTTTCTTAGTTTTATTAGGATTCTGGCTTTGCGTTTGTTTACAACGCTCTGGGTTATGCCCAACCTCGCCCCGACTTCACGCTCGGAAAGTCCGTCAAAAAAGATTGCCTGTATCAGCTCCTGTTCACTATCCGACAGCAAAGGCAGGGCGGCTTTCAGCCTGTCCACCATGACCGCATTGACAACGGTTTCTGCAATGTCCACCGCTTCATCAGTGATAAAGTCCAGAGGATTCCCCTCGCTGTCCGTAAATCCGTCGAGAGATAGCAGTCTATTCTTTGTATCTAATTTTTGCAGATAACGCCACCGTTCCTTGTCACGGTAGAAGTCTGTGTATTGCTCCCTCACGACTTCAAGCAGACAGCCTTGAATGGGGATAAACAGCTTGTCCATATAGGTCTGGTCGGATTCCCTGCAACGGCAGAACTCCGTGTAGGATAATTCCACATAGCCGCCACTTTCTCTGATATATACCTTTCTTGGTGCATATTTCACCATAAATACCTCCCATCTGAATTTTTGAAATGTAAAAAATCCAGATGGAGAGGCGGAGAACGACACCGCATATCAGAAACAGCCCTACGGCACTTTCCAACAAAAATCGACAAAAGAAAAACCGCAAAGGCTCTGTGACCTTTACGGTTATAGGAAATACAAATTCTGTTGTATGGAGATTGTACTTCCACTTTCAAGGTGAGAAGTACCGCTGCACTGGCAGAAATTTTTTTAACTGGTTTCCTGCCATTCTCTGATATGCTATGTATTGATAAATTTTACTTCGTATGAGCAGATGAATAACCGCCCGAAAAAAGAACATAAAAAAATCCCTCCAAATTTAAAAACAAATTCAGAGGGTAATTTAGGGTATAACAAAATAACCCACCCGAATATCGTTTTTTTTATTTGGTGAGTTTGTTCTTTCAAATACGAAACAAAAAGAGCCGATGATTCGTGAATTGTTCCACAATTTCATCGGCTCTGCGTCTTAAGCGTCTGGCTCTTTGATGACAGTTATCTTCAAGTTGTCAACTTTAATCAATCTTTCTTGTCTGCATTTTGGACAATAAAGGGGATAATTCTCCAAAACAGTGTCCTTCCTAATTTTATTACGGGTTTTGCTCCCACAAACAGGACACAATATCCATTCGCATTTCATCATAATTAGTCTCTAATCCTTTCAAATCTCATTTTATATGACTTTTGCAAGCTGTTAAGCTAACTTGTGGAACATATGCCGAACCTTATCTATACGGCTATTCGGGCGGCGGGGTTGGCAAATAAATTTACCAATAGCTGGCTGGTATCCTTTTAACTCTGTCAAGCAGACTCCCTGCCCATTTGTGAAACAAGTTAAATCGTTCCTGTATTCTTGAATACATCTAGCAGGGATTTCTCCTTTCAGAATGACCTCGTCATTCTTTATCTGAGTACTTACAATATCTGCACAATACCTTGGAGCATCATGATACGCCCGTGAGAGATATTCCTGCGGTGCATAAATTTCAAAGTGGAGATATGGCTCTAATAGTTCTGTCCCTGCTTTTTTTAAAGCCTGCTCCAATACGATAGGGGAAAGCAGCCGAAAGTCTGCGGGGGTACTTACAGGACTATAATACAATCCATATTCAAAACAGATTTTACAGTCTGTCACTTTCCATCCATACAGCCCCTGCTCGCAGCCATAAAGAACCCCCTCCATAACCGCATTTTGGAACGATTGATTTAAATATCCAAGTGAAACTCTGCTTTCATACTGCACTCCGCTTCCAATAGGGAGCGGCTCTATGGACAACCCGACAGAAGCCCAGAAAGGATTTGGCGGGACTTCTATGTGGATGGTATATTCTGCTTTTCTAAGCGGTCTTTCCATATATATAACAGTAGGCTCTTTTATTTCTGCCTCCACATGATATTTTTCCTCAAGGATGGCACAAATGACTTCCATCTGCACATTCCCCAAAAAAGAAAGTATAATCTCATGCGTTGTAGTATCCACATAATATTTTAAAAGAGGGTCGCCATCTGAAATTTCTGTAAGTGCCCCAAGCAATATTTCCCGCTGTTCAGATTTCTTTACTGCAATCGTTGTTTGGAGCATAGGGAGAGGATTTTCAATAAATTTTCTCTGCGGCAACAGCATTTCGTTCCCCAAAATACTGTTTAGCTGCAAAACATCATTTGGTAAAATTACAATATCACCAGAGCAGGCTGTATCGGATGAATATAATTCACCGTTTGTCGGAACACACATCTCTGTGATTTTTATTTTCTCTTTTTCAGATATTTTAATAACATCCCTCAAATGCAATGTTCCGCTATATATACGCACATAAACAAAACGCCGCCTTTTCTCTGAATATTCAATCTTAAAAACCTGCCCGCATAGTTCAGATTGACCTTCAGGCGTTGATGAATAAAACTTACTGGCAATCACTTCTATAAGCTGCCGAATCCCCAGATTGTTTTTAGCACTTCCGTGATAAACGGGAAATAACGTTCCGTTTTGGAATCTCCTGTTTTCTTCCTGTTCCAGTTCTGACATTTTAAACGGTTTCCCTGACATATATTTCTCTAATAGTTCATCGTTTCCCATAATTACCGCATCCCACTGTTCCATATCGTCATTGTCCGTTACATTTA
Organism: Amygdalobacter indicium; assembly: GCF_029101545.1. NCBI lineage: Bacteria > Bacillati > Bacillota > Clostridia > Eubacteriales > Oscillospiraceae > Amygdalobacter > Amygdalobacter indicium. The sequence continues at coordinate 164,466 of NZ_CP118866.1, read as the reverse complement.
TATGGGGATGCTGCCCAACCTTTTGCTTCACTATAATTTCCGAAGAAAGCTTTGCTTTCATTTCTTGATATACCATTGGCAAATCAATCCCCTCTTGGTCAATTTTATTGATGAAAAAAATTGTCGGAATCTTCATTGTCTGTAGTGCATGAAACAGTATACGGGTCTGTGCCTGTATGCCATCCTTTGCAGAAACTAATAATACTGCTCCGTCTAATACGGATAAAGAACGGTATACTTCCGCCAAAAAATCCATATGGCCTGGCGTATCTATAATGTTGACTTTTACATCCTCCCACTGAAAAGATGTCACTGCTGTCTGGATAGTGATTCCCCTTTGACGCTCCAAATTCATTGTATCTGTCCTTGTTGTGCCTTTATCTACGCTCCCTGGTTCTGCAATTGCACCACTGGTATACAATAAACTCTCCGTTAATGTTGTCTTTCCTGCGTCAACGTGAGCCAGAATGCCTAAGTTAATTATTTTCATGTGATTTTCCTCCTATCAACACCCAAAAAAGGGCATAAAAATACCCAGTGATAAATACTCCTATCACTGGGTAAATAACTCCAATAGCCCCAAAACACTTATATGTTTTCGGGCATATAAAATTACATGATAAAAGCATTCTTAAACTGGGTACAAAAAACTAAGCCCCATATTAAAAGTGAAACGGGACTGCTACTTTTTGTTCCCACTATCAAATTGACAGTTTATTTAAGAATACCTTGCCGCATATTTATTAACTCCTTGTATAATACTGAATCTAATTATATTCCTTAACCCTTTATTTGTCAAGCTGACAAACTAAAGCAGAAAAAGCGGCAGGATTTCCCCCTGCCACTAATCATCTGTTTATGCAAAAATAATTTCCTTTTCCACAATCTCCCTCGCACAAGCCCTTATGTTATTGAGGCATCCTGTCCATTCTAAGGCGTTTTCTGCCTTTAGCTGTTCCGTTATGCCCTGTGCCTGTTTCATACCCTCTATGAGCCTTTCAAAGCGTTCCTGTGCCTGTCTGTCAATGTCGGCAAGGTAAGCGTTAAGTCTGCCGCTTGTAAGAAGATTGGTGTATGTAACTTTGCAGTGATGCTTCAGATAATCCAAATGCCGCTGTCCCCAGATGCCTATCGGCTGTTCTTCTTCGGCGGGTACAGTTAAGCACGGTATTAAATAATCGCCTTGCCTTTCGTATTTGCCGCCCATTTCCTCAAAAATTGTCTTTGCCATTGTCTGTTACCTCCACATTCTTTTTTATTTTGAATGTCCGCAAAATCCGTCCTACATCGGCAGGACGCCATGGGACGTCTAAATCATGAAGTGCAATCAGCTTGTTTTGCACATTCGTTCCGGCTCCCATTTTCTGTGTAGAACCCATTAAAATACGAATCTCACCTTTCCTTACCTTTGCAAAGAGTTCATCCTTTTGCTTATCGGAATTAGCCTCGTGGATAAAGGCAATTTCTTCTTTCGGTATTCCCATAGCTACAAGTTTTTCTCTAATATCATCATAGATGTTAAATTCTCCATCGCCTTTCGGTGTGGACATATCAGAAAATAGTAGCTGTGTTGACTTATTTTCTTTTGTCTTATCCCAAATGGCAAAAACATTTTTCACGCACACATTGACCTTGCTGTCAGGATTATCCGGAAGCAGTGGATTGATTAAACGCTGATCTAAGGCGAGTTTCTTGCCGTCATTGGTAATTTTAAGCATATTATCTTCGTCAGGCTCTACTATCCTGTTTCTTACATCATCAGCTCTTTCAGAAAGGCTCTTTAGGATTTCCTTTTGCTCCTCACTTGGCAAAGTTTTAATAACTTCATAGTGTGCTTCAGGTGTTGGAAGATTTAGCATATCTGCTGTTTGGATGTCCGCAACTTCCTTAAACATACTCATTAGTTCAGGAAGGTTATAGAACTTGGAAAATCTTGTCTTTACTCTATACCCTGTTCCCTCCGGAGATAATTCAAAAGCTGACTGCGTTTCACCAAAGGTAGAAGCCCAGCTATCAAAATGCTCCAAATTATTCTTTTTAAGGCTTTCATACTGAAGATAACGCTGCATAGTATAAAGCTCTGTCATCGAGTTACTGACAGGCGTTCCTGTGGCAAAGACAATACCTTTTCCACCTGTCATTTCATCCATGTATCTGCACTTCATAAACATATCGGAGGACTTAAAGGCTTCAGACTGTCCAATACCTGCTACATTTCTCATTTTGGTGTAAAGATAGAGATTTTTGTAATTATGTGCCTCGTCAATAAAGAGCTTATCTACACCTAATTCCTCAAAGGTTATGACATCATCTTTTTTAAAATCATCGTTTAACTTTTCAAGCCTTGTTTCCAGCTTCTTTTTTGTTTTTTCAAGCTGCTTTACCGTAAAGTTCTGATTTCTGTCATGCTTATATTCCTCCACATAGTTTATAATTTCATCAATCTGATCTTGGATATGCTTCTCCTGATATTCCTTACTCATCGGGATCTTTTCAAACTGCGTATGCCCGATTACAACGGCATCATACTCTCCTGTGGCAATTCTTCCGATAAATCTTTTTCTGTTTTTCGGCTCAAAGTCTTTCTTATCTGCAACCATAATGTTAGCTGACGGATATAGCTGCATAAACTCACGACCGATTTGACCTGTTAAGTGATTGGGGACAACAAACAAGGACTTACTGCACATTCCAAGCCTTTTACTTTCCATCGCAGACGCCACCATTTCAAAGGTCTTACCACTACCTACCACATGGGCAAGCAAGGTATTTCCTCCATAAAGGCTTCTTGCTATGGCATTTCTTTGATGAGGTCTTAAATCAATTTCTGTGGTCATTCCCTCAAAAGAAAGGTTGCTGCCGTCATATTCTCTGTTGCGGATAGAGTTAAAACGCTCGTTATATAACTTTACAAGCCTGTTTCTACGTTCTTGGTCGCTAAATATCCAGTTCTTAAATTCTTCTTTTATAAGCTCCTGTTTCTGCCCTGCAAGAAGCGTTTCCTTTTTATTTAATACAGAAGTTTTCGAGCCGTCCGGATTTACAATCTGGTCAAATACCTTTGTTTCTTTTAAATTTAGAGCATCTTCAATCAGCTTATAGGCATTTACCCTTGAGGTTCCGTAGGTCATCTCTGCAAGGTCATTTCCTCTGTCCCTGCTCTTTCCTTCTACATTCCATTCACTTGTGAGGTTTGAAAACTTAACCTTAATATCCCATTTGGCATATCCCGGAGTTTTCAGCGTTTCAAAGATGAATTTTTCAATATCCTTATTCGGTATCCAAGTAGCTCCGAGTCTTACGTTGATTTCACTTGCTTCAAGCTCTTTTGGAAGAACTTTTGTAAGCTCTGCCTTTTGGTATTCCAAACGGTTCATCTCATAGCTTATCAGCTCTTTTTCTTTTCCATCTTCCGCATAGCCAAGATGAGGTAACTCTCTTTCCGTTTGTCTTAACTTTGCAAGGTAACTGTCTACTATGGCAATCTTATCTCTGATATTTCCGCTTAGGTACTCATCCTTTGTTACATAGCCATATTTGTATGAATTACTGCCGTTTGCACAAGCAAAAGGTAGATCTCCATCTTCAAGGTTAAAAGATAATGGTCTATAAAAGTTTTGTTCTTCTCTGATGTTTAGATAGATTTCTCCTCTAAGTTCTTCTATCATAGTCGGTCTGTCTTTATCTGTAAGGCTTCCCATATACTCAAAATCCACATATCCTTTTTCAGATACCGATAAAACAAGAGCTCCAAGGGAAGTGTCTACATGGTCGATAACCTTCGCCTTTGTGATTGTTCGCTTGGAAAAAATATCTCCCTTTGCTTTGAAGTTTTCTTCTTCATCAAGGATTTCTATGGAGGAAACAAGCGAGAAGTTGCTATCCTCTTTCAAGGCTCTGGTATTACTTAGGTTATTTACAAAGCCATGTTTCTTTGAAAAGTTATCATATACTTCATTTAGTTTTTCCTGTGAAGCCTTGATTTCTTCTTCGTTAAAATCTTCTTTCTGCTTGTAAATCACATCTTTTAAGGCAGCATTCAGCTCAAGGTAATCCTTGATTTTTTCTTTATTCTTGTCTGATACTTCCTTTTTGATAAAAAGTGAGTTTTCTCTGTAATAGACTTCATCGTCAATCAAGGTATAAGAGAAGTTCTTTACATCATCGGTTGCAGGGATAGAAGTTATTTCATCATCAAGTAGCTCTATTTCTTCATAATTAGCATTTTTAGCGATTTCTTCGCTTGCTTTTGTCAGTAGCTCCTTTAAGTCTGTGTTTTCTTTTGGCAGGCAAGCTATTGTATTCCCAAATCTTCCGGATATTTCTTCCATAGAACCAAGCACCTGTTCAGGATGATCAACAAAGTATTTGTTATATAAAAGCCCGTTTTCATCTTCAGCAAGGTGAATCCAATCCTCATCCCTTTCTCTGATACTGTCCCTTTTCTTTAGGAAGATAATATCTGAGGTTACTTCTGTTCCTGCTACGCCCTTAAAGGTATCGTTCGGAAGTCTTATCGCTCCTAAAAACTCTGCTCTTGCTGCAAGGTAGCGTCTTACACTTTCGTCCTTTTTATCCATCGTTCCGCTTGATGTAATAAAGGCAATAATACCTCCGTTTCTTACTTTATCAATGGACTTGGCAAAGAAATAATCATGGATAAGGAAGTTATTTTTGTTATACTCCCTGTCATTTACCTTATATTCTCCAAAGGGTACATTGCCGATAATCGCATCAAAGAAGTTATTTGAAAAGGAAGTTTCTTCAAGCCCCTTAATCTGTATATCACTTTCAGGGTATAAGAGTTTTCCAATTCGACCGCTTACTGAGTCAAGCTCTACACCATAAAACTTAGACTTGTTCATTTCATCAGGGATATTGCCTATAAAGTTCCCTATTCCCATACTTGGCTCTAAAATGTTTCCCTGTTTAAATCCCATATCCAAAAGTGTCTTATACACTCCGTCAATCACTGTTTTCGGTGTGTAAAAGCTCGTTAAAGTAGATTCTCTTGCAGCTTCATATTCTGCCTGCGATAAGTTCTCTTTTAGAAAGCTCCTTACTTCTTTCCACTGTCCGCCTTTTTCTTCATCGAATACATCAGCAAGTCCTCCCCAGCCAACATACCTTGCTAAAACTTTCTGAGCGGTAATATCTAAATCTCTCTCACCTCTTTCAATTCGATTTAACATCGAGATTGCTTCAAGGTTATTGTTTAATCTCTCACTTGGAGATAACTTGTCAGGTAGCGTTTCTTCTTTAATTTTGAAGTTATGAGCTTCTGCTTTCTTTATTTCTACTTCTTCAGTAGTCTGCTCTGGATGTTTATATGTTTGATTTTGAAATACCCTCTCAAGGTCGCCTTCCAGACGATAAGGAATCACATCGGAGCCTGTTATCATACCGCCAAGATATTCTGTATTGTCCTTAACCGTTACCGTCTTTAGGTTATTTCCCATATCATCAAAGCGTGTGATGGTATAGTCTTTATCCTTGTATTTGACTTCATCTCCGACAATAAAGTTCGGTCTTTCAAGGCTTATCTGCTTCATAAGATCCTCATTATCTGTAAAGGCTACAATCGGAATTTGATGATTGCCTTGCCTTACAGGATCAAGCCACAAGTCATTTTTTCCTGTGATTTCATTTTTAGAAATTTCTCTGACTTTGTATTCTTCATGATGAAAGTAGACGGTATCACCTGCTTTAACTGCAAAATCCTCTAAAGGGATTTCCTCTTTTTTATTCAGTTCTACTTCTTCTCTTTCTTTGAGGTAATCAAATAAGGTAGCTTGAACTGTGTCAGCCCTTCTAACTTCTTCTGTTTCTTCAGGTGCTTCAAGTTCTTCTTCTACAAAGCTAAGTTCTCCATTAAAGACAGACTGAAGCTCCTGCTCATCCATCTGCTTTTTAAGTTCTGTATCTTTCAGCTCTCTAAAGGTCTTTGGAAAATCTTCTAAAATAAGCCTTTGGGCATTTAATTCCTTTAGTTCTTCAAGATTAAAATATCCCCATTCAGGTTCAATCCCAAGTACCAGTCCAAAGGCATCGCCACTTTCCCTGTCATATTCCGTCATATACCAAGTCCAATTAGAACGGAAAGGAATGATATATGCAGCATGAACCTCTTTATCCGCTAATGCTACATCCTCCTGTGCGTAAAGCTCCGGCACTCTTTCAAGCATTTCATCGGTCATTAAGTTTTCAGGAGCATCTTTGGAATAATATTGTGGTTCTTCAATCTTTGACTTGTTTTCTGTTTCCTTTTCTTCAAGATAAAGATTTTTAGAAAACAGCTCGTCGATATGCTTTGCAACACTTGTCCAAGTAAGAAACACATCATTACAATCATTTTTCTGTAATTTAAGTCCCTTAGCATCGTGCCATTCATCACTTCCCATTGCTCCGGAAACAGCATGGGAATGTCCTCCAATTCCATATTCGTCTTTTAAGAAATTCGCTTTTTCCTGAAGCGTATGATTTTCTTTAAAAAACTTGGTGATTCGTTCTTTTCCTCTATCAACGCCACTTCCTCTTGAAAGACTTTCAAGGACTTCATCTTCTGTAATAAAGGACTTTACCTTCGGAAGTTCTGTCAAATTGGTGCTATATTCCTTTCGTGGCAGCTCAAGTTCCTGTAATTTCTGATAAAGGCTATCTACCTTGTGATAGTGAAACCTTAGTACATTCCTATTTTCTTTATATCCTGCTATAAATCTGTCATATTCTCTGATTGTTTCTTTCAGATACTCAGGATTTTTTAATGCTTCAGATAATCTTTTTGTTTCTTCCGAAAAGCCCCCACCTCTTTCAAAAAGTTCAAAATATCCTTGCTCTTTTCCTTCTTCACTTAAATCATGAGATAGATACCATAGAGATTCTGAAATCCGATCTCTTTCATAATCAAGAGCTTCAAAAAGCTCTACATTTGTAGCAAATTCCCCACTATTAAGAAGTTCATTTATCCTCTTTGCAGCATCATTCCAGTTTAAGACCTGCGTATCATCTTCTCTTGCAGAAGTTCCATAGGCTAAATGAATGCCTTTATCCGAATACCAGGAAGATACTTCTCTTTCATCAATGTAAAACCCGTTTCCGCCTTTAAAGGTATCTTTGAGGTATTCTCCCAATTCTTCTACTGTTTTTTCTTTGGAAAACTCAGCAATAACAGGAAGTCTGCCGCCATCGTGATTTCCTCCGTTAATAAGGACGGTATCTATATCATTCTCAGTTAGCGGAATCGTAAGGCGTGTCTGTCCATAGGAGTTTTCTGGTAAAGAAAAAGAAGCCTTTTCAGCTTCTCTTATCTCTACATCAATATTTTCTCTTAACCTTCTACTATTTCCTTGATCGTCATCTCTTTCAAAGCTGAAATCATTGCTTTGTACTGTGGATTGCTCTCTCCCTCTATCTTCCAAGCTGCCATCAGCTTCGGCTTCTCTCTTCTCATAAACTCTATCGCCTGTTTCTGAATGTCCATCAGGTGTCCTGTCAACTTCTTCTCCTTGTATAGATCTACTAACATCTCGAAGTTGCTCTGCTCCTCGCTCTGTGAAAGAAACTCCAGCCTCATCACTGCGTAGGTCGGATTTGGATACTTCCTTATGAAGTCCGTCTCTTCCTCCAAGCTGTTTAGCGTATTCTCCCTGATTTTCTCTATTATCTCGTCTGTACTCTCCATTTCGGAGAACTCGCCCGTTTTCATTTCTTCCCTGATCATCTCGTCGAAGTACATATTCTTCTACCTCCTCCAATTCTTCTTTAATCTTATTATATCCCGCTTCTTTTCCTCTTAAAACTTCTTTTTGCAGCTCAAGTTCTTTGCTTTTTTGAATGGTCGCATCAATAATCTTTCCGCTAATATCCGATACGCTTTCACCAAGACTCATTAGAGATATGCTGTCAAGTCTTTGAAAATTCTCTCTTAAAAGCTCATAATCTATCGAATAATCTAACTTAAATCTTGATGCTACCGCATAGCTTACCGAGTCCCTTACAAACTTTGTAAAGGATATTCTATCCTCATCCGCTATTCTAAGTTCATTCATTAAGGTATCTATTTTTTCATCACCGTAGAGTCTGCTTAAAGAAAAGATGTTTTCAAGTGTGCTTTTACTTTCCTCATAGCCCTCGCTTTTTATCATTTCCTTTAACACATCTTGATGATTTTCTTTGTCAAACTTCCAAAGATTTACTTCGTTGACATCTCTGTTTCTTGAAACTGTCTGACCTATATCAAAAATATAGTCCACTTTCTTGAATGTGCCATAGTCCTCTAAAATGGGGATACCTTTCTGTCCTCGCATTACTGTTCTATTAAAACGTTCCCTCCAGTAGTCAAACTTGGCACAAGCTATTGCTTCAGGATTTTTATCATAGATACTTAATTGACTTCTAAAGTCATATCTTTGATTGTTTCCGACAACCTTTAAGAGCTTCAGATACTCTGCTTCACTATGAAGCACATCTTGTTTTATAAGCTCCAAAATGTTATGAAAATCATTTATTCGCATTTTTACCTCCTTCGTTTTTCCAAACAAAAAAGGCGGTTAGATTTTACTCTAATCACCTTTTACGCATTATATTATTAAATTTTATTCGTTTGTTTCTTCCGCAATATCTACATATTCTTTTAATTTTCGTTGCAACAAATTCTTATCTATCAGTTTTAATGTATACTCCGATACCATTGTAGGCGAAAGACTTCTACTTAATGCAAATTCTACTACCTCATCATCTTTTGAAGCACAAAGGATTACTCCTACGCTTGGATTTTCAGTTTGTTTCTTTACTTCTCTATCCAGTGCTTCTAAATACAGGTTCATTTTTCCGATATATTCCGGCTTAAACTCTCCAATTTTTAATTCAAATGCAACTAAACAAGATAGTCCCCTATGATAGAACAACAAATCTACATAGTAATCATGATTGCCAACCTGTACCCTATACTCATTACCTATAAAGGAAAAATCTTTCCCAATCTCTAAAATAAAGTTCTTCAGATTCTGGAGAATTGACTTCTGAAATTCTCTTTCATTTCCAATCTTGGGAGCATCAAGAAATTCTAAAACATAACTGTCCATAAACAAATTATGCGTCTCTTGTTTTGCCCTTTGTATAGCAGGCAAATCGTTACTATTTGAAAGCATATAACGTTCATAATAGCCACTGTCCATCTGCCTTACCAACTCTCGGTGAGTTAGATTCTCCTTAATTGCTAAGTTAATGTAGAATTCTCTTTCTTCTTTACTTTTAGATCCTGACATTATTTTCAAATGATTAGACCAGCTCAATTGTGTCAACAACGTTGACACTTTTTCATCATCCTTATATAGCTCATAGAATTGCCTCATTCTATAAAGCCCCCTACGGGTAAATCCTTTTAAATCAGGATAATTTTCAGAGAAAAAATCGGCAACATTTTCCACAAAATTTGACCCATAACCTGCTTCTTTACTTTTCTCACTTATATACTTTCCCACTTCCTGATACATCAAAATCAATTCTTCATTGACTTTTCTATAAGCACGATCCTTTGCACTTTCGACAATCTTAACAATATCATCAAACTGATGATTATCTTTTCCAATATCTGTATTCTGCAATACAATCTTAGCCTTATCCATTTTTTCACCTCCCTCATATTTACTTTCTTTCACCATACTTATACTACAAAAAGTATAACATCCTGGGGGAGGATTTCCACACTCCGAAATTAGTGGGTATTACTTACAATATGCAACTAGACTGCACGCAAGTAGGTGTCATCAAAACGCTATTTCGATTCAGCGGGATTTGTAAAGGAGCGCCACTGATTCCGTATGTTCCGAAAACGGGAACATATCCACCGGTTGCAAACATTCTATGCGGTACGCCGGTCCCTGCCCCGTTCCCTGCGTCTGCCCCCGGCCCGGTCCCGCCGCCGCCCCCTGCCCCGTTCCCTGGCCTTGCTGCCCTTCAATCTTCGGCGCTGTCAGTTTGGCTAAATCACGGGCGAGACTGCCCGGGTCGCAAGAAATATATAAAACCTTGGGCGCGCCCATTTGCAAAATCGTGCGGATTGTTTGCTCGTCCAAACCTTTACGCGGAGGATCAACAACCACAACATCCGCAAGTAAACCCTGTGCGAACAAACGGGGGAAAAGCTCTCCGGCCGCACCGCAGTGAAACTCAACATTGGACAAGCCGTTCAAACGCGCGTTAGCTGCAGCGTGCACACAAGCCGACTTAACAATTTCGATGCCGATAACTTTTTTGGCCTGTTGGGCAAGAGCCAGCGAAATACTGCCCGTACCGCAATATAAATCGTAAACAACTTCTGACCCTTGCAGCTTGAGACAGCTTAGAGCTTTTTGAAAGAGCACATCGGCACAAGCGGGATTAATTTGAAAAAAGTCACCCGGACCGATGGTGTAAAACAACGGCTTAGATGTAATGTGCAAAGTTTCAGTAATTGTCGCTTGACCGGCAAGTAGCAAAAAATCATCGCTGTATATTTTGTTGCTTTTTTCCGGCTGAAAATTGAGATAAATTCCGGCAATTCCGGCAGCAGCGGTATCCCTTGCTACAGTAGAACTTTCCTTGGCGGCAGCGTAATCCGGGGATGCAGCCCTTTTTCCGGTATTTACTCCACGCTCCGCAGCACTTGATGGTAATAATTTTTGTGCCAGCAACGCAAATGCCTGTGCCATTAACGGCGTGTACGCTGTCTTAGCTGCATTCAAAACAAAAGTTAACAGCACCTTGTGATTGGAACGTTCACTACGCAACATCAGGCGTTTGAACAAGCCTTGCCCACTTTTTTCCTTGTAGACCAAATGTTTGACGCCGGCTCGCTTGAAAGCTTGCCGGATTTCAGCGCAATTCAGAGTTGCCAGAACCGCATGTCGAACGTCGGCGGCTGTGGAAAATTCGGCTGTACAGGCTCTAATCGGGATAATATTATGCGAATTGGGTGCAAAAAAGCCCAGGTCAACAAGTTGGGGCTGATTAGTTCCTTTTTTTTCAGTTGCAGTCGCAGTTGCAGTCGCAGTCGCTTCCGGGGCAGCGCTTGTGAAGTTGTATACCAGTTTTTGGCGATAATGTTGGTTTACAGGTGACGGCAAAGTCGCTTGCAAAACATCGGTCGTATCAAGTTTGGCGATGCTGCGACAGGCTTGCTCGACCTTTTCCGTCTTGAAACGTAAAGTTGCAGCGTAAGTCATATGTTGCAGCTCACAGCTGCCGCAAACACCGTAATGCGAGCAGCGGGGCGTTGTGCGAAATTCTACCGTTTTCTCGGGCTTTAGGAGGGCAGCTTGCGCATAGTTCTTTTTCACCGAAGTAATCGTTGTTTCCCAGATTTCTCCGGGTAAGGCCGCTGAGACAAATATCGGTATGCCGTTGTAGCGAGCAACCCCTTGTCCCGCCTGGTTCCAAGCACTAATTTTCAGCTGTAATTTTTGCCCGACTTGCAGGACTTGTCGTGCATCTTTCGGAATCATTTTGTCGCCTTCCTGTTTTGTAAGGGAAACGGGCGCCGAAATAGTGCCCGTTTCATTTTGCATTTTGCTTTGTCGCAGCGGCTTTTGCCTCAGCTCGCTCACATCGGCTGTCGCAGCGGCGGTCAGCTGCCGTGTAAATTCCGCCGTTTTTATGCAATCCGCCGACTTGCCGGCTACGGACGGCCGCAGCCGGTCGCCGCCTAGCAGCCTTATTTTTTCAGCTTAAAACCGTCTTTCAAGCCCACACTTTTGTTGAAAACCAAATGTTCCGGTCTGCTGTCTTTGTTGTCCAGCACAAAGTAGCCTATCCGCATGAACTGATAGTTTTCACCGACTTTGGCAGAGCCCAGAGCCGCTTCCAGTTTAACGTTGTGCAATACCTGTAAAGAGTCGGGGTTCAGGCAGCTTTGATAATTCTCCGCCTGATCCGGCTGTTGGGCGCTGAACAACTGTTCGTACAATCTGACTTCAGCTTCCCGGCAGGTTTTCTGATCAACCCAATGAATTGTGCCCTTAACTTTGCGACAATCCTTACCGCTTTTCGTCTCCGGGTCATATTCACAGTAAACTTTGGTCACATTGCCGTCCGCATCCTTTTCAAAATCGACTGCTTTGACAATGTAGGCATCTTTCAGTCTTACTTCATTACCGGGATAGAGGCGGAAATACTTTTTGGGCGGGTTTTCCATAAAGTCGTCCGCTTCGATATAAAGGTGCTTGGAGAAGGTTATTTCCCGTTTACCGGCAGTTTCCTCTTCCGGGTTATTCTCAGCTAATAAGATTTCGCTTTGAGCTTCCGGATAATTAACTATTTCCAATTCAATCGGATGCAGAACCGCCATACGTCTGCTTGCCCTTTTGTTCAAATCATCCCGCAAGCAATGCTCCAAATAGGAATACTCAATCATATTCGGTTGTTTGGTAACTCCGATTCCTTCCATGAAAGCTCGTATCGCTTCCCTGGTGTAGCCCCGGCGGCGCAAGCCCCTTAAAGTCGGCATTCGCGGGTCGTCCCAACCGCTGACAATTCCCTGTTCGACCAATTCTCTCAATTTACGCTTGCTCATAACCGTGTTGTACATACCTAAGCGGGCAAATTCTATTTGTCGGGGCTTACAGGCAACGGAAATGTTGTTGACTACCCAATCGTAAAGTGGGCGATGATCTTCAAATTCCAGACTGCACAATGAATGGGTAATGCCTTCCAAAGCATCTTCAATCGGGTGAGCAAAATCGTACATGGGATAAATACACCACTTTTTGCCGGTACGGTGATGCTCTTTGTGTAAAACCCGATAAATTACGGGGTCACGCATGTTCATATTACCGCTGGCCATATCGATTTTGGCCCGCAAAACCATTTTACCGTCTGCTATTTCACCGCTTTTCATCTTGGCGAATAATTCCAGGCTCTCCTGCAGCGGGCGATTGCGATATTTGCTTTCTTTGCCCGGTTCCTGCAAGGTGCCGCGTGCTTCTTTAATTTCTTCCGGCGTCGATTCATCAACGTAAGCTAAACCCTTGTTGATAAGTTCTACGGCAAATTCATACATTTTATCGAAGTAGGAAGATGCGTAAAAGAAGCGATCCGCCCAATCGAATCCCAACCAATGAATATCTTCTTTTATTGCTTCGACATATTCGACATCTTCTTTGACCGGGTTGGTATCATCCATCCGCAGGTTGCAAAGACCGTGATATTTTTCAGCGGTAGAAAAATTAATGTATAAAGCTTTGGCGTGGCCGATATGAAGGTAGCCGTTAGGTTCCGGCGGGAAACGGGTATGGACTTTTTGCCCGTAACAGCGACCGCCTTCCTTTAATTCCTCGTCAATAATTTGATGAATAAAATTGCTTGTTTCTGTATTAACGGCTGCAGCGAGTTTTTCCGCCTCGTTCACTGCGACTGCTTTGTTAGCATCTTCTTTCATAGCTTTAACCTTTCTTCTATATGCTATTGCATTCTCCCTATTTTAATTTTTCCAAGGCAACTTCTATACGCTGCAAAGATTCTTCCCGTCCCAACAATACCAAAGCTTCAACGGCGCCTCCGGGACTGACCTGCATACCGGTTGCCGCCACTCTTATCGGCCACATAACCATCCCGTTTTTCAGTTCACGTTTTTGGGCATAATTGATCATCAGATCATGTAAATCCGTTTCCGTCCAGCTCGGTAAATTCTTAAGTTCGGTCTGTAAATCTGCAAGTACCGCCTTGGCCGATTCCAATGTAGTTTTCATTTTTTTGTGGACAAATAAATCGGTGCTGTATTCCGGCAAACTCGGTAAAAAGGCCAGTTTCTCCCGAACCTCCGTTAATACGGATAAGCGCGGTTGTAAAATTCGGGCCAATAAATCCTGCTGTGTCTGCAATCTCTGCCATAATTCCTGCTTATCGCCGCAAAGTTCCTGCAAAGCAGGCTCTATCAAGCGGAAGAAGTCCGCAGTTGATTTGCGGATTATGTATTGGCTATTGAACCATTGTAATTTCTCAATGTCGAAAACTGCCGGTGCTTTGGCAATATGTTTGATATCGAACTGCTGTTCCAATTCACTTAAAGTGAATAATTCCTCCGTCGAGGCCGGCGACCAGCCCAATAAGGCCAAATAATTGATGACCGCCTCCGGTAAATAACCGGCGTTAATAAGTTCCTCATAGGAAGTTGCCCCGTGCCGCTTGGACAATTTCTTGCCGTCTTTGCCGTTAATCAGCGGTAAATGAATGTATTTCGGCTGTTCATAGCCGAAAGCTTCATACAATAAAACATATTTCGGCGTGGAACTTAAATACTCGCAGCCTCTGACGACATGACTGATACGCATGGCATGGTCATCGACAACATTGGCGAAATTGTAAGTCGGATAGCCGTCACTTTTCACCAGCACCTGGTCTTCCAAAGTGTTATTCTGCACGGTTATATCGCCATAGACTTCATCATGATAAGTTGTTTCACCGCTGTCGGGCATTTTTTGCCGAATAACGAAAGGTGTTCCGGCAGCTAATTTCGCCTCTACTTCCTCCCGACTCAAGTTGCGGCAATGCCGATCGTAGCCGATAAATGAGGCACCAGTTTTTTCCAAATCGCTGTGCAATTGCGCCAGGCGTTCTTCGGTACAGAAGCAATAATAAGCATGTCCGCTTTTTACCAATTTCAAAGCTTCCGGTAAATACATGCCGAAGCGTTCGCTTTGCACGTAAGGTCCGCAATTCCCCGGCTTGTCGGGGCCTTCATCGTAAGTCATGCCGACGCTGGCCAGCGTTTGGTAAATTTTAGCCAAAGCGCCCTCTACCTGACGTTTCTGATCGGTATCTTCAATTCTCAATATAAACGTACCGTGTTGTGCTTTTGCGACTAAATATTCGAATAAAGCAGTGCGCAAATTACCTATATGCATGAAGCCGGTCGGGCTAGGTGCAAATCGAGTTCTTACCTCTTGCATATACTTTCTCCCATGTGCTTAAATTATCACTTAATTATATAAGATATTTCGGCGATATTCTACTTTGTCCGCCATTTCATGCGCCTGTTTCCGCCGAATGATTAAAGACCTGCAAAGAGCTTGCAGGTCTTTTTCCACCCCAAAAAATTCAGTTCCTTAAAAACGTATCGCCGTTAAGTCGATACGGACGACTTTTACTTCTCGGGAATTTCAGCTAAATAGTAATCTGCCTTATTATTAAGATCAATATATTGGAACAACAGTTGCTTATTATCGTTGCGCCAATTCGTGATGTTACCCTTGGTTTTCGTATACTCCAGCTGCGTATCTGCCAAATCGAAAACATTTTTATCCGGATAGTAGGCGTAAAATTGCTGTGTGCCGCTTTCCCCTTTCTTGTCCTGCAACATCATATAAGGTTCCTTGCCGACCGGATGTGTTTTAGGAATAGAAGATACGTTCATTGAGCTTGTGTTCTGTAACAGGTAGTTATCTCCGGATTTCCTTAAAACGGCGACAACCGGCTGCTTCGCCTTAAGATCCGACCGCTTAGTTTCAAATTGCACAAACATGACATCATCTGCAAATAACAGATCAACCGCCAACCGATTGGGCGAATCGTACTTAGCCAAAGCCGGCAGAGCGATTTCATTTAACTGTTTACCGTTTTTATCAAGTGTCCGTAAATACGATTGCAATTTTCCGGCATTAAGTTTATGCATAAGCAGGTAAATTTTATCTTTGTAACAATCAAAAGCAAAGACATCCTGTGATTTTTCGCTCATTGTTTCGCCTTGATAAATTTCTGTTGTTTTTTTAGTCTTATGATTATAAATTATGGCAAGTTGCTTGCTTTCCGGCTTGATACCGTTTTTATCCTGTTGGCGTTCAGCCAATAAGATCAAAAATTCATCCTGCGATAATCTCTTAATCTTGCTGAAGGCATTGAAAGTTTGATACTCGGCAATTGTTTCCTCCGTCTTTTTGTCCAAATCGAATAAAACAATCTTAGTATGAATTATTGCTCCCGAGCTGCCGGCAACATAGACCATAATGATTTGATTATCCTCAACCGGACAGGTAGCTGAAACCGTGCTCATCGCGCACCAGTCTGCAATACTCATTTCTTTTTTTGTTTTGTTTTGGCAATCATAAACGCCTAAATAGTGCTTTTGCGTATCGCTCATCAAGCCGAGGAATCTGTACCTCACTTCCTGCTCCGCATCTGTAAATTTTTTCTTATCATTACGCCACTCCTGCCTGATTACCCGCTGCATGTCGTCGGAAACTTTGCGGCACATGTAATATATTTTGTCGTTTTCATAATGCAAAACATTCGGTAAAGCCCCATCGTTGACGGCACGCACACCCAGATAAACGTAACGTAAAGCTTCAGCATTCAATTTTTGCAAAGGTGCCACAACTTTGTCGCGCAATTTTACGGCCGTATTTATTTCTGTCTCGGGGACTTGATTTTTTTCGGCGGCACCTGCAGTAGCAGCGGCAACTTGAGCATTCGAAGGTTCAGTCCGGTCTGCAGTCGCTACTGTTTCCATCACTTTTTGTTTTTGGCAGGCTACTAAAGTTAATGCTGCAAATAAGCAAGATAATAATATTTTTTTCATAACATTCCTCCGAAAAAATATTTAGAGCGACCCTTCTTGATATTATTATACATTTTTCGTTTACTGTTCAAGCAAGAAGTCCTGATAAATTATAATAAATATTATTTTACCACATCTTTTCCGGGTGTTCAGCGGAAAAAACAGGCAAAAAGCGGAGAAAAAGCTATAAATAAAAGCCCGTCCCCGCAGTTCGCAGGAACAGGCTTCTCAAACAAGTGACTCTAACAATAAACCGTTAATTCTGCCGTTTATGTCGAAGCAGACAGGCAGCTGCTACGGTCAAAAGCACGCCCCAACCGGTAGCGGTGCTGACAAGTTCACCGGTTTTGGCCACACGCGGCTTAGTTGTAACGATTTTTCCCTCATCTTTTGTAACGGTAGGTACCGGAACAGAAGTTTCAGCTGTCGGCGGCGTACTCTCAGGCGCCGTCTTCACATAGCTGACAGTCAAAAGAATCTGCTCGTTATTGTCCTTAACTGTAGAATCCTTACTGTCTTTATCCTGAACACCGTTCCAATTGAAATTGAATTTGACTTTTGTCTCTCCCAGCTTCGCACAACCTGAGAATTTACCGCTTATTTTACCAACAATTTGATAAGGCGTGTTCGGTTTGGAAGAAGCATCAAAATGCACTCCGGCAATACTAACTTTAAGGAATTCATCTGCTCCCAGTACATGCTTTTTTAAATCGGCAAACGTCTTAATATTACCTGTGTCTGTCGTGCTCATTTCAACTTTTAACGTTTTATCCTGATTCGAATAGCTGCTGCCCGTTATGGCAAATTGTCCGTTGTCACCTGATAATACGGGTTTTTGTTCTTTATTGAAACTTAATCCCTGCGGCAAAGTTAATTGGGCAACAAACAAAGTTTCCAAATTTTCTACTGCAATTTTATCTGCCGCTGATTTCGGCGAATCAGCCGTTGCCGCCCGCTCGGTGACAGGCTGCTGCCCATTAAAAATATCTTCGATTTTTTGCAAAAGCTCCTGAATTTTTCTTACTTGCAATTTGCCGGTAAGCGTTAAAGGCTTATTAAATTCTGTTTGATAAATCGCCTTATTTTGCGTATCTCCGTTGACCTCCAAATCGGCATTCAAATTAATCACCGCATCGGGCATCGTTTTTACGTCCTGCGATTCCGACTTTCCGCCCAGCAAAGGTGTATAAGCTTTGTCGGTTAAAAAGCTTCGTTTAGTCAACCAGCACAGTCTACCTGATGCGCAAAAGCTGAAATCACCCTTACCCTCGATTTTGGCCTGCTCTTGGCGAAATTTTTCATACTGCTCAGCCGTAAGCGTGTAAGGAACACCAAGTTTTACGAGACTGTTGTTCTGCTTATCCGCCAGATAAGATTGGTAAACCTGCCCCCAGTTGACATCTTGAAGTTTTAACCTGAATTTATAGCCGGTAGCGGTTTTACTGTAACTGATTTCATTATTTGAGAACATTGCCGAGTTACTGCTATGTGTCGGCTGAGCCAAATTCACTCCTTGCGGAAACTTTACTTCATAATAAATAGAAGCCGAAGTATCGCGAGTAACAGGATCCCACGGGAAATTGTCTCCATGTTCCCGCATCATTTCTTCATACGGCTGCATAAGTTGACACATCGGAATTTCAGCTTGCCACTCACCCTTATATGAACCGTCCGTTTGTTTTTGCAAATCGGTACTTTTAACATACTGTGCTACCTTCAGCGTATCCTGTCCTTCGGCTTTCACAGAAATTGTCGGCCAAACTGCTGTCCAAATCAACAAAGCTGTCACAGCAGCCGATATTATTTTACGTTTTGCATTGTATTTAATCATATTCATTTTTTGCGACACTGCACTTTCTTTAATTTATCCTACAGTCGGCTTCATGCAACTGTTCAGTTAACTATATTATACACCTTCAAAATAACGAATTTCCGGACAATTATTCAGCAAATTCAACAGATTCTGCCGCTCTTTCCGACTGGGAAGTTCTACCGACATGCTGAGTAAAACGCCGTTCTGCTTCACATGGCTGGGTGTAATATCAAGATGATGGAAACGCATATGCTGTAAACGCATCTTAGCCAGAAGCAAATGCACGCCGTCACTTGACTCCAACTCCAAATATAAGGAAAAATGGCGGGACAGACGTTGCAGCCGATTCTCCAACCACCCCAAACCGGTAAAAACGAAAATACAAAAACACAGACTCAAGAACGCCAGCCAAACATAACCTATTCCGGCAGCCAAACCGGCACAGGCACAAGTCCACAAACCGGCAGCCGTGGTCAAGCCGCGCACAACATTTTTACCGGTGACGATAATTGTACCGACACCTAAAAAGCCTACTCCACTCACTACCTGCGCGCCCATTCTGTTCATGTCGGCCCGAGCATCAGGACAATTCAAGAAAATATACTCACTTACAACCATAACAATAGCCGAACCCAAGCAGACTAAAGCATGCGTTTTGATGCCGGCACCGCGATTTTTCAGCTCGCGATCAATACCTATAACGGTACCTAAAACCATAGCTATCAACAAGCGCAAAAATATTGCCAGCGGCGTGAAACTGCTCACGAGTTTATCTATATTCTGAAAAATTTCCATTTAATCATTTCACCTTCTTTGCGGTTAATTTGCTGAACGTAAAATATTGAGCTTATTTAATAATATCAGGGTGATTCAAGACCCGGCGCAGTTTTACCAACGAATTATTGAGCACCAGCTCCTGCGGGAAATTCTCGCTTGCCAATAATTCCTGCACCTGTTCGAAACGACCGATATATGACTTATGATGTGCATCGGAACCGAGAATAACCGGTGTTTGATAGTGCCGACAATATTTCATAATTAAGCGCATTTTCTCCCGCACGGAACCTGAACGTACAGATTCCGGATCCAGCGAAGATTCATTAAGTTCCAGCGCAACGCCGTACTTTCGCGCCATATATGCCAGTTCATCATAATCAGTTTCATAAGCCTGATCATCCGGATGACCGATAATTTTCACATAAGGATTTTGCATAGCGCCGCGATAGGCTCGCATATTCTCGGCACACGTTCCCGGCTGTAGGCACCAACTGTGCAGACTTGCTATTGCATAATCCACCCTTTCCAAGGCCTTACCGTTTAAATCGATATGTCCGTCATAATCCGTAATCACCGCTTCTACCCCGCACAAAACATACATATTTTTATAATGCCGCGGGAAAATGCGGAAGTGGCGAAAATACACCTCCGCCGGTCCTCCCTCGATTGCCGGTCCGTGGTCGGAAAAACCGTAAGCCTGCAGCCCGATATTATATGCCTCGACAATATTTTCTTCAATCGTATTGTAGGCGTGGCCGCTCATAATTGTATGCGTATGTAAATCAAATAAGATTTCCATTTCCGTTACCCTTGTTTCAAATTATTACCAGACGCCCGGAAGCTATAAGTTTGCCGCTTGACTGCTCGAACAACAATATTTTATTTTCCGCAAAGTCTATATTTACCATTTCATCCACTTGAAAATCGACACTGCCGAATACTACAGCCGTAATAATCTGTTCATCCGCTTTCAGCTTAACTGTAGTCTCCATGCCTGTCGGTAAAGTAGCATAAATTCGAGCTGTCAATTTAGGCTCGGAAGTCAACTTGATATGCTCCGGTCTTATACCAAGGATAATATCTGCGGGAATTTTCGGCAATTTAGTGTCGGATAAGAATTTAACCTTGTGCTCGCCCAAGTTTAATTCCGCCGTCTGCTCTTCCTGCCGCATAACTTCGGCATGTAACAAGTTAATAGCCGGGTTGCCCATAAAGTCGGCAACGAAAATATTGCAGGGATGATTATAAATTTCCAAGGGCGGAGCATATTGCTGTAAAACACCCTGTTTCATCAAGCAGACTTTGCTGGATAAAGTCATCGCTTCCAATTGGTCATGTGTAACATAGATAAATGTTGAATTCGTGTCAATATGTAAACGTTTCAATTCCGTCCGCATTTCGCCGCGCAATTTCGCATCCAGATTCGACAGGGGTTCATCCATGAAAAGCACTTTCGGTCTAGGTGCTAAAGTTCTGGCAATTGCTACCCGTTGTTGCTGACCGCCTGACAATTCTGAAGGATAGCGCTCCTTAAATTCGGAAATTTGCAAGATGTCCAATAATTCCGCTACTCTTTTTTCAATATCCGGCTTGGACCAGTGCAAATTTTCCAAACCGAAAGCAATGTTGCGATAAACGGTCATATGCGGCCACAAGGCATAGTTCTGGAAAAGAAAGCCTATATCCCGTTTGTCCGGTGTCACGTTGATTCCGCTCTCTGCATCAAAGACAACCTGTCCGTCAATGGTAATTGTGCCGCTTGTCGGAGTTTCCAAACCGGCAATCATTCTTAACGTTGTTGTTTTGCCGCAACCTGACGGGCCCAACAAAGTGACGAACGCCCGATCTTCTATAACCATATTCAAATTATCCACAGCCACGAAACCGTTGGCGAATTTTTTACTGACATTTTCTAAAATAATCTTAGGCATTTCAATTTCCTCCAATACCTTTATCTATTGATGCGCCTGTCAATTTATTGACGGCAAAGTTAATTACAAGCACAAGAATTATTATTAATAAGTTGATTGCATTACCATATTGACTTGCGCCTTTTTCGCTGTAAGCCATCAATATTGTTGTCAAAGTTTGCGTCTTCGCACTTGTCAGCATGACAAAGAGTGACAGCTCCCGCATGCACGAAACAAAAGGTAATAAGAATCCTGAAATTATCGCCGCCTTTTGTATCGGCATAATAATTTTCACCATACGTTTCGGCCACGATACGCCGTAGACCAACGCCGCCTCTTCAATTTCTTTGGAAAGTTGCAGCATGGAGTTAATACCGGAGCGCGAAGCAAAAGGCAAGTATTTCACAGTTCCTACCAAGGCTAAAAGTAAGAAGGAGTTAGCCAAGAAAGAAAATTGGGTGGAAATTGCCAAGTAAATTGCGCTGAATGCCATTGACGGTATTAAGTAAGGGAAAAAGGACATACCGCTGACAAAGTTCGCCAAACGGGTGTTTTTCTTACGGACAACGGCGTAACCGATAATTAAACCGAAGCTGCCGGCTAAAACAGCACAAACAACTGATAACAGCAAGGAATTTTTTCCCGCCTGCCAGACCAAATTATCCAGCAAAATACCGGAAGAACCGCCTGCCAGACTGGAGACGCTGCCGCTTCTGCCGATCCAATAATTTAAAGTCATGTTGGCGAAGGAATAATCACCGGCTTTAATAATTATCGACTCCAAAGCGAAGGAAATTAAAGGTAATATGCAGGTAAAGACCATCAACACGCACAGCAAAGCCGCAATTATATATCTGCCGGATTTCAAATTAACCAAAGATATCTGCGACGATTTGCCGGTAATCGTTGTATAAGATTGTCTTTTGCCGACAAGTAAATTATTCAAAAGTAAAACGGTTGAACCGCTCATAACCATAATTGTAGCAATAATATAAGCTTGTCCTACAGCTGTTGTCTGTAACATCTTCATCTTGGTCGTCAGCACGAAAAAGCCCACCGGCGAGCCTAAATAAACCGGGACAGCATAAGAACCCATAACACTGGCGAATACTAACAAAAATGTAGATAAAACCGCCGGTTTGACAATCGGCAAAGTTATTGCGGTAAAAATTCGCCGCCTCGGGGTTTTCAAAACGGTGGCCGCTTCTTCCAGATTGGCATCCATATTGCGCAAAATACCACCTATAAAAATATAGGCAAAAGGAGCATAATGCAGGCCGCTGACAATGACCAGTGGAAACAAGCCGTAAACAAACCAGGACGGTGCACTCCAACCGGTCAAGGAATAAATAAATCCCGGAACGCCTATGCCTACATTAGGATTGCGAAACATGTTAATCCAAAATAAAGCCAGCGTCCAAGACGGCAAAATATAAGGAAAAACGAAAGCTGCCGAGATAAAAGACTTAGCTTTAAGATTACTGCGAGTAATCAACCAAGCTACAGTACCGCCGAAGATTAAAGCAAATATTGCCGATAAGACCGCATACAACAAAGAGTTGCCCAACGGACGATAAAAATTAATTAAACTGTACTTATTGGCGGCTGTAAATAAGATTTTTTGCCAGCTGCGCAAACTGAGCATACCCCTTTTCAAATCGACAAAGACGGCCGCATCTGTCGCATTAATTACAAAGGTGTTGTATAACAATTCCATCAAGGGATAAAGTGTCAGTAAAGTTAACGCTACAGCAAAAATAATCAATATAATATTGGCCGGCTGAGCGATAAATGCTTTCAGGCGATGCCTAAATTTTTTCATGTATATCTCCCTGGTATCTTTAAATAGTGCCGAAAAAAGCAAAGTTACGCTTTTCCGCTTACTTTTTCGCTTGGTTTCCGGTTAATAACGGACAAGGAAGTACAACCTTTCTTCCTTGTCCTTAATTGACAGCTATTAATGCTTGCTTGCAGCCATTGTAATGAAATCCAGAACACCTTCACCATATGCTTTAGCTAAATATTCCGGGTCTTCGGTTGTCAAACATTTCTTCCAAAAATCAAGATTCTGATCGCCCTTCAGGCAATTGATTTCGCTATTGCCGGAATATGTGCCGATATCCTTGGCTTTAGTATGGAAAGCTGCTTCAAAGCCTTCTTTCGACATCATAAAATGAATAAATAATCTTGCCGTATAAGGACGATCCGTATTTTTTATTATTTGTAAATACATCGGATACATGAAACCGCTGAACGGATTAATTTCCTGTTTATTCAAGGCATTAACTGTCAGATTTTTCTGATTAACACTGTCATCACGCAATTTCGAGAAAACAATAAGGCCGTAATTATTGCCGTTGCCGTTGGACAAATCCGTTGCTATATCGCCGTCACCCGTACCATAGCTGACATTAGGCAAGAAATTTTTCACGAATTGATAACCGGCGTTAGGGCAATCTTCGTCCAACTTAATCTCTTTTTGGAAATGCTCTTTATATGCCTTCTTCAATTTGTCGGCAATTTCAGGTTTGGTCAACATAGCCAGGAAATTCTTATTAACCGACTCCTTACTCAAATCTTTCATGAAAATTTTGCCCTTGTATGCAGCTTCTGTCAGTTCCCATACATTGGTGACACCTTTGGCTCCGTCTTTATTATTGTAAATAAACAACTTATTGTAATAGTAGCAAACTAAAGGTTTTTTCTCCGCCTCTTTAATCTTATCGGCTAAATCTTTCGGAACATAGTTAACGACATAATTATAATTGCGCATTTGTGTTTGCAAAAGATAGGCATCCTGCAAAAAAGCCACATCGGCCGTCGTTTTGCTCTTGGCTTCCAATTCCGTGGTCAACTTGGTATACAAATCCTGCCCGCTTTCATGATAAACGGAACCTTTAATACCGTAGGCCTCCGTAAAAGCCTTCATCGCCTTTTCAATCCGACTCGTAGGAGCATAAACCATAAATTCACCGGCGTTATCGGCCTTGGCTTCTTTCTGTGCCGCTTCTACTAACTCCGTTAATTTCATATTATCTGCAAGGCGGCTGTCTTTATCCTCTTTCTCCGCACTTTTCCCACCTTGTTGACAAGCTGTCAACGTCGTCAAAAGAATTATACTTAATAAGGCACTGCACAATCTTTTCATAAATGTTCCTTCTCTCTTCTGTTCGGTGAAATTAAAAACTTCACTGTTATTAACTTTTACACTATCAGTATAGAAAAAAAGGATTTATACGACTCTAATAATTTTGACAATTTTCTCGAAAAAAATGACTTCTTTTTGTTCTTATCAGCTAATTATTACAAATTTGGCTCCTGCATTTTGTTTATTTTGCACAAATAGATATTTTTAGTTCCTATTGCTTTGATATTCCTTCGGCGTAACGCCCTTAATTTTTTTGAATATTTGAGAAAAATAATTACTATCAGCGATACCGCAGGCTGCAGCAACTTCACTAATCCGCATATCACTGTCCTGCAGTAAATGCGCCGCCTTATGAATCCGATAATATGCAAGATAGTGCCCAAAGGTGTAGCCTGTTTCTTTTTTGAAAGTGCGGCAGAAGTAAGCACTGCTGATATTCAGATGTTCCGCAACACTGTTGCTTGTAATTTCCTGCGCATAATTCTCTCTGACATACAAAACAGCTTGACGAATAAGCGTATTCTTGAAATTAATTTCATCAACAACAGTTTCCTGTACTGCCGTTTGATTCAAACCGACTTTGACCTTAACTTTTTCCAAATTGCTCTGTAATTCTTCGTTTTTGAAAGGCTTCAGCAAATAATCGACAACTTCCAACTTCAAAGCTCGATAAACATAGGAAAAATTCTGATGTGAAGTTAAAAAGATATATTCACCTTTATATCCCTGTTTTATGAGCTGTTCTACCATCGAGATTCCGTCCAACAGGGGCATTTCAATATCGGCGATTACCAAATGAGGCTGCTGCTCCATAATTACTTTTAAGCCATTGGCTCCATTATCGGCTTCACCGACTATTTCACAGCCCATATCTCGCCAAGGGAAAGAATTTATCAGGCCTTTACGGACATAATATTCGTCTTCGACTATAACAATTCGTAAATTATCCGCCATTAATCCTGCGCCTCATACTCCGCTTTTATCGTCACTTTAACTTCCAAACCGTTTTTATTATGCAATTGTATGCCATATCCTTTACCATACGTCAAAGCAACTCTTCTGGCAACATTATACAGGCCCAGATGGCGACTGTAATTTTCGGCGGCAACTAAATCTTTTTGTAATAATCCGAGCTTATCCTCACTTATTCCCGGACCGTTATCCCGGCAAATTAAGACTACCTTGCCGTCCTGCAATTGTGCACTTAATTGCAGCTGTAATGCCGTTTGCGTCTGCCGACCGTATTTTATTGCATTTTCAATTATCGGTTGTAATAATAATTTAGGCAGTAAACAGTCTTCAACTTCTTTATCTATAGTAACAGCATAATCAAAGGCATCATGAAAACGGACTTTTATAATCTCCAGATATAAGCGAATATATTGCCCGTCTTCAGCCAAAGTGACCTTCTCATTCGGACTGTGCGTGTTGTAACGTAAAAGCTTGGCCAAGTTCAGGACCATCATTTCCGCCAGGTCGGGCGAAATTCGACACATATAGTAAATATTATCCAATGTGTTGAATAAAAAATGATTTGTAAATTGACTGCCTAATTGCTTAATTTGCTCATTCGCCACAATCCGCTCCAATTGAGCATTTTCCTGTAATTGGCGCTTAAAGCCTAATAAAAGTTGATTATAAGCGTGACCGATAGCCTGCATTTCCAAACTGCTGTCAATCGTCAACGTATGCTCCAAATTCCCTTTTTCCGCCTGCGCGAGGGCTTCTTTCAGCGTTACAATATCTGCCGCAAACTCCTGCGCCAGGCAACGGGAATTACGTAAACTGAGATAATACAGCAGCAACAGCAATAAGGCGCTTGTTACAGCAATTACCAGTAAAAAGCGGATAAAAGTTGTTACTTCCCACATGGTATAAACTCGTAAACCGAAAGCTGTCAGCGGTATATAGCAAACATAATAAAAACGTCCGCGCCAAAATTTCAAGCCGCGCGTACTGAGCTCAACAGGCAGTTGATTGATAGCATCCAGCACTTTCGTACTGTTCGGAGCTAAAGCCCAATCGTCTTGTTGTACAAGTAAAGCTTGTACCGGCTGCGTTTCAAACAGGCGACTTAAATATTCCGCCTTTATTCGCAGTAAAACATCAGTTTTAACATGATTAAAATTGTCCTTTGTATAATATGCCAACCAAAGTGAATGCGGATAACTGCGGGAAATGCCGCTGACTAAAGTCTTGGAACGATGAGAAGCTTGACTCATAAAATGCCATTGCCTCATCAACTCTTCCTGTTCTTCTTCCCGGACATATCCCATATTGCTTATGTACGGCTTACCGGCAGCATCCAAAAAATACAAATCTCCGCGCACTTTCAGGCAGCGTTGTAAACTGCTGTATTTTTCCATAACGTCATGTTGAAAAGTACTGGAAACACGGCTTAAATTACCGCTGTTAAGCTCGGCTGCAAACTCCAACAGCTCCTGATAATTCTGCAAAGTTGAATTCATTTCTCCGGCAACTTTATAATTAAGTTGATTGCAATAGTGAATAATATAAGTAGAAACAATGCCGACAATAACCAGCAGCATCGCCGCTTCAATTTGCAGAATTCTTTGAAGAATATGCTGCAAAAGCCGGCCCTGCAATTGTTTATAAAACGTATCCGGCCGGGAATTTCCCTTACCTTGCCGCTTCCTTAAAAATATTGATACAAAGTGCATGGCAGCATACCGTTATAAAGCTTACGCCGTTTATTCGCTTTGCAAGATAATTGTTTCTCCAAATCCGCACAGTGCGTAATTAGAGAAAAGCGATATTTCTTTTTTAATTCATAGTAATTATGCTGTCGACGTTCCTGCGCAGTTGCAGCAGCGACAGACGCTTCCTTTTTTTGGAACAAAAGCTGCTTAAACGCCCTATGCAGCCGGGCAACCTGCACCTCATCCCCTAATCTCTCACCATAAGGAGGATTAGCCAGCACAAGCACCCGTTCCGCCTCCTGCACTTGCGGGAACGGCATAATGCCGCCTGAGGCATAAGCCGTTAAATCTGCACACATCCAATTGATATACGAACTTACTCCGGCTCTTTGAGCATTTTCCTGCGCCGATTTAAGAGCTCTCTTATCTATATCCGCCCCGAACAACAAATTATATAAAGGCTGTTGGGCAACAGGCGGTGCATACAAATATGAACGGCTCTCAGCTTCTTTCCTTGCCTGCAAAAATACATTCTCGCCCACCAAGCGCATCTTTTCCGCCCGAAAAGCACGCTTCAACCCGGGTGCCGTATGCGTCAATAACAAAGCCGCCTCAATCAGAAAGGTGCCGGAACCGCAAACCGGATCGAACAGCACTTCCCGATAATTCTCACAATTCGGCAGAAAGTGGGCAAAATATAAAATTGCCGCCGCCAAAGTTTCCCGAATCGGCGCCGGATGGTTCAAAGGACGATAGGAACGTTTATATAAAGCTTCACCGCTTGTATCCAGATCAAGAGAAAACTTATCCCGCACCAAACTGAATTGCAAACGGTCAGACCCGAGATTGCGATTTTCTTCCCAAATTCCGTTAACATTACAAGTCTCTGCTGCCGGAGAATAATTCTGCAAGCGCTTAATTACCGCTTTTTTCAACAGGCGCTGTAAAGCCGGCACACTGCTTAATTTTGAGTCTCGGCTGTAACCGACAATATCTATAAAATAACCGGGGTCCAGATACTTTTCAAAAGGAACAGCGTCTACTGCAGCAATAAAATCGGCAAAATTTTGCACATTAAAATCGATAAGGTGCAGCAATACCCGCTCCGCCGTCCGCAAATTCAAATTCAACGCCGCTACGGCCGCAGGCATCTCTTCCCACGGCACAGTCAGGGCAACTGAAGCATCACTCACAGTAATTTGCGCCGCCTCAAAGCCTAAAGCTGTCAATTCCTGTTTACACGCGCTTTCGACGCCCATCAAAGTCGGCATCCGCAAAACAGCTTGCTCTGCCGGCCGCTTTTGTCCGGGCAGCTTGGCGGTTTTAATTTTACCGTTGAATTTAAGTTCCATAGTTCTCCCCGGTTCGGCACTCATTCGATGCTGTGCAGGTAAGGTGAGATTTTTTCAGCAAAATTATCCAAACAGGCTTGTAACTCCGCTGTCGGTAAGCCGAAATTAAGACGGAAATAATAATCTCCTTCACTGCCGAAATCCGCACCGTCAGCTACAAAGAAGCAAACAGCCCGGAACACTGCCTCAAGTTGCTCTCTTTTCACGCCGAACTTGGCACAATTAACCCAAGCCAAAAAAGACGCTTGTACCGGCATAACTTCGAAGCGATTATCCAAATTGGCAAAAAAATCACGCACTAAATTGTAATTGGTTTTGATGACCTGCAATACTTCCTCCCGCCAAGGTAAAGCCTGCGTATAAGCAACTTCCGTCGCATACAAGCCTAAGATATTAGCCGGCTGAATACCGGAGGCCGCCAGTTCGTTTTGGAACTTTTCCCGCAAATCCGAGCGGGGGATAAAAATATTGGAAGTCTGTAAACCGGGAATATTAAAAGCTTTGGCTGCCGACGTGCAAACCATCGCCGCCTCCGTAAAATCCGTCAAAGCCTTAAAATACATGGTATGCGCAATATCCGGATAGGTTAAATCGGCATGGATTTCATCACTGATTACCATACAATTATTCTCCTGCGCCAACTTCGCCAAGCGGCTTAAATCCGTTGCTGTCCAGACTCTGCCGGCGGGATTATGGGGATTGCAGACAAATAACAACTTAATATTTTCCCGACTGAGCAAAGATTCCAGATTGGCAAAATCCATATGATACATGCCGTCCTGGGCAATCACCAACGGACATTTAACCACTTCTCTTCCCTGTTCTCTGATAACACGATAAAACGGCGGATAAACGGGCGTAAAAATCAAAATTTTATCACCCTCTCTGGTAAAAGCGCGTACGGCCGCCGCTAATGCCGCCACAACGCCCGGGGTAGTAACAATCCACTCCGGATCCAAGGTAACTTGATGCTGTTTTTCAAAAAAATCGCACACCGCCTGCAAATAAGACGGCGTCGGGGCTGTATATCCTAAAATATTATGACCTACAAAGGACTGTAAAGCTGTTTTGATTTCAGGTACAGGTGCAAAATCCATATCCGCAATCGTCAATGGATACATCTTATCATTCAAAGGATCGACTTCATCCGGCACAATGCTCCACTTACGCGAACCTATAGCCCGCCTGTCATTTATGCTCGTAAAATCATATTGCATATCAATGCCCCCGTTTTAATATAAAAAGACTGGGTGCCTCCGCCGAATGCAAAAACACCTAGTCTTGATATTAAGCGTTAACTTCCGCTTTGTCCAGTCGGACAGGTTTTATTTTCCCTACTTTTTCATTACAGAGCCGGTATCAGGTCCGTAAATCATTTCACGTTAACTAATTTTGCCGTATCCTGCGCGATTCTCAACTCTTCATTAGTAGGAATAACCAAAACTTTAACTCGACTGGTCGGTAAGCTGATTTCAGCCAAACCGTGCGTTTTCGCATTTTTCGCCGAATCGAATTGCACACCGAAGTTTTCCAGGCCCAGGCAAACCATTTCCCGGACATCCGCATCATGCTCACCGACACCGGCTGTAAAGACGATGCAATCCAAACCGCCCATAGCGAAGGCATAAGCGCCGATATATTTTCTCACCGCATAAGCAAACATAGCCAAAGCCAATGTCGCTCTCTTGTCGCCTTTATCTTTGGCCGTGCCCAAGTCGCGGAAATCCGAGCCGATACCGGAAATGCCCAACATACCGCTTTCTTTGTTCAAAATACGGTCGACATCCTTAATACTCAAATCCGGTTCACAATCCATCATATATTTAATGACAGCCGGATCAATATCACCGGAACGAGTTCCCATCGGAACACCGGCTAACGGGGTCAAGCCCATGCTTGTATCGACACATACACCGTTTTTCACAGCTGCCAAAGAAGAACCGTTACCCAGATGGCAAGTTACAATCTTCAAATCCTTCGGGGACTTATGCAAATATTCAGCCGCCTGTTCGCTGACAAACTGATGGGATGTACCATGGAAGCCGTAACGACGTACACCGTATTTCTCATAATATTTGTAAGGAACGCCGTACATATAAGCACAGGCGGGCATCGTCTGATGGAATGCCGTATCAAAAACTGCAACTTGCGGCACATTAGGCAAAATCTTGCGGCAAGCCTTGATACCGAGCAAATTGGCCGGATTATGCAAAGGTGCCAACGGAATACAATCTTCGATTGCTTTCAGCACTTCCTGATCAATCAAAACCGACTTGTTGAATTTTTCTCCGCCGTGCACCACTCGATGACCGATAGCATCAATTTCCTGCAAGCTTTTAACTACACCGTGCTCAGCCGATTGCAAAGCGTCCAAAACTGCCTGCATAGCTTCCGCGTGAGTCGGCATCGGCATATCTTGAGTAAACTCTTGTCCTCGGTCATTCTTGTAAATAATTCGACTGCCGTCGATACTGATCCGTTCGCACAAACCCTTCGCATAAACATGGCCGTCTTCCGAACGCATCAATTGATACTTCAAAGATGAACTGCCGGCATTAATAACCAAAATCTTCATTATTCATTTCCTCGTTTCACAATACGCTAAAAATCGAAGAAGCTGTAAGAAACAGCTTCTCCGGCAAATACATCATTATTTCTGAGCCTGAACAGCTGTGATGGCAACAGCACCGACAATGTCATCGGCCGAGCAGCCGCGAGACAAGTCGTTAACAGGTTTAGCGATACCTTGGGTAATAGGACCGTAAGCTTCAGCTTTGGCCAAACGTTGAGTTAATTTGTAACCGATATTACCGGCATCAAGGTCCGGGAAAATCAAAACGTTGGCCTGACCGGCAACTTTGCTGCCGGGGGCTTTGGAATTGGCTACCTTCGGTACAATTGCGGCATCCAATTGCAATTCACCGTCAATTAAGTATTGCGGAGCTTTCGCTTGCGCCAACTTGGTTGCTTCAACTACTTTCTCCGTATCGCTGCTGTGAGCCGAACCTTTAGTAGAATAAGAGAGCATTGCAACTTTGGCCTGCTTACCGGTCAATTGTTCATAAGTCTTAGCCGAAGAAACGGCAATTTCCGCCAAAGCCTCGCTGTTGGGCATTTCATTCAAACCGGAATCGGCAAAAACATAAACGCCGTCGCCGAAGTCACAATTAGGCACAACCATCAGGAAAAATGCTGAAACTAAAGCTGTTCCCGGAGCTGTCTTCACAATTTGCAAAGCCGGACGCAAAGTATCGGCTGAAGAATGGGCCGCACCTGAGACCATACCGTCACAAACATCTTTTTTCACCAACATGCATGCTAAATATTGCGGATCGTGCATAAATTCAGCGGCTTTTTCTTTGGTCATTCCCTTAGCTTTGCGTAATTCGTAGAAAGCTTCAATATATTCGGGTAATTGAGCAAAATTATCCGGATCGATGATTTCCACTTTACTCAAATCCAAGTCTTTGCCGAGTTTATGGATTTTCTCAGGGTTACCGATTAAAACAATATCGGCAAATCCCATCTTGGTGACTTTGCCTGCCGCCTCCAAGACACGGTAATCATCTGATTCCGGCAAAAC
Organism: Amygdalobacter indicium; assembly: GCF_029101545.1. Lineage (NCBI taxonomy): Bacteria > Bacillati > Bacillota > Clostridia > Eubacteriales > Oscillospiraceae > Amygdalobacter > Amygdalobacter indicium. The sequence goes on along the minus strand of NZ_CP118866.1, from coordinate 132,695 downwards.
GATTTTTTTGCGATCCTTTGCGGCACGTTCAATCAAAGTATTGATAAAGGACATTTTTTCCACCTCATCCTAAAATTACATTTTTAGCATTTTGCCCCGGGCAGGCGTTCGGGCGTCCGGATGCGCAAACTGCATAAATCATCAGCTTTTAGTATACCTTTTATTTGACAAAAGATAAATAGTTCGATTGTCGGCTCGTCTTTTTTCTCCGGATCAGAAGCTGTAATAAAAATGCAGATACTTAAAAGCACCTGCATTTCCTTCCCCCTTTACTTTCTCACAAAGGAATTTATCGTGCCTCAAACGAAGCCGCAATATATAGATATTATCTTTCCAATCGCTCGGCATTTCTATATGTTGTGTAGCTCCGTATTGCGTATTGTTTTTTTTGCATTTTTTAATCAGGCTGCGAAAATTAAGGCATAAATCGGGTGTTAAGATTGCAGACCATTTTCGTGAAGACGATGACGCTGTTCTGATTGTATAATATAAAAGATTTAAGAACCATATTTCAGTACTGAATACTATGTAATTGGAGTAAAAATGAAAATTGCCGCGCTTATTGTTGAATACAACCCTTTTCATAACGGTCATCTCAGGCAAATAAAGGCTGTCCGCCGTCTTGTAGGTGCAAGCGGAGCTATAATTGCTTTAATGTCCGGCAATTTCACCCAAAGAGGCGAAATATCCTGCTTAGACAAATTCACCAAGGCGAAATTAGCTGTTAATTTAGGCGTAGACTTAGTATTGGAATTACCGGTACAAGGAGTTTTAAGTTCGGCAGATTATTTTGCCGAAACGGCCATAAGCCTGATACAAGCCCTGAAATTTTGCGATTATATTGTCTGCGGCGCAGAATGCGAAGAGGTCCAACTGTTACAGGGAATCGCCCGCGCCTTTTATTTATTTCAACCGCTCATCGGTGCAAGCTTGACCGACTTGGAAAATAACACCATGCAGAAATATCAGCTGCCGACTGCGGCAACTTTGTCGATTTTACGCAAACAATTTCAGACAGATTTACAGGCAGCACTGAAAAGCGGCATAAATTACGCCGAAGCCAATTGCAATTTATTATTTTCTCCGACTTTTTGGCCGTATATTGCCCCGCTTTTCCCGCAGCGGGAACTTGAAGCAGGCGAACTGCAAACAGCCGTCCGCCACGCCTTGCAACAGCCGAATAATATTTTGGCTATTGCTTATTATAAAGCAGCTTTATCCGCCGACGCCGGGGCCGGGGCTACTCTTGCTGCAAAAATTCGGATTTTACCCCGAGAAACCGGACCTGATTTGCAATCTGCCCATGCTTTGAGGCAATTAATTACTGCTGCAGAAAATTCTCCTCACCGCTTGCTTAACAGTTTGATAGACTATCTGCCGCCTATAAGCTTGGCTACATTAATTAAAGCGGCCCAAAAAGGTACGCTGATGACCTGCGAAAAGCTGCAACCGTCGTTGTCCTTAGCCATCGCTGCCGCCGGCCTGCTCAAAGATTTCCCCGATTCTGCAAACTTGCTGCCGACTACCGATTTCTACCGCAAGCTGTCCGCAATTCTACCGGATTTAATAGCGCAAAAAGGCTCATTTGAATTTGCCGCCAAAAGTTTAAGCCACAAAGGTTTAACGGTTGCCAATTGCCGGCGTAAACTTCTGCGCCAACTGCTGAATCTGCCGGAACCTGATAAAGTGACATTAAATCGTTTGTGCAGCAACGCTCAATATTTGCGTGTTCTGGCATACAGCAGCTATCCCGGGAAATCACTGCTTAAACATCTCAGCAAGTCAATAGACACACCGTTAATTATGCGTTTCAGCGATTTGGTCCAAAAACAAAATTATATTACCGGCGCTGCCGACTTTGCCTATCAAAGTTCGTCCGACTATCGTGCTGCCAATTATTACGCTTTGCTCAGTCAAAATGCAGCGGCTCTGGAACAAAACAACTACCCGGCGCCGATCAAACGTGCGACCAAGCGCAAAAAATCCGCCTGTTCCGAGTAAACGCAACAAGCGGATCAACAGATGCGGAAGTAAGAATTATTTCTTTTGCAACAATTTAGCACCGCAACCGAACAGGAGCGCAGCTGTAGCCAAAGCTGTCACGAGATAATACACAGCGAAAATCGCAGGTAAATAGCACTTTGTCAGCCCGGAAGCGGCAGCATCGAATCCTAAGCTTTTGCCGAAATTAAGGAACACCGCCAGCGCCGGAACGGCAAGTATAAGCAATTCCGTAACAATGTTATTCAGCATGGGCATGAAGCCTTTCAACTTACGCACCAAATCCGTTTCAATATCAAAATCGAAGTTGACCCTTATAATACTGAAAAACAGACTCAATTGTATAAATGTGACATACAAACCTACAATCAGGCAAATCAGCATGACCGCCGTAAGCACCGGCAAAGATGCGAAAATTGTCAGCAATAATATTAAAAGCAGCATGAAAGCGACAACAAATACCGAACTGCCGTGTTTCAAAGCGAACTGATATTTTACGGCTATATAGGTTGTAAGCGGCAACGGTAAACTTTGATAAAATCTGAAATCTTTACCGTCCCGCATAAATTGGTTCGCCGTCGCCGTATCCGACCAGAACAGGAAAACCAGAACAATAGTCAGGACAAAGGCAACCGGATAATTAGCCATGGAATCCCAATGAAGCGTACGCATGAAATTGCGCAATGCTTCCAAATAGATACTGCTGTTTTGCAACATCTCAAGCACTTTGCTGCCGCCGACTTTGAAGAATCCACCTATAACTATGCATGCCAGAATATAAACCGGCATTAGAATCGGCGTAAGCAGGAAATAAGTGTACAATTGCGGATTGCGCTTCAGCAGAAAATAATCGATTTTCCGATAACTTTTATATACCGATAACGGCGCTAAAGCTTTGGCCGCCTGGGTCCGATTCAGACGTTTGGCGCCGGTGCCGGCCGAGCCGTTCAGACAACTTATTAATACTAAATATTTCTTATTAGCATACAGCAATACCAAAGATGTACCGAGAGCTACTAAAATTAAAGAAAACAGTAAAGAAGCATAGGAACGTAGATTATTATCAGCTAAAATTCCTTCTAAGAAAATATTCGGCCACAGGAAAAGGTCTTTAACGACAGTCCAAGGCGAGAGGCCTTTATGAGTAGCGATCTTTTGCATAACATTTCCCAGCGAGCCGGCGTTACTACCCATAACATTGCCCAACACGCCTAAAGAAATAGCCACAAACATATAAAATATATTAACAACTTTAAGGAAGCGATCCTTGTTTTTGAAAAGTTTAACTCGCCCGACCAGAAGTAACATCAGCAATAAAAGCAGCATTTTACTGGAAAGCGACGCTAAAACGATATAAATTCCGACTTTGGCCATGGCATTCAGGCCCAACTTATAAGCGCAGGCTAAAGCTGTCGGCAAAATGACGCAACCGTCCATCAACACGCAATTACTGTACAGATAATCAAGGATTTTGCCCATGGTCAACGTCCTCGATGGCAGCGGCAAAGTTGCATAGAAAAGAATATCTTTGCTCATAAAAAGGCTGGAAATCGAGTACATGAAGCTGAATAAAATCGTAAAGAATAGAATGCTGAATCCGGCCATGTTTATCAGTGTCGGATAATCAATTTTAGCATTATATCCCATGTATGCGAGAAAAAAGATAAAGGCCAGCGAGATGACTTTAGAAAACACACTGCGGGCCAGACGTTTCACGCTCGGCGAGATATTCAAATTATGCTTGAATAGACTTATTTTGCTCTTTTTCTCCATAGATTGCGCTAACATGGCGTTCATTTCACCGCCGTGCATCGTCTTCAACAAGGCGAAAAAGGGACTGCGTTTTTTTAATTTTTTCAGCATAAGTCGCACCTCAAGCTTTCACAGCATCGGCTTCATCAGGATCTGTTAATTCTAAGAACAAGTCTTCCAAGGAAGCGTTGTTGTTTAATTTTTCTCTTAATTCTTCTACCGTACCGACAAATGCGATTTTACCTTGATTAATAACACAAATACGGTCAACAAGTTTTTCCGCCACTTCCAAGACATGGGTCGAAAACAGAACGATATGGCCTTTATCCGCATGCGCCCGCATTTTCTGTTTCATCGTTGCCGCCGCTTTGGGATCCAATCCGACCAGCGGTTCATCCAGAATCCAAACATTCGGGTCAACCAACAAAGCTCCGATAACCATTAATTTCTGGCGCATACCGTGAGAGAAAGAATTGATTTGTTCATTCAATTTGTCCAAGATCCCGAAATCTCCGGCCAACTCCGTCACTCGCGCTAAGCGGATATTTTCCGGGACTTCATAAACATCGGCAATGAAGCGCAAAAACTCATAACCGGTTAAACGTAACAAATTGTCCGGATTATCGCTGACATAGGCAAACTCTCTTTTATAATTTTCTTTATCATGCGCTAAAGTCTTGCCGTTAATTGTAATCTGTCCCCGGTCGGGTGATAAAATGCCGACAATCCCTTTTAATAAAGTGCTTTTACCGGCACCGTTAGGTCCCAAAAGTCCCAGAATCTCCCCATCTCTGATTTCCAAATTCAAATGGTCGTTTGCGAGTTTCTTGCCGTCGTAAGACTTACAAACATCTTTAATTTCAATCATAATCTATCTCCTTGTACGGTTTTTCCTTTTTTATCGCCTTCTTTGCAGCTGATATCAGGATTATATCACTACTATATTTTATTTACAATGAATTTCTATCCGGTGCCGAACAACAAAAAAGTCGCCGAAACAGTAAAGCCGTTCGGCGACTTGAACAAATCATAACAATCGAACTTACTCCGATTCTTGCATTTGCGCTCTTTGCTGCCTAATTGCAGCTTCGACAATCATATCTTTAACCTTCATCAAGCGGGTCTGATTCGCCAACTCATTTTCAGAAAGCTTACTTTGAATTTCTTTAATCATCGCCTGCAATTCAGGAATCATCACGTGTTCCAAAGAATTAACCCGCCGGCGCGTACGCTCGATTTCAGCGGCCATTAATTCCAGGCTCTTTTCCTTTTCCGCCAACTTAATCATCGAAGGCAAAGCCTCCGCCAACTTATTAACGGCGTCATCCAACTCGCTGCTTGTCCCGGCCAAGCTATAAGGCAACTGCCGCCCGCTGACGGTAGTTTCCAAACTCACCAAAGGCTCAAAAACCGGCGTTTCAACGGCCATAATCCGCTTGACGCTGACATTAAACTGCAACTTGGAACCTTTCTGCAAACTTGCTTCCTGTAATTGCTTAGCTCCCATTGTAGCTCGAGCCAAACCCATAGCGGAAGTAGCCTGAGCGAGCAAACTGTCTGTCGCTTTGCGCAAAGCTAAAGTTTCATCAACCAATGCCAAAAAATTCTTCATTAAGCCGTCTCGCTTGTCTTTCAGCATACTATGACCTTTACAGGCGGTCATAAGCTGTCGTTTCAGCTTCATCAGCTCCATGCGATTGGGACTAACTCTTTTTCTCGCCATATGCGCTCCTTTTCAAATTATTCCGCTTTTTCCTTATAGTACTTATCAATGTATTCCTGGTGCACACGTTTCAACTCTTCTTTCGGCAGAATACTCAATAATTCCCAACCGATATTCAAAGTTTCTTCGATGCTCCGATCCGTTGTATTACCCTGATTCAGATATTTCTGCTCAAATTCCTGCGAGAACTTGGCAAACAGTTTATCAGTGTCGGACAAAGCGCTTTCACCCAGAATAGTAGCCAATTCCAAAGCTTCCTTACCGCGGGAATAAGCGGCAAACAATTGGTTCATAGTATCTGCATGATCTTCTCTGGTCTTGCCTTTACCGATACCTTTATCTTTCAAACGGGACAGTGAGGGCAAAACATCAATCGGCGGGGTAATATTGGAATTATAAAGAGCACGATCAAGAATAATCTGACCCTCGGTAATGTAACCTGTTAAGTCGGGCACCGGGTGAGTTTTATCATCATCAGGCATCGTCAAAATCGGCATCATCGTAATTGAACCTTTATTGCCACGCAAACGACCGGCACGTTCATACAAACTCGCCAAGTCCGTATACAGATAACCGGGGTAACCTCTACGTCCCGGAACTTCCTTACGGGCTGCCGAAACTTCACGCAAAGCATCAGCATAATAAGTCATATCGGTCATAATAACCAAAACCTGCATTCCCAAGTCGAAAGCCAAATATTCCGCCGTAGTTAAAGCCAAACGCGGGGTAGAAATACGTTCGATAGCCGGTTGATCCGCCAAATTCAGGAACAAAACCGTTCTTTCGATTGCGCCCGTTTTCTTAAAATCGGAAATAAAGAAATCGGCCTCTTCAAAAGTAATACCCATGGCGGCGAAAACAACGGCAAACTGCTCATCTTTACCCAAAACTTTCGCCTGTCTGGCAATTTGCGCGGCCAATGCGGCATGCGGCAAGCCGGAAGCTGAGAAAATAGGCAACTTCTGCCCTCTGACCAAGGTATTCAAACCGTCAATAGCTGAAACCCCGGTCTGAATAAACTCGTTCGGATAATCACGCGCTGCCGGATTCATCGGGCTGCCGTTAATATCCAACATTTTTTCCGGCACAGGTTCCGGAATATTATCAATAGCCTGACCTGAACCGTTGAAGACACGTCCCAACATATCGCGCGACACGCCCAATTGTTGACCGTGGCCCAGGAAACGGACCTGGCTGTCTTCAATATTCAGACCGATAGCACTTTCAAACAGCTGTACCAAGGCATTTTCACCGTTAATTTCCAAAACACGGCAACGGCGAATTTCACCATTAGCTAACTTAATTTCACCTAATTCATCATACTTTACACCGGAAACGCCTTTAACCAACATTAAAGGACCGGCAACCTCTGCAATTGTGCGATAATCTTTAGCCATAATTTCTCCTTAATACTTGCTGTGCAAAGAGGCGATACTTTGTTTAAGCTCCTCTTTCAGCTTGCTGTAAGCTTCTTTAATTTCATCTTCTTTGATGAATTTGAAACGACCGATAGGCTCTACTTCCGGCAAATTCTGTAAGCTCTTCAAATCAACACCGCGTTTCAGAGCCTCCAATCCCTCTTTGTACAGGCTGATAATCAAATCCAACATATAGAATTGTTTGGTCAGCGAAGTATAGGTATCAACTTCATCGAATGAGTTCTGATGCAGGAAGTCTTCTCTTATCATCCGGCAAATCTGCATCTTGTACTGATCGCTCAAAGGCAAAGAATCGGCACCGACCAATTTAACAATTTCTTCCAACTTGGCTTCATCCTGCAACAGCTGCATGGCCAAACGTCTGTTAGCCGACCAGGCACCGGCAACATTTTCGTCCATCCAACCCAAAACTTTGGCATCATACAAAGAATAAGACTGCAACCAGTTGATAGCCGGGAAATGCCGTCTGTACGCCAAAGCTGAATCCAAGCGCCAGAAAACTTTAACAATACGCAATGTCGCCTGCACAACAGGATCGGACATATCGCCGCCCGGAGGAGATACAGCGCCGATAGCCGTCAGAACGCCCTCTTTCTCCTTACTGCCCAAGCATTTGACCATACCGGCACGCTCATAGAACTGAGCCAGACGGGAACCTAAGTAAGCAGGATAGCCTTCTTCACCCGGCATTTCTTCCAAACGACCGGACATTTCACGCAAAGCCTCAGCCCAACGGGATGTCGAGTCGGCCATAATAGATACGGAATAGCCCATGTCACGATAATACTCGGCGATGGTAATACCGGTATAAATAGAAGCTTCACGCGCAGCCACCGGCATATCGGAAGTATTGGCAATCAATATTGTCCGTTCCATCAAACTTTTGCCTGTCTTCGGGTCAACCAATTCCGGGAACTCGTTCAAAACATCCGTCATCTCGTTACCGCGCTCACCGCAACCGATATAGACAACAACATCGCTCGCCGCCCACTTGGCCAACTGGTGCTGCGTCACGGTTTTACCGGAACCGAAAGGTCCGGGGATAGCAGCTGTACCGCCTTTAGTAATCGGGAAGAAAGCGTCGATAACTCTCTGACCTGTAATTAAAGGTTCTGCCGGAGCCAACTTCTGCGCATAAGGACGCGGTCTACGCACCGGCCAGCGTTGCAGCATCTGAATCTGCTGTTCCGTATTATTCTCATCGCTGACAGTGGCCAAATCTTCCACAATTGTATATTCACCGGCCGGGACAATCTGCTTAAGCAACAAACTGCCTTTAATTGTCGGCGGCACCATAATATAGTGCTTAATTAATGAAGTTTCCTGCACTACACCGATAGGATCACCGGCTTGCAATTTATCTCCCGCTTTTACCAACGGCGTGAAAGGCCACTTCTTTTCCCGATCCAATTTATCAACTTTAACACCGCGACGGATATTATTGCCGAACTTTTGGTGCATAACTTCAAGCGGTCTTTGAATACCGTCGAACATATTACCCATCAAGCCCGGGGCCAAATCACAGGCCAAAGGATAACTGGTAGAAACGACAGGTTCGCCCGGTCCCAAGCCGGCTGTCTCTTCGTAAACCTGAATAGAAGCCAAATCTCCGTGAATTTCAATGACCTCACCAATTAATTTTTTATCGGATACCTCAACCACATCGAACATTTCCGCATCACGCATGCCGGAAGCGACAACCAGCGGTCCGGAAACTTTGAGGATCTTACCTTGACTTACTTTCTTTGCCATAATTTCTCCTTATAACTCCAAGTGGTCACTACTCTTTTTTGTTAATGTCAAAGCCAATAGCACGTCTTACAGCCTCCTGCAATTTCTTGCCGGCAAAGCTGTCACTGCCGCTTGCTTTCGGAATCGGTACAATTACAGGTAAGGGCTGATCTTTATAATGATCAATTACCGCCTTACATTGAGGTACCAAATCTTCCGTCAAATAAATCGCAGCGTACTGCTCGCTTTCACAAGCTTCCTGCAACAATTTTTCCGCCTTAACTTCGGCAACCAGCGGCAAGACATCCAGCCCGATACCGGCAAAGCCTGAAATAACACTCGGATCACCCAAAACTGCCATTTTTCTGATATTTTCCTGTTTCATGCTTTAATCCGCCTTTCGCAATAGCTCCAAGCACTTGTCTCCGGAGTGTTCGCCGGTACGCAAAGCCAACATCAAATGAATATTCTTGATTTCCAGGCAATTTTCCAAATATTGTCCGGCAACCGCATCGCAACCATATGTGTTTTGGCGTCCTTTAATTGCCAGTCGCAGCAACAGTTCATCCGCCTTTTTGCTGAATTTAAAGCGTGTTTCGGCATCGTTCCAAGTACTTATCGTTTCCAGCAATTCTGCCGATTGTGTCTTGGAATATACCGGGCGCAGGGCTTTCATTACAGCCGTCATATCCAAATCTCCGGTCTTAGCATTGACCGACAATTTTTCATATATTTGCAGCAAGGTCTGCACCGTTACTTCGCCACCGTTAACTAAAGATTTCTCCACATAGTCCAACGGCAATTTTATCTGTAAAGCACGCAAAAACGCCTGCATATTAACTTTATCCGCCTGCAATGCCAGATAATCCAGTTCAAATGTTCTCTCCGACTCGCTCTCAGCCTGCATCGCCAAACTGTAAACACTGTTGTAGTACAATCTGTCAATTGCCGCCGCAACCGAACCGATATCCTGATTTACATAATAGCTTTGCAAGGCGTGCAACAATTCTGCGGCAATATACGGCGAAAGTTCCCGACAATTACTGCTCTTATTGACCAGTTTCAATAAATCGTGCCATAATCCCGCTACTTTATAATTTCCGTAATTCAAAAGATTATCAGCCAACCGTGCAGGTATTGTCTGCTCCTGCAAAATCGCCGCCGGACTGTTATCACTGTTTTTATTCTGTTCAGCCTGACACAACAAAAGATTTTTCAGCAACCATTTCAAATTATGAAAATCGGCTGTTAAAGCCATAACTTGCGGCAAAGTGTTACGATTGCACACATAACGTAATAATGTCATATCTTGTTGTTGCTTCAAATCCAAACGTTCTTCCAAAGTATTTGCCGGCGGATAAGCTGCATGATCCAAAAGTTCATGCAGGCGTTTCGACGGCACTTTCTTATCGGCGAACAGCAACAGGTTTTCCCGCGACAAACGCACATTGGCTAAAGCGCGTAAGCGACCGGTGGCATGCGCAAAACTGATTTCATTCTCAGATTTACGTTCCCACGTTTTTCGCACGTTCGCACTCGTAACAGTCGGCAAATACTCTACTTTTGATACGCCTTTTGCACTTGTCATCTTTTTTTCTCCACTTCCTGCATCAGCTCAATACAGTCTTTTTTATCAGCTGTAAAAGCTCATAATTACAGGTATGCAACAATTCTTCAAAGCTGTAATCATCGCAAATATTTCCTTGCTTCAGTTTTACTCCGCCTTGAAAATCATCTTGCAAATTACATTCTATATTACTATATGCCTGATCTTCAGCGCTCAAACGCTGCAGCAAATCGTTAAGTAAATCCGAGTCGTTCCGGGATAAGAGTAAAACACCTTTCGCGGGAGCTTTCTCGGGTAATAACTGCACATAATAATCAAGTTTCTGTTCTCGTGGCATTGCCACCAGTTTTTGCAACAAATCAGCTAACAATTTGTCGATTATCTCCTGCTCGGATTCCAACTTGAGGCGACGTTGTTCAAGATTTATTCTGGCTTGCAGGCGTTTAGCTTCCTGTTCTTTGTATTGTTCCTGCCATTTAGCTTCAGCCGCTTGGGCCGCTAAGATTTCCTTAGCATACTTCTCTTGTATCTTGACAATCTCCGCTTCCGTCTGCTCGTCGATTTTCTGCTTCTTGACTTGCAAATCATCTGCCAATTTTTGCTTTAATTTGTCAATTCCCTGTATCATTCTGACCTCTTTCACCATGCACTTTATCCGAATTTATCGGATACAGCCTGCAGCCGGCAGTTTGAAAATACCGGCTATTTGACGCTGTTAAATCATAAACATTGTGAAGACGCTGACCAACAAGGCGAAAATTGCGTATGTTTCAACCATAGCGGCCAAAACGATAGCCTTAGACTGTGTTTCGGGACGGGCGGAAACCAAGCTGACACCGTCAGCGGCAACATTAGCCTGAGCAATAGCGGAATAATAACCTACGAAAGCCATCGGCAGGCAGGCAGCAAACATCAGAGCACCACGCTCCAAGCTGACATTCAAACCGCCTGTAAAGACTCCGGCACGGAACAAAGAAATGAACCAAACAATCAATCCGTAAATACCTTGTGAACCGGGGATAGCTTGCAAAATAATCAGCTTACCGTAACGACCCGGCTCTTCAGCTAACGAACCGCTGACTACAGAACCGACAAGTCCTACGCCCTTGGCTGAACCGATACCGGCTCCTAAAGCAGCGAGAGCGCCGCCCAAGATTGCTAAAGTGTTACCATTAAGCAATGTGCTCAAATACTCTGTAAATGTATGCATTTTTTCCTCCTATTTTAAGCTTGTGCTTAAACATTCTTTTATATTAACCGAGTCACCCCGGTTAGTTAACTAATTAATTTTTACTGACGGCACAACGCAAGCGTTCTACCAAAGATTTCGTTACCTGCTTTTCCCGGGTATATTTCGTATGGATGCTTAACGGACGGAACAGATCGCCGCCGCCGTCATAGAAACGCCCGAAAAATTCCACATAATGCAGACGAGTCGTATGAACGTAAGCCGACAAACCGGACAAAGCGATATTCATCGTATGACCCAGTAACAAAATCAGTAAAGTCACAATAATGTTCGGGAAACCGAAGCCGATCATTTTAGCGAACATGTTGACGACCATAGCGATAACACTGGTGGAAAGCACCAACGCCGTTATACGTGTATACGAAAGAATATCACCGACAAATCCCGTGATATCATACAATTTCAAAATACCGGTTATCAGCTGTACTATCGGATTTTTGCTGTTTTTCTTTGATAAGAAAACGATGACGCAAACTGCTATCAGGCTCATCCACTTGCCCCAACTGATGCCGGCAACCGATACGCCGATACCGCCGAAAATGAAAAACCAAGGAGCTATCTCCGTGAATGCCGCACGCGGATCGCCGTTACGACACAACTTATACATATTCAGCAACATGCCGCAGGCGATATGTGCCATACCCAAAACTACGGACGAACCCATGACAATCATCGGCTCTTTGAAAGGATCGGCAAATAACGGTTTCAGTGTAAAAGCGCCATTAGTAATAGCGGAAGGCAAATCCCCGAAGAACGAACCGAAGGCCAAGCCCCACAGAATGGCGAAGAAACCGCCGCCGGCAAAAATCCACATGAAGCGTCGGGCGTTACCCTCGACTTTATTTTTCAGCAATAAATACATCGCCGCAATGAAGAAAATCAAACCGTAACCGATATCCGACAGCATCGCGCCGAAGAAAAAGGCGTAACACGGGGCCAGAATCCAGGTAGGATCAATATCGTTGTGATAATCGGGCATGGAAAACTCTTCAATCACGCTCTCGTAAGGTCGAATTTGCCGACAGTTCGACAGCATCACCGGTACTTTCTCATCCTCGCCAATCGCACAATCATTGCAAGTTACGCAATAATTAGCTTCCAATTCGTTATATAAATCAGCCTTGAGCTTGGAAGGTACAAAAGCCTCCAACACGAAAATTTTCTCACTGCTGCTTAATTTGCACAAAGCTTGCAGGCGTTCCTGCTGTACCCGATAAAAGTCGGCTAAAATCCGCCAATCCTGCGTATGCACGGTTAAATCCCGCAGTTGTTGCATCAACGCGTTTATTTGCGCCGTCAACTTCTCGGCCGTCTGCAAAGTTTCCTGATAGGTTTGTCCTAAATCTACGCCTGCATGCGGAACAAGCAAGTTAAGTGTCGGCAAAGCTTTGAAAGCGAACGCGCTTAAAAGTTTTTCCAATTCCGGCAAGCCGTCTTTTTCGACAGCCAGCAAAAGCACTACCTGTTCCTGCGGTTCCGCCAATTCAAGTTCTTCATAAACACAAGGAGTGCTCAAATTGTCCAGTTGCGGCTGTAAATCGAGGAAATGCTCACGATTGCGTAAAGATCCCAGCAAAAAAGCAAAGTGTTCCGCTTCCCGCCGTTCCGCTTCCTGTCTCTGAGATACATGCAAATTGCGGAAGGGCTTAAGCTGTTCCGCCAAACCGTTTTCTTTGTTTAATGTCAGCTGCAACTGCTCTTTTTGCATATACAGCTCGGCGAAATCCTTGGCCGATTGCAAAAGTTCCTCTTGCCTTGTGCGCATCGACAGATAAACTTCTTTATCCACTTCATCGCGCAATTTGAACATCGGCGATTTTACCGGCTTAACGACACCGGAAAGCGCTATCTGCTTGTCCAAAAATTCAATCCGTTGCGTACATTCGGTTAAAAAAGCGGCGTAATTATCCGCCGGCAAATCAAAAACATCTACTTTTTGGGTTTGGGGAAGCGCCAAGTTATTAATTTGTTTAATAAAAGCTTCTTTAAAAGCATGACTCTCAGGAACAACATGTCCTGCCTGATTCTCCTGCTTATGGGCCTCCAAAGCTGCAGCCAACTCCGTATTTTCGCGAATCTCGCTGCAACCTTGTTTACTCAAAAAATTGATAACTGCAGCTAAATTGCTTTTCAAACCGATCAGCTGCATTTTTTCAAGCTTAACAATTGCCATGTTCCAGGCACCTCCTGTAAAGCTGCTCCAAGACTGCGGCAAATTTCGTTTCAGCCTGCTCCCTGTCGGCTTTATTCTTCTTATCGGCTTCTTTGCAAGCTGCTGCCAGAACCGTCTCGCCTTCAAGTTTCAGGTGTTCTATAAAAGCTTGTCGCTTATTGCGCAAATCCGCATGTGTCTCTTCCAATTTGGCCCGCGCCGCTTTTTCTGCCGTCTTTATTTTTTCTTTGGCTGCATTATTAGCCGCCAGCAAAGACTGATCAACGTCGTCTTCAATATCCGTAATTTGCTTTACCAAATCAAGATTATCCATCGTTCAACCTCTTTCGTCCGGATCTTCGACTAAAGTTATAAAAAACCCGCCAAATTCTCTTTTTACTTGTCTATTTTAACAAAATTCCGATGTAAGTACAAAATAAATCTTTGCATTCCGACAAAATGACAACGTAAAGCGGCGAAAAGCAGTTGTAAATACCTGTTTACACCGAAATTTCCGCTTTCTTGCAAAATTAAAATTAACCAAAAGTCTCAAATCGTCATTTTTGTCCGTCGCCCGTTCTAATTGCCGAAAATCCTGCAGCTCCAAGGTCGCACCGACAATTTTAAGCGTGTTGCAGGAATTTCCTGCGGCAAAGGCAAATCGGTAAAATACTCTGTTATTTTGCCTCCCGCCGCCGGTAAAACGCTTGAGAAATCAATTGTCCTTTCCTGTACCTCTCCCGACATATTTACCAAAACAATAAAGCCGTGATTATTGTCGGCTGCTCCGTAAACAAACGTTTCTTTATCTCTTGTATAAATACGATAAGCGGCCAAAATCTGCGGCAAATAGCGGCGACGCAATTTAATCGCCTGCCGATAAAAATTCTCCAAGTCCGCATCAACCGTGTTCCATGGCATCGGTCGGCGATATTCTTTCTCCGTCCAACCGCACACGCCTTTTTCATCACCGTAAAAAATCATCGGTGCCCCGACATGCGTCAGCAGGAATAAGACGGCGGATTTGAATTTGTCTCTGTCGCCGGAAACTCGCGATAAAAAGCGAGGTATGTCGTGACTGTCGAACAAATTCATCTGCCCCTGTTGTATAGCTTCCGGGTAACGCATCAGAAGATAGGATACCCGATCGGCGAATTGTTCGGCATTAATTTTCCGCTCCGCCCACGCATCGGTAATTGCGAAAGTCAGATTATAGTTCATCGCCGAATCAAACTGATCAAAACCTAAAAATGAACGGGCATCATCCCAAATTTCGGCAAGCAGAACCGCATCTTTTTTCACAGCTTTCACCGCCTGTCTGAACTTCTGCCAGAACGGATGATCTATTTCATTGGCAACATCCAGTCTCCAGCCGTCAATATCGAATTCTTTAAGCCAATAACATGCGACATTCTGCAAATAAGCGATAACTTCCGGATTGCCTGTATTCAATTTCGGCATAAAATCGTAATAGGCGAAACACTCATAGTTAGGATGCTCCCCCCTTTGCAAAGGAAAATTTTTAATAAAAAACCAATCACGATAAGGTGACTTTTCCCCGTGCAGCACAACATCACGGAAAGCGAAAAAATTCGGCCCGCAATGGTTAAAAACGCCGTCCAGAATAACCTTGATTCCTTTGGCATGACACGCCTGCACCAATTCGGCAAATTCTTTTTTGTCGCCGAAGCAGGGGTCAATTTCCAAGTAATCCGCCGTGTCATATTTATGCCAGCTGTCGGCTGCAAAAATCGGCGTTAAGTAAAGACAGTTAATTCCCAAATTCTGCAGATAATCCAAGTTTCCCCGAATACCGGCCAATGTACCGCCGTTTTGCGTGCAATATTTAATACCGTTACGTTCAACTTTCCCGGCTCTGCCGCTTATATGAGCAGGAGCGTCGGCAAAGCTGTCGGGATAAATCTGGTAAATCACCGCTTCTTTCAGCCACGCCGGAACAGCGGCCATATCTTCTCGCCGAATATAGTGAAAATTGTAATAAAGCTGACGATTGGCATCCGGCTCGCTGAAAAAGCCGTCATTATAGTAATAAAGTCGTTCGCCGGCGCAGTGCAATTCAAAATAATAGCACAAACGGGTAACGCCCGGATCGAAGGCTATTTCATAATAATCAAACAATCCATCCTGCTGTCTTACCTGCATTTGCCTGCGAGTTATAGAAATGGGATCAGTCCGATCCATACGATCACCGTAACAAACATAACACGCATCCAAATCATTCAAAGCTGTTCTGAGCCTTAAAACTACACGGTCGGGGGCCGTAGCGAAGCTGTATTCCGAATAGGTTCGATGAAAAATTGCCCACCTGTTCATAAGCTGCCTCCTGTCACTTAAAAACGAAAAGGCCGCTACAAGCGAGCGACCTTTTTTCTTTCTGTCAACTAACGTACAACGAAATTCACTAGACGCTTCGGCACATAAATTTCTTTGACAATTTCCTTGCCTGCAAGTTGTGCCTGCACCCGGCTTTCCTGTTTAGCCGCTGCCAAAATGCTTTCTTTGGCTGCATCCTGCGCCACCTTTATCGTCCCGCGCATCTTGCCGTTAACCTGAATGGCTATTTCGATTTCATTTTCCACACATTTAGCCGGATCATAAGTCGGCCAGGAAGCATATACCAACATCTTATCGGAATAATGTTCCTGTTCCCACATCTCTTCCGTAATATGCGGCGCAAAGGGGTTCAGCAACAGTAAGAAAGTCCTCAGCTCCGCCCGTGTCACGGCTTTACGTTCGTAAAACGCATTAATCAGAGTCATCAACTGCGCTATCGCCGTATTATGCTTCAGGTGCAAAATATCGTTTGTAACTTTGTTGATTGTCTGGTGCATCAAAGTCTGCAAGTCTTTACTGTAACCGTCTTCATCCTGTTGCAGCTTTTCGCCTGCGGCCAAGAAGTCCGGCAAATTGTAAACGCGTTCCAGGAAACGGCGACAACCGCGTACGCCTCTTATATTCCACGGGGCAACTTTCTCAAAATCACCGATAAACATCTCATACAAACGCAAAGTATCGGCTCCGAACTGATCGATCATATCGTCCGGATTAATTACATTGCCGCGCGATTTACTCATTTTTTCGCCGTCTTCACCCAGAATCATACCGTGGGCGGTACGTTTGCTGTAAGGTTCGGAAGTAGGAACAGCCCCTATATCATGCAGGAATAAGTACCAGAAACGACTGTACAGTAAATGCAAAGTTGTATGTTCCATACCGCCGTTGTACCAATCCACCGGCATCCAGTAATCCAGTGCTTCTTTGCCGGCAAAAGCCTGATCATTATGCGGGTCGAGATAGCGCAGGAAATACCAGGAAGATCCGGCCCATTGCGGCATCGTATCAGTCTCCCGTTCTGCCGGTCCGTGGCACTGCGGGCAGGTCGTCTGCACCCAATCTTTTAAATTGGCCAGCGGTGATTCACCGTTATCCGTCGTTTCATAGCTTTCCACTTGCGGCAAACGTAAAGGCAGGCTGCTTTCAGGTAAGGCGACATAGCCGCAGACGGCACACTTCACTACCGGTATCGGTTCACCCCAATAACGTTGTCTGGAAAAGACCCAGTCACGTAATTTATAATTGACTTTTTTGCGGCCGTATCCCTGTTTTTCAAGATAATCGATAATTTTCTCTTTCGCAGCCGTCACCGTTAAACCGTTCAAGAAATCTGAATTAAGCAAAACGCCGGCGTAATCAGTAAAAGGTAACTCCGTCGCTTGATCTGCTGCCGCCGCAATCACCTGTTTTACAGGCAAATTGAATTTCCGGGCAAATTCAAAGTCACGGCTGTCATGTGCCGGTACAGCCATAACGGCTCCCGTACCATAAGTAGCTAAAACATAATCCGACAAATAAATTGGAATCTCCTGACCGTTAACCGGATTAACAGCCCGTATTCCCTGCAGTTCTACGCCGCTCTTTTCTTTCGCCAATTCCGTTCGTTCAAAATCAGATTTTTTGCCCGCTTCTACCTGATAATTGCGCACCGCTTCAGCATTTTTGATCAAACCGGCCTGTAACCATTCCGCTACATAAGGATGTTCCGGAGCTAGAACGACATATGAAACACCGAAAACCGTATCGGGGCGCGTGGTGAAAACGGTAATCAACTTCTTTTCCGCAGCCTTTTCGGCACCTATTTTGACCTGAAAATCAATCTCAGCTCCGACCGACCGACCGATCCAGTTCCGTTGCTGCATTTTAACTTGCGGGATATAATCGACATTTTCCAAGCCGGCCAGCAATTTATCGGCATAAGCCGTAATCCGCAGCATCCACTGCGATTTGAATTTCTGCACAACTTCAGCATGACAACGTTCACAATGACCGCCGACAACCTCTTCATTAGCCAGGACACACTTGCAGGAAGTACACCAGTTGACCGTCATTTCTTTTTTATAAGCCAGACCGTGCTTAAACATTTGAATAAAAATCCACTGCGTCCATTTATAATATTCCGGATCAGTTGTTCTTATTTCCCGATCCCAATCGAAACTCAGGCCCAAGCGCTGCAACTGTTCCTTAAAATGTTTGATATTCTGAGCTGTAACAACTGCCGGATGTACTTTATTTTTAATAGCATAGTTCTCCGCCGGCAAACCGAAAGAGTCAAAGCCCATAGGATACAGAACGTTATACCCCTGCAAACGTTTCATGCGAGCGATAACATCCATTCCCGTGTACGGGCGAGGATGACCTATATGTAAACCCTGACCTGACGGATAAGGAAATTCAACTAAACAATAAAATTTAGGTTTTTTCGAGCCGGTAACAGCGTGGAAGCAATCAGCCTCCTGCCATTTTTTTTGCCACTTCGGCTCAATTTCTAAATGCTTCAATTCTGCCATATCTGCCTCCTGCTTTCATTTCTCCAAAGTATAGCACATCTGCTTTCATGCGTTTTTCTGCAAAACAATCAAATAACGATTGCTGTAATCGTTTTCTATGTAGCCCTCTTTTTTATAAGCGATAACAGTTTCATTTTCGCCGTTCCTGAAAGCGACGACATAATCAATCGTCCGATCAGGCAGCCCGGAGCGATGATATTCCAGGTCATAAAGTTCCGGGACATCTGCCAGGGCGGTAGTCAAAAGTGTATCTGCCAAAATTTTCTTATCTCGCGGCAGAGAGCTTAAAGTCCGGGCAAGGGTTTGATATTTGTCCCGCGCCGAATTATAAACATACCACGAGGCTGCGTGGTGTCTGAGCAAACTGCTTGTAGTTAAAAACGAGCTGAATAAGCCCAGGCAAACAAGCAACGATAAAATTGTGCGTCTTATGTCCCAACTGTCCCGGCCGTGCAATAAAATTGCTTCCAACGAAACGGCAGTAAGATAAATCAGCAAGGCCCCGGTACCGTAATTGTATTGGAAAACCAGGCTATGCTGGTATTGATAGTTACTCAAAAGATTCATCACAATAAACGGACAAAGCAGACAATAATTAGCCAAACGGTACTGCCACAAAGGCAAAAACGCCATGGCAGCCAAAACTGCCGTCAAATAACGTATTTTCGCCGATGTAAAAATTTGCTCAATAATAAAGAACGGATGCAGAATTAAATTAAAAGCCGCCTGCACCAGCCCATGTTGCCCCGGTAAAAGTAAATTATCGAAACGATTAACCATCGCACCCTGACCGTAATGATTAAGATAATATACAACTGCACTGAAATAGACTAAAGGTAATATTACATTTAATAATAGCCGCCACCACTCCTGCCGCAGTGTTTGCCACCCACTCGTATATATGCGCACGGACAGTTTCCCGCTGCAGCGAGAGAAATTCCGACCCTGAAGGCAGAACAAACTGTAAGCTCCGATAAAAAAGACGTAAATCATAGCATCTTCTTTGATAAGAAGTGTTAAAACGGTCCAAAAAAAGACTTTTCGTTTTGAATTGGCCAACTGCCCTTCCAGCAAAAAGAAAAGGCAAAGCGGCAGGAAACAATTTTCATGTAAGTCATAAAAGCTGCTGCCGGTAATCCCCGGAGCAAAAACATACATAAGATAAATAGCTGCCCGCCACGGCAAACTCAAAGAAGTATAACGCCGCAAAATAAGACTTAGCGGGTAAAGAGCCAGCAAAACTGTAAACGTCTGCAAAATTTGCAAAGTATAGGCGGAAGGAAACAGCGCAAAAAACGGCAGATAAAGATAATAAATCGGTGACATATGCACCTGAAAATGACTCAGCAGCATATCTCTTTCCAAAGTCGTAAGTGCTCTGCCGGTACGTAACATATAATGAAACATTTGGGTAAACAAACCCATATCATAAGTCGGCGTATCGAATGCCGCCACTCTGGCGCACATTATTGTCGTCAATGCCGCAAAATGAATAACAATAAGTATGACGGTTGCCGTAATAAGCACCCGCCTGCCGGTTTTATTTCCGGATGCCACCATGTCAGACTTCTCCTATTTCTAAAATCCGGCCAAATAGCCCCAATCTTTCACGAATATTCTATTATCGACCGAGCGCTGCAAATCTTCCAGCATGCCGGTGACCTGGCTTTCCAAAGTATCAATATAATGCACAATTGCGCAGGCGACAGTCGTCGGCCGATCACCGTACTCGCCGTGATGACCGATAATAATTGCTTGCAATTGCCGATAAAATTTCTCATCGTAAGCAGCAATAATCTTCGCTTTCTGCTCCGCCAAAAATTCCAAGCCTCTGGCCCGATGGTTGCTGTACCAATATTCTCCCATGCTCAAATTATCATATTCCCAGACCTTGCCGACATCATGCAAAACTACCCCTAAAGTCAGCAAATCCGCTTGGGCCTTCAATTCCGGCTGTTGCGAGAGAATTGTCCCTAAAATTTCCAACATTTTGAAAGAATGGTGGGCCAGACCGCGAATCTGATTGTCATGGTGACTGACTGCCGCTCCTTCCAGAAAGAACCGTCCTTCCAGACTCGGGTCGTGCAAAAGTTCCTCCAACAAAGCGATCGCTTTATCACTGACTCCGGCCTCCTGCACCCGGGCATAAGCTTTTTTCTGCAAATCGTTAATCAGCTCTTCCGGCAAAGCTGCCAAAAAGTCACTGGCTTTGACCGTTTTATCGGAGCTGAAAGCAATGCGTCTAACTGTCAGATAACTGCCGTTATACTCCGAACCTTCAACTTCAACGTCATAAATACCGACACCGTGATTAAGCACGGTTTTGAAAGTTCTCTCTTCCCAAATCTTAAATTCGACACTGTTGGCACCGCGAACGAATTTACCCACCATAAAATCATTGCGTTTGCCCTGTCTGACCTGCGGCATACTGCTGATATAGACACTGCCGTTTGAGACCAGTCCCAACTCCAAAGCTTTTTGTAAATCTAAAATAGCCATTATTTCTTTCTCTCTTTATTCATTTTTTATATTGGTAGCGGCGCGCAGTTTCTGTCTGTAATCGGACCAACTGTTCGGCGATTTCTGATACCAGCCTGAACTGATTGGCCGCGCGAATCAAATTGTGTTCCGGATAAGCTGTTTTGAAATAAACATCACCGTTAAGATAATCAGTCAGGAAGCGCACCCCCGTTTCCAACGGCAAAATTAAGGCGCCATACGCCAAAGATTCCACTTCCTTGGCTGTCAAAAATTCACCGCACTGTTCCATAAATCCGTCCAGGAAAGCAAAGTACAGCTCCGGGACGAAATGCATCTTACTTAAATCTTTTTCATCCTCTTCCGCCGTTACCGCTCCGGCTCTGATCGCATCACCGAAGTCGAATGCAATTAAACCCGGCATAACCGTGTCCAAATCCACCACACAAAGCGGTTCTTTCGTCTGCTTATCAAACAATATATTGTTCAGCTTTGTATCGTTATGCGTAACTCTTACCGGCAAACTGCCATCCTGCCATCCTTGCATCAAATAAGCGGCAACATAGCGATAACGATCGGCCTGTCGCAGCAATTCTCCGACTTTTTCTTCCCCGGCACGCTGCTTAACATCAGCTTGGCAAGCTGAGGCCAGCTGTTCATACCTGGCCGGTGTATCATGGAAGCGGGCAATCGTCTCGTGTAACTGTTCTGCCGGGAATTTATGTAAAGCTCTTTGGAACTTGCCGAACGCAGCTCCCGCTTGCCGAAATTGCTCAGGCGATTCAATCACTTCATAAGAAATGCTGTCCCGGATAAACAAATACATGCGCCAAACAGCTTTATCCTGCGCCACATAATAATTTTTACCGTCCCGACAGCAAATCGGCGTTAAAGTATGCCGCTCGACATCTTCTCCCGCCTTAGCAGCTTCTGCCTTCAGTGCCGGTAAAATCAGGGCAATGTTTTCCATAACAGCCTCTGCCTGCGGAAAAACATAAGGATTAATTCGCTGCAGAATATAACGTTTGCTTTGCGCTGCATCAGTAACTGTAAGGCAATAAGTATCATTAATATGGCCGTTACCGAAACCCTCGACGAAATCGCTTATTTCTCCGGGCAAAACAAACTCCCGAAGCAAAGAAAGGGCTTCCAGGCCGCGCTGACTCAATTCGCTCTGCTTGATACTCATAAATAATTCCTCTCCTCGGCTTATTTCTCTTAATTATACACAAGTTCAAACCTAATCGAGCAACACTTGACGCAGAGAAATTCAGGGCGAGAAAATAATCAAACTTTTATCTATCGCTGCCATTTTTAATTTTTACGTTCAATTTAGAACATAAATTCGTATACGATTATTAATATTAAACAAATTTGACATCGTTTTTTGTAAATGCTATTGTTTTAGCATATTATTTATTCTTCGGCGCATGTTTATAGCTTCATGCTATTTCATATTGCCTAAGAAAATTTAAGCATTTATTGGAGGACACACTATGTTTAAACGCCGTTCATTTTCTTTGGTGGGCATGGGGCTGATATTAATCTCAACCCTTCTATCAGTGTTTATACCTTACATTGTTAAGAACCTTATTGATAACACAGAATTGCATTTTTTCGGATTTAATAACTATCTCCTCCTCGCTGTAGCTTATTTAGGACAGGTAATTTTCTCCTCTTTGGGCTACTTCATGTTTGCCAAAATCACCATGACCAACGTCTATGATTTGCGTCAGAAAATTATGCACAACTTATTAGTAGGCCGTTACTCATTTTTCGATCACAACAAAATAGAACAAGTCCCCAGCCACCTGACCACGAACATCAAAACCTATGAACACTATGTCCAAGTTATACCGCAGTTCATCTCCGGCCTCTTTCTCATTGTTATCTCGATAATTTTCCTCTTTTCATTAGATTGGAAATTATCTGCCGTGATGTTTATTTCTTTACCGTTACTAGGTATCATCGTCACGCCTTTGTCCGCATTCTCAGGGAAATTATCCAATTATTTGCAGAAAAGTTCCGCCCTTTATACTGAAAAAATTATTAATTGCCTGCAGAACATACTTTACATAAAGACCTTAAATGCTGAAAGCCAAATAGAAGAAAATATTGATCAAGAAAACAAAGAGCTGAAAAATATAGCAATTAAAAGCGGCGGCGTGGATGCAATTGCCAATCCTCTGGTTTTCTTATTATTTTTAATAATAGTTTCCTTAATTTTCGTCTACGGCGGCAAAAGAGTCCAAAGCGGTGAAATAACAATCGGTGTATTAATTTCATTTCTTCTCTACTTATTACAACTTATTAATCCTATTGCTAATACGAGTAATTTTTTCATGGCTAAATCAAAATGGAAAACCAATAAAGCCGAGCTGGAAAAATATTTAACCTTGGAATCGGAAACAACTAACGAGGGAAAGGAAGAATTAACAGAAATAAAAAATCTCTCTTTTTGCAATCTTTCTTTCGCCTACGAGCACACTGCAGTCCTGAATAATTTATCCTGCGAAATTCCTATCGGCAGTAAAATTGCAATTGTCGGTCCGTCAGGCTCCGGTAAGAGTACATTATACAAATTATTACTTCGTTTGTACGAACCTGATAGCGGCAAAATCCTGCTTAACGCCCAAGAATTAAATTCTTTCAGCAAAAAAAGCATCCGCCGACACATTGCCTTAGTTCCACAAGAAAATAGCATCATCGGCTCAAGTCTATCTGATTTTCTTAATTTAGGGCAAGAGCATAAGATATCTGACGCTCAGCTTATAGATACACTGAACACCGTCGGCTTAGCTGCTGAACTAAATCTGAATACAGAGAATATTGCAGGCTACGATTTCGGTTTAGCTGCCAAAAATTTATCCGTCGGGCAAAAGCAACGTTTAATGATCGCTAAAGCTTTGTTGAAAGAAGCTTCTATTTATTTACTCGATGAATCTACAGCTTCGGTCGACTCGGAATTGGAGACCTTGATTTTTGAAACACTGCTTAAATTCAAGCCGGATAAAACAATTATTTCTATTGCCCACCGTCTTTCGACTGTTAAATACGCCGATACGATTATTTTCTTGGAAGAGGGAAAAATCAGCGGCATCGGTACCCACAGCGAATTATATGCGCAACATGAGCATTATCGCCATTTTATCGATCTGCAATTAATTAAAACAGAATAAGCTCTGCGCGGTAAATGCAAAGCAGCGTAAAGAAGCCCGGGGTTAATCCCGGGCTTTGTTATATCTCGCAGTTCGGGGTGCTGTTAATCAAGCTTTTTACTTTTTAGAGCTGCAAATAATAAGCTAAGCAAGCTGAATGTACCGATTGCTCCGGCGCTTTCACCGGTTTTAGCTACTCTCGGCTTCACAACTGTCGGCGTCGAGCCTTCTGTGCTCGTTGTGTCGGTAGTAATTGTCGGCTCTTTGCCCGGTTCTTCAGTCTTTGTCGGCTTAGGCTTATTTTCACTATAGACGGCATACACCGTCATATTGTCTTTAACTATCGTATCGGCGGCGAATTTTTCCCCTTTGCCGTCCTTACTCGTGTTCCATTCTTTGAACGTATAACCCTCTTTGCTCGGTTCAGTCGGCATCGCCTGACCTACAGACTTGTTCGCTTGGACCTCTACTTCAGCATATTTTTTGTCGTTGTTGACAAATTGTACTTTATATGTGGCGCCTTTTTTCCATTTCGGGAAAACGACAAAAGTTCGACTTATCAAGCCATATTGCGTGCCGGTTTTATCAGCGAAAGTATTTACGCCCTTATTATCCCGAATCAAAGCAAATAGATACGGGTATGCGGTAGTTTGCGAATTAAACGGCGAATAAGCTACAGGCAAATTCTCAATCGGCTGATCAGCTGATCGATTAAATGATGTATACGGTCTGCCGGCTTTTGTTCTCGCTACATAAAACTGCCAGCCGTCAAATTCAAAGCCCGGCTTGCTTGGATTGGTCGCAGGGAACTGAATTGCATTATTTTTAACTCTTAAGCGAGAATAGATGTTTTTTTCTTCATACTTGAATTGCCAGTTGCCTTCAGATGTAAACTTGCCTTGGGCATCTTTCGGCTGTGTATAAGAGAAGCACTGAGCTGCAACATCTTCATCTTTAGCGTAGATAATTTCCAAAGCATCTATTCTTATACACATTGTATTTGGATATTTGCTCGGATCCCATGTAAAATGGTCAACATCACCTTTAAACTGCGGTTCTAATTTCTTGTCTATCGTCGAGGCATCATAGGTTACAAAATAAGGACTCGGTACATCTTCATTAACTACTGAAACTGTATAGGTATGAGCGGCATTATATTTTCCCAAGCTCTTAACAGTTGCCTTATTCGTTTCCGGGAAGTCACCGGTAACGGTAGTTGTTTGCCCGGTAGTGTTATCCTTAATTGTGAATTTCATCTTGCGGAAAACGGCTTCCACATCTTTGCTATCTTGATGGCGCACAGTGCCCCACGCCCAATTTTGAGAAATTTCACCGAAATCGCTGTCGGCTTTGATCAAGCGTCCTCTGCCTGCTCGGACCGCCTCATCATTCAATTCTCCCCATTGAAACGTAATAGACAACTCTTTTTGTTGTTCTGTATTACCGCCGGCGGCACTTGCTTTAATGTTTACACTCAGCAATACCGAAAAAAGTAATGATACAGCAAAAGTTACAAGCAGTAATTTGGCTCGCTCTGATGAACTTCTTAACATAAATTGCCTCCTGTATATTTAATATTTTGGGATAACTATCGGCTTCACGGTTGTCCCGGTCGTACTTGGCGTAATTATCAGCGCTTTGCCCTGTTCTTCAGGCTTTGTCGGCTTAGGCTTATTTTCACTATAGACGGCATACACCGTCATATTGTCTTTAACTATCGTATCGGCGGCGAATTTTTCCCCTTTGCCGTCCTTACTCGTGTTCCATTCTCTGCAAATTAAAATCTCTTACCATTAGTATAACAATAAATGCTATTAGCAATATTAAAAATTATTTACAAAGTGAGAATCATCGCAACGAGTAACGCACGCTCTTAAAACTCAGCGACACTAAAAAATAAACTATTGCTCTGATTGGAAATAAAAAACTCGAAGCCGGTCGAGTAGCTTCGAGTGTACGGAGAAGAAGGGATTCGAACCCTTGCTGGAGTTGCCCCCACTAACGATTTAGCAAACCGTCCCCTTCAGCCTCTTGGGTACTTCTCCAAAGAACGGAGAGAGTGGGATTCGAACCCACGGTAGGTTGCCCTACGCCGGTTTTCAAGACCGGTGCCTTCAACCGCTCGACCATCTCTCCAGGCTGAATAATTTGTAAGCACTAGAATTGTAAACTTAATTCCTCCGCCTGTCAAGCTCTTTGTATTAGCAGATTTCCTATCTAAAATATTTCTTTTTTCTTTATTTTAATGGAAATCTGCTTTTTCTTGCAGTCTTAAATTCAGTTTCTTTTTTAACTAATACAATAACTATAAGTATAAATACCGGACCATATATTCGTTATAATTACGCTTCAGTACAAATAATTATTTAAATGCTTTGATCAGCAACTTCAGCAAATAAATTATCAACAAAATTGTTAGGCTAAGCAATATAATAGCTATTAATATACATGCGACTGACATAGATCTTGCTTGGTATGGCATATGATTAAATCCACTCCTCGTTAATGGTAAAGTACCAACCACCGGTACCGCTTTTGATTACATTATATCATAGCTTTAGAAGAGGATTTGCTTATCAGAAAGGTAAAAAAGGCAGAAAACCGGCCTCTCCACACTCGCCCGCTTGCTTGGAAAAGTTATGCTACTGTTGTTTTCCGGCTTATTTTAATCGGCAAAATTCTGTCGTCTGATAATGATTTGACAAAAGCGCTGCAATATTGATAGTATAATTTATATCTTATAAAAGGAGTGCGCCATGCTGAATTATCGTCACGGGAAGCCTTTGAACCTATGCCTAAATTATTAAGCACCGAACGTCTTCCGAAGACCTTAATTTTACTCCTTGTTATGTCGATTCTCTTCCTCGGCCTACTTAAATCTGCTTCTTACATCTATTGGAATGCCCCGCTCCGTTCCGTTCTCGCCGCCATAAAATACGAAGAATATCGGCAATATCAGAGTATTGCCGCTGATACGGTCGCCTACAAAACGGTAGAAAAAGATTACAAAACCGGACAGATATACGTTCTTGTCAGATATAAAGATGATCCCGGATTTGATTATCGCTACATTTACTATTTATTCGTCCCTTCCGCCAACCCTCAGCGCACACACGACTACCACAAGATGCGCTTACAGGTATTTTACAGCAATCGACCTGTAGACAAGGATAATTTACAGGCGGAACGTGCCTGCACTCACCCGCCTTTAGAAAACATTTATGCTGCCGACGCTTATTTTTAGCGCAAACAAAAAGCTCATCCGGATGTACCGCCCTTTCAATCGTTGGATTTTGGTCTAACTTTTAGGGGTCGGTACAACAGATGAGCTTTAAGTCTTGTAGAATAATATTTCGCCGCCTACATTTCAATGACTGCATCGAATTTCGCCAGGGTTGCCGTATCGAAGTTATGGCTGATCATAACAACACCGACATTCTTCAAGTCAAGCAGAATTTTCTCAATATCTGCCCGATTAACAGGGTCAAGCTGAGATGTAGCTTCATCAATGAAAAGGAAGTCAACATCTTTAACCAAAGCTCTGGCAATAGCTATCCGCTGTTTTTCACCGCCGGAAATCTGTTGGCCGTTAGAACTGATTTCAGTATCCAAACCTGCAGGCAGGCCGGCAACGAATTTATCCAAATTAGTAATTTGAATTATTTTCTGCAACTTATCTTCAGAAATATTGCTTCCGAGCAATATATTTTCCCGAATCGTTTCATTCAGCAAATAAACATTCTGTTCAATATAAGATAGATGTCTGAAATACGACTTCAGGTCCAAGTCTTTGATATCCATATCGTTTACCGTAACCTTACCGCCGCCTGCTTGATTTATTCCGAGCATCAGTTTCATAAGCGTGGACTTGCCGCTACCGGATTCGCCGCGCAAAGCGTACTTGTTTTTGCCGAATTTATAGTTGAAATTCTTAAGGATGCTGTGCTCACCGTAATTAAAGTCGACATTCTTTAATTCAATTTTCTCTATACCGCCGTGCAATACGTTATTTTCGTCAGTATCTTTAATAGCATATTTATCAGTTATAGCCGATACGGAAGATATAACGGCTAAAGCCTCCATTAATCCTTGAACGCCGTTGAACAAGTTACCGGATAAAGCGCCGATGCTCAAGACACTGCCGGGGGCGACATAGCCGAGGCTGGCAATATACAGGGCAAAAATCATCAATCCCGCTTGTGAGGCAAAATTCACAAAGAACATAGCACTTTGAGTTTTGGCCCTCGTCATATTATATTGATAATATTTCTTCTCCCGCAATTGCGCCGCATTGGTCATCCGTTTCATAAAATACGCCAATTTGTCGGCGAAAAACAGGGTATAAACGCTCTCTAAATTATCACGCACGCTCTCTGTATATTCTTCTTTAGAAACCGTTAATTTCTCCTGCGCCTGCATCACGAATTTGTTAACCAAAGCCGGTACTAACAAAGAGATTAAGAACAATACCGCGGCGGCGACGGCGAAAAGCCAATGCAACATAACAATGGCAACAAAAGCAAGAATTATCATCGTGACATCATATGCTCCGCCGCATATATTAGTAAAGTACTTATTTTCCAGCTCGTCCACATCATTCAGATACCAGGAAATTTTCTTACCGGTATTTTTACTTGACAAAAGATCGGAGGTGTTTTCAATTACACTATCCGAAATTCGTTTACGCACATCATTGTTAACACGTCTGATGTAAACGGCACGCACCCAATCCGAGATGTAATTCAGCAACATCATCAATAAGATCAAAACGATAACTTTCAATGCCGCTTTGTTAAAAGCTGCCGGCCCGGCATAATATCCGTCAAGCAAAGATGACAAGGAATATGAAGTTACTACCCATGAAGCTGCTGCGATTGCTCGAAAAATCATAGTTGCAATAGTAATCAACACGTTTTTCTTAATGGCTCGGTTCAGCCATTTATTGCCGAATATAAGCATAAAGGTTTCCTCCTGTTAGGGCAATTAATTAATTTTCATAGCTATCGCTAAATATTCTTAATACCAGCTCCAGCATACTTCTAGTATATTGGGATATAATATCCCTAATATCCAGTTTATAAATACAAAGTAAACTTGAAACATCTAACTTAGGCATATCTGCTATTTCTTTATAAAAGCCATCAAAATTTACTCCATATTTTTTTAAGTATTTAAAAATACTCAAAGCTACAGCATCTTGGTAAACAAGTCTGTAGTTATCAATACTTGATTCATACAGAAACGGAAACAATATAAAATTATAGTCTATATAATACATCGACTCTCTATTTAAGCCTAAAAATTCTGTTATCATCGACTTAATTTCAATTATTTCATCTAAAGATTTGTAATCATTTTTCTGTTTAGCCAACATATAATCCAAAATGCAAAAAGTAAGATTATATTGTGATAAAAGAGCGAATTCGTCAGTTTTACCGTATTTCGAGATAAACAGTAATTCTCCAACTCTAGCTAAAACTTCCCAAAAATCATTATTTACACATTTGAAATTATCACAATTTAAACGCTGCTTATACAAATCAAAGAAAAAAGCATGTGACAATTCGTGACTAAGTGTCATTATACTTTTTAAACTTCCATCATAACTGACAATCACATTTGATTCGCCTTTTATCGGATTAAACACCGTCATATTATTGGTATTTTTATGTGGTCTCAAATAGTAATCTATCGAAGAATTACCCATCATTTTAAGTAATAATTCACTAAATTTAGGAGAATTATATATTGTCATAATTGACAACAAAGCTTCCTCTATAGGAATATTCACCTTATCTAATTTATCAACTGAAAGTTGTAACATCTTAAGCGGATCAACTACGATATTTTTATGTTCACGTTTTATCATTTTGATGATATCACTCATAAAATCATATGTATACATACTTTCCAATTGTTTACTTAAATCATGTGTAATTGTATTTTTTCTTCTATTGACTAAGTTTAAATATTTATCCGAAAAAACAGAATAAACATCTCGCCGAATATTTCCTCTAATTTTAGAAAGATCCGACTTTTCTTTTAAAGCTTTTCTATATTGCTCAGTAAAATTTCCATTTTTTCGATTGTAAGCAGCAAGAATATTTCTAAATTCAACAATAGAAAAATTATTTTCTACCTGTCTGATTTCAGCATGATTATGTCTTCCGAAAATACTTAAAGCATTTCTACTAATGCCTTGGCGTTCATCTTTTTGAAAAGCAACAAAATCATCGTAATCAGTATTAAACTCTTCCTCTTTAGTTAAAAATTTTAACTGTTGCTTTTTTGCTTCAAACAATCTTGTATCAAAACTATAATGGTTGTATTTTTCAGTTTTAAAGCTATCTAAAAACACTTGCATCATAAAAGCTGCGCTCAAGTATCCCTCAACAATTGTTCCCATGTTATGATAAATTGTATTTTCCTTCAAAATATTATTTTCAGATTTTGCAAATATCTTTTTGAATATTTCTACTTCTTTATTAGTTATACGATCAACAAGCAAATTATTGTAGCTGTATCCTGCAATAAAAAGTGTATACCCATAATTAGAAATATTATCAATCAATAAATTATGCAAAACTAAACTAGAATCGTCTGCACAGCAAAAAACATATTCCGGGTTTATATCATCTAATAAAGAATGTATATTATTTTGATTCACATATGTATTAACACATTTATTAATCTTATATATTTTTTCTTTTGCTATCTTAGCTTTAGATTGTCCAATATCGCCATCTTCATACAAAAGTTGAGCTGTT
Source organism: Amygdalobacter indicium (assembly GCF_029101545.1). Taxonomy (NCBI): domain Bacteria; kingdom Bacillati; phylum Bacillota; class Clostridia; order Eubacteriales; family Oscillospiraceae; genus Amygdalobacter; species Amygdalobacter indicium. Next base: position 101,813 of record NZ_CP118866.1, on the reverse strand, counting down.
ACATTAGGAACAGCGACGCTATCGCCCTCAACTATAGAAACATGATTCATACCATATTTACTCATTAGTTTGATTAAAGCGCCACCAACTGTCCCGGCTCCTATAATTAGAATCTTAGAATTAACTATTGTTTTATATTCAGAAAATGGATTATTCTGTAAAGTTGCTAAATGTTGAACATTTCTGGCAAAGCGATTATATAATTCTTTTTCTTCACCGGGCACTTCAAAAGCTAATCCATTTTTAACCAGTAGCTCACATATAGTTGAGCATTGATAATCATTGTTCTCATTAATATGTTTCATTTCACGCCAAATATCGTTAATATTATCAGCCGAAATGCGTTTCATCATTCTGTTTCCGGGCGAAATGATAATATTATTTTTATCTTTTAAAAATATTAGGCCTGACTTCATCACCAACATAAATTACTCCAATGATTAATATTCATTCTCTGCAATTGATGCAGAGAATGAACGAAACAAAAAATTAACAGAAAATAAAGCAATAGCAATCATCTTTACGGTCATAAACAACATAATCTTCGATAATCATAAAATTTTCCTCCTTATTCTAAATTTGATTCCTGTTAACAACAGTTTACTTAAGCCTAGTTAATTAACTGTTAATTAACTTTTGCTTTAATATAATTTTCTTTTTTTCGTAAGTCAATAGAAAAGAGTAAATTTTGTGCTAAATGTACATAAAAACTGTTATATCCACAATAAAATTATAGAAATTATCCATATACGTATTTTAAGCATTCACTGCCTTTTTTATTTTCAACACACGCAAACAAAAAAGCCCACCGAATTTGTACTTACCCCCATCTTTAGATTTTGGTCTAACTTTTTGTGGTTGGTACAAATAGGTGAGCCGAAATAATATAAATTAACCTGTCTTCATCGACAATCAATTAACTCTGGTCGGGCAATCGCCGGTTTCAATTACTGCCAAACAAGCTTCCAAACCAGTCTCCATCAAGTTCTTAATCGCAGTATCGGTATAATATGCAATATGCGGCGTGTACAAAATGTGCGGATTGGACAGAATCGCATCGAACAACGGATCATTAAGGTCTTTACCCCGATTGTCCCGCGGTACCAAACCGATTTCGCCTTCATAAGTATCCAAGGCCGCACCGGCTATCTGCCCCTCGGCAATAGCCGCCAGCAAGTCCGCCGTTTGCACCAGACTGCCGCGAGCAGCATTAATAAAATAAGCTCCTTTTTTGAATTGCTTAAATAATTCGGCGTTAAATTGATGATAATTATCTTTAGTAGCAGGCGTATGTAAAGTTACAATATCAGCCTCCGCCAAAAGCTCCGCAACACTTGACTTATAAGTTAAATATTGTTCCGCTTCTTTGCTCGGATACATGTCGAAGCCGATAACTTGGGCCCCGAAGCCCTTAAAAATACGAGCAGTTTCTTTGCCGATCCGGCCGGTACCGATAACGCCGACAGTCATTTCACCCAGAACTTTACCTCTGATTACAGGCTGCCAACGGAAATCATGCTCGGCGACCCGTTGCCGAATAACTGCAGCTTTGCGAACCAATTCCAAAGTTTGCATGACGACAAATTCGGCGATAGATTCCGGCGAGTAGGACGGAACATTGGAAATAATCAAATGATGCTCCTTCGCCGCATTCAAGTCATAATAGTCAAATCCGGCCGACCTTTGGGCAATTTGCCGAATGCCGTAAGCTTCCAATTCCCCATAAACTGCGGCATCCAACGGAGCATTTACCGAAGCTGTTACCCCGTCATATCCCTGAGCCATCTTTACAGTTTCAGCATTCAAAGTCTCTTTGACCAACTTGACCTCTATATTTTTTCTTTTCGCCCATGCTAAAGCCAAGGGAGCCGACTCATCACTGACGTTATAAGAAATAATTTTAACCATTGCTTTTCTCCTTTACGATTTTTATTTCGACCGCATTATTAAGGCCGCATCATTGCACGACTTATTTGTCTGCCCGTTGATATTGATATATTTCCGCTTTGTATAAACCGACTTTTGTTAACAGTGAATGTGTAAATATAGATACAACTAACGGAACGACCACAAAGACAAGCAACAAAATAAGCCAATTAATCAGACTTGAACCGCTCATGAATGTATATGCATTCAAAGGGCCGGCCAAACCGGTAATACCGAATCCTGCCGATTGCGTCGTTCCCTGAATATTAAACAGGTAAGCAAACACCCCGACAACAGCGGCATTAATTACAAGCGGTACGGTCATTATTAAATTCTGCAGGTAATTTGCCATCAACAATTTAGGGCCGGCGAAGAAGAGGGAAAAGGTAATACCCTTAGGATTAACCATATAAGAGCCGCAAACCAAAGTAAAGACCGTCGCCACGATACCCAAGTTGGCCGCACCTGCCGCCAAGCCGGAAATAGATACGGCATAAGCAATGGCCACAGATGAAAGCGGGGTTACAATGATTAAAGAGAAGATAATACTGATTAATACCGCCATAATCAAAGGCTGCACAGTCGTTAAATGTTTAATCAGACTGCCTAATAAAGCGGTGAAGCCGCTTACTGCCGGTAAACACAAAAGGCCCAGCAATCCGGGTAAAACACCGCCGAATAAAGGCAAAACGACAATATTCAAGCTCTTCCAACGATTGTTGTATAACTTGATCAGCACGAGGGCAATTGCCACGGTCAACATGGTATTAATCAAATCGCCCGTACCTTTAATTGTCCAACCCTTGTCGACAAATTTCAAAGCACCGCTGCCCAAGAACGCAGCGCCCGCCAAAACGGCACTTTCAATCCCGTTCAGTTTGAACTGCAAGGCTGTAAAATATCCGACCATGAAAGGTACGCAAAATTGATACGCCACAATAGCGCCGGCTATTAAGGCCATGATACCGCCTTTACCCAAGAAAGGTGCGGTCAAAGTTCCCAGAATGGCACCGGGAATCAAACCGACAACGATACCCATTGATGCGCCCTGCAACCAGTTGTTGAGGGACTTTTTTAACATTTCTTTATTCATTTTCGTTCTTTCTATCTGATTATAGAATTAAATTTCTTTATATTTTACCTTAAATCATACTGTTCATCAACGATACATATCGTGTAGCAAAGATTTCCGAACATTTAAAATTGATTAGTTTTTTATCTGCTATCGTCGCCTCTTGAGCCCGAAAACATGGCGGAAGATACATCGATAATTAAGATGCGGAATAGACAAAAATAAAGCTCACGGATAAAATTAGCAAATAACAATAGAGAGGTTTATTTTATGACAGTTACTATTTCCAAGAAATTCACCAAAAGGCTGCTTTGCGTCCTCGCCGTCCTCGTTTTCCTCTACGGTTCGGCTACTTTTTTTATCGGCGGCTATTTCGTTAATTATGCTCTGGTTGCTAAAAGCGGCGGGCAGAAACGGCCAAAGGTACAAGCGCAATTGTCTACAGTCATTCGAAATAAAGAACTTTTAGAAAAGAAAAGAGATGCCTGGCTCAAGGACAATCAGGCACAGGTTGAGCCCTTTCAATTTACAACTGCCGACGGGCTGACATTGCAGGGGCATAAAATCAGGCAAAAAAATCCGAGTAATCGTTGGCTGATTATTGTTCACGGTTACCAATCGAACGAAAGTCGCTCCTTACTATATGCTCAGGGTTTTTACAACTACGGATACAATATTGTCACTTATTCTTTAAGAGGTCACCGGCCGAGTGAAGGTAAATACATCACCATGGGTGCAAAGGATGCCTCAGATTTACAAATTTTAATCAAAAATATCATTGCGGAAAATCAAGATGCGCAAATTGTCCTGCACGGCACATCAATGGGCGGTGCTACCGTCCTTCTGGCGGCAGCAACAGTACCGGAACAGGTAAAAGCCGTCATTGCCGACTGTGCTTACAGCGATTTATTTACCATTTTCAGCAAAGAATTGAAGTTCCGCTTTAATTTGCCGCCTTTCCCCGTTTTGTACATGGCGCAGCAAATGGCGCAACTGCAAGCCGGGTTCACGATAAGTGCCGTTAAGCCGCTTGACGCCGTGAAAAAGGCTTCCGTCCCGATTATGTTTGTTCATACAGCGAAAGACGACTTTGTTCCGGCGGATATGTCATTGGAGATGTATGCTGCTAAAAAGGGGGAAAAAGATAAATTCATAATCCCCGGGGATTTCGGGCACGCTGAAGCGATTTTCTCCGATAGTGAAGAATATTTCAGGCGCATACAGAATTTTTGTCTCAAGTACTTAAATCAGAATTAATTATGCAGTTTTAACAATAAGGCTCTACAATAATTCGTTTGTAGAGCCTCCGGTAGATAAGTTAGTTCATCAGTGCCTGTTTTTTTCGAGCCATAATCAAAGCATAAATCATTCCTACTGTTATCATTAACAGCCTGGACAAACCATAAGGTAATACGATTCCGGGTACCCAAATAACCCATAACACTAATAAAATATCCAGATAAACCAATTTTGTTGCTGTGCGTCTGAAAAGTTTTTGATTAACATACATCTGCATAAGGACGCCTAAAACAAACAACGTTATCCATAAATAACGCAGCTCATCTGTGGACTGTAACATAGAATAATAGTTAACGGATGATATAAGCAACAGGAAATACGCAACAAAGCTTATAATTTTGTACATAAAGTCCTCCATAGCGTTTATTTTTATCCGGATATCATTAGTATACTTTTTTCCCACACCGGAAACAAGCCGTATTCAACAAAGAAATTAAACGTATTATTCGCCTGCCAAGTTAAAAACTTAATAAACGTTTTAACCTTTTATTCTTTCAAGGTCCTGACCGATTATTGATTTCCACGGCGTAAAGTACAACCAAATCATAATTAAAGCGGCGGCAATATAATTGGAAACCAGATTGCCCCAGAAAATAGCGTCAACGCCCATTTGCGCAATGAATATGCGAATGAAAATATAACGAATCAACCAAATACGCAAAAATCCGGCGACCAAAGGAATTTTCGTCCGTCCTAAGGCGACAAAAACGGCTTGGGCAACGCAGAATAAGCCGAAAGGAATAATCGACCAGGTGTAAATATCCAGAGCATGACCGGCTATTTGCAAAATATCGGGTTCATTTCGGAAAAGGCGTATAAAGAAGAGATTGTTCGGAATAAATATACTGCAAAGAACAGCTGCAATAATCAGGCTTATAAAACAGGCTTTAACGTAAATTTCTTTGGCCCGTTTTTGGTTATCGACTCCGATATTTATCGCCGTCATCGTCGTTACCGTGGTTGCTATGGAGGCCGGCAGACTGAAGCAAAGCGAATTAATATTGGATGCAATGGCTTGGGCATTCAGCGTTACGGGACCGAAATGTTCTACTTCCATCGTAATTAAAAACAAGCCGAAATTAACCAGTGCCTGATTCAACATGGAAGGTATACCGATTTTGAAAAGAGAATATAAAACGTTTTTGTCCGGTTTAATGTCTTTAATATCCAAACGTTCCGGTGTAACGGCGACATACAAGTCGTAGTACATCCAAACTCCCAAAACAAAGTAGGAGCAGAATGAGCTTAAGACGGCACCGAACTCATTCCAGCGGAAATAATATAAAAATAAGCCGTTAAATATTAATTTCAAGATGAATAAAAATATCATCCGCACGAAAGTCGCTTCCGGCCGCCCGATACTATCTTTCAGGGCATTGTAAATGGCTGCCATAAAGAGGAACGGGATTACAAATGAATATAAACTCAAATAGTTAAAAAGCGGGCCGGCCACTTCCGCATTTACCGTCTTGCTCAGGATATAGGCTATTACTGCCAACAAGGGCGCCAATATACACGATAAAAGGAAAGAGTATGCCATGACTTGCGCCTGAACGTGTTTCACTTTGGCATATTCTCCCTGACCGTAAAGTTGACCGATCATACCTCTGGCTGCTATGGCTAAGCCTTGAGAAAGGGCATTGATTGTATTGATAATAGCTGCGGCATAACCGATTGCTCCTGCTACGGCCGTTGAAGAAGTGTTGTTCAGGAACAGACCGTCCGACAATATAATCATCGAGGAAACTACTGTCATCAAAATTGTCGGAGAAGACAAAAACAGCAACGCCTGCACAACGCCTCCCTGTTGAATTAAGGCGCGGCGATCAGCCGTTTTAGCTGTAATATTACGAAATATACGTGCAAAAAACATTTCAGTCTCCTCGTTCAAATTTCCTGTTTTTGAGGTAATTTTTCTATTATAGCGCAATTAAAAAGACTCGGCAAAGCGCATTTTTTTATTTTATCATTATTCATAAGCTGCAACTATGCATCGCCGCTATAGTGAAATGTCATTTAAGTTTTGCCGGCTTATGCTGAACATGTACGTGCCAAAATAAAAAGCCTATCCGACCGCTTAGTCGGATAGACTGATTATCACCGTTCTAATCATCTTACTACTGTAAGCTGATACTGCGGGCAAACTCGCAAATTTCTTTTTCTCCGCTCATAGCAGACCCATAAACAGCTATGAAAAGATGCTTCTGCTTGAAGCGAACTAAAGCCCCCGGAGAAATTTGCTGCTCTTTATTGTGTACAAAGCCGTTATAATGCATACAATAAATAACCTGTTTTTCTTTCGTTTCTTCTAAAATTTTAAGCTTATCTCCACCTTTATCCTTTTCTTCCGGACGTAAAACAAAACGATAATTATTGCCGAGTGCTACTTGATTATAAATTGCCTGTAAATTTTTCTCCTGACCGGGATAATCTTCATACGGTAGATAAGAAATCGCCCAAACCAAATCACCTGTCGTATTATAAATCTCATGTCTACCTGTGCCGTCCATAGCTAAACCGGCAACTTTATCTGCGGGCGACTGATATTTCTTCTTTTTTATTTGCCAGCCTGCGGGCAGTAACAACTTAACTTTGAGCTCTGCAACTTCAATTTTAAGCTGTCCGTCTCGGTTATCCAAGTTTACATAATGTTCTTCACCTGCCGCCGAGTTACCGCCGGGAACTGAATTTGTCATAACATTTGAAGTAACCTGAGGCTTCGTTTTTGCAACATCAAAGCGTTTTTCCCTGAACAAAGCACATGCCGACAAAGTAAATGATACTGCCATTGTAGCAACTAACACTAAACTACCTAACTTTTCCCGAGTACCTCTCATATTTAACAACCCCCAATTTTGTTTAATTGTTAATTGTTTTAATTATACCTCATATGTTTAAAAAGTCAACGATATATTTATGATTAATTCACCACTTCGATGCATCGCCGCAACTGTTGCAGCAATAAAATTATTAAGCTTTATTCAGAAAAAAAACTCCGACCGCTCTTCTGCAATCGGAGTTAATAGAAACTCTTCCCACCTGCAACTCATAACAGAAGTTGCTTTTTCAGGTAGGCGAAACCGGGCAGGCCGTTATCTGTTAACTCTAACGGCACATCATAACGTCCCGCATCTTTTCTATTGCTTATTAGCGGTAAGCAATAGCGAACAAATTCATCTGTAACATCATTGCCGGCAGCGTTAATCCAGGATGACGGCAACTTTTTCTCGGCATTCGCTACAGCATCCAAATCCACCGCCTTGTAACTGACTTGATAAGGCTGATCGGACTCACGCTGTAAGGCCACCATTTTGCCGCTGACACCGTCTACCGCCAATTTCACGGCATGTTCCGCCACGTGATAAGCTTCATACAGATCAACTTGCGAAGCTAAATGACAGGCGGCTCTTTGCACCAGTGAAAATTCAATGGCTCTAACTTTAGTATGGAGATTTTTCTTCAAATAGGCTGCTAAAAGTTGGGCCGCACCGCCCATCTGTTCGTGACCGAAAACATCATGTTCTTTCGTGCCGCTCAATTCTTTGACATAACGTCCGTCGGCAAGGCGCAGACTTTCTGAAACGGCGATAACAATATGCGGTTTTTGCGCCTGCAAATTTGTGACATCCTGCAAAAAGTTCTCCAAAGAAAAGGTCCGTTCCGGTAAGTAAATTAAATCGGGCCCGAAGCCGCTTAATCTCGCCAAAGCGCTGCCTGCCGTCAACCAACCGGCATTGCGCCCCATAATTTCAAACAGCAATATTTGCGGAGTCGTGTAACTGCAGGCATCAACTGTCACTTCCGCCATCAAGGTGGATACGCAGCGTACGGAACTGGCAAAGCCGGGGCTATGATCGGTCAGAACCAAATCATTATCTATGGTTTTGGGCACGCCGATAACGGCGCATTCATAATTTTGCTCCTGAAAAAAGTGATGCAGCTTATTGCAGGTATCCATCGAATCGTTCCCGCCGTTGTACAGGAAATAACGAATATTGTAGCGTCGGAAAACATCCAATATTTTCTGATAATCTTCCGTCGCTTCTTGTTTCAGACGATAGCGGCAACTGCCCAGAACAGCTCCCGGCGTATAAGGCATTTTCGTAAACTGCACTTGATCTTCCGCCGCCAAATCGAAAAGTTCGCCGGCAAGAACACCCTGAATTCCGTGATAAGCGGCGTAAACCTCACCTACTTGTGCACAAGCTTGTGCCGCTTGTAAAGCCCCCCAAACACTAGTATTAATAACTGCTGTCGGACCGCCTGATTGAGCATACAGTAAATTACCTTTAGTAGCCATATTACCTCTCTCTGCTGACAATATGTATTTTATATCTCACTTTATAATAACAAAAATTCAGCTTTTCTGCCTGCTTCATCGGCTACCGCTGTCTCCGCTTCCGTCTCAAGTTAAACCGTATTCGGATTTCATCCGGCTCAAAGTCAACACGATTATTGCAATCATAATAAAGCTGTGTAATATCGTGCAGATTGTCAAAGCCCACCAAATACCTGCCGTTCCGTAAAAGCTTGAAAGATACATAGCAACAGGGATCCGCAAAGCAGTACACAAAACTCCGACGACAGCCGGAAATTTCGTACGTCCGAAGGCATTATAGACAGCTGCAATAATTATTTCCAGACACATAAAAACCTGGGAATAGGAAATAATGCGCAAATATTCCGTTCCGTAATGCAAAACATCTGTTTCGCTTGTAAAAATCCCCAGGAGAATGTGCGGATAAAAATATAAAATCAAAGTTATACAGGAACCGAGGCCTATAATTAACCACAAAGAACGCTTAATTACATTATAAGTACGCTGCATTTTCATCGCCGCATAGTTCTGCGCCACCATCGCTGTCAAAGCTCCGCCGAAACTCTCGGCTGTCAACCAGGACAAAGATTCGATTTGTACGCCCAAGCGTTGCGCCGCTATAGCTGCTTCGGCAAAATTGTTGACAATCCTTGTAATACCCATTGCTACCATACTGACTAAAATCGTCTGCAAGGCCACAGGATAACCCAACTTGAGATTTTGCAGCAGCAAGCGACCGGAAAAGCGACGGCAAAGGTGCAAATGTCTGAATGCTGCCTGCTTCCGCAAAAAAATAAACATCACAATACAAACGGTAATTTGAGAAAAAGCCGTAGCATATGCCGCTCCGGCAACGCCTAAATCCAGGACAAAAATTAACAGCGGATCCAGAATAATATTCGCAACTAAGCCCAAAGTATTTACCAAAAACGGCATTTTACTGTTACCGTTGGCCATACTGATAACGCTTAAAGTCCTACCGACAAAAGCAAAGGGCAGACCGAAACCGACTATTTTCAGATAAGTTTCCGCCGCCTGTACGGTATGTTGATTTTGGAAATGAAAAAAGCCGATTATCGCCTGATAAGCCCCGCAAAAAATCAAACAAATCAAAGCTCCGATTAAAAAAGTGCTTTGTAAAGAAATAACTGCATTGGCGCGCGCCTCTTCTCCTTCTTTACGCCCCAGACAATGTGCCGTTTTGACCTCCGCCCCGACTTTGGTTAAAGAGCTGAACCCGTCACACATCCACAGAACTATCCCGCAGGTACCGGCTGCTACCAGACCGCTTTCCACCCGGCATAACCAGAAAACATCCGCCAGACTGTAAGCCATTTGGATGAAACCGGTTGTCATTATCGGCAGTGCCAATTGCAATAAAGTTGTAGTAATATGTCCCTGCAAAAGGTCGAGATTTTCCTGTTTATTTTTGAATAATGCCATTCTTTCTCCTTATTCTTCAGCGGCAGACGATATTACCCTCCAAGTAAGCTGTGCTTTCTTCACGCTATCTTTCATATAATCGTGACAAGTAAAGAAAATTATTTGTACCCGGTTAGCAGCGGCAAATTCCTGCAAAGCCTGTAAAGCCGCACATTGATGCGCAGCATCCATCTGCACCAATGTGTCATCTAAAAGTAAAGGCATACTGAATTTATCCAACAGCATTTCCGCTAATGCCAAGCGCAAAGCTAAATATATCTGATCATAGGCGCCGCCTGATAAATATTCCGCCGTTTCTCGCGTAATATTGTCGTATAATACTTGAATCTTCAAACTTTTGTCAACTGTAATTTCCTGATAGCGCTGATTACTCATGCAGGCTAAATACTTGCCGGCTGCCTGACACAATTTCGGGCTGAAGTTTTTTTGTAAGTCGCTTTGCAGTTCCTCCAGCAGTTCGCAGGCCTGTGTCAGTTCCTGCTGTCTTTGACGGTATTTACACAATTTCCGCCTGTACTCTTCCAATTGTGCTTTTTTCTCGCAATCCGCCTTAATCTGCTGTTGTAACTCGGTGATACGACGGCTGCTCAGTTGATAATTGTTGTTAAGTTCCAATAATTTATCACCCGTCGCCTGTAAATAATTTTGCAGATATTTCTGGCATATGTTGAGCTGATCGACGTAAGAAGCAGCGGCAAGTTCGGCCTCAGGCGGCGGATTAAGACCGGCAGACAGCAGTAAGTTGTGACAGGCTGTGAAATATTTTTCGCCGCTTGCTATCCGTGCTTTTGTCGCCTCTGCCGTTTCCGTCTGTGCGCTAATTCTTTTTTGCTGTTCTGCCGCTTTGGCAGCGCCGTCTGCTTTCACTTTTGCCATCTGCGTCCGCAATTTTGCGCAGAGTGCTTCAATTTGCGGGATTTTCTCGCCGCGTAAAGTTGCCGTTTCCGCTTTTTTTTGCTCATTTTGTGTATGCAGCGTTTGGATTTGTTGCTGCAATGCGGCTATTTTAGTCGTAATCTCCGCATAAGCGCTTTGTAAGGCGGCTGAATCTTCAGTTGGAATCGGCGTATCATTTCTGTTTTCAAGCGTCGATTTTTTTATCAACAAGGTTATTTCGGCCTTGGCTAAATCTTCTACTCTTAAGTTAATTTCCGTCGCCGTTAAATTCACACCGGGCACCTGTTTCAGTTGCACAAAATAATAGCCGACGGCTATAAGCAACAGTAAAGTCAAAGCCGCTCCTATTGCTGCAAGCGAAAATAAGCTTGGCGGCAGGCAGATAGCCGCCGTTACGCTGCTTACAGCTGCTATTAAAGTCGCAGCGACCGAGATTTTCAGGCGTTGCGCAAGCACTTTTCGAGCTTGAAGTTGCCGCTTCTCGCTTTGCAACTTTTCTTTTTCCGCCTGATTTTCGCTGAGTTGCGTCGTTAAAGCCGTTTGTTGTCGGCGTAATTCTTCGTTTTGTGCCTCCAGCTGTAACTGCCGGTCCCGGCATAATTGTAACTGCTGCAACTTTTCCTCTTTTTTCGTTTGTAAGCGTTTTAATTCTTCCTGTAACAGAGTAATCTGCTCCAGCCGGGAAGTAATATCTTTTTCGCCCAGTTTTACCAGTACTTGTGCAGACGTCAAATTTTTCTCGGCTTGCTGCAATTGCTGCTGCAATTTATCCGTTTCTTCCCAAATATTCCGACTTAAAAGGTGCAGTTGCGCTTCCAGTTCCGCCTTTTTTTGTATGCAGCTTTGCTGCTCCGCCTGCATTTCCCTGAACTTCGCCATGAGTTGCAAAGCTTCGCTCTGTTCTCGGCGCCGGATATTAATTTGCCGTAATTCTTCGTCCGCCTGCAATTGCGCCGCCTCCGCCGCTGCTTTTGTCTGCTTGAACGTCGCTTCCGCTTTTTGCAATATTTCTATTTTTTCTTCAGTTTCCGGAATCAAGCCCCCATGGCCCGTCTTTTTCTCCAGTTTTCGACTTTCACTCTCCAAATCGGCCAGCGCTGCAGCAATATTGACTTCCGTTTGCCCGCTTATACTCAAACGGCTGAGTGCTTCTACCACATCTTTACTGTCGGCGGTGATATCAGTCAGGCGCATCTGCTCTATCAGCACGTAACTTTGGAAATTTTCGGCACTTAAAGCAAAAAGGAACTCGCCCGGTTCCTGCCCCTGCAAGTTAATTTTTTCGCCCAAGTCCAAATTCGTCAAAGTCACAAGGTCTTTGCTGTTCGTCGCTTTGAAGCAGCGAATCAGTTCAAAAGTCATATTTTCATGCACAAAAGTTAAAGCCGCCTGCGGTAATGTACCGTCGAAATTCGTGTATTTTTTATATAAATTAAATTTTTTCCCTCTTGCCCCCAAGCCGTAAAATAAAGCTTTTATACACGCTAAAACCGTCGACTTGCCGCTTTCATTCGGCCAAATATAAAGGCAACTCTCATTTTCAGCAAAATCAATCGTATAATTTTGCAGCTTGCCGAAGCTTGTAATTACTAATTTTTTTAGATACATACTATTCCGCCTGCCTAACGATTGGATTTCTTCTTGGCTTCCGCCAGAGCTTGCCAGGCAATTTGTAATGCCGGCTGCTCGGACGCTGTTTTACCGTATTTTTTCAAGGCTAAATTATAAAGTCGCTGCGCCAGGCTGTCGTGCCGGCACAGATTTTCCCAATTCTGCTGCAGACAACTGTTATCTTCAATCGTACATTCCGGCAAGTCTACCTTAATTTCGTTGATAAGTTCCGCTAAAGCCTCTTTAACTTGAGCATCCGCTCTACCGCTGAACACGATTTTATAAATATTGTCTCGGCGAAATGCCGCCGGTGTGCCGGAAGCTGTAAAAGGTGGCAGAAAGTGAGCGTAAAAAGGCGCAACTTGCCAAACAGGCGGCAAATCGTCTGCCGGAGCGGCGAATAATTCCTGTAATTGCTCAAGTTCAACCTGCAGCTGATAATAGCAGGGTAAAGGCGCCGTTTCCCATTGCAAATTCAATCTGTCACCCTGAAATTCACCGAAAAAAGCTCCTCTGAAGCCGTTTTCTCCGAAATTGCGGCCGCAAAAATTGCCCGGCCAAAGGGGTAACGTGCCGCCGTAAACAGGCAAAGGAGAATCCCCGGCAGCTACCTGTACGAGGCTTAATCCGTTTGCCGTTTTCTTATATTCCGCCTGATACATGACAGTATCCGCTTTATCCGCCATGAAATTTGCCTGCCATTTTCGGCTGTAATCGGCGATTATCGGTTTGTGAAAATGGCCCAGAGCCAAATAATCACATGCCGCTTGCGCCACATCTTCCGCACCGATTTGATTATAAGCATAATCATCCGCCACCTCCGCCTGTAAACGGGAAAAGGTCGGGGAAAAGCAGGGGGATGCATGGACTAAAGAAATTTGCCGACAAGTGTCTTTGACCTTATGCAATTCCGCCAAAGGCAGCGGTGTTTCCGTAAAGTTATCTTTCTTTTCAACGATATAAGCTATTTTGGCCGAGTTTACATCCGGTATCAGCGGCCCCTGCAAATAAAAATCCGCAAAGCTGACACCGGACACTGTTACCTGCCAAGCGGGAAAATACAAAGTTTCACATTCTTCGCCGAACAAGTGAAAATTACTTACCCGGGCCTTGATTTTTTGCCAAGGTGAGCTGAGTAATAACGGGTCATGGTTGCCGGCAACAGCTGCGATATAAAAGTTTCTGGGGCGTTGCAAAAGAGCAATCAGGCGCTGTAAATTTACCTCGCTTAATTCTGTCGGCTCCAACACATCTCCGGCCAAAAGCAGCAAATCCACCTGCCGCTTCTCACAGTCCTGCAACAGCTCATCCAGATAACGCCAAAGTTTAACTTGGAAAGCGGCCTTTGTCGTTTCTGAACAATTAGCAAAGCTTGAACCCAGATGCAGGTCCGCCAAATGAAGAAAACGCATAATTATCACTCCTTTGCCGCTATTATACTATTTATCGCCTTTATTCTGTCCGCAAAGCTTCCAGAGCCGATAAGCGCATGGCTTTCAAAGCCGGCAACAATCCGGCCAAAGCGCCGATTAATGTTGCAAACAATAAGGCAAAACCGTAAAGCCACAAAGGAATAATCGAGATTTTGACATTCTCGCCTCCCATTGCCGCCATACTGCCCAAGAGCATACCGACAATAGGTAATTTATTCATCGCCAACGATAACAGGGTGCTGAGCAGCAGTCCGAATGAGCCGCCTATAAAGCCGATAGAACCGGCTTCCAATAAAAACATATTGCGGATTCGACTGATGGGACAACCTAAAACTTTGAACACGCCGATTTCTTTCGTGCGTTCATAAATTGCCATCATCATCGTGTTGGCAATGCCGATAGCTGCGACAAGTAAAGCTATGCCGCCGATACTGCCGAATAAAGTCTGCGCCCGTTGTTGCTGCTTCTGCATCTCGTTAATAAATGATGCATTGGAATGCGCTTCATAGCCGAGATTTTTAATCACATCAACCAGTTTTTGCGACGCAGTCAAGGAATCTGTCCGAACTTTGATACAGCTGTAGGTTATATCGCCGGACCAACGGCCGCTTTTGCTCAGTTTTTGCTGATCAAAGCCGCGCCCGCGAAACTCTTTCTTTAATTCTTTGGTTAGCGTTTCCAGGCGGGTATAAATCATATAGGTGCTGCGAAAATCCATTTTTGATTTCGGCTGCATGACACCATAAAAGCGAGCCGCACGCCGCCGCGGAATAATAAGCGTTTTGCTTTCTCCTCCGGGCATTTTCTCAGCTTCCGGTTGATTCCGTCTGTTCATCGCCTCCGGGTCGAGGAAATACACAACGCTGTTATGCAGAAAATCAATTTTAGCGCCATTTTCATAGTCGAAATCCCTTTGTTTCGGCAAATAAAAATTGCGGCCGAATTCCTTGCCGACCAGAAATTCTATTTCATTTCGGGAAAATTCCCGGCTGTTGAATTCCGCCTCGCTCCCGTCGGCTTTGCGGACTTTCATCTGTAAATCGTCCAGTCCCGCCTGCGGCAAAGCGACAACTTGGGCGTAAGGATTAATATACGCACCGCATTTGAAATATACCGGCTTTTCCAAAACCGGGTAAGCCTTATCGACCCCGGGCAAAGCTGCCAATTCCTGCACCGCCTGATCGTTCAGAATTTTCTCGGTCGGAGGAACTTCGCCTGCACCCGGGCTGTTTGGACCTTTGCGTCTGCCGCCGTTTCTGCCTCCGGGTCTTCTGTTCCCGCTTCTGACTTCAATTGTTGTCAATTCGTTGTTTTGATTCATCATTTCATAAAAATAGGCCGTCTGACCGATGGCAATCGACATCATCACAACTATGGAGGTTGTACCGATCATGACGCCGGAAACGGTTAAAGCGGTACGCAATTTGCGCCGCCATAAATTATGAAGGCTGAATTTAATCAAATCACTTACTTTCATTTTTCTATCCGTTTCCGTTCTTAATAGTCTTCTCCCGGAATGTTGATGCGCTTATGCCGTTGTTTCCGCCGTTTATGCCGGATAAAGATGCCGATGCCGGTGCCAATTAATCCGAGCAGGACGAGGGTCAGCAGAAGCACCCACATTTTACTCGGAGATTTATGCATATTTCCCGGCCCGTGTTTGCCTGCAGCACCGGGAGCACCCGGCGGCAAATTCGCCATATTTTCGTTCATCTGCGGCAAATCGCTGATATTCAAAGCAAATTCATGCTCCAACGTGCTGACATTACCGCTTTCATCTTCATACGATAAAATAAATTTACTTTTGCCGCTGAAAGCTTGCGTCGTTTTGAGAGCGGCATCGACGGCTTTGGTAGCGCCTGCTTCAATATTACCCAAATAAATCGGCTCCATTGTAAACGGCGCATCTGCCGGAGCTTTAATTTCCGCATTGAATAAAGAAACTCTACCTTTATTGATCAGATTACAAAAAGCACTGATTTCACTGCCGACGGGGGCATTATCCGGCTGTAACTCAAACTTGCCGAAATCAATTCTGGCTTTTTGATTAACATACAGAGAAACCTGTTCGTTTGTTGTGTAAGAATTACCACCGTCATCCTGATATTCCAAACCGACATTCAAAGGATAAGCCTTCTGCGTCAAAGTAGCGGCAGATACCAGATTCAACTTATATTCCAAAGTTTTACCGGCGGGAATCTGCTTGATAAAGAAGGCCGTTGCACCCTCTGTCGGCAAAAAAGGTTCAGCCGTTTTTTCGCCGTTGGCGTGAGAAGAAATATTCAGGCGCATGTTGTTTACTGCCGTCATGTCCGAAGTATTACGCAACTTCAAAGTTAAGGCGAAAGGTTCACCGCCCATAATTTTTTTCGGTTCCGTACTGTATCCGCTGATCAAAACCCGCGGCAACAATTTTTGGCTGCCGTTACCGCCCAAAACTTCAATGTAAGCGGAAACCGTTTCTTTTTTTATTACCTGCATAGCATCCAGATAAACCACTTCAAAAGCGACACTTTGAATACCGCCGGCGGCCTGTTTGCTGATTTGAAATTTGCCGTAATCGACTTCCAACATACTGCCGTTATTTAAGTTCGGCTCACTGTAATAACGACCGCCTACAGGATACAAAGGCGCATCGACCTGTGCCGTTTGGTCAACTTGATTGAAAATCAGCGGACTGCCCTGCATCTGCAAAGTTACGCTCAAAATTTTCACAGTGTCCAGACCGTAGTTGGCCAAATCCAATTTAATCGGTACCCACTGCCCGGGCGTGCCCTTAGGTACAGTGTCGTTCACACAGCGGAAAAGCACTCTGGCATCCTTAGGCGCTTTTTGTCCCTGCATATTGATATAAACCGGTAAAACTTCCTGCTGCAACTTGCCCGGATCAGCTTCATCAATATAGTTAATTAAGAGATTCACCGTATAAGTTTGACTTTTCACATCATTCCGCACAGTTAAATTATTGAATTTGACAGTATAAGTCAACGCTTCGCCGCCGTTATGGAAACGGGAAGGTTCTAAAGACGGGGAGCTGACGTAATATGCCGGATATTCCTGCATGTTCAAAACAAAGGGAAAGCTGTCGGAGGCATTGTGCTGCAAATAAACCGATTGAACTTTTTTCTTACTGCTGCTTGCCGGATAACCGGTTAAAGGGTCACGCACAACAAAGCTTAAGTGCAGATTCAAATCCTGACCGTAAGCCGCCAGCCGGACACTTTCCGCATTAAGCATGAAGTTTTGCGAACTTGTAAGACCGTCAGTCTGCTTAACAGTCGGAGTGGCTGCAGCACGCACCGTTTGCGCCGGTAAATTACCGGTTGTCAGAAGCAAAGCGCTCAACACAATTGCCGTTAAATATTTTTTACCCTTATTCCGCATATTTCTTAACCTCTATTGTTTATTTACATTATCTGAAATGGTGCCGCGGCTGACAGCTACCAGCTTGCCGTCGCTGATTTTGAAAATCCGATCGGCATATTGTGCCAAATGCTCGTCATGTGTCACCATGATAATTGTTTTATTCCCGGCTGCAGCTATTTTTTTCAGCAATTTCAAAGTTTCCTGCGCCGACTTCGAGTCCAAATTACCTGTCGGTTCATCCGCATAAATAATCCGGGGGTTGGCAATCAAAGCGCGCGCAATACCTAAGCGTTGCTGCTGTCCGCCCGATAATTGCGTCGGTAAATGCCCGGCATGGTTCTGTAAACCGAGTTGTTGCAGTAAAACCGTAGCGGCTTTTTTCCGCAAAGACGGATTTACCCCTTTGAAAACCAGCGGCAGACAGACATTCTCCAACGCCGTTAAAGACTTAATCAAGTTGAAAGATTGAAAAATAAAACCGATGTTCTGCAGCCGAAACTCTACCAGCTCTCTCTCGTTCAAAGCCGCAATATCCCGATTGAAGACACGGACAATTCCGGCCGTTGCCGGCTCCAATCCGGCCAGTTGATTCAGGAGGGTGGACTTACCGGAGCCTGAAGTGCCGACGATAGCGCAAAATTCCCCCACTTTCACATCGAAGCTTACACCGTCCAGCGCCCGCACGACTGTCGTTCCGGTTTGATAGTAGCGATATAAACTGCGGACTTGTAAAGCTAAGTCCGCCGCAGGCGTATCGGTATAGGCAGCCCCGGCAGGCGGTTCCACTTTCGTAAAAGGTAAATCGGCAATCCTGCATGCAGTTTCACTTGTCGCCCGACTGTTACCGATAGCCGGCAAGTCATAAAGACTTAAGTCAGGCAGCAATTGCTCCGCTTGACTTTGCTCATCGTCTATATCAGGTGCCTTGAAGCGGCGTAGGTTCTTCCACATAAACTCACCGTTGTTACATCGTTATAATTAAGTCAATTCTATACGCATAAGATTACAATCAGATTACATAACAGCTATCACAATAAATTTCGCCGAATCACCGAACCGGAATCACTGCATCACGGCAGCTCCGGCAGCACCAATAAATTTAATTTCCGCCCGATATTTGTTAAACTGTAAGCAGCATTCAAAAAGACGAAAGGACACCAATGTTCAAAATAGAATTTGCCGGTACCGGCGGCGCTCTACCGTTAAAAAATCGTAATCTCAGTTCCGCTGTACTCAGCTATGACGGTCGCAAGTTGCTGCTTGACTGCGGTGAAGGTACCCAAAAAAGTCTGCTGCATCTGCATACGGGCTTTGTCAATATTGATATTATTTGTCTATCGCACCTCCACGGTGATCACATTTTCGGTTTGCCCGGTCTTCTGTGCACAATGGGCATGGCTAAGCGTACCAACGATTTACTTATATTAGCCCCTAAAGGTTCCCGTAATCTCTTAAGTCAATTCATCTGCCTTGTCGGTAGGCAATCTTACGGAATTTATGTGCTTGAAATGGACGGCAGCTTTACCCCTTCCGACCTTTACTCCCGCGGTCCGCTGGCGTTGGTCCGTACCTCCGACGGTTATAAAATCAGCCTCGCCCTTTCCGACCCGAAGGTTATCAATGCCGCCGGATTTTACTGCCTTTTAAGCAAAAAAACGGACGAACTCTGTAAAAGCGTCGACCTGCCGCCTGCAGCTGCACAAGACCCGGCGAACACCAAGCTCGAAGCTCTATTTCCGGAATGTAATCTTTTTTATCAACAGCAAACGCCGGCAGCTTTGCAGAAACAAAGTCGCTTGCAGAAGCAACTCAGCCGCTATGAAAATTTAAGCTTAACTCCGGAACCGGATTTCCCGGTAGATTTGTATATTAATGCAGCTGCCCAGAAACACAGCGTTCCCTGCCTGGGTTTTCGCTTCGACTTTTACCAATCAGGAAAATTCAGCAGCAACAAAGCTATGGCTTTAGGCATTTTTCAAGGATTCTGGTCATTCTTACAGCAAGGTTATCACCTTTCTTATCGTTACAAAGGCCAGGATTACGAATTTTCCTCGCACGAGGTTTTGGGCCCAAGTCGGCACAAATTCAGTCTGGCTTATGTCACGGACACCCGGCCGCTGGCTTGTAACAGCGAATTTCTCCGAGCTGTCGAAGTATTAATTTCCGAATCCAACTATGCTTTGGAAGACAAGTTGCCTTTAGCTGTCAAAAATCGCCATATGACGATGAAAGAAGCCTGCTTACAGGCGGCGAATGCTCAAGTTAAAGCCTTAATTTTAACGCATTTTTCCGCAAGTTTAATTGAACCTGAAACGTACCTGGATTACGCTCGCAGTTTTTTCAAAAACAGTTACATCGCCCGTGACCTGGATACTTTTATTCCCGCAGATGCCGCTCAAGCAACATGGCAACAAATTTCCGCGCAGAAAGAGGCTGATTATGAGTGTTGAATTATGTCACAAGCAAAAATTCTTATCCTGGAAACGACTTTTACAACCGCTGCGTTTCCCGCTGCAACAAACTGCACCTGCCGGCGATGTGAACTTGACAAGCAAACCCTTTGAAACTGATTTTCAAAGAATTATTCTATCTGCCAGTTTTCGCCGTTTACAGGATAAAACGCAGGTTTTCCCGCTGGATAAAAGCGATTTCGTCCGCACCCGTCTGACGCATTCTTTGGAAACTGCATCTTTTGCCAAAACTATCAGTCAATTAACTTTCAACAAATTACGCGAATATACCCGCAAAACACCCCTGCCGACCGGCTTGGAACTGCCCGACACCACTGAAATAGCTATCATTGAAAATATTCTCCTGTCTGCCGGTTTGCTGCACGATATCGGCAATCCCCCCTTCGGACATTACGGCGAAACAACAATCCGCTCCTGGTTTAAGAACAATCTCTCCCGCCTGCAATATCGCCAAAAATCACTGACTCACTGGTTGAATCAGCAAATGCAGCAGGACTTTTACAATTTCGAAGGTAATGCGCAGGCTCTGCGTCTGTTGACAAAGTTACATTTTTTAGACGACAACTCCGGGATGCATTTAACTTACCCTTTGCTGCACTGCCTGATTAAATATCCTGTCAATTCTCTGAATATTGAAAATCGGACGACGGATGTCGCTCACGGCGATAACAGCGTTGCTCACAGCAGCGGCAATATTGCCCGCCATAAATTAGGTTATTTTTATGCTGAAAAAGCCATTTTCCACGAACTGTCGCTGACGTTGGGGACAGCTTTAAGCGGCGACATTGCACCGTCTGACAGCAACTCGGAGCAATTAAGTTATACTTACCCCGTCACTTTGGGGGAAACTGCCTGTCGTCATCCGCTGTCTTTTCTGCTGGAAGCCTGTGATGATATTGCTTATCGGACTGCCGATATTGAAGATGCTTTACGAAAAAACAAACTTAATTATTTCACGTTGCTCGCCCATATCACCCAAGCTGCCGCCGTTCACCCGGAACTGGCCGACGATGCGGCGGACTTGAACAATTTTTACAATCTGGCTCGGAAACGCGGCTATGTTGAAACGGAATTGTACGCTGTCCAAAATTGGTTAATGCAGGCGCAAAACCGCCTGTTGCAGGACTTGGCTGCTTCTTTCTGTGAAAATTATTGTGCAATTATGCAGGGCAACTGTACCGTACCCTTGGCTGCCGGTCGTTACAGCGGCTATCTTCTGGATTTATTAGGTGAAATTGCCTACCGCTATGTCTTTACGTCCAAAGATATCGTCACGCTGGAAGTCGCCTGTAACACTGTAATTAACAGCTTATTGGACCTTTTCATTCCCGCCTGTATCAATTACGGTCAGGAAAGTGCAGATAATCAACCGGTTTACGAACGCCTGATGCGACTTGTCTCCAAAAACTATGCGCAAAGTTATCACTTGCAGTCTGCTGATAAAAGTCCGGAGGAACAGCTTTATTTACGACTACTCTTAATTACCGACTACATCTGCGGTATGACCGATAATTACGCCCGTGACTTGTATCAGCAACTCAAAGGTATTAGTGTTGTTTGACTTTATTGTGTAAAATAGTTAATTATGAAGAAGAAAAAACAAAATTCTACTCCTGCATCTTTTGACAGCACTGCCTCGCCGCTTGCTCCGCGGATAATAAATGCCGCTCGGACTGAAGCAGCTTATGCAAGTGTGCCTGTTAGCGGCCCGCAAATGCCCCAGCCGGCGCAGACGAAAAAGGCTGCCGCTCTGCCTTCGGATCAAGAAGCTGCTGCCAATCCTGCAGGTCCGCTCAATCCCTCCACTATTATCGATGCCCAGTTGCGACACTATCACAAACTCAACTTCGGCCACCGTCTGCCGCCGCATTTCGACTTCATCACTTTGTTGATCTACATTTCAGGTTTTCTGCTGTTAATCGGTCTGACTGTGATTCTCTGGCCGTCTCACCCTTTAACTGTGCCTCATGATAATTACAGTGAAAATAATGCGGAACCGCTGCCTTTAACTACACAAATTAAAATTCAGAGCAATGACGAAGTGCAAAGTACCTCCGCCGCCGTCACGCAAACGACCGTTAATTACACTTTCGGCAAAGATATCAAAGGCCGCCTTTTTTACGGCAAACCTATCGGTCCCAACTTAATTGTCAGTCGGAAAAGTGACTTACGTCTGCCGCGCCTGCCTAATTTAAGTACGGCAATTGACGCCGATACGCGCTATCTTGAATGGGAAATTCAGCACACCAAATTGAGCGCCGATAATCACCGTCTGCCTGTAATCAGCGATAATACCGCCAATTATTGTGCTACTTATAACGTCCTTTGGGATCTCAATCCGCTTACATTGAAGGATATGAATGCCATCCACCGAAGTTATTTGGAAAAAGCCGAAAAAGAAAACAAGAAGCACCCGACTGCGCCCCGCGCCTCTACCGGACCGGATGCGACCATTCAGCAAGTTGCACCGGCTGCTCCAACTGCAAGTTCCGCCAAGAGACAATTAACCGAATTGCAGAAAGCCAATGCCAAATATCGCCCGGAAAAAGTCATATATATAACTTACGATTTTGTCAAAGGCGAAAAAATGAAGGCCAAACAGGTCTTGGATATCCTCAAAGCTTATCAGATTCCTTGCAGTTTCTTCATCGGCGGCGATTTTCTCAGCGAAGCGCCGGACCTCGTTCTGCGTATGGATAAGGAAAACCACTGCATCGGCTCGTTGGGCTGGGACTTTGAAGATTCCGCCCGTCTTTCAATCCGCAACCGCAAAACTTTTCTCAAAAGTCTGCACAAATTGGAGAAGAACTTCGAACTTTTGACCGGCAGACAGTTGGACAGCTTCTATCGTCCGCCTTCAGGTTCATACAGCGAATTAACTCTGGCTTTAGTCAGAAACAGCGGTTATTACCCGACTTTCTGGGGCTTGGAATTACACAATTTTTGGCCTGATGCCAAAGATAAGCTCAATTTCCGTTACGACAAACTCAGGAATCGTAACTATGCGAAATTACCCTATACGGTACCGGAAGCTCTGAACTACATAGAAAGAGAATTGCACGACGGCTTAATTTTACGCCTGGACGGTCGTTCGCAAGTTGAAGTCGACCTTTTGGAACCTTTAATTAAAAAAATAAAAGCTGAGGGTTATACCTGCTTAAATTTGAACGAAATTCCGCTGAGTTTAATGTCTTAACGCCGAATTTCCGCTCTATAGTTGCAGCTGAAACTCCACTCTAATTCAACAGGAATTCAACCGGAAAGAAGAAGCGAAAAAATGAAAGAACTGATAATCATAAGCGGCGCCGACGGCAGCCTGGGGCAAGCTTTCCTGCAAACTTTAGCAACCGAGCAAACTTATTTCGGTAACTACTATGTTCTTACCGGCCTGAAAGTTGAGGAAAATTCCGGTTGCAAGCGCCTTGCAGCTACCCTCCCCCTGCCTTATATCGCCATAAACCTGGATTTGAGTAAGGATAATGCGGCTGAAGAATTGGCAGCTGCTATCAACGCCGAACTCGGCTGTGACTGGCAAATCACCTGTCTGATCAACAACGCCGGCATCGGCTTCAAAGGTCCTTTTGCCGCCCAAAATTCCAAGGATCAGGAATTATGCTTAAAACTCAACGTCTTCGCCCCTACCCTTTTATTAAGCTATTTTCTGGAAAAAGGTAAATTCTCTCCACACAGCAAAGTCACAGTCATCAACGTCGCTTCTTCCTCCGCCTTCACCCCGCAGGCCAACTTCGCCGTCTACAGCGCCGGTAAAAGTTATTTACGCAATTTTTCAATTGCTCTAAACGCCGAATGGCAGGCCGCCTCTTTACCGTGGCATTGTACCGTTGCCTGCCCCGGCCCTATGTTAAGCGCTTTTCTACAGACTGCCGCTAAATATCTGCCCGCAGATGCAAACAAAAACAGCTCCTCTACGAGCAATGCGGCCGCCGGCTTGCCTCTATACAAGAAGCTTGCTTTGGAAAATCCGCTCAAAGTAGCAAAATCCGCCATCAAGGCGGCCAAAGCCGGGAAAGATGTTTCCTACTCTTCTTTTATAACTTATATTCTGCGCTGCCTCGCCGGTCTGCTGCCGGCCGGCTTATTTGCCCGCCTCACCGGCAAATAACTTATCCTTATCCGTCGCTTCATTCGCCTGCCCGCAAACTCGATCTTTGACAGCCTGCATAATAACTTCTGCCGCCAAATCCGGATGCTGCGCCGCCAGCTGCTCTAAACACAAACGCGCTCCGGCATCCATCCCCTGACAACCTGCAAGCAGCAGCACATCACCCGGCTGTAACTCGGGCAAAACAGCTTTAATCGCCCCTTTAAGCGTCGGATAAAGTTTATAGGGCAAATTAATTGCACGCATAGACTCCTGAAAAGCGCCAAGCTCGTCCGCCTGCACCTGATCGTAATGTCCGACAACGTCCTGTGATAAAGTGGCACTGAATGAGGCCAAACGTAATTTCGGTAAAAAAGGTGCCAGCTGCTGAATGTTTTCCTTATTCACCGTAACGCCGCGCTTACCTCTGATCGCATATAGAATATGTAAATGCCGATAATCCATTTTACTTAAAGAAGTTAAAGAAAAAATGATATTACCGGGGTTGGCGAAATGGTCATCGTAAATTTGATAATCAACCACCTTCTGCCAGGCAGTCCCCTGCACTTTAACCGGAGCCAGAATTTGTTGGAAACGCCGTTCTATCCCCTGATAGCGCGCCAAACCGTTACAAGCTTCTACAGGTGAAAAGCCGCTGACAATAGCCAAACTGAAAGCCGACAAAGCATTCATCACGGAATGATAACCCGGCACCTGCAAGCTCAAAGGGTAGACATAATAACTGTACGCACCTATCTGCCGTCTACCTGCCGTTTGCCAAGCCGCTTGCGCCCCCTGTAATTGCTGCGCCGTCGCACAGTCCAGCAAAATAGAAAAATGCGGCAAGCCCGCCGACAAATCCACGTCCGCCGCCAGAACTTGCGGCCGATCCTCTTCCCGCTGCACCTGACTCAAGCGTTGCTCCGGCCAATTACTTAAGTCGGCAAAACCTAAAAGCCGTCCCTTAACCATCGCCCGTTGCTCATAAATAACCGGATCATCAAAATTCAGCACAACTGCCGTATTTTCATCGGCACAATCTGTAATCAGACGCATTTTAGCCTGCAGATAATTAGCGAAAGAACCGTGATAATCCAAGTGTTCCCGACTGATATTATTGAACGCCGCCGCCCGATATTTCACCCCGTAATTACGTCGCTGATCCAAACCGATAGACGAACATTCCATAACGGCATAATGATAATTACTGTCCGCCATCTCCCGTAACAGCTGCTCCAACTTAACAGCATCCGGTGTCGTCAAATGGCTCATTTCACTGCGTTTAGCCGTTTCATAACTGACTGTACCGACAACACCTATCTCTTTCCCGGCCGTAAGTGCAATCGTCTTATACATTAAACTTGTAGATGTCTTGCCGTTGGAGGCGGTAATACCGATAACCTGCAAAGACTTAGACGGTGCATCATAAAACCAGTTCGCCGCTGCCGCCAAAGCCTGCCTTGTATCTTGGACCTGCAGACAGGTAACGGAAGATTGCAAACTTTTTATCTTGGCCGCATCCTGCACAACCAACGCTATTGCCCCCTGCGCACAGGCTTTATCCAGATAATCATGTCCGTCCGCTTCCAACCCTTTAATCGCAAAAAACACGCCTCCGGCCGTCACATAACGGGAATCGAAGGCTATTTGCTTAACTTCCGTCTGCATCTCTCCCCGGTTCAAAATTGCAGCTCCAAGTACATGTGCTAAATTTTCCAATGTCTTTGTCATAATTATTCAGTCACTTTCTTATAATCTAAAAGTTGCTTGCCCGCCGCTGACGGCCGCTTCTTCAAGTATAATTTCCATAAGCAAAAATCCGTACCCGGCATGCTGCTACAGTACGGACTTTCATTATGCGGTCGACAGGACTCGAACCTGCATGACTTGCATCACCGGAACCTAAATCCGGCGTGTCTGCCAATTTCACCACGACCGCCAAACTTTTTTGTATTATAACATAATTTCGAAATTATCAAGACTTAAATCCGCCCGGCTGCCCGCATAATAAGCTCACGCCTGCCAAAAAAGCCTATCTGAAAATTCAGACAGGCTTTGAAAACATCATTTTCCGAATATAATTTATTTAATATTCAAAATGCTCTCTTTGGCATGAATCAAATCGGTAATCATCTGGCAATAAGGAGTTGCAATCCCCAACTTTGCGCCTTTACGAGCCACAGCACCGTTGATGTAATCAATCTCGGTCAAGCGGTGATTTTGAATCAAATCCTGATGCATGGACGGATAATGCCGGGCAGCAATCTCAGCTGTATGCATAACATAATCGACAATTTCCTGTTCATTCAACTTCACGCCTTCAGCTGTACCGACCAGAACGAATTCATGAATAATCGTCTTAACAATTCTAATTGCCGCTTCACTGGCGAAAAATTGGCCGATAGTGGCATCCGTCAAAGCGCAAGTCGAATTCATTGTGCCGTTGACACAAGCTTTACGCCAAATTGAAGGCACAACATCATTATCATAAATAACATTTAAGCCGGCCGCATTCATCGTATCAACAATATCCTGCACCGCAGCTTCACCGGCAGCAGCGAAACTTTGCAGATTAATCGTACCCTTGCCTTGCAAAATAGCCTCGCCCGGGCCTTTCAAACCGGCTGTCCAGACTGTTACACCCATCATAATATTCTCATGCTTAATGTATTTGCTGATCACATCTTCATGCCCCAAACCGTTGAGCAGGCACAGAACTTTGGTCTCAGGACCGATAACCGGTTTAATTTTTTCCAGCATATCCTGCAATTGCATAGCCTTCGTAAACAAAATAATAAACTCAGCCTGCTTATGTGCTTCTTCCGGCCGCATAATAGTCATCGGTACAACTTCATCCTGATCGCCCACAATATGTAAACCGTGAGCCTTGATGGCATCAATATGAGCCTGCCAGGAATCCAGCAACACCACTTCGTTCCCGCTCTTCTGCAATTGATAACCGAAACGGCACCCCATAGCACCGGCACCTGCAATATAAATAAACATAACATAACTCCTTCCGCTTTTTTCAAAGCATTCGCTGTCTGAAAATTCTCCAGCTGACGCTGTTGTTCCAAGCACCTTTACAGAGACAGCAACTGCAAAAGCCTGATTAACTTAATTTTATTTTAGTTAGCTTTGGACTTAAAGATATCGTTCTTGTACAAATGTAAAACATCGACAAAGAGACGATCGATAATGAAACCGACAACAAACGGTACCACTACCCAAGTTAAAACAATTACCAGAATTCCGACATTGGAGGAATTCAAGGCAGCCAACGGGCTGACGAAACCGACCAAACCGAAACCGGCACTTCCCGGAGTACCGCCCATGCCCAACAGAGGAATCGACAAACTGCTGATAGCCGCCGTCAAAGCTGCCCCCAGACCGATAATCGGAGTAGTCAGGAAATTAGGCATCATCATCTTCATAGCGCCTAAAGCGATAGCAATAGGTACACCCGGCTTATTCACCCGCAAAGTTGCACAAACCAAAAATGCTGCGCAGGCCGCTACACCCATACCGGCGGCTGCCGAACCGATACCCGTCAGACCGATCGCCAAACCGATAGCTACAGTTGAAATCGGGCTGATAATTATAATTGCAAAAGACATCGAAATTAAAATACTCATCAAAATCGGTTGTAATGTTGTAAAGGCATTAATACCGTGACCGATGAGAGTAGTAATTTGCGAAACGAAAGGCAAAATCTTCCAGCCGACGTAACCTACGCCCGTACCGACAATAATAGGCAGGAAAACAATAGACAGAGAACCCAATTTGTTGCCTATCAATTGCAGAACTAAAACTGCCAAAGCTGCCGTAATCATGGTGTTAATAACATCACCGATACCGGCCAGTTGGAAAATATTAGCTGTTTTATCAGCAATAGTAACGTTTGTAACAAATCTCCAAGCACCGGAACCTATATAGGCGGCACCGCCGACAATTACCATATGCATCGGCGAAAGCTTGAACTGCTGTGCAATCAAAGCACCGGCCATAATCGGAGTAAAGAACTGGAAAACTTGCACAATGTGCAATAACTCGGCACAAAATACCGAGTTGGCTACAAACGGTTTCAAAAAAGTCGCCAAAATAGCGTTCGGAATTAAGGCCACAACAATAGCAATTGTTGTACCGTTTAATACCTTGAGCAGAAACGAACCTACCGTTTCCTTTTTTAATGATTCAGACATATTGTCCTCCTTGATACTGACGTAATAACAATAGTATAAATTTATCTAAAATAGTTGCAAGCTTTTTTCGTTTTTTTCTACATCTTGCCCAACTATAAATAGATAAAATGACAAATTATACAAAAACATCACGATTTTTCGTCTCCATTAATGCGTTTTGCTGATAAAAAACTAATTTTTCCTATTATCGGCAGTGCAAAAGACTCTTGATTGGACAAATATCTGCACTTGTATTTCCGGTGCGGCCGGACAAAATAAAGCCCGTCGCCGCCGCTTTTCCGAGCAAACAGGCAACGGGATATTCTGAAAATTCCACGATTATTCGTATACGCAAAATAATCAGTTTGTACCGATACTCATTGTTTCCGGTAATGTTGCACCGCCGTCAATAACGAACTGGGCACCGGTAATGTAAGAAGCTTCATCACTGCCCAAGAAAGCGAAAAGCTCACCGACTTCAATCGGTTTGGCCAGGCGTTTCATCGGTACGTTCATGGCAATAGCGTTAATTGCGCTCTCCGGATCTTCCGGATTGGATTCAACTGCCATTTTCTCGACCATCGGTGTCCGGGCATAACCGAGTTGAGAACAGTTAACTCTGATATTGCGATTAGCATACTCTACGGCCAAGCATTTAGTTAAGCCTACCAATGCCGCCTTAGTTGTCGCATAAGCAGCCTCTCCGGCATCAGCGACGATATCACCGGTAACGGAAGAAGCGATCACAATCGCACCGCCTTTGTTCTTCAACAAATACGGAACTGCAACCTGACAGGTATTCCAAACGCCCTTGATATTTACATCAATATGGAAATCACGCATTTCGTCGCTCATTTCCTCAAAAGGTGCCAAACGACAAACACCGGCATTACAGCAGACAATATCCAACTTGCCGAATGCAGCAACAGTTTTCTCAACCGCTTCTTTCATCTGCTCTTTCTTGGCTACATTGCCTACATATGTGATAATATCGGCATTATATGTCTTTCTTAAACGTTCTGCCGTTTGTTCAACTGCCGGCGACATATCAATCATACACAGCTTAGCGCCGTATTTGGAATATGCTTCACAGATTCCTTCACCCAAACCGACGGCAGCACCTGTAACAACTGCCACTTTACCTGTTAATTTTGCCATAATAATTCTCCTTTAATTCAATTGCTTTTTCATTAAAATTCTTGCTCACCTGCAGGTGTTTCGATTAAAACCTTAGTTTTGCGCCATCTGACACAGACCATCCAGAGCCAGATCAGCACGCCGACGCCCATATAGACACCGAAAGAAATCCACGAACCTCGACCCTGACCCAAAGTACAGAAGTAAGCAATGGCAACCATGATAACCATCGCCAACAGACGCGTGAAATTGCCGCCTCTAACCAGATTTTTATTATTCTTGTACCAGTCTTTATGTTGACTTCTAATACTGATGGCCGAAATCATCGTAATCGCATAGGCGCAGGCACAGCCGAAAGACATCAAGTTGAAGAAGTCGTTCATAAAGGTGGTAGCGTTTTGAATCAAAACAAAGGTCAAAGTAATAGCCAACAGGAAAATATTAGGTACAATAGGTTGGCTGTGCTTATTTACTTTTGTAAATATTGCCGGTAAGAAATTCTTCTTGCCCATAGCATAAAGCATTCTGACAATAGACATCCAGAAGCCCAAAATGGAAGCCGTCATACCCAACAGGATTGATAACAGACCGTAAATCAGCGGCCAAATCTTCCAGCCTAAAATCTGTTGCATAGCTGTAATTGTCATAAAGCCGTCTTTACCGCCGGCAAGCAGCGTCTGAAAGCTGTCCAACCCGGCAACGCAGAAGAAGAAGAAGGTGTAAATAGTGCCGCAAGTTAAAACCGAGCCGCAAATTGCTTTCTTGGTATTGGAAATCGGGAAGTCTCCCTCTTCGACCATTTGCGGTACCGTTTCAAAACCGAAAAACGGGGTAATCAACAGCGCCATACCGATAATCCAGCCGGGAATACCGTTAATTTGAGTTAAATTAGTTTGGAACATATTGCTCAAATTGCTGAAACTCCAATGACCGGAACACAAAAGAAGCAAGCCCGTAAGCACAGTGCCCGTAATATTGGCAAAGAGGCAGAACGCCTGCGCTTTAACCAGGAACTGAATATCCTGCAGACTCATAAAGAAAACCAGCAGTAAAATAATTACACCGATAATCATAATGCTTTCAAAATTCAAAGCCAGACCGAAGGTTCTGCTGATGTAAGTTGCAATAGCCATAACTACTGCCGGCGGCACTGAAATCCACGCCGCCATAATCAACCACGATGCCAGAAAACCGATGTGTTTATTCAAACCGACCGTATTGTAAATCAGTTCACCGCCCGCCGTATGGAACAAGGAGGACAATTCGCTGTAAACCAAAGCTACCGGCAGAATAGCCAGAGACATCAGGGCAAAAGCTAAGAATGTACCCGCTCCGCAATAATTAAAGAATACGGAATCCCAATAACTAACGTAAGTAAAGATTGAACCGGTAGCCACGGTGTAGACAAAAATCAACGCCAGACTTTTCTGCAATCCTTCCTTTTTTTCTTTATTGTTTCCCATTGTAGGAAACCTCCTTTTGCTATTTGTATATACTATACTACATTTTTAGTGAAAAAGGAACATAATTTACTTTTGTTTTTCTTGAGTTTTTATGCAATTTGTACAGATTAAAGACAAAAATTCGTATTTTTAAGGCCTAAATTCCCATTTTTATCAGTGAATATTTCTTACCGATATGAATAGTGTCGAACATTTTCCTGATTTTTCCGGTTTTTCTTGGTTTTATTTGGGAATTTTTATGTTTTTTTGTTCTTTTTCAGTTCTTGACTTGCCTTTAATAGATGCTACCGACCGTTGCTGCCAAGCATCACAACTTACTGTTTGCTGTCCTCTGCCCGACTTCCTGCACCGGCCGCCGATCAATTCAACAAAAAAAAAAGGCGAAAAAATTTCGCCCCTTTTCTCCCTTCACCACAGATCCGGCAACCCAATCGCCGGTATCTGCCTGATTACACAACTTTTCTCAATCTTCCTGCATAATAATGTATTGCGGTCGATTCAAAGCCGCCTTATAAAGCCGTTGCAAATATAAAGACTTCAACAAATTACTGCCTAAAATTAAAAACACTCCCAGCAGCACAATAAAAGTTAAATAATCCAAGCGATCCAAAGGCCTTTTTTGCGCCAGCAGAATAAAAGCAAAATAAGCCACCTGCCCCACACCCAAAAGAATTACAAATACAATTTCCAGAAACTGCAAAAACACAGGCACATCGGAAAAAGCGTAAAAAGCATCGCTCGCCAAATTGACTTTACTGCGAAAAGACCATTTAGACACGCCCACTTCCCGCTCGGCCACCTCAAACTGCACTTCCGCATGTTTAAATCCGATCCAGGAACACAAGGCCCGAAAGAAACGCTCATGTTCCGGCAAATCCGCCAAAATCCGCACTGCCCGGGCACTCAGGAGCTTAAAATCGGCCATATTTTTCAAATTAACCCGACTATGCTTATCGAAGAAGTCATAAAAAGAATTGGCTAACCACCGATTAAGGCCCGACTCCTTGCCGCGATCGGACTTAACAGCATCGACGATATCCGCCCCGGTAGCCAGGAATTTATCAATCATCGGTACAATCACTTCTAAAGGATGTTGCAAATCGGCATCAAGAATAACAGTAGCTGCAGCTGTCGGCGAAACGGCCCGAATTCCGGCAAGCAGCGCCGCCTCTTTCCCGAAATTTCTCGAAAAACGCAGCAACTTCACCCGAACATTCACCGTACCGGCAACTTCCTTTAAAAGATTCTGCTTTGCCTCCGCCAAACATGTCCAAGTATCATCTTTTGAACCGTCATCAACGGCAATCACTGTCAATTTGTCCGCCTTGCGACTCAGAACATTCTTAATGTAGCCGGCCAAATGTGCAAAAGTTGTCAAAATCTGCCGCGACTCATTAAAACAAGGCATAACCAAGCTCAGTTCCATACTGTTCAACTCCCGTCCCGGCGCGCAACACGCCGCAAGCTCCCTCATATCTTAGCCTATTTCTCACCCGTAGTTTGTATATTCTCTGTGAAAAAGTAAACGGCCCGGCAATATTACCCGACCGTTCAAGCACCTGATTAAATAAAGGATTTTATTTTCCCGGGAAACAAATCATTTTCCAAGGTTCAATCTCCTGCGGTTTCTTCTTCAATCCGGCCAGAATCGACTTGGAAACATACTTTTTATTGACTATTACTTGATATGTGTTATTCAGGAACCATTGATGGCTCATGCTGAAAACGCCTTTCTCGCCGACCGTATCGCCCCAGCTGTTCTCAACTTTCCACTTCTTGACTTCACCGTCTTCCGTCAAATCGACGCCGCACAGAAGCATAGCATGATTAAGTTGAGTTTCACCGATAATTGTCCGATCTTTCTTGCTGAACTCGCCGACGGGAGTTAACGTCAAATCCGTCAGATAAGTTTCATGATCCAAGTAACCTTTTTTACGATCGGAAGATTTACCGACATCGCAGGCGAACCACATCGGTTGACCGGCTTTAATGGATTTAACGGCAGCTGCAGTCAATTCTTCCATCGGTGCCAATAATTGCAACAGGCCCTTACCTTCTTGCACCAATTGGCAATATTTGTAAGTTACGGCTGTACCGTCGGCAAAACGCTCGGTCGGATCGTTGGTCAGCACCACCATATCCTCCAGCGGCAAGCCGCAATATTTCTCGTAAAATTCTTTCGGCGTAATACCTTTAATTTCCTGCTTTTTCTTCTTTTTATCCATATAAGCGAAATTAACCGTTGTCGGCGGTTCGCCTAAGGATTTAACGCAAATATTGTAAATTTCGCTCAGACAGGCTTCTTTCTTTTGCCGCATTTCCCGAACAAACTCCGCTGTCGGTTCTTCCCCGGCCGGATAAGCGGCAGCATAAGCATTGCGCATCTGCATCGCCGTACGATACAAGCGTTCATTCAAAGCTTCTACCATAAAGGTAGTATTGGAAGAATGGAATGTTTCCGGCATACAGGCTTTGGGCACCACGCCGTATTTAGTTACCAAATCGGCGTACCACTCGAAGAATCCGCCGTCACCGGCTGCATTGTCCTTAACAAAGTCAAAGTCGCGGCTGTAAACGTCCTTATTCAAAGTTGCGATAATGTTCTCCAAGAAGGCGTTGGACTTTTCCATTTTCTCATAGAAACACATGTAATTCTCGGACAATTCAAAATCATCCAATTGCAATGTTTCCATGATGCTGACACGAGCTTCATTCAGGGCGGCAAAGAGCCAGCAACGTCCCGACTGTTTCTGATTCGTTATACCGCCGCGTTTCGTTTCGTTCGAAAAAACGAAGCGTTCGTCCCGCAACATGTTGTTGTTGAAGCTGGCTTCGGCGATACCGACATTGCAAATAGCCGACGCTATAACTTTATTCGCGGCTGAGGCAGCGAAGTCTTTTTGAAATTTAGCATATAATTCACTGTTAACGGTCTGATTGGCGTCCAGTTCGGCAATTTGGGGTAATTTGTAATTTTTCAGCTTAATGGCTTTCGTCTTTTTTTCTTTTTTTACATCTTTTTCTGTTTCCGGCATATTATTCTCTCTTTCCTGCACAACTATTGGTCAATTATAAACTTTTTGCACTGTTTTTGCCAATGTTGGCGCCGAAAAAAAGGCTGTTTCCCGGGAAACAGCCACAACAATAATTCTCATTTCTTAATCATTCACTGCGCTTTTATACCGGTAACGACATTATAATCGGGAATGTAAAAATAAGTAATATGCTGAAAACTAAAGATATGTATTTCTTCGCTATTAAGGAGAAAAAGCCGCACACGATACCGACCGGCGGCGCAACAAACAAGCTCAGGAATCCCATTATTGCAAGTGGACTGTTAAATAACGTTAAATCCTTGAAAAAGATTGCTGCCAAAATTAAGATAACATACATCAACGCTATAACGGCGTCTACCACCACTGAAAATTTTTTCATAAACAAGTCAACCTCCTCTTACGGTATGATTGTATTTTATTTTTTTGCTGCCCGGTGTCAATATATCAATAAGAACCGACCCTTATTTTCGGCCGAATGCATAATCTTTTATTAGTTTTTGCTACAGATTGCACAAAAGCACAAATATTCCCCGAAAATCTCAAATTTTCCCTAATAATCGTGCAAAAAAACAAATCAAATATTACTTTTTACCGTAACTTCCCGCAATTCCTGATATAATATACGCACGCAAAACTCAAAGAAAAGGTGGTTTACGCCCATGTCAATTAATGAACAGTCCCGTCCGATTCGTCCCTATCACGATACGTTGGTCAACTTGGTACTCGCCGGTTTATTCGCCGCTATCAGTTATGTTGTCTTCGTTTTTCTACGCGTCGATATTAATATCGGTGTTACCAAAACCAGCTTTCATGCCGCCAACACCCTGGTGGTCTTAGCGCCTTTATTAATTGCCGCCCCTTATGGTCTATTGGGACCGGCAATCGGTCTGTTCCTCGCCGACATGTTCAGCGGTTATGCCCACGTCGCCCCCGAAACGCTGATTCTTAAAATTGTCATGGCAGCAGTTTGTTATTACAGTTTCAAAGCTCTCAGCCGCAATACCCCCACAGAATCGACCCGGCATTACCTTAACGCCACCATCGCCATGATTGCCGGCCTGGTTACCAACGCCATACTGGCACCTGTCAGCAGCTATTTCTACCATACCTATCTCTTGGGCTCCGCCACTTCACCGGCCAAAATATTCGTCAAAATTTCTGCCGGAGTGACTTGGTTCAATGCCGTTTTATCCGCCATCCTCGGCGCAGTTATTTATGTAGCTCTCTATAAAGCCTTGAAACATAGTCATTTGAAACATTTCTTCCATTAAAAATAAGCAAACGAAAACAGTCAAAAAGCAGGCTACAATGTAACCTGCTTTTCTCGTTCATAAATTTATCTATTATTACAATAGATCAGCTTTTAATGACAAGCGCCTTAATCTTTCGCCTTTTCGGCTGCTTTGGCGGCAATTACCTTATCCGCATACTCTTTCGGCATCTGTTCATAACGCAAGAAACTGATAGTATACCAACCTCTGCCTTGTGTCATAGAACGTAAATCCGTGGCATAGCGCGCCATCTCGCTTGTCGGCACTTCGGTCGAAATAACGCTGAAATCAGCTTTGTGCTCAATCCCTAAAATTCGACCGCGCCTTTTATTTATATCTCCCATTATATCACCCATGTTGCTCTCCGGCACATGAATTTCGACAGCGGAATAAGGTTCCATCAAAACCGGCGAAGCCTTCTCCAATCCGGCTTTATAGGCCAAAGATGCGGCAATCTTGAATGCCATTTCGGAGGAATCCACTTCATGATAAGAGCCGTCAACCAAAGTTGCCTTCAAATTAACCACCGGATATCCGGCCAGAACACCCGACTTGCAAGCTTCCCGCAGACCTTTTTCAACCGCCGGGAAATAATTTTTCGGCACGGCACCGCCGAAGACTTTCTCTTCGAAAACCATATCTTCCTGTTCCGGATTAGGTTCAAACTCTACCCAAACGTCGCCGTATTGACCATGGCCGCCGGACTGTTTCTTATGTTTACCCTGCGCTTTAACTTTCTTCCTAATCGTCTCACGATAAGGTACTTTCGGCTCCTGCAGTTCCGCCTGCACCTTGTATTTATTCTTCAATTTGGAAACAAGCACATCCAGTTGCATCTCGCCCAAACCGGAAATAATCATCTGTTTCGTTTCTTTATTGGTGTAATAAGTAAAAGTCGGATCCTCTTCTTTCAGCTTCGCCAAGCCTTGAGCAATTTTCTCCTCTTCCCCCTGTTTAACCGGATAAATAGCCATGCTGAAGCAGGGTGAAGGCAGAACGATGGACGGCAAACTCAGAGGATGAGCTTTTTCCGACAAAGTATCACCCGTTTGGGTATCAGTCAACTTGGTCAAAGCTCCGATATCTCCGGCTGTAACTTCTTTGGTTTCGTACTGTTTCTTGCCGACAATAAACGACAAATTGGTAATTCGTTCTTCTTTATTGCGATTGGCGTTATAAACTGTCGTGCCGTTCTTCAAACTGCCGCTGTAAACACGGAATAATGAGATTTTACCGACAAAAGGATCGGCGATGGTCTTGAAGACCAAGGCAGCCAACGGACCTTTAGGATCGGAAGTCAATTCCACATTCGTACCGTCAGGGGTCAGAGCTTGCACAACTTTATGGGTTGCTGCCGGGAAATAATCCAACAGCAAATCCAGGACCGTACTTACACCGGAATTGGTCGTAGCGGCACAGGCCATAACAGGCAACAGGTGACGATGCAGAATCCGCTCTTTCAAACCTTCAGTAAATTCATCGGCGCTGAATTCTTCCCCACTGAAAAATTTCTCCATAAGTTCATCGGAGCTTTCCGCCGCCTGTTCTACCAGTTCACTATGATATTGGTCGGCTAAATCCCGATATTCCGCCGGAATCTCACACTCTTTCACCGTCGCCTTCTCGGCAAAACGATAAGCCTTGAGCGTAATTACGTTGACCAGACCGACGAATTTTCCGTTTTCTTTAATCGGTAGAACAAAAGGTACGACATTACGACCGTAACGATTTTTCAAATCCAATAGGCAACGCGAAAAATCGGCATTTTCATCATCCATCGCATTAATTAAAAATCCGTAAGGAATACCCGGACGCTGCAAATAGCGTACCGATTTTTCCACGCCGACTTCGATACTGCTTTTGGCGTTAACTAAAATCAAAGAGGCGCCTGAAACTCTTAAGGCCTGCTGTACTTCACCCATGAAGTCGAAATCACCCGGAGTATCAATAAAGCTGATTACAGCATTGCGCCACTCACAAGAAGCTACTGAGGTATTTATCGTAATATGTCTTCTGATTTCCTCGGCATCAAAATCCATCGTCAATGTACCGTCATTGGACTTGCCCATACGGTCAATGTTACCGCAATCGAACAATACCGCCTCTATGAAGCTGGTCTTACCGCTACCGCTATGTCCCAATAAAGAGATATTACGCACCCTATCTGCTGTATATTTCTGCATTTGTCGAAATCCTCCTTAATTCTTAACGCCGAATATAAATCCATTATAATGCAGCTTTTATGGTTAAACTACTGCTAATTAGGCTAATTTATATCTCGTTTTATGTGCATTTTGCACAAATTGATAATTCAAAGCAAGGCTTGCGGCGAAAAAGCACGAGCGTCCGCCGAAACTAAATAATAATCAACCGAATTATACCGACCCTCAAAGGCTTCTTTAATTCCCAAACCGTGCAAATGGCCGCAAACTGCCTGTACCGTCCGATATTCCGCTTGTAATTTTTCATATAAAGAACTGTAAATACTTGAACCTCGATTTTTTAGCAAAGGCGGGTAGTGTGTCAGACAGAGCAACTTAACTTCACTTTTTTTGATGCCGTTCAATAACAAAAGATCCTCCAGCTGCCGCAAACTGTAGAGGAGACGCTCATACTCCCGTACCGCTAAAATTCGGTCATGTTCATTCTGCTGTTCAAAGGGTAAGAGATAACCTTTCGTGCCGACAATGCCGATAAATTCAGGCTGCTCCTGCAAAATCGGCTCCTGCCGCCATATTGCCTGTGTGTCTGCCTGCCTACCGCCGTTTTCGACCGTTTCATTGCGTCCGGCGAGCAAAATATCGTAAGCGGAAACAGCTTTATTC
The DNA here is from genome assembly GCF_029101545.1 of Amygdalobacter indicium. NCBI lineage: Bacteria > Bacillati > Bacillota > Clostridia > Eubacteriales > Oscillospiraceae > Amygdalobacter > Amygdalobacter indicium. The sequence goes on along the minus strand of NZ_CP118866.1, from coordinate 63,942 downwards.
CGGCGCAGCAAAAAAGCGTTTCTATCCAGAAAATACAGGGTTTTCAGTCCCCATTCCCGACAATAACGTTGCATTTTCGTTCTAGTTGACCACCAATAATCATGATTGCCCCGTAACAAAATTTTCCTACCGGGCAAAGCGTCCAGAAAAGTTAAATCTTTGCGAGCTTCCGCCAATTTCAGCGCCCAGGATAAATCACCCGGTAAGAGCAAAATATCCGTCGGCTGCAGCACGGCGGCACAGTTATGGGCAATTTTTTCGGTATGATGTGCCCAAATTTCACCGAAAATGCTCATCGGTTTATTACTGCTGAAGCTTAAATGGGTATCGCTCAAAGCATAAATCATCTGCACACCTCGTCCGTCTCAGGCTTGCAAGCGGAAATATTCAAAAATGTGTTGTGCATCCTGTTCACTTATTCCTTTAACTGCCTGCAATTCGGCAAGCGTTGCGGTTTTTATTTTCTCCATGCTCTTAAAATGCGCCAATAATAGTTGCCGCTTTTTAGCACCGATACCTTTGATGTTTTCCAATTCATAATGTAAAATACGATTTTTCTGTAATTTATGATAATAATTATTCGCTAAGCGATGCACCTCATCTTGAATGCGAGTAAGAAAACGTAATAAGTTGACCTCGCTTTTAATCGTTTCTCCCTTATGAGAATCGGAAGTTCCCGCTGCTTCTTGCGGTAAAAAGACCTGCAACTCATGCACCTGTCCGTCCGCCTGCAGCAACGCTCGCGTTTCATGCTTATCGTTTTTGACCATGCCGCCGATAAAGATTCTGCGGCTGACAACCAGCTTCGACCACTGCAATTGCTCTTCCAGCGCCTGCAGCACCGCCTGCCGATGCCCTTTGCCGCCGTCAAGCAGAATCAAATCCGGCACGATATTTAATGATGACTTATTCTCTTTCAAGCAAATCCAGCTTTGCTCCGCTGCCTGCAAATTAAGTGAATTGCCGGTTTCCTGCACCCCGGGCAAATGACGTAAACGGCGTAATAAAACCGTACTCATCGCCAAATAATCGTTTTGCTCCTTTTGCTCCCGCAGCCGGAATAATAAAGAATTTTTCGGACTGTACACCCCGTCTATAAAGCAGACCATCGCTGCACATAAATCATCATTGCCGAAATTCGCAACATCATAAGCTTCTATCCGATGCGGCAAGTTGGGCATGCCGTTCAACTGCATCAACGTCGTCAAAGCGCCCTTCACATTAGCCGCGGCACTGCCCAGCAACAGCATTTTTTTGGCTAAAGCTTCTCCGGCATTATTAGCAGCCATCTTGCCCCACTCATATTTTTCCCCTCTCTGCGGCACGGTGAAAGTACAATGACTGCCGACCAAGCTTTCTGCCGCCGCATTCAAATGGGCAAGCGCTGCCGCCGGCAAAGAATTAGCCAAGATAATAGAGGCCGGTAAATTATGTAAATCCGCATAATGTTGGGCCAAAAACATTTCCAACAAATTCTCAATTAACAAACTGTCAGCACTCAATTCCACCGTTTTATCCCTGTCCGCCGGCTTCTCCGGCTTCTCCGGCTTCGCCGGCAGCGGGCCTTTTAAGTTAGCCGGTAAATCTTCGCTTCCCAGACCGTAAAGACTGTAAAGTAGGTCTTCCGTTTCAAAGAAGAAACTGCAGGTACCGATAATTTTACCGGCACGAATTTCCAATTTTTGCAGACAGTACATAAAATCCTGCCGACAAACAGCCAAAACATCCGCATCCACCGCTTTTTGCGTCACTATTCGTTGTGTTTGGTGCAAAGCCTGTAAATTTAACAGCCGATCCCGCCAGAACGCTGCCTGTTCAAATTGTTCGGCGTCGGCTGCTGCCGCCATTTTGGCTCGCAGATACTCTTCCAATTTTTGCGTATCGCCGCGCAAATAGTTGCAGACTTCTTTAATTATTTCCCGATAATCGGCTGCTGTCGCTCTGTTGCAGCAAGTTCCGATACATTTGCCCAACTGATAATTTAAGCAGGGAACATTTGTGCGAATTTTGGCCGGGTTACAACTGTGCAGAGGAAAAATCTGCTCCAAAGACTTCAACGCCTTACTCAATTGACTATACATATAAGGACCGAAATACAAAGCGCCTTTGGCCTTATCTTTGCCGATACGATAAGCTTTCGTCACTTCCGGCCAGCTGTCCTGCAGACTCACTTTAATATAAGGATAATCATGATCATCTTTCAACAAAATATTATAAAAAGGTCGATGCCGCTTAATTAAGTTGGACTCCAGGATTAAAGCTTCCTGTTCGTTCTGACAAATCACATACTGAAAATCGTAAATTTTAGCAATCATCAAAGCTACTTTCAAAGACGGTTGCGTACTGTTATTACCGAAGTAACATTGCAAACGGTTCTGTAGTTTCACCGCTTTGCCGACATAAATAATCTTCCCCTGCTCATCCTGCATCAGATAAACGCCGGGCAATTTCGGCACCAATTTCAATTTTTGTTGCAAAAACTCCTTGCGTTTCATCGAATTTCGCCTCTCAACGTTCATTTCAAAATAAAATTAAGCAACTCACGCATTGACTGCCTATACACAGCCCGCTCAAGTTGCCTAAATAACAAATAAATAACTTAATTTCTGCCGCTTAATCGCTTATTTGCTCAAGTAAACGACCAATTCCTGCATCGCATCCTGCTCATCCTGACCATCGCATGTAATGGTAATCTCGCAGTCATCTTGCATACCCAAAGACATCATACCCAGTAAAGACTTGCAATTAGCTTTGCGTCCATTGGTTTCCAAATTAATGTGTGACTGATAGTTACTGGCTTTTTGAATTAAATTAGCCACCAACTTCATCTGTTCGTTTGCCTGACAATGGAATTTTACTGTTTTCTGTAACATAAATAGCCTCCGCTTATCTCAATAATACTAAGATGGACAAGAAGTGTCAATAAATTAAAAACAGAACCTGTCGTTTGTCGGCAAGTTCTGTTAATAACTATCATCTTATAAAGAATCCTCATGCGCCTTAACATCAGCTAAAGTCTCTTCCAAAATGGCACGGTTGTCCTCAATTACCGGGACAGGGACCAAGCGACGATAACGTTTCAGACCGGTACCGGCAGGAATTAACGTACCGATAATCGTGTTCTCTTTCAAACCTCTCAACATATCGCTCTTGCCTTTGGTCGCAGCATCCGTCAAAACTCTTGTCGTCTCCTGGAAGGAAGCAGCCGACAACCAGCTTTCAGTTGCCAGAGAAGCTTTCGTAATACCCAACAGCTCTCTTTGGCCGACAGCTTCCCGTTTGCCTTCAGCCGCCGCTTTATTATTGGCCTCTTCGAAATCCATAATATCAACAAGATTACCTGTCGGCAAGTTAGTATCACCCGGATCATCGATTCGCACCATACGCATCATCTGACGTGCAATAATTTCTACGTGCTTATCGTTGATTTCAACACCGTTGTTCTCATAAACCTTAATAACTTCAGCGATAATATAACGTTGTACAGCCTGAATGCCGCCGACTTTCAGGATATCATGCGGGTTAATCGAACCTTTGGTGATCAAATCTCCCGGTTTAACGATACTGCCGTCATGAACATACAAGGAAGCGGCATACGGAACGGAATACACCATCTCTTCGCCCACCTCGGAACGAATCGTAATTTCACGTTTCCGCTTGTTGGCAGAATCCTGAATAGAAACGACACCGTTCATTTCGCACATAATAGCCTGACCCTTAGGTTTGCGGGCTTCGAACAACTCTTCAACACGGGGCAAACCTTGAGTGATATCGTCACCGGAGTTGGCGATACCGCCGGTATGGAACGTACGCATGGTTAACTGTGTACCCGGTTCACCGATGGCCTGAGCCGCCACAATACCGACAGCTTCACCGATAGAAACCAAAGATGCGACCGCCAAATCCAGACCGTAACAACGGGCACAAATGCCGCGTTTGGCATGACAGGTTAATACCGTTCTGATGTAGCAGGAAGTTACGCCCGCCTTTTCAATAGTCTCAGCCAATTCCGGACTTACCAGCGTATTGGCGAAAGCTAATACCTCACCGGTATTCGGATCCAGAACATCCTTGCCTAAATAACGGCCGCTCAAGCGATCCCGCAAAGGTTTGAGCACACGCTTGGCTTCATTGTCGGTACCGGCTGTAATTGCCGAAACTTCAAAGCAGTCACTCGTACCGCAATCTTCTTCCGACACGATAACATCCTGCGAAACATCAACCAGACGTCTGGTCAGATAACCTGAGTCAGCGGTTTTCAAAGCCGTATCGGACAAAGCTTTACGTGCGCCGTGCGAAGAAATGAAGAATTCCAAAACATTCATGCCTTCACGCAGATTCGACTTAATCGGAATTTCAATGGTTCTACCTGAAGTATCCGCCATGTTACCGCGCATACCGGCCAATTGCTTAATCTGAGAAATAGAACCACGCGCACCTGATTTACTCATCATGTTAATCGGGTTGTACTCATCCAGATTCTCTTCCAAAGCTTTAGTAATCGTATCCGTAGTTTCACGCCAAACTTTAATTGTCGCATTCCGTCTGCCTTCTTCATTCAGCAAACCGCGGCGATACTGGCGAGCAATAAATTCAACTTTTTTCTCGGCCTCGGACAAATATTTCTGCTTAACTTCAGGAATATCCATGTCGAAGATACCGATAGATATACCGGCAGTAGTAGAATTCTTGTAACCCAAAGCCTTAATCTTATCCAATGTCCGGCTGGCAATGGACAAACCGTTCTTCCGAATACAACGGTCGATAATCTGTTTCAATTTGCCCTTATCTACCAGGAAATCACATTCCGGCACGCAATAATTTTCCGGCTTGCTGCGATCGACAAAGCCCAGATTCTGGGGAATAATCGCATTGAAAATCAAACGGCCGTAAGTAGTTTCAACTATTTGCGTATGTTTCTTGCGATTAATTTCCGCCGTAATTCTGACTTTAATTTTGCAATGCAAACCTAAATCGTGATGGAAATAAGCTAATTCCGCTTCTTCCACCGAACTGAAATATTTGCCTTCGCCCGTTTCTCCCGGTTTCAACATTGTTAAATAATAACAACCCAAAATCATATCCTGAGAAGGAACTGTAACGGGTTTACCATCCTGCGGCTTCAACAAATTGTTGGCAGCCAGCATCAGGAAACGCGCTTCAGCCTGAGCTTCCGGAGTTAAAGGTAAGTGTACAGCCATCTGGTCACCATCGAAGTCCGCGTTGAACGGCGTACAGCTCAACGGATGCAGCTTGATTGCTCTACCTTCAACCAAAACCGGCTCATATGCCTGAATTCCCAAACGGTGCAATGTCGGGGCACGGTTCAGCAATACCGGGTGATCCTGAATAACTTCTTCCAAAATATTCCAAATATCGTCATTCGCCCGCTCGATCAATCTCTTAGCCGTTTTAATATTCAAAGCCAAACCACGCTTGACCAGTTCCCGCATAACGAAAGGCTTGAACAACTCGATCGCCATTTCTTTCGGCAAACCGCACTGATTCATCTTCAGTTCCGGGCCGACAACAATAACCGAACGACCGGAATAGTCGACACGTTTACCTAACAGGTTCTGACGGAAACGGCCCTGCTTGCCCTTCAAAATATCGGACAAACTCTTCAACGGCCGATTACCGGCACCGGTAACTGCCCGACCGCGACGACCGTTATCAATCAAAGCATCGACAGCTTCCTGCAACATCCGCTTCTCATTGCGCACAATAATCTGCGGCGCACCCAAACTCAACAGTTTCTTCAAACGGTTGTTACGGTTGATAACCCTGCGATATAAATCATTCAAATCTGAGGTTGCGAAACGTCCGCCGTCAAGCTGAACCATCGGTCTCAAATCTGGCGGCAAAACCGGCAATACATCCAAAACCATCCACTCAGGGCGATTGTTGGAATCGATAAACGACTCTACGACTTGCAGACGTTTGATTAATTTCGCCCGTTTCTGACCTACGGCATCCTTAAATTGTTCTTTCAGTTCCGCAAGCAGTTTTTTAACATCAATATCCTGCAAAAGCTTCTTGACCGCTTCGCCGCCCATTCCGGCTTTGAAAGCGTTACGACCGTATTTCTTAACAGCTTCGTTGTATTCATTGTCATTAAGAATTTGCTTATAGGCCAAATCGGTTTCACCCGGATCGGTAACAATATAAGACGCAAAATAGAGAACTCGCTCCAAATTACGGGGCGTAATATCCAAAATTAAGCCCATACGGGAAGGAATACCGCGGAAATACCAGATATGAGAAACCGGTGTCGCCAATTTAATATGACCCATACGTTCCCGTCTGACTTTACTCGATGTAACTTCAACGCCGCAACGGTCACAAACTATACCGCGATAACGAATTTTCTTGTATTTACCGCAATGACATTCATTATCTTTCGCCGGTCCGAAAATTCTCTCGCAGAACAAACCGTCCCTCTCGGGTTTCAACGTACGATAGTTAATCGTTTCAGGCTTCGTAACTTCGCCGCAAGACCATTCCAAAATCCGCTCCGGTGAAGCCAATTGAATGGAAATTGATTCAAATATTTGATCAGTAGCCATAGCTAATTCCTTTCTTAATTTTTCTCAGCCTCGTCAGTATGTTCTTTGTCCGAATCCTCATGCTTGAAAGCATTGTTAACCATGCTTTGCAAGGATTCATTCATTTCCATATGGCGTTTGCGTTCAAGTTCCGTCTCTGCTGCCAAGGTTTTATCCGTCTCCAGGCGAGAGTGCTGATAGCGATTAATCTTATAAAGATTGCCGCGTTCATCCGCTTCGCCGTTCTCGTCATTCTCATCCTGATTCATGTTATTCAACAAAGCTCTTTCCTGCTCCAACTGCAATTCGGCAAAACCGTTAGCCTGCATAGTGTTGGCTTCGGCTGTAATTACCGGAATATTGTTGATTACTTTCTGCATATACAAGCTGTCAAGTGCATGACCTATATTGTCGTTATCGTCGCTCTCGCTCGCATCATCATCGTCCGCACTTTCCTCGTGCTGTTCATTATCGAGCTTAATCGCCGACTGTTTAGCAATTTCATCCAACTTGGTCGCCAAATCTTTACCGGCTTCTTCGTCGGACATATTACTCATACCGCCGTTTGTAATCATTTCGCTGTCTTCGGTTGTAGCTTTAATGTTGATATCCAAACCGATAGATTGCAATTCTTTCACCAAAACCTTGAAGGATTCAGGTGTACCGGCTTCCGTAATATTTTCACCTTTGACAATTGACTGATAAGCCTTTTCACGACCGCTGACATCATCCGACTTGAAGGTCAAAATTTCACGCAACGCATAAGCTGCACCGTAAGCCTGCAAAGCCCAAACTTCCATCTCACCGAAACGTTGACCGCCGAATTGCGCTTTACCGCCCAAAGGCTGCTTGGTAACCAGAGAATAAGGACCGGTGGAACGAGCGTGAATTTTATCATCGACCAAGTGGGCCAATTTCAGATAATACATGATACCGACAGTAATACGATTATCGAAAGGATTACCTGTACGACCGTCATAAAGGACTGTTTTACCGTCCGGATCAATGCCGGCTTTCGCAAATGCTTCCTGAATTTCTTTTTCATTAGCACAGTCGAAAGACGGTACAGCAACATGCCAACCTAAAATCTTGGCTGCCCGACCCAAGTGAACTTCCAGCAACTGACCGATATTCATACGGGAAGGAACGCCCAGAGGATTCAACACAATATCCAACGTTCTGCCGTCTGCCAGGAAAGGCATATCTTCTTCCGGTAAAATTCTGGAAACAACACCTTTGTTACCATGACGACCGGCCATTTTATCGCCGACCGACAATTTACGTTTCTGAGCTATATAAACACGCACCATCTTATTGACGCCGTGCTTCATTTCGTCGTTATTTTCACGGGTGAAAACTTTGGCATCAACTACAATTCCCGATTCACCGTTAGGCACGCGTACGGACGTATCACGCACTTCCCGCACTTTTTCACCGAAAATGGCACGATACAGACGCTCTTCGGCCGTCAACTCCGTTTCACCCTTAGGTGTAACTTTACCGACCAGAATATCACCTGTCGTTACTTCGGCACCGATACGAATAATGCCGTTTTCATCCAAATCTTTGATCGCTTCATCACTGACATTCGGAATTTCACGCGTAATTTCTTCCGGTCCCAATTTCGTGTCTCTGGCTTCACACTCGAACTCGTCAATGTGAATAGAAGTATAAACGTCGTCGCGTACAATTCTTTCATTAATCAGAACGGCATCCTCGTAGTTATAACCTTCCCAGGTCATAAAACCGATTAAGACATTCTTACCCAAAGCCAGTTCGCCGTTGCTGGTAGCCGGGCCGTCAGCCAAAGTGTCGCCGGCTGCAACTTTCTCACCGTAATGAACAATCGGACGCTGATTAATGCAGGTATTCTGATTGGAACGACGATACTTAATTAACTTGTACTTATCAATTTCGTTCTTATCCGTACGTACCCGAATCTCATCGCCGCTGACAAAATCGATTGTACCGGCATGTTTGGCAATAATACATGAACCTGAGTCATGTGCTGCCCGATACTCCATACCTGTACCGATAATCGGTGCATCGGTAGTAATCAAAGGCACTGCCTGACGCTGCATGTTGGAACCCATCAAAGCACGGTTGGCGTCATCGTTGGACAGGAAAGGAATCAAGGAAGTAGCAACTGAAACAACCTGTTTCGGCGAAACGTCCATCAAATCGACTCTTTCCGGCTCAACCTCAATAAATTTATCAAGGTAACGTACCAGAACTTTTTTCTCCATGAACTTACCGTTTTCGTCAATCGGTTCATTCGCCTGTGCTACATAGTAGTAATCTTCTTCATCAGCCGTCATATAACGAACTTCATTCGTAACAACGCCCTTTTCCTTATCATAGATACGATAAGGGGTTTCAATGAAACCGTATTTATTCACTTTAGCATACGACGCCAAGGAGTTGATCAAACCGATGTTCGGACCTTCAGGCGTCTCAATCGGACAAATACGACCGTAATGGGAAGAGTGAACGTCACGCACTTCAAAGTTGGCACGATCTCTGGACAAACCGCCGGGTCCTAAAGCCGACAAACGACGTTTATGTGTCAATTCAGCCAACAGATTCGGCTGATCCAAGAATTGCGACAATTGCGAACTGCCGAAAAATTCCTTAACTGCCGCCGAAATCGGGCGCGCATTAACCAACTGCTGCGGGCTGGCGGAATCAATGTCCGGTAATGAACCCATGCGTTCCCGTGCCACTCTTTCCATTCTGGAAAAACCGACACGCATCTGGTTTTGCAACAACTCACCGACTGAACGGACACGTCTGTTACCCAAATGGTCAATATCGTCAATTGTGCCGACACCGAAAGGCAAATCCATAAAATAAGATATGGAAGCCATAATATCTTCCATCGTTAAATGTTTCGGCATCAAACGACTTTGCTCACGTTGCAACATATGTCCGAAAATTTCGGCTCTGCCGGCATAATCGTCTTCTTCCAGCTCAGCAGTTTCCTGCACATATTTTTCGATAACTTCCTTCAAAACGGAAAGTAAAACCTGCTCGTTAATGCCGCATTTATCCAAATCAATCAAATCCAGAACGCGTTGATCCACATAGAGTTTGCAGTACTCGGGCAAGTCGACGCGACCGTTGGAAACAACTTTTACCGCTTTATCCGATTCAACAATAGTATCACCGATTTTTTGTACCGGATAAATACTTACTTCGGTAATACCGAGGTTCTGAATGCATTTTTCTTTTTCAGCCGTAATTGTTTCTTGTTCCTGTACAACAATTTCACCGTCGGCACTCATAATAGTTTCGGCTGCCTTGTGACCTTCCAGACGACCGACCAACGACAATTTTTTGTTCAGCTTATAGATACCGACACGAGCCAAATCGTAACGTCTGGCATCGAACAGCAACTGATTGATCAACGTTGCCGCACCTTCGGTACTGATCGGTTCACCCGGACGTAATTTACGGTAAAGTTCCTGCAAACCTTCTTCTCTGTTAGTACAAGAATCTTTGGCCAAAGTCGCTTTGACACGTTCATCATCACCCAATAAATTAATTAATTCTTCGTTTGTACCGTAGCCCAAAGAACGCAACAAAACTGTCAGTGGGAATTTACGTGCCCGATCCAAACGAACATAAATAACATCATTGGCATCCATCTCATATTCCAGCCAGGAACCGCGATTGGGGATAATTTGCGAAGAATACAGAGTTTTACCCGTTTTCGGATCCTGCGTTTCCAAGAAATAAGCACCCGGAGAACGCACCAACTGCGAAATAATAACGCGCTCGGCACCGTTAATAATAAAAGTACCGTTATCGGTCATAATCGGAAAATCGCCGATATAAATCTGTTGCTCCTTCATAGTATTGGAGCGTTTATTCACCAAACGAACTTTAATACGCAAAGGTGCCGCATAGTTGGCATCGCATTCTCTTGCCTGTTCGGTATCATGAACGGGCTTCGACGGATCGAACTCCTTGCTTAAAAAATGCAGCTCAATATCACCTGAATGATCTACTATAGGAGAATAATCTTTGAGAACCTCATCCAATCCTTCTTGCGTAAACCACTTATAAGAATTCTTCTGTACCTCCAAAAGATCCGGCAAATCCAGAACTTCTTTCAGTCTCGAGTAAGACATTCTCTCTGTCTTCCCGAATTTTACAGGATGCACCATAATGTCAAATCCTTTCTTACAACTAATCTTAAATACAACTTACATACACATACACAATCCTGAGATTAGTGTTCTGCCAGTGTAGCAAACAAAAATTACCTTTAAAGAACAACTGTCAAGATAAAAAAGTGCAAAACGAGAAATTCTCCATTTTGCACAATTTTTGCAGTTTAATTTTGTATAAGTTTGTTAATATGTAGGCAAGCGTTTTACCACTTATTAACTTTACTATTTTTTGGCCGCGTCGGTCTTCGTCGCTGTACTCTGCTTTTCGTCTTTAGCAGCCGGCTGATTATCGGCAGCTTTATTAGGTGCATACTTCGGCAACGAAGGTGCCAAATCCGCCAAACCGGCAGCCCAAGCCGACTTAACCTCATTTTCCGCTTTGGCTGTCATCACTTCAAAGTCATGTTGGAATTGCTTATCCGCTTCTTTATAAGAAACTGTCGACTGCCATGCCGGTGTATCCAGACGTTTGACAAAAGTTACAGCATACATACCCATGAGTTTATCTTGGAAAACCTTGGTATCACCGCTCTTACGCTCGGCGCTTTCCAACCAGGTTGCAACTTCGGTAGCAAAAGGACTGGTGCTCGGGACAAAATCCACCATATCAAGATAACTGCTTTGGTAGCCCTTAATCTCGGTAGCCTTCATCTTATCCGGAGTCTTGGCATCCTGCAGATAATTCTCCAACACTTTTTCTGCCGCCGCATAAGCAGCTTTAACATGTTCATCCGTAATCTTGGTTTCCGGTTTCAATTTTTGCGTTAACGTATATTGCCGCATAATTTCATTCTTCCGCACAATTCTGACGGCGGCATGAATAGTTTTAGCTTCATCGCGGAATCGATTCAGGTACATAGCCAAATTAACTGTTGCCGATTTTTCCTTATGAGAAATCAATTTGTCATTAGCCTTGCGCTTACTGTCACTTAAGAATTTTACCAAGTCATTATCGGCGATCATAGAAATAATCCGATTGTAATGATTAGGTGAAACAGGTTTCATCGCCTGCTCCGTCTGTAAAATATCCTTATGTTTTTCAACAAAAGCTTTGAAGGTATCCGGATCCTTAATTGCCGCTTCAGCTTCTTTCTGCAAAGCTGCAGCTTCATCCGCCGCCTTCTTGGTCGCTGCGTCGACTTTGGCTTGATATTCCTTGTGCAATTTAGCCGACTTCTCGTTCAATTCTTTTAATTTATCTTTGTCTTTTTCTTTAGATGTATCAGGATATTTCGGCTTTTCGACATTCGCTACCTTAACATTCAAGGTCGCATAGAGGAAGTCGAAAACATCATAGTCATTTTTGGCCGCTTGATATTTTTTCTCCAGTTCCGGCACCGTATATTTGATATCTCGCGGAGTAACTCTGGTATATTTTTCGGCAATTGTCTGCTCCTGCACCATCCGTCGGAACAAGTCTTCATCCACGCCTTTACCGTAAGTTGCGATCAAAGCTTCAGAAAAAGTACCTGCACCCTTAGTCAAATTCTCCTTATATTTCTCGATCATACCATCGAGATCTTTTTGTTCTTTCTCATCCAGAGTAATGCCCTTTTTCTGAGCTTCTGCATAAGCAACGGTGAAACGGTTCAGTTGTTTATCCGTCGCGTCTTTGATTACTTCGGCCCAAGTCTGACCCTTTTTCTGAGCAAAAGGAGATACTTCATTCAGAACTATATTAATACCGTAATTACGAGCATAATTAGCCATCTGATTAGCTATTGAATTATATACATAGTTATATTCGGCAACAGTGTAAGTCCGATCGCCAACCTTAGCCGCCGGCAAATATTTCTGCGCTAAACCGAAAGCTACACTTCCCCACAACAAAGCCGCGATCAAAACAATTACCAGAACCGGAATTGTAATGTAACTTACCCGTTTATCGTTCAATTTCAACGGAGCTTTACCGCCGTCTTTGTTCTGTTCAGCCAAACGCTCTTCTCTAGCTTCTCTAGCTAATTCAACCTTGGATATTTCTTTCTTCTCTTCCGCCATGTTGATCTCCTAAAAAGTAAAACTTGTTTAATTATAATTTTTTCCTATTTGAATAACAATCATCGAATGTTTCTTCTTGTATTTTTGCCATTAATTGTTCAAAATAATTTGAATCTGCTATGGTGCGTTACTCCTTATTCATACTATCTTCATCCGGCTCATCCGGTCGCCGGGCAAATTCCCTGACAAAAGACGAATTTGTCTTTTTCAAAGCAGCTGCCTGCAACAAAGAGGCCGTCTTTTCAACCGATTTTTCTTCTATCGGCTCTTCTTCCGTCTCCTTGGCATCAACTTCTTTGTCCTTTTCTTTCTGTTTATTTAATTCCTCCAAAGTACGATTCATTTCTCCCCGATTGTACCATTTAATACCCAATTGAATTTTCGCAATGCGATTATCTTCCATTTCAATAACGTGAAAAATAAAGCGTTCATCTTCAACATAAGGTAAAGATTTTTGATCCGGTATCCGTCCCAATCGCTGTAGAACCAGACCGGCAATCGTGTCGAAATCATTCTGATCATCTTCGTCAAACAACAGTTCATCCGTGCCTTCCCGATATGTCCCGTCTTTTTGTTGATTCAAATGATTTATCTTTTCTTCCACTTCATCCAAAGACAGCAAACCGCTGACAATGTACGATCCGTCCGGTCTTAAAATAATATCGCTGTCTTCTTCATCATATTCATCTTCAATATTGCCGACAATTTCTTCTAAAACATCTTCCAAAGAAACTAAACCGGCCGTTCCGCCGTATTCGTCGATAACAATTGCCATGGAAACATGATCTCTCTGCATGTCTTTGAACAGAGCATCGACAGATTTAGATTCCGGAACCAGATAAGGCGCCCGCATAATCTTGCGCAAATCAAATTTGTCTTTTTCCTGTTTAATCATATACTGTACGACATCTTTAATACTGACAACACCGATAATATCGTCTATATCCTCTTCATAAATCGGAATACGACTATATTTCTCACTTGCCAGAAGATCCGCCAATTCATCAAAAGTCGCTGTAACCGGCAAAGCAACAATGTTTGTGCGATGCGTCATAATTTCGTTGACTTCCGTATCGTTCAATTCGAAAATATTGTCGATCATTTGGCCTTCCGCCGCATGAATATTGCCGGAAGAACTGGAAATATCGACCAACATTCTGATTTCTTCTTCCGTTACCACTTCTTTCGGTTTAGCTACCGGCACATGCAGCAACTTCAAAATCATATTGGCCGTAAAATTCAAAAATTGCGCCATCGGTCGTAACAAAATATCGGCGACCCGCAATACCATGACAAACCGTCTGGCAAAACGTTCCGGATTATTCATTGCCAATCTTTTCGGCACCAATTCACCTAAAACTAAAGAAATATAAGAAATAATAAAGGTAATAATGACAACACTTAATGTCCCTATCCAGGGCGCCGTACGCTCCGGATCAAGCCATAATTGCAGGCGACTTGCCAACTTATCGGCACCGAAGGAGGCCGACATAAATCCCGCCAACGTTATACAAACTTGAATTGTTGCTAAAAAATTGGCCTGGTTATCTAAAAAATAGATCAACTTCGCCGCAATTAAATTTCCTTCTTCCGCTTCTTTACGAATTTTGGCATCCTTCAGATTGACGATTGCCATTTCTGCAGCTGAAAAAAAACCGTTGATCAAAACTAAAACTAATATAATTACAAGATCAAATACCAAACTTCCGATATCTGTCTTATTTTGGACTGCCAGATTAAATATCCACGGATCATCCACTTGACCTGTTCCTCCTATTTTCAGGTGTACATCAAATAAATATTAAATGACATTATATCAACAAATTTGTTGCTTTCAACTTACAAATCTTTGTCAATGCCGATTTTCGCCAAAATTTGATCCAATTCATCATAATTGTCATAAGATAAGACGATGCTGCCCTTACCTTTATTTTCCCGTAACTTTACTTTTTGGCCGAAGAAAGTGCTTAATTTTTCTTCTACTTGTTGTTGCTGTTTTTTAGCCAATCTTTGCCACTCGCCGTTCGGTTCTTCTTCTACGACAGAATCCTTTTGTAATTTACTGAGATACTCCTGCACTTTTTTTTCAACTTCCCGGGCGGACAAATTTTGTTCATGGATCAATTGGGCCAATTTTAAGCAATATTCCTGATCGTCTATTTGCAAAAGCGGTTTGGCCTGTCCGACATTTAAGCGTTTGTCCTCCAACATTCCCTGAATATGTAAAGGTAAATTCAATAAACGCTGCATATTACTGATAACAGGTCGACTTTTACCGCTCATTTGCGCAATTTCTTCCTGGTCAAGATGAAATTCCTGCGCCAATTTTCTATACGCTTTGGCCTCTTCAATCGGATTCAAATCTTCTCTTTGAACATTTTCAATCAGGGCCTGCTTAAGTAAAGTTGCGCTGTCAAGATCGCTTTGACAAATCAGAACCGGTACTTCGGTTAAATTAGCCTTGTGGCAGGCACGCCAACGACGTTCACCGGCAATAATACGGTAAATTTGATGATTTCCCTGCTTTTTCAGCTCCTGTACCAAAATAGGTTGCAGTAAACCGCAATCTTTGATAGAAGCTGCCAAACTTTGCAGTCCTTCTTCATCAAAGTGCGAACGGGGCTGTTCTTTATTCGGTACAATATCCGTCAAAGGTACAGTTTTCAGCACGGTGTGGCGATAAACATCATCCGTTAATTCGGCAGCGGGCGATTCATTCAATAATTCACTGCTGATAAGGGCACTCAAACCGCGTCCCAAGCGACTGACAGTCCTGTTCTTCTTCGTTGCCGACTTTTGTTTGTCAATACTCATAGATAACTTTTCCTCACCTCTTCATACCGGCTCTTTTAAGAACTTCTTTGGCCAGATTACTGTAAGCTGCCGCACCTTTGGACAACCAGGCATATTCCACAATTGATTTTCCGTAACTTGGCGCTTCACTTAAACGCACATTACGTGGTATTACCGTATGAAATAATTTTTCCTGAAAAAAATTCTGCACTTCTTCATATACCTGATTACTTAATTGTGTTCGACTGTCATACATCGTCAACAACACGCCGAAAATATGCAATTTCGGATTCAAAGCCGCTCTGACCAGTTCAACTGTTCTCAGAAGTTGAGAAACGCCCTCCAAGGCGTAATATTCAGCCTGAATCGGAATCAACAAACTGTCTGCCGCCGCCAAAGCGTTAATTGTCAACAAACTTAAAGAAGGCGGACAATCAATTAAGACGAAATCATATTTATAATTTTCATCCTCTTCTGACTTTTCCTTTAATTCATTGATTGCTTTGCGTAAACATAATTCTCTTTCTGCTGTTGTCGACAACTCTACTTCCGCTCCGGCCAAATCAATAGTTGAAGGCACAACGTCCAAATGTTTTCTCTGCTCTTTAACCATAACTTCAGTTAAGGGTTGTTGGCGAATCAGAACATCATAAATTGATTTTTCCACACTCTTTTTGTCTATGCCCAATCCGCTGCCGCTGTTACCCTGAGCATCCAAATCAATCAACAAAACATGTTTTTTTCTGTCAGCTAAACAAGCTGCCAAATTCACACATGTTGTCGTTTTACCTACTCCGCCTTTTTGATTAACAATTGCAATAACTCTCATATTACTTAGCCATTCTTCCGCTTATAATCAGTCAATTTGTGCCAATGCCGCATTACTTTGGATAAAATCACGCCGCGGTTCAACCTGGTCTCCCATTAACAAATCCATTGTTTCATCAGCATCCTGCAAATCTTTCACGTTCACTTTCAATAAACGTCTTGTTTCCGGATTCATCGTCGTTTCCCACAATTGTTCTTTATCCATTTCACCTAAGCCTTTGTAGCGTTGAATACGCGGATTTTTCCAATTATGTTCCACTTTCAAATTTTCCAGCTCGCTATCACTGTAAGCATAATATTTCTTGCCGCTGTTATCTTCAACCATGTAAAGCGGCGGACAGGCAATAAACACATGTCCCTGTTCTACCAGCGGTTTCATATGCCGGAAGAAAAAAGTCAATAACAACGTTCTGATATGCGCTCCGTCCACATCGGCATCAGCCATAATAATAACTTTGTTGTAGCGCAACTTTTCAATATTAAAATCACTGCCTAAACCTGTACCCAAAGCTATTACTATCGGTTGTAATTTTTCATTGTTATATACTTTATCTATTCTGGCACGTTCAACATTAAGCATCTTACCCCATAGAGGCAAAATTGCCTGATATTTACGTTCTCTGCCGCTTTTGGCCGAACCGCCGGCCGAATCTCCTTCAACGATAAATATTTCACATAATTCCGGATCTTTTTCCTGGCAGTCACTCAGTTTTCCCGGTAAAGAAACACTGTCGAATACCGATTTTCTCCGAGTTAATTCTCTGGCTTTACGGGCAGCATCTCTGGCCGACATGGCATCAATACACTTACTGACAATTATTTTCGCTTCAACCGGATGCTCCGCTAAATAAGTTGATAATTCATCCGTTATCGTACTTTCAACTAATGTCCGCATTTCGGCATTGCCCAGCTTGGTTTTTGTCTGACCCTCAAATTGCGGATCGGGCAATTTAACCGAAATAATAGCTGTCAATCCTTCCCGTACATCTTCACCGCTCAAATTACGATCATTATCTTTCAATAATTTGAAATTACGAGCATAATCATTGATAACTTTAGTTAATGCGCTTCTAAATCCGGTTAAGTGCGTGCCACCTTCAACTGTCGCTATATTATTAGCATACGTATAAACGTTCTCAACATAACTGTTGTTGTACTGCATGGCAACTTCTACGAACATTTTCGCTGCATCATCGGCATGCGCAATATAAATAGGTTCCGGATGCAAACACTCTTTCTTTTTATTCAAATATTCAACAAATGAAATTATGCCGCCGTCATAATGCAAGTTTTTGACGATCATATTTTCATTCTCGCCGTTTCTGGCATCTTGCAGAATAATCGTAACTTCTTTATTCAAAAATGCCATTTCCCGGTAACGTGTCAGCATCAAAGCAAAATCGAAAGTAACATCGGGGAATATCTCCTGATCCGGTTTAAAAATCGTACAGGTTCCTGTTTCATTTACAGGGCATTCTCCCACCACGGTCAACGGTTTGACAGTTTTGCCTCTTTCAAAACGAATATAGTGTATTTTCCCGTCTCTTTTCACATATACTTCCATCCATTCGGACAAAGCATTAACAACGGAAGCTCCTACACCGTGTAAACCGCCGGAAATAGAGTAAGCTCCGCCGCCGAATTTACCACCGGCATGCAATATCGTATGAACAACTTCAACTGTCGGAATACCCATTTTAGGATGAATACCTACCGGAATACCGCTACCGTCGTCGACAACTTTAACTGAACCGTCAGCTTGCAATGTAACGACTATTTTGTCACAACGACCGGCTAAAGCTTCATCTACCGAATTGGCCACAATTTCATAAATTAAGTGATGTAAACCTCTGGTGGTCGTATCACCGATATACATTCCGGGGCGTTTTCTGACAGCCTCCAAGCCTTCCAGAACTTGAATCTGATCATCGGAATATACCACGTCATTTTCAGTATTGAAATCGACCTGTCTTTCTACACTTTCTTTCTCTTCTTTAAAATTGTCGTCGGTTAAAGCGTGAACGTCTTCCGCTAAATTATGAAATTCATCTTCTTCCGCTTCTTTTTCATCTGAAATATCCGAAACAGCAGACTCTTTTCGGCTTTCCTGCTCTGAATTGTCATTTTCATCGGATTTATTCCGATTATTATCTATTTCGTCTGCAACTGCAGTATTTTCGGCTAATTGTTTCATATTGCCCTTTCTAATAACGCCAACGCAATAAACGTTCTCGTATTTTTTTACTGCTATATGGTGATAAATATGCTGTTTGGGTCGTTAAAATCAAACTTTGCGGTAAACTTTCAGCTTCGACAGTAATCAGACGGGCATTTTCCGCTGCTAAATGCAAAAAATCTCCCGTTTTGTTCTTGGCTGATGCAGTTATACTGTCCAAGTCGAAAACAGCCACAATAGTTCTTATCGCAATACAAATATTTCCACCTACGTCTATATACACCTCTTAATTATACCATACAGCGGCTTTGTACTTATATTCCGCTATAAAGACGTTTCCTCCTTTGCCTGTAATATTTTGCCGTTTTCTACATGATAATAGCTGACATTTTGCTTGTGTAACCAATTTTTGTTCAATAATTCCAAATCTGTACACGTCAATAAAACCTGTAAATCAGCGACAGATGCGCATAATGCGGCCTTTCTGCGTTCATCCAGCTCACTTAAAACATCATCCAGAAGTAAGACCGGTGTTTGATAAGTTTTAGTTCTCAAGTAGTCACATTCTGCTAATTTCAGGGATAAAATGACTGTTCTTTGCTGTCCTTGAGACGCGAACAAACGACAGTTTTTTTCGTTCAAATAAAATTCCACATCGTCTTTTTGCGGCCCGACACTTGTATAACCCTTGTGTAAGTCATTGCTGAAATTTTGCCGTATTTTAGCAATCAGCTTTTCCTTTATTGTTTCAAGGGCGTTATTTTGCGGATTTTCTCCGTCCGTCACATATTTTATAGTCAATTTTTCTTTACCGTCGCTGAGTTTTTCCTGAAATTTTCTTATCGGTTCATTGAAATCTCGTAATAATTCCGCTCTGTCCTGCATAATATTTGCCGCCAAATCGGCAAACTTAACATCAATTGCCTGCAATAAAGAGATTTTTTGACGTATAATTTCTTTTTTATCATTTTCTGACTCCGAGGAATTTTGTAAAAGATTTTGCCAATATTCCTGTATGTTGATCGGCTTATTTTCCGAGAATAAATCTGCCGTCAGATCACGATAAATCTGCAGAACTTCAAAGCGATCGAGAAGTTGTAATTCTTTCAATAAACGATTGCGACCGAGTAATACACGATTGAATTTTTGCAAATTATACAGATAAATTTTCTTACTTTGAGCTAATATCCGATTAATAAATTGTCGCCTTTGTTGCGGCGCCGACTTAATTAACAATAAATCTTCCGGAGCGAAGAGCACAGCATTGAAATTACCGATAAAATCAGCTGACTTCCCAACAGGCAAATCATCTTTATATAATTCTCTATTTATTTTACCGTAAGGCAATTTTTGCAAACTGATACTCAAATCAAGTTTTTCTTCTCTTAACTCAGTTTCTGCACCCGTCTTAATATCAAGCTGATTATTGCCGGATGAACTTACCGGCAAAAATTTGCGCACAAACTCTCCCTCGATTCGGCAATTTTCCTGTGTAAACTTAATTAATTCGCTTTCCTTGCCGGTACGATGGGAACTTAACAAAGCCAACAAATAAACTGCTTCCAGCAAATTAGTTTTTCCCTGACCGTTGGCACCGTAAATTACATTCAAATTTTCACCGAAATTTACCGTCACTTCGTCGATATTTCGATAATTACATAAATGGAGGCATTTTATCTTCATAGAAGCTATTCTCAAAATTATTGCAAATGCAAATACCTGACATTTAACGACGCAAAGGCAAAATTAAAAATTCGTACTCATCTCCGCTTAAAGGCTTAATAATGCACGGACCTAAACTGCCGGAAAAGTTAATTTGAATAGTTTCATCTTCGATAACTCTCAAAGCTTCCGTAAAATAAGTAGGATTGTAATCAATATCAATATCCTTACCGGTAGCGGAAATAGCAATATCTTCGTGTGCCTGACCTTTTTCCGAAACAACATCGATACTCAGAATGTTTTCATCTTTACTTTGTAAACGAATAGGCAAACGTCGATCGGAAACATTCATAATCAGCAGCATTCTTTCCAAACCTGCCAAAAATTGACTGCGATTGATGACAATATTAGTATCACCCTCATTTTTCAATAAGTTCTCATATTTCATAAAAGCATTTGTCAACAGACGACTGATCAATTTCACATCGCCCAAATTGAACTCGACCTGCTTGCTGTCAACCTTGATTGTCAGCAATTCATCGGCACCCAGCATCGGTTGCAACATTTTCAAAGCTTTACCGGGGATTAAAAGTTTGAAATTCTCCGCCGGTTTATTCATTCTTTCATCGTATTCATGTCTGCTGATAGCCAGGCGGAAGCCGTCAATCGCTACCAATTCCAAATTATTGTCGGCAGCATTGAACAAAATGCCGTTAAAAGCCGGCCGTGACAAATCGGTACTAACAGCAATAATTGACTGCTTAATCAATTTCTGCAGGCGCTCCTGTGGCATTGTAAAAGTCAAAGTTGTTTCAATTTCGGGTAAACTCGGATAATCGGTACTCGGTCTGGTCATAAAGTTGAATTTACTTTTACCTGCGGTAATTATTGTTTTATAGCTGTCGTCGCAATCGATAGTCACATCGCCGTCTTCCAATTTGGCCGCAATATCGCCTAAAAGACGTGCCGGTACCAATATATCTCCGGCCTCCTGCACATCAGCCGGTATAACCGTTTCAATACCGCATTCCATATCATATCCACGTAGTGTTAAACGCCCTTTCGTTGCGTCCGCCGACAAATAAACGTTATCTAAAATATCGTTACCGCTCTTACCCGATACGGCACGTAAAACATAGTTAGTAGCTTGATGTAATAGATTTTTCGGGCAAACAATACGCATATGAATTCCTCTTGCTTTCAGAAAATACTCTACAATAATTATAGCAAACTTCCGCTTGAATGTAAGCAGGCATGCCGGAATGTTTCTGTTATATTACAAACAGATTGAATATTTTATCCACATGGAATTTGTAAAATTAAAGGTGCAGGCCTGAAACATTCAATCTAATTAATTTAATCACTCTTATTATTATGCTTTGTGGTTAATGTGGAAAATTACAGCTGTTTTACGAGAAAATTACGCTAAAAAGCAAAAAGGGCATTGTGAGTTTCTTCTTTTTCAGCCCGAAATTTCGTTGAGCCTTTTTGGGGAAAATTTGTTGCATTTATAAAAACAGATAAATCAACAAAATGAATTAACCGAAGTATCCACATAATTTTCCACAAACTATTGTTCGTGTAAACTTTTTTGAATATTTGCCAGTTCTTTTTGCAGTTGCAGATCGGAACTTAAAGATTTGGCGATTTTCAAGCAGGCATTCCGCGTCGTTGTATGATCGCTGCGATTAAAAGCTTGTGAAATATCGGCATAAGTCATATCGAGCAGTTCACGACAAAAATACATAGCAATATGACGAGGATAAGTGAATTTACTTTCCTTGCAGCGCGAGTATAACTGAGCCTTGGAAACATTATAGTAATTAGCAACTACATCGGCGATAAAATCGGGTGAAACAGTTTTTTCCATATTACGTTTAATTACCGGTTCGAGGGCCTTTTGCGCGAGGGCTAAATTGATATAACCGGATAAGTGTTTTATAGCCAGAACACTATTCAGAGCACCTTCCAATTCACGAATATTAAGGCTGATGTTTTTGGCAATATAACTGATAATATCAGGATCAATATTTTCTTGCAGACTTTGAGCCCGTGCCTGTAAAATTGCCATGCGAGTTTCATAAGTCGGTGGATTAATATCACAGGCTAAACCGGAAAGAAAGCGCGTTTTGAGGCGATCTTCCAAGGTTACAAGGTAGCGGGGATGTTTATCGCAAGTAATTATGATATAGGAGTTATTTTCGTATAAAGCGTTGAAAGTGTAGAAAAATTCTTCCTGCATCTGTTCTTTGCCTTCAATGAATTGAATGTCGTCAATCAACAATAAATCGCAGTTACGGTATTTATTGCGGAAAACGTTATAATTCTGCTTGCGGATTGTGGCAATAAACTCATTTACAAATTCTTCCGTCTGCAAATACAAAATTTTGGTATTCGGGCGATGTTGCATGACCATATTACCGACGGCATTCAAAAGATGAGTTTTACCCAGACCGCTGCCGCCGTACAGAAATAGAGGATTATATGGTTTTTGTCCCGGATTGAAATAGGAATTGGCTATGGCTAAACAAGCGGCATGAGCCATAGTATTATTCGGACCAACTATAAAATTATCAAATCTGTAATCTCGGCGAAAGTGTTGCTGATATAGAGGATTAACAACTATTTCGGCAGCAAGAGGTGAGCTATTCGTTGTTTGATTTGCGGACGATATTGTCTGCGTCGGCGCTGTCGTAGTTTTTGTCGATGTTGGAGATGATGGACGTTCTACTGTTACATATCCGCCTGCAGATTCGGCTGTGGAAGTTTCTGTTGTATTATTAATTGCAGTTTTCTGCGTATCTTTTCGGGCGGTGTTATTAGAATCAAGCGGAAGATTCGGCTGTCCGGGATCAGATACCTGAGATTGATTATCTGTCGAATTATTAAACGTAGAAGCTTTAATAGAAGCTAAAGCCTGCTGCATGCCTTCGTTACCGACAAATAGTTTTACTTGTAATTTGAAAGAATTGGAGGCAGCTAAAGCTTCTTCGAATAAATTGACATACTTCAACAAATAACGATAAGAAAAATTATCCTGTACTGCAAGATAAAGGTAATTTTCATCAACATAAAAAGGAACAAGAGGTTCGACCCACGTGACAAATAACATTTTTGCCAACTGCGGTTGAATAATTTTGAGGGCATTGTGCCATATACTGCCGGCTAAAGCAGCCTGTTCATTATCTAAATTCAAATTTCCACTTAAATTCATATTCAGTTCCATTTCGTGCGACGAGTAATTTTTTGTCCGCGATAATTTTCACTGTTTTCCTTAATCTTTTTATTCAAAAATTTCTTGACAGCCATTGTCTGAGCAAGATTGTGCGGACCTCTGTTTTTCCAATTGTAACCGCGATTTTTCAAGTAATTTTTGCGGACAAAGTGCATAACTGTCAAAATAAAGGCCGAACCTATAATATTCAGAATAACATGATTAATGTTGACGTCGAAGAAGAAAAATCCGCTGAAAATATTCAAAAGTAAACGAATTATCTGAGCAATAATACTGAAAGCTACGGTACTCAACCAAATGTTAAAAGAAGCTGCAGTTTTATTTTCTCGACGTATGAAATAGGCTAAAGGAACCAATATCAGCAAATGATAGGAAGCGGCACTGAGGAAAGTTTTAAGAACGCTGAAATCACCTTTATGAGCAGCCACAAATGATAAAAAGGCACCGTCAATTAAAGGTAACAATGGAATCTTACTGATATGTTCAAAAGCTGAGGTAAGAGTTAAACGGCTGTCGGAGATGGTGATAGGAAAGAATAATGTACTTAATAGTATAAAAGTATAAGCTATTATTCCTAAACGCCGGACGAAAACATTGAATTTCTGCCTATGGTAAACTTGTAACCAGATTTCAAGCAAAAAGACAATACTTGTTATGACCAGTAAAGGCCAAAAACCGATTAAAATTTCATAATTACGATATAACATGCTTTATTACTCCGCTCTTAATTCCTTTCATTATAATATACTTTCCGAAAGTCGAGAAATTGCCGTGAAAAATTTTATATGTGCTAATATAAACATATAATAGAATAATTAAATGTACGGCAAAGTACAGCCGGACAGTTACAGGATGACGGCAGAAAGAACAGGCAGAAAAAATATGTCGGTAAACGGCAGCTTAATTTTTACAGCTTTAGAAGCTAATAACAATAGAGCGTTAAATTACTATTATCGTGATTTAGCTAAAACAATCATAGCTAATTTACCGACAGAAACCATTGGAACAGTTGCCGACGAGGCGGGAAACGCAGAATGTCGTTTGTTCTGTTCTTATGCGGAAAGCGATTTAATCGAAGTTTTGCAATCAGTGCAGAAAGTTAATTATCTTGATCCGATTTTGCTGAACAATTCCGACTTTGCTGCTATTTTGAACAGCGAGTATTCCGGAGAGGCGCTACATTTATTTTTCAGTAAAAGTTCGCTGATTAACGGTTTGGCCGGCTGTTGTGATCCTTTGTTAAATTCTTTGAAAAAGTGGCAGAATAAAAGAAAAAATGATATGTATGCCGATATTGCTTCAAGTTGGTATCTGGCAGAAAAAATTAAAGCTAAAATTATTCTTTGCTTAGATGGAAATTTATTAAATAAACAGAGTTTGTTGATTCTGGACGAATACTACAAACAGGGATATTTGCAAAAAAATGTATTGGGTTTTGCCGTATTTAATCTCTTGGAGGATGAATTAAGTGCTTGGCAGAGTTTGTTACAGGAAAGATATAATTTAAAAATTATTTTGTATAACACGCAATTGTGCGACGATAACGTTTGGTCTGCTATTTTCCGGAAATTAATACCTTTTACGGCTGATTACGAGCAGGATTTATTACAATTGACACGCAATATTTATCGCAAATTATTGAATGCCGGTCTTTTGCAAAAGAAAATTAAAGTTGCATTGGCTTATGATGAAGCTTTTAATGCTTATGATGATTATGAATTGCAATTTTTGAAACAGCTTGGTATTGATTGGCGTCCCTTCAGCCCTTTGAGAGACAGGTTGTTGCCGCCTGAATGTAGTGCTGTTTGGCTGTGTTCCAACAATTTAGCGAAATTTTTGCCGCAGCTTACATACAATCGGGATATGCGCAAAGAATTAATGCAAGCTTATCAAAAGGGCCTGCTTTTCGTGGCGCAGGATGCGGCACATGTTTATTTAACGGAAGGTGCGGTAACACATGCTGCTGTCGCTGGCGCAGGCGATTATTATCCTCTATGTAAAATAATTCCTCAAAAAGCGGAATTTTTGCAATATTACGGGCAAAATTATCGCTATGCCGTAATTAATCCGCTCAACAGCAATTGCTTGGCCCCGGCTTTAACGCCGATATTGTCTTTATTTAATCAATCTGTTTTATTAAGTCCGTCTTTGGGAACTGCTGTCAGTCAAATAACAGTTAATCCGTTAAATCGGCAAAAACAGGTAATCAGCGGCTATGTTAATCGTAATATTTTCAGCACCTTACATCGTATTATGTTAAGCGGCGATTACGAATGGACAGAAAACTTTTTCACAGCGTTAATCAAACGAGCTTCTGCAAAACAGCTGTAATTTCTTGCCGATTACAGGCTAATTGCCGAAAATAGACTAATTTATAGTCGGAAAATTTGTCTGCCAGACAATTCTTAATTGAACTTAACTGTTTAGCGATTTTCGGTTCGTTTAATAATTTCAAAGTCAGGCAAATAAAGGCGTTTTTCTTGACAAAAGGACTTAATTCCGCCGTCAGCGTTAAGCTTTGGCGCGGAGTTAATTTCATATCGTTAACCAACAAATCAATTAGCGGAAAATTATGATGATTATTCGATTGATTTTGCAAAAGCAATTGACAAAATTGATCGCTGAAACCTTGAAAATGCAATAAATTGGCCTGTTGCGGAATTTTTAGCGCTTCAGGATCAATAGCCAGAACCTTATAGCCTCTATTTAAAAGAAATTGAGTCCATCCACCGGGAGCTGCTCCGAGATCGACAGCTGCGGGCGATGCTGATTGCCAAACTGTCAAAGATTGAAAAAATGAGCGTGTAAGGTGTTTATTATCCGATTTTATATGCGTATAAGGAAGCATTTGACCTGATTGTTCGTTCTTAGAGATTGTCGACAAATTATTTAAGCAACTTAAACGAGCAAATAATTCTGTAATTTTATAAGTTGCACGTGTAATTTGGGCAATCTCAACTTCGACCTCGCCCTTGGCCGTGGCAGAGGCAGAGGAAGTAGCGGCGCCGGTTGATTTTGCTTTTACAGAAGGCCACAAATCTAAAAGATAATCGGATCGACTGTTCGATATTGTACAAATTTCCGACCCGATTAAACAGCAATTTTCTTTGTAAATCAGCCAAGGCGTTGTCTCATCCGGAAAATTATTGCTGACAATAATACCTTTCTTCTCCAATTCACTTTGAAAATCGTGATATTCCGCATGCTTTAAATCGGTTCGACAATTGATGTAATGAACATTTGCACAATTATTAAAAGAAATAAATTGCAAAATATAGTCTGATAATTCCGTCGAGGGTAAATTTTCTTGAAAAGCGGCAGGCTGCAACACTTGCAAAATAAAACAACTTTTAGCGACATCATTAACCAGGGAAAGTAAAACACTTTCTCTAAATGTTTCACGTGAAACATTTTGGTTTAGAGAGACAGCTAAAACTGTTATAGCTCTTGCGGCGCTTTTTTGGCGATTTAAGCAGTGAACTAATGTTACATTTGCTACCAGCGAATTTTCTAAGAGAATATTACGGGCTTGCTGATAAGCCTGCTCCGCATAATCAGATTGACTGATGACAGCTATAATATTTCTATTTGCAATGTCCATATAAATGTTGTATTCCGCCTTTTAAGAGTTTATTGTTTTTCCTTTCTTTAATATTACATTATAATGAGACGTAAAGTTTGTAATTAACAGGAAGAATTTGAGCAACTGATGATCTATATTGTTTTCGATCTGGAATGGAATATGGCCAGCGGCCGCTATGAGGAGGTAGGCAAACCACGTGTTGCTAAACGTTTTGCCCATGATACGGGCAAAAAAATACCTTCTTTTGAAATTTTTCAAATAGGGGCCGTCAGCATTAATGAAAATTTGGAAATACTGGATCGCTTTAATACTAAAATCAGGCCGCAAATTTATCCTAAAATCAATAAATATGTTGAACGCCTGACAAAAATTGATTGTGCTACATTATATAAAGCGCCGGTTTTTATCCAGGCTGTCAGAGATTTTTATTACTGGATTTGGAAGCAATTGCCGACGCCGGAACAGGAAAAAATAGCCGCTGTTCAGCATTTATCATTGGAAACTGCCGAAAATTGGGATTTTGTCGCTTTACAACAGGCTTTGGCACAAGCGGAAATTCTTTTTGGTACTTGGAGTACTTCCGATGCACCGCCTCTGATTAGTAATCTTAATTATTATGATTTATGCGGAATTTTACCGGCTAATTTTGTCGATATTCAGCGACTGTATGATTTGTTCAGCGGGGATACGGCAGGTACACATTCTGTTAAAAGTGCGATTGAACATCTGAATATTATGGTACAAGAAGGTTATCATGATGCTTTGAATGATGCGGAATATACCGTTTTAATTTTTCAGGCTCTATTACCGGCTCTTAAATTGGCAGCTTGGGATTTTGCAAGTTTGCCGTTGCCTGCACGTTATTTGGCCAATTTGCATTTAGTTGAAACTTTGGCGCATGATGCCCAAGAATTACAGGCAGAAAATTCGACACTTAACAGCGATAAATTATCATTGCCGGTGCTTTCGGAAAGTGAATTAATGACTGATAAACGTACCATTACTGCCTGGATGGGAGCCTTGAATATGCACGCTTCGACATATCGCAACCAGGAAGAAAAAAAAGAAAAACATCGGCAATTAGTTAAACAACAAAGTTACGCTCGCTGCTTTTGCTTAAATAATATTGACGAGTATTTAGAGCAACGAATTAATCTTTTACAACCTGAAGATTTGAGTACTTTTATTTCTTCTTTATCTTATAATCCTAACGCCGGTAAAAACAAAGCTCATAACGGGCAATATACCTTGGTAGAAAAAGGCGACAAGGAATAATTTTGTTCAAAGTGCCTAAAAAACAAGCAAAAATTTTCTAAAAGTAATACAATGTAACTAGTATTTTGCCCGGAGGACAATTATGAAAAGAATTATGATCACAGGCAGCTTGGGTCAAATCGGCAGCGAGCTGGCTTTATATTTAGCAAATATTTATGGTGAAGAGAATATTCTCGTGACTGATTTAGCAGAAAAAACTTTACCGGATTTAGCTAATTTGGCTTATAAGAAATTGGATGTTACAGATTTTGCAGCTTTTAAGCAGGCGGCGCAGGATTTTGCGGCAGATACGATTATGCATTTGGCCGCTATTTTGTCTGCAAGAGGCGAGACCATGCCGCAAACAACGTATAAAGTGAATATGAACGGTTTATTTAATGCTTTGGAAGTTGCGAGAGAGTTGCACTTACAGCTTTTCTGCCCGAGTTCTATAGGCTCTTTCGGTCCCGGTACACCTATGGATAATACGCCGCAAGATACCTTGCAAAGGCCGGAGACGATGTACGGTGTCACAAAAGTCAGCGGCGAACTTTTATGTGATTATTACTATAAACGTTTCGGCGTCGATGCCAGAGGCGTCCGCTTCCCGGGCTTGATTTCCTGGAAGACTTTGCCCGGTCAGGGTACCACTGATTATGCTGTTCATATCTATTATGCTGCGATTAAAGAAAAGTCTTATACATCATATATTAAAGCGAATACGTTTATGGATATGATGTATTTACCGGATGCTTTACAGGCAATTGTCGATTTAATGGAGGCGCCTGCAGAAAAATTGCAGCATCGGAATGCTTTTAATGTTTCAGCTATGAGCGTAGATCCGGAGATGATTGCTGCTTCTATCAGGAAGTTTATCCCGGAATTCACGCTGAAGTATGAGGTTGATCCTGTTAGACAACAAATTGCCGAGAGTTGGCCCAATTCGTTGGATGTCAGTGCGGCCAAAAAAGAGTGGAACTTTAAAGCTCGTTACGATTTGGATAAGATGACAGAGGATATGCTGAGCAATTTACGGGTAAAACTGGGAAAAGCTTAATTTGACTTCACTTCGGAGTTTCCAACTTAAATTTCTTCGCTGAGTCTATGAAATTACGGACATAAATAATTTTTCTTAAGCTTCTCTGCAATGTTTCACGTGAAACATTAAAAAGGGCAAAGACTACAAATATATGTAAATAAGGACCGATCGAAGAAAAATGAGCCGCTTTTCTCGGTTGCAATAAGATTTATTTGTCAGCCTGATTCTAAAAGCCACGTTCTGAAAATCTTAAAAATGTTTCACGTGAAACATTTTCAAATAGAATGCTTGAGCTTTGAGCGGCCCGAGATTTGTAGACGGAATACGGAGATAAGCTGCAAATCGATTAAAACCTGTTAAAGCTTGTTAAGGTTGATGATTTCAAAAAAATAAGCGCTAAAAGAAAAGGAGATTTATATGAATAAGGAATTACATGAAATGAAATATCTGGCAGAGAAAGTTGCAGATTTGAAGGCTAAAGGCCTGTATCGTACTTTACCTGTCAATCAGGGCGCGTGTGAACCTGTTTTACAATTAGAGGATAGAGAAGTTATTAATCTTTGCTCCAACAATTATTTAAGCTTAGCTAACGATGCCCGCTTGAAAGAAGCAGCTATAAAAGCAATCGAACGTTATGGCGTCGGTGCCGGAGCAGTTCGAACAATTGTCGGTAACCAGAGTATCCATGAAGAATTGGAAAAGGCTTTAGCTGAATTTAAGAAAGTGGAGCGCTGCTTCATCTATCAGTCCGGCTATGATTGTAATATCGGAACAATTCAGGCAATTTGTGATAAAGATGATTTGCTGATTTCCGATCAGCTTAATCACGCTTCGATTATCGACGGTATGAGAATGGTTAAAGCTACGAAACAGGTTTATGCTCATAGCAATATGGAAGAACTGGAAGCTTTGTTACAGGCGGCGCAGGGAAAATATCATAATATCTTTATTTTCACTGACGGCGTTTTCAGTATGGACGGAGATTTGGCCAATTTGCCGAAAATTGTGGAATTGGCGGAGAAATACGGCGCTTTTACTTATGTTGATGATGCACACGGTTCGGGAACTATGGGTAGTCATGGTAGAGGCACGGTCGATCATTTCAATTTGCACGGTAGAGTTGATTTTGTTGTCGGTACGCTGTCGAAAGCTATCGGTGTTAAAGGCGGATATGTTGCTTGCAAAGAAGTGTCTTATCAATGGTTAAGTCATCGCGCCAGACCGGTACTGTTCTCGACTACTTTGAGTCCGGCAGATACGGCGGCGGCTAAAAAAGCAATTGAAATTTTGGCGGAAGATGACAGTTTGCAAAAGCAATTATGGGATAATTCCCGTTATATTAAGGAAAAATTGACAGCGCTGGGATTTAATACGGGGCATTCTGAAACACCTATTACACCTGTTATTATCGGTGATGAAGCGAAAACGATGCGCTTTTCCAAAGCTTTGTTGGAACGGGGAGTTTTTGTTTCGGCGATTGTGTTCCCGACAGTTCCGGCCGGGACCGGTAGAGTTCGTGTTATGGTTCAGGCTAAACATACGAAAGAGCAGTTGGACAAGGCTGTTGCAATTTTTGCTGCTGTCGCTAAAGAGATGGGAATTATTTCTTAATGTCCGAAGAGCGGCTAAGATTCGGTGAAAGTTCGGCGCAAGTCGCCGATAAAAAAGTCTTTAAATAAAATAAAACCCCGATTTTCGGCGTTGTGTAAAAAAGGCACAAACTGATTATCGGGGTTTGTTTATTGGGCTATTTTAGAGATAATAACGCTTTAAGACGTCCAAGTTTTCGTCCAATTCATAAACCAGAGGCTGACCGGTAGGAATTTCCAGACCCATGATGTCGGCATCGCTGATTTTTTCCAGGTGTTTTGCTAAAGCACGCAAGCTGTTACCGTGAGCGGCGACTAAAACTGTTTTTCCTGCTTTAATTGCCGGAGCAATTTGGTCTTCCCAGAAAGGCATAACACGATCCAAAGTAACTTTCAGACTTTCATGTTGCGGGATTACTTCTACCGGTAAAGAGGCGTAACGACGATCGTGGAATGATGATGTTTCGGCATCTTTGTCCAAGGCCGGCGGTAAAACGTCATAAGAGCGACGCCAGACGTGGACTTGCTCTTCCCCGTATTTTTTGGCTGTTTCAGCTTTGTTTAAGCCTTGTAAAGCACCATAGTGTCTTTCATTCAAA
Source organism: Amygdalobacter indicium (assembly GCF_029101545.1). Taxonomy (NCBI): domain Bacteria; kingdom Bacillati; phylum Bacillota; class Clostridia; order Eubacteriales; family Oscillospiraceae; genus Amygdalobacter; species Amygdalobacter indicium. The sequence continues at coordinate 32,466 of NZ_CP118866.1, read as the reverse complement.
CGCCAACTTTTAATTTCAGGTACCCATAATTGGTCGCTTTCTTCCAAAGCGTAATGACAGGTCTTGATAGCCCGCTTCAGAACGGAAGTGAAAGCTAAATCAAATTTGATACCGGCCGCTTTAATTTTAGCGCCTGCTTCTTTGGCCTGACGTACGCCTTCTTCACTTAAATCGACGTCTGTCCAGCCTGTGAAAAGGTTTTTCAAATTCCATTCACTTTGACCGTGACGGACAAAAACAAGTTTATACATTGTTGCCTCCTCCTGCTGCTTTTTGTGTCAGCTGGTTATTGTTCAATTACTTTTATATTATACACAATTGTGCACGGTAATTATTTGATTAAAGCCTGGCAAGCTTTGAAATTTGGAGCTTTGGAGTCCTGCAGTAGGTCAAAAATCAACATTTCCAGGTTATTAACAGTTGCGCCGAGCTTATCCAACAGGTGTAAAGCTTGTTTTTTGTGCTCTGTTCGACGTGAAGATGTCATGTCTTCCGGTAAGAAGATGCTGTAGCCTTCGGAAAGAATATCACGGCAACTTTGGTAGATACAAACATGGCTTTCGATACCGGCTACAATCAGTTGTTTGATGTTGTGTTGGCGGAGGAATAGGCTCAAGTTTGCAGTTAAAACGCTCATTCTGGTTTTGCTGAAATAGAGCATGGGGCAGCCGGCAGCTTCGCATTTGTCCAGAGCTTCTTTAATTTCCGGGATAGTGGAACCGAGTCCCTGAGGGTATTGTTCGGTGTAAATTACCGGTAAGCGGAACAGGGCGCAGACTTGTAAAAATTTTAAATTATTACTGATTATTTCCGCCGAATCGGCCATTTTCGGTAATAAGCGTTCCTGCATATCAATCATCAAAAATGCGATATGGTCGGGGTTTATTTGTTGGTTATAAAGTGCCGGTTGAGGTTGCCATTCTACATGGTGATCAACGGTTTTTGTGGATAGTTTTTCAATAAGTTCTGTCATTAAAAACACCTTCCTTCAACTAATATTGTAACGCTTTGAAAATTTTGTGCAGGAGAGTTGGAAAAGCCCTGCTTCCGGTCGTTCCGTTTTTTCAGAAAGGAGGTAAGCGGAAAACTTGCGGGCAGCAGGGCTGAAAGGTTAGGCATTCAATTTAGTTTAAATATGACATTTTTCGGCGAACTTTTGAATTAATTCTTTGTTATCCGCTTGTAAATATTGCAAGAACCAATGGGTAATGAGGTTGAGCCGCTGTTCCCGGGCTTTGATGCGGCCGCTGCGGGAAAGTTCGTGATTTTCTTCGTGGAATACGCACAGTTTGTTGGGTACGCCCAAAGCTGTCAGGGCTGTATGCAATTGCATGCCCTGTTCGTAAGGACAACGGTAATCGGCGTCGGAGTGGATAATTAAAGTCGGTGTTACGGCATTATTGATGTAATGCAAAGGCGAATGTTCCCATAAAGTTTTTTGGTCCTCAAGGCTGAAATCTTTGACTTTATTTTGGTCGGTAGCGAAAAGGTAGCCGATGTCGCTTGTGCCGTAGAAGGATAACCAGTTGGAGATGGATCTTTGCGTGCACGCTGCTTGGAAACGCTTGGTATGGGTGATGATCCAGTTGGTCATGAAACCGCCGTAAGATCCGCCGGTTACGCCCAGACGTTTGCTGTCGATTTGGGGGTAAGTTTTTAATACGGCATCGAGAAAGTCCATTAAATCGTCATAGTCTTGTTGGCCGTAAGTTCCGCGAATGTCGGCAAATTTATTGCCTCGTCCGTCAGAGCCGTGCGGGTTGGTGCAGCAGACGACAAAGCCGAGGTTGGCCCAAACCTGCATTTCGTGGTAATAAGTAGACCCGTAAACGGTTTTCGGTCCGCCGTGAATGTCTAAAATTAGAGGATATGATGCTCGAGCTTCTTGGCGGAAATCAGGCGGCAGCAGCACGTAGCCGTTTACTGCTTCCCGGTCGAAACGGGAAGTGATTGTCAGGGGGAGAGGTTTGACGGTGCTTAAGTTTTGACTGTTAAAGTAGGTAAGCCTTTGTAATTTCTCGGGATTGTGCACGAGGTAGATTTCGCTTCGGTTCTGTTGATAGAAGCCGATGATGCATAAGCTGCTATGATTTTGGCGGCAGGAACAGGGCTCACCGCTTTGGCAACCGCACTTGCAGTCGGAGCCGCAATTACACTCGTTGTCGCTGTTGCAGTCACAGTCGTTGGCGCAATTGCAGTCAGATTCGCACTTACATTCATTCCCACAATCGCAATCACCGCATTCACATTCGCAATCGCAGTCGTCGCACTCACAATCGTCACAATCACACTCGCACTCGCACTCGCAGGTACAAGTATCGCCTGACTTACAACCGCACTTGCAATCGTTCTCGCACTTGCAATCGTTACAATCGCAATCATCGCAGTCACACTCGCCGTTGCAGTCACAGTCGTTGGCGCAATTGCAGTCAGATACGCACTTACATTCGTTCCCACAATCGCACTCGCAAGAGCAGGGCTCGCCGCTTTGGCAGCCGCACTTACATTCGGAGTCACATTTGCACTCGCAGGTACAAGTATCGCCTGACTTACAGCCGCACTTGCAATCGTTCTCGCACTTGCAATCGTTACAATCGCAATCATCGCAGTCACACTCGCCGTTGCAGTTACAGTCGTTGGCGCAATTGCAGTCAGATTCGCACTTACATTCGTTCTCACAATTGCACTCGCAAGAGCAAGGCTCGCCGCTTTGGCAGCCGCACTTACATTCGGAGTCACAATTGCACTCGTTGGCGTTGTTGCACTTGCAATTGTTCTCGCACTTACAATCGTTACAATCGCAATCATCGCAGTCACACTCGCCGTTGCAGTCACAGTCGTTGGCGCAATTGCAGTCAGATACGCACTTACATTCGTTCTCACACTCGCACTCACAATCGTCGCATTCGCACTCGCAAGAGCAAGGCTCGCCGCTTTGGCAGCCACACTTACAATCGGAATTGCATTTGCAGTCGGAGGCGAATTCCTCCGCGATAACAGTCGGAGCAATATTCAAAGAGAAAGCGGCATTCACAGCACCTTCCCGGTCAACCAACATCTTGCGCTTCAGCGTTATTTTATGGGCAACTTCATCTTCAACAAAGAAGAAACGCTGCAAGGTAGAACGACAATCTACAGTTTCAATTAAATCCAGATAGTTTAAAGAAACGTATTTCTCCTGACAGCAACCGTAAGCAACATCGGAACCGACAGAATTACCGTAAATAATTTCATAATCGGAGATTTTTTGCAGTTGCGAGGAGGCACGATCATAAACGTAGAAATAATTATTTTCATTGAGTCCGTAGCCGGAAGTATCGGAAGAAATAAGAACGGCAATCTCATGTCCGGAAGCCTGATGCTGCTGATTGACAGTTTCCACGTAAAAACCGTCGCCCAATTGTTGATTCAATTGTTCATACAGGGGCGTAATAATGCAATTTTCCAGGTCCACCTCATAGAGTTTGGCAAAGTCGCAGTAACGGTACTCATTATTTCCTTCGTAACAAGTGGCGGCGAATAAAGCTTTGGTTTTGGCGTTATTCAGGCTGACCCATTTAATGACGTAGTTAGGATAATCTTCACCGATTAATTCCAATTCCTCGCTGACAGCATCGAAGAAAAACAGAGCTGAACGGCGATTGTACAGATAACCTGTACCGTTAGCTTGGAAAGGAATTTCGTGAATTTGGCGACAAAAGGCAGTTTCCTCATTGTGTCGACAGATTTCTTCCTGTTCGGCCGGCGTTTTTTGCCATAAATCGGGATAATTAAGATCATATGAAGCTAAAACCAGGAATTTTCCGTTGTTATTCAGCGGCCACAATTTTTCTACGTCCAAGGGGATGGAGAAAGCGTAAGCGGCTTCGCCGCCGTCGACATTAATTCGATAGTAGTGAGTCAGAGGACGTTTACTTTCAGCCTCAGTTTGAGCTGTATAACGATTCTTTTCCGGTGTTTTGAATAAAATGTTTTTTTCGTCTTCAAATAAGAAATCAGTCTCGTTTCCCGCTTCTGTTAAAGGTTTCAAGGCTTGGCCGTCGAAAGTATAAATTTTGTTAATGTATTTATTTTGCTCATAATCGCTATTGCTGACAACAAAGGCGGCCAGAGTGCGGCTCGGATTGGTTTGGGGATTGGATAGAAATGTGAAATTGCGTAAATCTTCAACTTTAATCATGATTTTCCTCCGACAATGTTTTTTTCAGTGTAGCATAATTCGGCGCATGAAGATAATTTCTTTTTTTGCTCAGTTTTGTGATTGCGGTCACAAAACGGCTTGCGCGAGAAAAAATATTTTGCAATTTTCAGGCCGGCAATCTAAATATTTCCTGAGAGAAAAGCCCGAACTTTCGCGCCTTTTCTGCACTTTTTCGGGGTTGAAAGAAAAGTTTTGACAAAGGTCAAAAAAGGTCTATAATAATAGTCAAAGAAAGTCAAAGCCAAAAGAGGCGATTAGCAAAGAGAATCAAAAAGGAAGGCGAGCAGCTGTTAATAATGGAGGTTTGAAGATGCCGATGCGCTTGAGTGACTATATTGAAGATTTTATCAGGGAGAGCTTGAAAGAGAATAACGGCATATTTGAATTTAACCGGAATTTGATGGCCAGCAACATGAATTGTGTACCGTCCCAGATCAGTTACGTTATTGCTACCCGTTTCAATAATGATAACGGCTACATGGTAACCAGTCGACGTGGCGGTAAAGGTTCGATTGAAATTAGGCAACTTTTCAGCGGCGAGAATGAACAATTGGAATTGATTGAGCATTTGCTGCAGAATTTGCCGGGAAGTCTGAGTGAACATGATTTGAGTGTTTACTTGGACAATTTGGGAATGCTGGAGTTATTGGACGATAAGCAGCAGAGCTTGTGCCGAGCGGTAATGAGCGACGGCAGTTTAGCGGCGGTAGCTCCGGAAGAACGTAAAAATTTACGTGCCGATATGCTGAAGAATCTTTTGGCGGAATTGGCGAAAGAATACAACGATTTTTAATGCCGCTTGATTTTATCGGGCGGAAAGTCATTAAAAGACAATTATAAGTTATAAGAGCGACTGTGAAATGGTCGACTCGGCAAGGAGATGAGTGTTATGAATTTTGCTTATGATATTACTGAGAGAACTTTGAGTTTGTTATCTTATGCCGGTTCGTTCGCGAACGCTCTGCATGACTATAAGATCACTCCGGAGTATTTATTCATGGGAGCTTTGTTAAATCCGGAGCCTGATAACACCATGCGTCCTTTGTTCGCCCGTTACGGCGTAGATGAGAATAAATTTTATCGGGTTTTGTTCGGTAAACAGGCCGATGCTCTGCAAGTGCGCCTGCGTCGACTGACACCTTTTGATTTACCGAATCTGTTATATAAACTTTCAGGTTTGGCAACACAAATTATGGGCAAAGCGGTACATCAACTGTCCGGTAATCGCGTTTTGGAGCCGGAAGATTTGATTTTGGCTATTTTGGATGAGCCGCGCAGCGTGACGCGTGAAATTTTGCAGGATCTGAATGTTGACGTTGATTTGTTGCATAAGGATTTGGAGGAATTGCGGGAGAAGGTACATAGCGAAGGTGCGACGGCCAGAACTTCCGATGTGTATGATGAGAATCGCTACGCCGAGAGAGAAGAAGAACAGTCGTCCAAGAGCGCTGCCGACAATCACGGTGATTCCAAGAACTTAATGAGCGTGAATGAAGTACGTAAGCATATTCCGACTTTGCTGAAATACGGCAAAGATATGACGAAGATGGCTGATGACGGGAAGCTTGACCCTGTTATCGGTAGACAGCAGGAATTGAAACGGATGGTGCAAATCCTCGGCAGACGTATGAAGAACAACCCCTTGCTGATCGGTGAACCGGGTGTCGGTAAAACGGCAGTTGTGGAAGCTTTGGTTCAGGCTATTAACCGGGGTGATGTTCCGCATGATTTGCAGAAACGTGTGGTAATTGCGCTTGATGTTGTTTCGCTTTTGGCCGGAGCAAGTTATCAAGGTGAATATGAGGAACGTCTGAAGAAGTGCTTACAGGAAGCCAGCGACAATAAGCAGGTTATCATCTTTATTGATGAAATCCATACATTGTTGACCGGTGAAGGTAATCAGAAAGATACTTCGCGTATCGGCAATGTTTTGAAACCGCTTCTGGCTCGTGGCGATATTCAGGTTATCGGTGCGACAACTTCCGTCGAGTATCGTAAATATTTCAGCAATGATGCCGCTTTGGAACGTCGTTTCATGCCTATTACTGTGAATGAGCCGTCGGAAGAAGATGCGATTAAGATTATCCAAGGCTTGAAGAAACGTTATGAAGACTATCATCAGATTAAGATTACCGATGAAGCTATTAACGCCGCCGTTAAATTGTCGAAGCGTTATCTGCCGATGCGTTTCTTGCCGGATAAGGCAATTGATTTGATTGATGAGGCCGGTTCCCGCTTGAAACTGAATGCGAAAGAGATGGAGAATTCTGTTAAGAATATCAAGCAGAGCAGCAGTTCTCAAAATCAGGGTGAGGACAACGAGAAAGAGAAAAATGAAAAACAGGCTTTGGCGCAACATATTGAAAGCCTGAAAAAGGAATTGGATGATTTGGCGCAAGCCAAACAGAAAGCCTGCGATAAGGAAGACTTTGAAGAGGCAGCTAATTGCCGGCAGAAGGAGTTGCAGAAACAGAGCGAGTTGAAAGAGTTGGAGTGCCGTTTGCAGGATCAGGCACAAAAGGCTTATGTGCTGACGGCGCAGGATATTGCCGAAACTTTGACTGACTGGACCAATATTCCTATTAATCAATTGAGTGAGGAAGAGAACAGTCGTTTGCGTAATTTGGAGAGCGAATTACATAAACGGGTTATCGGTCAGGATGAGGCGGTAAAAGCTCTGGCCAAGGCTATCAGACGTGGTCGTGTCGGTTTGAGCATGACCAAGAAACCTATCGGTTCGTTCATGTTCTTAGGTACAACCGGTGTCGGTAAAACTGAATTGGCGAAGGCTTTGGCTGAGGTTCTGTTCGGTGACCGCAACAGCTTGATTCGTTTCGATATGTCCGAGTATGACAGTCAAATGTCGGCTACTCGTTTGTTCGGTTCAGCTCCCGGTTATGTCGGCTATGAAGAAGGCGGTCAGTTGACCGAGGCTGTGTATAAGAAACCGTACAGCGTGGTTTTGCTCGATGAGGTTGAAAAGGCTCATCCGGATATCTGGAATGTTTTCCTGCAGGTTTTGGAAGACGGCCGTTTGACCGACGGCAAGGGCAGATTGATTGACTTCAGTAATACGGTTATTATCATGACGTCCAATATCGGTGCCAATTTGTTGAACGACAGTCAAAGTTCGGTCGGTAAGATCGGTTTTGCCAATAAGAACGAGACACAAGCTGCAGTGAAGTTGGGTGATAAACCCGATTATAACGGACATACTTATGAAGAAGCTAAGAAGTTGGTTTTGAATGAGTTGCGTCTGCACTTCAATCCGGAGTTCCTGAATCGTTTGGATAAGATCGTTTTCTTCGAGAAGTTGAGCATGCCGGCAATGCGGAAGATTGCTAAACTGATGTTGAAGACTTTGCAGGCTAACAGCAGACGGATCGGTTATTCTTTGACTTACAGCGAGAATGCTTTGAATGCTTTGACGAAACAGGGCTATGATCCGAAATACGGTGCTCGTCCGTTGAGAAGAATTATTGACGGCGAGTTGCAGGATTTGCTGGTTGATTTGAAGTTGAGCGAACATGCGCCCAAGAGTGCGTTCCTGTGCTTGGAATACAGCGATGAAGAAGGCTTCCATCTGAAAGAGGTCGATGAGGCTGAATATCGGGAGTTGCAAGAGGCACAAAAGAAGGAAGAGGACAATAAAAAGGAGGCTGAAGCAGGCAAAGGTGAAAGCGTTGTTGTCGCTAATGCCGAGAATGCCGAAGCTAACGAAAAGGCCGAGAATAAGTCCGCCGGCAAGAGCGATAAGGATGCCAAGTCCTCTAAGTCCTCTAAGTCCGAGGACAAGACAAAATAAGTTAAGCGGCGTCGCTACAAGCGGCTAAGCTTTTATAAAAGCGTCGAGTTTTTTAACCCGGCGCTTTTTGTTTGCTTAAATGCACAAATAAATAGAAAAAATTTGGGCATTGTCACTAATTTTTGGCCGCCGGAGGCTTTTTTCAAATAAACGGCGAAATATTGGTTATTATTAAAGTAATAATATTTCCCGGATGGAGAAGAGAAAATGAAAAGACGATTGCAACATTTTTTCAGTATTTTGTTGGTATTGGCGCTGTTTTCAGCGCTGTTCCCTTTTATGAGCCGCAGGAGCGCAGCCGATGCAGGCAGGCGGACGGTTACGATTCATTATAATCGGGCAGACGTCAGCGGTTGGGACGTATGGATGTGGATCGACGGGCAACAGGGTTTTGCCGTACCTTTCAAGGGGCGGGACAAGTTCGGGGCGATTGCCGAGTATACGTTCAAGGCGGAAGCGAACGGGAAGAAAATCGGTTATATCGTGCGGAAAGCAGATTGGTCGGATCGGGAACAGAGCAACGCTAATGACGGTAATCGTTTACTTTCCGAGAAGCAAAATCAAGCATGGGTTAAGCAAGGTGAGAAAGCTGAGTATACTTCTAATCCGAATACCCAAGGCAAGACAACGGTTACGATTCATTATAATCGGGCGGACATCAACGGTTGGGACGTTTGGATGTGGATCGACGGAAAAGACGGCTTCAGCGTACCTTTTGACGGACAGGACAGCTTCGGTTATCTGGCCGAGCACAGCTTCTCGGAGCAGGAGATACAGGGGAAGAAAATCGGTTATATCGTGCGGAAAGCAGATTGGTCGGATCGGGAACAGAGCAACGTTAACGGTGACGGCAATCGTTTCCTGGCGCCCGGACAAATTCAGGCTTATGTCAAACAGGGAGATAAGACGGAATATGACGATAGGCCGGCAGCCGGAGAAGTCAGGAAGTTGAAAATTCATTATAATCGTCCGGATGTGCAGGGCTGGAAAGTGCATATCTACGGTCCGGATTTGGAAGGTAAGGATTATGAATTTACGGGCAAAGACGAGTTCGGCCCTTATGCCGAGGTGGAAATAAATACTGCGGCGGAGACAGTTAATTTTATTCTGCATCGGCAGGAAGGCGATAATGCGTGGGCGGAAAAAGAAGTAGCCGACGCAAGCGACGGCGGGCGACCGATAACTATAAATAAAGCCGGTGTCAGTGAAGTGTGGGTGAAACAGGGAGATAAAACGACCTATTCGCAGGAACCGCTTGCACAACATAAGGAATTAAGCGCTAAAATTCATTATCATCGTTATGATGCGAAAACCTTAAGCAATTGGAAAGTACTGTACTGGAGTAATTTGCAGACGGAAGAAGAAGCGAAGAATAAAAAGCAGTATGTCGATATGACGGTGAGCGATAAAACGGCAACGGCTACTGTTAAAATGAAAGCCGATAATTTGGAGAGTATTAATTGCAAATTGCAACGTTTTAACGGTACGGAAAAGATTAATGAAGAGCCTGTCAGACAGTTGAAATATTTCAACGAACAGGGGATGATGGAAGCTTATTGGAGTCAGAAAGACCCGAATTTTTACAAGACGGAAGCGGAGGCGAGCGCAGCGATCAGCTATACGGCGACGATAAAATCGGCAAGAGAAGTTGAATTTAAGTTCAATCGTTTGGTAGATACGGACGATTTGCTGGCCAACGGTTTCAAATTCGAGACGAAACAGGAAGTAGACGGAGAAAAGTTCAGCGGCTTTGAAGCGCAGGCTAAACCGGTAACGGATACTTTGATTTTGCGCTTGAATTTCGACATAGATACGGAGAAAGAACATCAGATGACATTTTATACGGACAAAGAACAGAAACATCCGCTGACGCAAAAATTAAGTGTCACGGATACCATTTCGCCTAAAGACAAGCTGTTTGACAGTAAATATGCTTATGCCGGCGAACTTGGAGCTATTTACACGAAAGAGAAAACAACTTTCAAAGTGTGGGCACCGACGGCGGCAAGCGTCAACCTGCTTTTGTACGAGGGTGATGCGGTCAAAGAGAAATTGCCGATGACCAAAGGGGATAAGGGCGTTTATCAAGTTGAAAAGACAGGTGACCTTGACGGTCAGCGTTATATGTATGAAGTGACGGTAGACGGTAAAACGAATGTTGTCACCGACCCTTATGTGCGTGCGACGACAGCCAACAGTAAGTTGGGGGTTGTGGTCAATCCGCAACCGACAGCTGTTTCTGCGCCGAAGCTTGATCCGGCACAGAATCCGATTATTTATGAACTGCATGTGCGTGATTTTTCGCATGATCCTAACGGCAATATGCAGCATCGGGGAAAATATTTGGCATTTACGGAGAAAGGAACTAAGACGGACAAAGGATTTGCTACCGGTTTGGATTATTTGAAGTCTTTGGGTGTTACGCATGTGCAGCTTTTGCCGGTGTTCGATTATAACAGTGCTTCCGTGGATGAGCTGAATCCGGAAGCTAAGTATAACTGGGGCTATGATCCGATTAATTACAATGTGCCTGAAGGTTCGTATTCTACCGATCCTAATGACCCTTACAATCGGATTAGGGAACTGCAGCAGGCAATTGACAGTCTGCATCAGGCAGGATTAGGCGTAATTATGGACGTGGTGTTCAACCATGTGGGTGATGTGGCCAAACAGAGTTTCAATCAGATTGTTCCGGGTTATTATTTCCGTTATAAGGGTGATAGTTTAGCTAACGGCTCCGGTTGCGGCAATGAGACGGCGTCGGAAAAAGCGATGATGCGCAAATATATTGTCGATTCGGTGAAATATTGGGCCAAGACTTATAAGTTCGACGGTTTCCGCTTTGACTTGATGGGTTTGCATGATGTCAAGACGATGAATGAAGTCAGAGAGGAACTGCAAAAAATCAATCCTAATATTGTTATTCTGGGTGAAGGCTGGAATATGGGCAATCATCCGGCAGGAGTAGAGAAAGCTAATCAGCTTAACGCGTATAAGATGCCGCATGTCGGCATGTTCAGCGATGATCTGCGTGACGGCGTTAAAGGCAGCGTGTTTAAGGCGCAGGATCCGGGTTTCGTTAACGGTTCTGCCGGCAAAGAACGGCAAGTTATGGAGGCCTTGGGCTATAAGGCGACTTTCGGCGGTAAGCATTACAGTGAGCCGAGACAGTTGATTCAGTATGTAGAAGCACATGATAATTTCACTTTGTGGGATAAGCTCGGCAAAACCAATCTGAATGACGATGAAGAAACACGGTTAAAAATGCAGCGCCTGGCTTCCGCTATTCCTTTGTTAAGTCAGGGTACGCCTTTTATTCATGCCGGCCAGGAGTTCGCCAGAACCAAGCAGGGTGAGGGCAACTCTTATAACAAGCCTGATTCTATAAATCAACTTGATTGGAATAGAGCACAGGAGCATCAGGATTTAATTGATTATTTCCGCGGACTTATCGCTATCCGTAAGCAATATAAGTGCTTCAGTCCGCAATCTTTCGCTGATGCTGCAGCGACTTTTACCCCGATAAAGGCGGAGGATAAATTGTTGGCTTATAAGTTAAAAGATGGCGAACAGACTTTGTATATTGTGCATAATGCGTCTAAAGATGCGCAAAATCTGGCGTTGCCTGACGGCAAATATCAGGTTCTGGCGCAGGATGGCAAGGTGCAGGCCTCCGGTTTGCGTGAATTTACAATTGACAGTAACGGTGAGCGGGCGCAAGGTACAGTGGAAGTTGCCGGCTTGTCGACAACGGTACTTGTAAGCGGTAAGAAAGCGGCAGGACAGCAAGGTTCGCAACAGCAAGTAGGCGAGCAGCCAAGTAGCGGCAATGGTAGCAGTGAGGCGGCCTTACAGGCGGAAACTTCTACAGCTGCGGCGGACGAAACGGCACGGACGAACGGGCAGACAGGCAAAAACAACAAAATTGCCCGGACCGGAGAAAGTCGGGCGTTGGCCGGAAGCGGAATAATGGGAGTATTGGCCGCTTTAGGTGCAGCTGTCAAAAAGTGGCGGAAAAAAGATTGACGGTCATAGAAAAATTGCAAAATTGTCGGGGCCTGTTCTTCGGAGCAGGCCCTTTGCTTTAAGGAAAATTCACAATACCGGACTGCTTTATTTATCTGCACAAAAGTATAATGTTTGAAGATATTACGGATTTAATCGGAGGCGGGAGTGAGCGAACGTTATTGTTTTTATTGTGGTAAACGTTTAGAGCTGAAGGAAGTTTGCTCATGTCGTAATGCGGCGGCAAACTCAAAGCGGCAGCAAAAAACCGGGTCCGACAGTACCGAAAGCAAAAATTCTTCCCGTACAACTGCCCGACCTGAAGCGTGGCAACGCCGCCTTTTGCGTTTGTCGGCGAAATTGCGGCTTGCAGCTAAACAATTGGAGCGAAAATTCGTCTATATCGGGCGTAATTTGGTCGACCCGTTGAATGCCGCTTTTAATTTAGGTGAAGTGAAGCCGCTTTATACCTGTTTGTTGGCCGTATTCAACGCCTGTCTGCTTGCTCTTAATTTGTATTTATTCCTGCACGGCGCATCTTTCGGGAAAATTCTGAATGTTTATTTATTCCCTTTTACCGTTGTCGGGACGATTTTCGATGATGTCCGCCTGTTCGGCAAGATTGCCCTGATCGGCTTCCTGATTTTTCTTTGCAAAACTTATCTTTTCCGTTATTTCTATGCCGATTATCGGGGTAAGTTGGATACGCTTACGACTTTTCGCCTGCAAAATCCGGCGCAAATGTATCAACTGGCGGGAAATGTGCTGGCTTTGCTGTTCTGTCGTTATGCTCCGATCCAGTTTTTACTGATTTGTTCGTTGACGCAGGCTTTGGTTTTTTATAGTGAAATTAAGGCGGCTGTCGGTATTGTATGTATGCAGGAGTCGCAGGCGTTCGTGCGCTTGTGCGCTGTTTATTTTTCTTTATTTGTGTTGCTGGGACTTTTGCTGCGAGCTTTAATTCCGGGCTTGACGGCAGTCAATTTGTTGTAGTCGCAGCGGCGGTTTTGCGCTAAAGAAGCGGAGGAAAAAGAGATGACAAAATTGGAGTATCGGCTGATAGCGTGCCCGTACTGTTTGGACGAGGTTGAGCGCTTGGTATTTCAGGTGATTGATTTGAATGAAGATGAAGATTTGTTGGAGCGACTTTTGCAGAAAAAAGTGAATGCTTATAATTGCCTGAATTGCGGGCATGAATTCGTTTTGGCGCAATCTTTGACGGTTATTGCTCCGAAATTGCACCTGATTGTGCGCTATGATTGTGATTTTGTGCAAAAAATGTACAGCCGGACTTTGTTAAAGCTGCCGCTTTCGCCGGCTGCCGCTGATTTTCGCAAAAGGCAGGAAGAGCTGGCGGTGCGGGAAAATGAGGCGATTGAGAACGGTGAAATTCAGACGCCGACTGATGTGGCTTTGTCCCGCCTGAAACAGGCCTTGCCGCCGGCGTTGACGGACGAGGATTATCGGACTTTGTCCGAGACGGCGCATGCCGGGATGGCTGAATTCAATGCGACGGCAACGAGTAAATCTTTGATACAGGAGTATCCCGGATATATTTATCGGGCAGTGACGGAATACAACGACCTGATCGAAAAGTTGCAGATTTTTCGCCAAAATTTGGATGACAGAGCGCTGGAGCTGATTAAATATGTCAGTAAGCTCAGCTCGGCCAAAAACGACGGTGAACAGGCGATTAAGCGCTTGTACTTCGTGCAGGCGGACGCCAAGCATCTGGTGTTTCTGGTTTATCGTACAGGCGGGTGGGATTATTACGATTTACCGGCCGAGACTTACGATAATACGTCTCTGTACAAAGATTTTTTCACTGTTGATAACGAGTCGGAATTTGTTTTAATTGATGAAGTTGCCGCCGCCAAGTGGTGGAAAGCTATTTTGCAGGCAAGTGAGATTGCCGATAAGGAGCATAATGACTGAGGATAAGCAAGCACGGGAGATAGAGGAGCTGCTTCCTTTGCGCCGGGATTTGCAGGCAGTGGATGAAAAGTTGCTGTCCCTTTTGGCGCAGCGCTATGATTTGGTGCTGCAGGTGAAAGAGTATAAGCGCCAAGTGGCGATGCCGGTGCTGCAAAAAGAGGTGCAGGAGCGAAAACTGGCGCAGGTTGCAGCGATTGCGGATAATTATGGAAAGCTGTCGACAATAACTGCCGCCAGAGCAGAAAAAACGGCAAAATTGCGCTATCTGCAGCTTGTTTTGCGGCTGCTGATGGATTTGAGCGTCAGCGAACAGTTGGACGAAACGGGTTTATTAAGCTGCCTGGAAGCGGAGCTTACACATTTTGAAGAGCAGGCAGACGGTAAGATAATTACGAAAAAATAAAAGAAAGTTGTGAAAGAAATGAGAAGATTTGTTTTGGCTGCCGACCACGGCGGTTTTACTTTGAAAGAAGCGATGCTCAAGGCTTTAAGATTGCGTTTCCCGGAGATGGAGTTTGTCGATATGGGTTGTCAAAGCTTGGAGTCGGTGGATTATCCGGATTATGCGGAGCTTGCCTGTAAGGAAGTTCTGGCGCAAAAAGCGGAGGCGGCCATTTTGTTCTGCGGTACGGGCATCGGTATTAGTATTGCGGCGAATAAAATCAAAGGTATCCGTTGTGCGCACTTGAGCGATACTTATTCGGCGGCGAAAAGCAAGGAGCATAATAATGCCAATGCTATCAGCTTGGGCGGTCGGGTGATCGGTGAAGATTTGGCGCTGGAGATTATCAGTGCCTATATTCAGGCGAAATTCCAAGGTGAACGGCATCAACGGCGAATTAATAAGATCAGTAATTTGGAAAAACTTTATTTGTGCTGTGAATAAGCTTACAGAGGGGCACTTGAGCGGAGAAAATGCAGTTATTTACGAGATTGCATTTTCTCCTTTTTTTTCGGGACTTTCGTCTTTGCTTGTCACAAAAACACAATTTTGTAATGTATCAAATTTGCCTTTTGCCGGTGTCATTCCGCATAATAATAATAAGTAATACAAAAATGAGGAAGCACACCCTGATTAACGTAGCTTTTTTCGTGCTTCGGCATTGAGGGAGAATTATCGTATGAAGAAAAAAATAACAGATAGTAATTTGCTAAGCAAACAAAGACAGGCCACTTTCAAAAAAGCTGTGGCGATGGTGCTGTCGACGCTTTTAATCGGCGGTATGGTAACGCCTTATTACGACAGCGTGCAGAATGTTAAAGCTGACGGTGTTTTTGACGGTCGCAATATGCTATATGCGAATAAGCACTCCTTTGAGACGACTAATGAATATATGGATATTACTTATCGGGTCGGTACGTATGAGGACGGTGAGTTCAAATTTGATCCTTACGGTGACTGGGTGGAATTGACATACGAAATTAACCGTAAAGGTACTTTTTGGTTCATTCGTAACTGGCGTTGGTTTACAATCCCGGAAAATCTGGAAAGCGTGCAACGTCTGGAGTTTATAAAGGACGGATCTCGAGTCGGCTTTTTTGATGCTCAAACCTGGAAGAGTAATTCTCGCTTTGTTTGGAGCAGCGGTGATGCGGACTTTGCCAGCGACTGGAACAGAATGACGGGTAATTCCGACACTTCTTACAATAATAGCGGTAATACTTTAGCTACTTTGGGTGAGTTCAAGCAAAACACCACGACTTTGTTTATGGATTGGGAAGGTAGAGGCAGTGTGAAGACTAACTTTGTGATTATCGGTAAGATTGTCGACCGTACGAAGCCTTTATATTGCTTGGCCGGTATCCACCAGGATGCGCGGGATTTGCATTATAATCGCGGTATCAAGTTGCAGCTGCCACCGAAGCCTCTGTTGAGCGAAGGCTATAAGCCGGCTTTACCGGAGCTGACGGAAGTTAAAAAGCTCGGTGCTTTGCAGCAGGATGAAATGACCAAGGTGCAAAAAGCCCTGTTTGATAAACAGGATGACGATTTCAAGTCGAAGCTTAAGGATGGGCAAAATTCTATTAAGGTTAATGCTGACGGTTCAGCTACAATTACTTATAAGGATGATTCTACTTATACAGTGCCGGCAAATAGCCTGGTTAAGCGCTATATTCCTTACAGCGAGCGGGTACGCCTGCGTGACGCGGCTGATACAGGTGTTTTGAATTTGCAGAATTTGACGCAGGAAGAGCAGGCGGCGGTCAAAAAGGCGGTCTGGGAAGCTAATAAAGAGGATGCTTTGTTCAAGGAAGCCTGCCTGCAGGAAGATGATATTACTGTTGATAAAACAGGCAAAGCGACGATCAAGTATAAAGACGGTTCGACGGCGGATATTCCGGCTGCAATGCTTGTTTATAAGAAAGCGTCTTTGGCCGATCAGGTTACGCCGTGGATCGGTGTAACTACTGGTGTGAAAAATCCGGGCCAATTGACACCTGATGAACAGGCTAAAGTTAAAGAAGTATTGGTAAATGTTAATAAGCAGAACAGTAAATTGCAGAATGCCCTCAAAGATGGAGATAATTCTATTGTCGTTAATAAGGACGGTACGGCGACCATTACTTACAAAGACGGTTCGCAGGATAAGTTAACAGCTAATCAGCTGGTGTATAAGTTGCCGAGTTTAGCAGATACTACAACAATTACGCCGCCGAGCCGTATCGGGGTGAAAAATGCGAAGAAGTTGGAACCGGCTGAGGTTGAGGAAGTTAAGAAGCAGATTTTCGCGAAAAATCCGGATTTGAAGAATAAACTTAAAGGCGGAGAAAACGGCTTGACTATTGACGATGAAGGCGGCAACGCTACTTTTGTATTTAATGATGATAGTGAAGCTATTATGGACGGCAAGCGTCTTGTCTATACCAAAGGGCAGGCGAGCAATCCGGGTAAGCAGACATATACTGAGGGCAGCTATACTTATCAGATAACCCCGATTAAGGTTGCGGATATGAACAACATAAGTAACGAGCTTTTGTCTGACGCTGCTCGACGCTTTGTCTATGATAATTACGAGTGGATGGGTAAAGACAATAGCGATTATAGCAAAGAAAAAGCTAAAAAGTTTTTGAATGAGGGTGGAGGAAAAATAGCTTCCAAAGCGATTTTCTATTTGACTGAACAAAAAAGTGAAGGCAAGGTTAAATTAATACCGCATATTGCTTCGTTAGGTATAAAGGGACCGGGTTTTCAGGATAGAGGCGTTTCATATATCTCTCAGGGAGTTAAATACGGAAGCTTAGAGATTCATGGAGATAAAGGTACATATGAAGGAGAATCTGCATTATTATTTACTCTTACGAAAGACAAACTCTTCTACGCTGACGGTGCGGCCTTTAATCCGGACGAGAGCAAGAAAGATGCCGATGCCATTATTGACGATTTGAAGAAACAGGGTCTGAGCGAAGATGACGCCAACAAGATTAAGAAAGAGTTGGAGGACAAAGGCGGCAGCTTAACCCAGGACGACATCAACAAGGCTCTGGACAAAGCGAATCAAAAAGCGGAAGAAGGCAAAAAGAAACAGGATAACGACAAAGCCAAAGAAGAGGCGCAGAAAGAGCTTGAGAAATTAGAAAATCTGGACCCGACCAAGAAAAAAGAATTCGAAGAGAAAATCAAAAACGGCACGGACCCGGAGAAAGTGCGCGCAGAACTGGACAAGGCCAAACAGCAGGATGCTAAGGACAAAGAACAAAAAGACAAGGATAAGCTGAAAGAAAAGCAGAAAGAAGAGGCCAAGAAAGCCATAGAAGGCATGGGCGATTTGCCGGAAGATGCCAAGAAAAAGGCTTTGGAAGACATCCAAAACGACAGCGATGAAAACGCTATCCAAAAGGCTGTAAATGATGCTAAGAAGAAGAATCAGGAAGAAGAGAAAAAACGCAAGGACAAGGAAGCTTTAACGAAGGCGAAAGAGGAAGCCGAGAAAGTAATTGATTCTTTGCCGAACTTGAGCCCTGATGAAAAAACGCAGTATAAGCAAAAAATTAAGGATGCAGCTGACACCGCCGGTATTGATAATGTTATTAAAGAAGCTAAGGACAAGGATGCGCAAAAGGCCAAAGAATTAGCGGACAAAAAAATGAAGGCGCAGGATGAAGTTAACAATCTGCAGAACTTAACGCCGGAAGAGAAAAAAGAGTTTAACAAGAAAATCGGTGCCGCCACAAGCGAAGACGAAATTAAAAACGCTGTGAAAGAGGCTAAGGAGAAAGACAAGCAGAAAGAGGAAGAAGAGAAGCAAAAACGCAAACAGGCAGCCCAAGATAATTTGCAATCGGAAAGAGAGCAGGCCAAGAAGCGCATCGGCCAACTGGACGGCTTGGATCAAACCGCGAAGGATAAGTATATCGCTCAAATTGATGCGGCCGGCGACAGTGCTGCAATTTGGCAAATTGTCGATGAAGCGGAAAAAGAAAATGCCAAGAAAAAAGCTAAAGCCGAAATTGCCCAGATGAATAACTTGTCGGAGCAGGAAAAGAAGGAAGCTGATACCAAGATTGATAACGCCGGCAGTGCCGATGAGGTTGAGAGCATTCTCAATGAATATAGGTTGAAAGACGACATCAAAGCGGCTTTGGACGAGATTGAACAATTGCAATACCTGAACAATAAGCAGAAAGCGAAAGCTAAAAACTTGGTTCAAGGTTCGGCGAGCAAGGAAGAATTAGCTAAAAATCTGCAGGATGCAAATGAGTTGGACAGCTCCATGCAGCGCCTTGACGGAGTGCAGAAGACGGCGACGGAGAAAATGCCGGAAGATGCAGCTATTGCTAATGATCCGGCCAAAGTCCAAGCCAAGAAAGACTTGCAGCAGAAATTAAAAGAAGCCCAAGACCTCTTGGATAAAGACCAAGGCACGGAGCAGGAAAAAGCTGATGTCGAACGCCTTATTAAGGAAATTGAAGAATTGGCCAAAAAGCTTATTCCGGACGGCGTGACTGCCCAACTTATTAAAGACAAGTTGCAGGCGGAGATAGATAAGAGTACCGAGATTAAGGACAAAACCGACGATTCTACTTATCCGGAAGCAAGCGCCAAGTTGAAGAAAAATTTCGAGGCGGCTTTGAATGCAGCGCAGGCAGCGATGACGGATCAGAGCATTACAGAGCAAAGCAAAATCGATCAACTTACAGAAAACCTGAAAAATGCCCGTAAGGCTTTGGACGGTGCAATGTGGGATAAACTTTTGCAGGAGATCGACGCAGCGACCCAAGATCAAACGAAAGACAAATACAAGCAGGAAGAAGCGGCAGTGAAGACTGCTTTAGATACTGCTTTGCAACAGGCTCAAGCTGCCGTCGCCAAACACGACAATGATGCGATT
Source organism: Amygdalobacter indicium (assembly GCF_029101545.1). NCBI lineage: Bacteria > Bacillati > Bacillota > Clostridia > Eubacteriales > Oscillospiraceae > Amygdalobacter > Amygdalobacter indicium. Next base: position 13,190 of record NZ_CP118866.1, on the reverse strand, counting down.
GAGCTTGATAAGTTGCCGAGTCAAAGTGAGATAAACGATTTAACCGAGAAATTGGTTAAAGCTCGTGCCACTTTGCATGGTATCGCTTTGCCTGATCCGAAGATTAAAGTTGACAATAAGGATGAAATTTCCGAAACTGAGAAAGCTGAGATTATCGATAAGCTGAAAAAGGATAACACGGAAATCAACTTGCAGGATGTGACTATTGATAATACGACACATAAGATAACCTTTACCTTCAACGACGGTACTACTGCAAAAGAGAAAAACGTATCCGATGTTGTCGTCCAAAAGACAGATGCCGAGAAAGCCAACTTACAAGCCCCTGATACTAAAGTTAAGGTGGCGCATAAGAACAGCCTGACGGAACCTGAAAAAGCGGAGATTTTAGCTAAATTGCAGGAGAAGAACCCGAATGGCAAAATTAAGAGTATAACCGTTGATGAAGCTGCCGATAAGGTTACGGTTACTTATGAAGATAATTCGAGCAATTCACCGTTCAAGCTTTCTGACCTGGCGGATGAGAAAACGATGGCTGAAAAAGCTACTTTGAAAGCGCCGACGAATAAAGTCAAGGTTGACGACATGACCGCAATTTCGGACAGTGAAAAAACGGAAATTGAGAACGCTGTTAAGACCGCCAACCCCGATACGGCTGAAGTTAAGATTAAGACAGTCGAAGTAAATCAAGCTGAGAACAAAGTCAAAGTTACCTATCAGGATGATTCAGTCGCTGACATGGCTTTGAGCGATGCCGCTGTGCAGAAAACTAAGGCCGAGAAGGCCCCGGCAGTTGCGCCGGCAGACAAAATTCCGGTTGACGATCCGAACACGATGGCAAATCTCAAGGATGACGAAATTGCTAAGATTAAAGAGGCAGTTTACGAAGCTAACAAAGATAAGGACGGAGTGACTGACAAGGACAATATCGAAGTTAAGAAGGACGAGAACAAAGTTATTGTTAAATATGATGATAACAGTACTTCGGAATTAACTTTGAACACCTTGGTCCGCGCCAAGACCGATGCCGAGAAAAAACCGCCGGTAGCTCCGAGCGCCGAGCAAAAAGTCGGTGTAGTCGATGTTAACGACATGACCAAGCTTACGCCGGAAGAAGAGCAGAAGATTAAAGATGCTGTTTACGAAGCCAACAAGCAGGATACCAAAGTTCAAAAGGACAACATCACGGTAGACAAGGCTGAAGGCACGGTAAACATTAAGTATCCTGATAACAGCATCGGCAAAGTCCAACTTAAAGATGTCGTCCGGGAACGGACAATGGCTGAAAGTACAGTCCTCGACAAGCCGGAGAACAAAATCCCCGTGTATGAATTGGACAAACTGTCGGATGAGGAGATAATCAATGTAATTGATGCCATCAAAGAAGCCAACAAAGACAAGCATATTGCCAAGGTGGAAATTGAACCGACAACAGGCAAAATTACCGTTACTTATGAGGATAACTCCGTCAACGACACGAGCTTGAAATTACAGGACTTAATCCGTCGCCGCACCATGGCGGAACGCACCGAAATAATCGTGCCGAACCCCAAAGTTCTGGTCGATGATGACAGCCGGATAAGTGACCATGATGTAGAACGGGTGCAAAAGTCTATTGAAAAGGCCAACTTAGGTAAAAACATAGTCGACATAACAGTTGATAAAGAGAAGCGGGAAGTGACAATTACCTTCAGCGACAAGTCGAGCCGAACCTTCTCCTTGGAACTTTTCTACGGCAAGTTTACCTATGACAAAGAAGAACAGGAGCCGTGGTACAAAGCGTACGAGAAAGAAAACGGTAATAAATTGGGCAAGGTCAGTAAGACCGGCGAAACAGCTGCAGGCGGCGGTGCCTTGGGCAGCATTATCGCAGCTTTAGCCTACGTTTTCACGAGAAAAAAGCGCCGTTAAGCGTATAAGGAAAAGGGTTAACCAGAATCGCCTTGACTTGAAGTTGAGGCGATTTTTCTATATTGCCATCAAGCTGATTTAATTTGCTCCAAGTCGATTCAAGCGGAGCGACCGGTGTGCACAGCTTGCAAATTGCGTCCAAAAATAAGACAATTAAAGGTAAGAAAAAGGAGGTAATGTATATGACATTAATACAAGAAATAATCGGTGCTTTCACGGGACAAAACCGTCGTGATAAGAACAAAGAAGTGGTATTAGGTGTATTGGGCGGATTAACCGTCGGCGTTATCGGCGCCTTACTTTTGGCCCCGAAATCCGGTAAAGAAACTCGTCAGGATATAAAGGACTGTGCCGGCAAAGCTTATGATAAAGCCGGAGATGTAGCACAGTTGGCATATAACAAAGCACAGGATTTGGCCGAATTACTTAAACAACAGGGACAGGAAGCTTTCAACACTTTTACCCGTCAGGGCAGAAGCTTGGAACGCAAGGCCAGAATTACCGCCCGTGAAATCGGCAAAGGTACAGGCAGGACGTTAGATTCCATCAAAGCGTCGTTAGAAGCTGAGGGAGAGACGACAGGTTCCGAGCCGACAGAGAATGATGAGGTATAACAGTGCAGACAGCAGAAGTTAATGTAGTCATCAGTCTTAACGAACTTTTGACAGGCTGTGTCACTTTGCTGAGCATTGCCGCTTTAATTTTGCTGATAGTTTTGCTGCTTCGCCTGTTCCCTTTAATCAGTGCTGCTAAAGAATTTATCAAAACTTTATCGCCGGCGGCAACTAAATTGGCGGAGAAATTGCCCGCTATAACGGATAATGTCGATTTAATAGCCGGCAATTTGGTCGATATAAGTGACGATGTGGCGGAGAACAGTGAAGCTGTATGTAAAAATGCGGCGAAAATCAGTGATAATTTAGCGCAAGTGACGACTGTGACCAATGAAACGGTGACGAAAGTTAAAGATGCCTGCACGGCAGTTAGATTTCGCCTGCAGGAAGTGAGCAGCGAGCGCAGCTCTTTTGCCAAATTGCGGCGCACAGTGACGTGGTTGGCAGTTTTATTAAAAGTTATACGTAAATTTAAGAGGTAGAAAATGTTCAAATTTGGTACAGGCGGTTGGCGTGCTGTTATCGGTGACGGTTTCAACAAAGAAAATATTCAGTTGTTAGCCTATGCGGTTAAGACTTTGCTGACGCGGGAAAATTGTCAAACGCCGTTGGTTATCGGTTACGATCGCCGCTTTTTGTCGAAGGAAGCGGTCAAGTGGTTTGCCGAGGTATTTTTGCATGAGAGTCAATTGAAGTTGTGGTTTATCAATCATTCCGTACCGACTCCCGTGGTGATGTATTATACCAAAGCCAACAATTTTGATTACGGCATGATGGTTACCGCCAGTCATAATTTGGCGATTTATAACGGCTTTAAGCTTTTTACTAAGGGCGGTAAAGATGCGGATTTAGGCGTTACGGGAAAGGTTGAACAGATTGCGGCCGAATTATTGGCCGAAACTGCGCCGCTTTTGCCGCAAATCCCTTATACGCCGTATGAAGAACTGCTCAAAGCCGGGCGGGTGAAAGAGTTTTATCCGATTAACGATTATTTGGACAGTATTGCCGGGCAGATTGATATGGCGGCGATTAAGAAAGCCGGTTTGCGCCTGATTTTCGACCCGATGTACGGTGCCAGCGGAGAGGCCTTGACGGCGTTGCTTTTGCAAGCCCGTTGTCAGCTTGAGGTTATTCACCACGAACACGACACCTTGTTCGGCGGTCATATGCCTTCCCCGAGCGAGGAGCGTCTGGGCGTGATGAAAGCGACGATGCAGGAAGGTTATTATGATGCCGGTATTGCGACGGACGGTGACGGTGACCGCTTGGCTATTTTGGATGATAAGCACCGTTATTTGAGCGCGAATGAGATTTTATCTCTCGTGTATTATTATTTCCTGGAATATAAGGGTATGCAGGGACCGGTGGTGCGCAATTTGGCGACCACGCATTTGTTGGATAAGATCGCGCACGCTTACGGGCAGGAAGCTATTGAAGTTAAAGTCGGTTTCAAGTGGGTTTCACAGGCGATGCAACAATATCAGGCTATTTTGGGCGGTGAATCGTCCGGCGGTTTGGCCTTGCCGACTCATATTAACGGTAAAGACGGCGTTTTCGCGGCTATGCTGATGATTGAGATGGCGGCAGTTTCCGGTAAGTCTATTTCCTGTCTGCTTGATGAAATGACAGCCAAGTTCGGCAAATATTATATGCAGGAAAAGGAGTTCCGTTTCCGCCAGGATCAAGTTGAGGCTGTGAAGCGGCAATTAGCGGATATTACGGAATTGAAGGCTTTACCTGATTATAAGCAGCAAGTGAAGAAAATTCGGACGGACGACGGCTTGAAGATTACCTTTGTTGATGACAGCTTCGTTCTTTTGCGTTTTTCGGGCACGGAACCGGTGTTGCGTGTTTTTGCTGAAAGTCAGGCAGCAAGTGAAACCGAAGCGTTGATCAAAGCTGCTTGCGGGCTGTTGCGCAGTGAAGGCTTGCAGATATAGTCGCTTATCGCCTTGCAGTGTTTTGGCAGCGTTCAAAATTTGAGAATGAAACACATAGACCTTACGGGTTTATGTGTTTTTTTGTGATATAGAGTTGGCATGAAAAACGTGAAAATAGGCGGGCTTAAAATGATAGGATATTGACAAAATGCCGTCATCGGAGTTAGAATATAAAGTATCAATTGCTAATACACGAGGTGAATTTTGATTGACAAACAGTTTATAGACAGCTATTTAACAGAAATTAAAATGTTAATTCGCGATAAAAAGTACCGAATAGAAAGAGGCGCAAAAAGAAAAGACAATGACGACTTATTTTATTATTATGTAATTGACGAACAAAAAGTACGGGATATGAGTATGAACTATTGTATGTGTTCGGAAAAGAAATAGAATTACTTGAAAGATTCGGTAATAAAAAGGTGCGAATACCTTTGTATATCAAAATTAATAAGTTGCTTACAGGTTTTGTGATTGTGATATCTTTTCACAAACAAAATCATCCGATTAAATATTATTTCAAGTAATTTTTATGGAAGGGAGAGTGTCATTATGTTCAAAAAGAAAGATTTTTGCACAAATTGCAGAACAGAAGAGGAATATGTTTTACAAAAGAAGCAAATAAAAAATATGATTAACAATACTGAGTATACATTCAGCATTACGAGTGCAGTTTGTCAAAATTGCGGTGAAGAAATGAATTTACCGGGAATGATAGATCAAAATATTCGTGAGGTAGATGAGCAGTATCGTAAAATTGTAGGAATAGTTACAGTATCTGATATTGAAAATTTAATGGAGCTTTACAACATTGGTAAAGCGCCGCTGTCACTAGTGTTAGGTTTTGGCGAAGTGACAATTACACGATATCTTTCCGGGCAAATACCAAGCAAAAAATATTCGGATATTATACGCAAAGCTTTGATATCTCCGAACTTTATGCACGAAAAATTGGCGGAAAACAAACAAAAAATAACGGATGTTGCATATGCTAAAGCTGAGGAAGCGGTGAAGAGTTTACAAGCTATATCGTCCATTTCTGAAGAAATGCGTAGATCTATTGCTTATTTATTTGTGCGGCTTGAAGAAATAACCCCGTTGGCGTTGCAGAAACTGCTTTATTTTTGTCAGGGTATATCTTGTGTATTAAATGAAAAGCCTTTATTTTCAGAACAATGTCAAGCATGGGTTCATGGCCCGGTATTTCCGGAAGTATACGAGTTGTTTCGCAACTTTAAATATAATCCGATAGAAGACAAACGCTTCATCGCATTTGCTGCTGTTGAATCGGAACTTACTGAGGATGAGCGAAAAATAATTGATTTAGTTGTTGCTACGTTTGGAAAATATGGTGGCAAAATGTTGGAAAAAATTACACATGCAGAAAAGCCGTGGCAGATTGCTAGAGAAGGGTGTGCGGTTGATACACCGTCACAAAATCAAATTACATTAGCAAGTATAAGGGAGTATTACGAAGATAAAAATGCCCAATACAATTTTGCCCGGCCGGAGGGAATAAAAAAATATATTGCCGATACTATAGGCGTTGCGGCTTAAGTAAGCACTTGAGTAAGCAGAAAAAATCCTCTTTATTTTCTCAGAAGTCGGAAAATTCGGCATGCAGCGTTTTGGCAGTGTTCGAAACCCGAGAATGAAACACATAGACCTTTACGGGTTTATGTGTTTTTTTGTTGTCACTTTAGCACTATCAGTTACGTATTAATTGATATTCTACTATTGATTTTTGAATGTGCTTTTTGATATTATTTTAATACATAATATTTGATGAAAGGAGGTTATTGAAGTATGCGAAAGAGGGGACTTTGTTTGTTCTTACTGACTGTATTCTTATTTTTAGGGAGTTCAGCTTGTTTGCAGGCAAAAGATTTGCAATCTTTAACTGAATTGGAAAAATACAGCGGATACGTTTATTTTACCCGTCCTACTTGTTCCAAATGTGTTGATTTTTCTCAAGTCTTGCAGACAACTTCGGCGGCCGAAGCACGGAATTTACGTTATCTGGATACCGATTTTTGGCGGAAAGACCCTAATTTTACCACAATTATGCAAAAGTACGATATTAAGGGCGTTCCGAGTTTGTTGTTACTTGAACAGGGGAAGATTGTCAGTCGTTTTTTAACGGAAAATACGGAAGAAGAAAAGGTGAAAAATGATTTGCATTTTTTCCTGGAAGCGAATCGGAGAATTTTAGGTAATATGCAATTTATTGCTAAAGTCTATTTCTTATTGACGGCATTGTCGATCTTTAATTTGTTACAGTTGTTATTTGGTTTGCCGAGGCCTTTATTTTGGCGTAATTGGAAGCAACAATTGTTTCGGCTGCTTGGCTTGATTGCCGCTTTAATTCTACCGTTTCTTACTATGATTTTATGGCACTATGAATGGTCATGGACAGAAACATTCAATCTCTTTCAACCTGTAAGATGGCCGATGTTAACAGCGCTTATAGTGGTTAATATTGTTGCGATTGTAGCTGCAGTCAGTGTGCGGGTTGAGAAGAGTGAAAGGGAGTAAAGTGGAATATGATTACTCATAAATGTAATCCGTAAAATTGCAATTAAATAAAAATCCTCTTTATTTGCACAAAAACCGGAAAATTCGGCTTGAAATAAAGAGGATTTCAGTTGTTTAATTAATCAAAGCTCAAATCAGCGGTTTGCGATAGAACATCTCACACATAACTTTAGCATAGTAAGAGTCGAGAACACCGGCCAGCTCACGGCAGGAATGCATTGCCAGAATCGGATTGCCGATATCGACATTACTTATAGGCAAATAAGCCGTGGTAATCGGTCCGATTGTCGTGCCGCCGGGCAAGTCCGTACGATTCATGAAGGTCTGCAAAGGTACGCCGGCTGCCTCACACACCAAACGGAAAGAAGCGGCGGAAGCGGCATCGGTAGAATATTTGCCCGGATTAATTTTCAAAACCGGTCCTTCATTCAGACGCGGACGATTCGTAGCGTCGGCATATTCAGCATAGTTAGGATGCACGGCGTGCGCCACGTCGGCGGAAATCATAATCGAATGCTCCAGAACCTCGGGGAATTCAGCTTGCGGCATGCCCAAACTCAGACAAATAGCCTCAATTGTTTGCCTTAGCCAGATAGTATCAGCGCCCTGCTTGGTGTTGGAACCGATTTCTTCATTATCCGCCAAATACAGAACTTTCAAACCGTCAAACTCATTTTCCTTAAAAGTCCGGGCGAATTTGCCGTCAGCACTGTTAGCAGCGATAAAGCCGTAAACGCCGGGGATAGACATGCCCAAATCATCCATACGGGAAGAAGACATCAATTCTTCATTCAGGCCGACGAAACAAGGAGCTTCGCAGACATAGGTGCGCAAATCGTAATCGAGAATATCTTCCATGGGACAATTCAGTTTTTCACTGATCAGCTGTTCGAAGACCTGCAAGTCGGTACCGCCGTTATCGACACAGTCGGATTCCTGCTCGCAAACTGCAGCATAATTGGCAGCCCGAGTATAACTGGCAGCAGCCGTTTTGACTTTCTCGTTCCGGGACAGACCGAGGAGCGGCAGTAAAACTTTTTGCTTCTCAATTTTGACGCCGTCATTAGCGGCCCGGTTGAAGTGAATAGCTAAGCTCGGCAAAACGATTTTCAAAGGTGCCAAGTCGACTAAAACACTTTTGTAAGCTGCTTGATCACAGTGGCTGCGTAAGGTGACTATACCGGCTAAACCTAAGGGCCGGTCGAAATAACTGTTCAGCAGAGGTCCGCCGTAGACGGAACAATTGACAATTAATGTTCCCTCTTTTTCAATTAAACTGTTGGGCTTGATCTGCAAAGCCGGGGAGTCCAAATGCGAACCCCAGATACGAGCGCCTTTTTGGTAGCTGTCTTTGCCGATAGACCAGGCAATCAGGGACGAATCGTTGATGGTGATGAAATTTTTATCGCCGACTTTACTGTTAACCAGATCGCCGGCTTGAACCTTGTGGAAGCCGTTAGCTTGCAACAGTTCTCCGGCTGTAGCGCAGGCTTGCCAGGCGGCAGGACTTTTAGCGACAAAGTCCAACATGTTCCGGCCCATTTGGCGTTCTTCCGAACTTAAAGGCTTTCTATTAATGTCAAAATTGCTCATAAAATATCTCCTTTATGTGCTGCTCATATGTTCAATTAGAGTATATAACTTTTCCGCTCCTTCGGGGCAGCTTTCTTATTTTTTTAGCGGTCAAATATGAACGTCTTTGTCGACACTTAAATCGACAGGGCCGATATTCGGCAGCAGCCGGCGAAATGGCGTTAAGTCCAGCATTGCCCGCATAATCGGCAGTAGTTTCAAGCTCAAAGCTTTATGACCTGTAACCCAAACGAGTTCCGCCGCCTCATTGGCCGGAAATTTCGGGCGATTGTAATCCGAACTGCGGGCCTTAACTGCTTCGCTCAAATTTTCTGCTTCGAGTTCTTCGGCGAAAACATGGAGGGGAATTTGACCGATACTGTAATCGACATGACATTCGTAGATAAGTTGAGGTCGCTTTAGAGTGTAGCTTATTTCTTCCAGAGTTTCCCGTTTCACTGTCTGCAACAGAGATTCGCCGTCTTCTCTCTTCCCACCCGGCAGTTCGTAATAGCCGGCGGCAAATTTTCCTTCTTTGCGTCGACCTAAAAGAAATTCGCCGTACTTGTTGTATAAAAGAATAACGGCGACATCACGTACAGGTTTAATTTCAATCATTTTAATGTGCCCGAACTTTCGTTATAATGTTGACATTATTATACACTGTCGCTTGACAGGCGGCAGGTGAACGGCGGGAGTGAAAATGCTGAAATTTGTATCTTTTAATGTGAATGGGTTACGGGCAATTTGGAAAAAGAATTTCCCGGCGGATTTTGCCGCTTTGCAGGCTGATGTTTTCGCTTTGCAGGAAACGAAGTTGCAAGCCGGGCAGATGAGCGATCAGCCTTTTCCTGATTATCAGGCGTATTGGCATTATTCTACTGTGAAAAAGGGTTATTCAGGTACGGCAGTGTTCAGCAAATTACCGGTGCTTAAGGTACGATACGGGATAGGCGATGAGGCTGTTGATGCGGAAGGCCGGGTTTTGACTTTGGAATTTCCGCAATTTTTCTTTGTTACGGCGTATGTGCCGAACTCTCAAGACGGCCTGAAACGTCTGCCTTTCCGCTTGAATTTCGAGGAGAAGTTCGCCGATTATCTGCAAAGTCTGGATGTTGAGAAACCGGTTATTGTTTGCGGCGATTTGAATGTCGCGCATGAGGAGATAGATTTGGCTAATCCCGACAGCAACCACTTTAATCCGGGATTCTCCGATGAAGAACGGTCCGCTTTCAGTCAACTTCTGGCGCGGGGCTTTGTTGATACTTTCCGTTTGTTGGCGCCACAGGAGAAATGTTACAGCTGGTGGTCTTATCGTACTCGTGCCCGTGAAAGAAATATCGGGTGGAGAATTGATTATTTTCTGGTGTCGGAGCGTTTGGTGCCGGCTGTTAAAGGTGCGAAGATTTTGTCCGATATTATGGGTTCGGATCATTGTCCGATTGAGTTGGATTTGGACGAGACATTTATTGCCGCTTGTAATGAGGAGAAAGAATTGCAGTAGTTGCGTAGAGATTTGAGTTTGAATTGTTCGTCAGCCCGCGTAAGTTTTATGCGGGCTTTTTTACGTTTTTTTGTAGGTGGCAGTGGGGATAGGTGACGGAAAACGGGAAATGAGCGGGCATTGACGCAGAAAAGTTGCTAATGATATAATTTAATAAAGAAAGCTCGGAGGGAAAGAATATGAAGGGAATTAACATCCATAGGTATAAAAACGGCGATATAGTTTTCCCTGTGCGGTTAGTATAGTTTTATTCAGCTAATCGGCTGATTTTTACCATTTCAAGAAAGTAGAAGGATAATATTATGAAAATATTTGATAATTCTCGACGTAAATATCTTATTTTGCCGGCTTTATTGATAGTTGTCTTGGGAATATGCCTTTGTTACTTCCGTTTCGGCAATAAAGACACGAAAAACATACAAATACCGAAAGAATGGGTCCTGTTTGAGGGTGAAAAATTTACTACTGACGTTGTAAATCCTGATGGCGGTTACCAGGATTATGTTGAAATATATAAACTTGATCATCTACGTAGTAATGAGGATGTTTTTGCCAAAATTAAAGCGGCCAAAGATAGCGGGACTACAGATAAGAACTTGGATAAATATCCCTTACTTCACCTGAAACTGGTAGATAAAAACATCAAAATGTACCATCGTTATGACTGTTTTGTAGAATACAAGGACCAGCAGAAACAAGAATATTTGGGAGAATTGCTGCAAGCGGATGATGCACTGACTGATTTTGTTTTATTCAAACAGCAAGATAAGCAAATTATCCGGATGAGTAAAAAATGGGGCAAGTATCAGGCTTTTTATATTGTTGTAGGCGGTAAGATTTATTTAGCAAGACCATTAGCGTAATTCTTAATATTGCGTTTGTACAGGCGGGTGTATTAGTTCAATACATTACAGCTGCAGCTTGATAAATTTCCGTTTAGATATTGGCATTTATTTTATAACTATTACTTAATTGGGTTACAATCTGTAACCCAATTGTCGGATGTTGAAAGAAAGATAAAAAGTATTCCTTTGGGACACAATCAAAGGATTATGTATAAGTGTAAAGATGTCAAAGAGGCTGCTATTAATCTATGATAATTTCACCCTGTAACTAACCAATTAAAATTTCACCCCCCAGGTAACGAACTGTTGCCGGGGAGGATTATAAACAAAGTTAACTTGTTTATATTGAAACAGCGAGTGTGTGAAAATTCGAAGATAGAATAAAAAACATATTATGCCACGCAAATTATTCCTTATGACTGCGATTACTCTTTAACGGTGATAAAATATACACAAATAAAAAGCGTGGCAAAATATATAAATTATTTACAGAGAAGGGGTGCGTGATATGATTATAGAAAGAAAGCAATATTTAGATGAACTAATTAAGAAAAAGGATAACGGAAGAATTAAAATCATCACAGGTATCAGAAGGTGTGGTAAGTCATATTTGTTGTTTGAACTATACAAGAATTATTTATTGAAAAATAGTATAGCTGAAAACCAAATTATTGAAATAGCTCTTGATGACATCGAAAATAGTGGGTATAGAGATCCGTTTAAGCTCAATGAATATATAAAAAATAAGATAACTGATAATAAAAGATATTATATTTTTATTGACGAGATACAATTTTCAAGGTCGGTAAAAAATCCATATATTGATGATGAGGATGAAAAGATTACTTTTGTTGATACATTACTTTCACTTATGAAACGAAAAAATCTTGATATTTATGTTACCGGAAGTAATTCAAAAATGCTTTCTAAAGACATTTTGACACAATTTCGAGATAGGGGAGATGAAATACATTTGTATCCTTTATCATTTGCTGAGATGAGTAGCTGTTATGAGAATAAAGATAAAGCATGGGAAGATTATGTTCTTTGTGGTGGAATGCCATTTGTACTTGAAATGGAAACCTTTGAGGAGAAGAGCAGATATTTGAAAGAACTATTTGAAGAAACCTATATTAAAGATATCATAGATCGAAATCAGATAAAAAATAGTGAGGAAGTATTAGAAGTTTTACTAGATTTTGTTTCATCAGCAGTAGGTTCACTTACAAATCCACTTAAGCTATCTAATAGATATGCTTCGGAAAAGAAGATAAATATATCAAATAATACCATTTCAAAGTATTTAACATATTTTGAAGAAGCCTATGTTCTGTATGCTGCTAAAAGATACGATATTAAAGGCTCAAAATATTTTTCTACACCACTTAAATACTATTTTGCTGATATTGGTCTTAGAAATGCAAGATTGAATTTTAGACAAGTTGAAGAAACGCATATTATGGAAAATATCATTTACAATGACTTGCTAAGAAGAGGATTTAATGTTGATGTGGGTGTTGTAGAATATTTTCCTAACGTGAAGGGAAAAACAACAAGAGTACAATTAGAGGTTGATTTTGTTATTAATAGGGGAAATCTCAGATATTATATTCAATCAGCTTTTGCTATAAACAGTGAGGAGAAGAAAGAACAGGAAAGAAACTCTCTAAAACGGATTGACGATTCTTTTAAGAAAATTATTATTGTTAGAGATAATATAGTGCCAAGATACGATGAGTATGGAATTTACTACGTTGGAATCAGAGACTTTTTGCTAATGGACGATTTTCTTGAAGCATAATTGAATAATTTGGCAATGTCCAAGGTCACAATAAAATGAAACGACTAGAAGATAAAAAATCTAGTCGTTTTTAATGTTTATAAACAGGAGGAAAACTATATGCGAGAAAATAAAAATAAACAGAATACAGGAACAAAAACGATAAAGAAAATCGGTAAAGCAACCTATGAGGTTGTTGTTCACTTTAATGAAAATGCAGCGGAAACAATGCAAGACAAATTAAAACGCATAATTCTTAAAGAAATGGAGAGAGAAAAACATCAAAAAGCGATAAAAAATGATTAAAAAGTCCTTGACAAGTTGTTACAAGGGTGAAATTATCACAGATTAATAGCACAAACTAATACACAGCGTTTGACACTGCAAAGCTGCTAATGATATAATTTAATAAAGAAGCTTGGAGGGAAAGAATATGAAGGGTATTAACATTCATAGGTATAAAAACGGCGATATAGTTTTCCCTGTGCG